>CAWDHA010000001.1:0-29792 GCA_963801935.1 uncultured delta proteobacterium
AACCCCGGGCAAATATCCGGATATCTTTTTAAAGTTTATTAGTGCCAGAAAAACGGCCGGTCGACGACATCACCCTCACCCTTGGGGCATGCGTCCGGCAATATCTCCCTCAACACCATACGGGTTAGTTGCTGGGCTTCTTTTGCGTCAGTGGAATATTCAAAGGCGGCCTCGCTGACCGCCGCTATGAGATCCCTCACGGGGGTGTCGATCCTGCTGCCGACATTATTTATTTTCATGCAACACCTCTTTCGCTGACGAACACAAATACGTTCCGCAGTTTCTTTTGAAACGCGGTCTGACATGAATAACCAAACTTTTCATCGACGGCCCACACGCCTCAACTTTCGTTGGGGCCTTTTAGAGTCCAGATTCGCAGGAGCGGTCGCTCTTATCGTTTTTTGTCTTTCCACAGACAATATATTCGTAAGGCGCATTTCGAGCTCGGGAAGCACCAGCGGTTTAGCAATGAAATCGTCAAAGCCGAGCTCCTGACAACACTCCCGGCTGAGCGTGGGGGAACGCCGACTCGCGGCAAGGATCGGAATGTTTTTATAGGCAGGATGTGCTTTTACAGATGCTGCCAGCTTGATGCCATGCATCACCGGCGATCGCATATTCAAGAAAATGACATTCGGTGTTTCGGATACAAGTTTTTCCCGCATTTCCCAGCCATTCCCGGCAAGGATGGTCTCCCAACCTAACAGGGTTAGCGCCTCCGCGAGAAGTTCGAGAACATCAGGGCAGTCTTCGACAATCAGTATTTTCTTCGGCGTCACCAATATCTCCTCCGAATTTGTCGCTGGTTATGGCGACGATAAATACCGCGCCCGACTTGCTACGTTTACCTGCCCAGAAAAAGATTGCGGTGAAACCGTAGCGATGTTGCGCAAATCACCTTCAACTGTTTCCAAGCTGACTCTTCGCCTGGGAGACAACGACACAGTTACCGCCGGCGTGCTTGGCGTCGTACATGGCCTTATCCGCGGCTTGGAGTAATTCAGCAGCCGTGGAACCATGTTCCGGCGCGCTGGCGATGCCGCCCGATAGGGTTATCATGTCTCGCCTTGGAGCGCCGGTCTGAGTCCGCAATTCTTTGACCAGAGCACGAATCTGTTCCACGCGTTGCTGGGTGTCCGCCAGCGATGAATCGGGCAGCACGAGGACGAACTCATCCCCACCATAACGGCACGAAATATCGCTCTTGCGCAACTTGTCGCGCAGCATTTGCCCCAACTGGCGTAACAGCGAATCGCCGGCATCATGGCCGAAAGCGTCGTTGAATGGCTTGAAGTTGTCGAGGTCGAGCATCACGACGCAGAGCGGCGATTTGCCGCGCCGTCCTCGATGCAACTCGCGCGATAGACTCTCGTCCAAATAGCGCCGATTGCACAGCCCGGTGAGCGGATCATGGATTGCCTGGTCGCGCAGTTCGTCTTTTAGTCTCAAACTATAGAAATACAGCTTGATCATTTCGCCCGCAGTCACGGCCAGGCGTTGCCTCGCGCTCGAACCTATATCCTTTCCCGTCGCGCCGGTGAGACACAACAGTCCGTTGGTGCCGCTTGGGACTATCAAAGGCACGCACAAATAGCCTGCCTGTGGATCATGGACAAAGTGATGGCACAGCAAATCCACCCGGGGATCGCCCACCTCGTGCAATTTGCCGCGCCGTAACGCCCAACAATCCTCCAATGAAAAACTCGGCACTATCGCTGTCTCATCGCCCCAACGGGCGACTGTCTCCATGGTTTGATCCGCGGGATGCAACATGGCTAAACAACCGCTCTCCCCGGCGAATAATTCGGGGGCCACGAGAGCAACCACCTGATAGGCCTCGGCCTGGGTTGTGCAGCTTTGCAGCAGTTCGTTGAGATGGATGAGCGACTTCATTTCCTCGTCGCGTTTTAGCAGTTGCGCCACCGAAGCGCGCAACTCGCCGTTGGCTGTCCGTATACCCTCCTCGGCGCGCCGGCGTGCGGTGATATCGCGGACATTACACTGGATCACTCGGAAGCCATTGACCAGATAGACATTGCTGACAAACTCCACCTGGATGTGTTGCCCGTCTTTGGTTTCCAACGGAAGATTTTCGTATCGGACGTATTCCTTGTTTTGCAATTGGCGCATGGCGTTCTGGGCGGCGGCAATATCTTTGACCGGGCCGATCTCCCAGAGTGCCTTGCCGAGCAATTCCTGCAGACTGTATCCCAGCATGTCTTGCAGAAATGGGTTGGCGTCGGTGATCCGTCCCGTATCCCCATCCAAGATAATGATGCCATCCTTGGCGGTCTCGAAAAGTCGCCGGTAGCGAGTTTCGTGATCGTGCGACTTCTCGCGCTCCCCATTTAGCCCAATGCCTATCTCGGTCTGGTCCATTGTCGGACTCCCTTTCTCGGCACTAACCAAACAAAATAGCGGCAAATCGACGCTGACTCTTTGTCCGTGGTGTTTTAATCATCCATCGACTGATTTTGAAAAACTCTGTTTGTCGACCTGCTCGTAATGCTTTGCCGATGTGCTTTATTCTCAAGATTTAATTACGCAGCGCAGTTAACCATACTGCACGCTCGTTAGCCGGAGTTCTGTTTAATATTGGTCAATTTTTAAAAACACTTACCGGCCGGCCGGCACCCCGGCCTACCACCAGCGCATGAGCAAGTTTTCTTTGACGACACCAGAGTAAGCTGACAAGCGAGTTATTTCTGTCTAAATTTGGACAGTTTTAAACAAGAAATTGCCCGGCTCTTAACCGAGGGATGTTTTTCCCCGTGCTTTCGGCGGAAATCTAGCCGATGTTACGACGGGTTCTCGGCTCGAGGCATATGGGCTGAATTGAGAAGTGTCTAAAGCAGATCAGTAGTGTCCCAACGTTGAGCGATTGATCGCCAGCAACTAATTGAAACGAAACAGAAAATTCATGCTTTGCTCTGGTCTCGATTTGAACTGCGCCGTTGGCATGTGTCATCCTGCGGGGAATTCACTCGCAGGGGGCATGATGAATCTAGGCAAGCTCGTGTTCGCGCAGATCATGGAACATCTGCCGCTGACAACGTTTCGTCGCTGCGTCGCGCGGTACGGAGGCGAACACAAGGTCAAAACGTTTTCTTGTCTCGATCAGTATCTCAGTATGGCGTTTGCGCAGCTGACCTATCGCGAGAGCCTGCGCGACATCGAGGCGTGTCTGCGCGCGCAAGCGGGAAAGCTCTATCATCTGGGCATTCGCAGCAATGTCGCCCGCAACACGTTGGCCAATGCCAATGCGGTGCGCGACTGGCGCATCTACGCCGACTTCGCCGAGTCGCTGATCGGCATCGCCCGCCGTCTGTACGCCGAAGAGCCGTTCGGTGTCGATCTCAAGGACACCGTCTACGCGCTCGATGCCACCACCATCGATCTGTGTCTGTCGGTCTTTCCCTGGGCGCCGTTTCGCTCGACCAAGGCGGCCGTCAAGCTGCACACGCTGCTGGATCTGCGCGGCAATATCCCTTCGTTCATCCACATCAGCGACGGCAAGCTGCACGACGTCAACGTCCTCGACCTGCTGCTGCCCGAGCCCGGCGCCTTCTACGTCATGGATCGCGGCTACATCGACTTCGATCGGCTCTATCAACTTCACGAGGCGGAAAGCTTCTTCGTGACCCGCGCCAAGTCCAATCTCAAAGCCCAGCGCCGTTATTCGCATCCCGTCGATCGCCGCACCGGATTGATTTGCGATCAGACCGTCGTGCTCACCGGCTTCTACTCGCGCCAAGACTTCGATACGCCGCCGAGCACGTTATCGACCAGCATTCTCCCGGAACCAGCGTTACACGTTGGCTAATTTTGTTAGAAAAAGGGTTCACATGGTGTCCGCAAAAGGCTTTACTGTTACAACAGCTAAGCGTGAAATTGACAATAGACCGTGGCGTTCGCTATGTAGAATCAGTTAAATTAAATCTGCATGCATCTGCCGTCGCGGTGCTTCGTAAAGATGCGATCTTCGCAGCGCCATCAGCGTGCCAGAGGTAAAACCATGACGCAGCAGCTTCGACTCTCCTCTGCTCCACTGCGGCGCGCAATCTGCGGCTTTTTGGCGCTGCTGTTGACGGGCTTTGCCAACGTAGCAAAGGCGCAGACCGTGGCGCCCGTTGGCAACGATATCGGGGCGCTAAAAAACCTGCCATTTGAAGAGTTATTCAACATAGCCATCACCACCGTATCCAAACGACCGGAGCGTCTGGTCGATGCTGCTTCGGCTATTCAAGTCATCACTCCGGAAGAAATCCGGCGCTCCGGCGCGTCGAGTCTGGCCGAAGCACTGCGTTTGGCGTCCAATCTTCAAGTGGCGCAAGTTGATTCGCGCCAGTGGGCGATTAGCGCCCGCGGTTTCAACAGCACTACCGCCAATAAGCTACTTGTCCTAATCGACGGGCGCACCGTCTACACGCCGCTTTTTTCCGGAGTCTTCTGGGACGTCCAGAACGTCATGCTCGAAGACATCGACCGCATCGAAGTGATCAGCGGCCCGGGAGCGACGCTGTGGGGCGCAAACGCCGTCAATGGTGTCATCAACGTCATAACCAAGACTGCGCGCGATACTCAAGGCGCCCTGGTGAGCGCGGGCGCAGGGTCGATGCTCAGAGGCTTCGGCAACGCGCGCTACGGCGACAAGATTGGCAGCGACGGTTACTTCCGCGTTTACGGCATGGGCTTTGATCGCGACAACACGTTTTTGCGCAGCGGGCGCGAAGGAATTAACAACTGGTATATCGGACAGGGCGGCTTTCGCGGCGACTGGCTGCCCGCGAATGGCGCGAAGGTCAGTATTCAAGGCAATTACTACGGCGGCGAGATCGCCCAGCCCGCGCCGGGCGATTTGACGGTTGACGGGCAAAATCTGCTTGGCCGATGGACGCACGCGCTCGCCAATAATTCCGAGATATCGCTGCAGGCGTATTGGGACAGAACAAGCCGGCGCATTCCAAACTCGATTACGGAGGTGCTGAACACCTACGACATTGAATTCCAGCACCGCTTGCCGATCGGCGAGCGCAATAATTTGATTTGGGGCGGCGGCTACCGGCTGATGCAGGACGACGTGAATAATGCGGCCGCGATTGCCTTTCGCCCGGCGCGTCGCGAATTGCAGCTCGTCAGCGGCTTCTTGCAGGACGAAATTTCTCTGATTCGAGATCAACTGATTCTGACCCTTGGTTCGAAGTTCGAGCACAACGACTTTTCAGGGTTTGAGTTCCAACCGAGCGCGCGCATCGCTTGGCTGCCGGTCACCAACCATACGCTGTGGGCCGCAGTGTCGCGCGCCGTGCGATCACCGAGCCGCATCGACACCCAAGTGTTTGCCCCGAGCGCGCCGCCATTTTTACTGCGCGGTGGCGGGAACCGCTTCGACTCGGAGACCGTGATCGCCTACGAGCTCGGCTACCGGACGGAACTGGCAAATAAACTGGGTCTGGCGTTTTCCACTTTTTTCAACGACTACGATGAGCTGCGCAGCGTCGAGCCGATCGCCGGCGCGCCCGGGCAATCTATTATCCTGAACGGGTTGCAGGCGAAAACCTATGGGGTGGAATTATCGCTCGCCTGGCAGGCCGCGGCTTGGTGGCGACTGCGCGGCGGTTACACCTATTTCCGAAAACGCATTCACTTCGGCGATAGTCAGGACATCAATGGCGGCCGCAGCGAGGGCAACGATCCGCATCATCAGCTGCTGATACAGTCGATGATCAATTTGCCGGGTAATCTGGAAGTGGACTCCGTGCTGCGTTATGTCGACAACCTCAATCAGGTCGGCCCGACGGTGCCGAGTTACGTCTCGCTGGACCTGCGCTTAGGCTGGCGGCCGACTGCTAATTGGGAATTCGCTATCGTCGGGCAAAACCTTTTGGACAAAAGACATGCTGAATTCGGCGCGCCGGCGACCCGCCAGGAAATCCCGCGCAGCGTTTTCGGCAAGCTGACATGGAAGTTTGGGACCGGCGGCAATGACGCGAAAATTCACTAACGACGACTCCGCTTACGACGACTCGCCTGCTGCGCCGCCCGCCTGCATTAGCGCGTGCGCGCGGTTCGCAGCGCGTGGCAAATTTCGTCTGCGCGCTTTCGGGGTAATTCTTGTTGTCGCCTATTTTGTTTTAGCTGTGCCCGCTGTCGCGCAAGTCTCCAAAGAATATCAGCTAAAGGCCGTTTTCTTGTGGCGCTTGGCCCAGTTTACCCAGTGGCCGAGCGATGTTTTCGAAACTTCGGATAGCCCGATTGTTATTTGTGTGTTAGGCGACAACCCGTTCGATGGCGCGTTGAATGCGGCGGTAGCGGGGGAAACGGCGCATGGCCGGAAATTCGTCGTACAAAATCACCGCGCGGTGGAGCAACTCAAGACCTGCCATATCCTTTACATGGCCGCTGTCGGTCCGCGTCAAGCCAGGGAAATTACCGCTGCGCTGACGCGCAAAAGCGTGCTTACCGTGAGAGAAAGCGACATCGCGAGTTCGTATCAGACGATCATTCAATTCCTAACCGACCAAAATAAGATCAAACTGCAGATCAGTCTCAAGGCTGCCGCAGCCGCGCGGCTGGTGCTCGACCCGCGGCTGCTGCGTTCAGCGGAAATAATCGAGACCGAATGACGACCCGACCCGAGCCGAAAAAATCACTGCAAAAACGCGTACGAGCGGTAATCCTGCTCGCCAGCGTCATCGTTTTATTTGTCACCGCCGGCGCTTTCGTGACCTACGAAGCCGTCAGCTTTCAATACCGCCTGGTGCGCAATCTTTCCACGCTTGCGCGGGTGATCGCGGACAACAGCGCCGCGCCGCTGGCCTTCGACAACAAAGCGGTGGCCGAAGAGATCTTAGCCGCGCTTCGAGCCGAGCCCGATATCGAGGCCGCGGCTATTTACGATGGGCGCGGCAATCTCTTTGCAAAGTATCCGCCGGCGCTGCAGCCGGCTGCGCTGCCGGCGCGCCCTGATAAACCGGGACACGAGTTCAAAAATAGCGGGTTGGTTGTTTTCGAGCCGATAACTCAAGAAGTAAAACAGATTGGCACGTTGTATCTGCAAAGTTCTTTTCGCGGCCTGTACGAACAACTGTGGCGTTACGGCCTGATTGTCCTCGCCGTTCTAGGCGGCGCTTTTGCCGCCGCCTTGATCCTCTCGACGCTGTTACAGAAGCGAATATCCGGTCCCATTTTAGCGCTCACTCAGGCCGCTGAGACCATCACCCAACGCGGCGATTACTCGGTCCGCGCGCCTAAGCTGACCGACGATGAGCTCGGCACTCTGACCGACGCTTTCAACCGAATGCTCTCTGAAACTAAGGAGAACCAGGACCGCCTCGCCGAGCAGGCGCGGCTGCTGGATTTAAGCACCGACGCGATTATCGTGCGCGACTTGCAGGGCACCATACAGTTTTGGAATCGTGGCGCAGAGGAGGTGTACGGCTGGTCCCAATCAGAAGCCATTGGCAAGCGAAAACATCAATTACTTCAAACAGAATTTTCCGAGCCGCTGGAGCAAATCACCGACAGGCTGCGCCGAGACGGGCGTTGGGCCGGCGAGCTGGTCCAGCGGAGGCGCGACGGCGGCCGTATTCACGTAAGCACCCGCTGGGTGCTGGACCCAGGAATGCCGGGAAGTTTGCCAAGAGTGTTGATCACCGACAATGACATCACGCTGAGAAAGCAAGCCGAGGAACTGATGAGGTCGGAAGCCAAACGCCTCGATGCCTTGGTAGCGCAGCGCACCGCCCGGCTGCAAGAAACCATTGGCGAGCTGGAAGCGTTCTCGTATAGCATCTCGCATGACATGCGCGCGCCGTTGCGCGCGATGCAAGGCTATGCAAATGCGTTGGTGAGCGATTACGGTGCAAGCCTGAATGCGGAAGCCAGCCATTACCTTGACAGAATCTTTCGCTCCGCCAATCGATTGGATCTGTTGATCCAGGATGTGCTCAGCTACAGTAGAATGGCCAAAGGGCAGATCGATCTACAGCCCGTCGATTTTGAGCGGCTCCTCAACGACGTCATTTCGACGACTCCGGACTTTCAGGAGCCCCGGGCCCGCATCATCGTCGAGCGGCCGCTGCATCGGGTGCGTGGACATGACGCGTACTTGACTCAGTGCATCAGTAATTTGCTCGCCAATGCGGTCAAATTCGTGCCCGAGCGAGTGGTGCCGGAAATCCGCGTTCGCAGCGAGCGGCTCGACGGCAAAGTTCGCGTGTGGTTCGAAGATAATGGAATCGGCATCGATCCCTTGAACAACGAGCGCATTTTTCAGATATTCGGGCAAGTCTATCCGGAGAAAAAATACGGCGGAACAGGTATCGGACTGGCGATTGTGAGCAAAGCCGTGCAGCGGATGAACGGCGAAGTGGGAGTGATTTCGGGATTAAACAAGGGCAGCAGGTTTTGGCTGCTGCTGAACGCTGGTGACACATGACGACTCATCGGGCGATCTTACTGGTTGAAGACAACGAAGACGATGTGTTTCTAATGAAGCGCGCGCTCAAAGCCGCGCGCGTCACGAACCCTCTCTACGTCGTCGAGGACGGCCAGGAAGCCGTCGATTATCTCGGCGGCGCGGGAAAATTCGCCGACCGCGAAAGCTATCCGTTGCCGGCCGTGGTTTTTCTCGACCTCAAATTGCCGCTTATTTCGGGACACGACGTGCTGGCGTGGATCCGCCGGCAATATGCTTTGGAGTCGGTAGTCGTGATCGTGCTCACCTCTTCCAACGAAGCCAGCGACTTGAGCCGGTCTTACGCGCTCGGCGCAAACTCCTATCTGGTCAAGCCGCCGACGCCGGAACAACTGGAAGAGCTGGCCAAGGCATTCAAGTGGTATTGGCTCGAATACAATCAATTTGCCAACGATTGACGATGCGCAGGCGCGTTGAGGATGTTCGTTGACCGATCTCCCGCAGATACTTTTGCGACGTAAAGCCATTCGGGCGGGTTATTAGAAAATTAGAAGTTCGTTAGCGCGCGTTTCTGGAAAATGCAGCAATGCCACCGCGTAGCTTCAAGCCCGCCCGGCCGCGCTCTCTGCGCTTTCGTCTCGTTCTTCTCGTCGTATTGGCATGTCTCCCGCTGCTTGTCTTTGCCGCCGTCATGGTCGTTCTCTCCGCGCGAAACGAACGGGCGGTTTTCGAGCGGGGCGCCACCGAGCGCACCAGAGCCCTGATAACGGCGGTCGACGCCGAGCTTAAAAGTTCAATAACCACCCTCGAAGGACTAGCCACTTCACGCCAATTCGATGGCGGCGATCTGCGCGGTTTCTATGACGAAGCCGCTCGCGTCGTAAAGAGCCAACCGGGATGGCGGACGGTCATTGTGTCCCTCCCTTCCGGCGAATCACTCGTCAATCTGCTGAGGCCGTTGGGCGCCGAACTTGCACCGGTTGTGGAACAGCGAAGCTTTAACCAAGTGTTGAAGACGCTAAAACCGGCGGTCGGCGACGTCTTATTTGGCCCGCTCACCCGCACCTACGACTTTATCATACGCGTGCCCGTCATGCGCGACGGGAAGATTAAATATGTGTTATCCGCGGTGATCGGCGCAGGCTCTATCAATGCACTGCTCTCACCCCAGAAACTTCCGGCAAATTGGATCGGCGTCGTCCTCGACTACAACCAGCGGTTCGTTGCCCGAACCATAGAACCGGAGCGCAACGTCGGCCGGCTGGCATCGGCAAGCTTGCGGGCCGCTCTGGAGCGCTCGTCCGAGGGCTGGTTTCACGGCACCACCATCGAAGGCAGGGAGGTTTACACGCCGTATAGCCGCTCGTCGTTCAGCGGCTGGTCGGTGGCCATCGGTATTCCTGCCGAGTTCGTCGATGCGACGCTACGCAGCTCGCTGTTTAATTTGGTTCTCTTCGGCACCGGTTTATTGGCGCTAAGTCTGCTTATCGCCTGGATTTTCAGTAAACGCACCGCGGCATCGATCGCGTCTCTCTCGGTGCTTGCCCAAGAGGTAATTTCGGGTAAAAGTTCGCTGGCAGCAATAGAGGATAATTCTTCCAGCCGAATCGCCGAAGTAGAAGCTGTGCGCGAGGCTTTCGTGACCGCCCATCGTTTGCTTGGCGAGCAGTCTGCAGAAAAAGAGCGTATCGCGCTGCGGCTTCAACTGGCGCTGAGCTCAGGAAATATCGGCGTTCACGAGTGGCGGCCGCAAACCAACGAGTTGATCTGGGACGATCGGGTGCGCGCCCACTGGGGACTTTCGCCTGGAGCGCCGATCAGTTTAAAGATTTTCCAACAAGCGCTCCATCCAGACGATCGCGCAAGCTTGAACGCGACGCTGAAGCGCGCCCTCGATCCAAAGAGCGAAGGCCAATACTCCGCAGAGTTTCGCGTAAACGGCATCGAAGACCATGTCGAGCGCTGGATCGAAGCGCGCGGCCGGGTGGAGTTTGAGGGCGGTCAAGCGGTCCGTTTGAGCGGGACGACCATCGACATCACTCAGGGCAAAGCATTTCAAGCGGAGCTCGAACGGCAAGTGCTCGAGCGCACGGTTCAGCTACAGGAGACCATCGGCGAGTTGGAAGCGTTTTCCTATAGCGTTTCGCACGACATGCGCGCGCCGTTGCGCGCGATGGAAGGTTATGCCAAAGCTTTGCTGACCGACTATCACGACCGTCTCGATCCGCAAGCGAGACACTGGCTCGATCGGATATTTCGATCGGCGCATCGGTTGGATTACTTAATCCAGGACGTGCTGGCCTACAGCAGAGTGGCCAAAGACGAGATCAAGTTGTCGCCGGTGGATTTGGCGGGGCTGATTGAGGACATCATAGCGACCAACCCTGAATTCCAGCCTCCCCAGAGCGTCATCACGGTGGAGCAGCCGCTGCATCGAGTACTCGGACATGAGGCTTATTTGACTCAGTGCGTCACCAATCTGCTCGCCAATGCGGTCAAATTCGTGCCGGCGGGAGTGGTGCCGAAAATCCATATTCGTAGCGAGCGTTTCGACGGCAAGGTGCGCGTGTGGTTCGAGGACAACGGCATCGGCATCGATCCGGCGCATCATGAACGTATTTTTCAGATCTTCGGCCAAGTCTATCCTGAGGAAAGATATAGCGGCACAGGTATTGGCCTGGCGATCGTGCGCAAAGCCGTGCAGCGCATGAGCGGCGCAGTGGGCGTGGAGTCCGAGGTCGACAAAGGCAGTCGTTTTTGGCTAACTCTGAACCAGGGGAAATATGACGAAGACGAATCGCGCGTTACTGCTGATTGAGGATAACCAAGACGATGTGTTTCTGATGAAGCGCGCGCTCAAGGCCGCGCGCGTCATGAACCCTCTCTACGTCGTCGAGCATGGCCAGGAAGCGCTCGATTATCTTGGCGGCGCCGGCAAATTCGCCAACCGCGAAAGCTATCCGTTGCCGGCCGTGGTGTTTCTCGACCTTAAATTGCCGTTCATTTCAGGGCACGACGTGCTGGCGTGGATTCGCCGGCAAAAACAGTTGGAGTCGCTGGTGGTGGTCGTGCTTACGTCGTCGAACGAGGCCAGTGATTTGAGCCGATGCTACTCGCTCGGGGCCAATTCGTACGTCGTCAAACCGCCCACCCCAGAACAGCTCGAGGAGCTGGCCAAAGCATTCAAATGGTATTGGCTGCGAGTATAATCAATTCGACGAGTAACAAATCGCCTATGCTCGAGGTGTTTGTCGAATTCATTGACGGTCGTCCAGCAGCGGTTTTAGTTTTTTCCAACCTGGGCCATTTGCGTGCGCTAAAGGAATTGAGGTGACCATGGCTGATGCTGTGAAGCCGAGCAAGCTTTTACCGGGGAGCAGCGTCAGGGCGTGTCGAATGCGCGAGTTTAATCGGGCTTGGCTTCAAGGTCTTCGTCTGGCAATTAGTACCTGCCGCGCGTTGCAATTCTCGATGCAATTGCGAATATTCCGTGCTTAGGAGCAAATGCATGGTCGCAAATCCAACACCGATCGGCCTCTACGATTTCTTGGTCGGCGGCGGGGCGATGGGAGCGCTTATTCGGTCAAAGGACTGGGCCGACACGCCGCTCGGTCCGATCGAAGAATGGCCGCGGAGCCTAAAGACCGTTGTCTTCCTCATGCTCAACTCGCGTTACCCGATGTTCGTCTGGTGGGGGCGCGAGCTGATCAACTTTTACAACGACGCTTACATCCCGGTGCTCGGCGGACGTCACCCCACGGCTTTAGGGCAACCGGCTGGGCAAATCTGGGGGGAAATTTGGGACGTAATTGGCCCACAGGCCGAGATCGTCATGCGCGAGGGCCGGGCAACGTGGAACGACTCCATTCTGCTGGTGATGGAGCGGTACGGCTACACCGAGGAGACTTACTTCACTTTCTCTTATAGCCCGGCGATTGATGATGATGGCCATGTGGGCGGCGTCTTCTGCGCCTGCACCGAAGACACCAAGCGCGTTTTGGGAGAGCGGCGGTTGCGGACGCTGCGTGCGCTGGCTGAGCAGGCGACCCGCGCCACGAGCGTCGAGGAAGCCTTGGTCATCGCTGCCGCGACGATGCGCGATAATCCGCTACGACCTGCCCTTTGCGATGCTCTACTCGCTGAGTGCCGACTGCGGCGAGGCGCTGCTGGCGGGCGGGACGATGGCGGACCATCCGGCCAGCCCCGCGGTGATCGAGCTCAAAAGCACGGCGAAGGAAACGTGGCCGCTCGCTCGGGCGATCGAATCCGGCAAAAGCCAGATTATCGGCGACCTCGAAGCGAAATTCGGAAAACGCGTGGCGCTGCCTGGCGGGGCGTGGCCGGAGCCGGCGAGCCGGGCGGTTGTGTTGCCTTTGGCGAGTTCAGGTGCAGACCGCGCCGTACGGTTTTCTGATCGCCGGCGTCAGTCCGCGACTGTTGCTGGACGACGATTATCGCGGCTTTCTGGAACTGGTAGCGGGCCAAATCGCCAACGCCGCCGCCCACGCTCGGGCGTTTGAAGAAGAGCGCAAGCGCAGCGAGGCATTGGCCGAAATCGACCGGGCGAAAACTATCTTTTTCAGTAACGTCAGCCATGAGTTTCGCACGCCCCTGACGCTGATACTCGGTCCCACCGAAGAATTGCTTTCGGGTGCGCTCGGCCAGACCAATGAAATGCAGCGCGCGCATTTGCTCACACTGCGGAATAATGCGGTCCGCCTGCAGAAATTGGTCAATACTCTGCTCGATTATGCCCGGGTCGAGGCGGGACGCATCGAAGCCACCTATGAGCCGGTCGATATCGGAGTTCTCACTCGCGACATTGCCAGCACTTTTTGTTCGGCTGTGCACCGTGCCCGTCTGCTTTACATCCTCAACTGCCCGTCGATCGACGAGCCGGTCTACATCGATCGCGACATGTGGGAGAAAATTGTTCTCAACCTGCTCTCAAATGCGTTGAAGTTCACGTTCAAAGGCGCCATCGAGGTCTCGGTAAAGTCCCTCGATGACGGCATTGTCTTCGCCGTGCGCGATACCGGCAGCGGCATTGCGAACGACGAACTGCCGCATCTGTTTGACCGCTTTCACCGCGGCCACGCCAGCCGCGCACGCACGCAAGAGGGGTCTGGCATTGGCCTTGCGCTCGTGCAAGAGCTCGTCCGATTAAACGGCGGCAAATTGACGGTCGAAAGCGCTCTCGGCGAAGGCACAACCTTCACAATTTTTATTCCCAAGGGATCCGCCCACCTGCCGCAAGACCGGCTTAGCGTGGGGCGCACTTTGAGCTCTACCGCCCTCGGCGCGGCGCCGTATGTCGAAGAGGCGCTGCGCTGGTTGCCTGATGGTGATCAAGTCGAAACGTTATCGCTGCCGATCGGCGCCTCGGCCGTACCCGATATGACGCGGTCGAGTTCCGCGAGATCGGAGCGGATTCTAATTGCCGACGATAATTTGGAGATGCGCAATTATCTAAAGCGTCTCCTGGAGATGCACTGGAAAGTTACCGTTGTCGAAAATGGCGCCAAGGCCCTAGATGTCGCGCGCGCGCAGCGACCCGATCTCGTGCTCAGCGATGTCATGATGCCGGAACTCGATGGTTTTGAGTTGCTGCGCAAACTGCGCGAGGACCGCCAGACCAGCACGATCCCGATGATTCTGCTTTCGGCGCGCGCCGGCGAAGAATCTTTCATCGAAGCAATGGACGCCGGAGCCGACGATTACATCGTCAAGCCCTTCGGCGCGCGCGAGCTGATCGCCCGGGTCAGAGCGCTTTTGGAAATTGCCCGCGTACGGCGCGAGAGCGAACAGCGCTTTCGCACGATGGCGGACAGTTCGCCGATCATGATTTGGACAGACGGACACGGCGGGCCATCACAACGTTCTTGAATAGCACCTACTTGGAATATTTCGGTATGGCCGCTGATGAAGCGGCGGTTTTCGACTGGTCCGCGATCGTTCATCCGGACGACCGCGCCGCCTATGAAGCCGCTTTCCAGACGGCTCTGCAAGAGCGCCAGACGCTGCACCAGCGCGTGCGTTTGCGACGACAGCGACGGTCAATGGCGCTGGTTCGAATCGCGCGGCAATCCGATTCTCGATGACGCCGGCAACATGGTCGGGTTCATCGGCAGCGCGTCGGACATTAGCGACATCTACGAATCGCAGCAGGCGTTGAAAGAACTCGGCCGGCGCAAGGACGAGTTCCTGACCACGTTGTCGCACGAGTTGCGCAACCCGCTGGCGCCGATTCGAAACGCCGTTGAAATTCTAAAATCGGTCCGGCCGGGTGATGCGAAATTCGAGTGGTGCCGCGACCTTATCGACCAACAGGTGGGTTACATGGCGCGGCTAATGGAAGATCTGCTCGACCTTAGCCGCATCACCCGCGATAATTTGGAGCTGCGCAAACAGCCAACCGATTTGCGCGCAGTCATTCGTGACGCAATCGAAACCAGCCGCCCGTTGATCGAAGCGGGCCAACATGAGCTCACCGATCGGATCTGCCGGAGCAAAATCTGATGCTCAACGGCGATCCGACCCGCCTGGTGCAAGTATTCGCCAATCTATTAAATAACGCGGCCAAGTATATGGAAGGCAGCGGCCAGATCCACTTAAAGGCAGGCCCGTCCCCCGAGCGGAAAAGGACAGCCCACGGCAAGTGGTCGTCTCGATCAAAGACACGGGTATCGGCATTGCGCCGGAATTACTAGCGCACCTTTTCGATATGTTCTTTCAGGCCGACAGCGGCAAGGAGCGCCGTTACGGCGGTCTGGGCATTGGACTCACGCTGGCGCGACGTATCGTTGAGCTTCACGGCGGCAGCATCAAAGCCTTTAGTGAAGGGCAGGGTAAAGGCAGCGAATTTATCGTGCAGCTGCCTATCGCAGACGACACCGGAAATGGCGAGCGGGATCGCATTACTGTCGGCAATGGCGACCATCGGGAAAAACCTTATCGAGGCGAGTATTGGTTGTCGACGATAACCGCAATCAAGTGGAAAGCATCGGCATGTTGCTGAAAATCCTTGGGTGCGAGGTCCGCCCGGCGCACGACGGGCCGAGCGCGCTGGAAGTCCTCAAAGAGTTCGTCCCTGAGTTTGCCCTGATCGATATTGGATTGCCTGGCTTTGACGGTTTGGAGCTGGCGCGCCGCATCCGAAAAGTGGACGTATTAAAGAATATCATCTTGATCGCGCAAACCGGCTGGGGTCGAGATGAGGACCGTGAACTATCGCGTCGGGCCGGTTTTGATTACCATCTGGTCAAACCCCTTGACTTTAAGCTGCTCGAAGCGCTTTTAAACGGGAACGCGGCCACTGACAAGACCTAAGTGAGCCAAAGAAGGCGCAGATAAAAAGTCGCCGCGCAGCGGCAGCCGTCTACTCTGGATTTGTGTGGCCGAGGCAGACGTACCACGAATCTCGTTCCGTCTTCCGCTGTCGAGGTTACGCTGATTTTGTTTTCGCATGCGCTTCAACTATCTCACGAGCGACGAACAGCCCAAGGCATAAATGTGGCCAGAGGTTAAAGCCCGAAAAGAGCAAGTAGGATATTTCTCAATTTCACGGGAAGACGGGTAGCAACATCAGTGCCTAACCAGGCAATTAACTCGTGCAGTCTTTTTAACTATTTAAATTCGCAATGCGCTGGAGTTTGATTTAAAAGTTTCAATAATGGGATTTGATCTATGTCGCTGTGCTGGGTTGGGAGAAAATCGCAGTGGGATTGCTTCTAGAAGGTGACGACGCGGCTAAGTAGAGGTCCATGATCGGAATAGCTTTATAAGTTTGCCGCGAGTGGCATTGTCCCTCGGCTTGCGGCCCATGACGACTCGCCAACCGTCCAAGCGATGTTTCCATAGAGCGCAATATGAATTGATCGGATACTCTCCATAGGAACGTGGATACTTTGACATGGTCGCGGACTCTTACTAACAACGGGGCGATGCAGCTAGTGACTCGGAGGACGGCGGGTCATAGCACTCTTCAATAGCTTCGTTTAGGAATCGCTCAAGTTCGGCGCAAGAAAATATTCAGGAATCGTAGTCTTATCCTTCGGAAGCGCAGCGTAGATCTTACCCGTCCACACAGCCCAAGGACTAATGCCATATCGATGCCGAGTCGGATAGTGGTGGATAGCCGATGTTATCGAGTTTGAAGTAGAGAGGGAATTGCGATGTTTTAGTGCTGTTCGACGCCGACATTTATTGCCGGCTCTGCCCCGCTCTTCACTTCATGTGGCACATACTTTCGTAGTAAATTTTGTAGCTCAGAGAATTTGTACGGCTTGTGCAAAATCTCCACGGCTCCGGCAGCACGTGCTCGGGCTACTCTCGGACCAATCAGGAAGGCCGTACAGACAATAATCGGTATATCTCTTGTAGAGGAGTGAGTTTTCAACTCCACGATTGCATCCTCACCGTTCATTTTAGGCATACCGAGGTCCATTAGGATGAGATCGGGGTGCGCCAGCGAGTGCTTCATCGATGGCTGCGGCCCCATTGTCAGCCTCAATCACCACATATCCTAGACCCCTAATGACGATGGTTTGTAGCTGACGACAGTCCTTATTGTCCTCAACTACGAGAATTGTTTTGCGCGGCAAAAAGGGTAATAGCGTCGTTTCCATTTCAAGTGTTTCCCAAGTCCACGAGTGACTATTTAAGCATATCGACGAGTTCCATCGTAGGCCCGTAAAAATCGCCGGATAAAATCGTTAGCTATGACACTTCCTAGGTACAGCTGCGTTTCCATTCTATGTCGAGCAAGTAGATGTTGTCTAGTATTAAACAGTTGTCACTATTTTCAGCGGAAAGCCCCGGAAAGTTTGTTCTCATGGTCGCTCATGAATATCTTACGCCAGCCAGTCCCATGCGCGGGCTCGGGATTGCAATAACCGGGGCATACCATCCGCTAGGACCCTTCCCTGCCAAACATCGAAGCCATCTAACTTGATTTCGTAAAGCCAGTCCGTCCCTTCGGCTAGGCGCCGTACACCCAGCGCGTACATTGGTTCGATAAAGCCAACGTTGCACGGCAGTGACTTCGCCATGCATCATGCTAACGAGTGGCGAAGCGCGTTGCTAGAATGCACAGCGGGGATGAGATTCACACTTCGCTGTTTTTCGCCATTTGTGCTGCACAAGACAAAGGCCGAGGCTTGTTAGGTGATGAACCGGCAGAGCAGTGTTACCTCGCGACGAAGCGCTTCCCTAAGGTGGAACTCTTCGGCGGCGTAGTTCAATTCTGTGGTTCAGTACTTTTTTCCGCGGATGGAACTTGCGGCTCGGAATCGGTATCTGCGGCTTCCTCCCTGAAAGCCGTATTTTGTCAGTTTATAGCGCAGCGCCCGTTCACTCATTCCGAGCAGCTCCGCGGCGCGGGTTTGGACCCCGTCGGACCGAGCCAGCGCTTCCCGGATCATACGCCGCTCCAGCGCTTCCACCGCGACCGTGAGGTTGGTTTCGTCGGTCGAGGTCCACTACTTCCGGTTCCTGAACGGTCAAGGGTAGATCGCCGCTGCCGATCACATCGTCCCTGGTGAGGACCACCGCGCGCTCGATAATATTTTCCAGCTCCCGGACATTTCCCGGATAGTCGTAGCGTAAAAGAATATCCCGGCCTTCAGGCGTAAGGCCGCTGGATCGTCTTGCCGTTCTTCGCCGCGAAGCGCCGCACGAAGTGGTCGATCAGCAGCGACAAGATCCGAGCGTCTCTCGCGCAGCGGTGGAATGAGAATCGTGACGACATTGAGCCGGTAGTAGAGATCTTCCCGCAACTGTCCGGCTTTAATGAGCGCCTCCAGCGGCCGGTGGCTGGCAGCCAGGATCCTGACGTTGACCTTGACCGGACGGCTGGAGCCGACCTTTTCGTATTCTCGCTCCTGAAGCACGCGCAGGAGCTTCGCCTGCAAGTGCAAAGGAAGGTCGCCGATTTCGTCGAGAAAAATCGTCCCGCCATTGGCTAATTCAAAGCGCCCCTGGCGCGAAGTTACCGCGCCGGTGAAAGCGCCTTTTTCGTGGCCGAACAATTCCGATTCGAGAAGAGTTTCGGGAAGCGCCGCGCAGTTGACCTTGACGAGAGGACCGCGCGCTCTTGGGCTGGCAAAATGAATGGCCTTGGCAATCAGTTCTTTTCCCGTGCCGCTCTCGCCGCGGATCAACACCGTCGCTTCACTCGGCGCCACCCGGCGCACCAAAGAGAGGACTTCAAGCATCTGCCCGCTCTCGCCGATGATTCCTTCGATGCGATGGCGTTCCCGTAAGGCTTCCCGCAGCTCGCGGTTCTCGTTGATAATTCGATAGCGGTCGCTCACCTGTCGAATGCGGTGAAGCAGTTCATCCAAATTCAGCGGCTTGGTCAGGTAGTCGATAGCGCCTTGTTTGAGGGCGGCGACGGCCGCTTCGATGGTGCCGAAAGCGGTAATTAATATGACCGGCGTTTCAGGGTTGATGGTGTGCACGGCTTGCAGCAGATCCAAGCCCGACATGTTAGCCATCTTTTGATCGGTGAGAACCAGATCAAAGGCGTCTTGACGAAAGAGTTCCAAGGCTCTCTCACCGCTATCGGCTGAGAGTCACTTCAAAGCCTTGCTTTTTGAGAAACCCGCAAATCAGCTCGCGCTGCACCGGTTCGTCGTCGACTACCAGAATATGAAAACGATTGGGCATTTACACCTCCGCGCCGTTGAGCGGCAAGGAAATCTCGAAGCGGCACCCTTCGCCCGCTTCACTGGTAACAGTGATCGTTCCGCCGTGAGCTTCGATAATCCTGCGCGAGATCGCCAGACCCAGCCCGGTGCCCTTCGCCTTGGTCGTGAAGTAAGGCTCAAAAATGCGCCGCTAGGTTTTCCGCGCGTAATCCCGCTTCCGGTATCCGTCACGGCGATGAGAAAATTGCCGTTCGACGTTTTCGCCTCCAGTGTCAAGGTTCCACCTTGCGGGCATCGCTTGCAAACCATTGAGCATGAGGTTCAACAAGACTTGGGTAAGATGACTGGGGTCGGCCTTGAGCGGCGGCAGATTAGGCGCGGCGATGACTCGGATTCGCACGTTCGATTCTCTAGCGTGGCTTTCTTGCAACGCGGCTAGCTCTTTTAGGACTTCCGGCACCGGCAACGCTTCGGCTTTGATCTCGACCGGACGCGCCAGCGAGAGGAATTGCTCGACGATCGAGTTGAGGCGGTGCACTTCCCCGAGCATCAGCTCGGTCAGGCGAGAGTATTGATCGCGATCCTCAGTCGGCTGAAATTCCATCTTGAGACGTTGCAGTCCCATCGAAATGGCATTGAGCGGATTTCTGCACCTCATGGGCGACGGCCGCCGCCAGGTTTCCCAGCGCTGAAAGGCGTTCTCTGTGTAACACTTCGATTTCCAAGGCTTTGACCTCCTGCAGATGCGAGTTCTGGTTATGAAAAATCGCCGCCATGCCGAGAATACCCGCGGCGACGATCGCCAAGCCGAGAATGACGATGGCGCGCAGGCTATTGCGCCAGGCGATCTCCATCGATCCCAGCGACAGACCGATCTTGAGGAAACCCAGATTGGATTCATCCAGCGCCACCGGTTTGACCACCTCGAAGATAGCGTTTTCCGTCGCCGCCCTCGACGATTTGGCTGAAAAGCTGACGGTCGACTTTGGCTTTCAAAACCAGCGGGCTCTTTTTCCTGCTGTCCGATACGGCCCCGGTCGGTATGGGCTACGACATTCAGGTCGCTATCGAGGAAAGCAGACGAACTCACTGTCCGATTGGCGGCCGAGATCCTCGATCTGGCGTTTGCACGCCGATCTGCTTTCTCGAAGTTGAAAATATAGTCGGCGTTGGCGTGGATCGCGATGATGCCGGGAAAACTGCGCGCGCCGACGGCAACGCCAAAGGCGCTGCCTTTCCAGAATTCTTTATCCTTGATGCTTGCCGGCGGTTCGGCGGTCTTTTCCTCATCTGTTTCCTGGGCAACCGCCAACGTTTTCCCCACGCGTAGCTTATCGTCTGCTGGCGCGGCTGAACGGTGTCTTTGCGAGCTCTTGTCCCGTGCTATCGACATCTGGCAGTGCGGCAAGTTCCCAGGGCCGGCCCTGCTCATCGAGCAGATCGATTTTTTGCAGGCGGTTCATCGCACTGATCTCTTTAAGCAGTGCCTGATCGACATCGACGAGCGAGCAGCAGTTGGTCGATCAGCCGGGCATTGTCCACCAAACGCTGCCGGATCAGATCCTCCAACAGCGCGTTGCCGACGATGGCGTTTTTGACACTGGTCTCCATCGCCTTTGCCAATGCGGCTCCCTTGTCCTCGGTCTGGCGCAAGAGTTCTTGCTTGAGCCGGTGCGCTTCAAAAAAAACATAGAGGACGGCCAAGACGAGAAGTAGCAGGCCCGATGCGAGAAAGTGGCGTGGTAGAAAAAATCTTTGCATGGACGTGAGCATTATAGGCACGCCTGCTCGCTAATACGCAACGACCCCCGGGGCCGGTTGGTCCCAGGGGTCGTTGGTCTATCTCTCTGGCTTAAGACTTGCTCTGCCAGAGTGATCGAACTTGCCGGTTATCTACTCGCTGTTTGCGCGTTGCTGATCAGCACCTCGACGCGGCGGTCGCTCTGCCAGCAAGCCTCAGTGGGCTCACTGCATTTGGGCCGCGACTCGCCGAAGGCGCCGGTCTTGATCCTGCCGCTGGACACTCCGGCATTAACCAGCGCCTCGCTAATGGCGTTGACACGACGCTCGCTCAGCCCTTGGTTGTAAGCGTCGGTGCCGCGCGGATCGGTGTGACCGTCGATGCCGACCTGGACGGCTGGATTCTGCTTCATGTAGGCCGCGATGTCGGATACATGCTTGGTCTCGTTAGCGCGAATCTCCGACTTATCGAAATCGAACAGGAAATCCCTGAACGAGGACCATTGCTTGTCGGACAGCCTGGGCTTGGGGACCTACCGATCCCAATTGACCCTGCGCGCCCGTGGCTCCGGCTGGACCTTGCGCTCCCATGGGGCCGGCTGGGCCCATCGGACCGGTTGCGCCCGCCATGGCGAAATCGCCGCAGAATTCCGTGACGAAGCCGTACTGATCGACGCAAAGATTGCGCGTTTCACCCGCTGGATTCTTCAGGTCCATGGAATACTCGACGGAGTATAAGACTAGCGGGCGTGCCGGTGCGGCTGCTAGGAGGCGCCAGGCGCTGGCTGTCTGGTAGCACATGGTAGTATAGCCGCCGCCGTAGCCGAGCGGCCGCACCACTTTAAAGCCGGTCCAGTTTTTGTCGGCAAACCCTTGAGCCAAGTCGCGCGCTTCGTCCTCGGTAATTTTCTCCTTGGTAACCCTGGCCAGTGGACAGGGCGCGCTGGACATAATTTCATGCGCCCTTGCGCTCGCCTCACGGTGCGAATCACTCGGTGTTTGAGCCAAGCCGACACCCGACAGCGCCAAGATACCCGCTGCCGTAATCATCGGCGTTAGAACTGATCTTAATCTCTTCATAACTTTTTTCCTCCACTAAAATTTTTACTAAACTATCTTTAGCGCAACTGTTGTGCCGCCCTTGGCGCCAGACAAAGGCTGATTTCCTCAAACATTCCGACGTATCGCGGTGAATCGGCGAGCAGGCGCGACACAAGCGTCGAAAGCTTCGACCAAACGGTCGGATTAGACTGGTTAATTTTCTTTTCACTGCAACAAGCGCGGTTCTATCTATAAAATGGCGCATTTTAGTTTCTGCGACCTGTGGACCATCGCTCTCCGGCCAGCGCGCGGTAATGCACAACGTTTTGCGCAGCTCCTCGGGAGGCCTTTGAAAGTTAGGCTGGCGTGGGAGGAATATCCGTTCAGTAATAGACAGGTTGAAATAAATATGGCCGCAGGCGCGATAGAAGCAAAAGATAGGAAATCAAAAGCGCCAGGATTAAGAAGGCAAATCGATACTGCAGAATTCTTGTTGTCGCGGTCTCGATAAGCTTATTCCGCAGCGACTGGATAGTCAGCCTCAAACCCCAGCAAAACGACACCCCACAGCTAAAAAGGTGTCTGAAATTTCACCGGAAAGGGAGCGCATTCGACGATGGAGCGATTAACCTCTGAGCAGCTCAAGCAGGAGCAAGCAAAGACCCTAGCCGCGCCACGGATGCGCTATGGTTTGCTCGCCCGCCTGCTTTTCGTTTCCATGGACCTCCTGTACGGACGCCGGAAGACCCTCGCCAAATTTAGAGTGTTGGAGATCATTGCCCGGATGCCTTACCAGGCCTGGGAGAACGTCGCCTATATCGCGATTACCCATGCCCATGCCGACCCTGATTTCGCCCGGCGCATCTTCGAATGGGTCCGAGAGAGCCGGTCTCAACAAGACAACGAGCAGTGGCATCTGCTGATCCTGGAGGAACTCAAGAACAAGAGCGGAATCCGTGAACACTTTTTCCATCACTGGTTCATCCCTCAGGTGATTTCTTTTTTGTACTACAATATTTCCTGGCTGCTCTATGTGATCCGGCCCAGGTGGAGCTATCTGCTGAATGCCCACTTCGAAGATCACGCCGAGCACGAATATATGAAGTACGTTGCGGAGAATCCCGCCCTCGAACAGGTGCCCTTCGACAGCGCGTTCGAAGCGGACTACGGAAAGTTCGCTTGTCTCGCCGATCTGTTCCGCCAGATCGGTTATGACGAACGGGTGCATAAGCTCGAGAGTTTGGCCCGACTCGATGGCGCGCGCTTCCAGTAATACACAGCGAGGTCAATAACAACCGCCGGATATTTTAATGTTGACCGGCCTATGCCAGACCGCGCTCTGCAAGGGGATTCTGTGCGATGTTCGTCAACAGCAAGGCCCGACGTCACTGTTTGTTATCGAATGGGCTAGCGCATTCTTGGAAAAGCGGCGATCCGGCGTGAAGACCGGCTTGCCTTTACGACAGTGTATGGTGCGGGATTTCAGACGGAGAAGTGAGTGTGGTATTGAGTCGCGCCTTTTCCGCTTCGAGGTCGTGGACCCGCTGTTCCAGATCGGCCACGGTATGTTTGGTTTTTTTCATCGCGCGATCTTTTCCATAGATGGTCAGCGTCGAGGAAACCGACCTGGCAAAATAGAGAATCCCTGCCATGAAGAGTCCAACCAACAACGACCCGACGATAACCAGATACAAGGGGACGTCATTCCAGACAAATTCATTGAGTCGGATCGTAACGGGACTAATGTTTTGCATTCCAAAGTAAGCGATCGCGATCCCGGAAATAACTGCCACAAGTAATACCAACATATGTTTATGACCTGCTTTCTTTTGCCCCAACCGATGACCCTAACTTCGATGTTCATCCTACGCTCACTCGGCGGGCGTTGCTGTCTAATACTGAACCATGCTGAAAAAAATACCGTCAAGCGCGCGCACAGCCGTGTATCTGCGTGTCGGATGTGCCGTCGATTCCGAGTGTTGCGCTTGAAAGTGCGGCAAAAAGGCCATACTAAAAGGCATACAAAAGCTTGGAAATTCTCGAATCATTGCAATAGAAAATCTAACCGGTCGGAGCGGATCTATTACGATGGCGAATGATTTACTCTTTTTCGCTGCTCAGATTCGCGGTCCGCGGTTTTTCCGACAGCCGTCCGTGCCTATTAGCAATCTGTTTAGGTCTGGCGCTTTTTCAGGGCTGCGCCTTGCTGCAACGTCCGCCGGAGATCGCCGCGCCGGCCGAAACCCCGGCGCAACCTGCCGCTCCCAAGGCTTCGGTCGGTCGTCCAACCTGCGCCGAGCCCGCTTGCGCCGGTTCAACCGACGGTTAAAAAACGTCCCGCGCCTGCGAAATTACCACAAACCGGCGAAGCTTCGTGGTATGGGGCGCAACATCAAGGAAAGCAGACGGCCAGCGGAACAATTTTTGATCAAGCGGGGCTGACCGCCGCGCATCCCAGCCTGCCCTTCGGTAGCAGGATAAAGGTTACGAATCTAGCCAACGGAAAATCGGTGGAAGTAGAGATTACCGATCGCGGCCCTTTTACCGGAAATCGCATCATCGATTTATCGCAGGCGGCGGCAAAAGTTTTGGAGATGATAGATTCGGGCACCGCGACTGTTCGACTCGAACTGCCATAGGGCCAATAGACGGCTGCATGCATAGCGGAATTACAGAAGCGAACCAGGGCGCTACCCTAGGACTGTGGATCCCTTTGTCGGGTCGCCGACACGCCATGGACGATCGCCAGGCCGACCATACAGAGAATCCCCACCCCAATCCACTGCAACGGCACGTTGAGTATATTGGCGCCGATCGCCAGCCGGCGATCAGTATGATGTATCCGACGAGATAAATTCCGAATGACATGCTAGATATTACTTACTTGAATGCTTCGACTAGCGTATAAAGCTCGCTAAATTTCTGTTCAATCCAAGCGCGCTGTAGCTTCCGAGGGGAACGGTGGGGTCAGTTTTCCTGCTTCTCAAATCTGTAAAGTCTTTACTATCTCACGGCTCAGGTCCCCGAGGGTCTCGCTCAACGCTTTGACGAAATCTTCGCTGGCCAACGATCCGGCGCGCCGATTCAGTTGCGATCTTTGGCTGATCAGAATCTTTTTGTTTCGGTCGATCACGCTCCAGCGCGCCGTCAGCCACGCCTGCTGATCGCTGTTGGCCTCGAATTGGAGCACCTCGATTTTCACCTGATAATCCGGTAGCGTCGCTACTCTGCCAGGGGAATTGAATCACTTGCGCGGGATTTAGAAGATGCGAAATGTTTTGCCCCAAGACGCGGCTGAAGCTTTCGGCCAACGGCGCGGCCCAACGGTCGGTCTCGGAATAGCTCAACCGATTCGTCGACGTGCGTGTGGCGATCTGTTGACGGTCGAGGTAACCGGGTAATTCAATCGGCCCAAGGCCTACGGAAAAATTGGCCTTGACGCCGGCTGGGTTTTTGTCTGCCGCGAAGTCCGCCTCGGGGAGAGCCCCAAGGATATAATAACTCGACGGATCGGCTCTGGGCTCAAAGGCGGCACAACCGCCAAACCACACCCACGCAGCGACGATCGCCAGGACCTGTGTTACCCGAGCGCTCATGGTTTCTTCTCGCTTTCGGCCCTGCCGAACAAAAATGCCCGCGGATTTCGTTCGAGAAAATCGGCCATTAACCTGAGCGACCGTGCCGCTCCGGAAAGCTCTTTCAAAGCCTTGGTCAGTTCATAGGAGTTCGGCGAGTTAGGGTCGACGAAGCCGTCTACGTTCGCCACGGTGACCTGGATCTGTTTGACCGCATCACGAACGCCGGTCAGGGTCTCTTTCAAATCCGCCGAGAGCGTGGCCACGCTGCGATCGAGACTTCCGGCTACCTTTTGCACGCCGTCCGCGGCCTCGCTGATTTTCACCACGGTCTGATCAAGAGAGCGGATGGCCGCATGCAACTCCGGCTTATTGACCAACCGATTGACTCCGGCAAAGGCCTCTGTCAGGTCTTTGTTTTTTACCAGGTCGCTTAAAGTCTTAACCGCGTCGGCACTCGAGGTCAGCAGCGCTTTGAAATCAACTTCATCGAGCTTGCTAAGAAGCTGGCCGAGGATATCTTGCGCTTTTTGCAGCGTCGTCGTGATCGTCGGGATTTCCGGGTACCGGGAGCCGGGCGGCTGTAGGTAATGCACCGGGCTGCCAGGAAAGAGATCCAGGGCGACAAACAGCACTCCCGTAACGATACTTTCCGTCTGCAGTTGGCCGCGCAGTCCCCGGTCGATTGCGGCTTTGAGCGCGGCCGGATCTGTCATATTGCCGCCGACTCCTCGGTCGTTGATCTTATTAGCATCGAGTTTGATAATCACCGGAATTCGGTTGGTCTCCGCACCTTCATCGAGATGCAGCAGGATTTTGGTAATGGAACCTATTTCGACGCCCTTATACTTCACCGGAGCGCCTTCTCTCAGGCCGCTTACCGAGCCTTCGAAGTAGAGCACAAATTCGTAGGCCTTGCCGAACAGCCGTCCCGAGCCAAGGATCGTCACCGCGCCAATAACCAAGACGATGGCGCCGACCACGAAGGCTCCGATGAGCGTCGGATTGGCCTTTTTACTCACCAGGCCGCTCCTCTCCGCGGGTAAGAAATTCTCGCACCTTGGGGTTCTGACTATGGGCTAGCAGCTCCTTCGGGTCGCCCCTGGCAATCGCCGTCTTGGTTTCCCCATCGAGAAAAATACTGTCATTACCGATGGCGAAAATGCTCGGCAATTCGTGGGTTACGGCGACCACCGTCGCGCCCAAGCCGTCACGCAATGCCAAGATCAGGTCATCGAGGCGGCGCGAGCTGATGGGATCGAGTCCGGCCGAAGGTTCATCGAAGAAAAGCACCTTGGGGTCGAGCGCGATGGCGCGGGCCAAGCCGAGGCGCTTACGCATGCCGCCGCTGATCTGCGCCGGGTAGTAATCTTCAAAGCCGTTGAGACCGACCAGCGCAAGCTTTAAAAAAGCCACCTCGCGGATCTCGGCTGGGTTTAGATCGGTGTATTCTTCCAGCGGCAGCGCGACGTTTTCGGCCAGCGTCAAGGAACTCCAAAGACCGCCGCTTTGATACAAGACGCCGAAGCGGCGAAAAAAGCTCCGTCGCTCCTCCGCATCCGCGCGGGTAAAATTCGCCTTTTCGTAGAAAATCTCGCCCTCCATCGGTTCGATCAGACCGATCATGTTGCGCAGCAAGGTGCTCTTGCCACAGCCGCTGCCGCCCATGATGATAAACACATCTCCCCGCTTGACCGTAAAGTTGAGATCCCGCATCAAAACGACGGAACCGTAACCCAGGGTAAGATTACGCACGGTAATTTGCGCTTCGGCGGCGCTTTCGTTGGAACTTTCCATATTCACGTCAAACCCCGATGATATAAAATATGACGGACAAAGCGCCGCAAGCCGCGACGATAAAAACGATGCTCGTGACCACGGCGGAGGTCGCGGCCTCGCCAACAGCCGCGGCGCTATCACCACACTGGATGCCGCGCAGACATCCTGAAAGCGCGACCAGCACACCGTAAGTCACGCTTTTAAAGACGCCGCCGAACATGGCCGTTAAGCTGATCGCGTTGACCGTTTGGTGGTAATAGGTGGTCCACGAAAGGTCGAGCATCCACAGCCCCACCGCAGCGCCTCCCAGGATTCCCATCAGGTCGGAGTACAGACACAACAAAGGCATCATCAGGCACAGCGCGATCATGCGCGGCAGCACCAAAAATTCCAGCGGTGAGAATCCCAGCGTGATCAATGCGTCGATTTCCTGAGTCACCTTCATGGTGCCGAGCTTTGCTGCGAATGCGGCGCCGGTTCGGCCCGCCATTATAATCCCGGTCATCATGGCGCCCATATCGCGAACGACGGCGATGCCGACGAGGTCCGCGACATAGAGTTGCGCGCCGAATTGGCGCAGCTGAACAGCGCCGACAAACGCCATGATAACCCCCACTAAAAAGCTGATTAATGTGACGATGGGCAGCGCTTGCGGGCCGCATTCTTGGATAATAAGAAACAGATCGGCGGTCCGATAGCGCGCCCGCATGCCGACCAGCTTGACGAACGCCAAGGTCACGTCGCCGAGAAACCGCAGCATCTCTGACAACGAGATGTAAGACCCCGTCGCGACGGTACCGACCTGCGCCAAAAATGACTGCCGATCCGCCGCCGGTTTGGCAACCTGTTGCTCCGGTGCTATGGCAGCGAGTTCAAGGAGACGGCGAATTCCCTCCGGCAATCCTTCGCGTTCGGTGTCGATATTGCGCTGGCGGCAGAGCTCAATCACCTTGGTCAAGAACATCAGGACGCTGCTGTCCCAAGATGAGAGAGCTCTCGCATCGAAACGAACGCGGCGAACCGGCGAACTCTCGAGGGCTTTTAGCACCGGGCTGATCGCGGCGGCGCTCTTTTGCAGCCGCCAAGCGCCGGAGAGTTGCACGACTAGCGTGGAATTATCCAAAGTTGTGAGCGAAACCTCTGGCGCATCGTCGCTCTGAGTCTGTGCTTCCATCACCGGTAATATCTTGAATAACCCACATCACGGCAAAAATCACCGCGCCGGATAGCGTTAGGATAAAGTTGCGTCTTCTTGGATCAGCTGAAATTGACGATCAATACCAGAGCCGCGGCGCCTCACAGCACCGTCGATAAGTACCCCGCGACGGGACTACCCAGCGCGCTGCCAAAGATTCCGCCTACCGGAGCCGCGCCATCGCCAGCGTGGAATTATCCAAAGTTGTGAGTGAAACGCCTGGCGCATCGTCGCTGTGAGTCTGTGCTTCCATCACCGGTAATAACTTGAATAACCCACATCACGGCAAAAATCACCACGCCGGATAGCGTTAGGATAGAATGGGGCCTTCTTGAGTCAGCTGAAATTGCCGCGCCGGCGGCCATTCACGGGCGCCGCCACCCTAGGCAATTTGCCCAAGATAATCGGTGAGTTTCTTTTCTTTGATGATAAAAAAACGGTCTTTGTTGGTCTCGATGAGACCGAGATTATGAAACCGCTGCATGAACAAGCTGATCCTCGGCCGGGTTGTGCCGACCATCTCGGAGAGTTCTTCATGGGTGATCTTGAGCTCGATGCGAATGCTGTGCGGATCCTTCTTACCCATGGAGCGGGCCAACTGTAATAGTGTCTTACCGAGCCGCTGCTCGCTATCCACCGTCACCAGATTGGCGATGACTTGTTGTTGGTCGGCAATGCGCACGGCCAGGTAGCGCACGAATCCCTCTGACAACGAATCGCGGCTTAAACGCGCAAAAAACTGATCACAGGGTATTTGTTTTAGTTTCATCGCTTTCATGGCCATCGCGGTTTCGTGGCGCGCGCCTAACCCGGACAGGCACAACTCGCCGAAAATGTCGCCGCTGCCATGGATGGCCAAGAGACACTCTTTACCTTCGGGCGAGACGACAAGCAGTTTGATCTGACCGCTCTCGATGAAATAGACCGTCTCGTCCTGGTCGCCGCAGGTGTAAACATTCGTATGGCGCGGGATCGTCACCGAGCGAGAGTTCATCGTCTCGCGCCGTAACGAATCGCGCATTCGCTCTTTGAACTTATCCGCTTCGGGGGTGTGTTGAATCATTGGCTAGGTCCTTTACTAATTAATGCGCAGATCCCAATCGCCGCTAGTTTTATAGGCGAATCTTCCGCGGGCGTGGATTGCCGCGGGCGTCCATCCCCACTTTCATGGCAATCGTATCGCCGTTTTGCCGGTGCGGGCCCCGCAAGCCGGTGATTTAAACCGGCTTGAGCTCCGGCGTGCCGGTATCCAATTCCCCTCGACGCAGCGCTTCGCGCGCCGTGCGTGCGAGCTGTTCATAGCGCTCGCGAAACCGCTCGAGATCCGATTCTTCAAGCTCTTCAAGATCAAGCAATGCATTGTGCGCGCCCGGCGCCGCGCGAATCAGTTCGTC
>CAWDHA010000002.1:0-224093 GCA_963801935.1 uncultured delta proteobacterium
GTCCGCGAGGCCGGCGGCCGCGGCCTGACGATCACGCGATTTAAGGGCCTCGGCGAAATGAACGCCGAGGAATTGCGCGAAACCACGCTCGACCCGGCCAACCGCACGCTCGTCCAAGTCACGATGGACGACGCCTACGCGGCGGACGATCTATTTCGCGTTCTAATGAGCGACAAAGTCGAGCCGCGCCGGGAGTTCATCGAGAAGCATGCGCTGGAGGTGAGGAATTTGGATGTGTGAGGACATCACGCGCGATGACCGCGTCCAGATATCGGACGAGGGGCGATTCCTTTTGGATGCCGTCCACAAGTCTGACGGGCCAGCGGCGTTCCGAATCGTCGATCGTTACAACAAGTTCTCCTTCGCAGGGCGGCAGGTCGATTGGATCACGCAGGATGCAATCGTCGTGGCCCCACTTGACCGACGTTGAAGCGATGACCGCCCACGATCAATGCGAGTCGAACGTCCGCGGAATGGCCCTTCCCCCGTGGCAACTTGTTGCATGGATGACTCAACCGCTGATTGCGAACGGAGAATAAGCCTATCTCAATCGTAACGGCCTTTCCCGCGCGTGAAGTAGGATTCGGCGTACATGGACGCGTGGTCGAGACCGATCGGAAATCCGCGGTTAAAGTGTTCGAAGCGGAATCGAACTATGGTCGCGAGCGGAACGCCTATTTGCGCTTGCGGCGGCTCGGCGTGTGGGCGATCGGCGAGTGCCAGGTTCCGCGGCTTGTGGACTTCGACGACGACTTATGGGTCATCGAGATGACGCTGGTCAGCCCGCCGTTTGTGCTTGATTTGGCGGGGCACATCTCGTCAGCGGCCGGATTATTCGGCGGAGACGCTTGCCGAATGGGAGGCAGAGCGGTCAGAGCTGTTCGGCGAGGACTGGCCGCGGGTGCAGGCGATCCGGGCTGCGCTGGCGGGATTCGGTATCTACTACTACGACGCCCACCCCGGAAACATTCGGTTCAGTTGATGGAATGCCGGTCTACACGGCCGATGGTATAATCCACCAGAGGGCTGACCTGCCGGCTGTTGGAGGTGTGATGTGTCCGCTCGAAATTTGGAGCAGCGCGTGGCCCAACTTGAGGCGCGCGTGAACCAATTGCAGAAGTCGCTTGGGGTCAACGGCAAGCGTTCGCCGCAGGGTTGGCGAAAAGCGGTGGACAAGTTCGCGGGCGATGCCGATCTGCAAAGTGTCTTCGCCGAGGCCATGAAGCTTCGCGAGGCGGACCGGAAACGAGTTCGGAAGCCGCGGGCAAAGTCGCGAAAGTCTAGCTGATGATTCTCGTCGATACGGACCATCTCTCGGTCCTCACGGAATTGCGAGACGTTCGACGGGGCCGCTTGCTGGATCGGATTGATGGCGCCGACGACACGGTTCTGTTGCCCGTCGTGAGCGTGGAAGAACAGCTTCGGGGCTGGCTGGCCCAGGTGCGTCCGCGAGCAATGTCCATCGACAAATTGTGCCGTACGTGCGGATTGTCAAACTTGTCGAGTTTCTGCGGGACTGGCAGATTGTTGCGTGGAATGAGCCGGCCGCCGATACATTCTCGCGGCTACGATCGCTACGCGTTCGGATCGGCACCCAAGATCTCAAGATCGCTTCCATCGCTTTGGTCAACGACGCTCTGCTGCTGTCCGCGAATCTTCGGGATTTCGAGCAGGTGCCGGGTTTGCGAGTCGAAAACTGGCTCACTGATTAAACGAGCGATGATCGAGCCAGTGTGCCTTTACGCGGCGGCGCGGCGGGCCGGGAGCGTGTGGAGAGGCGGGCGTTGCCTTGTTTGCCGGTTTGGGTGACCGCGCCGGTTTTCAAGAGGCAGTACGCGATGCGCTGGGCGAGCCAGCGGGGGATTTCCAAGTTGGTGGCGAGGTGGGCTGTGTGAAATGGCTGGGGGAGGCGTGGCGGCAGGAAAGCGCAACAATTCGGCGGCGGTGCGGAAGCGGTGGGTGGCGTGGATTTCGACGAGCGTCTGGTCTTCGACGACGTGATCGTTTTCACGCCAGCGGCGGCGGCGGCCGTGGCCGAGGTAGCGGCGCTCCTCGATCGAGTACGAGCGGGACTTCCAGTACGAGCCGCGGGTGCGGGAAGATCGTCGTGAAGTGGACCAGCTCATCGAACAGATCGATCAGTCGGCCGCGCTTGGGACTGCGGCGCTGATGAAGGACCCGCCCGCCGCGGCGGTTGAGCTTGAGGATCGTTTTTTCGACCACGATCGGTTTGACGACGAGCACGCGATGCGATTCGAGGAGCGCGGCGACTTTGCGGCGAATCGCGGCCAGCGTGCCGTGCTGGATTTCAATCAGCGTGCCGCGTCGAACGGCGTCAATCCGAAAGCCATCGACGCGGACCTCGCAGCGCGGGTTTTGGCCGCCATAGTGTTCCTTGAGTTGGCGGTGAAGCGTGGTTTCCATGCCTGTAGGTTCCGCGCGCGCCGCGCGGAACCTCGCGCGAATGCGGAGTTTATGGCAGTTCCAGGTCCCGCGCGGTGCGCGGCGACCTACTTGGGCGGCTCGATGCCGAAGTCGCGGATCGTCAGCAGGCTGTCGAAGGCGTAGCCGTGCTCGTCGAACGCCTCGCGGCCTCCTTCCATTCGATCGACGATCGCCACGACGCGTTCGATGACCAGGCCGAACGCCTCGCAGCGCTCGATCGCCAACAGCGACGAGCCGCCGGTCGTGACGACGTCCTCGACGATCACGACGCGCTCGCCCGGCCGGACCGGGCCTTCGAGGAATCGCTGGGTGCCGTGCCCCTTGGCTTCCTTGCGGACCATGAAGCCGCGAAGCGGAATCCCGCGCGTGCCCGCGATCGTGATTACCGCGGCGGCGATCGGATCGGCGCCGATCGACATCCCGCCGACCGCCTGCGGCAGCCGTCGGCCAATAAATCCAGAATCCCCTCGCCGATCAGCCGCGCTCCCGGCCGCGTCGAGCGTGACTTGTTTGCCGTCGAGGTAGTACGACGCCTTCTTGCCCGAGGCGAGCGTGAACTCGCCGAACCGGAGGGCCTTCTCCCGCACCAAATCAAGCAGCGCCTGTCGGTCATACACGGCCACGGTCCCTTAATCAGCAATCGATACCGCATCGTAGCAGATAAGAATTTCATCAGGAATGCAGGAAACCAGGAAAAGAAAGCAAGGGCAGGCAAGAGGAAGATGCGGTGCTCGCAGAGCACCCTACCTATCTCCTTCGAATTCCTTCCTGTCTTCCTAATAAAAACTATTTCCGAATGGCGACTTGCGAGTCGGACGTTAAGAGATCATACAGGTCCTGGGCGTCGCGGGCGGCCAGCCGGATCGAGTCGTGGGCACCGGGGCGGCCGCCTTCCGGGGCGGCGTGCAGGCCGAGCTTGCCGCCCAGCCCGATCCATAAATCGGCCGGGTCTTTTTCGACGACCGAAAAGACCTGGTCGTCGCGGGCGGGCATCGAGAAGTCGTTGCCAATCGGCCCCGCGAGCGGAAATCGACCGGCATAGCGGCCATCCAGCACGAGGGTCACTTCCTCCCGCCGCGGACGCAGATCGACGATCGCCCGAAACGGCCCGCGCACGACCTTGATCGTCTCGCCGGGACGCAAATCGCTCGGGCTGGCCAGGCCGTTGACCTTGGCGAGAAACACGGGCGAGATTTTGTGTTCCGCGGCGATCCGTTCAAGCGTATCGCTCGGCTGAACCACGTAGGGCGGCGCGAGACCGTAGCGGGTCGAGGAATCGAAAATGATCGTGCCCGCGAGTTGGCCGAGCAGCTTGGTCAGCTCGGCGTCCTGCTCGGGCGTCAGGCCAGGTCGGCCGTACAGATCGGACAACAGCTCGTGCGCTTCAACGAGTTTGCCGGCCGAAAGAAGCTGCTGGGCGGTCTGCCGTTTGTGCGCGATTTCGGCCGCGTCGGCGGGATCAGCGGCGGGGATGCTGTTCGCTGCCGGCGCCGCGGCTGCCGAAGGGGCGGCGGTCGATGGATCCGGCGAACGCGACGTGAAAGGATTTGCCGTCGTCTGCGGATAGTTCGTCTGGCCGTCTCCTGGGGGCAGGCTCCTCGCAGCGGCGGGGTTTGAGTCGTTCGGCGGCGGGTTTTTGCACCGGAATGCTCAAAGGTGGAATCGCTGGCGCACTGGCCGCCGGACCCGATTCGATCGAATGCCGGTCTGGTTCGGCGCGATAACGTAACAGCCGTTTTCCAGGGCCCGCGCTTTAATCATCGTCTGCCAGTGGTCCAGCTTCATTTCACCTTGCACCCAACCCGACGGCGCAAATAATATTTCTGCGCCGCCCAGGGTTAACATCCGTGCCATCTCGGGAAAGCGCAAGTCGTAGCAAATCATCATTGCGCAATGCGCATCGGCGCACATCACGGGTGCGGCTATGTCAGTACCGGGATGGAATTTGTCGGACTCCTTGAAGCCGAAGGCATCGTACAAGTGGAGTTTGCGGTAAACTGCGGCGAGGCGGCCTCCGGCGTCGATCCAAAGAGCGGTATCGTACACGCGATAAGGCGCTGCGCAGGTTTCATAAATACTGGCGAGGACGGCGATCCGAGATGTTTTCGCCGATTGCTCGAGCGCGCTTACGAAGGGGCCGTCGAGCGGCTCAGCGCGCGCGGCAAGCTCGGCTGCGCTCTCCTCGCCGGGCGAAAACGCCATCAAGAACTCCGGAAAAGCGATCACGTCAGCGCTTTTACTTCTGGCCTCTTCCACCAAGACACAAGCCTTTCCCAGATTTTCTTGCTTGTTGGTGGATGACTTGATCTGGGCGACGGCGATTCTAATCATGGTGTTTTTTTATGCTTTGTCCTCTTTAAAAAATGTGGGCCAGAGGGACCTCGGTCAGTTTCAAGCAGAAAAGCTCGAGTACGTCATTCCAGCATGGAGTGCTGGAATCCCGGCTAATACGGATGTTTCCGGACGCGTCCTACGACCTGGATGCCGGCAATCCATGCCGGCATGACGAAAATCTGCATTTTATCTTCTGCGGGGGAGCGAAGCTTATGAACCACTTTGCGGCTAAATCTCTGCTTTGATTTTGTTGCGCTATGCTTTTAGCGTCTGGCCGCCGTTTTTTTTCTTTATCTGTTCCAAAACCGCTGCGCCCAGGGCGACGTCGGCGACGCCCTGTCCCGCGTTGTTTTTGAAAAAGGTGATCTGTCCGTCTTGAGTGCGGCCTTCTTTAGCGCCTGCGAGGATCGCGGCGATTTCAATAAGCTGTTCCCACTTAATGACGCCTCGCTCTACCGGGTCGTAAATATCGGCTTGCTCGTCTTGTACGGCTTGTTGAATCGAGACGATGCCGTGCACGTGACTGCGCGCCAAAGTCGTGTCGTCGATTTCGCGCCGTTTCGCCGCGGCGAATCCGCCTTTGACCAGGCCCACGTTGCTGCCGACGATGGTTGTGACATGCTGCCCCGGCTTAAGCCAATTGCCGTCGAAGACCGGCACGCTCGAGTTGGTTGCGGTCAGGACGATGTCGACGCCATGCACAGCTTCCTCCGGTTTGGAGACCGGGATGATGCGGAGACCGGTTAGCGGCGCCATCTCTTGAGCAAACTTGTTTCGATTCTCGGGATTGCGGCTGAAAACTTTGACTTCTTTCAGCTTGCGAACTTGCATCAAGCCAAGCAAATGATTTTTCGCCTGACCGGCGGCGCCGAAGAGCCCGAGGCTGGACGCATTGGGGCGCGCTAATAGGTCGGTGCCCACTGCGCTGGTAGCGGCAGTGCGCAGTCCGGTGACGGCAATGTTATCCGGCAATTCGCGGCAGGTGATCTCGCCGATAATAATTGCCTTGAGTTCGCCTTCAGCAGCGTCGTAGAGAACGATAACCGGGTGGTTTAAGCGCGGATATACCTGCTCACTAGCCATCGGCTTCACCCATTCGCAATGAGTCATCAAACCGGTGGCGCCGAGCGCGGGAACGCCTCCCTGGTGCACGCTGACGCGCACTCCGGTCGGTATATGAATCCGCCGTCGCGGCGCGTTAAAATGCGCATTCTCACCCCACTCGCGAAAGCCGGTGCGCACAGCCTCCACGGCTTGCTTCATGCTGACGATGCCTCGAATCTCTTGGGGTTGAACCAGCAATGGCTTCATGTTGGAGCTCTCATCCGACAAGTAGTGTCAACCGGGTGAGCCAGGGATACTAACTCTGCAGGGACGCGACGCGTCCACACCTGAACTTAAACTTTGAACTTTGAACTGCGGCCGGCGCGCCGCCCCTACAGCGTCGCCGCCACCGCCGGGCGGGCGATTAATTTTTCGGCCCAGCGTTGCAAATTTGGATAATTGTCATCGATTGTAACGCTGTAGCGCGCGCGCCGCGTGTAGAAGGGAATAAAGGTCACATCGGCCAATGAATAGTTGTCCATAATAAAGTCCTTACCAGCGATTGCTGCATCCAATTTGGCGAGGTGCGCGGCCATACGCTCGGTTGCTTCCTCTTTGTTCCTATTGTGTTGGATGTCACTTGCGCTAGGGTGCAGGCGTGTATTGAAAAAATCGACCCAGACCCGCACCTGGGCGCGCTTCAGATGATCATCCGGAAGAAGCCGCACTACCGGGTACTTCTCTTCTAAATATTCGTTCACAATCGCCGACTCATAGATCACACCAGCACCGTCCACGAGCACCGGCACTTTAGCGTAGGGGTTCAATTCGAGCAGGTCTTTTGGCTTGTTTTTCAGATCCACTTCAACGAGTTGATAGGGAATTTTCTTTTCGGCCAGGACAATCCTTGTCCGGTGGGCGTAGGGTCAGCCATGGGAAGAATAGAGCTTCATGATTGCGTAACCTCCACTTGTTGATTTTTACTTATCATCCTGGTGCGGTCGTGGCAATGTCAACATTAAGTTGTTCAAGACGTTCAAATCGTTCACGCCGTTCAAGTCGTCGAACAATCCGACGGGCTGATCCGAATACGTTTTGAACGTTTTGAACGGCTGGAACGTTTCGAACCAGGGAGGCTGTCTCAACGGTTGCGGGTATCCAATCCATCTTGCAACGCGTCGCCGACGAGATTCAAAGCAAACACAGTCAGCATAATCGTAAGCCCCGGGTAAGTCGTCAGATGCGGCGCGACTAACAAAAATTGCCTGCCCTCGTTGAGCATCGCGCCCCAGGAGGGAGTCGGGGGCGCAACGCCGAGGCCGAGAAAGCTGAGGCTCCCTTCGGCGATGATCGCCGCAGCGAGACCAAAGGTTGCCTGGATCATGAGTGGTGGCAGCAGGTTCGGCAACAAGTGACGGAGAATAGTGCGCGACGGCCTGCAGCCGAGCGCGCGCGCCGCCTGGATAAATTCCCGCTCTCTGAGCGAGAGAATCTCGCCGCGCACCAATCGAGCGTACCCGGTCCAGCCGATCAGGCAGAGCGCCAAAACAACATGGTCAAGCCCCGGTCCAAGCACGGCAGTGAATGTGATCGCGAGCAGAATTCCGGGAAAAGCCATGAGTATGTCAACCAGGCGCATTAGCAATAGATCGACCCAGCCGCCGCAAAATCCTGAAAGCGAACCGACAACGACTCCGACGGCCACGGAAAGCACGACTGTGGCAACGCCGACGGCGAGTGAAATGCGCGCACCGTACATGAGGCGGCTCAGGATATCCCGGCCCAATTTGTCCGTGCCCAGAGGATGATCGTTTGAATACGCAAGCAGGTCGTTGGCCAAATTTTGGAGCGTCGCGTCGTGGGGCGCGATTGCGGGAGCGAGAAGCGCCGCGCCGGCGAAGAGTAACAAGATCGTGACGCCCGCATACAGCCAAAGCTTATTCGCCATAGCTGATTCTCGGGTCAACGAGCCGGTAGAAGACATCAGACGCAAAGTTCACGATTATATACATCAGCGCGATCGTCAGCACGCAGCCTTGAACAAGCGGGTAGTCGCGGCTTTGAATCGCCTGGACCATCAGCCGTCCTATGCCGGGCCAACCAAAAATCGTCTCGGTGATCACTGCTCCGGCGAGCAGGCTGCCGAACTGCAGACTCATGATGGTAATCACCGGCAGCAGCGCGTTGCGCAGCGTATGCTTTAGCCAAACCAGCTTTTCGCTCACGCCTTTGGCGCGCGCCGTCCTGACGTAATCTTCGTTACGCACATGCAATAGACTGGCGCGCAAGAGGCGCGTCAAGATCGCCGCCATGCCTAAACCCAAGGTGATCGCAGGAAGAATCACGTGCATCGCTCCGCCGCTGCCCGAGACCGGCAGCCAGCCGAGCTCGATCGAGAACAGGATAATCAGCAACGGACCGAGCCAGAAGTTGGGAATCGACACTCCCAGCAGAGAAAAAAGCAGAGCCGCGCGGTCGCGCCACGTGCCGCGGCGGGCGGCGGCGATGAGAGCCAGAGGAAACGACATGAAAGCGGCGATTAGGATCGCTGCAAGCGCAAGCTCGAGGGTCGCGGGTAGGCGCGCGCGAATCAGATCAGCGACACTGGCCTGCTCGTAAAGCGAGCGCCCGAGATCGCCGCTAGCCAAACCAACGAGAAAAGCTCGATATCTGATATGAACCGGCCGATCCAGTCCGAGGCTGCGGCGCAACTCTTCTTTGTCCGTGCTGCTAGCGGTTTCGCCTAGCATCACTTCCACCGGATCACCGGGTATCATGTGAATGAGAAAAAAGACCAGGGTTAGAGCGCCCAAGAGCGTGGGGGCGAGCAGCGTCAGGCGGTGCAGTAAGTAGCGCTTCACGAGGAATAGCGCCCGGTAGGCTGCTGAAAAAGACTCATACGGCGATTGCCCTGACTCTGTCGAAGGGTGCGCTCAATTGTCTCATAGTGGACCCGCAGCATTGGAGATGGAGTTGTGGAGTGATGGCTTTCCGAACAATTCTTCGTTACTCCATTACTCCACCACTCCAGTTCATCGCGCCTCGCCGCTCTGAATCTTTCTGAGCAGCCTGCGCACGGGTTTGTTAGTATCCCCTTAGATTAGCAGAGCTTGCCGAGAACGCGACGTTCTTGAGCGAGATCAGATCGCCGTCCGGATAGGGAACGAAGCCGCGCAATGTGGGCTGTTGGACGACGACGTTCTTGATCCACCAGAGCGGAATGTACGGCAGCTCGCGGGCGGCGAGCTTTTGCACGTGGCTATAGACGGCGCGCCGTTCTTCGATCGCGACTGCGCGCCGGCCGCGTTCGAGCAACGCGTCCAATTCCGCGTTCGCATAGCGGCCACGGTTGTCGCCGTTCGGAGGCACGCTGTTTGAATGAAAAACTTGATAATAAATATCCGGATCTGCGATACCGACCCAAGCGAGAGAGAATAAGTGGAAATTTCCCTTCTTGACATCGGCGTAGAAAGTACCCCATTCGTAAGCGCGAATTTCGAGCTCGATGCCCACAGCTTGCAATTGCTCCTTGAAAGCTTCGGCAATGCGCCTGCGCAAATCGATGTTGGTGGTTTTGAACGATAGCTTGAAGCGCGACCGCGGCCCGCTGCCGTCGGGATCGACGAAGCCGGCCTCATCGAGCAAGCGCTTGGCGCGCTCGGGATCATAGGGCCACGAATCGACTGCGTCTTCGTATGCCCAGTTAAGAGGTGAGAGTAGTCCGCTTGCCGGCGTGGCCAAATCCTTGAGCAAGTGGCGAATCACGCGCTCGCGGTCGAGCGCATGGGCGATGGCCCGGCGCACTTTTCGCTCGCGCAAGATCGGATGGCTCAAGTTGATGCCGATGTACTGAAAACTGGTTCCTTGTTCGGTCTGCACCGACGCATCTGTATTTCTCTTTAACCATGGCAACATGTCAGGCTCGATATCGTTCTGTAAAAAATCCATGGAACCATGTTTAAACTCCAGCACGCGCACCATGGCATCGGGAACGACTTTGAAGATCAATCCTTCCAGGCGCGGCGCTCCCTCCCAGTAAGCTTCATTTCTTTTAAGAACGACCCGTTCGCCGGGCTCCACGGCGCGAAACATAAACGGACCCGAACCCGGCGGAGGCTCAGGCGTGGTTGGCGCGCCGGCGGGCGCATAGGGAACGATGCCGAGGGTGAATTGCTCGATGAACGGCGCGTGCGGCGCCGACAAGCGAAAACGCACGCGGTCTTCGGATAATGCTTCCACAGCCGCCAGCGGCTTCAGCATGCCGCGTTTGGGCGAGCGGTTGCGCGGTTCCAAGATCGAATCATAAGTGTACTTGACGTCGCGGGCGGCGAGCGGCCGGCCATCGTGAAAGGTGATGTCGCGGCGCAGCTCAAAGACATAGGTCTCAGCATCGATCATTTGCCAGTGTGCGGCCAGTTCCGTTTTTAGTTGGCGGTGTTCATCGGCGCGCAACAGTGAATTGTAGATCAATCCGCTGAGCCGGGCGGAATTGGCGTCGGTCGCAAACCGCGGATCGAGGTTAAGCGGTTGGCTCTCGATGCCGACGGTGAGATAGCCGCGCTGCTCGGTCGATTGATCGGGTGCAGAAAAGAATCGGCAGCCGGAAGTGAAGCCAAGAAATAACAAAGAGCTGCACGTTAATGCGCCGAGTATGAGCAAAAAGATTTCTCGAAGCGAGAAAATTTCCCTGAGAGTAGCGCGTTTGTGATGAGCCGTCAATTTTAGCGATTAGGACATTCGAGAAGGGCAAAAAGAAGACGCGCTTTGCGGTTAGAGCACTCTTGCTACGCCGGCAGACCGTAAAAGCGCTCAGCGTTGCGATAGCGCACCGCGTCTTTATCCTGTTGGGTGAGGCGTTTGTTCTCGTTCAATTCTTGAAGCTCGGCTTTGCAGCTCTGGTTGTTGACCTCGTGGGGAAAGTCGGAAGAGAAAATAAAAGGCTTATTTCCCACCAGGCTCACGGCGAAGGGCAGAGTCAGCTCATCGCCTTCAACGCCGATGAAGATGCGGTCTCGATCGACATGACGTTTAATGTAGTCGAAAATCGATTCTTTGTCGCGCAACTTCAGAAATCTGCCGCGCGGATCGTACTGCACGTGGCTCGTCCAGGCACGTTCGAAGCGTTCGATGCAGTTGGCGAACCAACTGCATCCCGCTTCCATAAAGCCAAAGCGCGCGTCCGGATATCTGTCGAAAACCCCGTTGAACAGGATTCCGGCGAAATTGACCATCTGTCCGAAGGGATGGCCGAGCGCGTTTACCGGCGCGTACGGCGTCATGTCGTCGAGCCCCATATGGTCGTGCACGCCGCCATGGATACCAATACAGCACTTGAGGCGGTTGGCTTCTTGATAAATCGGCCAGTAGCGTTCGTCGCCGAGGTGATTCTGCGCGCCCATAACCCCGGTGCTCGGCAGCATGGCACCGCAGAAGCCCAGCTCTGTTACAATGCGGCGAAGTTCTTTGACGGCTTCTTGCGGTTCTTGCAGGGCGATCAGGCCCAAAGCCTGGAAGCGCGAGCTTTTGCTCAGATACTCATCGCGCATCCAGTCGTTGTAAGCGCGCGCCAGCTCGATGGCCCAATCGAGACTTACAACCCGGCCGAAGGACAGTCCATTGGTCGGATACAATACCGCGCTGCTGAGACCGACGTCTTCCATGAAATCGATCCAGCCTTCGCGGCCGACCTTTGCGAACGCCCCCGGCGGCAGGAAATGGGCATTGGCCGCATGCAAGTGATCGTTGGGTGGATAGGGGCCGCGCGCCGAGCCAAAGCGCTCGCGGTAGGCTTCGGGCATACGCGCGGCGATGGCGGAGTGGTCTTCGACGACATGGCCGTCACCGTCGATTATTTTGTGCTTCTTATCTGACATGGCTTCATCCTCTCCTGTTCACAAGGCCATCGTAAACGTCATTCTGAGCCACAGGCGAAGAATCTCGTCTTCGGGACCAGGGTCGGTCGCGACCGCCCCTACATGAAAATCCGAGATGCTTCGCAGGGCTCAGCATGACATCAGTGCACTTTGACGAATGCGACACAGTCTCTACAGCATGAAAGTCTGGTTTGCGTCTTGTTTCGCGTTTCGGGTTCAGGGTTTTCTGTGCAAACTCGAAACACGAAACCTCGAAACCCGAAACGCTATTGCGTCTGCGCGAGCTGATAGAACCGCTGGGCGTTGCCACATAAAATTGCTTTCTTGTCATCGTCAGTCAGTTGCGTGTTCTCGCGCAGCTCTTCGAGCTCGTGTTTGCACGTCTGGGCGTCGACTTCGTGGGGATAGTCGGTCGAAAACACATACGGTTTGTTGCCGGTGATGCGGACCGCTTCGGCGATGCTCAACTCCTCGCCCTCGCAGCCGACGAAAATGCGCCCGTCGTCGATATGGCGGCAGATATAGTCGATGATCTTCTCGCCCTTTTGCAACTGTAGAAAGCGTCCGCGCGGATCGTATTGAATGTGGCTTTCCCAGGAGCCGGTGAAACGTTCCATGCAGGTGAGCAACCAGGCGCAACCCGCTTCCATGAAGCCGATGCGCAAACCGGGAAACTTATCGAAGATGCCATTGAAGAGAATGCCGGCGAAGCAGATCATCTGGCTCATCGGATGGCCGAGGGCGTTAGCCACGGCGTAGGGGCTCATGTCGTCCATTAACAGATTCTCGTGGGCGCCGCCGTGGATCGCGATGGCGCATCCCAAACGCTCTGCTTCGCCGTAAATGGGCCAATATTTTTGCGAGCCCAGGTGCGGCATGTTCACGCCCATCGAGGGCAGCATGGCGCCGCAGAACCCGAGGTCGCGGACCATGCGCCGGAGCTCAATCACCGCTTCGGCCGGCTCCTGGAGCGGGATCAAGCCCATCGCCTTGAAACGCGGGCTTTTCGATACATAGGTATCGTAAAGCCAATTGTTGTACGCGCGCGCGAGCTCGATCGCCCAGTCACGGCTGACGATTTTGCCGAAGGCGAGGCCGGCGCTGGTGTAGAGCACCGTAGTGCCGATGCCGACATCTTCGAGAAAAAGTTCCCATCCTTCACGACCGACATTGGCGAAGGCGCCCTTCGCTGTGAAGTGGCGGTTGGCGGAATGTAGATGGTCGATGGGTGGAAACGGGCTCCGGCCGCGCGCCTCGGAAAAGCTCTTGCCGACGTAATCTTCAGGCAGGTATTTCCAAATGTTTGCGATATCTTCTACCACGTGGCCGTCGCCGTCGATAATTTTGTAATCTTGGGTCATCGCCTCACCTCTCAATAGTTTCCATCAACGCCTCAGCCCCTACAATTCGACCTGCCCGGCGCACCGATATTACTATTCTCTTTGAGTGAGAAAATTCAACAGACTACGCTAGCCTTAGTCTAGACCGCGTCCTCGGCCGTTTATCCTTCATGCGCCATTGCCTCGCTATCCAAAAACTAAAACCAACATGTTTGTCGTAGCGCACCGGGTCACTCGCCAGTTTTCGCTGTTCGGCTGTTCTGCACCCCTCAAATTGGGTCCACTTTGGCAAATATTCCTCGATGTCGTCGTTCCGGCATGGAGAGCAGGGAACCCAGGTTACATGGATGTTTCCGGATACATCCTCGCGGACCTGGGTGCCGGCAGTCCATGCCGGTATGACGGATCCGTCGGCTGTTCGCCGATAGGCGCAGCTCTTTTGGCCAGCGCAGCCTGGGACAAAGAGTTGTTTTACTATTGCCTGTTGCTCGTGATTTTTGCCTATTTCCGTGCCCGTGGTCCGAACGGTTCGGGCTCAAACGGCCTGTCGCGTTCTTGAAGGAAGGCCTCAACGCCGCCTTTCTTCCGGGCGTCATCCAGGCGTCGGTTAAATTCCTCGCGCTTGGTCAAGCGCGCCATGGCGGCCAGCTCGGCGTTCAACGTCCACGCTTTGCGCAAACCCATCATCTCCATGCCCAGCGTGGAAATATGCAGATTAATTTTGACGGTCTCGGGCGTAATTCGGGCGACCCGCTCGACGAATTGGAAAGCGGTTTCCAATAACTCGTCCCTGGCAACCACTTGATTGACCAAACCAATGCGCAGCGCTTCTTGAGCATCGACGTGATCGCCGGTTAACGAATAGCGCAGAGCGTTTTTGAATCCGGCAAGCGCGACCCATATAAAATCGGTGTTGGCACCGTGGCGCACCTGAGGCTGGCCGAAGACTGCGTCGTCGGCGGCGATTGTAAGATGGCAGGTGAGAGCGAGCCAGGAGGCCGCCCCCAGACACCATCCGCTGACGGCGCCGATCAGCGGCTTGGGATATTGCCAACGATAGAGTTGCCGGCCCAGAATATCTCTGCGGTCGGCATCGCGAAATTTATTATAGGTCGCATTGAGCGACGATCCTTCGGGAATGCCATAGGGCCAAGCCGTCTCTTGATCGTCGCCGCTGATGTCTTCACCGGCAGAAAAGGACCGGCCTGCTCCGGTGATGACGACCGCGCGAATCTCAGGATCGTTCTCGGCCGCAGCGAGCGCTTGATCCAACTCGCTCATCAGGGCTTCGTCCATGGCATTCAACGCATCGGGCCGGTTCAGAGTGATGAGCACGCCGTGGCGCTGCTTCTGATAAAGAATGGTTTTGTAGTCTGCCATGTCTTATTCTCCTAGTGTTGCTACCGCTTGAAAGATTTGAACGTCTTGAAGATTTTGAACGGCGCGATTTCTCAATCGCGCTTCTTCGCTCTCGGCCCGAACGGTTCCGGTTGAAACGGTCCATCGCGGAGCTGGAGATATTCCCTGATTCCTTTGTTGGCGCGGGCATCGTCGAGCGGCCGGCGCAACTCCTCGCGCAGCATTACATGGGCGGGCGCCGAGAGCTGGCTGTCGAGGGTCAGCGCATCGCGCAGCCCCATCATGTCGAGCCCCAAGGTCGCGACCTGGAGATTGATCTTCACGGTCTCCGGCGGGATATGGGCGATGCGCTCGACAATCCTGAAACATTCGTCGATCAATTGAATCTGAGGCACGACCTTGACTACCAATCCGATGCGCAGCGCTTCTTGAGCATCGATGTGATCGCCGGTGAGACCGTAGCGCAGGGCATTTTTATAACCCCCAAGTAAGGTCCACATGAAACTGGTGTTGGAACCGTGGCGCACTTCGGGTTGGGCGAACACGGCGTTCTCCGATGCCAGAGTGATGTGCGTGAATAGCGACAGCCATGAGCCGGCGCCCATGGCCCAGCCATTGATCGCGCCGATGATCGGTTTGCCAAACTCCCACATGCGCCGGAAGTTTCGCGGGTCGACGCGCCATGAGTCGATCACTTCGGCGGCGCTTTGGCCGGTGATGATGCCGTAGGGCCAATCGAGGTCGCGTCGGCGGCCGACGCGATTACCCTGATCCATGCCCGCCGAAAAGGCCCGGCCGGCGCCGGTGAGCACAACGGCGCGCACTTCACGGTCCTCCTCGACTTCGTCCAGTGCCTGGTGCAACTCCTTGATCATGCTCCGGCTGATGGCGTTCATCGCGTCCGGACGGTTAAGCGTAATCAAAGCGCCGCCGCGTTGTTTTTCATAAAGTATTTCTTGGTAGTCGGCCATCTTCTCTCCTTGGTCCAAATCGTTCGAGCCGGTCAAAACGTTCCAGTCGTTAAAGAAGTTTAAAAAGTTACGCGACCCAACCCATCGCCGGCGATCAAATCCGAAACGGCTTGAGCGATTTGAACGGCTTGAACATTTTGCACGGTAATTATCTTGCACGGTAATTATCTAGGCGATTTGAACCAGCGCGTCTACCGCTACGGCCCCTTTCGTTTGCACGAGCAGCGGATTGATATCGAGACCTTCCAGTTGCTCGCCCAGGCTTAGCGCCAGGCGCGACACGTCGACGATCGCTCGGCATAACGCGTCCACATCCGCGGCCGGGTTGCCGCGCACAGCGCCGAGGATCGCAGCGCCGCGCAGCCGGGATACCATGCTTCGTGCTTGTTCAAGAGTCAGCGGCGGTATGCCAATAGCGACATCTTTGAGTAGCTCGACGAGAACTCCGCCAAAGCCGCAAATGACCACCGGTCCAAACATCGGGTCGCGCTTGATTCCTAAAATCATCTCGACGCCCGCGCCCGCCATGCGCTGCACGATCATGCCGTCGATCTTCGCCGCAGGAACGTTGGCGCGGACTCGATCGTAGATTTGCGCGAAAGCATCGCGCACCGCCGCGCCGCTGGTTAAGTTGAGGACAACCCCGCCGACATCGCTCTTATGGGTAATTTGCGCCGATTCGACTTTCAGCACGGCCGGAAATCCCATCTTCTCCGCCGCCGCGGCGGCTTCGTCGGCGCTCTGCGCGAGCCTGGTGGGCACGGTCGGGATGCCGAACGTTTCGAACAGACGAAAGGCCGGTGCCGCGGCCATAAGCCCCGAGGGAAGTTTGGCGTGCGCTGTGGTAGCAGGAATTTGTTTTTCCGCGCTCGACCGGCGCTCTTGTTGAAATTCAAAATACTCTGCCAGGTTGCGCAAGGTCGCGGTGGCGCATTCGGCGCCTTCCATGATCGGCACGCCTGCGCTGCGCAACGGCAAAAGAATATCACGGTCTACCGGACCGCCGACTACCGAGCTAAATGTCGCGATCGGTTTGTCGCTGCTCGAGGCGGCTTTCTCGATGAGCGCAGAAAAGCGCGTGACGCTCTTCAGCTCTTTCGGTCTGGGATCATTGGCTTCAAGATTGATTGTGACGAAGTCGATATTGGAATCGTCGATCAAGCCCTGCAACAGTCTTGGAAAAATCTTCTCGTCGTCGAACATGGCGCCGGTGCCGTCGAGCGGGTTGTTCATATTGCCGAACTCGGCAACCGCTGCCTGCAACTGTGATTTTGTCGCTTCGGTCAGCTCGGGAACCTCGATGCCGACATGCGCCGCCGCGTCCGAAACCAGCGTGCACTCGCCGCCCGAACCGCTCAAGACGCCAATGCCGCGCCCGCCGCGGTATTTTTTAACAAAGCCGTCGCAGGAGAAAACGCTGATGCTGTCGATCAGCTCGTTTATACTGCGCACCGATACGATGCCGCCCTGGCGAAAAAGCGCGTCGATGACTTCGGCCGCGCCGGCGAGCGAACCGGAGTGGGTGGCGGCAGCGCGTTTGGAAACATCAGAGCGGCCGCCTTTCAAAATAATCAGCGGTTTGTTGCGTGCGGCGGCTTTCTGCGCCACCGGGAGAAGTTTTTCCGGCTGTTTGAAGCCTTCGGCGAAGACCGCGATGACGCGGGTGTATTCGTCATCGATAAAATAATTGATGTATTCTTCCAAGGTCGCGCCGGCTTGATTGCCGCAGGAGATGATGTGACTCAGCCCCACATGGCGATTGAGCATCAGCGCATTCGCAATCGTCGTGCTGAGCCCGCCGCTTTGCGAAATCAGCGCCACCTCGCCGGCGAGAAATCCCGCAGGGATCGTCGAGGCGAAGAGCAGCGCTTTGCCGTAGACGTTCAACACGCCGTAACAGTTGGGCCCGCAGATGAGAAAGCCGCGATCCTTTGAAAGCGCCTCCAAGCGCGCCTGGCGCGCTTGGCCTTCGGCGCCGATTTCGCCGAAGCCCGCGGCAAAGACCACAGCCGCGCGCACGCCGGCCTTTGCCGCAGACTCCAACAGATCCGGAACATGACGGTTAGGCACGGCCGACACCAAGCAATCGACCGGCTCGGGAATTGACGCGATGTCCGGATAGCATGGGTAGCCCATGACTTCGCTATATTTCGGATTGACCGTGACGATCCGGCCTTCGAAGCCAAAAGTTTTCAAATTGCGGATCACCCGGTTGCCGCGCGGTTCGCGCGCCAGGTTGGCATCGGCGGAGCGCTGCGACGCGCCGACGATGGCGACGGACTTAGGCGCGATCAGCGGCGTCAAATCGCGCCAGGCGATTTTATCGTCATCGGTTCGGGTCGATTCCACAACAAACTCCTTAGGCGGGTGTTTCCTAGATCGTTCGTGGGCGCGACCGGTGCGTCGCCCTACGTTTTCTTCTTCGCCCGTGGTCCGAACGGTTCCGGTTGAAACGGGCCGTCGCGCAGTTGCAGATAAGCCTTGGTTCCCTGGGTAGCGCGGGCTTCGTCCAGCGGGCGGCGAAATTCTTCATTCAGCATCATGTGCGCGGGGACGGAAAGGGTTTCGTCCATGCGCAGCGCTTCGCCCAACCCCATCATCTTTAGCCCCATGGTCGAAATCGCCAGATTGATCTTTACGGTTTCCGGCGGCACGCGAGCGATGCGTTCAACCAGAGACAAACATTCTTCCAGCAGCTGATCCACCGGCACGACTTTGTTTACCAGGCCGATGCGCAGCGCCTCGTGCGCGTCGATGTGATCGCCGACCAAGCCATAGCGCAGCGCGTTTTTAAATCCCGCCAACAACGTCCACATGAAGGTCGTATTGGAGCCGTGGCGCACCTCCGGCTGGGCAAAGACGGCATCCTCGGCAGCGATGGTGATGTGAGTATAAAGCGCCAGCCAGCAGCCCCCGCCCATGGCCCAGCCGCGCACCGCGCCGATCACGGGTTTGGTCATCTCAAAGATGCGTATCAGCTTGACGTCGTCGGCGCTCCAGTAGTTCATCAAATCAGCGGCGCTCATGCCCGTCTGGATGCCGTAGGGCCACTGGATCTCGCGGCGGCGTCCGCTGCTGCTCGCCTGATCGAAGCCGGAGCTAAAGCCGCGCCCGGCCCCGGTCAAAACTATAGCGCGAATTTCACGATCCGCTTCCGCATCATCGAAGGCGTTGTGTAGTTCTTTGAGCATCGAGCGGGTGATCGCGTTCACCGCTTCCGGCCGGTTGAGGGTGATCAATACGCCGCCGCGCTTCTTTTCGTAGATAATTTCTTTGTAGTCGGTCATGGGAACTCCTCATGGTTGGAGTAATGGAGTACTGGAGTAATGGGGTGTTGGGGTCCGGCCCATCACTCCATCACTCCAGTCACTCCATCGCTCCAACGTATTCATTGCCGGTACTCGGTTTCATAGAGCATCTTGATAAAACCGCTTGCTTCGATTTCACGCACGATGCTTTCATCGACAAACAGTTTGGCGTCGGCGCCCTTGGCCCTGGGTTCGTCGGCTGCGATAAACCCCAGCGAGGTCTCAATCGCCTTAGGCGAGGCGTAGGGGACCGCGCTGTAATATTTTGTTGCCAGCAGATTGTAGGACGCTTCCAGATACTTGAGATCTTTTTCCTGCGCTGACTGAATGCGCAATTTTTTCTGCAGCACCTCGAGACTTTCCTTTTTGTATTTTTTGAAGTAGGCGATGCCTTCGATGAGGCCCTTGGCAAAGCGCAGCGCTGCCGGCCGGTGCGCCTTGAGGTAGCTTCTGGTGGTGTCCACGGAGTTCTGCAAGTAATATATGTCCATCTCTTCAGGGTCGGCCAGGGTGCGAAAGCCTTTTTCCTCAGCGACAAAAAATGACGGCATGGTCAACACCGAGGCGTCGGAGCCGCCCTTTTCCAGGCTCGCCAACATGGCCGGCGAAGAATCCAACTGGATAAGCTGGAAATCTTCGGGGCGCATACCCCATTTCCTTACAAACAACTGGAAGGCCACGTGACCGGCCGAGCCAAAGCGGGTGATGCTGACCCGTTTGCCTTTGAGCTCGGCGGCGCTTTTGATTTCAGGGCGGGAGATCAGTCGCTGCAAGCCGCGGTTCATCGGCGAGACGGCGAGCACCGTGTCGGCGCCGCGCAGCGCTGCCCGGATGACGGCATCGCCGCCGCCCACCGAGAACTGGATTTCCCCGGCAAGCAACCCGCTCACCACGCGCGCGGCGCCGCCGCCCATGAAAATGACTTCGACGTTGACGCCGTGTTTTTTGAAAAGCCCTTTTTCTTCCGCCACCCAGATGCTGCCGGAGGTCGCACTGATGGAGCTTAGACCGAGCCGAATCTTGTCCTGAGCCTGGATAGGAGCAGGCACCACAAGCAGCCATAAAAGAACCAACCAGCAAAGACTGATCATAGTCGTTTTTTTCCAGGATGGATTGCCCGGAACTCCTTAGAAATTATGCGAAAGCGCGATTCGCCGTCAAGTGAAGCGAGTAAGAAAGCGCGCGCCGTCCTAAGGCCGTTTCGTTTATCTGAAAGCTTGTCAAAAAAAATCGCGCCCGCTCCCACGATGCGCCGGCGAAAGCTTTACAATTACCGTACAGTGTGTTAAAAAATTACGAACTAAAAGAAAAGAGAGAAAAAAAGCGGAGATTTATGGGGATTGCTCAGCCACAACGTCAAGAAGTGATGGAGCAGTTTAGGCTTCACCAAACGGACACCGGCTCTCCAGAAGTACAGGTAGCGCTCCTCAGCCAGCGTATCGATCACCTTACCGGGCATTTCAAGATCCACGTTAAGGACCACCATTCCCGACGCGGCCTTCTCAAGCTTGTCGGCCAAAGAAGAAGGCTCCTGGATTATCTCAAAGACAACGATGTCGAAAGATACCAGAGCTTGATTCAAAGGTTGGGAATACGCAAGTAGCCGTTACTCGCCGTTTACCCTTCCATCACCCTCCGTTAGTCGTCTTTCACAGCAGAGGTTCTTTATATGTTCAAGAAAATTGAATTGGATTTTCATGGCCGCCCGCTAACCATCGAAGTAGGGCGAGTCGCCAAACAAGCCGATGGCGCAGCCTGGGTACGCTACGGCGAGACCGTCGTACTGGCGACGGCGGTCGCTGCCAGAGAGTTAAAGCTTGAAACTGATTTTTTCCCGCTTACGGTCGACTATCAGGAAAAAACCTTTGCCGCAGGGAAAATCCCCGGCGGCTTTTTTAAGCGTGAGGGCCGGTCATCGGAAAAAGAAATTCTCACTTGCCGTATGATCGATCGCTCGATACGGCCGCTCTTTGCCGAGGGGCTTCGCTGTGAAACCCAAATAATCGCTACGGTCCTGTCCGCCGATCGGGAAAATGATCCCGACGTGGTCGCTATGCTCGGCGCGTCGGCGGCGCTCCATGTTTCAGACATTCCGTTTGATGGCCCGATTGCCGGCGTGCGCGTCGGCCGCATCGACGGCAAATGGCTGATTAATCCGACACAGAGCGAGCTCCAGGATAGCGATACCGATATTTTTCTCTCCGGCAGTAAGGATGCCATCGTGATGGTGGAAGGCGGCGCGCGAATGGTCCCGGAGGATCAAATCCTCGAAGGCTTGTTCGCTGGACACCAGGCGATCCAACCGCTGCTCGAAATCCAGGAGCAATTGCGCCGCGCGCTGGGCAAAACGAAGCGCCAGGTGCCACTGGCCGAGCTCGATGCCGGTATCGTCCGGCGAGTAGAAGAATTAGCCTTAGCCAAGCTCGAGCAGGCCATTGAGATTCCCGAAAAACAAGAACGCTACAAACGTCTGGCCGAGGTAAAAGCAGAAGTCGTGATCCAAGCAGCGGGTGAGTTTCTCGGCAGGGATAAACACATCAAAGGCGCTTTTGATGAGCTCAAGCGCAAGCTCTTCCGCGGTTTGGTAATTAAACGCGAACGGCGTATCGATGGGCGCGGTTTAAGGGACATCCGGCCGATTACCTGCGAAATCGAAGTGCTGCCGCGCACCCACGGCTCAGCATTATTCACCCGGGGCGAAACTCAGGCCTTAGTCGTCGCCACTCTGGGCACGGCGTCGGATGAACAACGGGTTGACGCCTTGCTCGGCGAGCATTTTAAGAAGTTCATGTTGCATTATAACTTCCCGCCTTATAGCGTCGGCGAAGTGAAATTTCTGCGCGGGCCGGGGCGGCGTGAAATCGGCCACGGTCATCTGGCCGAACGCGCGCTATTGCCGGTGCTGCCCAACGAGGAAAGCTTTCCGTACACCATTCGCGTCGTCTCGGAGATACTCGAATCGAATGGCTCGACTTCGATGGCGACTGTTTGTGGCGGCTCGCTTTCTTTAATGGATGCGGGCGTGCCGATATCTGCGCCGGTTGCGGGAATCGCCATGGGATTGATTAAAGAAGGCGAACATGTGCGTGTGCTCTCGGACATTCTCGGCGATGAAGATCATCTTGGCGACATGGACTTTAAGGTTGCCGGTACGCCTGACGGCGTCACTTCGCTGCAGATGGATATCAAGATCAGCGGCGTCAACCGTGATATCATGAATCAAGCGCTGCTTCAGGCCAAGGAAGGCCGTCTGCACATTCTCAATATCATGAACGAGACGATTGCGGCGCCGCGCACCGCGGTGTCGGGCCATGCGCCGCGCATCATTACGATCAGAGTTAAGCCCGATAAAATTCGCGAAATTATCGGCCCCGGCGGCAAGGTTATTCGCGGTATTATCGAGGCCACCGGCGTCAAGATCGACGTCGAAGACGACGGCACCGTCACTATCGCATCGAGCGATGAAGTGGCGGCCCGCAAAGCCATCGAAATGGTGCAGCGCATCGCCGCTGAAGCAGAAATCGGCAAGATCTATAAGGGAACCGTGCGCAAGATTGTCGAGTTCGGCGCCTTTGTAGAAATACTGCCCGGTACCGACGGACTGGTGCATATCTCGCAGCTTGCCGCGGAGCGCGTGCGCAAAGTCAGCGATGTGCTCAAGGAGGGTGACGAGGTCATGGTCAAGGTCCTTGAGATCGATCGACAGGGCAAAATTCGGCTGAGCCGCAAGGAAGCCCTGGAAGAAATCGGCGCCGAGCAAATCAATTAATCGTGGTGGACACTATCGAAAAATCGGCCAATTCGATGTTTGCAAAGACTGTCCTGGACAACGGCATCCGCGTGCTTTCGCATGAAATGCTCGATCATCGTTCCGCGAGTCTCGGGATATGGGTCGAAAACGGCTCGCGCCACGAGAGCGCTGCGGAGAACGGCATGTCACATTTCATTGAGCACCTGCTCTTCAAAGGCACCGAGCGGCGCAGCGCCGCGCGCATCGCCGAGGAAATGGACGCCGTCGGCGGCGTGATCAACGCCTTTACGTCCAAGGAACATACTTGCTACTACGCCAAGGTCCTCGATGAAAATCTGCCTTTGGCGATCGATCTGTTGACGGACATATTTTTGCACTCGAAGTTCGACGAAGAAGAAATCGAGCGCGAGCGTTCGGTGATCCTGCAGGAGATTTCCCAGGCCGAGGACACGCCCGATGACTATGTCCACGATCTTTTCAGCCTGGATCTATTTCAGGATCATCCAATCGGACGGCCGATCTGCGGCACCGCGGCGACCGTGAACAGTTTTAAGCGCGACGATTTTATGCAGTTTTTTCGCTCGCGTTATCGTCCCGATCGCGTCATCGTTGCAGCCGCCGGGCATCTGCGCCACAACGACATCGTCGATGAGATGGCGGCGCGCCTGGGTTCAGTCAATGATGCGGGAGCGCGCGGCGAGTCTATGGATGGCGGCCGGCCGCCGGAACTACGCTACGGAGTATTTCCTCATTCAAAGAGTCTCGAGCAAGCTCACCTGTGCATCGGCGTGCCGGGATTGCCGCAAGCGCATCCACAACGTTATGTGGCCTATGTGCTCAATACGCTTCTCGGCGGCGGCATGAGCTCGCGCTTGTTTCAGGAGATTCGTGAAAAGCGCGGCAAAGCTTATTCGGTTTATTCCTTCTCGTCGGCTTATCGCGACGTCGGTTATTTCGGTGTTTACGCCGGCACCAACGTCGAGGCTACCGAAGAAGTCGTCGAGCTGGTTCTCAAAGAGCTCAAAAGCCTGGCTGACGGCGAGATCCGCGAAGACGAGCTCGTGCGCACGCAGGGTCAACTGGTCGGCAGCATGATCCTGGGATTGGAGTCAACCGATTCATGGATGAGTCATATCGCGCGCAACGAAATCTATTATGGTCGAACGATCTCGACCGATGCTATCTGCCAGGGGATCCGCGCTGTAACGCGGACGGACCTCGTCGAATTGGCGCGCCAGCTTTTTCGCTCCGGCGCGCTCACCTTGTCTTTGCTCGGTGACTTCAAAGACGATTTCAAGTTAAACAATCTTCACTTCGGCCAGTGAAACGTGGCGCTGCGGACCGATCGCCGGTGGAAATAGTAGAAATACAAATCGCCAGGGTGCGGCCAGGCGTTGGCCCGCTGCCGGCTTATATGACCGAGGGCTCGGCGGGCATGGATCTGGCGGCCGATCTCGACGGCGAACTCGTGCTGGCGCCGCTGGCGCGCGCGCTCATTCCCACTGGCATCGCCATCGCGCTGCCACGAGGGTTCGAGGCGCAGATCCGGCCGCGCAGCGGTCTGGCGTTAAAGCAGGGGTTGACGATGGTGAACAGTCCGGGCACCATCGACTCCGATTACCGCGGCGAAATTCAAGTGATCGCCATCAATCTCGGCAGTAACCCGATCGTTCTACGGCGCGGCGAGCGCATCGCGCAAATGGTGGTGCAACGGGTTATCCGGGCGGACTGGCGGGAAGTCGGCGCGTTGCCGGCTTCCGCACGACAGGCCGGCGGCTTCGGACACACCGACTCGGCGGTTCAGAACGTCGAAGGTTTAAAAACACAAGACTAGCTTGCGCCGTTCAGCGAGGGGTGGGTTTCAATCCGCCCGGCGCCGATTCTCCCTGTCGAAAATCGGGTTATTTGTCCATCGGGCGCTAAAGACGTCATAGTTGGCGGCAATTTTAGAATCGTCGGTTCTTTGGCTCGCAGCCACGCGAGACTCGCAGTTCCACAGGCACATGATCGCGCGTTACACCCGGCCGGAAATGGGTCGCATCTGGTCGGAGGAAAATGGTTTCCAGAAATGGCTTGACGTGGAGATTCTCGCCGCCGAAGGCTTGGCCCGACTCGGCAAAGTTCCCAGGGCGGCAGTCGCGCGCATCAAAACCAAGGCGCGCTTCGATGTCAAGCGCATTCGCAAGATCGAAGGCGTCGTCAAGCACGAGATCATTGCCTTTTTGAGCAGTGTCGCGGAGTCGATCGGCGATGATGCCCGTTACTTACACGTCGGCATGACTTCTTCCGACGTGATGGACACCGCGCTCGCCATTCAGTTCAAGGAAGCGTCGGCGATTTTAATTGATGACATCAAGGCGCTTATGCGTGCGCTGCGCCGCCAGGCGCGCAAACACAAATGGACCGTGATGATCGGGCGCACCCACGGGGTCCATGCCGAGCCGATCACTTTTGGTTTGAAGCTCGCGCTATGGTACCAGGAAATGGCGCGCAACCTGGCGCGGCTCAAAAGCGCGATGGAAGATATCTCGGTCGGCCAGATCTCCGGCGCCGTTGGCACGTTCGCGCAAATTTCGCCGAAAGTCGAGGCCTACGTCTGCCGCAAGAGCGGCCTCAAACCGGCGCCGGTTTCGAATCAGATTATCCAGCGCGATCGCCATGCCTACTATTTTGCGACCTTGGCCATTGTCGCCTGCTCCTTGGAAAAGTTTGCCGTCGAAGTGCGCCACCTGCAGCGCACCGAGGTGCTGGAGGCGGAAGAGCCGTTTACCCAGGGCCAGAAGGGTTCTTCCGCGATGCCGCACAAGCGCAATCCGATCTTGTCGGAAAACGTTGCCGGCATGGCGCGCTTGATGCGTGCTTACGCGCAGGCCGCCCTCGAGAACGTCGCGCTCTGGCATGAGCGCGACATCAGCCATTCGTCGGTCGAGCGCGTGATTGCGCCGGATGCGACAATCGCGCTCGATTTCATGCTGCGCCGGATGACATATGTCCTGGCTAATCTCTGCGTTTACCCGGAGAATATGCGGCGCAATTTGGCGAAGAGCGGCGGCACGATTTTTTCCGAGAAAATTCTGCTTGCGCTCGTCGACAAAGGAATCGCGCGAGACCAGGCTTATCGTATGGTGCAGCGCCATGCGTTGAAAGTAGGGCGCGAGGGTGGCGATCTAAAACGCGAGCTGCTCGATGACGCCGAGGTGCGCCGCTATCTGTCGGCCTCGGAGATCGAAGCGGTTTGGGGCGTAAAGCATCACCTCGCCCACGTCGATCTCATCTATCGCCGTGTGTTCGGCTAGCAGCCCGTGGTGTCATCGACACAACCGAGCCGCAGGCTGCTGAAAAAGGCCCAGAGGCAAGGCGCGCGAAGATCAGATAAGCGGAGGCGTACTCCTGTACGTTGACGCGAAATCGATCGAGTGCAACGCAGCCTATGGGCGTTTTTCAGCAGCCTGCAGGGTTTATTGAAAGCGAAGGGTTATGCGCGTTAAAATTCATATATCCTTGAAGCACGGCGTGCTTGATCCCCAGGGCAAGGCCATCGAGCGCTCCCTGCATACGCTCGGGTACTCCGAAGTACGCGATGTGCGCGCTGGCAAGTGTCTCGACATTGACGTCGATGATGCCTCGCGTTCGGCTATTGAAGCGCGCGTGCGCGAGATGTGCGACAAGCTGCTTGCCAACCCGGTGATCGAGGACTACCGGTTTGAAATTGTCTAAAGGTAGCGGTCAGCGAGCAGCTTCAGCAATTTTCGCGAATGCCTGATAGCTGAAGGCTGAAATTCTATGCGTTGGGGCGTAATTATTTTTCCCGGCTCCTGTGACGACCAGGATGTTTTTGACAGCCTGGCGCACGACATGGATCAGGAAGTCGATTTTGTTTGGCACAAGGATGAGCTCGAAGCCGGCTATGACTGCTTGGTGTTGCCCGGCGGTTTTTCCTATGGGGACTATCTGCGCTGCGGCGCCATGGCGCGTTTCTCGCCGGTCATGCGCGGCGTTATTGATTTCGCTCATCGCGGCGGGCTGGTGTTGGGCATCTGCAACGGCTTTCAGATACTTTGCGAGTCCGGCTTGCTGCCCGGCGCGCTGGTGCGCAACGCTGAACTTAAATTTGTTTGCCGTCAGGTCTCGCTGCGGGTCGAAGAGACCGATTCGCCGTTCACCGGCGAGATCAAAAAGGGCCAGCTGCTCAAGATTCCGGTCAAGCATGGCGAGGGCTGCTATTACGCCGACGAGGCGACCTTGCAAACTCTGCGCGCTCGCCGGCAAATCCTGCTCCGTTACGTCGATACCAAGGGCAAACCTACAGCCTCGGCGAATCCTAATGGCTCGCTCGACAACATCGCGGGAATTTGTAACGAGGGCCGCAACGTCTTGGGCTTGATGCCTCATCCGGAAGACGCCTGCAGCAAGACCGTCGGCAGCGATGACGGCGTTAAAATCTTTTCTTCGATTGCCGCCGCATGCAGCCGGCGCGAGGCGCGCCGTGGCTGAGCAGCGAAAAAGTCTGGACCTCGAACCCGAGGTCACCGCCGAACTAGCGCTGGCTCATGGCCTGACTCTTCAGGAGTACGAGAAAATTATCGGCCTGATGGGGCGCACTCCCAGCTATACGGAACTCGGAGTTTTCTCGGTGATGTGGTCGGAGCATTGCAGTTATAAAAGCTCGCGGCTCTATTTAAAGAGCCTTCCTACTGAAGGGCCGCAGGTGCTCCAGGGACCTGGCGAGAACGCCGGTGTCGTCGATATCGGCGATGGCTTGGCGGTCGCATTCAAAATGGAAAGCCACAATCATCCATCTTTCATCGAGCCGTATCAGGGCGCCGCCACCGGCGTGGGCGGCATTCTCCGCGACATCTTCACAATGGGCGCGCGCCCCATCGCCTCGCTCAATTCATTGCGCTTCGGCGCCGTTGATCACCCGCGCACCGGCTACTTGCTTGCCGGTGTGGTTGCCGGGATCGGTGGTTACGGTAACTGTATCGGTGTGCCGACCGTCGGGGGCGAGTGTTACTTTGATGAATGTTACAATGCTAACATCCTGGTCAATGCCTTTAGCCTCGGTCTGACCACGCACAAGCGTATTTTCACGGGCATCGCCCAAGGGATTGGCAACCCGGTCATGTATGTGGGCTCAAAAACCGGCCGGGACGGTATTCACGGCGCCACTATGGCATCGGCGTCGTTCTCAGAAGAGAAAGAGCAGCGACGGCCTACCGTCCAGGTGGGCGACCCATTCACTGAAAAGTTGCTTCTGGAGGCGTGTCTGGAGCTGATGGAAAAAGATTATATCGTCGGTATCCAGGACATGGGTGCCGCCGGGCTCACCAGTTCGTCATCCGAAATGGCCGCGCGCGGCGCGGTCGGCATGCAGTTGGATCTTTCCCAAGTGCCGCTGCGCGAGATCGGCATGACGCCCTATGAGATTCTTCTATCCGAATCGCAGGAGCGCATGTTGCTGGTCGCCAGAAGGGGCACCGAAGAGGATATCCGGCGCATCTTTGCAAAGTGGGATCTTGACGCCGTCGTCATCGGTCACGTGACTGACGACCATCAATTCCGCGTGCTGTCCGGCGATGCGGAGGTGGCGTGTATCCCGGTGGCGGCATTGACCAAAGAAGCGCCGGTCTACCAGCGACCCGCCGCTCGTCCGCCCGGATTGGACGAAATGCAGCGGCTCGATATCGCGATTGTGCCGGAGCCCAAAGACCTGGGCGCGACGTTGAAGGCGCTTCTGGCGGCGCCGAACATTGCGTCGAAGGAGTGGATCTTTCGCCAGTACGATCATTATGTGCGAGGCAACACGGTGGTGGCGCCCGGCGCCGATGCTGCGGTCATCCGCATAAGAGAAACAAAAAAAGGGCTGGCCCTAACAGTGGATGGCAACAGCCGTTACTGTTATCTTGATCCTTATGTGGGTGGTATCATCGCGGTCGCGGAGGCGGCGCGCAATCTTGCCTGCGTCGGCGCGCGGCCCATCGGCCTTACCGATTGCCTCAACTTCGGCAGCCCGGAAAATCCCGCTGTCATGTGGCAATTCGCCGAGGTCATTCATGGGATGCGCGATGCATGTATCGCCTTCAAGATTCCCGTCGTCAGCGGCAACGTGAGTTTCTATAACGATACCGACGGCACGCCGATCTATCCGACGCCGACGATAGGAATGGTCGGTGTGCTGGACCGGATCGATACTGCGATGACGCCCTGGTTTAAATCCGCGGGCGATCTCGTCGTGCTGCTCGGGCGCACTCGGGAGGAACTCGGCGGCAGTGAATACTTAAAGGTGATTCATGGCCAGACTCGCGGCACGCCGCCGTGGATCGATCTCAAAGTGGAGCAGGCGGCGCAGAATTGTTGCCGGGAAGCCATCGAACAGCGACTGCTCGGTTCTGCTCACGACGTCTCAGACGGCGGTGTTGCGGTGGCGCTAGCCGAATGCTGCATCGCCGGGCCGGACAAGCCGTTGGGTGTGCGCATCCATGCGCTTGAGATGAATCGTGGCGACGCCTTTCTATTCAGTGAATCGCAGTCGCGCATTATCATTTCACTGGCCGAGGAAAATTTAGCCGAGCTCAGAGAAATCGCGGCGCGCCATTCTGTGCCATTGCAAGTGATCGGCGCGGTGGGCGGCAACCGTCTTGTGGTTCAGCCGCTCTTTGCTTTGCCGCTGGAAGAGTTGCGTGCGGCGTGGTCGGGTGGGCTCGCCGAGCGGTTGCAATGACTCCCCCCTTCATCCTCCCCCACTCGGCGCAGGGGAGGAAAGAGGTGGGGAACTGACTGGGATCAAACGAGCGACATGTTCGACAAATTTCATGAAGAATGCGCGGTGATGGGGGTCTATGGCCATCCCGAGGCGGCCAACATGGTGTATCTCGGTCTCTACGCTTTGCAGCATCGCGGCCAGGAATCCTCCGGCATCGTTTCTGCCGATGGCAAAGGGCTGACTTCGCACCGCGCCATGGGACTGGTTGCCGATGTTTTTAAGGAAGATGTGATCAAACGCTTGGAAGGTAGTAACGCTATCGGCCACAACCGTTATTCCACTCAGGGTCAGAGCCATTTAAAAAACGCCCAGCCGTTCGTCGTCGAATACTCCCAGGGCCCCATCGCTATCGCTCACAACGGCAACCTCGTCAACGGCGCTTTGCTGCGCGATGAGCTGGAGCGCGCCGGTTCTATTTTTCAGTCGACGTCGGACACCGAAGTCATTATCCACTTGATCGCAACCTCGCGGGAGCCGACCTTGATGGGCCGTATCGTCGAGGCCCTAGGTCGGGCGCGCGGCGCCTACTCGCTGCTGTTCCTTACCCTTGATCGGATGATTGCCGCTCGCGATCCCTACGGCTTTCGCCCGCTCGTGCTGGGCAAGTTTAAAGACGAAAAGAATGACGGCGCCTATGTGGTCGCCTCGGAAACCTGCGCGTTGGATCTGATCGAAGCCGATTACGTCCGCGACGTCGAACCCGGCGAAATCGTCACATTTGGTGCCGATGGGATCGAGTCAATTAAACCGTTTCCGCCGGCGGCGCACGCCAAGTGTATTTTTGAATATATTTACTTCGCCCGGCCCGATAGCAATATTTATGGTCACAACGTCTACCAGGTGCGTAAAGCGCTGGGTCGCCAACTGGCGCGCGAAAGCTTTGTCGAAGCCGATTTGGTCACACCGGTGCCTGACTCGGGGGTTCCCGCAGCCATGGGTTTCGCCGAGCAATCGAAGATCCCGCTCGAGTTTGGGCTGATCCGCAACCATTATGTCGGTCGAACCTTCATCGAGCCGACGCACTCGATCCGTCATTTTGGCGTCAAGATAAAACTCAACGCCCAGAAAGAGGTCCTCCAGGGTAAACGGGTCATCGTCGTCGATGACTCGATCGTGCGCGGTACCACGAGTCGAAAGATCATACGCATGCTGCGCGATGCCGGAGCGCGCGAAGTGCATATGCGTATCAGTTCTCCGGCGACCACCGGGCCTTGTTACTATGGGATTGATACGCCGACGCGCGGCGAGCTGATCGCCTCGTCTAACTCTTTGGAAGAGATTCGCGGCTACATCGAAGCGGATACGCTCGCCTACCTGAGCGAGCAAGGAATGTACACATACTTCGAGGGTGAAAGAAAAGGCTTCTGTGATGCCTGCTTCAGTGGCAAGTATCCCGTGCATTTCGAAGACGAAGGCATGACTCGCCAGTTGCACCTGTTCGATGCCGCGAGTAAAAACGGCGCATAGAGTAGCCGGGGGAAATTCCACAAAGTTGCGTAACAAGTTTTTTTCAACCGCTTGGATCGGCGCCGCGCTGGGCAATCAGGTTGACACCCCCAAGAAAAATTGGTAACCAACTCAGTCTTTTATACTGATCCAACGGGTTAGAGGCCGGTTCGTCGAGTGTATTTATTCAATCGAGATTTGACTCGCTGCGGGCTTACCCGTCATTTACCGCAGGCACGTAGCTCAGTGGGAGAGCGCTTCCTTGACACGGAAGAGGTCGGCAGTTCAATCCTGCCCGTGCCTACCATCTCATACTAGGTCAGATCGATGGCAACTGTTCAGATAACGCTTCCCGATGGCAAAGTAGCCGAAGTCAGTCGCGGCACACGGATCGACGAACTGCCTTCCGCCAACGGCGTCAAGAAAGGCGCGATCGCGGCAAAGATTGACGGGCGCGCAGTCGATCTGCAGCACGCCGTCGAAAGCGATTGTGTGCTGCAATGGATATTTCCCGACAGCCCCGACGGGCTCGACGTATTGCGCCATTCGACGGCCCATCTGATGGCGCAAGCTGTCCAGAGTCTTTTTCCCGGAACCCAGGTGACTATCGGGCCGACCATCGATAATGGCTTCTATTATGACTTCAAGCGCGACCAAGCTTTCACAGCGGAGGACCTGCAGCTGATCGAAAGCCGCATGCAAGATCTGGCCAGGGCGGATCTGCGGGTCAGGCGCGAAGAAATGGCGCGCAGCCAGGCGGTCGAGCTGTTTCGCCAAATGGGCGAGAGCTATAAAGTCGAGATCATCGAGGGGCTTGAAGAGGAGACTGTGTCGCTTTACCGCCAAGGCGATTGGCTTGATCTATGCCGCGGCCCGCACGTGCCTTTCACCAGCGCCATCAAAGTCTTCAAGTTGACCAGTATCGCCGGAGCCTACTGGCGCGGCGACTCGCGCAATGAGCAGCTCCAAAGAATTTATGGTACCGCCTGGGCCAACCGTAAAGATCTCGACGCCTATTTAAAGCGCATCGAAGAAGCCAAGCAGCGCGATCATCGCCGCCTGGGGCCGGCCCTGGACCTTTTTTCTTTGCATCCGATCGCGCCGGGCGCGCCGTTTTTTCATCCCAAAGGCACCATCGTCTACAACATACTCGTCGAGTACATGCGAGAGTTGTATGGCCGATACGGTTACGCCGAAGTGGTCACGCCGCTGATTTACAAGACCGATCTTTGGAAGACTTCGGGCCACTACGAAGCTTTTCACGACGATATGTTTTTGATGAAGGTCGAGGATGGAGAGTACGGCGTCAAGCCCATGAATTGTCCTGGCCATTGTTATCTTTTTGCCGCGCGCAAACACTCCTATCGCGATCTGCCGGTTCGCTATGCTGATTTCAGCCGGCTGCACCGTTTCGAACGCTCTGGCGTTTTATCGGGTCTGACCCGGCTGCGCTCCTTCGCCCAAGACGATGCTCATATTTACTGCACGCCGGAGCAGGTTGACGGCGAGCTTGCCGACTTCGTCGCGATGACGCGCGAGGTCTACAAGGCGTTTGGCTTTGACCGTATTGAAGTCACGTTGCAGACCAGGCCGGAAAAATTTCTTGGCCGCATAGAGCTATGGGAGGCCGCCGAAGCGGCGCTACGTCGAGCTCTCGAGCGCTCTGGATTCGCCGTGACGGTACTTCCCGGCGAAGGCGCCTTTTATGGCCCGAAGATCGGTTTCGATTTCCGCGATGTATTGGAGCGTTCCTGGACCCTTGCTACGGTCCAGATCGACTGCGCGATGCCAGAGCGCTTCGAGCTCAAATACGTCAACGCGGAAGGAAATGATGCCACTCCTGTCATGATACATCGCGCTGTGCTCGGCTCCATCGAGCGCTTTATCGCGATCCTGCTGGAGCACTGCGCCGGCGCATTACCACTCTGGCTCGCGCCGGTGCAGGTACGGCTTTTGACTGTTACCGATGACCACAAGGCGTATGCCGACGAGGTTACCGCAAGGTTGCGCGATGGCGGCTGGCGCGCCGAACTCGATGGGCGCAACGAAAAACTTGGTTACAAGATCCGCGAGGCACAACTCGCCAAGATTCCCTATGCCGTAGTCATCGGCGACAAAGAGGTCGCCGCAAAAACCGTGGCGCCGCGGCGCCGAGGCGGCGAGAACCTCGCGCCGATGGCGCTCGATGGCTTTATCAAACGGCTGCATTCCGAGGTTGCACAAGAGCGCGGAGAAGCATAAATATATGAGCGTCAGAGGACTAACGGAGGTGTTTTATCGCTAGAGACGCAAGGATCAACCATCAAATACGCGCGCGTGACGTGAGAGTCATCGGCGCGGCGGGCGAGCAGTTGGGAGTGATGCCGTTGCACGAAGCCATGCGCTTGTGTGACGCCGCGGGACTGGATCTTGTGGAAGTCGCGGCGGAGGCGCAACCGCCGGTCTGCCGCATCATGGATTACGGCAAGTTTCGCTACGAGCAGAAGAAAAAGACTCACGGCAGCGCGAAAAAGCATGGGGTTGTTGATATCAAGGAAGTGAAGATGGGCTCGCGCACCGATCCCCATGACGTCGAGCACAAAGTTAAAAATATTCGCCAGTTTATTGGCAAGGGCCAACGGGTAAAGGTCTCGATATTCTTTCGCGGCCGCGAGATCACCCACCCGGAGTTGGGCAAACAGATGCTCGCCGGTGTGTCTGAGCTAGTTACCGATATCGCCAAAGTCGATATCGAGCCGCGATTAGAAGGGCGGAGCATGGCAATGCTCCTGACGCCGCGACAATAGTATTATTATCAAGTCGCAGGAAAAATTCGAGGAGTTTAAAAGTGCCGAAAATCAAAACCAACCGTGCAGCCGCCAAAAGATTTAGAGTGACCGCAAGCGGCAAGATCAAGCGCAACAAAGCCTACAAACGCCATATACTGTCGAGCAAAGGCAAGAAGCGCAAGCGCAACCTGCGCCAGTCTACTCTGGTCGCGGCTGTGGAACAGAAAAGAATTCGTAAGCTGATTCCCTACCTTTAGCCGGTTGTAGCGCTTGACCCCGGCGCTCGAGCGGCGCAGGCTGGCTGGTATCCATTCTTTGAAACTGGAAGGAGTTTAACGTGCCAAGAGCGAAAGGCGGGAGCAAATCCCGGCAGAGAAGAAAAAAAGTGATGAAGATGGCCAAAGGCTATGTCGGCGGGCGCGGGCGCTTGTACCGATCGGCGCGCGAAACAGTCGAACGGGCGCTATCATTCGCTTACCGTGATAGACGGGTAAAAAAGCGCACGTTCCGCGGATTATGGATCACGCGCATCAGCGCGGCGGCCCAGCTCAATGGCATTTCCTACAGCCAGTTGATGAACGGGTTGAAAAAGGCCGGCGTGCAGTTAGATCGTAAAGTTTTGGCGGAAGTTGCGATAGTGGATGCCGCCGGATTCAGTCAATTAGCCAGCACAGCGAAAACTCACCTAAATTCCTAGCGCTCTGTTCGTTTTCCGTTTTTCATGCTCGATTCTATCGAAACCTTACATGGCGCGATATCGGCACGCGTTAGACAGTGCGCTTCGGAGACCGAGATCGAACAGCTGCGCGTCGAGATTTTGGGCCGCAAGGGGGAAATAACCTTGCTCTTGCGTGGTGTGAAGGATCTAGCGCCGGCGGAGCGGCCGCGCGCCGGCGAGCAGCTTAACCGATTAAGACACCAGCTCGAAGACGAGATGTCGGCGCGGCTCGCCGTCATCAAGCAAACTGCGCGGGCGCGAGCTCTAAGAGAACAACGGATAGACGTCACATTGCCGGGAAGCCGTTGGGAGCGCGGGCGCAGCCACCCGCTCACCCTGGTCATCGATGAGATCATCGACATTTTTTGGGGCATGGGGTTTGAGATCGCTCGAGGGCCCGACATCGAGGACGACTACCACAATTTCGAAGCGCTCAATATTCCGAAGGACCATCCCGCGCGCGATATGCAAGACACATTTTTTGTTTCCGGTGGTCACTTGCTGCGCACCCATACGTCACCGGTGCAAATCCGCACTATGGAAAGCCGCAAGCCGCCGCTTCAAGTGATTGTGCCCGGCGCGGTCTATCGCCATGACGATGATGCTACTCATGCGCCGATGTTTCATCAGGTCGAGGGTTTTGTGGTCGATCAAGATATCGCCTTTACCGACCTTAAGGGGGTGTTGACCCATTTTCTTCAACAGATCTTTAGCCGCGCTACCGCGGTTAGATTTCGCCCGAGTTTTTTTCCGTTCACCGAACCGAGCGCGGAAATCGATATTCAGTGTGTCCTATGCGGTGGCAGCGGCAGCGCCGCGGCGGGGCAAGCGTGCCGCGTTTGTAAGAGTACCGGCTGGTTGGAAATACTCGGCGCCGGCTTGATCGATCCCGCGGTGTTCCGCTTTGTCGGTTATGATCCGGAAAAAATCTCCGGATTTGCCTTCGGCATGGGAGTGGAGCGCATCGCCATGCTTAAATACGGCATTGACGACATCCGGCTGTTTTTTCAAAATGACCTGAGGTTCTTGCGCCAGTTTAGCTAGGGGGAATGGAGTGATGGAGTACTGGAGTATTGGGCCGGAGAAGCATCACTCCACCACTCCATTCTTATGATTTTCACGTTTAACTGGCTGAGCGAATTCGTCACCGTCGCCATAGCGCCGGACAAGCTTGCCGAGCTCCTTACCATGGCCGGGCTCGAGGTTGAATCCATCACGCCGCTGATCGAGCCGGAAACGAATCGCGCCGATTGGCTTTTTACCATCGGCGTGACGCCTAATCGCGGTGACTGCTTGGGGATCAAGGGAATTGCCCGGGAAGTGGCGGCGCTGACCGGCGCGGATCTGAAGGTTGCCGCGGCGCGATCACGCGGCAACAATCCGGACAGCGTTGACAGCCGAGTCAAGGTTTCGATCGAAGACGCTCGACTGTGCGCCCGCTATTCGGTCCGGATCTTGGATGACATGAACATCCGCCCGTCGCCTTCTTGGCTGCGCTTTCGTTTGGAAGCTTGCGGCATTCGCGCGATCAACAATGTCGTCGATATCACCAATTATGTGATGCTCGAAAGCGGCCAGCCTCTGCACGCCTTTGATTTTGCTCTTTTGCCGGCGCGTCACATCGTCGTGACGACTGCCGGTGGCGATACCAGATTCACCACTCTGGATGGCAATGAAAGGCAGCTGGCCGCGGGCGACCTGATTATCTGTGATGGCGACGTTCCTGTCGCATTGGCAGGTGTGATGGGCGGTATCAGCTCCGAAGTGACGCAAAATACCAAATCGTTATTGCTCGAAAGCGCGAATTTCGATGCGGCGACGATTCGGCGCACGGCCAAACGCCTGGCGCTGCACAGCGAAGCGTCGCACCGTTTCGAGAGAGGCGTTGATCCCGAAGGCACCCTCGATGCGCTCGACCGCGCCGTGGCTCTGCTTGGTGAGCTATCAGGTGCCAAGCCCGCGCCCGGTATCGTTGATCGTTATCCAGGACGCGCTAAACCCGCAACCATCGTTTTGCGCGAAGAGCGCATTGCCAGGCTTCTGGGGGCGCGCATCGACTGTCAGGTTGCGGAAAAATTATTGCACTCAATAGCGGTAGAGACCGAACCTGGCGCGGGCAAAATAATCAAATGCTCGCCGCCGGCAAGCCGCCCTGATCTGGTTCGAGAAGTCGATCTTATCGAGGAACTCGCGCGCCTCTATGGTTACGACCGGATTCCTTCTACCTTGCCGCGCTTACGACCGGCTGGCGCAATCAGGGACGAACTGCTGAGCCGGCAGCGCGCCATCCGCGCTTTTCTCGCCGGCGAGGGTTTAGTGGAAGTGATCAATCTTCCCTTCGTCAGCGCGAGGCTCAATCATGTCTTTACGGGTCTTTGGCAGGGTGAGTCTCGGCCGGTGACTGTGATCAACCCGCTGGTGCAGGAAAACTCGGAGATGCGCATGAGTCTGATTCCCGGATTGGTTGAAAACCTGCGCGCCAATCTGGCGCAAAAGGCGGCAGGCTACCATGCTTACCACCTGGGAAGGGTTTTTCGACGAGCCCCCGCTGCGACTCCGGAAGAAAGGCTATACTTATCCGGCATAGTCTATGGCGCGAGGACGCGCTATGGCCTGCATGACGCAAACCAACATTTTCCAGAATTTCTCGACTGCAAAGGTCTCGTCGAAGGGCTTTTTGATTTGTGGCGTATCGGCGACCAGATCGCCTGGAGCGACGGCGCCAGTGGCGCTCTCGATCCCGGGTCACGCGCGCTGGCGCTGGTTGCCGAGCAACCGCTCGGTTACGTTGGCCGGATCCATCCGGACCTTTGCGACGAGTTCGGGTTGCCGTCATTTTTCGTTTTCGAACTTGACTTAGAAAAGTCGCTTGAGTATGCTCCGCGAAAAATCTCTGTGCGTAATCTCCCGCGATTTCCGTCGGTTGCACGGGACTTTGCTGTGCAAGTAGCACGCGACTTTGAGTCCCAACAGATCGTAAACTGGATCAAGGGCCTCGGTGAAGCATTGATCGAGCATGTGGAAGTTTTCGACGAATATCGCGGCGCTCCGATTCCCGAAGACAAGAAGAGCCTGGCTTATAAAATCTCTTACCGGGCCGAGGACCGGACTTTAACCGACGCTGAAATTAACGCGCTACAGCAACACCTGGTTTCAGAGATTGGCAAGGTTTTCGGCGCTGAGCCGCGCAGTTAAGTGCCCGCGAAGCGCCGAAGATGAAAGGGGTAGTTATGACGAAGGCCGAAATTATCGCATGTATTTACGAGAAAGTGGGTTTCTCCAAGAAAGACGCCACTGACGTCGTTGAGGCCACATTCGACATCATCAAATCCTGCCTCGAGCGCGGCGAGAAAGTAAAGATTTCAGGATTCGGTAACTTTGTCGTGAATACCAAGCGGCCGCGTAAAGGACGTAATCCTCAGACCGGCGACGAGATCATCATCGTCGGACGAAAAGTTTTGACCTTTAAAGCGAGCCAGATCATGAAAAAGAGCTTGAATTCCATGTCGCCGTCGCCGGCACCGGTATCGGCGCCCGCGACTGAATAGGACGCTCATGACCCCGCGTCTGCCCGACAAGATTTATTTTAAGATCGGGGAAGTTAGCGAGATTCTCGGCGTTGAACCTTACGTCCTGCGCTATTGGGAAACTGAGTTCGACGTATTGAAGCCGTCGAAGGCGCCGTCGCGCCACCGCTTATATAAGAAGCGCGATGTCGAGTTGCTGCTGGAAATCAAGCGGCTGCTTTACACTGATGGTTTCACCATCGAAGGCGCGCGCAAAAAACTGAAGGAATCCAAGAAGGAAGAAAAGCACCAGCTCAAGCTTCCGCTCGCCGATCAGAAATACAGAAGCGCACTCGTCAAGGTCAAGAAAGAACTGGAGTCGCTGCGCAAGCTGCTCTCTTAGAGCGTTCAAAGTTCAAAGTTCAAGGTTAAAGTTTGTCGGAAACCGGATATCCGAACGCTTGAACTTTCACAGCATCGACGACTCAACCTCATTACAATGGATCAGAGGTAGGGGACGGTCGCGACCGTCCTCTACGGGCTTTCCGTGTGAGATCTCATTGAGCAGACCGCATCAAAATGCTTCAGTACCCGCTAACCCTGAAATCTTTCCCAAATCGTTGAACCTTGAACTTTGAACATTGAACCAGCGCGCAGCCGCAGCGGTTCAGTTTACCGGAAAACTGAAGTCTTCCTTTACCGCGCCGTCCAAGCCAAGCCGCAACAGCTCCTGCACGTCGAAGCTCTTCTCCGCCTCTGCTACTTCCCATGAACTGGATCTCGTTGCCGGATGCTTGGGCACGAACAGCTGGCAACAATCCTGATCGGGTATCGAAGAGGTCTCAAAAGTGCCGATTCGACGCGCTTGGTCGATGATCTCTTGCTTGTCCATCCCGACCAGCGGTCGCAGGATTGGCAAAGTCGCGGCTTGTTGGATGACGCTCATGTTGTCCAGAGTCTGAGAGGCCACTTGCGCCAGACTCTCGCCGGTAATCAGAGCTTTGGCCTTTTGCGGTCTGGCGATCGCTTCAGCGATGCGCAGCATCATCCTCCTGTATAAAATCACTCGCAGCGGGCGCGCGATTGCCGCGACGATTTGTCGTTGAATCTCGCCGAAGGGCACAAGATACAAGCGCGTCTGATATTGGTGGCGAGTCAGGTGGCGCACGAGATCGCGGACTTTCTCCTGCGAGGTCTTGTCTTGATACGGCGCGCCGTGAAAGTGGACAAAGATCAAGCGGCAGCCGCGCTGCATCATGCGATAGGCTGCCACCGGAGAATCGAAGCCACCGGAAATAAGCGACAGAACGCGCCCGCTCGCGCCCACCGGCAGGCCGCCCGCGCCGGGGAATTTGTCGAAGCCGAAAAAAGCGTCATGTGGGAGAATCTCGACGGTGACGGTGACTTCGGCATTGGTGAGATCGACCCGGGCGCCGGACAGCTCTTTGACAGCGGCTCCGAGCTGCCTATTGATTTCGGGAGAAATCATCGGGAATGCTTTATCGCCCCGCTGGGTTTCCACGCAAAACGTCGCGAAGCGCATTCCCGGCAGAGAATTCAATATCCCTGAGCGCAGCGCCTCAATGTCCTTGGCAGTGCGCTCGACAATGGAGAAGTTCGCCACGCCGAAGACGCTGCTTAATCTCTGGCAGATGGTCGTCGCCGCGACGTCGTTCTTGAACGTCAGAAGTAACCGAGCAGGCAGGCTGCGGATCTCTTTGGGCCCCAGATCTCTAACGGCCGTAAAAATATTGCGCTTGAGCAATTCGGTGAAGTATGCGCGATTGCCTTTTTTAAGGGCGATCTCGTGGTAGCGAATGAGCACCGAATCCATGCTCAACGGATAACAAATTCATCGTGCTTTTGCATGCAAGCCGCGCTGTGCTAGGATCGCCACATAGCTGGGGGGAGCCGGCATGAGCAACTTCAAGAAAATTTCCGATGCGATGCAGTTTTCGTCCGACAAGATGAGGAAGAACGGGGTGTTCGAGACCGAGCGATTTTTCTGCGATACCTACTGCTTCGAGCCGGGCCAGACCCAGAGCCCGCACAGCCATGCGCGCGAAGACAAGCTCTATTATGTTCTCGAAGGGCGCGGCGTGTTCACGGTCGGTGACGAAGAAAAGGAGTTAGGGTCCGGCGAAATCGCGCTGGCGCCGGCGGGACAAGTTCATGGAGTAGCCAATCGAACTCAGCAGCGCCTTGTCACCTTGGTCTTCGTCACACCTAAACCGCACCATTCATGACTAGCGCTGACGACAAACGGGAAGTCGCTGAAGCGAACAAAGCGTTTTACCGCGCCTTTGAAGCCCTCAAGATCGAGGAAATGGAGAAGCTGTGGGCGAAGAACGCCGATATCCAATGCGGCCACCCGGGTTGGCGCGTGTTGCGCGGCTGGGGTCCGGTGATGGAAAGCTGGAGGCGAATCTTCGAGAATACGCCTTCAATGCAGTTTACCCTGACCGACGTCAAGGTCGATGTTCGCGGCGCGATCGCATGGGTAACACTCTATGAGAACTTGAAAAGCTCAATCCAGGGCCAGGATTATGCGGCGGCGATTTTAACCACGAATATTTTCCTCAAAACTACGGAAGGTTGGCGCATGATTCTGCACCACGGTTCTTCGGTGTCTCAGCCGCCGGACGATGATGACAGCTCCACCGTCCATTAGCCCCCAGGCTTCTGAAAAAGACCCATAGGCTGCGTTGCGCTCGATCGATTTCGCGTCAACGTACAGGATACGCCTCCGCTAATCGATCTTCGCGCGCCTTGCCTCTGGGCCTTTTTGAGCAGCCTGCCAATACAGCTTTCGCTAACTGGATAAAACTTTTATTTCTACCAAGCAACCAATCATCATTTTCGCAGATGCAGGAATTTGTAGGGGCGGGTTTAAACCCGCCCTTTCGGGCGCAAGCGCATCATACTAATATAAACTGCGGCCATGAGCGCTCTCCAAAATAAAGTCGCCCTGGTTACCGGTGCCGGCCGAGGAATCGGTAAAGCTATCGCGGTCGCGCTCGCCGCGGCCGGTTGCCGGATCGTGCTAACGGCGCGCACTGCCACGGACCTCGATGCCGTGCAAAGTGAAATTCAAGAAAGCGGCGGGCAGGCGTTGTCTGTGCCGGCTGATCTGACTCGCGACGTGGACATCGACCGGCTCGCGGGCGCAAGCCAGCGCGCCTATGGGGCGATTGACGTTCTAATCAACAACGCCGGCTGGGGCAAAAAATCCACCATCGTGCGCGCCGCTGTCCAAGACTGGGATCAAACGCTCAGAGTTAATTTGCGCGCGCCGATGCTGCTCGCGCGGTTGCTTCTGCCGGCAATGATCGAACGAAAGTCCGGCGCGGTCATCAATATCAGCTCCATCTCCGGCAAATCAGGGGAAGCGGGCTCGTCTGCCTATGCCGCGTCCAAATCGGGCATGATCGGCTTTACCCAGTCGCTCTACGAAGAAGTCAGGGACTACGGCATCAAAGTGAGTGTGATCCTGCCGGGCTTCGTCGATACCGCGATGATTCCACCGGTGAAGCATTTAGATCGATCTAAAATGATTCGTCCGGAAGACGTCGCCGCCGCAGTCTTATTTGTGCTTAATTCGTCCCCGGCAGCCTGCCCGGTGGAGATGACGATTCGGCCACAAAGATCACCGTACCGATAATCAGATGTGTTTCGAGTGATTCGATGCCTAAAAGATTTATACTCGCAGGCTGCTCTCGGCTTCGGGTTCGGCGCTATCCACGCGATCGCTGGCAGGCACGACTCGGCGCCTGGTAAACGGCGTTCAGCCTTGATAACTATCAGGTTAGAAGCGGTGTGAAAGCGAGCTCGTGAATACTTTGTTTTCTCGTAGTTTTAAGCGCCAAGTGTTTGCCAAAAAATGCCTTTGGCTGTTGCTCGCTGGCGTTACCCTGGTGGTTTGCTTTTATGCAAGTACCATCCTCATGAGTATTATCTATCCTTTAGACTCGGCGATGTTAACTTTTTGACGCAGCAATTTAATTGATGCAACCCCAGCGCCGCTGATCTCAACGACAGATGTTTTGAAGGTAGCGCAGATTTACTTCCTCAAGGCTTTCGATCACTGCGTTCGCATCGCTGAGCGATTCGGCGCGATGAGAATTGGTTACTGCCAGGCATTTCATGCCGGCGCGGCGCGCGCCTTTGATGCCTTCCTTCGAGTCTTCGATGACGATGCATTCAGCGGCGCCGATTGGATTGCCATCGGCGGCGGTCGAGTTAAGTTGAGCCAACGCTTTTAAAAAGATTTCGGGCTCGGGTTTTCCCTGCACAACGTCTTCGGCGGCGACAATGGCGCGGAAGCATCCGAGCAGTTCGGCGCTCGCCAAAATCGTTTCAATTTCCTGTCTGAGCGCTCCCGAGGCCACGGCCAGAGGGAGAGTTGCCGATAAATCGGCGGTCAATTTTTTGACTCCTGGAAAAATCGCGACGTGATCGCGGATTGTCTCTTGATAGTAGACGGCCTTGCGCTCGATCAACTCGATAAGTTCTTGCGATCCAAGTCGCCGGCGGCTGTCTCGGTAAGCCGCCGAGAAAGCTCGTTTATCATCGAAACCCAGGTAATGCGTATAATACGCATCTTCAGTCAGCGTGATTCCTTGTTCCCCTAGAACCCTTCGAAAAAGCTCAAAGTGAATCGGTTCATCGTCGACGATAATACCATTGAAATCAAAAATCACGGCGCGTAGCATAGGATTACGATCGCAGAAATAATCTGCTGTTTCAATATAATAGGCGGCGGGAGTAAACGTATGGCAGCCGATCATCATAATGCGCATCACGCGCATCATGGCCACGGTCATATCGAGTTTCGTTATTGCCCCCGTTGTGGCGGCGCGCTCGATAAACGTATTTTGAAGGATAATGAGCCCAAGCGCCTGGTTTGCCAGAGCTGCTCTTTTGTTTTTTACCAGGACCCTAAGGTCGTAGCTGGAACGATTTTCGTTATGGCGGGTGGCATTGTGTTGCTCAAACGCGGCGTCGAGCCAGGTTTGGGAAAATGGGTTTTCCCAGGCGGCTATGTCGATCGCAACGAGGCGGTAGCTGACGCCGCAGTGCGGGAGACCAAAGAAGAATCGAACTTGGATGTGAAATTGGGTCCATTGATCAACGTTTATTCTTATCGGAACTCAGCCCACGTGATCATCGTCTACGCGGCCGAAGTTATCGGCGGGGTGCTTTACGCTGCCGACGAATGTATCGAGGCCCAAGTTTTCAAACCCAACCAAATCCCCTGGGATGAACTCGCCTTTGACAGCACGCGCGATGCGCTGCGCGATTATGTTGAGCTGTATTTCGGCTCCTAACGCAGGCTGCTGAAAAAGGCCCATAGGCTGCGTTGCGCTCGATCGATTTCGCGTCAACGTACAGGAGTACGCCTCCGCTGGATCGATCTTCGCGCGCCTTGCCTCTGGGCCTTTTTGAGCAGCCTGCGTCTCGGTTGTGTCTCTTGCTTTGAGCTCAGTCAGAGTTGCTCGCGACTCGCATCAGCCAATGGGAATGGTTAGCTCTTACCGTCTTTGAAAAGGAAGGGAGGAAAGATTGGCGCTCTCTGTCTTTGAAAACGGCAGGAAGAAATTTATTGTGGGATCAGGAGACAACAAGCCGGTAGTCAGAATCGGCATCGGGCTCTTGCGCGGCTTATTTGTGATCAGACTTCGACCAGGATGTCTTCGCCTTCCACTTTCAATTCATATTTTTCAGTCGGCAGAGCCGGGATTAACTCGTTCTCGCCGTTGGTGACGTTATAGCGCCACCCATGCCAGGGACAGATCACTGTCGTACCGTCGACTTCACCCTCCGAGAGTGGACCGCCACGGTGCCCGCAGATGTCGTTGATCGCGTGGAAGTTGCCGTCCACATTAAAGACGGCAACGGCTTTGCCGTTGATTTCCACGCCTCTGGCGCAGCCCACTTTTACCTCGCCGGTTTTGCAAACCTTGGTGAAAGCCATGAATCGTTTTTCTCCTCTAAAAATTAATCTCGCTCTAATATACGTAGTCGGAGCCGGTATTCAAGGCCATGCTTGCGCTTCGACAAAGGGTAGTTCGGTGACTGCTGAGTTCAATAACGCACCGTCGTGATCGATGGTCAACGCGGGTGCCGCTCGTCCAGTGCTCTCGATGCACATACCCGAGCGCAATGGGCCGGGACAGAGTCGGCGAGAAGACCGAGCTGGTGACGCTGCCTACTTGTTTTTCACCAGCCCTGATGGGATCGCCATGGCGCGCGGCGATTTCGCCGTCTATCAGCAGACCGCTTAGTTTTCGGTTAACGTGGCCGCGCGAGCGCACGCGCTCGACAATTTCTTGCCCCAGGTAACATCCTTTGGTGAAACTCACGTGATTGTCGAGCGCGGCTTCCAGGAGCAGGTTATCCTCGGAAAAATCAGTTCCGTAGCGTGGCATACCGGCTTCGACGCGCAGGATCTCCAACGCTGCTTGGCCGACCCAGGCGGCGCCGAACTGTTGTCCGATGTCTGTAATGCGTTGCGCGATCTTGCCGAGATCGGGTTTTGCAATAATCAGATCGAATCCGATTGCGCCGGTGTGGCTATCCCGCACCAAGCAAATCGCCGCGCCATCGACGTTGAACATCGCGTGCTGGGCGATTTTATCCGGCAATTCGGTTGCCTCGACAATTCTTTTTACCAAGGACTCTGATTGAGGTCCTTGCACGGCCAAGGTGCTGTATTCCTCGGAGCGATCGGCAATCTCAACTTCGTCGGCTACCAGGTAGCGGTTCAAATGCGCCAGAACTTTTTCCCTCAGCTCATCCCAGAAATCCAGATAGATCGAGTTCATGGCGCAAAGCACCCGGACGTCCGCTAGCACTTTTCCTTGCTGGTTGAGTATTGCCGCATGCTGCCCGTCAAAGGTCTTGAGCGCCCGGAGATCGTTAGAAAGCATTCCCTGCAGGAAGGTGACGCGGTCATCGCCGGTGAATTGTAAAAGCCCCCGGTGCGAAAGATCGACGATGCCGACGCTTTTGCGCATGGCTTCGTATTCGGCGGCGGTGTTGCCGTAACTCACAGGCAGCAGCCACCCGTTATGTTCAGAGAAAGCCGCGCCGTGGAGCTTGTGAAAGTCAAATAGCTCTGACTGCTTGGGCATGTCGTAGGACTATAGCTTCAAAGGCCTTTTTTAACAATTGCCAAATAATGTCTGCTTGGCCAAAATGTCATCGACACCCCCGGAAAAAAAGAGTCTCCGAGCCCGCAGTTTTAGCTGGCGAAAGTGGATCCAATCGATTTGCCCGCCGCCCGCGTTTGCGGGCAGGGCGCGCGCCGACCGAGTTCGCTTCGGTTTCTTGAAAACCAGGAAATCGAAAGGTAACGTTGATAGATAGTTTCTCGGTGTGCTACAGATAGTCACATTAAATTAATGGAGGTGCAGACATGGCAGGTCTTGAAGGGCAAAAGGCGCCGGCGTTCACTCTCGAAGGTAGCGACGGAAAAAAACATTCTCTATCTGACTACGCCGGCAAGAACGTAGTGCTGTGGTTTTATCCCAAGGACGATACCCCAGGCTGAACCAAGGAAGCGTGCGGGTTCCGCGACGCTATCGAAACCGTAACCAAAGCCAATACGGTGGTTGTCGGTATCAGCAGAGACACTATCGATTCGCATAACCAATTTGTGACTAAGTTCAATTTGCCTTTCGTATTGTTGTCCGATCCACAAGTCGAAGTGATGAAAGCTTACGGCGCCTGGGGCCCGCGGCAAAATGCCCAGGGCGAAACAGTTGAAGGGCCCATCCGATCCACCGCGTTGGTCGGGCCCGACGGAACGATCAAAAAGTACTGGAGTCCGATCGCTAACGCAGAGGCACATCCTGCAGATGTTTTAGAGTTCTTAAAACAATAATACGACGGGGGCGACGAAAGCTCTTTTCGGCTGCCCCCGTTTCCCCTACCGGCATCAGCGGTTGCGCGCCTGTTGGCCTCATGGCGAAGATCAAGGCCGATATAGATCTCTATAAGCTCGAAATTTTTTACTGGGTCGCCGAGCTCAAAAGTTTTTCTCAGGCGGCCAGCCTGCTCTCGCTGCGCCAGCCTACCGTCAGCGAGCACGTGCGCGAGCTTGAGGAGGCCGTCGGCGGCAAGCTTTTTTATCGCATTCCAGGAAAAGTGAGTTTCACGCCATTAGGGCAGATGCTCGCTGACCGGGCGAAAAACCTCCTGGCATTCAAACGAGAAACCTTGGCAGCGGTGGAGCAGTTCCACGGCACTTTGACCGGTGAACTGTGGGTCGGCGGCAGCAATATCCCCGGCGAATACCTGTTACCGCAAAAGCTTGGCGCCTTCGTCGAAAAATATCCCGGGGTGAAACCTATCTTGCGAATTAGAGATTCGGCCGGTGTCGTCGAAGATATACTTGACGGCAGAGTCGAGCTCGGTTTTGTCGGTTTCAAAAACGATGACACCCGCCTGACGTTCGCGAAAATCTGGAAAGATGAGATGGTGCTCGCGGTTCCCAAGAATCATCCCTGGAGCCGGCGCAAAGCGGTTGGGCTCGATGAGCTGTGCAGCGAGAAGTTCATTGCGCGGGAAAGCGGCTCGGGAACGTTGGATTCTGTCATGGAACTGCTTTCCGATAGGCGTAAACAGCCCGAGGAGTTGCTAAACGTTTCGATGGAACTGGGCAGTACCGAGGCTATCAAGGAAGCGCTGCATGGCCGGCTTCGGCATATCCATTTTGTCGCGCATTTCAATCCGCCATGAGCTGGCTGAAGGCACGATCGTCGAGATTCCTTTGCGCGGTGTCTCGATGAACAGAGACTTCTACGAGGTCTGCCATAGCCGGCGGCCGCGCCACCCGATCGCTCAAGCCTTTCGTGGATTTCTGAAAAGCACATAAACTCCCCCCCCCCGGCGCGGCTATTTTTTGGATTTTTTCCCTTGAAATAGCGCATAGAATAAAGCTATTCGTTATATAGGTAAAAGAAATATGAGAGGGAGGAGATTATGGTGGGCTCATCTGTATCGCGCCACAGAGCCGGCGACGTCAGTGCTCTCGGCGAACGGTTCTTAACAACTTGGAGTCGGACAGACGAAATCTTTGATATCGTAAAATCTCATGCGCTGCTGTCAAAGCCGATTGCGCTGCGGCATCCTTTTATTTTCTACGTCGGCCACCTGGCGGCTTTCGCCTGGAATCAGATTTGTCGCGGTGTGCTGCAGTGGAAAACTTTTAACCCACATTTCGACGAGCTCTTTAGCCGCGGCATTGATCCTGATGTCGATACCGGGGATTGCCACGCCCATCCTAAAGTGCCGCAGACCTGGCCCGATTTGAAGGACGTTCTCGATTATCGCGACCGGGTGCGCGCTCGGGTTCTTGAGTCCTTCGATGCGGTGCTCGAACGCGCTTCAAAAAACGTCATGGCGGAAAAAGGCCGGGTTTTTGCATGGTGATCGAGCATGAGGCGATGCATCAGGAGACTTTGCTCTACATGATCCAGGCGGCGCCATCCAGCATGAAACAGCGCTTGCATCGCGCGCCGCAGTATCGCTTCGAATTAGAGCCGGCCGGCGTGGAAATTGCGGTGCCGCGCGGTGAAACGACGTTGGGTTCGCGCTTCGATGCTTTGCCTTTGGCTGGGACAACGAGTTCCCTGAGTTCCGTGTTCTTGTGCCGAGTTTTGCCGTGGATTCTCTGCCGGTCACAAACGGTCGCTATCTCGAATTTGTTCACTCGGGTGGCTACCGCGAGCGCCATTGGTGGGCGACGAGGATTGGCACTGGCGCGCGAGCGCTGAAATCGAGCATCCGACGTCTGGCGCAGGTAGAGAATCGCTGGTTCTACCGCACGCTGTTCGATTTGTTGCCGCTCGAGCAGGTGCTGAGTTGGCCGGTCTACGTCAGCTTGGCCGAGGCGCGGGCCTATGCGCGGTGGCGCGGCGCAACGGCTCCCAACCGAAGCGGAATTCCATCGCGCGGCGTGTACGGCCCGACGGCAGCGAGACGGCTACCTGGGGCAATAGCCGCGACGCGCGCCGGCAATTTCGATTTCGTGCGTTGGTCGCCTGCGCCGGTGGGCTCTAGACCGGCGGCGGACAGCAGCCCTGGGGCGTAAAAAATCTGATCGGCGATGGCTGGGAATGGACCGAGACGTCGTTCGAACCGTTTCCTGGGTTTACTCGCCGTACATGCGAGCTATCCGGATTACTCGCGCGGATTTCTTCGACGGCAAACATTTTGTTCTGAAGGGCGCATCCTGGGCACCGCCGCGGACTTGTGCGGCCGAGTTTTCGCAACTGGTATCAGGCCCACTATCCATACGTGTTCGCCAAGTTTCGCTGCGTCTCTGATTCTAATGGAGGTGCGTTATGAAAGCGATTTGGGGAGGCACGGTCTTAGCCGAATCCGAGCAAACGGTGGTGGTTGAGGGTAATCATTACTTTCCACCGGATTCGATCAAGCGGGAGTATTTCAATCGAGCGATACGCACACGACCTGTCATTGGAAAGGCATCGCGAGCTACTATCACGTTCAGGTCGGCGACCGGGAGAATCCTGACGCTGCATGGTATTATCCCGAGCCCAAGACCGCTGCCAAGTCGATCAAGGATCACGTAGCTTTTTGGCGCGGCGTCACGGTTGAGTAAAGCGCCGGGCTCGACTCCCCTTAGAATCGCTTCCTGCATGGCCGAGAACACCGAGCCAATTTGCCGCGACGTCGCGCGCTATATTCACCAGAAAGATCGGCACAGAGACGCAATACGTATCGGGGATTTCGTGGCAGGAACGCGAACGAATGTTCGATGCCGGCGAGATTCACGTGCTGTGGTTCTGCGGCCTGCCGTATGTTTACAAAGCGGCATTGCCGCGCAGCCACATGAAACTATTGGCGGCGCCGGTGCCCGCCGGCCACCGCTACGGGAACCGCCCGGTTTATTTCTCAGATGTCGTGGTCGTTCGCGAAAGCAGTATTAACGCCTTTGCCGATCTTCGCGGGCGGCTTTGGGCTTACAATGAGCCGCGCTCCTCATTCCGGCTACAATATTGTTCGTGCCCATCTCGCGAGGTGCGGCGCGCCGGCCCAGTTCTTTGCCCAGGTGGTGGAGTCGGGCGCTCACATGAATTCCTTGCAGATGATATTAGACCATCAGGTAGACGCCGCCGCCATCGACAGCACCGTTTTCGAGTGGGCATGCGACCAGCGGCCGGTATTGGCGAGCGTTTGCGCGTGATTGAAACTTTGGGCCCCAGTCCGATGCCACCGTGGGTGGTTTCGAGGTCCGTGCCCGTGCAGCGCCAACGTGAACTTCGTTTATTGCTGCTAAATATGCACCGCGATCCACGGGGCCGGGGATTTTGCAAGTAGGCCGGATCGCTCGCTTCATGGCTTCGCGCGATCGTGATTACGACCCGATCCGGCGCATGGCCAAAGCAGCCGAGCGCGTTGCTTGGCGATCTGCTTAGCTTGCCGCGCGGCAAGGCGAACGTGAGAGAGCATCAAGGGACCAGGAGGTAATTATTCATGAATCTTGAAGGCAAAAAGGCGCCGCCGTTTACTCTCGAAGGAAGCGACGGCAAAAAACACTCGCTGGATGATTATAAAGGTAAAACAGTCGTGTTGTTTTTTTATCCCAAGGACAGCACGCCGGGTTGAACCAAGGAGGCTTGCGGGTTCCGTGATTTGAACCCGTCGTTCAAAAAGAAAGCTGTCGCAGTTCTCGGCGTGAGCAAGGATAGTATTGCCACTCACGCCAAGTTTGCCGAGAAATGCAACTTGCCCTATGTGCTTCTGTCCGACCCAGATGCTGAAGTCATGAAAAAATACGGCGCGTTCGGCAAGAAAATGATGTATGGCAAAGAGGTCCAGGGGACGATTCGCTCGACTGTGCTTATCGGCCCCAAAGGCGAAGTCGTCAAACATTGGCCCTCGGTCAAGAAGGCCGATGAGCATGCCGCAGAAGTCTGGAACTCTATTAAATAAAATAGGTGAACCTCGAAGCCGCATGACTTCACGGGATTGCATCCGGCGCGAAAGCCTGGTGATCGCGCCCAGCCGTTATTTATGGCTAGCTTGGTTAACAGCTGAATTTTTGGCGCCCACACAGCAGACCAAAGTCCGGCAACTGCCGATCATCTGTCATTCGCTTACCACAAGGCTTACTCTCCGGCCCACATGCGTCGCAGGTTCTTATCGGGCGATGAATAATTCCGGTCGATAGTCGAAGAGCCAGTTCATCGCCATTACGTTTGCCGGACGTCCGCGACCGGCCGCCATTCAGCGCCGCCGCTCTATCTCGGGACATAGAAAATACCGATTTGACTTATAGGTAATTTTGCTATCTTAATAATTTTCTGTCCTGTCTTCTTCAGGAGGTTGCATGAGAAAAATCATTGTCTTCACTTTGCTACTCGTGTTGGCGATCGCTGCCGGCAACGTTAACGCCCAAGCGCTCAAGGAGCTGAGAGTTTCGGCGATACCGGACGAAAATCCCCAGGAAATGTTGCGAATCTATCAGCCCTTCGCCGACTATCTCACCAAGGAAATCGGTATTCCCGTCAAGTTTACGCCGGTGGTCGATTATGCCGCCACGGTGGAAGGCCTTGCCGCCAATCGCCTGGAGATGGTGTGGTATGGCGGTTTGACCTCTGTGCAGGCTGCCAAGCAGGCCAAGGGCGCGCGACGCATCGTCATGCGCAAAGAAGACGCCGAGTTTAAGAGCCATTTCATCGCGCCCAAAGATAGCGGCATCAAGTCGCTTGGCGATCTCAAGGGCAAGACCTTCGCTTTCGGCAGCGTCAGCTCGACATCCGGCCATCTTATGCCGCGCTATTTTTTGATCAAAAACGGCATCAATCCGGAAAAAGATTTCTCCAAGTTCAGCTTCAGTGGCGCGCACGACGCGACCGCCGCGTGGGTCGAAGCGGGTCGAGTCGACGCCGGCGCGCTCAACTTCTTGGTCTGGGACAAACTGGTTGAGACCAAGAAGGTGGACCTTAACAAAGTACAAATTTTTTGGACGACCCCGCCCTACGTCGACTACGTCTGGACCGTGCGCGCCGGTGTCGATCAAGGGACCGCGGACAAAATCACCAAGGCATTTCTAAAGCTCGACTACAACAAGCCGGAGGACAGGAAGCTGCTCGATCTGCACCGGACCAAGGGTTATATCGCCGCGAAGGACGAAGATTGGAAGAGCATTGAGGACGCGGCCGTAGCCGCCGGGCTGATCAAGTAGGGGGACGGCCGCGAGCGCCTCTCTTTAGCATGGCAATCGATACCGGCCGTGTATCGCAGTCTGACGCGCCGCCGCAATATAAACTTAACTCGGTGCGTAAGGTCTTCGGCGGTGCGCAGGTCGCCCTGGATGGAATCAGTTTTGCTATCGCGAGGGGCGAGCGAGTGGCTCTCATCGGTCCGAGCGGCGCCGGTAAGACGACGCTCTTCCGCCTGCTTAACTGCACTCTGAGGCCAAGTTCCGGGAACCTATGGATCAACGGTGCGGATGTAGAATCGTTGCACGGCAAACATTTGCGCGCGGTGCGGCGGCTGATCGGCACCGTTTACCAGCAACACAATCTCGTCACCCGTTTAAAGGTGCTGCACAATGTCTTGTCCGGCCGCTTGGGACAGTGGTCTACCCTGCGCGCGCTCGTCTCTCTGATAAAACCATCCGAAACCGAGGTCGCGTTCAACGCGCTTAGTCGAGTTGGCATTGGTGACAAATTGTTTGAGCGCACCGATGAGCTTTCTGGTGGCCAGCAGCAGCGCGTGGCTATCGCGCGCGTTCTTGTGCAAGATCCGGAAGTCATTCTGGCGGATGAACCGGTGTCCTCCGTCGATCCCACCTTGGCATCGACGATTGTGCGCTTGCTCGTCGATATCAGCCGGGACACGCGCAAGACGTTGCTGGTGAGCCTACATAGTGTCGATCTGGCGTTGGCCTACTTTCCCCGCGTTATTGGCATCAAAGACGGTCTTGCCGCATTCGACCTGGCGCCTGACAAAATTTCTGAGTCCATGTTGGCAGATCTTTATGCGGGGCGTGTCGGTGATAACGGCATTTTTGAGGCCGTGAGTGAATCAGGCAGAGCAGTCGCTTACCCAACCATCTCATAAGTCACTTTTTCCATATCTGTTTTCCGCTATCTTTGTGTTTGCGTTTTTTGACAGTTGGCGGAGAGCGGGCATCGACCCGGCGCTTTTTTTTGAAGCCAAAGGGCGGGCGTCGGTTGGGAAGTTTCTAAGCGGCATGTTTCCGCCGGAGCTGTCGTGGCAGTTTCTCTCGCTCATGTGGCGCCCGACGTTGGAAACCATCCAAATTTCGCTTCTGGGCACGTTGATCGCGATCGCTATCGGCTTCCCCCTGGGCGTGCTCGGCACGCGTTCGTTGGCGCTGAGCGGCATACTTAACGAAGCCGAGTTACTACGGTCGCCTGGCGCGCCGGCGCGCGCGGCAAGCCGTCTATTTTCTAGCGCGCGGATTATTGAGTCTGTTTCGCTCGATCCCGGAATTTGTCTGGGCTTTCATGTTCGTGCGCGCCGTCGGCCTCGGCCCGTTTCCCGGCGTGCTGGCGATCGGCGTCGCTTACGGCGGCATGCTGGGAAAAGTTTATTCGGAGATCTTCGAAGGCGTCAACGAGCGGCCGCTGGAAGCGCTGCAATCGGTCGGCGCCAACAAACTGCAGATTTTCTTTTACGGCTGGATGCCCGAGGCGCTGCCCAATTTCGTTTCCTATACGTTATATCGCTGGGAATGCGCTGTGCGCGCCTCGGCGATCCTCGGCCTCGTCGGCGCCGGCGGTCTCGGCCAGCAGATCGAAATCTCCATGCGCATGTTCAATTTCCACGAGGTGCTGACGATCCTGCTGATCCTGTTCGTAATGGTGGCGGCGGTAGATTATCTGAGCGCAAAAGTACGCGCCATGCTATGAGCAAGCAGGCCACGCCGCAAACCTGCGATACCGTTCCGCCCGTTGCCGGACCCAGGCGCGAGAAGTCCAGGGCGAAGAACCTGATCATTCTCGGTGCCATGACTGTAGTATTTGCCTGGAGTTATCACGGCGCAGATATTCAACTCTCCCAGTTGTTCAGCCGCGATAGCTTTGAACAGATTGTCATCTATGCCAAGAAACTTTTTCCCCGGATTTATCGACGCCGGTCATTCAGGAAGCGTTAAAAGGATCGGTCGAAACTTTCGCGATTTCTTTCATGGGCACCCTGATGGCCGTGATCATCGCCTTGGCGATCGTATTTTTTGCTTCGCGCAATCTGATCTTTTCAGGGCTGCTTTATGAAATGGAGCCGAAGCTTGGCTGGCGGCGTGCTCTGCGCATGCTGCCGTATCTGGCGGCCAAGAGCGCGCTGAATATTTTGCGCACCATACCGGAAATGGTTTGGGCTTTAATCTTTGTTTTTTTAGTGGGCTTGGGGCCGTTCCCCGGTGTGTTGGCGCTTGGGGTCCACACCGGTGGAGTGCTCGGAAAACTTTTCGGCGAGGTGTTGGAAGACGTCGATACCCAACCCCTCGAGTCGCTCCAAGCGGGCGGCGCCAACCGCTTGCAGATTCTGTTTTATGGTATTTTGCCCCAGGTGCTGCCGCAATTTATCGCCTACACATTGTATCGCTGGGAAGTGAATATCCGCGTCGCCGCAGTGTTGGGCTTGGTTGGCGCCGGCGGTTTGGGCCAGCGTATTCATATCGCGATCAGCCTGTTTTTCGAGAATCAGCTGCTGACAATGATCATGGCGATTTATATTCTGGTAACAGTTGTCGATTACCTGAGCGCTTATCTCAGGCGCAAAGTGATGTAGGAAGTAGCTTAAAGGAGAATAAACTATGTCTCTGGGGCGTGTTCTCGGCGAAGAGTTTCGACCGGAGGTGCTCAAATGGCTGGGCGAACGGGCGGATATCGTGGTCGTCAATCCGTGGATGGCGCCAGAGCGCTGGACTGTCGAAGCCTGCCGCGTCGATGCGGTGATCAGTCGCAAGGGCAAGATCACCCGCGAACATATGAAAGAGCCGGCGGCAGGCTCAAGATCATCGCTCGCACCGGCGTCGGCGTCGATCCGTCGCGTGTGGATCTGGAAGCGGCCAAAGAATTCAAAATCGTAGTGACCAATCAACCGGGAAGTAATTCCGTCGCGGTCACCGAACTCGTTTTTGGACAGCTGATCGCACTGGCCCGGCATACTCAGGCTGCGCATCGCGCGGTCAGAGATAATCGTTGGAGCGAATATTCCAAGTTTATCGGCACGGAGCTGGCCGGCAAGACCTTGGGCATCATCGGCATGGGCAATATCGGCGCGCGCATGGCGCTGCGCGCCCGCGCGTTCGAGATGGACCTGCTGATATACGATCCCTACATTCCCGAATCTCACGTCACGGCGCTCGCCGGCAAGTGGGTCGCGCTCAACGAAGTGTTAGCGGGAGCCGATTTTGTGACGCTTCACTGTCCGTTGAATCGCGAGACCAACGGTATGATCGGCGCGGCGGAACTCGCTCTGCTCAAGCCATCGGCCTATTTAATCAACGCGGCGCGCGGCGGCATCATCGATGAAACCGCCCTGTGCGCGGTTCTGGAGAACCACAAAATTGCCGGCGCAGCTCTGGATGTCGTTGAGAACGAGCCGCCGTCCAAAGATCATCCCCTGTTCAAGTTTGATAATGTTCTTTGGACGCCGCACCTGGGTGCCATGACGTTCGAGGCCGCTGAGCGCGGCGAGTGGGGCGCCGCGCACGAAGTGATTCGCGTCCTTGAGGGCGGCCGGCCGAAAAATCCAGTTGTCACTTAGCAGGTCTGAAAAGTCACATCGCTGAACCTACCGTTTGAGACAGAGCTTGGACTTTTGGAGTCGTTTGGTCGAGGGCTGTAATCATACACTTGTCAGCACAGCTCATCTCAAATAGTATCAGCCTCGGGAGATTCGTCCGATGAAATCTACGCAGTCTTTCGCCCCAGTGTATTCGTTGGCTGACTTCGCAGCCCATGGAGCTGATCGTACACAAGCGCATGAGCCGGGGCGATAGTAATAAGTCTTCTTCGATTCACGCGAGCGCTCATGGCGGCACCCATGTGGACGCGCCATTTCATTTCGTGGCGGAAGCATGAGGCGCTTGCCCTGAGGGAAGTCGACGGGAACCATAAATGGAATTTCGACACAGTCTCAAGGGCGTGCAGGTAAGACATCGGCGAGCTTGAAGAGATCGCACAATAGTCCGAGTATTCATCTTATGGTAACTAATTTTACTCCCGGAATTATCGTGCACGGCGGCGCCGGGGCCATTAGGGACGATAGTCTCCAGGCGCGGCTCGATGGCTGCAAAGAAGCTGTGATCGCGGGATGGCAGATTCTCAAGAGCGGCGGTTCGGCCGTGGCTGCGGCCGAAGCCGCAGTGCTGGTCCTTGAAGACAATGCCCTTTTCAATGCCGGCACCGGATCGACGACTAACAGTTTGGGCAAGGTTGAGATGGATGCGGCCATCATGGAAGGCAAGTCGCTCTGCGCCGGGGCGGTGGCCGCCGTTACCGGGATTAAAAACCCGATCAGTCTTGCGCGTCGCATCATGGAAGATGGCAGACACGTGCTGCTCGCGGGCGAGGGCGCACTGCTGTTTGCCCGAGAAATCAGTTTCCCGGAATGCTCTGCCGACGCGCTTGCGGTCGAAAGCGCGCGGCAGCTCCGGCGCGAAAAGCATGGCACGGTGGGTTGTGTTGTGTTGGATGCGAGCGGCAATATTGCTGCGGCGACTTCCACCGGCGGGACTTTTAATAAATTTCCCGGTCGAGTCGGTGACTCGCCGCTGGTCGGGTGCGGCACCTACGCCGATGAATTCTCCGGCGTATCATGCACCGGCCATGGGGAAGCGATCATGCGTCTGGTGCTGGCGAAGTCGGCGTCAGAATTCATTCGCGCCGGGGCTGACGCCGGTCGGCGGCCGAGCAAGCGGTCGCTGTGCTCGCGGAAAAAACCGCTAGCAACGGTGGTTTGATCATCGTCGATCAGCAGGGCAGAATCGGTTATGCGCGTAATACCACGCATATGCCGGTCTGTTTCATTCAGAATGGCGTGAGTGAAACGGATAGCTGATGTTCGCGCTCCGCTTCGACGTTTGAATCAGCAGTCATGGGTTCGCGTCGATCCAGGCTTTGGCGAGATGGACGATGAACTTCTCGGCGTCCTCAGACGATTTGAATTTGTCCGTCAATCCGCCGATGGTGTGCGAGCGCCGCTGCTCGGCTTGTTTCCAGGTGATCTCCGCTCCCGCGCTCCAGCTCTTATCGCTCTGGTTGAGCGATGTGTAGGCGATGATCAGACAATCGTTGTGGTAAATATTTGCCATCTTTCGTGAAACCTCAATTCACATCGAGTTAGGGTTTCTGAAACGAGCGCAAAGGTTCTTATTTCGACCCCTTCGGCCCAGGCTCAGGGTAAACTCCGGGAGAAATCTCTTTTAGATCTCTCTGAGAATCCCATAGACCTCCCGCGCAGGCTGTTCAAAAAGGTCTCAGATGCGAGGTGCGCGAAGACCGATGAGCGGAGGCGTACTCTGGTGTACGTTGACGCGAAATCGGGCGAGCGCATCGAAGCATATGAGCCTTTTTCAACAGGCTGCTACACTTCGCTTTCGAGGATCTCCAATCCGTCGAGCCGGTCGATCAAATAGAGCAAGCCGTTGTCGGCGCGGAAAACGTCGTTGCTCTTGACGGTCTTTTGGCCGCGCCCCGGTTCGGGTACGTAGTAGCCGATCTCGGTCGGGCTGTAGGGATTGCTGACGTCGACGACGCGCAGGCCGCCGCTGAACCAGGTCACGAACATTTTGTTGTCATAAACTTGTTCGGCGGGCTGGTGCGCGCCGTACTGATTGCCCGGGGCGATGCCGTGCGCTATGCCGCCGTAGCGTAGGTCGAGATCGGCACCGGTCGTGTTTCATCGGTGATGTCGACCACCCACATGAATGCGGGCGGAGTGGCGCGCAGTTTGCCGGCCTCCTCGTCGGAGACGACCATCACGTCGCGGTTCATGAGCTTCCACGGAATCGGCAAGGTCGTATGGATCGGTGAAGGATAGGAGGGCGACCAGTTGAAGCCGCTGATAAATTTAGGCCGGCTCATATCGGCGATATCCAGTATGACGAAGCCGCCGTGCCAGTAACTGACGTAGAGCCGGTCGCCGCGCCGGATCGGGTGATGGCACTGGTGCGCGGTACCTTTCCAGGTCGGTGTCTCGCCGCCGCCGATCCACTGACCGGGCTTCCACCAGCGTCCCACTTCTTCGGGACGCGTCGGATCTTTCAGGTCCAGGATCATCATGATGCGCCCGATGTAGCCGTCGAGATGCGGCGAGATATAGGCATAACGCCCGTCGAAGGTGAAGCGATGAACGCCGCCGTCGGTTTGAAAAATGCGATCTCCTTTGGCTTCTCGCGATTTGAGATATCGAAGATGCGTAGCCCCGTCGGCTGCTTTTCCTTGCTCCGATATCTCTCGATATTCACCAACATGATGTCGCCGCTGACCCTGACCTTGTGCGAATGAACCCCCTGGGGGATTTCTATATGGGCGATGACTTTCGGGTGTTTGGGATCTTTGACATCGAGGATGGAAGTGCCGTGCGGCGGATCCATGTGACCGACGTAAGCATAGCCGTTCTCGATCACCACCTGGCCGCCGCCGATAATATCGATACGCCCAACCTGTTTAACATTCTTCCTGATGCCAAACTCAGGCAAGTTTTCCTGGCTCATGGATTGTCTCCTGTGCTGTGAGTAGCACCTTATCGGCGATTTTACACACAAGTCTTGACCTTAGCAGCCGCGGTGAAGTCTGACTGCATTCGACGGGCAATCGATCCCCGTTGGCTGCGTTGCTTCTCCCCGCAAATATTCCCCGATATTCTCGGTCGTCGCGCCTTGCCATCAGGGCCCCTTGCCTGTCTCGGTGGGACGCCACAGTTTCACCACGGGCTGCTAGCTTCACAACCGAAGCGTTTGAATTCAAGAGAGAGGCCGGGCGGTCTTTTGACTCATGCCCAGCCGATTTGGAGCAGAAGGCGCAAGCTGATGAACGTATAAAGGCCTGCCATGACGTCGTCCAGGACAATCCCGGCCCCGCCCGGTAATTGTTCTAAGCGGTTTGTCGGGAACACCTTGATGATATCGAACACGCGAAACAATAGAAAAGCCCAGAGCAAGGCGGTCAAGCGCGGCGGAGCAAGAAAATTGGCGACCACAAAGCCGATGATTTCGTCAATGACAATCAGCTGCGGGTCTTTTTGTTTGAGAATACCGGCACCCTGGGTCGATAGCCATATCGCGCCGCAGATCGATCCGAGTACGATCAAAAGAGCAAGAGGAAAATGACTTAGCGCAACACGGTTCAGCCCGAGCGAGAACGGAATGGCAACGAGGGTCCCGATGGTCCCCGGCAATCGAGGAACATATCCTGCTCCCGCGCCGGTGACGCAAAATAGTACAGCTCTTTGACAAAATGTGTTCACGTGAGGACGCTTGAAAATCTTTGCACGGTCATGGTCGCGGCTCGCGCATTTGGAAAGCGGGGCGGGTTGCGACGCGCTCCTACGGCTTCCAGCAGCCCTCGCGAGTAACCAGATCAAAAACTTCCGTTAAAACGGCCGTTGCCGCATCTACCGTGCCTTCATCGATAGTTATCGCAGGTTGGATGCGAACCCGGTCAGTGTAGGTCATGGCCAGCAGCCCGCGTTTCAAGCACTCCTGAAAAATCCGCTCGCAAACAGTCTTGGAAAGCGGCTCTTTGGTGGTTTTGTCTCGGACCAGATCCATGCCGATAAAAAGACCCGCGCCGCGCACATTGCCGACGAAAGGATAACGATCAACCCAATCTGCCATTTTCTTGAGGAAATATTCGCCGACCCGCCTTGAGTTCTCCACGAGCCCTTCCTCGTCGATGATTCGGAGACAGGCGCTGGCCGCGGCGGCCGCCAGGGGATTGCCCCCATAGCTTGAAGAAGATCCCGAAGGATCAGACCAGGGCTTTGACCGGACGATTTCATCCGTCGAAAGAATCGCGCTGATCGGAAATCCGCCGCCGAACTGTTTGCCCAGGGTAACGATATCGGGTTCGACGCCGGAGTGCTCCGAACCCCAATAGGTGCCGCAACGGCCGAAACCCGTGATCATCTCATCGACGATCAACAAGGCGCCGAACTCCCGGGCCACTTCTTTAACCGCGGGCAAAAATTCCTTGGGGGGAATCACGTTTCCGGCTGTTCCCTGCATCGGCTCGATCAAGAAAGCGGCGATATTGCCATTGCTGTTTTGTTTGATTTGCTGGCGCGTCGCCTCGATGCAGGCGAGACCGCATGAATCATAGTTCAGTTTGAGCGGGCACCGGTAACAATCAGCGTACGGCGCAATATGCGAGCCAGGCACCATCGGGCCAAAGCCGTTTTTAAAAGCGGAGCCCATCAAGGAAAGCACGCCCATGGTCTTGCCGTGAAAGCCGCCGCTGAAACTCACGAATTCGTATTTTTCGGTGTGAGATTTTGCCAGCCGAAGGGCCGATTCAACCGCTTCAGCGCCGCTTGAGTAGAGCTGCGCGCGGTGCAACGAAGGGGAGGGACGATGTTCCGCCAGTTGCTCGAGCAGATTGACCCGCGCCGCGCTGGTGAAACTGCCGACGGAAGCCTTTTCAACCTGGGCTTGAATGGCGTGCACGAACTCTGGATGACTATGACCGAGCGCGTTTACACCGATGCCGCCGATGATATCGATCAATATATTACCGTCGGCGTCGGTCACGGCGCTTCCTCGCGCTTCTTTAACGGCAATCCCCGCGAGCAAAGCAAAGCGCTGCAGTCCCGGCGCCAAATGTTGATCTTCGCGCCCGCGCAGCGCTTTGCTCTGAGGCCCTGGGACGGCCGTCTTGATCGAAGGCTTTTGGTTGCGCGGCTGTTGAGTGGGTTTTTTCATCAAGCGTAGGTCTGCCTGCCAAACACGAAATGGCGATGCAGCGGAAAGTTGAATAGCACTCCCACCAACAAAGCGGTAATGGCCTTGGAGATCGGATAGTGGATCGCGAGATAGTCAGTCAGGAGGTAAACGCCTAGGCTATTCAACACCAGGCTCAGCGCGGCAACAGCGGCATAGCGAACGGCTTGGCCTCGGACGGCGTGATGACCTGCCAGAAAGCTCCAATGCCGTCCCAAAAAGAAATTGATAATCGCACCGACGAGAGCCGCAGCCGCGGTCGCGGCGACATACCAAAAATGCGCAATCTCGACTAAAACAATCAGGGAAGCGAAATCGGCAGCGGTCGCCGTCAGAGAAGCTATCTGGGACCGGCGCAATGAAACCATCAAGCTGGGCTGTAATCGCCTTTGCATAACGGTGCAAGCCGCTAGAGCCGAACATCCGCCGAGTGATGGTTGATTTGGGAGTCTTCTTGCCCTTCGCTCAAGACTTTTTCAGCCGTTCTTGTGCGCTCCTCGGCGGGATCTTTTGCGCGGCCGCGAATCGCATTGGCGAGAAAGCGAAAGCGCTCGATTGAAGAAACGTTGGCGACAACGGCTACCAATCCCAGTGCCAAAACCATCGGATAACCGATAGGTGTGAGAAACTCACGACCGGTCTCTAGCCACGGCATCGTAAATGTGGACAACGCGGCTCCGGCGGTGAGATAGAGGGCTCGTTCGGCGCGCCGCATGCTCCCTCTCGGGAGTTCTACTGCGAGCGCCTCCGCCTTGGTCGTCGAATAGCTGACCATGAAGCTTCCCAGCAACGCGAGCAGCGCAAGCGCCTGCAGGAGCGGCATTTCGCGGTAATAGATAATTAGGCCCGCTAAAAAAAAGAATTCGACGTAGCGATCGATTGCCGCATCTAGAATCTCGCCCGCATCAGAGGCGAGACCCGACATCCGCGCAACCATGCCATCGACCGAATCGAGCAGACCGGAGACCGTGGCGCATATCGCGCCGAAGCCAAAGTGCCCCGCAGCCAGGCAAGCTCCCGCGAGAAAACCAAAGCTGAGCGAGGCCCACGATACTTGGTTGGGTGTGATCTGCAGAAAAACCAGAAGCCTGACCACTGGATGAAGGATCCAGTATCCCAACTCCATAGTGCTCTTAGTCAGTAATCGACTTCCACCCTGGCTATCGATCCGATCAAAGTGAACTCGTCCCTTTACCGCGACCCTCAATCCGTAAACGACCGCCAGCAAGACAAAGATCAAGGCGACCAACAGACTGTATTTCAGTTCGGCTGTCATATTCAACCGAGCGGCAACTCGCGCGATCCTTGTCGAGCCGATTGATAAGCCGTATTAATCAACTGGACACATAACAATGCTTCCTGCGCTTCTCTGCCGGCAAAGTCGTCGCGCTCGATAGCGTGCGCGGAATTGATCAAAGAGGGGATTAAACCAGCTGGCGTGGCTGGCGTCTGCCCAATGAGAGCTAATTGATTTTCTTTCGCTGTCCCTCACTGCCAAGGAGGGGTCTGCCTCGAGTCCAGCCGTGCCATTTACCGTCTCGATCTGCAAGTCGTCATCTTGCATCGTGATCGCGCCTTTGTCGCCTTGAATCGTGTAAATAACTTTCCGAACTCCGGCCGTCCAGGTGAGATGCACATCGGCCGAACCAGTTGGAAACGTCAATCTCGCTGTAAAGTCATCTTCGGTATCATATTTTCCAGGCTCCAGATTGCTCATCTTGGCCGTCACCGAAGTGGGATACGAACCAAGCCAGTCAAACGCCAGATAAAAACTATGGCTGCCATGGTCCATGCCGATGCCGCCGCCGCTGTAGCGGCTTTCGCGCCGCCAATCGGACTTCCATTCGGTGACGCCCTTGGCATGCGTGTCGCGGAAGGTGTTTAAGGTCACTGAACGTACTTTGCCGATGCCGCCGCCTTGAATGATCTCTCCGATGGCTTTCATCATAGGAGCATGCTTGTAATTGTGGCAAGGGAAGATCACTCGTCGAAAAGCTTTTGCATGATCCAGAAGCGCGCGAGCCTCTGCTACCGTACAGGTGAGAGGTTTTTCACAGAGCACGTGAAACCCGGCTGCGAGCGCTGCGTGGGCGATGGCGCTGTGATCCCGAGGAGGGGTACAGATATCGACGAAGTCCAGGTTCAGAGCCTCGGCATTCAAGAGGTTTCGATAGTCGCCATAGAGTCCTTGCCTGGGGCAGTGCTGTCTGCGCCAGGTTTCTCCGTCACCGGACAAATGTCCGCGACCGCGACGATTTGAACGTCGTCCGAGTGTTGGTTGCGTTCGAGATAGCCCGGGATATGTCCGCTGGCTGAAATAAAACCATACCCGATGACTGCGCCGCGTAGCTTTTTCTTGTTCATGTCGCCATTTTCACCGCACCCCATCCGCCTCTCGATTACGGGCGAGAATTTGGTTCAAGCGCGAAATTAGCTGTTGCGCACATCAGAACATCTTATATAGAGATGTAGCACTTGTTCAAGGATAGAGAGCGCTAATCGCTCGGTAAACACCAAACTTTCAGGACCAAAGAGTGCGGCAACTGCCGCAGTAACCGGGAGCGGAACCAAGGCTGGATTATTCATGTACCGAGGAGAACCGACATCGTCTAGTCTGACCAGGAAGTCTCGTAGAGCGCGGACGGCACCGTGATTGCAATAAGTCCAGCGGGGGCGTTACGGCTCGCGGCACACTTTGAAATCTGCGTAGTCGCCCTCGGCCTCGCTCTGCGCATTGTCCGACCGGGTATCGTCCGAGTCGGTCAGAATGGCGAGGCCGATTGGGTTTAGCAGCTTCTTAACGCCGAACCGTCTGCGATAATCGGCTGCGACATCGACCCGTTCTTGCACCCAACCATCGCGGTTGGCCGGAGCACCGCTCTCAAGTACCTTCACCGCCTTGGGCCCGGCATCGAATTCAAATCCCTTCGGCAGCTGCTCGCTCCAGATGTATTTCAAGGAGCCGACTCCTTTTGTCAGGAGCAATTTCGGCAGCATTATGCGGTCGCTCAGGCTTAGCTTTCCTTTAAGAGAGCGCTCGCAAAGATCGAGATTCTCGGCAGGACAGAAGCCAATGTACACTCCAAGCGCGCTGTCGTCCTTGCCGGTATGCTCGTTCGCTCCTCGCGGCAATACCCGCGCGCGCCACTGCCAGCGCAAAATCGGATACTCCTCGATGTTCCATTTAACCGGCCTGTCGGCCTCGATGCCGTTGCCCGCCGACCTCGCGCCTGCGGCTCTGGCTCTTAAGAAAAGCATGTCACCATCCTTGGCGACGAGGTAAACCTTCTTTCCAGCTTCCTCTCGAGGTGTCCAGCCACTTGGGAAGCTGTTCAGTGGCGAGGAAGAAAAGTCTTCCAGAGTTACGCACTGCTCGGCGCCTAAGGGAAGCGCCAACACGGCCGCGATTGTTCCGACGGCGATCGCGAGGAGTCGGCGCCGCAGTGCTGAGCGGCGTATTAAGAAATAAATATTATTCAAAACTAACCTCCGCGTAAATCGTGACACATGTTAACAATATACTCGTAAGGCGGGTTATCAAAGGTTTGATAGAAGCCCACCCCTTGACGTTGGTTAGTTTTTCCGGTCTGGCGATTCTGCGACAAAGTTTTTTTGCTGCGAGATAATCGATTTTTGAAAATGCTCGGGTATACTACCAACAAACGAGCCTGATTTTAAGGAAGAAACGGAGACAGCCGGATGGGCAACGGAAAGATTCGAATCGGCATTATGGGTTTGGGACAAATCGGCCGGCACCTCTATCGCCTTGCGCAGGAAAAAGATGACATCGAAATCGTCGCGGTCGCCGATATCGGCAAACCGGAAATCATCCAGTACCTGCTGAATAGCGAGGCCATAGAGGAGCCGTCCTGCGAGCTCCATGACAACTATCTGATTAACGCCAAGTTTCGCACAAGGATGCTCCAGCTGGCGCGACCGGAGGAGGTTCCTTGGGATGTTCTGAACATTGACTGCGTGGTTGATGCCACGGGCCGATACCGCGGCCGGAGCCACATGGAAGCCCATCTGCGCGCCGGCGCCAAGCGCGTCATCCTGGCATCGCTGCCGGCAGAGCCGATCGACCGGGTCGTAATACCGGGCATCAATGAAAACAGCGCCAGCCGCGCGGACAAAATGATTTCGGCGGGTTCGGCGACGACCAATGCGTTTGCGCTCTTATTGCAATTTCTAGATGAGTCCTTCGGAGTCGACTGCGCGTCGATGACCACGGTCCACGCCTATAGCAGCGATCAGTCGCTGCAGGATTACGCCCATCAGGATTTTCGCCGCAGCCGGTCCGCGGCGGAGAATATTATTCCCAACGGTAACGAGTCGGCGCAATGGGTGGAGTCGGTTTTGCCAAAGTTTACGGGAAAGTTAAGCGGCTATGCGCTCAACGTTCCGGTCCAAAAAGGATCGTTGCTGGATGTGAATTGCGTCATGCAGAACGCCAACGTCACGGCCGAGCAAGTGAACGGCGCGATGCGCGCTGCGGCGGCTGGCCATCCGGCCTTGATTGCCGTGACTGATGATCCGATTGTGTCGTCGGATGTCATCGGCTGCCGGCAGTCCTTGCTTTTTGATTCACGCGCGACCCTCAAGGCGGGAAAGAAAATGGTCAAAACGTTGGCGTGGTACGAAAGCCTGGGTCAGGCTTGTCGCGTGCTCGAAGTGGTCCGGCATTATAGCAAGCTGGAAGGTATCGGAGGTGAGAAATGAGGGTTGCCATCAACGGATTTGGCCGGATCGGCCGCTCTGTGTTTCGTATTATAGATAAACGCGCAGACCTCGAACTGGTCGCGATCAACGACGTCTTTGACCACGAAGCGCTTCGTTACCTGCTCAATTATGACACCGTGATGGGGCGGTTTGACGGTGACTTGCGGCTCGAAGGCGACGAGTTGGTCACATCGCATGGTCGAACCCGCATGCTCCGGGAGAAGGAACCGGCCAAACTGCCCTGGCGTGAGCTCGATATCGATGTCGTCATTGAATCGACAGGCATATTCACGAGCAGGGAACAACTGAGCTTGCATCTGGAGGCGGGCGCCAAGCGCGCAGTCCTGACCGTGCCGGCGAAAGACGCGATCGATTATACCGTCGTGCTCGGCGTCAACGATGACGGGCTCAAGCCGGAGCACCGGATCATTTCAAATGCGAGTTGCACCACCAATTGCTTGGCGCCGCTGGCAAAAGTGCTTCATGATTCTTTCGGCATTGTTGAAGGCGTTATCAATACCGTGCACGCCTATACCAACGATCAGCGCCTTGCCGACGTGCCGCACTCGGATTGGCGCCGCAGCCGCGCCGCCGCGGAAAATATTATACCGACTTCCACGGGGGCGGCGAAGGCGGTGGGCGAGGTATTGCCTGAGCTCAAAGGGCGGCTCGACGGTATAGCCGCGCGGGTTCCGGTCCCGGATGGTTCGGTGGTCGACTTGTTTGTCGAACTCGAGAAAAAAGCGAGCCCCGAGGACGTTCATGCCGCGATCCGATCCGCGGCCCAGTCGGAACGGATGAAAGGTATTTTGCAATTGATGGAATCACCCATCGTGTCATCGGACGTCATCGGAAATTCGCATTCCTCTATTTTCGACCCGGCATTTACGAAGGTGACGGGCGGTAAGTATTTGAAGTGCCTTAGCTGGTACGACAACGAATGGGGCTATTCCAATCGCGTCTGCGATTTGCTCGGCTTGATCGCGCGGTGGAAATAGGCCGGCTTCTCCCGGTGGGCTCCATAATCGTTGACGCAAATCCGCCGAGCGAATCGGCTTCACTCAAGGACAGCAGCCAGTGAGACTGCTCTCCGGGTTTTACACAATTCCATGCCGTACTTCGCGTTAGCCAACTTGTAACATTCCCTTGTTGCCCCCACCTCATCGCCGTGTTCCGTGATGTAATTCTTAGGCGTAGCCGGAGAATCTTTGTCTTCGTACACCAGGAAATGCGCGATGCTTCGCGAAGTTTGTCCTGATCTTTGCCGAAAGGACCCAGTATTACTTGAGCGCGCTTCGCGGATTGCGGCACAGCCTGGTTTTCGCGCGGCATAAGACAGGGGTCAGCGCCAGCATTGTGGTTGAACTGTACCTGTGCTGGTGTTATGCGGCTAAAGATTCGAGGTGAAGAAAGGAATCCTTCATGATCAAGGAAGGAAAATTTACTTTGTTGGAGAAGCGTGGGGCGGTGGCGAAAATTACCATCAACCGGCCGGAGAAAAGAAACGCTTTAAGCCGCGATACGATTCGCGAAATCTTAGGTGTCTTCGAGGAGCTCCGTAATGACGATTCCATCGCGGTGGTTTTGACCACGGGCGCCGGCGCTATCGCCTACTGTGCCGGGCGAGATCTCTCTGAGTTTCCAACTGAAGGCGGCAAGAATCGCGGCACGGACCGCCGCGCGGAGCCGCGCGCCTATCATGTGGCCGAGGTGATTCGGACGTTCCCAAAGGTCACGATCGCGGTGGTGAACGGCTTTTGTCTCGGCGGCGGGATAACCTTGCTGTTGCCGCACGATCTCGCGATCGCGTCCGATAGGGCACAGTTTGGTTTGCCTGAGATCATGCGCGGTTTCTTGCCGTATCCGATTATCGCGACGATGTTTAAAACTCTCATTCCTACCAAGCTCGCTTTTGAAATGATCCTCACCGGCAAGAACTGGGATGCCGAAAAATCGCTGGCCGCCGGTTTGATCAACCGGATCGTGGCGCACGAGCAGTTGCAGGACCAAGCATGGAAGTGGGGCGAGGAGATCGCCAAGTTCGACAAAGTAACTTTGAAATACTGTAAGATGGCGGCGCACTCTTCAATGGAAGCGGCGAGCGTGCCGCTGGCGGCTGAGATCGCCTGGTTGATGCAGGAAGAGCATGCGCTGGTCAATCCGCGCGCCTACGCCGGCACCAGGGAGTTTCATAAATAGCAAAATAGCTGACGGCGGTGGAAGTGAAGACCCTCGCCGTCGCCCGCTCCCGCACAGGCGGGAGAGGGAATTGTCAAGACTACGCGGCCACGGACGTACGCAGGCTACTCGAAGGGTTTGGTGGGGCGAAAGCCCAGGTCGCGGTACCAGCGCCTGATCTCGTCGAAGCCGGCGACGTTGGCGAAGTAAAGGTCTTGACGGCCAGTGTTTTTGAGCTCGAGCAGCATCGTGCGCGCGGCGCCGAGCGCGGACATCGAGACGCTCGAAGTCACCAGCGCGACTTTGTAGCCGAGGCCGAAGAATTCGGACATCGTTTCTATGCCTGCCCGCGGCCATGGGTTCATGAGAGGCACGGGGATCCGAGAGCCGAACCACTTGTGCTCTTCGGCGTCCTCAAGATGAACTCCGATGGCGTCAACTCCCGAGCTGGCATAGGCGCCGATTCGGTCCAATACCTGTTCGCGAGTCTCGACGCCTCGGGCATCGCAGCGCACAGCGAGCACGAGAGCTCGGTCGGCGCGCGCGTCGGTCGCGGCTTTGATCTTGTCGACCATCTCCGAAACCGACACCGGTGGACGAACACCGTCGATGCCATTTTCGCCGAACCGACTGTCTTCAAATCGGATGCCGGCAACGCCGGCGCGCTCGAAAGCGCGTACCGCCCGGCCGGTCTGTAACGGCCCGCCATAACCGGTCTCGCCATCAACCAGCGCCGGGATATCAAGGGCTTCGGCAATCGTGCCGGCGCGCTCAGCCATCTCGGTCATGGTAATCATGCTGCAATCCGGCAGCGCGTAGCTCCGATGCATCCCGTTGCCGGCAAGATGGAAAAGTTTATAGCCGCAGTCCTGGATCAAGCGCGCGAACATCGGGTCGGGCGCACTCGGAGCAATGACTCCGTCCGGTGACTTCAAAAGATCTCGGAAGCAAAGCCGTTTGCCGTGATCATCCATCGTTGCTACCTCAATTTCCGACCGGCGCGAATAACTCGCCGAGCGGCGGTCGACTGGGGATATAACCTTGTTCGTTGGCATACTGAACGAACTTCTCCAAAACGATCTGGTTTTCCGCTGTTAACCCGTGCGCCCAGGGATTGTTACCGAAAATCTCTTCCTCTTCCTCCAGGATTAGCACTGCGGATGGAAATGCTGAGCGCTTGGCATAGTCATAAGACTTGCGGCAAACTCGTTCCGCCTCGGTGAAAGCATTCACGAGGCTCGATCCGAGCCAGGGATTTTCATCGACCAGTGATTGGCGCACCACCAAGGTATGCGTGATCGGAAAGATTTTTGTCTGGCGAAAATATTCGTTCACCGTGGCGCGCGCATCTTTAAAGATACGGCGAATGCGCGGATCTCTGGCGCGAAACGACGGGACAATATTCGGTGGGATGAGCGCGTCTATTGCGCCGCGCAATAACACCCCTTCCGTGGGCTCATCGAGGACCGTGATTTTAACATGCGCCGGCGGCTCAAATCCGGCTCCTTCCGGTGCCGATGTGTACCACTCGCACTCTTCCGGGCGCACGCCGTGATATTCCTGGAGAATGCCCCTGGCCCAAAGACCGACGGTTAAGCGATACTCATCCATACCGATCTTTTTTCCCTTGAGATCTTCCGGCCGCTCGATACCCGAAGCCGCGGAACAGAAAATATAAGGATGTATCTGCATGCGCAGCGGAAAGATCGGCAGAGCGATGACCGGTTCGTTGCGGCAGCGCGCCATCATATACCACGAGAGCGACATCTCGGCAATGTCGAACTCTTCGTATACCGGCCGCAGGCACGCTTCGCCGGTTTCGGCGCGCCGCGCTAGTAGTTCCAAGCCTGCGGCCGTGACCTCGCCGGAGAGAAGCGGGCGAGTGCGGTGATAGTCGGCGAGCAATAAAGTCAGTTTTAAGTTTTGTGCCATCGTCTTTCCTTGTCCCTCTCCGAACCAACAAACTCCATCAAGGCACTGGCGCTACAGGAGCCCCCCTCTTTGCTCTGCCGCGACGCGGGGGAGGATGGAGGAGGGGGTAACCCCCGAATGATACAGCGGTCCGTGAAGAAGTCGTAGAAAACATTAGCGGCTCTGACCCAGTGCCTTGAGCAGGAACTGCCGCGTGAAAAATTTCTCCACGCCGCCGAGCTTCTTGGCTTCGGCTTCGATCCGGGTCGCGGAGATCAGCGCGTCGATGTCTGCCCGTGAGATCGCCGTCGAGTACAGATCGGCGAACTGGTTGATCACCCGACGCACGGTTGCCGGCTCGCCGAAGGTATTCTTTTTAAGCACGCTCTCGGCGACCCTGTCGCGATTCTTTTTGAGGAACTCCAGGCCGCGGTTAATGGCGCGTAAGGTTGCGACTGATTTGCCTGCAGCAACCCGCACTCTAGCAGCCCGTGGTGCTGTTCCTGTACCCATCATTCCGCTATTCCATATTCCATTACTCCGGAACTTTAATGTTCTTCACAGACCCAATGTGCTCTGGGCGAATAGTTCTTCCAACTTGGGCTTCTTGGTGATCAATCCTTGCTCGTGGGAAAAGTCGATGAGCGTCTGAAGCATCTTGCGATTGGCTTTGACGCCGTAGGGATAGGGGTCGTTGCCGAAGGCTTCTTGGGTCATCGCCAGATACTCGCGCCCGAAGAATAACGCGCTCGGAATGTTGTCGATTAATCGTGCATTAAAATATTCTTTCGCTTTGACGAAAGCGCTGTAGAGATTAAACGCCACCCAGGGATGTTTTTGGTAGATATCGCCGCGAATGGTGTAGGCGTGATTGACCGGCAGAAAATTCCATTTCTGGAAAAAACGTTTGCCCTCGGCAATACGCTCGGGAAAGAGCTGTTTCACTTTGCTCCAGTCGCCACCGGTGCCCGCAATGCGATGCGACCGGCCGATGACGTTGGCCATATTTTTACAGGGGCTGCTGATCGCCGCGGCGTCCAATTCACCGTCGACGAGCATGGACGCCATGCTCTTATCCGGCGGTATGCGGTGAAATGAGATGCCCTGCGGCGGAGTAAAGCCGGTCGCGCCGCCGTGGCTCAATTCTTCAGTGCGCTCCATGTACCAGTGAACTTTGTACTGGGACACGCCGAAGTCGTGTTCCAGTATACCGCGCTGCCAAAGCGCCGCGGTCTGCTGGTATTCGCCGACGCCGAGGCGTTTGCCGGCGAGGTCCTGGGGCTTTTCAATGCCAGAGTCGCTGTTGTAGGAAAGTTCGGTGTGAAAGAGGCGCCGGCTGGGAAACACCGGCAACGCGATCAGATCGAAGCCGCGCTCGCGCGCGATGAGATACGACGACATCGACATTTCGCCGACTTCGAATTCCTGGAACTTGAGTTGGCGCCAGAACGTTTCGGAAGGATGCGAGTAGGTCGGAACGATCTCGATGCCCTCGGCTTGAACCAGACCCTTCATCAATGGGTCGACTCTTTCGTTAAACGCGGAAATGAAACTGAGTCTCAACTTCGGCATTCTGTTTTCCTTTTTCGGCGCGTGCTCGTAATGGCGTTCTACCGCAGCTTGAAGATCTCGTTATAGAGCCTCACGAGCCCTTCGAAGTCTTTGTAATCTTCCGGATTTTCCACGATTCGTTTGTAGCCTCTAAAGAGCCGAGGCGGATTGGGTTCAACGTCCTTGCGCACGGGTATGCGCTGCATGCCGCGCAGCATCTCCTGACCTTCTTTGGATAGACTGAAATCGTAGTACAGCCGCGCCGCGTTGGGATGGGCGCCTTGGCCGCGATCATGATCGGAAAGGCGCTCACCACGGCCGGTTCGAGCGCCAACCAGTCCATGGGCGCGCCCCGGGCGACCATTCGTTCGAAGGTCTGGTTGTATGAGACCGTCAACGGGTACTCGCCGGCCGCGGCGAGCGCGACGCGTTCGGTGTTGCCTCTCTTCATCGACGGATCGATAGCGGCGATTCTTTTGAAATAGGCGATCGCTTTTTCCCGTCCCCAGGCGCGCATCAGTCCTTGCAGCATGCCGTAGGCTTCGTTGTCGAATGACAATTGGCCTTTCCACTTCGGCTCGACCAAAGCTTCGTAGGTTTTCGGCACATCCTCTCGCCTGACCAATTTGGTGTGCCAACCCAGCACGTACGAGATGACGTAGTACGCGGTCCAGTAACCTTCCTTATCGACGAGATCCTCTTCGATCATTTTGGTTTCAGGCGAGCGGTAGGAGGCAATTAGTTTTCGCTCCATCAGCGGCACATCCATTTCCGCTCGGCCGACCACCACATCCCAGGCATGCCGGCCGCCGCGAGCTTCGGTAAGGATCTTGTTCAGCAGCGGGCCGCCGCCGGTGCGAAACAGCGTCGGCTTGATGAATGGATATTTTTTCTGAAATCGATCGATCACTTCTTTGCTCTGATCGAGAGTCATGGTGGTGTAGAAAATCATCTCGCCTTCTTTTTTTGCTCCCTCGATCGACTTTGGGATCGGGGATTTGGCCCTCGCGCGGTGACGGCGATGCCAGGAAAAAGATCAGGGCGCCGTCATCGAAACGGCGATTTTGCTGCCATACTTTTCTCCTTTCAGGGCAGGTTTCAAACCTGCCCTACATTCTGTATCAATGCGATTTCGAGAAATTCTTACCGCAACATAAAGGCCGAGTGTGCTTTCCGCAAACAACTCCTTGACGTTCATTTTTCTCGGCGTCAGTCCCTGCTCGTGCGAATACGCGGTGATGGTTTCGAGCATTGCCTCATTGGCCTTGATGCCGTAGGGAAATGGATCGTCGCCAATCATGTCTCGGGTCATCGCAGAATACTCCGGTCCGAAGAACAGCGCCGAAGGAATGCGCTCCATCAGTTTCTCACGCGCCAGCGCCTTGGCTTTCACAAAGCCATTGTACAAGATTGAAAGCGACCCAGGGATATTTTTCGTAGATATCGCCGCGGATGATGTAGGTGTGATTAACCGGCAGAAATCCGTGTTGCTTTTGAAAGCGCGCGGCTTCGGCCATGCGATCGGGAAACAGCGGCTTGTATTTTGCTCCAATCGCCCTTGCCGGTGATTCGGCTGGAGCGATCGAGAGCGTTCGCTTGCAGCACCCACGGGCTGGCGATATGCGCGACATCCAGTTCGTGGTCGAGCAGGGTCGAGGCCAGACTCTTGTTCGGCGCGATGCGATTGAAGGAGATTCCCGCCGGCGGCTTGAAACCGGTGGCGCCGCCGTGGCTCATCTCCTCGCTTCGTTCCATGTACCAGTGAATCTTGTACTGCGAGACGCCGAAATCGTGTTCGAGAATGCCGCGGATCCAAAGCGCGGCGGTTTGCTGATATTCGGCAACGCCCAGTCGTCTTGCCGGCCAGGTCGTCCGGCTTGGTGATGCCGGAATCGACATGATAGGAAAGCTCGGTTTGAAACAAGCGGCGGCTCGGAAACACCGGCAGGGCGATCATGTCGGCGCCCTGGGACTTGGCGATCAAATAAGACGACATCGACATCTCGGCGACTTCGAATTCGCCGAACTTGAGCTGGCGCCAAAAGGTTTCCGCCGGGTGCGAATAAGTCGGAATCAGCTCGATGCCTTCCGCCTTGACGGTGCCGTTCATGAGCGGCTCGACGCGCTCGTTGAAAGCGGAGATGAAACCCAAGTTAGTTTAGCCATTGCTTTACTCAGTTGCAGATATCGCTGCAGTGTTGGGAGCGCTCGAAGAAAGATTCTCTCCTTCGGGATCGCAATGACATAACCACCGCAGTGTCATTTCGAGGGAACGAAGCGACCGAGAAATCGTTTCCATGCGCTTGCTACTTTTCATAGCCGTCGATCGACCAGATATCGTAGAGCAGTTCCATGCGCCGGAATGTGTGCTTGCGCGTCTGCTCCTGCAGATGCGGCGAGTGGAGGTAGCGCACCGCGATATCCTGCGGCCAGGCTGCTGTGGTCTTCGTCCGCTTCGGAATGGACGGTGAAAAAGCGCACGTCATCGGGCTTCATGTTGTAGTTCTTTATCAGGCCGTGACCGATCGCCGCCGCCGCCGGGCCGAACGTTCCTTCGGCGCCGATCTGAATCGACATGACGACAAACCACGGCAGGGTGTGGATGATCAGTTCGACGTAATACAGATGCGCCGCCGTGGACGGGCGCAGCTCGGCGTTTTCTAGTTGTTCTTTCGTAAGGCCGATTGCATTGGCGAAGCGGATCGCCAGCTCGTTGTGGCCGGCGCTGCCGGTGTCCATGCCGCGGGTTTCCTCTTCGACGACACCCCAGAGCCTCTGCGCGATTTCCGGATCGTTGCAGGCCAAGTAGCGCAGCATGGCGATGCGCGGCACCGCGGCGCGAAACTGATAGTCCTGGATCGCCCAGGCGCGGATCTGGTCCATGGTAGCGCGTGCCGTTGCAGACGGCTTTCAAGAATGGATGTTTGATGCGGATTTTGGGAAACGCCTGAATGTCTTTCTTGAGCTGATCAACGAATTCTTGGATGTGGCCATATTAGTTTCCTCCTTGAGTTAGCGCTTAATTGGAGTGATGGAGTGTTGGAGTACTGGAGTGTTGATCTGGACCCATCACTCCATCACTCCAATACTCCATCACTCCAATTTATCTTTTTCTCCATTCAGCCGGCTGACGAAATACTCCCAGCCGCGCATCGGAAAACGCTGATCGGCGTTGTAAACTTCGAGCTCCTCGGCGGTCAAATATTTCGGTTCACCGTGAAGCATCGCCAGATGATTCCATTCGCCGAGCATGGCGAGCCGGGTGGTGCGCTCGATTACCTGCTCGACGCTCTCGCCGACGACCGCATCGCCGTGGGCGCGCATCAACACCACCGGGCCGTCTGCCGAGCGCGGCGGCCAGATCGTTGCCGCGCTCCACAGTGCGCACCAGGCCGATGCCCTCGATACACCGGCGGGCCGTCGGCGGATAAAAACTTACCGTAGTGATGCATCGGTTTAAGCTTGATCGGCAGCACGCTGAAGATCGTGCTCCACTTCGAGTGAGTGTGCGCGACGCTGACGATCTCCGGACGCGCTTTCAAAATGCACGCATGAATCGGCCATTCGTTGGGCGGCGTTTTCGCGCCGTCGAGATAGTTGCCGTCGAGGTCCTGCATGATCAGCCGATCGTGAGTGACGCAGCCGGGGCTGACGTTGGAAATGGTGATAAACGCATCGGCGCCGGGCACGCGCACGCTGATGTGGCCGTAGCCGTCGGTCACGCCCTCGTGATCGAGAATGTGGCAGGCGGTGATCAGTTTTTCCGTGAGTTCTTTGAGCTCCGATGAGTCGATTTTGGGCACGTCTTTGTGGCTGGCAGCCATGAACACTCCTTCGTGGCACAAAGTCAACGAGTCATCTGTTGTTCGCGAATCTATTCGTCGCTTGTCAGAGCTGTCAAGCAGAGCGGCGCTCGCGGATGCGGCTCAAGTAATATTCCCACGGGCGCGCCGGAAATGCCGGATCGGCGGAAAAGGTTGCCAGTTCGTCTTCGCTCATGTAGAGCGGCTCGCCGTGCGCCACGGCCATGTGCGCGAGCTGGCCGAGAAAGGCAAGCTGGATGGTGCGCTGAATCGCTTGCTCAAGGCTGGTGCCGACCACCGCGTCGCCGTGGGCGCGCAGCAACACCGCTGCGCTGTCTTTCAAAGTCGCTGCCAGCGCTTCGCCGCGCTCCAGCGTGCCGATCAGACCGGCAGCGGGGTAGATGGGCGGGCCGCCGGCCGGGAGAAATTTCGCGTACATGTGGATCGGGCGAAGACCGCCCTTGATCACGCTGAAGAGCGCGCTCCATTTTGAATGGGTGTGGCACACGCTCATGACTTCGGGCCGCGCGCGCATGATGCGGGCGTGGATCGGCCACTCGTAAGGCGCGCTTTGTCGCCGCCGAGATAACGGCCGTCGAGATCGAGCATGATGAGTCGATCCAGAGTCGCGCAGCCGGGGCTCACCCCGGCGATGGTCAGGAAGGCTTCGGTTCCGGGAATGCGGATGCTGACATGGCCGATAGCTGTCGGTGATGCCTTCGCGGTCGAGAATGTGACAGCCGTCGACCAGTTTCTGTTTTAACTCTTTAAGCTCGTCTCGAATCGAAGGCCGGAATCTCGGAATGGGCTGAAGCCATCTATGCTCCTTGAACGGCTGAATGCGTTCACCCGTTTGTATTGAGCGCGCATCGAAAGGTCAAGTCGGCTTGACAAACTCGCTGGCGAGCGGGCTAATGCGATAATGGCGACACAACTTGAGTCTCCGGTCATACTCCGTTGTCATCCGCAAACGCGTTTTAGCGCGGTCGAGGGTATCAAAGCCTTGCCGCGCATCGAGGGCAGGGTGCTCACGGTCACCTATGTGCTCGATGGCAATATCGACCGTCTCAGAGTTCCGCCGGCGCGAGCGCCGCGCAGGGCTGATCGCCTGTGGCAACACACCTGCTTCGAAGTTTTCGTCGCCACCAAGGCGAGCGCGGCTTATTATGAATTGAACTTTTCTCCCTCGGGCGAATGGGGCGCATACCGATTTCGCAGTTACCGCGATGCTACACCCTTTGAGAACCATCGTCTGGAACCGAGGATTGCGCTCTGCCGGCGAGCGAACAGATGGGAGCTCAGTGCGGACATCCGTTTGGATCATCTGCCGGATCTACCTGAGCGAGGGAGTTTCCGCCTGGGAGTCTCGGCTGTCATCGAAGATACGGCGGGCCGTCTTTCCTACTGGGCGCTCAAGCATGCACCGGGCGAGCCCGACTTCCATGATGCGGACAGTTTTGTTGTGAGTTTTAGCCGCTGCTAGCCCCTAGCGCGGATCGAGGAAAACCCGCGACGGAATGTAGGCCGAGGAGTGAAGCCTCGTAGAGGAAATAACTGACTGATGACCGGGGACCGCGGACCGAGCGGTCGTCCGTCTTCGGTCTCCGGTCGTCAGTGCCGCCGACCGGAGAGCCTTACTCTTCGGCCGCGATCTGATGATAGTCCAGGGTAGCTCCCTCTGAGTCTATCTCTTACTAGCTAACCATGAAGTTTGGCATCGATCGTCTCTTGACCGAGCCCAAGTTGCGTAAGCCGCTGGCGGGAAAAAAAATCGCGCTGCTGGCGCACCCGGCGTCGGTGACTTGTGAACTGGTTCACTCGCTCGATGCGCTGGCGGCGCTTAAAGATATCAAGCTTACCGCTGCTTTCGGGCCGCAGCATGGCCTTCGCGGTGACCAGCAGGACAACATGATGGAGTCAGCGGATTTTCACGACCCGGTGCACGGCATCCCGGTGTTTAGTCTCTATGGACAAGTGCGCCGGCCGACCGCGCAGATGATGGATAGTTTCGACGTCCTGCTTGTCGATCTTCAAGATCTTGGTTGCCGTATTTACACTTTCATAACCACCCTGCGATACGCCCTCGAAGAAGCAGCGCGGCAGCAGAAGGCCGTGTGGGTGCTTGACCGCCCCAATCCGGTGGGCCGGCCGGTGGAAGGATTAAGACTGCGTCCTGGATGGGAGAGTTTCGTTGGCGCGGGTCCGCTGCCGATGCGCCACGGAGTCACACTCGGCGAGTTGGCGAATTGGTTTATTCGGACGTCCCGCCTCGACGTGCAATGTGAAGTCATCAAAATGGCAGGATGGGATCCGGCGGGCGCGCCAGGATACGGCTGGCCGCTAGGCGGACGCGCATGGGTCAACCCGAGCCCTAACGCGCCGAATCTATCGATGGCGCGCTGCTACGCCGGCACTGTGACGCTGGAAGGAACGACGTTCTCGGAAGGTCGCGGCACGACCCGACCCCTTGAATTGTTCGGCGCGCCGGATATCGACCCCCGGCTACTGCTCGCCAAAATGGAGTCGCTCGCCCCCGAGTGGCTGCGCGGATGCAGGTTACGCGCGTGCTGGTTTGAGCCGACGTTTCACAAGCATAGCGGCAAGCTATGCGCCGGCATTCAAATCCACGTCGATGATCCGACTTACAACCATGAAGAGTTCCGGCCCTGGCGCTTGATGGCGCTCGTGTTCAAGGCTCTGCGGGCGCTCCGACCGGACTATGATCTGTGGCGTAATTTTCCTTATGAGTATGAACACGATCGGCTAGCGATCGATTTGATCAACGGCGGCGAACTGCTGCGCCAGTGGGTCGATGATCCGGCCGCCGAGCCGGACGATCTCGACGCGCTTGCCCGCGCCGATGAGAACTCGTGGCGCGAAGAGCGGGAATCGGTACTGCTGTATCGCTAAGAGCGCCGCATAGCGTAGTTTTGTTGACAAGCCGTGGCGCCGCGTATAACAAGAATTTGGATGAATTTTTGCGCGAAAGGATGTGAGATATGGCAGAGCACCATGATAACGAAAAATGGTTCGAGGGGAAAAGCTCGCTGTTCAAGTCGAGGGCAGAGCGGGTCAAGGCGGATATAGCGCGGCGCAAGGCGGGGCGCAAAGCGATCAAGGGCGAGGACGTCAAAGTCGAATGGGAAGCGCAAAACGGCGTATGGATGGGGCCGCTGGTGTCGCAGGAGCTCGGCTTCGAGAATCGCATCATCGAAGTCGATTGTCACATCTATCCGCCGCACTCGCATTCAGTCACGCACAAACACAACGAGGCGATTATCATCGTGCTGCGCGGCCAGGGATACAGTCTCCTGGACGAAGAGCGCATCGAATGGAAGCCGGGCGATACGATGTACATCGGCCAGGGCGTCTGGCACCAGCACCATATCACCAGCGACGAACCGGCGATGGTGTTTGCCATCAAGCCGCTGCCGATTCAGGAATACATGGGCGAGCTGAACATCATCTACAAAGGCGATCAGCCGAAGATCAATCCCGACTTCAAGGCCGGAACTTTTCTGGAAGAGTTCGCAAAGATCGGCAAGCAGTAGAATTCAACTGCGAAAAAAGCCTGGCTTCATAGGGCCAGCATCACTTTGCCGAAATGTTCGCGCCCTTCGAGGTAACGTTGCGCCGCGCGGGCTTGTGCCAGCGGAAAGCTCTTATCGATTACGACCTGAAACTTTTTTTGCCGCACCAGGCTGAGGATCTCGTCGAGTTGCTGGAAATCCTCAGGCTTGGCCTGCAGATGGTTGGTGATCGAGAAACGCGTTGCCTTGCGTCCTTCGGTCAAGACAGGAGGCGAGTCAGGGACCGGTCCAAATGCGCCGCCGATGGAGACCAGACGGCCGCCGGGCGCAAGCGCTTGCAAGCTCTTTCGATAAACCTCGCCGCCGATCATCTCGAGCACGACGTCTATGCCGCGATCATCAGTGATCCTCATGACTTCCGTAAGAAAGGCGTTTTGAGCAACGGCGATCGTAACATCCGCTCCCAATTGTCTGAGGCGCCGCGCTTTGTCCTCGCTGCCGGTGGTGGCAATCACCTTGGCCCCGAGATGCTTGGCGATCTGAATGGCCGCGGTGCCGACCCCGCTGCTGGCGCCGTGCACGAGCAGCCATTCACCGGCCTTCAGCTTGCCGTCGGTCAACAAGCCGAACCACGCCGTCAGGAAAACCGTCGGCACTGCGGCTGCCTCTACTGAGGTCACGCCATCCGGCACCGGCCGGACTTCCGAGCTTCTGGCCACTGCGTACTCGGCGTAGCCGCCGAGGCTCGGGTAGGCAACGACCCTTTGGCCGGCGCTGTAGCCGGTGACATCGGCTCCGAGTTTATCTGCGGTACCTGCGACTTCACGGCCGGGAATCACCGGCAATTGATCCGATGAAATCCGATAGGCGCCCTTGCGCAAGCTCAAATCGGCCCGGTTCAAGGCCGCCGCTTCGACCTTAATCCGGAGCTCGTCCGCTTTCGGTTCAGGGATCGCTATGTCCTCGTACTGCAGCACCTCTTCGGTGTCGCCAAAATGATGGATGCGAATGGCTTTCATGGTTTTCTGCTCCTTCTAGCTCTCTTTCGCGAAGGATAACTCCCAGCGATTGCCATCGGGATCGAAGACGTTGATCGAATAGTTGCCGCTGTCACGATGCTGGCGAATTTTTTCGATGTTCGCGCCGATCTCTTGAAGTTGTTTGACTGCTTTGTCCTGTGCCTGCCATTGAATGTTAAGAGTGTGGTGCGGATCGGCGGCGCGCGGGCCTTTTGCAGCATCGAAGATATGCACCTCGAAGTTGCCGAGCCGGACGTCTACCTCTTTGACCTGTCCTGCTTGCAACTGCTCTTCTGTGGGCTCGACTTTCTTGACAATCCGGCCGCCCAAGGTATCGGTATAAAACTCAACTGATTTCTCTAAATCCTTGGCGCTCATCGCGAAGGTTCTGATTCCTTTTATTTCGAACATAAACTCCTCCTTACCGGGGTTTGAAGGTGGTTTTTTATGGAAGTTAGTTCCGTGCTTTGTTGGTTGTCAAGGGTTGCGGCCACAGGCCGAAAATTGGGACGATGTGGTGCTGGGAGGATTCAAGTAGGGGCAGGTTTGAAACCTGCCCGGACCGAATCGTCGCCAACCACAGCCCGCGCGCGGGTTTAAAACCCGCCCCTACAAGGCGTGGACTACCGGAAATTATTCGTGGTTTCAAAACATTTTCTGCGCGTCGCATAAATGAATCACGCGCAACGGCCGGCGCCCCGGTCTGGCAACGCAACTATTACGAACATGTCGTTCGCGGTGAAAACGAACTGCACCGGCATCCGCGAATACATCGCGAACAATCCGCTCCAATGGGAGATCGGATCGGGAGAATCCGTTGCGGGCATTAGATGGATTAATACGAAAAGCCGAACCGTGGGAGGTTTAATTGAAAAAATGTAAGGGCGGGTTTGAAACCTGCCCCTACTGCTCCATCAATATTTTTACGCGCGCGATTATCTCGGCTGTCTGGTTCATGACCTGTTTCGCTAACTCTTCCAGCTCCTCTCCGGTGGAGGGCGTGATGTCGAAGTTCTTGCGTTTGGCTTCTGCCAGCAGGTCGGGATCGCTCATCGTTTTGAGGAATGCCTCGCGCAAAATTTTCACCCTGGCGGGCGGCACCCCGGGCGGGGCGACAATCGGCCGGCCAAAATCGCTGGCGGCGAAAACCAGCGGCAGTAGGCGACGCTCGCTTTCGCGAGTTTTGTATTCGTCCATCAATTCATAAAGCGTCGGCGCGTCGGCAATCCGCGGATCACGGGTTTTTCCGGTTTGCATCAAAATGCGCGCGAAGCCGGTTTTGCGCCAGGTATGGTAGGGCTCGCGCGAGTGATACGCCTGAATAGTTAGAGCGCGGCAATTGAGTTCGCCGCGCTCTACAGCCAGATCAATCTCACCGCCGCCCTGATACCCTGAGACGATGGCAAATTTCGTTCCGAGGGTTTCCTCGAGCAATTTCGGCAAATAACTTCCGGAGGTGCCGGCGCCGGTGGAGCCGCATTTGGGCGGCTCCTTGGCCTTGCGCACGTCGGCGAGACTCTTGTACGGCAGATCGGCGCGCATATACAAAAGATGGTCCGACTTATCGGAGCTGCCGAGCCAGGTAAATTTGCTCCAATCGTATTTGACTTCGGCTTGCTTGAGCAACTGATTGAAGTAGATCGACGGCTGGATCGCGCCGATAACCGAGCCGTCGGATTTCGCTAGGCCGTAGATGTAGTTGGCGCCGATAATCGACCCTGCGCCTTGCATGTTCTGCACTATAAAGTTTGGATGGCCTGGAATGTGTTTGCCCATGAACTGCGCCATCAGCCGCGCATATAGATCATAGGCGCTGCCAGCGCTGGCTGCCGCGATCACGGTGATGGTTTTGCCCTGGTAAAACGGACTCTGCGCCAACAGATTCGCTGCAGGCGCCAGTACGGCGAGAAGAACTATTAATGCCACCATTCTCCCTCCGGCTGCGACAACGGTTGTGAACTTTTTAAATGAGACGGTATCGGGTATCGCTCGTCCTGGTCAAGTGATTTCGGCATTGCAGGTTGCGATTGCAGCCCCCCACGATGCTTGAGGGTTTCTTTCGCTGCTTGGCTGGATCTTCGTGCCGGTGCATTGTCGAGCATCCTCGGCGAACTCGCCGGCTTGCCGCGCGCGGCCATTGACAGCCGGTGCGCAGTGGGACTAGGAATACGACAGATTCAAGCCGAGGAGGGAATTCTTATGATGCTGGGCGGACATGCGGTGGCACAATGCCTGCGCAACGAAGGAATAAAACATGTCTTCAGCGTTCCCGGAGAGAGTTACATCGCCATCGTCGATGGCTTATGGAACACTCCCGACATCAAGCTTATCACCAATCGCCAGGAAGGCTGTGCGGCATTCATGGCGGAAGGCTATGCAAAGTCAACCCGCACCGTGGGCGTATGCATCGTCACCCGTGGCCCTGGCGCCACCAACGCGAGCATTGCGATTCATAGCGCCAAGTATGATTCGGTGCCGATGGTGTTGCTGGTCGGCCAGGTCGGGCGCGGCGCGCGCGGCCGCGAGGCGGGTCAGGAACTCGACTACAACCAGTTTTTCGGCAGCATCGCCAAATGGGTGATCGAGATCAATGATGCGAAGCACATCCCGCGGGTGATGACCCGGGCATTCCATATCGCCCGCACCGGCAGGCCGGGTCCGGTGATCGTTTCTCTGCCGCGCGACGTCACCGAGGACAAGGCCGATATCGCCACGGTCGAGCCGTATCCAACCACCCAGGCGAGCGCCGATCCGAAGCTGATAGAGGAGATGATCGGGCGCATCCATGTTGCGAAGAAGCCGATACTCTTGGTCGGTTCGGGAACCCAATATGCCGGCGCATGGCAGGAGCTGATCAATTTCTCGGAGAAGTTTCAGATTCCGGTGCTGACGTCTTATAAACGGCAGGACGCATTTCCCAACAGCCATTCGAATTACATCGGTAATTTATCGAGCTCCAATAAAGCTCTGCGCGATCTGGCGGCCAACGATGCCGATCTGGTGGTCGTCCTTGGTTGCCGGCTGAACCAGCAGACAACCGGCGGGTTTTCATTTCCACGGCCAGCACAGGCATTTATCCAGATCGACGCCGACCAGCAAAACATCGGGCAAAACTCGCGCCCTCAAGTGGCGATCGTCGCCGACGCCAAGCAGGCGCTGCAAGAAGCGCTGAAGCATCCGGCAATGCGACCGAATGAAAGCCGCGCCTCCTGGATCGCGGAATATCATGCGGCGCAGAAACGCTACTGCGTACCCGGGCGCGGCCGACAGGGCGTGTTTCCATGGAGCGAGTGATGTCGGATATCAGGGCCGCGCAACCAGCAGATGCCATTACGACGACGGATGCCGGCAGCTTCGGCCAGTGGCCGCAGCGCTATATCGAATTCGAGCAGCCGAACTCCTACATCTCGCCGACACTCGGTTGCATGGGACCGGGGGTGCCATCGGCGGTGGCGGCCAAGCTCGCGCATCCGGACCGTCTGGTTGTGGCGCACGTCGGCGACGGCGGCTTTCTTATGACCGGCCAGGAATTGGCGACCGCGAAACAGTACGGCGCCGACATCATCACGATCGTCTACAACAATGGCGGCTACAACTCGATCCGCATGCATCAGGAAGCGATGTTTCCCGGTCATTCCTACGGCATGGAGCTGGAAAATCCGGATTTCGCTTCGATGGGCGCCTCCTACGGCGCGCTGGGATTGAAGGTATCGCGCGACGACGAATTTCTGCCGGCGTTCAAGCAAGCGATGGCCGCCAATCGTTCGGCGCTCATCGAAGTTATGACCGATTATGAATACGTGACTCCGACGGCGACCTTGTCTGAGCTCTCGGGAAAGACGTTGCAGGGAGAGTAAGCCGGTTTTTTGCGCGCCGGCGGAGCCAAATGGCCGCGCTCATTCGGAGCCAAATGAGAAAATGCATATCGTGTTTGGCTGTCTTCTCTTTTGTGCTCCTTATGGAGTGTCCGGCGCCGGCCCAGGATAAACCGCTCAAAAAAATTCGCTGGGGAGTTACTTCGCTGTCCGCGTCGCAGTGGATACCGTGGATCGCGAAGGACGCCAAGATCTACGAAAAGCATGGACTCGACGCTGAGCTGATTCTGCTACGCGGCTCGGGTCAATCCTCCCAGGCGATCCTTGGCGGCAGCATCTTCGCCGCCCCTGTCACTCTTGCGACAGTGATCAATGCGGATCTCAGCGGCGCCGATCTCGTCACCGTAGCCCATACCGTACCTGGCGTGCAGAGCAAGCTGCTCGCCAAGCCGGAGATCAAACGCCCAGCCGATCTGCGAGGAAAGAAAATTGCCGTTTCCACTTTTGGCTCGCTGGGAGACTTTCTCAACCGCCACATCATCAAAAAGTACGGCATGGAACCGGGCCGCGACGTTATTATGTTCACCGTTGGCAATACCCCTGAAAGGATGCAGGCGTTGGTATCGGGAGGGGTCGACGCCGCGGATCTCTCTTATCCCGCCGACGCGCAGACCGAGAAAATGGGTTTCAGAGTTCTGTGGGACGCTAGAAAAGAGGTTACTTACCCGTCTATGTCGGTCGTCACCCGGCGCAAGTACGTGACCGAGGACCGTGAAACCGTCATGCGCATGGTAAGGGCGCACGTCGAAGCCATCCATTTTTTGAAGGCGAATAAAGAATCTAGTGTCAAGATCCTCAGCAAATACTTGAAGACATCGGATCCTGAATTACTGGAGGGCTCCTACGAAATCTATCGCACTGATTTCATCGCCGTTCCGTACCCGATCACGCAGGGCCTCCAAGCAACCTATGATTACGTCGCTTTGCAGCGGCCCGATGTGTGGAAGCATAAACCTGAAGAGTTCATGGACGCGAGCTTCATCGCGGAGCTGGAGAAGAGCGGTTTTATCAAGCGGTTATTAAATGAAGCGAGTCCCAAGTAGGAAAGCTTGAGCGTATATCGGTTTTGAGAATTAAGATTGCGGTCATCGATCCTTTCTCTTCGATCCTCGGTTTATATCGGGTTGACAGCCGAGGCGTAATTGAAGCAAGAATAACATAACAAAGGGGGGCTTATGGGACTATTGAAAATTGAGGGAGTGACGCACTGGTCGATTCCAGTCAACAATCTAGATGAATCGGAAAAATTCTATGGTGATCTGCTCGGCTTGAAGCCTTTGGGTCGCCTTGGCCACTCAGGCATGTCCTGTTTCAATGTCGGCGATCACAATATTCTACTGTGCGCGCGATCTGGGGATGTGGATAAAAGTCATGTCGAGGATCACAACGTGCACCATTCTTTCACGGTGAGTCCGGAGACGCTCGAGCAAGCGTGCAAGATTTTTAAGGAAAGACAGATTCCCATCGATCGGCTTTATTACCGCGCCAAGGGCTTCTTCACAGGCAGAGAGCTTTATTTCTTCGATCCGAGCGGCAACCGCCTCGAGCTGCGCGATCCGACCTGGAAAGAGGGCATGCCGGAGCCGAGCTTCGAAGAGGTCGCCGCTCGCAATTAAATCGCGTCCAAAAAATCCAGCCGGCGAGTCGCAAGAATCTTTTCGCGCCGGGCCGGATCTTAGGTGATTCGGCTCTGAAGGGCAGCAGGTAAGGGGAATCTACTATCAGTAGGTATCAAACATGCGCTGGATTTCTTCAGCGTTGTTGGTCTTGGTTAGCGCGAGCGCGAGCAGCAAGCGCGCTTTCCACGGTTGCAGGTTATCGCTGGCGACAAAGCCGCGCTTGGCGAGGCCCGGGCTGCGCACCACCCGGCCGGAAGCGACGCGACTGGAAAGGCACATAAGCATGCCGGTTTCTCTGAAGCATTTGTCGAAGGCGGCGTCTTCCGCCGGCGTGGGACGGCCCGCGCCGGTGCCCGCGCTAACGATGCCTTTGGCCCCCGCCTTCGCCGCGGCTTCGATCATCGTGCCGTCGGCGCCGACATAGGAGACCACGACGTCGACGCGCGGCAATGAGTTTAACTCACGGACGTCGAACTCGGTTTGCGTGGTGTGTTTGCGCACCGGCTGGTGGTAGAAAACGATCTTGCCGTCGCCGTCCGCGAAACCGAGCGGCCCAAGGTCACGGGACTGAAAAGCTTCAACCCGATAGGTCGCGTTTTTGGTGACGTCGCGGCCGTTGTAGATCGTATCATTCATGACCAGCATGCAGCCGCGCCCTATGGCATTGGGATCGGCCGCAACTTTGATAGCATTTACCAGATTCAAGTAACCGTCGGCGCTTATGGCGGAAGAAGGGCGCATTGAGCCGACCACAACTACGGGTTTGTCCGTTTTGAGCACCACGTTTAGAAAGTAAGCGGTCTCTTCGATCGTGTTGGTGCCGTGGGTGATGACAATGCCATCGGCTTTGTCTTCATCGAAGATCTTGTGAATGATGCGGACCAGATCGAGCCAGTCTTTATCGACTAGCGCGTGGCTCGGCAGCCGGCGAAACGGCATGTCTTGCACCTCAGCGATCTCTTTCAGCTCCGGCAGTTGCTGCAGCAGCTCGCCATCGTTCAAGCGCTTGCCGGCCTCGATATACCAGGCGAGATCGAGCCGGTCTTTGCCCACCGAGTCGATGGTTCCGCCGGTCAGAATGAGCGCAATTTTGGGGAGATTAGCCATGGAAGTTCCTTCCTCACTTTTGTTTCGTGTCCCTTAATTTCCCTTGTTACCCTCGCCCTTTGGGAGAGGGAAGGGTGAGGGTCTTAATACAGGCAAAGCCTCTTCGGCGAAGCGCTCGATCTGCTCGCGCCGTTCGGGATAGTGAGGAATCATGAATTGTAAGCCGAGATGAGTGACGCCGGCGGCCATGAATTTTTGAATTGCCGCGGTCACCTGGGCGATGCTTCCTTTTAGATAGTCGTCTTCCTGCGGCGTCTCTCTGGCCGTGAGCTCGATGGGCAAGCAGCAGGCGCAGGCGACCTCGTCGGGATTTCTGCCGGCCTGCTTTGCCTCGATCAGGACGTTGTCGAAGCGCCGGCGCAACTCGGTCGGCGTGACGCGCACGAAGTAGGGAAACCAGGCATCGCCGTACCGGCCGGCGCGGCGCTGCGCGTATTTGCCTTCGCCGCCGATCCAGATTGGCAGGCGCGGCTTCTGATAGGGCTTGGGATTAAAGGCGATATCGTTCACGTGATAATACGTTCCCCGAAACGTGATGTGCTCGTCGGTCCAAAGACGATTGAGTAAGCTGAGCTGTTCGTCGGAGATCTTGCCGCGCTCTTTGAACGGCGTGTTCATGGCGGCGAACTCTTCTGCCATCCAGCCGACGCCGACGCCGAGGATCAGTCGCCCGCTGGAGAGCTGGTCGATGGTCGTGGCGATCCTGGCCCAGTGCAAAGGATGGCGATAAGGCATAACCATCACACTCATGCCGAGCTGGATTGTTTCAGTGCAACCGGCGAGAAAAGCCAGGCAAGTCATGGTATCGAAGAACGGCCGATCGGGAGGCACTATGAAAGTAGCTTCCTTGCTATAGGGATAGACGGTCTCGATCTTCCAAGGGATCACCAGACGGTCGGCGGCCCACACCGAATCGTAGCCCAGAGCTTCAGCCTGTTGCGCCGCCTCCATCAAAGTCTTTCTACCGGCGGCGCGGCCGGACACGGGCAGAAACACACCAAATTTCATTGTACTCTGTTAAAAACTAGCAGGCTCGCAAAGCGAAGACTGTCGGTTACGCTGGGCTAACCCGACCTACGAATTTTTTGTACGCTTTGTCCGAAGGCGCATTCCTCGATGCGGTGAATAATTCGAGTCAACGGCCGCCCATGAATATCTCCCGGAATCTTTTACGCTGTTTCTCAAAGTTTTCCGATTGCGCCATATCGGCCGGAATTACTTTTACTTTACTGAGCTTTTGCGCAACCGCGCTGGCGATGCCTTGACGCGCCGATACTTTGAAAAATTTGCCGGAAAGATAATCCTTCTGGATCTCTTCGGAAAGCATGTGATCGATATAAAGCATGGCGGCGTTGGGATGGGGCGCCTTTGCGGCGATTCCCATCAGGTTGGTGCCGGCGACCGTCGGGTTGAGCGGATGCCAGTCGATCGGCGCGCCCGAGCTACGCGTCAACTGGGTTTGCGGCGCATAGACGAGCACCGCCGCCGGGTATTCGCCGGCCGCCACCAGTTGCGTCATCAACGTGTGGCCATGGCGAATCACATAATTTTGCGCCGCCAGGCGCTGCATGTAGGCCAGGCCCTTTTCTTCGCCCCAGAAACTCATCATGGTCGAGAACCATTCGATTTCCTCATCTTCCATGACCAGCTTGCCCTTCCACTTGGGGTCGATCAAGTCGGCATAATCCTTGGGCGCTTCCTGGGGCGTTGTCTGGCGCGTGTTGAACGCCGTGACCATCGGGTTGACGTAGTAAGCCGTCCAAAGGCCGTCTTTGTCTCGGAACGCGGGATCAAAAAATTTTCGTTCCGGGGATTCATATCTGCCGATCAATCCGCGCTTGAGCAGCTGATAGTACTGAAAACCGCTGACGCCGATGACGTCGACCAGATGGCTGTTGGCGCGCGCCTCAGTTTCGATGCGGGTGTAGAGCCGCTCGCTGGTGGCGCGGTAAAGTTGCGGCTCGATGAAAGGATACTTTTCCTTGAAGCGCTGGATAACCTGCATGTGTTCGGGAACGGCGAGCAGGCCATAAATTTGCACCTTGCCTTCTTTCTTCGCGCCCTCGATGATCGCCTCGCGCTTAAGCTCCTGCGCTAGCGCCGCGCCCGGCGGCTGCATGAGGATCGTCAGGAAAAAAATTGCCGCATAGCTTGCCGCCTGCTTCATGCGATTCCTCCGTTTGTGCGTCATACGATTGCATCGATGGCGCGTTCCAGGCCCGCCGCGGCATCTGCCAACTTTTGTTTCTTTTCCGCGAGCGCCGCCGTATCTTGGCGCAAACGCGCGCAACAGGTTTCGATCTGGCGCTCGACTTCGGTCGGGGCCGGACCGCCGGCAAGCGTGCGCGCTTTAACCGCGCGCAGCGGATCGAGGACTTTGCGGATGCGCTGGTTGCCGAGCTCGATCGGTTTGCCGAGATATTCAGTGGCTGCCTGATCGACAAATTCGCTGTCGATATCGAGCGGCTTTTTTCCCTGTTCCAATGCCCTGCGCACGAGAATGGCGGTGATCTGATGGGCCGTGCGCCAGGGCAGATTGCGCTCGCGCACGATGGCGCCCGCCAAGTCGGTGGCGAGCGCCCAGAAATCCAACGTCCGCTGGCGCATGACTTCTTTGTTCACGGTCAAGGTCGAGATGATGCCGGCCCAAAGGGTAACCGCGGCGCTGGCTTTATCGAAATTGCCCAATGCGGATTTGATCGATCCTGAGACGCTTCGCGCATTGGTGATCATGGCGCCGAGCGCGCCGCCGAGCTGGCTCGCGGTTTCGGCCACGTCCATGAGCGAGTGGGGATTTTTCTTTTGCGGCATGATGCTGCTCGAGCCGCAATAGCGGTCGGCGATTTCGATGAAGTTGAACTCATTGGAGCAAAATAAGTAGATCGTATCGGTCGCCCAGGCAATGTTGAGCATGAGAATAGTGATCGCGCTCAATGACTCAACGACATAGTCGCGTCCAGCATTGGCATCACGGGTGTTATCGCAAACCCCGCCAAACCCCAGAAGCTCAGCGGTGCGAGAGCGGTTCAAAGGAAAGTCCGAGCCGGTGCCGATACCTGCGCCGGCCGAGCTCACATTGGTGCGATCATAGGCGCCCATGAGCCGTTCGAAATCCCGCTCCAACGGCAAAGCCCACGCGACCAGATAATGGGCAAACGTGCTGATCTGCGCCTGCTGCATCATCGTGTAGGTGGGCAGAACCGTTTCAAGGTGCAGGCGCGCGAGGTTCAGATAAGCCTCGCGGCATTGCAGGTCGGCTGCCATGACGCTCAGGAGCTTTTCGCGGATGCCGATGCGAGACGACACCGAGTTCAGATCACCGGAGCTTCGGCCCAGATGTATCTTGCCGCCGATTTCCTCGCCGAGCGTTTCAATCAGATAGGCTTCGCCCGAAAGCAGTCCGTGTCCGCCTTCGCTGCGCAGCCGCTCCCAGCCTTCGCGCTCCATTCCCCGAAAAGCGCAGAGGATCGCTTGGCCGTCGCTCTTGGGAACCAAGTTTTCCTCGACCAACATGACGGCGTGGGCTTTGTCGAACATGTGATAGGTGTGCAAAAGCGGCCGGGTTCTTTCAGCGCTACCGACCTTGTGCGCGATCTGCGATGGATCGGCGTCTTCCTTGAGTCGCGCACCCGCTTTCCGGTAAAACTCACCGGGTGCGACTTTTCCGTACAGGTCTGATTGTGCCATGACTTGAACCTATTTTCGCGATCGATTGTAAGCTGGCAACGCGCGCTTAGTGGGCGCTCCCGTGCGGCTTGAAGATTTGCTGAAACTCTTTGGCGATAGTTTGATAATTTTGCGCGATCGTGAGGTCGAGCGGGATGACTTTGACGTTCTGCCAGCGCGGATCTTTGGCAACTACGTCTTTGCGCGCCGAGCCTTTCCAGGCGGCGTTGACCCAAACTTCTTGTTGAATTTCCTTGCGAAAGCATGAAGTCGATGTACAACTTTGCGGCATTCGGATGGGGCGCTGACTTATAAAGACCAAGACCGATGGCAGTCGAAAAGACCGGATTCAGAGCGGCCCAGTCTATCGGTGCGCCGCTCGCGCGCACGACGCTCACCCGCGGCGCGTAGGCGACGCCCATGATGGGAAATTCCCCGGCCGCCAAAAGCTGCACCATTTGTGAGTGACCACCGCGGTATTGCAGGTCTTGTTGGGCGAGGCGGCGCATGAAGTCGAGGCCTTTGTCGCGCCCGACGATCTTCAGATAATTGGCATACCACTCGTACTCTTCTTCAAAGAAAGCAATTTTGCCTTTCCATTTCGGCTCGAGCAGATCTTCCCAGCGTTGCGGCGCGTCTTTGGGCGCGACCTGGCGCGTGTTGTAGGCCGTCACGATTGTGTTGACGTAATACGCCGCCCATAGTCCGGTTGGATCTTTGAAGCCCTCGGCAATGGCGCTGCTTTCCGGTGAACGATAGGGTGCGAAGAAACCTTTTTCCTGCAAAAACGATAGTTCAAACCCGCTGAGACCGAGAATGTCGACATTGCTGCCTCTGCCGGTCTGCGCCTCGGTGGTCAGCCGGGTACGGAGCTTTTCCGATGGAACGCGCACGGCCTCGACTTTTTTCATGAAGGGATATTTTTTCTTGAAGCGCTCGACGACCATGGTTTGAAAGGATATTTCTCCGACTGCCCACGTGATCAGCTCGCCTTCCTTCTCGGCGCCGGCGACAATCGCGCCGGACTCGGCGGCGTGAGCCGGCAGCCTGGCGCCGCCGGCAACCATCAAATTCGCCGCCGCCAGAACCGCGAGCGTGATTTTAATCAGCGCGCGCAAAGCGAGCATGGCGGCGCCGGTTCGCGGCAAGGAGTTTTTCGCGCTCCAGCACTCCATCACTCTATCACTCCGATCCTCCTGCCCTATACTTGCCACGAACTCGCCAACTCCAAGGTGTTGCCATCGACGTCTTTGACCTCGAACTTGCCGGCGCCAACGGACTTTTTCGACGGAAATTCCTGAGCGAGCTTCTCCGGTTCTTTTACTTCCAACCCCATGAGCACGAGCTGGCACGAGCCGGCGCTCTGTTTTTTTACGAATGATACGCTGATGGTGCCGTCGGAAAGCATCACTTCGTTGTCGGAGCGCTCTAACTCTTTTAAGTCGAAAGCGTTCTTGTAGAAGCTTCCGGTGCGCGCCGGATCGGACGCTTCGATGGCGACGTGGCGCACGATCGGCGGCGTCAAATCATCACTGGTGCGAAACCCTTCTTCGGAAACGTCCACCGGATGGCCGTCCATGTCGAGAAAGCGATATTCCGCATAGCGGCCATCTTGCGGGCGCTGCCCCCAATGGCACTCGGGTAGAGCGGCGGTGATGCGCTGCTTGGCTTCAGCCATATCGGCGACATGGAAGCCGAAGTGATCGTAGCCGATCCATCTCGCCTCGGTGTGCTCGCGGTGCTTCAGCATCGCGCACATGATGACGCCGTCGGAGGTGTAGAGCGACCCGGACGGCGAGCGCCGCACCAGGTTAAAGCCAAGGTTTTTCTGATAGAAATCGAGCAGGCGATCAGGATCCTTGGTATAGAGAGCGACGTGCTTGAAAGCGCTTTTCATGACGAATACCTCCGGGTTCTTTAAGATGCCCCGATGATTGTATGAGAGTTGTCCGGCTGTCAAGCGCGCGCGCAAGATTAAGAATGAGCGCGACTCGATAATAGACTTTGATAGCGCCGCGAGTTATGGCTACGTTGGGTGATTTATTCATGTCTCGAAGAGAAGCTGCGACAGAGCGCAGGCCTGGAAAGAACATAAATGAACGATGACCGCAGACCGGCCGGTCGTCGGTCTCCGGTCTCCTGTCGTCCGTCGCTCAGCACCAATCAGTCGCGAAAGGAAAACAAAATGATCCAACTCTATACCTGGGGCACCCCCAACGGTAAAAAGGTTTCGATCATGTTGGAGGAAATCGGCATGCCGTATGAAGTTCATGCGATCGACATCAGCCGAGGCGATCAAATGACACCCGAGTATCTGGCGATCAACCCGAACAACAAGATACCCGCGATTATCGACAGCGCAGGGCCCGACGGCAAGCCCTTCACCTTGTTCGAATCGGGCGCCATTTTGCTTTACCTCGCGGAAAAATCCGCCAAACTCTGGCCCGCAGACATGCGCCAGCGCTACAGAGTGATTCAATGGTTGATGTTTCAAATGGCCGGGGTCGGACCGATGTTTGGCCAGGCAAATTATTTTTATCGCCTGGAAGAAAAAGTGCCCCTCGCCATCGAACGCTTTCATAAAGAAGCCAGGCGCCTCTACAACGTTCTCGACCAGGAGCTCGGCGGCAAAGATTATCTTGCCGGCGAGTATTCGATTGCCGATATCGCCACCTACCCATGGGTCGGCCGCCACCAAGGCCATCACGTTAAACTGGAAGAGTACCCGAACGTGAAGCGCTGGTTCGACATTATTTCAAAACGCCCGGCGGTTGCGCGCGGCATGGAGGTGCCGAAGCGCTAGCAGCCCGTGGTGAAAGTGTGGCGTCGCAGCGAGACGGGGGAGGCGCCCCGATGGCAAGGCGCGACGACCGAGAATATCGGGAATATTTAAGCGAGGAGCAACGCAGCCAGCGCGGATCGATCGTCCGTCGAATGCAGCCAGACTTTCACCACGGGCTGCTAGGGGCGCATTGGAAGTTTCAGGTTTCGTGTTTAGGTTTCGTGTTTGGGATTTGCATACGCCGTTATTGTTGCGCCATTGACGGCGGGTGTAGGGACGATAAGCGAATGACGTTTGCCTGGTTGTTCGTTAGAAACTCCGATCTAAAAAGCTGACTCCTCAAAGAGACTAGTCATGGCCAAGGCACAAAAAATTGAAAACCCTAGGGCCGAGTGGGGCTCGGACGTCGTCGTCGATATGTTGAAAACATTCGAGTTCGAATACATCGCCATCAATCCCGGCGCGACGTTTCGCGGGTTGCACGACTCGCTGGTTAACTACGGCGGCAATTATGCGCCGGAGATCATTCTCTGCACCCATGAAGAGATCGCCGTGGCGCTGGCGCACGGCTATGCGCGCGCCAAGGGCAAGCCGATGGCGGCCGCGGTGCACAATGTCGTCGGCCTGCAGCACGCGTCCATGGCGATCTACAACGCATGGGCGGACCGGCTGCCTGTGATCGTGCTCGGCGGCACCGGACCGATGGATTCCGCCAATCGGCGGCCGTGGATCGACTGGGTGCACAGCGCCAACGTCCAGGGCAATCTCGTGCGCGACTTTTGCAAATGGGATGACCAACCCGGCAGTGTCGAAGGCGTGCCCGAATCGTTTATTCGCGGCTATCGGCTCGCCACCACGGATCCGATGGGGCCGGTCTATATTTGCTACGATAGCGACGTGCAAGAAAAAAAACTGGACGGGGAGATCGCGGTGGATATTTCCCGCTTTCCGGCGCCGCTGCCGATGCAAGCTCCGGAAGTGGGCTTCGAAAAGACTCTGCGCATGATCCTGGCAGCGAAACGCCCGGTGATTCTGGCCGACTGGGTTGGCAGACGGGAAGCTGGATTCACCGCGCTCGGTGAGCTCGCCGTGATGTTAGCCGCGCCGGTGCTGGACCAATTTGGCCGGTTCAATTTTCCGGCGCATCACCCGCTCAATCTCACCGGAGCAGCGGACAAGGTGATTCCCGAGGCCGATCTGATCCTCGCGTTCGACGTGCCGGATTTGGAGGGCGCGAGCGCCCAGAGGGCGCAGGCAGGAGGAAACCGAAAAGCGACGACGCTTATTGGAGCGAACACCAAGATCATCAACGTCGCGCTCGATGATTTGCTGGTGCGCGCCTGGGCGACGGACTTCAACAAACTGCGGCCGGCCGATCTGATGATCCTGGCGGATACCGCCGTCTTCTTGCCCGAGCTGGTGCGCCGTTTGCGGGGCGAGCAAAGGCTCGGCGAGTTAAAAGACGACATCGAAAAGCGCCGCATTGAATGGTCGCAAATCTATGAGCAGAAAAGGTCGGCTCTGGAAAAAGAAACCAGGGCCAAATGGGACGAAAAGCCGGTGGCGATGACGCGTATCTATGCGGAGCTCGCCGAAGCGTTCAAAGGCGAAGACTGGGTGCTCACCAACGGCAGTTCCCAGGGTAAGGAAAACCTCTGCTTGCCGGCCGGTAAGTTCAATCAAATACTCGGCAAATACAAGGGCGGCGGCTTGGGCTATGGCTTGCCGGCGTCGTTGGGCGCGGCGCTGGCGCACAGGGGTAGCGGCAAATTATGCGTCGACATTCAACCCGACGGCGATCTGCTGTTTACCGTGAGCGCTCTCTGGACGGCGGTGCATCACCAGATACCGTTGTTGATCGTCGTTTGCAGCAACCGGTCCTATTTCAATGACGAAGAGCATCAGGAACGCGTCGCCCTAGCGCGCAACCGGCCGGTGGAAAATAAAACCATCGGGATACGCATCGAAGACCCCAACGTTGATTTCGCCGCCATGGCCCGCACCTATGGGTGCTGGGGCGCCGGACCGATTCGCGAGCCAAAGGATTTGATCAAGACATTGCGCGAAGCCGTCAAGGCCGTCAAAGAGGGAAAACCGGCGCTGGTGGACGTCGTCTGCCAGATGCGCTGAGTCTGATGGCGCTGCGGCAAGTCTTACTATCGAGCGCCTTGTGACGTCCGGGCTGATAAAGAACCTGGGCGGCGCTGGAGTTCGTTCGGCGGTTCGAGCGCGGTGAAACGCGCCCGATAATTCGGCATGTTCGAAAAACCATCTTGATGCAAACAGGGTCCACCCCACTGCAACCAATCGCCTTCCCTGGTTAGTTTCTCAACACCTTTATAGATCGGCATCGTCCGGCTCATTTCCTCGCGAATGCTCTGGGTGTCGTTGAAGGGAAAGAGCAACTCGCCGTTGGACATCGCTTTTCTTCCGATCAACGCCGGGATCTCCCAGTCGGGGAGCGATTCGCCAATACGATGGCCAGGTAATTCGGGCATGAACCGAATGCAACGCTCGCTACTGGTAGAGGTCCCACCGGTGCGTTGCTCGTAGCGTGTTTGAGCGGGAAGCAAGAGCACGGCCTCTTGAGCGTCGAGCAGCATGGAGCTGTTAAGGACGATGTCTTGGTGCACGCGAAAGCGGACTCTAGCAGCCGCTTCGGCGGCGCGGCCGTGCTCGGAGTGTGCTTCGAACAGGTTGGCGCCGGCGCAGTAAATAAACTGGATCTCGTCGCGCTCCGCAGCTTTAATCATCTGTGCCGGCTTCAGACCGACGGCAGACGAAACCGGATGACGCCACAGATTTGAGAAACGCCGGGCGTTTTCGTCGTTGACCATAAAGTCGCCGGCGAACTTGTCCGGCGCCATGCCGCATTCAAGACCGCCCTGAACGCCGCTGTCTTCGCCAACCGCCATGATGCCGCATTTCTCACGACCGAGCATGCCGCGCGCGAGCGCAAGGTTAACGACCGCCTCAACGTTGTGGACGCCGAACTTATGCTGCGTCAGGCCGGTACTGTAGACTAAAACCGCGCTTTTGGCTTGGCTAAAAAACTCGGAGAAGCGTTTCATCGCGGCCCGTGCCAAGCCGGAGCGCTGCTCCAACATGTGCCAGCATTGTTTATCAAGTGATGCTTTAAGTTCCACGAATCCACTGGTGCGCTGCATGATGAAATGGTCGTCGAGCTGATTGGCTTCCAAGAGGCTCTTGAGCACCCCGTTGATGAACGCGACATCGCCGCCGGTACGCACCGGGAAGCAGTCATCGGGCAACTTGTCATCAAATAATGAAGTTGGCGCCGCGCCTGCGTGCTCGGTACCCTGCGGTCGCGCCGGATTGATGACGACGATGCGCGTGCCTTGCGCCTTGGCAAGCTGCATATACGCCGTAAAGACCGGGTGGTTGTCGGTCAAAGGAGTGCCGAAAAGCACCAGCAGATCGGTGCCGATAAAGTCCCTCAGTGAACAGGTCGAAGCGCCGATCCCTAAAGTGTTCTTCAGGCCTTTGACGCCTGCGCCGTGACCCAGGCGCGAGCAGAGATCAATGTTGTTGGTGCCCAGGCTGCGAGCGAGTTTTTGAAAGACATAATAAAGCTCGTTGGTGAGGCGGCGCGAGCCGGCTAGAAATGCCATCTCGCTCGGCGCCGTCGGGCGCACCCATTGGGCGATCAAGTCAAAGGCTTCCTGCCAGCCCACGCGCACGAAACTCTTGTGATTTTTGAGTCGTAGCATCGGATACGGAAGTCTTCCAAGAGATCTCAATTTTTCTTCGGGGAGATTACGCAGGCGTTCAACATCGCGCAGAAGCGGCGGCTCGAGAGCGCTGGCGGTGTTAAGCTTCAGAAGTTTCAAACGTGGAGCGCATAGATGGATAGCGCCGAGCAGGTTGTCGCGCAAGCCATAGACACCGAGGGAGCAAGCATCGCACATGCCGTGATTGAGAATATTCCACGCGTAAGGCAGCTCGCCCTTATTCTCCCAAAGGATGCGCAGTAGATCGCGGTAGCTTTGGAGCGCAGCCGAGCTTGGCAGGCCAAAGGCCCCGATGCGCGAAAGCCATGTGCCGTTGGATCTGAGCGCTGCCATCAGCTTTCAGTCCTGCGCTGCCGCAACTCCGAAAGAATCGCAAAAAACTTTTCCGGCTCGTTTTTGGAGCCCGCAGTTTTGTAGAGCGCGTAACGTTCGTGAAATTGCCAATGCCGCCATTCGTCGAGAACGATCGCTTGGCCCGTTTTCCGGCTCAGTTCGAGCGCCGGCTCCGGGATAAGATGCGCAGTGTTCCACAGCGCCGGACTCAGGGGCAGGAACCTTTGAGCGGCGCTAGCATGGTAATGGTTGCAAAGGAAACTCAAGTATTCCACGAAGGCCACGAGCTCTTCGTCATTGTCGATGGGCAGATGGCATAGGATTCTACGCTCTTCGAACGCAAAGGCCAACCACTGCTTTAAAGAAAGCTTGACGCCTGTGAGGTCGAGCTTCATGCGCAGGTAAAGCGGCAGCTGGTTCAAGTCCCGAGCGAATTCGGCTTCAGACTGGAAACAATGAAACATAGCTAAAGGGGTTGCGTTTATACCGCCTGCGCGGTTATTTTTGCTACCAGGAACGTAAAGGTCAACCGGATTCGCGCACGGGAGCTGGAACCAGTAAATCACACTAAGCAAAATTTCGCTAAATCTTCGTTCTTTGGGGGGTGAGCGGCGCCGAGGATGCGTTTCAAGGGCAGCGGAGATTTTGAGACAAACGCGAGTTGTGAGCGTAATTCAGCAGCGCCCCGGACATGCGGTGCCGCTATCTTGGCGTTGCCCAGCGGGCGCAAGGTGTGGAGTCGAAGCTTCTCAAGCGCCATCGCGCCTGAGAATTTTTCGCTCCGCGACCGGCTGCTTCCCGGCGCGGCAATCGCCGACCGCAAAAAGCTGCCGGGTTGAAGAAAAAGGCAGCCGACGAAACCAGCGGCTAAGAAACCCCGGGGCGGCATAAGGCCGCTTGGGCGGGACATCGGGCTTGAGTATTTTTTGCGATCCGAACATGGCGGTTCCTGAAAACCCTATCGGAAACCTTCCGATCAACTTTAAATAGGAACTATTTGTTCGCGCGGGATGCTATGCAGCAAAATTCGAAAGAAACAGGAACAGCGCCGCCCCGGATTGAGCCCACCGGTTTTTTCACAGGCGTGCAGATTCGCCCGGTGATTATCGGCGTCGTGGTCGATTATATTTCTACGCAGATCGGCCTGGCGGTTTTTGTGCTGGGCTATTTGACGAAAAAGTTCTCAAGCCAGGGAGATTTGACCGAAGAAGCTATTGCTAAATATATGGAGACCCCCGAGGGGCTCACCGCGTTACTGGTGATTGGTTGCCTGGGTACCGCGCTGGGCGGCTTTATCGCCGCGCGCCGGGCAGCGAGTTTAGAGACAAAGCACGGAGCTTTCGTGGGGTTGGGATCTTTAATGGTTTCGTTTATCCAGCGAGCCATGCAGGAAGAATCGATACAATTACCGGAATGGTTTAATTTTCTCTCGATCGTTGCGGTGATTCCGGCCGGTGCTCTGGGCGGCTATCTGGCACAGCTCTTAAGAAGCGGGGGTAAAAGTGTCTTACCCGGCCGGCCTATTCCATAGCAGCCCGTGGTGAAAGTCCGGTGTTGCACCGAGACGGGTGAGGCGCCCCGATGGCAAGGCGCGAAGACCGAGAATATCGGGAATATTTGAGTGAGGAGCAACGCAGCCAACGGGGATCGATCGCCCGTCGAATGCAGTAGGCTTTCACCACCGGCTGCTAACATGGCTGCGGCACAGTACCGGCGCGCCGGCGCGCGTGACTACTCCGAGATCCTGCGGTTGAACCAGGCTAATTACACGGGCAATCTCACGCGAGCAGAGCGCGCGGATGGATTTCTTTCCGCGATTTTTAGCGCGCGCCAGATCGCCGCCATGGCTGAGGATCTGGGAATCATGGTTGCGCTGGTCGAGGACAAGGTCGCTGGATTTCTCTGCGCGTTTCGTAATGACTTTGACCATGGTTCGGCGGTTGTCGGCAAGATGATCGAGTCTTATGACCGCTTGCAGTTTGAAGGTCGATTTTTGCGCGACTATCATTCTTATGCTTATGGTCCGGTTTGCGTCGATCAGCCTCAGCGCCGCAAGGGATTGCTGCGCGGACTGTACGAGGCGCAAAGGAGAGAGCTCGCAGGGCTATTCGAAATCGGCGTCGCTCTGGTGTCGCGCGACAATCCGCATTCTCTAGAGGCGCACGTTTTCGGATTGGGTATGACTGAAGTCGGGGATTTCGAGGTCGATGGAAATCGCTATGCTACGGTTGTATTTCGTTTACCCTAGCAGGCTGCTGAAAAAGACCCATATGCTTCGTTGCGCTCGATCGATTTCGCGTCAACGTACGCTGAGTACGCCTCCGCTCATCGATCTTCGCGCGCCTCGCCTCTGGGCCTTTTTGAGCAGCCTGCCGGCTTTTGCCTGCTTCACTTTGGAGCAACTCGCAGCAGCTCGGGTGAATGGCTAGTTCTCGAACGTCTTTGAAAAAGAAGGGAAGAAAAATTGGTGTGCTCTGCTCGCTGGAAACACCCCCAAAGGGTTCGTTGCGCTCGATCGATTTCGCGTCAATGTACGACTCGCAAAGCGCAAAGCGCTAAGCGTTCTCGAGAGAGCAGCGATAGAAGACTGGAGACCGGGTGAGTCTTTGCGCCATGCGCTATGCGCCTTGCTGTCAACAGGTCGAGATTCCTCGCCTGCGGCTCAGAATGACGTTGACCACAAAAGTCTCCGGAGAAGGGAAGGTGAGGGGACATGAACTTTGAACATTGAACCGCGGCATCGCGCGGGTTGCGCAACTCGACCGGCTCTCATAGAATCAAGCCGCTATCACACGGCGATAGCGGTTGAAGCAATTGCTACGAAAGGAAAGATGTCACATGGATGCAGAAGCAAAGAAAACCGCCTTGCGCATGATCCCCTATGGGATTTACGTCCTGACGGCCGAGAGCAAAGACGGGAAAGTGGCTGCGGCCACTGTCAATTGGGTGACCCAGAGCGCGTTTCAGCCGCCGCTGGTTGTCATCGGCGTGAAGACCGACTCCGGCGCCCACGCCATTATCAAAGAGAGCAAAGTATTCGCGCTGAACATGCTTGGCAAAGATCAAAAGGGCCAAGCGTTTACATTTTTTAAATCCTTAGAGCGCGAAGGTAACAGCATTGGAGGCGAACCTTTCCGCAAAGGAAGTCTCGGCGCGCCGATTCTGGAAAAGGCTCCGGCGTTTGTGGAATGCGCTCTGGTTAACACCGTGGAGATGGGCGATCATTCGATTTTTGTCGGCGAGGTGAAAGATGCCGGAGTCGCAGTAGAGCCTTCGGGCCGTCCTGATGACGCCATTTTGGCGATGCGCGATCTGGGCGACAAGGTCTTTTACGGCGGCTAGCAGCCCGTGGTGAAAGTGTGGCGTCGCACCGAGACGGTCGAGGCACCCTGATGGCAAGGCGCGACGACCGAGAATATCGGGAATATTTGAGGGAGGAGCAACGCAGCCAACGTGGATGCATCGGCCGTCGAATGCAGTCAGACTTTCACCACGGGCTGCTAGGCCAGCCCGATGAAAAAGGCCACCTGCTTCGTTGCGCTCGATTGATTTCGCGTCAACGTACTGTCTGGCAAAGCGTCCAGCGCTAAGCGCAAAGCGTTCTGGCTCTTGACGCTATGCGCCTTGCTCTCTGCGCCATGCGCTTTCGCGCGCCTCGCATCTGGCCTTTTTGATCAGGCTGGCGATCGAAAATTGAAAGACTTCAAAGACGACTGTGGTAAAACGAGGAGAAAATTTATGGCAAAGATAAGGCATATCGCATACCGGGCGGAGGACGTTGATGCTATGGCGAAGTTTTTCGTCGACGGCATGGGTATGAAGATGATCCAGAAGCGCAAGAATAATGCTGTTGACTTGAGCGATGGATCGGTCAACATCACGGTCCTGCCGATGCGCGCGGGCACGCCGGACTGCGCGCCGACGAAGCAGCCGGGGATCGATCATATTGGCTTCACGGCAGAGAACGATCAGGAACAGTTCCGCATGTTGGAAGCCGCCGGCGCCAAGAAAGCCGGGGCGATAAATTTGGGCACGGCTTATTATGAGGATAAATTCGTCGGCCCCGAGGATATCATCGTCGACGTTGGCCACTGGCAGGGCGCGGCGCCGGTGGAAAAAGAAAAGCCATAAGATCCCGATCAGATTCAACCTGGTGTCCGACGCGTCAACTCGGCTGAGCAAAGCCAAAAACTATCCCCATCACGCCGACGACTTGCGCACTTCAATGCCGGCGGCTTCTTCCTGCAGACGAAAAAGCGACGCGGTGCTTTGATTGGACCAACCGCGGCCGACTGCCTGGATCATCATCTGCTCGACCAGAGCCGCAATCGGCAGCGGCACATTGTGCTGGCGGCCCAGTTCAGTCGCCAGACCGACGTCTTTTCGCGCCAGGCCGATGCCAAAACCGGCGGGCGCTTCGTAGTTTCCTTTGAAGACCGTCTCCGGTAAGGTTTTTGCCAACTGATGCAGTTGGACATCGAGGCCCCAGTGCATGCAGGCCCAGAGGAGCTCGGGATCAACTCGGGCTTTGGCGCCCAAAACGATGCCTTCGCCGATCGCCAAGCCGATGCCGCGGCGTACCAGATTATGCGCCAACTTGATCACGGTTCCGGTGCCGAGGTCGCCGGTATAAACCACCGTGTCGGCAAACGCGTCAAGAACAGGTTTCACTTCACGAAAGCAATCCTCAGTTCCGGACGCCAACACCTGCACGCTGCGATTGGCGATGCCGTGCTTACCGGCAATCAGCGGCGCGTCCATCACCCGCGCAGCGCGCGGGCGAAACGCGTTTGCAATGCGCCGGATGAGATTCGGGTCGCTGCTGGAAAGATCCACATAGAGACTGCCTTCGTGAATACCGTGCAAAAGCCCCGTGGATCCAAGAGTGACTTGCTCGACTTCTGGCGGACCCGGCAGTGAAGTAAAAACGATTGGACATTGGCGCGCCACTTCGTCTGCAGTTCCGAGGGCGCGTGCGCCGTGGGCGACCAGCAATTCAACCGCGTCCGGACAAATATCATAAACCCTCATCTGATAGCCGGCTTTACGAAGATTGGCGGCAACGGCGCCGCCGACGGTGCCAAGACCGATAAAACCGATCATCTCCATGTAGACACCTCTTGACTACGACGATCTCATTCTGGGCGGGCAGAGCACCCTTCTGCTAATAGTTTTGTACTCACCAATCGGCTAGGGAACTCAGGTTCAGCGGAGTCAGGAATATTCAAAGACGAGCGTGTGCTTTCGCGTCGATCAACGTAGCCCGTGGGACTATCGCTATAGTCAGATTTTTCCGGCTCGACTATGCCTGTTTAATGGGCCACGCCGTCGGTACAACTCTAAAGCTACTTTCGCGTCAGCGCGCGCAGCTCTTTGTTCCATCTTGCATCGATCTTTTCATATTGCTCGGTCGTCAGGCCTTGCTCGGGGTACCAGCGTTTAAAGCCATATTCCTTTTGCGGGCTGCCGTATTCGAATTGCTCGAGGATTTTTTGTCCGCCGTCGCCCAGGATGAAATCGGCCAGGAGCAACGCCCCGTGGGGGTGAGGCGCTTGCGCTGAAACGGCGGTCGATCCTGAATTTGCCGGCACCACGTCCATCGGTATCCATGCGATCGGAGCATTGGCTTTCAAGGAGACTTCAACATGGTTGCGAAACGTGGTCGGCGAAACCCCGACTTCTCCGGAAATCACCAGATCGAGCAAGGCGCGTCCAGAGACGTTATGCACCATGGGATTCTGCGTCTTTAATTTTCTCAAGTATTCTTCACCTTTCAGTTTGAGCATTGCGCCGACGACGGTGACGCCGGTATCGCTGCCGGCGAAAGCGATTTTGTCCTTTAATTCGGGATGTAATAAACCGTCGTAGTTTTTCGGCGCCAGGTTTGCCGCAAGTGAATTCCTATTGTAAGCGAGCCCGATGTGCGACTCGCGGTCGATGGCCCAAAAGTTGAGGCCTTTGGGCGCTTTTTCTTTTACATGCTCCGGGTACTTGGCTTGCGTCGGGAAGTAATAGGGGACCAACAGGTTGTTGTCGCGCATCAGCTTCAAGAGCGGCAGAGTGGTCTCAAGGGTGTCGAGGATAGGGCGTTTGGCCTGGGTTTCGGCCATGATTCGGGCGCCCAGCTCCTGGCGTGTGCCCCGGTAGGCTTCGACTTTCACGCCGGGATATTTAGTCTCAAAGGCGGCGGCCAGATCCTTATAAGAGCTGCCGGCGAGCGAGGTGTACCACATGAGCTTGCCTTCGGCTTTGGCGCCCGCGTATAGGAGCTTTTCGCGGTCCGGTTTATTGTAGGCGGCAAGTTGCGCCAAGGACATTTTAGTCTGGGCCCAGGCGCCCGAGGCTACGCTCAAGGCAAGTAGAACCACGCTGAGCAAAACTTTAATCATTGACCCTCCACGCCTGCATAAAATTTTTCCGCCAAAAGCTATCTCGATTTTGCCCTCTCAAGTTGAGAGGCTATTTTCGTGGGCTGCGCTCCGCGCACCGTTCGCCTGATGGTGCGCGAGCGCACCTTACTACTAAAAAGCAACGCGCAAAGAGCAAGGTCCGGAAGCGCTTTGCGCTTAGTCTAATAACCGGTTTCAGCCAACTGGTGGTAAAACAGTTTGTAGAACTGGCGCAGTCTTTCAGGTCGCTTGTAGTGGGAAAACTCCTCCGGGATTTTAAATTCCTTTTCGATTTGTTCGACGGTCTTGCCGGCCTGGACGAGCTTAGCGACTTCATCTCTCATGACGACGAAGTAGCGTTTTTGTTCTTCCAGGTCTTTGACGCCGCGGCCGATATGCGCCGGGCCGTGGCCCGGAACGTAGGTCTCCACCGCCAGGTTGCGCCGCATGATGTTATCCAGGCTATTGATCCAGCCTTGCACGTTGGAATAGAAAATCTCGCCGGACTCGCCCTGTCCCGGATGAATCTCGGTGTCCAACAGATCGCCCATGAGCATGACGCGCTTTTGCGGAATATAAACCGTCAAGTCGCCGCTGCTGTGGCCGCGACCTTCGGCAGTGATGACGAATGTCAAACCGCCGAAATAGAGCGTCATGGTGCCGTCGAAGCCGATGTCGGGCTGGCCCTGCTGAGCGTTCTTGTAAACCGCGTGGCGCGGCTCGCTGGAGTTTTTTCGCTCATTGAACCCTTTGAGCTCCTGCATCTGCAGGTCATGAATTTGGCTTTTTGTGGCGATCCAAACCGGTTTGTCATCGCGAAAATGCCATGACCCGGAGGCGTGATCGCCGGCGCTGTGCGAGGTGATCAGGTACTTGACCTTCTGGTCGGTGAGTTTGCGGATGCCGGCGAGAGTCTGGTCGGCATTCTCGATATGAAAGTCCAATACCACCACGCCCTCGTTGGTGATAATTGCCGTGGAATTGCCGGAGCCTTGCGAATGCTCGAACATGTAAACGCCATCGGCAATTTTAACCGGGGTCATGCGCACCGGCGCGGCGGCGCCGCTGCTTAAAATCCAAATCAGCAAAAATAGCGGCAGTAATGCTGCGTTCATCTGTGTTCTTCCTGAGCGGCGTAAATTACGATACAAATCCGAGCGACTTAGCCATCTCCAGGGTGCGCCGGGCGCGCTCGATAATCGGGCGATCGATCAGTTGGCCACCAAAGGCGATGGAACCGTCGCCACGCAGGTTGGCTTCTTCGAATGCCTGCAGAACTCTCTTGCAATAGTCGATTTCTTCCGGGGTCGGGCTGAAGCTCGAATTGATGGCGTCAACTTGCGACGGGTGTATACAGGACATGCCCGAAAAACCGAGCTGGCGCGACTGCCTGGCGAAGCCGATAAGTCCGGCGCTATCATTTAAATCGACCCAGACGCCGTCGACCGCTTGGACATGCGCCGCCGCCGCCGCGACGACCGTGGCCGAGCGCGCGTAGATCAGATCGCGCGCTTGACCTTCGCGGACTGTCGGCAAACCGATTTCCCGGCCAAAATCTTCGGCGCCGAAGATCAAGCCGCTGATGCGCGGCGACGCGCCGGCGATGGCGGCAGCATTCAATAATCCTCTGGGGCTCTCGATGGCGATCAGCAGCTTGACGAAGCCTTGGGCAAGTTTGTTTTGCGGCTCGCTTGCGTTGAGCATCGCATCGACGGTTCTGACTTCCTCGACAGTGTCGACCTTGGGGCACACCAGACCGTCGAGTCCCGGCCGCACCACGGCTTCCATATCCGCCTTCATGCGCGGGTGGCCGATGGCGTTGATGCGCACGTAGCGTGCCGGCGCCCCGGCGGATTTCTCGCGGCCAAGAGACGCACCGATGTTTTTACGCGCGCTATCCTTTTCATCGGGCGCGACCCCGTCTTCGATGTCGAGCATGATCGCGTCAGCGTTAAGTCCCAGAGCCTTATCAATCATGCGTTGCCGATGGCCCGGCACGAACATCCAGGAACGTAACAAATCCATGCGAAATTTCTCCTCCGCAGTCTGATTACCTGAAGGATCAGCAAAAGTCTATCCGATTTTCGGCGGCGCGCATCGGGCAGCATCCTCGTAGCCGCGCCGAAACATCTATGATAATTAATGGGTCGTTAGAGAATCCGATTTCTGAAGTTGCGTGACCATGCCGAAAAACTTTAGCAGGACCGTCGCTGAGTTTATCAAAGTCTGGGGTTTGCTGACCCTGGTCGTCATCGCCGGGTTCGTTATTACCTACCAGTACGTGGCGGAGCCGCCGCCGAAGACTGTGCGCATCGCGACCGGAGCGAAGAACGGCGCGTATTACGCTTTTGCTCAGCAATACGCGCGTTTTCTAGCGCGCGACGACATTACCCTGGAGGTTGTGCCGACGGCGGGGACGGTGGAGAATTTGGAGCTTCTAAGAAAGGGCGAAGTAGCGCTCGCGTTGATTCAGGGGGGCAGCGCGAGCGCTGAGGATAAAGCGCATTTACAATCGCTTGGCAGTTTATTTCTCGAGCCGCTCTGGGTTTTTACCGGCAAGCAAAAATCGATCAAGCGAGTTGCCGATCTAAAAGGGCGGCGCTTGGCGGTCGGCACAGCCGGCAGCGGCACGAATTTTCTTGCGATGCAGCTCCTTTCCGCCGCCGGAATCACGGAGTCGAATACCGCACTGGTCCGCGGTGACTCGGCCCAAGCGACCGCGGCGCTGTCGCAAGGCACCCTTGATGCCGCGTTTTTTGTCGCCTCGCCGGCGGCGCCGCTCATTCGCCGCCTCGTGGAGAATCCCGATATCGAACTTCTGAACTTCGACCGGGCGCCTGCCTATAGCCGGTTGTTTCCTTTTTTGACCGCGGTTACTCTTTATGAAGGAGTACTGAGTCTGGAGCGCAACGCGCCAGCCCACGACACTCCATTAGTTGCGGTTGCGGCCAACCTGGCTGCCAATCGCAATCTCAACGCCGGCCTCATTCCCGCGCTTTTAGACGCTGTCACGAGAGTTCATGAGGCGGGCGGCGTGTTGGAAAGAAAGCGCCAGTTCCCCTCCGTAGATTTTGTCGATTTGCCTCTCAATGATGACGCTCGCCGTTATATCGCCAACGGTCCTTCGCTTTTGTTTCGCTGGATGCCGTACGGATGGGCCGTGCTGCTCGACCGCCTGAAGATTTTGTTTTTGCCTTTTTTGGCGTTGCTGATCCCGCTTTTCCGGCTTGCGCCGTCTCTTTATAACTGGCGGATTCGCTCGAAAATTTATCGCTGGTACGAGAGCGTTCGTGAGATCGACTCCGAAGCGCACAACCTGGCAGGTCCCGGCGGCCTCGAACCGTTGTTGCAGCGACTTGAAGTGTTGGAGCGCGAAGTCGCTCCGGTGTCGGTTCCTCTATCCTATGCCGGCGAGCTCTATCATCTGCGCTTGCACATCGGCTTCTTGCAGCAAGAACTAGAAAAACGTCTGCGACACCAGTCACCAGCCGCCGTCTAACCTCGGCTCCGGGCGCTTTACGGCTTGCGTTGCGCAGGCAGTTCGATTCCCGCCTGTTCTAAGGCTCTAACCAGCCGGCGCCGGTACTCCCGCCCCAGGGCGTGCTGCTGCAACGGTAGCGTCTTGAATCGTGCCCTGACATTGACTCCGGTCTCGGTAAAAGCGTCGACGCCGAAAATTTCCAGGGGTTCGAGCATAACCGCGCCGTATCTGGGCTCAGCTCGGAGTTCCTCGGCGACATTGCGCATGATTTCCATCACCCGTTCGCTGTTGTCTTTAAACGATAACGTAATGTCGATCACATAGGCCGACCAATCCTTCGACATATTGGCGAGCGTATTGATGGTGCCGTTGGGAAAGATATAAACCGTACCGGCAACGTCCCGTAGGATGATCGTGCGGAAAGTGATCGCTTCGACCATGCCGCTGGTGCCGTTGATCACAGCCGAATCACCGATACGGATATGATTTTCTAGAATTAAAAAAAAACCGGTCACGAGATCGCGCACCAGATGTTGCGCGCCGAATCCCACGGTCAGACCAACAATTCCCGCGCCCGCCAATATCGGGCCCAAATCGACGCCGATCTGGCCCAGGGCGATCAGGACCGCCATGAACCAGATCACCCCGAAACTGATGGTCCACACCACCCCTGTTAAGGTGCGAATTCTCTTGGTCGCAGAATCGAGCGAGGTGTCGCTGGCCGAAGCCGCGCGGATCAGCAGTGACTCCAGGCGTTCGATGCCGAGGCGCAGGAATTTCGCCGCGACGTAGGCGGCCGCCAGAATCAAAACGATGCGCAGCAAAGCCTTCGAAGAATTTAACGCGATGACCAGTAGCCCCGCGACAAACGATTCCCAAGCGCCGGCTGACATTAAGCTTCCTCCATGGTGTTTATTGCAGACAAGTTGAAAAATTCCCTTTTGTGGATAGGTCGCGGAACTGCGTGAAGAAGCCATGACAGTGGGCCACCCGGGGTCGTCTGAAATCAGGCCGGCAACCGGTCCGCTTTAGCACCGTAAGACCAGGCGACGGAGGACCGGGCGCTCTGGGCTTCCGGTCATCGGCCATTTATTTCCTTTTGAGACTTCCTCGGCGGACGACACTCTGGCGGTTCTCGTCGGGGCATGAATCATCCGCACTCGCTATTTCGCGCTCAGCAGAATTGCCTGGGCATCGACCAACCATGGGTCGTCTTCGATCAGGCGCATAAAGTTGCGCTGAACCGTTCGGCTGATTGCTGCGGCCGTTGAGTTTCTCAATCGTGCCAGAGCCTCGATAACTCTGACGAGGTCCTTGGGCATGCCGAGCGCACCGGTCAACCATTTGAGCCCGCCGGGATTGTCGGTCTCGGTGAGCAGCAAGCGCTCGGGAATTTCCCGGGCGATGGCTTCGATGTGCTCGGAAAAAAGCGCTTCCACGCCGATGGTGAAATAGGCGCCGTAGTCAATCAGCTCGCGCAGGATATTCATGGGGCCGGAGTACCAATGAATGATCGCGCGCTGGATTTGATATTTTTCAAGCAGCCGGAGAATTTCTTTTTCGCCGCCCTTGGTGTGCAGATTGACGAGCTTTCGCTGCTCGCGCGCCGCGGCAAAAAAGTATTCCAGTACTTTTTTCTGGCTCGGATAGTTCGAGGTGTCCTTTTCCCAATGAAAATCCAGGCCGATTTCGCCGATGGCCGGACTTTCTTCGATGAGCGCGCTCAAGTCTTGCAAACGCGCGGCGTATTGCGGCGCGCGCCTGGGGTGCACGCCAAAAGTCGGCAGGATCAGCGGCGAGCGCGCGGCGATCTTTTTCAAGTCGGCGTATGACGGCGCATCCATCGCCGTGGCTACGGTGAAGATTCGTTGCTGCGCAATCTCGGCCAAAGCGTCGCCGAGCCGGTCGCCGTATTTGTCGAGATGGACGTGGGCATCGATAAGCATCGCTCTCGATTCTAATCCTTGCGCCAGTAGATCCACAAACCCAAAAGCGCCACCAGCGCCGTGGCCGCATACATAATTGAGAACTCCTGCTGCACCAGATCGAGCAGCGCGCCCAGACAAAGTGAGCCGACGCCGATGCCCAGGTCGTAAAAAAATTGAAACTGCGCCAGGGAATGGCCGCGCCGCTGCTCTGAGGTTCGGTCCACCGCTACGGTCATCAGCGCAGGCTGCGCGGCGCCGGTGCCCAGGCCCGCGACCGCAGCCGCGACCATCAGCCAGGACGTCGCGACGCTAAGCGCCAGGAGACAGATACCGGCGAAATTTAAAAGCAGTCCCGGAATGATCACCGCGCGTCGGCTCACACGATCGGAGATCGGTCCAGCGATCGGCCGGATTGCCAAAACTGAGCCGGCATAGATAGCGAACCAGGTTCCCGGATTGTCCATGCCGATTTGCAGCGCATGGATCGGCAAGAACGTGAGAATGCCGCCGTGACCGAACGATAGAAACGCGACCGCGGCGGCGCTCGGCAAGGTTTCTTTAACGATGATGCTGTCGAGCCAGCCCCGCTGTTGAGCGATTTCCGGCTGAGCGCGCGCGCGTTCCGGCAGCGCTGCGCCGGCGAGAAAGCTGAGTCCGAGCAGCGCGCCGGCGCCGAGAAACACGCCGACATAATCATAACGCTCAAAAAGCGCGAAACCGATAACCGGCCCGAGCGCTCCCGCAAGACTGCTGGCCATGCCGGCATAGCCCATCAGTTCGCCGCGCCGCTTCTGAGGCACGATATCCGCCGCCAGGGTCGCTACCGCGGTTGTGCAGCCGGACCAACCGATGCCGTGCAAAACTCGAAACGGCAGCATCAGCAGTATCGACGGCGCCCAGAGATAACCGAAATTGCCTAGGGCAAACAAAAAAACCCCGCCGAGCAGAAATAATTTTCGCCCGGCACGATCGATGAGCATGCCGATCGGAATACGCATCACGGTGGTGCTTACTGTGAACACCGCCATCACGGCGCCGATCACGGTAGAAGAAGCGCCGAAGCTAACGAGATAGAGCGGCAGGATAGGGCGGGTGACGTGGTGCGACAAGAAAATGCTCAAGCGGCTGATCCACGTCAGGAGAAAGTCTTTGAGCCACTTTTGCTCCTGCGCTTTTTCTTGCTCGGCGACCACTGCTTGTCCGGGAGGAGAGATACAGCGCTATATTGGCGACAGCATCGGCGCATTGTCAATCTTTCGGCGCTTGACCTGGTTGAAGTTAGCGGCTAGCGTTGGCGAAAAATATGACTCTGCCTCGCGGAGGAAAAATATGGGTGTAACGCGTCGAAAGTTTGTCGAGAGTGCGGCGCTTGCGGCCGCCGGCTTGCCGTTTATGAATAGCCGCGGCTGGGCGCAAGCCAAAGGCAAGCTCGGTTACATGAAGATTGTCGATAACGCGCCGATGTTCGTCGCCATGGAGCGCGGTTTTTTCAAGGCTGCGGGGCTGGAGCTTGAGACTTTGCCGATGGCGGGCGGTGCCGTGATCGTTCAGGGCGTCACTTCCGGCGATCTGCAAATCGGTTGGACCAACGTCATCTCGCTGTATCAGGCTTATGCCGAGGGATTTGACTTCAAACTCATCGCCGGCGGCGCCACCAACGTCAAAGGCACTAACGACACCCACGCACTGCTGGTCGCCAAGAGCTCGCCGGCGCGCAATGCTAAAGACCTCGAAGGTAAGACAGTAGCGGTGAATACGTTGAACAACATCGTTCATCTCATGGCGATGGCCTGGCTCGATAAAAACGGCGCGAGTTCGGCGAAAGTGAAGTTCGTTGAAGTGCCGTTTCCGCAGATGGAGGCCGCGCTGGTTGCCGGAAAGATCGACGCCGCCAGCATCCATGAGCCCTTCGCCAGCGCTGCCCTGGCCAAGGACGTTGCCCGGCAGCTTGCCCATCCCTGGAGTGACGTCCTCGGCAGATTTCAGATCGCAAGCTGGTTTGCGTCCGATAAATGGCTGCAGAAAAACAAACAAACCGCGCAGGCGTTCATCAGTGCGCTCAACCGCGGCGTCGATACCATCAGCGCCGATCCCAAAGGAAGTCGCGATGCGATTGCAAAGTGGACCGGCCTGGCGCCGGAGCTGGCAGCCAAAATTACTTTGCCGGTGTACGACAAGGCGGTATCTGAAAACGATCTACAGGCGACCATTAATTTGGCGCAGAAGTACAAACTGATTTCGCGCCCGCTCAATGCCCGGGAAGTAATCAGCGATCTGGCGCCGAAGGGGTGAGCGGTCGATGTAAGCGGAGTGTTGGTGATGGAGTACTGCTCACGGCATAGCCTCGTAACGCCAATACGCCATGACTCCAGCACTCCATCGCTCCATTCTTCTGCCCCATGCCGATTCTCGAAGTTGAAAATCTTTCCAAAAGCTATCGCCAGTTGCGCGGCGCCGACACTCTCGCCATCGGCAACGTCACTTGCCGGGTGGAAGCCGGCGAGTTCGTTTCCTTTGTCGGCCCCTCGGGCTGCGGCAAAACCACGCTGCTGATGTCGATCGCCGGGTTGCTTGAGCCGACGTCCGGTCGCGTGCTGGTTAAAGGCAAAGAGGTCAAAGGCCCGCCGGCCAATCTAGTTTTAGTTTTTCAGGAGTATAACAAGTCGTTGTTCGCGTGGCGCACCGTGCTGGGCAACGTGCTCTTCGGTTTGGAGGCGCGGCGCGAGCGCGCGCCACGAAGCGAACCGAAGGCGCGGGCGCTGCTCGAGCTCGTCGGCCTCAAAGGGTTCGAGAAACATTACCCCTGGGAACTGTCCGGCGGCATGCAGCAGCGGGTCGCCATCGCCCGAGCGCTCGCCTATGAGCCCGAGGTGCTCCTGATGGACGAGCCGTTCGGCTCGCTCGACGCCCTCACCCGACTTGATTTGGAAGATACCTTGCTAAAAGTGTGGGCTGAGCTGAAAACGACGATTCTTTTTATCACCCATGATATCGAAGAAGCGATTTATCTTTCCGATCGCATCTGGGTTTTAAGCCGGCGCCCTGCAGAGATAATCCAGGAGTTGATTATCGATTTTCCGCGGCCGCGCAATCAGGTCGTAACCCGCGCCGAGCCGCGCTTCATGACTCTGCGCAACGAGGTCTATCGCCGGATCGGCCAAGTTGAATGAACCGCACCCAGAAATTTAACTGGCTGGGCTGGCTCGTCTTCGCCGGCCTGGTTCTCGGCTGGGAATACGCCGGGCGGGCAAATCCGGAGCTGCAATTTTACATTCCACCGGTCAGTCACGTCCTTGCGGCGCTCTCCAGGCTGATCTTTTCCGGGCAGTTCGCCGCCCATGTGCTGGCAACCTTGAGTCGATTTCTCCAGGGCTATGTGATTGCCGCTTTGATCGCCGTCTCAATGGGAATGGTGCTGGGCTATTTTCGCTTTGCCAATAATCTTTTTGCTACCGTCATAGAATTTCTCCGGCCCATGCCATCGGTGGCGATTATCCCGGTGGCGGTGCTCACCCTCGGCATCGGCGACGCCATGATCATCGCAGTGACGGTTTACGCGAGCCTGTGGCCGATCCTGGTAAACACCATCGATGGCGTAAGAAATATCGAGCCGACCCTGATTGATACGGCGCGAACATTCGGCTTGAACCGCTGGGCGATCTTGTCGCGTATTGTTTTGCCCGGCGCGGCGCCTTCCATTGTTACCGGCCTCAGAATCAGTTTGTCGATTGCCTTGATCCTGGTGACCACGGCGGAGATGATCGCCGGCAGCCGCGGCCTGGGCTTTTTTATCCTTGATGAGGAACGGTCGTTTAACAGCGGCAGTATGTATGCCGGGATTATCGTCGTGGCGGCCCTGGGCTACCTGCTCAACCGGCTTTTTCTCGTCCTGGAAGGAAAGGCGCTGGGTTGGCGGCGCGGCATGTTCGCGCAGCCGTCGATCTAACCAATGCGCGACTCGAAGCTCGTGGGCATTCTTTTTCTCTTGATCTTGATGGCCGTCTGGGAAATCGCGGCGCAGCGCCATCTACTCAATCCGTTAATTGTACCGCCGCTCAGTAAAATCTTTGCTGCTTTCGCGGCGCTTGTGGCATCGGGGGATATCCCGCTGCAAATTCTCGCGAGCTTGAAACGGGCCGCCATCGGCTATGCTTTGGCCGCCGCCGTATTTATACCGCTGGGAATCGTCATGGGACTGTTCGACACCTGGCGTCGCGCCTTTGAGGTGGTCATCGAAATGCTCCGGCCGATACCGCCGCCGGTGATCATTCCGGTGGCCCTGCTGTTTTTCGGCCTGGAAGACGGAATGAAAATATTTGTAATATTTTTTTCCTGCGCCTGGCCGATTTTGCTTAATACCCTTGACGGTGTAAGAAACATCGAAAAACTATTACTCAATACCGCACGGACCTTCGGCCTTACGCGCGCGCGCATTATCTGGCAGGTGGTGTTGCCCGCCTGCATGCCGCAAATCATGACCGGCCTCAGAATCAGCTTGCCGATCACGCTGATTCTCGTGGTGATCTCCGAGATGGTCGGCAGCGCCGATGGCATCGGCTATTTCATTCTCGATGCCCAGCGCCGCTTCAGAGTCGCGCAAATGTACGCCGGCATGCTGGCGCTGGCTATCTTAGGCTACGGTTTAAATCTGCTGTTTGATATCGCGCACCGGACGTTACTCGCCTGGCATTGGGGAATGCTACAAAAGCAGGAGGGATAAAGTCGGAGTAATGGATTAATGGAGTGCTGAAGTATTGGATGTAGATCCCGGTCCATTACTCCAGTAATCCAACACTCGAGTTCTCGAATTTTAGACTTTATGCATGCCGCCGCCTTCGGGCGGCTTGGGTTGGTCGCGCCCGGGGAGCCAGTCGACGGTTTTGCGCGGGCTGTTACCGGCGACATTAAACTTTGCCCGGCCCATGTTTTCAAACTCGATCTCGATCGTATCACCAGGGTTCACGGGCATTAAGCCCTCATGGAACGTCCCGGTCGCGATCAAGTCGCCGGGATTGAGCTGGACGAATTTCGTCAGCCAGGCGATCTGGTTGGGGATCTTGTGCGCCATTCTGCCGGTGTTGTAGTTCTGCCGCGGCTCGCCGTTGTTCCACGATTTCACGACCACGTTATGCGGATCGGGAATCTCGTCTTTGGTGATGATCCAGGGGCCACAGCAGCCATGACTACCTTGACCCTTGCCGATAAATTGCGTCCGGCGCACCAGGCCGCGGGTGGAGATATCAAAGGTCGGCACATAGCCAAAGACATAGTCGAGCGCCTTTTTTTCCGTCACATCTTTGGCCGTCTTACCAATCACAAACGAAAATTCCGCTTCCGGTTGGTAAACCACGCAGGCCGGTATGTCTCTCAGCTCAACGCTCTCTCCGGGGCCGACGAGATCGGGGGATTTATAAAAATATTCGTTGGGAAAATTGTCGGCGGTGCGCTCGGGCCGATCAATATAATTGCTGAAGGCGGCGATAAATTTGCCGGGCCGGGCGAGCGGCGAACGCAACTGCACGCTTTCCACCGGCACGCCCTCTTGCTCTGCCAAAACTTTTTCGAAGCGGCGCCGGTACTTGCGCCAGCCTTCGATGATCTCCTCCATGACGCGCTCGGGTCCTTTGGCTTTGCGCGCGCTGATCGTGTCGCTGACATCAACGACCCGGTTGCCATCCTTGATCACCCCGATGCGGTCGTCGTCAAACCGTAAGATCTTCAAAGCGATAACCTCCTGGTGGAAATTGCGCCTATCATTGCGACAATAAACAGCGCTTGTCAAATTCTATCCCGGCGCCGCTTACTCCGCGGACTCTACAATCCGATGGTGTGCGTCAAATAGTAAAACACCGGGGCGGCAATAATCCGATACCAGGCGAAGGGCCGCAAACTCCAGCGGCTGAGCAGGTGGAGAAAAGCTTTTACCGAAAGCAACGCGACGACAAACGCGACGACGAAGCCAACGGCAAAAATCGCCAGCTCATCGCCGTAGAAGGTCATACCGATTTTCGACATCTCATAGCCGGTAGCGATGAACATAACGGGCACCGCGACTAGAAAAGAAAATTCCGCCGCATCCTTGCGGTCAAGTCCCAGCAGCATGCCGCCGACGATGGTAGCAGCCGAGCGCGAAGTGCCGGGCCAGAGGGAAAGAATTTGAAAGAGACCGATTCCCAATGCCTGGGCGAGGGTCAGGTTGTCTAAAGAGTTCATGCGCCGCCCGGGCAAAAATTTTTCTGCCAGCAAAATCGCCAGGCCGCCAACCGCGAGAGCGCAAGTGACTGTGAACGGATTGAACAGATACTGCTTGATTGCATGGCGCGCGAGAAAGCCGACAGCTAGAACCGGCAGGATCGCCGCCGCGAAGCGGCAAAGCCCGGGCGAGCCCGCCAAAGTCGATCGTTTAATACCGTCCCGAGACGACCGACGCTGAATTAGGGCGAGAAATCTCTGCGGGTAGAGCGCGAGGATCGAGAGAATCGCGCCCAGTTGGATCGCTACTTCAAAACTCGCTGCTTTATCGCCGACGAAGCCTAAGAAATGGCCGGCCAAAATCAGGTGGCCGGTCGAAGAAACCGGGATGAACTCAGTGAGCCCCTCGACAATTCCCAAAATGATCGCAACGTTTATGCCGCCCAACATCGCCTCCTGCTCTGGATCTACCAGGGAACAAAATTTTTTCGATTGTCCACTATTTTTGTCGATTACGCCACATTGTTTGCGTTGGCTTTCAAAATCCGCTTCAGTGTTGTAAGCGAAAGGTGGAGGAGCCATGCTGCTGATCAACAATGAAGAAGTAGAAAAGCTGTTCACGATGAAGGACTGTCTCGAAGCGCTCGACGTCGGCTACGACGATCTGCTCAAAGGCGATGCCGTCTACCGGCCGAGGCTTGACGTCTGGATGCCGTGCGCGGAGCGGCCCGATGGCTACTGGCGCTGGGGCACGATGGAAGGCGCGAGCCGCAAAATCGGTGTCTTCGCCATTCGCATGAAGTCCGACGTGGTGCACTGGCCGAACGGCGATACCGAAGAAAAATATTGTATGCAGCCGGGAACCTGGTGCGGGCTGGTGATGGTTTTCAGTATTCGCAATGGCGAGCCCCTGGCGATCATCAACGATGGACTCTTGCAACACATGCGGGTCGGCGGCTGTGCCGGTCTCGGCGCCAAATACCTTGCGCGCGAGGATGCTTCGGAGGTCGGGATTTTCGGCTCCGGCGGCATGGCGCGCAGTTATTTGGAAGCCTTTTACGAGGTGCGCAAACTAAAAAAGGTAACGGTCTATAGCCCGACAAAAGCCAATCGCGACGCCTTTGCCCGGGAAATGACCGGCAAGCTCGATATCGAAGTGGTCGCGGTGGATAAGCCTGAGCTGGCCGTCCGGGAAGCGGATATCGTCGCCACCTGCACTGACTCGACGCGCACGGTTTTCGACGAGCCCGAGTGGCTCAAACAGGGCGCCCATATCACCTGTGTGCGCGCCTGCGAGGTCGGCCCCAAGGTATTAAAGCAGTGCGATGTCTCGGTAAAACTCGGTCGCAATACGATTGAAGCCATGGACGAAGGCATGATTCGTTTGCATGGCAATGTCGGCTATATTGCCGGGCAGCCCGAAGAACGGGCGCGCATTCCCAATCCGGCGGTGGACAATTACAAAGGCGATTACTTCAAATACTTCATGGATGTTCGGGCCGGCAGAGCGCCGGGTCGAACGAACGATAAACAGGTGACGTTTTTTATCAACGCAGGAACCCAGGGATTGCAATTCGCCGCGTGCGCCGGAAAAGTCGTCGAGTTGGCCAAACAAAATAAACTGGGTCGCGAGCTGCCCACCGAATGGTTTCTGCAAAACATCAGGGATTAGCGTCGTGTCTCAAGAACAAGATGGCTAAAAACGGTTTAGGATTTTCGGCTCTCGGCGCGCTGGTTTTGGCGCTTGTGGGCGCCCAGCCCGCGGCCGCGCAGTCGACGTCAGACAGTGTCAGGAGCAAGGGCTACGTTCAGTGCGGTGTCAACACTGGTCTTGCCGGCTTCGCGCAACCAGACAGCAAGGGTGTGTGGCGCGGCATCGACGTCGATGTTTGCCGCGCGGTGGCCGCGGCGCTGTTCGGCGACGCGCAGTAAAGTGCGCTATACGCCGCTGACCGCGCAGCAGCGCTTCACCGCGCTCCAGTCCGGAGAGGTCGATGTCCTGGCGCGCAATACCACCTGGACCATCAGCCGCGATACCAGTCTCGGTCTCAATTTTGTCGGCGTGAATTATTACGACGGCCAGGGTTTTATGGTGCCCAAGAAGCGCAACGTCAAGAACGCCAAAGCAGCTAAACGGCGCCACGGTTTGCGTCCAGCCGGGCACCACCACCGAGCTCAATCTGGCCGACTATTTTCGCGCCAAAAAGATGAAATTCAAACCGGTGGTGATTGAAAAAATGGAAGAAGTGCTGAATGCCTATTTCGCCGGGCGCTGCGATGTCTACACCACCGACGTCTCGGGACTGATCGCGGCGCGCGCCTCGCGCGCGGCCAATGCCGCCGACCATGTGATTCTGCCGGAAGTGATTTCCAAGGAGCCGCTCGGTCCCGCCGTGCGCCACGGCGACGACCACTGGTTCGATATCGTCAAGTGGTCGCTGTTCGCGATGATCGATGCCGAGGAGCTCGGGCTCACGTCGCAAGAATATCGATCAGCAAGCCGAAGAGCGCCAATCCGGTGATCCAGCGCTTCGTCGGCGCCGTCGGCGAGTTCGGCAAAATGCTTGGCCTTGACAATCGCTGGGCCTACAAGATCGTCAAGCAGGTCGGCAATTACGGCGAGAGTTTCGAGCGCCATCTTGACACCGCTCGGCCTCGACCGCGGCATCAATAAACTCTGGAATCAAGGGCGGGCTCATGTACGCACCGCCGATCCGCTGAAGCCGATCGAATTCGGCGCATCGCATTCAGTTCATGATCCGTTGAAGCTCTGGCGCTGCCGGACGCAAGCTGATGACGTGCCAACCGTGGCCAGCGTCGCGTCGCGATTTTTCCCAGGGTGCTGTGCTGCCGCGGTTGGCTTGGCTGCCTGGTATTTTATTTCTAACGCTGCCGAGAATCTGCGAGCGCGCGGCATCGCCAGCGGCTTTGGCTTTCTGACCCGCGAAGCCGGCTTCGAAATCGGCGAGACCACGATTCTTTCCTACAGCGCCGCCGACACCTATCTAAAGCGCGCTCGCGGTCGGGTTGCTCAATACTTTCCGGGTCGCGCCATGGCGATCCTGTTCTCGACTCTCTTCGGCGCGTTAATCGGTTTGGCTCGCTTATCGCCCAATTGGCTGTTTAGCCAAACTCGCCGCGGCTTACGTCGAAGTCTTTCGCAATGTTCCGTTGGTTGTGCAGCTGTTTTTCTGGTACGCCGTCATCACCGAAACCCTTCCCGCGCCGGCCGACGCGTTGAATCCGTTGCCCGGGGTGTTTCTCAGCAACCGCGGCATCGCGTTTCCGGCTGCCGTCGCGACGCTTTTCGAATTGGAATATCCGCGATTCACCGGTTTAATTTTACCGGCGGCGGTTCGCTGTCGCCGGAATTCGCCGCTCTGCTCTCGGGCTTATCACTTTACACCGCGTCGTTTATCGCGGAGATCGTCCGCGCCGGAATTCTCTCGGTGGACCGCGGCCAGTTCGAGGCGGCCATTCCCTCGGGCTGAGCCGTCGCCAGACGATGCGCTTTGTCATCTTGCCGCAGGCGCTGCGCGCTCATCGTGCCGCCGCTGACCAGCCAATATTTGAACTGCGCTAAGAACAGCTCGCTCGCGGTGGCCATCGGCTATCCCGATCTGGTTTCCATCGCGAATACGACGATCAATCAGACCGGCCAGGCCATCGAAGGCATCGCGATCATCATGGTGGTTTATCTGACGATCAGCCTGGCGATTTCCGCTCTGATGAATTGGTACAACCGGCGCAGTCGCTCTAGCGGGAGGCAAGCTTGAGCATCCATCCGGCGCCGGCGCGTCCGGCGCGCGCCACTGCGATGGTTGCGCGCCAGCTTTTTTCCAACTGGCCGAGATGCAGTCGCCACGGCGATAATTCTTTATCTGGCTGGAGAGTCTGCCGCCGTTGATCGATTGGGCGTTGGTGCACGCGGTGTGGTCGGCGGCCGACGCGCGCCTCTGCCGCGACGCTCGGAGCTGGGCGCCTGCTGGGCGTTTGTCGCCGACAAGTATCGCTTTATTTTGTTTGGCACCTATCCGCTCGAGGAGCACTGGCGTCCGGCTTTGGCAGTTATGATGCTGATCGCGCTCTACGGACTCAGCGCCATGCGCGCCATGTGGCGGCCGCGCCTGGCGCTCATCTGGGTCGCGGGACTGGCACATCGGTAGGCTGCTGATGTGGGGCGGAGTGTTCGGCCTCGACTATGTTGAGAACGAGCGCTGGGGCGGCTTGATCTTGACGCTTATTGCTGAGCACCTTCGGCATCGCTTTCGCCTTTCCGCTGTCGATCTTGCTCGCCCTCGGGCGGCGCTCGGCGCTGCCGCTGGTCCGTCTGCTCTCGATTGCTTACATCGAGATGATTCGCGGCGTGCCGCTGATCTCGGTGCTTTTCATGGCGTCGGTCATGCTGCCGCTGTTTCTACCCGGCGGGAGTTTCCATCGACAAACTGCTGCGCGCGCAGATCGCTATGATCTTGTTCGCCGCGGCGTATCTTGCCGAAGTGGTGCGCGGCGGTCTGCAGGCCATGCCGCGTCAGCCAGGACGAGGCCGCCCAGGCGCTCGGGTTATCTTACTGGCAGCGCCATCGTTTGGTCATCCTGCCGCAGGCCTTGCGGATCGCGATCCCGCCGATGGTCAACACCTTTATCGGATTTTTCAAAGATACTTCGCTGGTGGTGATCATCGGCCTTTTCGATTTGCTCACCACCATCAAAGTATCGCTCAACGAGCCGGCCTGGACCGGCTTCGGCGTCGAGGCCTACCTTTTCGCCGCGTTCGTCTATTTTTTGTTTTGCTACCCGATGTCACGTTACAGCCAGGCACTCGAGCGCCGATTTGCAAGACGCAGCGCGCCGGCGATGCTCAGGGAGAATTAAGACACGATGATAGAGGATCGATGATAGATGATCGAAGATCGAAGCTGGAAATCGCGAGCGCCGTCCTCGACTCTCCATCCTCGTTCCGCGGCCGATTGCTCTCAGTATCCCAGATCTTCGATCTCGTCTTCGTCCATGCCAAAGTAATGCGCGATTTCATGCAGCACCGTCAGGCGAATCTCCGCGCGCAGTTCTTCCGGGTCCGGAAAATCTTCGAGCAGCGGCTCGGCGAAAATCGAAATCTTATCTGGTAACATAGGCGGGTCAAATTCGGAGCGCTCGGAGAGCGGAACGCCATGGTAGAGACCGTAGAGAGTGTCGCGGCGCGGGTCGAGCCCTTCGGCGCGCAGCAACTCAGCGCTCGGGCGTTTTTCCACAACGATTTCGAGATTCCGCAAAGCGTCGCGAAAACGCTTCGGCAGGCGATCCAAGACGTTGATGACTTCTCTTCTAATTTCGTGGTGAGTCAATGAAAGGCAGTCTCTATCAAGCGCGCCGACAGCGCAAGGCGCCAATACGAACATTCATATCAGCGGCGGGCGCCGGCGCGCTCGCGATGTTTATGGGTCTCGCCGACGCCGGCGCGCAGATGGCACCTCGGCCGGCGCCGGTCATTGCCGACGACCTCGACCGCGAGTCGTTGCGCCAGGCGATCAATCACAGTCTGGCTTATCTCGTGAAGCTGCCGTCTAATCACATCGTCGGCAACCAGCCGCGCCGTTTTACGGCGCGCGAGGTGATCGCGACTTTGCAGGCCTTCGAAGAGACCCTCAAGCAGTTCGGGTGCCGGGAATGTTGGATAAGGGAGCTTCAGGACCGTTTCGATCTGCTGCCGTCCTCGGCCGATCCTGAATTACAGCCGGTTCTGTTCACCGGCTACTACCTACCCGTCATCGATGCGAGCTTGGCGCCGACGCCGGAGTACCAATACGCGATTTACGGCAAGCCCGCCGACTTGATCGCTGCCGGAAAAGCGCCGGAGAGTTCCGACCGCGATGGCGGCCCGCGGATCGGCCGCCTGGAAGCCGGTAAATTGGTGCCCTATTATTCACGCGCCCAGATCGATCACGGCGGCGCGCTCAGCGGCCGCGGTCACGAGATCGCCTGGACCAAAGATCCGGTGGATATATTCTTTCTGCAGATACAGGGATCGGGCATTTTGCGCTTTACCGACGGGCGCCGGATCCAGGTCGGCTACGTCGCGCAAAATGGCTTGCCCTATCGCAGCATCGGCCGATTACTTATCGATGGCGGAAAAATTCCGCCGGAGGAAATGTCGATGCAGCGCTTGCGGCGCTATCTCGCGGAGCATCCCGCCGAGCGCGACCAGATCATGGCGCACAATGAAAGTTACGTGTTCTTTCGTTTTCTCCCTGGGGGTGCGCTCGGCAGTCTCGAGGTTCCGGTAACCGCCGGGCGCTCGATTGCCACCGACTCGCGGCTCTTTCCCAAGGGCGCGCTGGCGTTCATTTACGCCGAGCGGCCGGTCATTGACGCTTCCGGCCGATTGACCGGCTGGACGCCGTTTCTACGATTCGTGCTCAACCAGGATACCGGTGGCGCGATTCGCGGCGCGCAGCGCGCCGACCTGTTTTTTGGCGCCGCGAGTCAAGCCGCGGCCGAGGCCGGTTATATGAATAGCCGCGGGAAATTGTACTTTTTGGCGTTAAAGAACGGACCGCGCTAGAGTCTTGCGCGTCGCGGGTGCCGGGGCGCGGCTCTGCCTTGAGCGAATTTCAGCGCCGGAGTATTCTTCATAAATATGGCGGGCATCGAACGGCATAATGAAACTAAACGCTTGAGGTTGGCGCTGGCGATCAGCTCGGTTTATTTTTTCGCTGAGCTGATCGCCGGCTTTATGACTAACAGTTTGGCGCTGATTTCCGACGCCGGCCATATGCTCTCGGATATCGGCGCGCTGGCGCTCAGTTTGTGCGCTTTTTATTTTGCCCGGCGGCCGGCTACCGTCGACAGCACCTATGGCTATCACCGCGCGGAAATTCTCGCGGCGCTGTTCAACGGCCTGATTCTCTGGCTGATCGTCGGCATCATTCTGGCTGCCGCCTTTAACCGGCTTTTTCAGCCGCCCGAAGTCGAGAGCACCGGGATGATCGTCGTCGCGATATTCGGTCTGCTGGTCAATATCGCCGCCGGCTTTATTCTGTTCGATCCTCATCATCATCACGATAATTTAAACCTGCGTGGCGCGTTCCTGCATGTAGTCAGCGACGCGCTGGGTTCTCTGGGGGCGATTGCCGCCGGCGCCGTGATGCTGACCACCGGCTGGTATGTCGCCGATCCGTTGATCAGCATTGTCATCGCCGTTCTGATTCTTTTCTCATCGTGGCATCTCGTCAAAGAGTCCTTAAGCATTCTCATGCAATCGGTGCCCAAAGGAATTCGCTTGCAAGAAGTGCAGCAGACAATTGAAAGCGTCGACGGAGTCGCCAAGGTTCATGACCTGCACGTCTGGGCTGTGACCTCAGGGGTATACACGTTGAGCGCCCACGCTGTTGTCGAGGTCGGCGGCGATCTGCACCACGTGCTCAACGGCATCGAACACACCCTCAAGCAGCGCTTCAATATCGAACACACGACAATCCAGTTGGAAACCGTCAGCCGGGAAGACCTGGAATTCAAGGCATTTTAGGCCCGGCGCGGTCATGGGTGCGCTTGCTACACGATAACGTGGCGCTTTAGGAAATCGCTCGCCCGGCCGGCGCCGGGGTGGCGCGCGGCAACAGCGCTGCCATCAGTACCACGCTGACGAGAGAGAGAATGCCCATGAACCAGAAGATCGCCGGCAGTTCGATGGCGACGAGCAGCAAGCCGACGATTGAAGTTGCCGTGGTCTTCGCTACCTGTTGAATCAAGCGGTCGACGGCAACCACTCCGCCGCGCATTTCTACCGGGGCGTTTTGTGTAAGCAGGCTTTTTTGCATCGGTGAAATGACGCCGTTGGCCAAGCCATAAAAAAACAGCGCCGATCCCACCAGCCAAATGCCGGGGATGAAAGGCACCGCAATCACGGCGACGCCGCTCACGAGAAAGGCAAAGAAGAGCAACTGCGCTTTATCCCTTCCCGCCGCGATGCGTCCGGCCTGACTCGAGGTTATCATCGCGCCGATTGCAAAAAACACATATAGAACTCCGGCGGTGGCGGTCGAAACACCGTGAGTACGGACGATAAAGAGCGGGAAGAAGGTAAGAAAACCGTAATCGAGAAAAAAACGCATAAAGCCTGCGGCGAACGCGATCACAAGCCGCGGATGGCGCGCTAGCCGAAGCATGTCGCCGAGATAAGTCTGCGTGCCGGAATTTCTTTTATTTCTGGTTTCCGGCATCCAGAAAAATGCCGCGATGCCGAGGGGAACGGTGAGGAAATAAACCGTGAATGGCCAAAACCAGGCGATGGTGGCGAGTAGTCCGCCGAGCGGCGGTAAAATCATGTAACCGACGCGGTCGAGAAAGACCTTGAGGCCCTGACCGCCGATTTCATGATCGCCTTCGAGCAGGTCGCCAATCAAGACGATCGTCAAAGGAGTGACCGCGCTGTAGGCCACTCCCTGGAGCGCGCGAAACGCCAGCAACCATTCAAAGGTAGGCGCAAACGCCATCGCCGCACCGAAAATACCGTAAACCACGAGTCCCCACGCCAAGAGAAGCCGCCGCCCGAAGAGATCGGCGACGAACCCGAACATCGGCGCAAGAAAAATCGCCGGCGCGGTAAGCGCGGTCATGACCAATCCTAAAGCGCCGTCGGTGATGCCGAACGGCTCGATCAAAGCGGGCAAGGCGGGCTGAATGAAGTTCACACCCATCACCAGCGCTACGCTGGTGGCGTAAACCAGGTTTAACGCGCGGCGCTTTTCAGGCGCAAGGATGCCGAGGCCAAACAAGGCCGCGACGTTGATCGTCCGCATGCGCGCGAGTGTGTGGCAATCTGCGCGTTGTGTCAACACGGAGAAAGAAAAGAGAAGAAAGGAATTGAGGGATTCGCGGTTCAATGTTCAACGTGAAAATGCCAAGAGTTCGTAGTCTGCTCCCGTTCTTGCCGAATTGCCGAACTTTGAACCTTGAACTTTGAACCGCGGCGACGCGAATGCGCCGCGCTACTCATCCATATCGCCGAAATAGTCGCGCAGAATACGTTCTTTAATGTATTCCAGGGCGCCAAGGTCGTGGATGATGTCGCCGCCGGTATCGTAAAAAAATATATCTCCCTTTTTGTTGCGACCAATGGCGACAAGCCAATCCAACTCGTCGCGGTCCTCCAGCAAATAATTGATCGTCTGATGTGTGCCTTTGTTGGCGATGATGGTAACTTTGGGCTTGGGGGATTTGCGTGGCTGGGTCATCAAACTGCCTCCTCGTTTGTCGAAGTTATATCAGAACCGGGCGATACCACAATGCCGCGAACAAACCGCTCGAGCGCCTACCTGAGGGAAAAATCGACGCGGCTCGGTCGCGCTTTGGTTTTTGCCGGCTCTTCCTGGGCCGGGGCTTTGCCTGCGACGATGAATAAACGGTCGGCGGTAATCTTTGCCGCGAGCAGCCGATCGCGCACCACCTGGGCGCGCTGGTTCGCCAATGCGCGCACGTCATCGTCGCTGATAGTGGTATGCTTGAGCATCAGGTCTTCCATCTCCGCCGCCGGCAAAGACTGCGCCAAGCCGACCAGATTACGCGGTTTGGGAAAGCTTTCTTGATCGTAGGCGGCGCGCAACAAACGTTCGTATTCTTCTTTGGCGACTTGAACTTCTTCTTCAGCTTTGGCCGCAGCCCCTTGGCGCGCCAGTTCCTTGGCCTTCTGCGCTCTGACTTTGTTTTCGAGGCGGAGGCGTTTCAGGCCTTCCGCGTCGCTCGTGGGTTCGGCGCGCCCGGTGATTTCGAGCTTCAAGCCGGGGCGGTCGTTCATCGCTGCGGCCAAGGTCTTGATTTTGGCTTGGGCAGTTTGCGATAGCGCCGTCCGGCCAAATTCGAATTCGATATAACTCAGTTCGGCTCCGCCGCCACCGCCGCCGAAAGCCGCGCCCAGCAGCGCGAACGGCGCGGTTACCGCTCGAGTGATGATGTTCATGACCAGGCGCCAAACAATGCCGCCGATGCTGAATTGTGGATCGTCGAGGGTACCACTGATGGGAAGGCCGACGTTAATCACGCCGTTTCGGTCCTTGAGCAGAGCGACCGCGAGGGTGACCGGCAGACTGGTGGCCGTCGGGCTGTCGATTTTTTCGCCGAAGGTCAATTGATTGAGGATGAACTGGGTTTGGGCATCGAGTTTGCGGTTCTCGAGCTTATAGGCGACGTCGAAAGTGAGCTGTCCTTTTGCGATGCCATAGCCGACGTACTTTCCCGAATAGGGCGAAAAGGCACTCAACTCGATCTCACTCGCTTTTGCTTTGATATCCATGAACAGGTCTTTGCCCATCGGGTTGATCGTGCCGCGGATATCCACGGGTGCGGCGTCGTCGAGTTTAGCCTCGAGCGCCAGGTCAGCGGGTGCTTCTGCTTTTAGCTCACCGATGGTGCCCCGAACGCCGGTCAGATTAGCGGTATAATTCGGTTTCACAAAAAAATCGCTGAAATTGATGTTACCGTCGCGCAGGTTGATTTTTCCGATGCTGATCTTTTCTTCGCCGGCCGGCGCGGCGGGCGCACGCGGGGATGCTTCTTGGGTTGACTTCGGCGCGGCTCTTGCCTCGCTTACGGCGGGTTTTTCGGCTGCTAGATTTTGCAGGTTGACCTTGCCGTCGGCGCCGAGAATCAGGCGCGAGTAAAACCCCGCCAGATCGATTTCGTCGATGCGCAATTGCATCGGGTTCGCGGCAAACTGGATGCCGCTCAAAGCCAGCAGCTTCCATTTGAGCAAATCTTCGGCAGCGTTTTGCTCGACCGTAGTGAAATCGCTGATACCGAGCGCGCCGCTATAAGTGAGCTTCGCTGGGCCCTGAGCGCTCGCGTCGAAAACAAAATTGCCTTTGGCGCCGAGCCGGCCGCTGGTCAGCGTAAAATTAACCTGGTCTTTCAGATAGGGTTGCAGCGGCGCCAGATCGACGTCGCGTCCCTCAATACGAAACAGCGCCACTACCGGGTCCGCGCCCACGCTTCCGGTAAGGCGCACTTCGCCATTATTGAGCTTCGCTTGAATCGTCGCCGTGGCGCGCTGATTCCTGGCGCTGGAAAAGTTCTCGGCACGCAGCGAAAGCTCTGAAAGACTCAGCTTGGCGGCGGGCGATGGACTATTGTCTTCGAAATCGACTTTGAAACGATTGAGAGAAATCTGCTTGGCTTCGATTCTCCAACCGGCGTCGTCTTTCTTGCTGGGCTCCTTTGCGGCCGGCGGCCGAGGCTGAGATTTGACTAAACGACCATAGTTCAGAGTCCCGTCGGCGTTGCGCTGGAGGAAACCGCTGCCCTCGCGTCCCTCCAAAGATCCGATGACGATGGTTTTGTTGCCAAGATCCACGGCCGCGTCTTTGATACCCAACGCTGCGATGCGCCAGAGCGGTCTTTTGTCGGCTTCTTCCAAACGCAAATCGCGCAGCGCGGCCGCCAGCTCGGAAAATTTAAGCTCGCTGCCGCTCTCGATTCGCTGGAAAAGGTAGCGCGTGGAGAGGTCGAGAAAGCCTTCGCGAATCTCGGCGGCGACGGCGCTCTCGTAGTAGGGTTTAAACCCGCCGAGACGCAGTCCGGCGACGTCCAACTTGCCTTCGACCCAAAGCGGCGTGAGTTGCAGCGCGCCGCGGTGCGTGAAACGCTCCTTGCCGTCGCTTTCGAAGTCAATCTCGATTGCGGCTTTCTTTTGCGGCTCGTTGCTGAGATCCCTGACGGCGATGCGCAAATTGTCCAGCCGAGTCTGGTAGGCCGTTGCCGTCGTCTCATCGAAGTAATGCAATTTGCCCGACTCCAGCAGGAGTTGCTCAACGTGATAGATAAAAGGCTTGTCAATCTTCTTCGCCTGGGCGGTTTCAGCTTGAGACGCGCTTTTGGCTGCAGCCGAGTTTGGCGGCGCCACGGTCAGATGGGCAATGTTGAAGCTCCCGTCTTTTCGCCGTCTGAGATGGAGCTCGAGCCCCTCGGCCCTGATCGTTTTTATTGCGGCTTTTTTCGCGAAAACGCCCATGGAATCGATGCCGAGGTTGAAAACCGGCAGTTTCAACAGCGCCACGCCGTTTTTTTCCTGCATCACAAGATCGCGGAGCGCCAGGTCGGCGGCGATGGCGAGAACCGATTCCTGGCCTTTGGCGGTTTTGAACGAGACCGTGACCTTGCCGTCGATTCGGCCGCTCGGCAGCTTGAAATCAAGCTCCACAGGCGCGTATTGCAGATATTTGGGAATCTGCAGGTTATCGATATTGATCTGAACAACGCTTTCAAGCGGGTCTTTAAATAATTTTGCACCGCCGCTGATATTCACCGGCGTGCCGTTTAGCACCGCTGAGAAGGCAGGTTTGACGAAGATATCGCTATCACTCGGCAAGCTCGAAATAAACGGGATCCCCAGGCGAATACTCTCGGCACTGTGTTTGGTCTGCTCGGGACGATCGTCAAAGTCGATCTTGCCATCGATGATTTGAATATTATTCAGCGCGAAACGCGGCCTGGGACCCGCCGGTCCCGAGGTAAATTCATCGATGAGATCGCCGAAGTTATATTTGTAATCCGTTTGACGCACCAGGTTGATGTAGGGCTTTACCAGGCGCAACTCCTGTAGCATCGGGCTTAACTGAAACAACGACTCCAGTTGCAAGTTGACATGAAGTTCATCAAAGGACAGCGCGGTTGCCGTGCCGCCGCGCTCCTTCATCAGAAAACCGCGCAAGGTCACAGTCATGGCGTAGGGGTTAATGGTGATCTTCTCGATAGTAACCGCGCGGTTGAGCTTGGCGGTTAGCTGATCTGAGAGCACGCGGCGCAGGACATAGGGCGCAACCAGCGCGCCCAAGACTCCAATGGCGGCGATGATCCCGACAAACCAGAGGGCAAGTTTGCGGGTCCGCGGAGCGCGGCCAAGCGCCGCCGCGCGCTGTCCGATGGTTCGCATCGAGTGCGCCATGATGGTTTTTCTAAAAGCTGTGGGTTACCGCCGCATCATAACTGCCCCTGGGGCCGCCGTCCACAGCTTAACCTTGTCGCCAGGTTAGGCTGTGTAGCATGACCGGCTTCGTTAGTGAGCTGCGAGGGGACTCGGCTTTACCGCTGCCAATCGGTTAGACGCCCGCGGCGCTCAAATCCTCCAACATCGAGCAGTAGTCGGCGGGCAACTGCCAGTGACGCGCGCCTTCGAGCAACAAGCGCTTGTACTCGGCGTTGGGCAGCGGCACGCCGATTTCGTTAGGCGCGATATAAACAATCGCCTGATACGACGAGGAGATAGGTCGTATACAGTAAACTAAACTCTGATGCCGGCTATAGCCGTCTTCAAAGCCGTCCATGATCAACATGTCGGCTTCGCTTACTTCGTAGACTATGCCCCAGACCATACTTCCTGGTTCCGGAAAGATATTGGCGGTGCCGCAATGGCGCAGCCGCGAATGACGCGCGATCGCAAACCGGTAATCCGGCAAATGGGCGATGCAGACAAAGCGCGATGAGGGGCAGCGGCGCTGCATTTGCGGCCAACTCATGTTCGAGCCATAAGCGAAATAAAACATTGGAGTAGATTTTCCAATCAGCGGTTTATGATCGACAATTATAGCAGGACTTGCGGACGATTTTCAGCCGGCCGTTGACGGCTCGGGTGACGCTCATGTAGGTTTTCAATCAAGCGACTCAGCGACTCCAAACCGGGTGCGCGGCCGCCAGATCATAAGGAGGAACTGGGGTTATGGTTCAAGCGCTGACTGTTGGTATACCCTACACAGTGGACACCGGTGAAAAGCTGGTGAACGAGTCCTTCGGCCCGGCCAATATTCGCCGGCGCAATCTCGGCACTCAGGAGCTAAAGCAGGTTGGCGTCGAGAATGGCCGCGCGCTCCGGGATCGGTTGTCGCTCGACGAGCAAGGCTTTATATTCGTCGAGCACAAAACCCAGGTAACCGACTTTTTCGACGCCGCACAATTGCGATCCACTTACTACCGGGAGATCGAGGAGTTGATCAAGCAGGTCTCCGGCGCTCTCAGCGTGGTGATTTTTGATCACACTTTGCGCTCCGGCGATGAAGCCGAGCGGGAGGCCAAGCTTATCCGCGAACCGGTGCTGTCGGCGCACAATGACTACACCGAATGGTCCGGGCCGCAGCGCGTGCGCGACATTCTCCCCGGCGAAGCCGAAGATTTGCTTGCACGCCGCTTTGCGATTATTCAAGTGTGGCGCGCGATCAACCAGCCGATTCAAAAAAATCCGCTGGCCCTGGCGGCCGCCAACAGCGTTACTGGCGACGATTTTTTGCTCTCTGAGCGCCGCTATCCCGGCCGGGTCGGACAAACCTATCGTTTGAAATATAACCCAAACCACCACTGGGTCTATTTCCCTGAGATGCGCCGCGATGAGGCCCTGGTCTTTAAGGTTTACGATTCGGCAAAAGACGGCCGCGCCAGATTCACGCCGCATACGTCCTTTGAAGACCCCAATACGCCTGCGGATGCGCCGGCGCGGCAGAGTATCGAAGTCCGGGCATTCGCCTTTTTCGCCTAGCAGTCCGTGGTGAAAGTGTGACGTCCACCGAGACGGGCGAGGCGCCCTGATGGCAAGGCGCGACAACCGAGAATATCGGGGAATATTTGAGCGAGGAGCAACGCAGCCAGCGGGGATCGATCGCCCGTCGAATGCAGCCAGACTTTCACCACGGGCTGCTAAGCAGGCTGCTGAAAAAGACCCATAGGCGCTGACGCGGTTTCGAGTTCCGAGTTTCGTGTTTCGAGTTTCAACCCGAAACCCGGGACGCGAAACCCGAAACCCCTAGGGCGCGCCTCGCCTCTGGATCTTTTTGAGCAGCCTGCTGCAAGAGGATTTTTCCGTACCTGAAACTTGCGTCCGGGTTTTCACAAATTTTTCCGCCCCAAGCTGTCGCCGGACTGGCACGCGCACCGCGGCAAGACCTGCTCGTATTAGCCCAGCGGTTGAGCGCTTGCGCCGTTGCCCAAAACCCGGCCGGGATAGCCGCCGGTGTGTTCGCCGTCTTCGACCAGAACCTTGCCGTTGACGACCGTCATCTTGACGCCGATGGCTTTTTGTATCAGCCGTTTTTCTCCGCCCGGTAAGTCAGTGACCATCTCCGGTTCGCACTCGCGCACGGTTTCAGGGTCGAACACCACCAGGTCCGCCGCCATGCCGTTGCGCACCAGGCCGCGATCGTCCAGACCAAACAGCGATGCGACCATGAATGTCAGCTTGCGGATGCCTTGCTCCAAGCTCATGACCTTTCGTTCGCGGATCCAATAACCCAGGAAGCGGGTCGCGTAGCCATAACCGGCGTGGTAAATCAGGTGGGCGCCGGCGTCCGATTGACCGACCAATGTGATGGGACTCTTGAGAATCTCAGCGGTCGCCTGCTCGTCTCGGGCGCCGGAATTCTGGAATGTGGTGTCGAGATTCTCCTCGAGGGCGATATCCAGGAACGTATCGATGACGTCCTTGTCCTGTGAGCGGGCGATTTCCTGCAGATGCTTGCCTTCGAACGGCTGGTTTTTGGGCAGGATGGCTTTGATAAGAAAGATCTGGTCCCAGCGCCTGCTGAAGTTGACCGAGCGGGTGTCCTCCACCGCCTCGAAGCGCAGCTTGGCGCGCATCTCCGGATCGCCGAACAGTTGCGCGCGATTTTCCACCGGCAAGAACATGATCTTTTTCCAACTCGGCAGCTCGTCAAAGGTCTGCGCGTTCTTGAGCGTAAACCGGCCGTTGAAAAGCCGGGCGTTACAGAGTGGATAGGAGGGCACGCCGCTGTCCAGAGATTCCTGCGCGAGCTCGAGCAGCTGTTTCCATAGATCCGGGGCATTCATACGATGAGCGATGCTCTGCCAGATCACCGGGCGCCCGGATTTTTCCGCGAGGCGATGAAACAAATTGACGTCTTCCTCAGCCGGGCGAGAGACGCCCAGGGTGCCGCGCGAAATCTGCATAGAACCCCGATTGAGCTCGCCGAGCACACCCGCCAATTCGAGAATTTCATCGTCGGTTGCCAGGCGGCTGGCAATCGGCCTGCCATCCTCGCGCATGTGGCGGCGATTCTGATTGGTTGAGAAGCCGATGGCGCCGGCGCGCAGTCCCTCGCGCAGGATGTCTTTCATCTGTTCGATTTCATCGGCAGTCGCGGCACGCTCGGAAGATTCCTCGCCCATGACGAACTGGCGCAGCGCGCAATGACCGACCAGAGCAGCGACATTGACGCCGAGTTTTTGCCGCAGGCGCGCCAGGTACTCGGGAAAAGTTGTCCATTCCCATTTGACCGCCTGGCGCAGTACCTGAGACGGCATCGCTTCGACGCGCACAAACGAGCCGATGATGTTGTCGCGGTCTTCCGGGCGACACGGCGCCAGAGACAATCCGCAGTTTCCCGGAATCAATGTCGTCACGCCGTGAAAGCAAGAAGACGTCGCCAGCGGGTCCCAGAGCAACTGGGCATCCATGTGGGTGTGAAAATCGATAAAACCCGGCGCAACCGCCAGGCCGTTGGCGTCGATAATCCGGTGCGCGCTGCCGCTCACGCGTCCGACCTCAACAATCCGATCACCGATAACGGCGACGTCTCCGCTACGGGAGGGTAGGCCACTACCGTCGTAGATCCGGCCGCCTTTGATAATCAAGTCGTAAGCCATCTTGAGTCTCCTTCGACTATGTTTCGATCGCCACTTCTGTGCCGAGCAGCTATAATACCGTGATTGAGCTTTGAGCCTAGCTTATAACGAAAGTGCTTGAGCCATGTCAATGCAAAGCGACTCTGCGCAGTGCTGGGGCCGAGGGTTAGCGCGCCGATTATCAGTTTGCTAAGCCGCGCGCTTTGCCGATAACGAAAGCCGACGGGCGCTGCGATCGCGGAGTTTTGGGACCATCGCCAAGAGCGTCACTAGGACGCTAATGAGGATGAAACTCACATGTTTAGAAAAATAGCATTCGCTTTTATCTTGGCGTGGTTGTTTTTTGCGGTTGGGCTGTTCGCTCAAGAGGCGCCAACCGCAGTCCACAAGATCGACTCGTTCCCTTCCTGCGCGGAGTTTTTGCCGGCGCCGACAGAAGCGCCAGGAAAAAAACTCGGTCCCGACGGGTGCCGCATCGTCTTGGAAGAGAAAGTTTTCAATGTCAAAGGACAAGTTTTCGAACGCCGCGAGCTGCGCATCAGCGGCACGGTGGCGGGCTGGGCGGTCAAGGAAGGCCGGCGCGGCAATTACTTCAATGATGCGCCCGATATGGTTTTCAGCCAATCACAAAATACCGGGCGGCGCTTCAAAGGAGTCGCACGCTACGAAGGCAGCACCGGGCATGGCATGAGCCTGTTCTATCCGGCTAACCCAAAGGATTGGAACGGCAAGCTATTCGTCACAGCGCACGGCGCCGGATCGTACGGCGCGGTGGGAACGTTGGTGCCGCGCGATCCCAGGGCTGATTTCAATCCGTTACTGAATGTTAATCGTTTCGTTGGTTTGCTCGTCGACAAAGGCTATGCCGTGGCGCACACCTTGAGGTCGGCGGCGCGTACCGGGGGTGATGTGACTGCCTTGTTGGAAGATGGTACGACGCACCAGGTAAATGTCAGTACTCACGCCGGATTCATCGTCGGCTTCACCAAGGTCGCCGAAAATTTTCTCCAGGCGAACCTCGGACAGAATCCGAAAAGGACCTATTTTTACGGTTTTTCCGCCGGCGGCTTTTTGGGTCGGCTGGTACAGTACTATCCTGGTTTCAATCGCGACGCAGACGGCAGTGGGGTCTTCGATGGCTTTTTGCTGGACGACGCCGGCGGCGGCGACTGGCGTCCGACTCTGCTTGTCGATGGACAAGACACGCTGCTCATCGCCGATGAAGATAAACGGCGCTTTGTGCCGCAAATCGATGTCACGCACCTGCTCGACGCCGGCGACGGCAACAGCAGCTTGAGCAAAAAGCGCGAGAACGCCTCAATCCTGGAAAAAAAAGGCCTGGCGCACAAACACCGGATGTATGAGATCGCGGGGCTTGCTCATTTCGATGCCGGTTCGGTTTCGCGAGCCGATCACGTGGCCCAAGCGCTCGATCTCGGTGGTGTGATGGATGCCCTGGTCGATCGGCTCGACGAGTGGGTCGAGCGCCGCAAAGCGCCGCCGCCCTCCAAATGGCATTCACGCGAAGCCGCCAGCAATAGAATCGTTAAGGTCAAATCGAGCTTGGCGTTGCTGTTGCCCGAAGTCGCTTGCCCGCAGGGTGTGTATCATACTTTCCCGGCGTCGCTGGGCGATAGTTTACGATCGAGTCAGGAAACCGGTCTGGCGCTCTTCGACGGCATGAACCTGGAGCCGCTCGACGGCAGAGGCCAGTGGGTCGATATGAACGGCAACGGCGCGCGCGACCAGCGCGAAACCGTGGCCCAGGCTTGGACCCGGTTAGGCCTGCTTAAACCAGGAGAACCATTGACCCAACAAACCTACGTCGCGTGTGTTACGGCGGCAGCGAGAAAACTTGCTAGAGAAGGTCTTCTGCCCGAGCGCGTGGTCAACGACTACGTGAAGAAAGCCGTAAGGACGCGGGTCGAATAAGGTCGAGGCCCGGCTGCATCTTCCTGCCACGCGGAAATGAAACAAAGGGCATTTTCTACAGCCGTCTGATGCTCGCTGCTCGCCTATCCAGAGTCTGATCGTTAGCAGCCCGTGGTGAAAGTGTGGCGTCGCACCGAGACGGGCGAGGCGCCCTGATGGCAAGGCGCGACGACCGAGAATATCGGGGAATATTTGAGCGAGGAGCAACGCAGCCAACGGGGATGCATCGACACGTCGAATGCCGTCAGACTTTCACCATGGGCTGCTAGATCAAACCACCTCGTCCGTTAAATGAATTCAAGCACAACTGAGTCCGCGCGCATCACTGTGGCGCGCCACGCCGGTATCATCAGCCTCGCCGTGATGGCGAGTCGCGTACTCGGACTGGTGCGCGATCAGGTGTTCGCAATTTTCTTTGGCGCGGGCTTTCATTACGACGCTTTCCTGACCGCTTTCCGCATTCCCAATCTGTTGCGCGATCTTTTTGCCGAAGGCGCGCTCTCTTCGGCGTTCGTCGCGACCTTCACTCAGGTGCTGGAGAAAAAAGGTGAGCAGGAAGCACGCCACCTTTCGAACCGGATGGCGACTTTGATCCTGATCATCATCGCCATCATCTCGGTGATCGCCTGGTTTGAAACGCCGGCGATCGTCGCGGCGCTCGCTCCTGGGTTTTTTGCGGTCGCCGGAAAAGCCGAGCTCGCCGTCGAACTCACGCGCATTATGATTCCCTTTCTGCTCTTCATTGCGCTTGCCGCCCAGGCGATGGGAATTCTTAACGCCCGTGGACGCTTTGCGGTTCCCGCTTTGGCGTCCGCCTTTTTTAACCTGGGATCGATTATCGGCGGTCTCTTGCTGGGCTTCGTGCTCGGTCCTTATTTGGGCCTGAGCGCCATTGCGGGCATGGCTTATGGAACTTTGATCGGCGGTTTTCTGCAATTCGCCGTTCAATGGCCGAGCTTGAAAGCCGTGGGTTTCAGCTATCGCCCGATGTTGAGTCTGAGCGATCCGGGCGTGCGCCAGATCATCGGCATGATGGGACCGGCGATCATCGGCACGGCGGCGGTGCAGATCAATGTTTTTGTCAACACCAACTTTGCCTCGTCGATCGTCGATCCGGCAACCGGCGTCGTGATTAACGGGCCGGTGTCGTGGTTGAACTATGCGTTTCGTTTTATGCAGTTTCCCATCGGCGTTTTCGGCGTAGCCATCGCGACCGCAGCGCTGCCCCAGCTTTCGCGCGAAAGCGCGCGCGCCGACTACGCGGAGTTTCGCCGCACGATAGTGCACGCATTGACCCTGGTATTCGTTCTATGCATTCCATCGGCGGTTGGCCTGGCGGTGTTGGCGCGCCCGATCATCGCCGTCATATTTGAGCACGGCCGCTTTAGCGCGTTCGATACCGTGCAGACCGGCAATGCCCTGGCGGCTTATGCCATCGGTTTGACCGGCTATGCGGCGGTCAAAGTTCTGTCGCCGGCGTTTTACGCCTTTGGCGATGCGCGCACGCCGATGCTGATCAGTCTTGGCTCGATCTGTGTCAATTACCTGGTTAATTCTCTGTTGGTGGTGCGCTTTGGCCACATCGGCCTGGCCGCGTCCACATCCGCCGTAGCGCTGGTCAATTTTTTACTGCTCGCTGTTTTCATGCGCCGCAAGCTTGGCAGGATCGGCGGCCGGGAACTAGCCGTCAATGCATTGCGCATCGCTGCCGCGTCCATGCCAATGGCGGCGGTGGCATGGGCCGTTAACGAGCTAGTCCCGATCTTGCCGCTGGCGGGCTTTGGGCTCGCTCTAACACGAGTTCTTTCAGCCATCGCGCTTGCGGCGCTTACTTTTTATTTCGCGTGCCGCTGGTTGCGAGTCGTCGAAGTCAACGAAGCGGCCAGCGCCATCGGTGGGCGCTTGCTCCGACGTTTAGTACGAAAGTAACTTTGGCAACGTTCTTTCGGCCATTGCTGCACGGTTAATTTTCGCTGCCTTGACGCCTTTCGAAGGTCCCGTGTAATGTCAGAGCAGGCTGCTGAAAAAGACCCATATGCGCTTGCGTCGTTTCGAGTTCCGAGTCTCGTGTTTCGAGTTTTAACCCGAAACCCGGGGACGCGAAACCCGAAACCACTAGTGCGCACCTCGCCTCTGGATCTTTTTGAACAGCCTGCAAGAGGGTTTTCAGAACCTGCCAATGAAGCTAGGCTGTCAATCCGGATCTTGAGCACGCACGGAAGATCCTCGTGATGTCGAGATTTCAAGGAGTGAGGCATGGCGGAAAATACTAAAACGATTGCCGTGGCCAGTGGCGCGGAAGCTTTCTTGGCGCAAGCGCAGGCGCTCGGCTGCGTTCGCTATCTATTCGCCAATACCGGTACCGACCACGGACCATTGATCGAAGCCATGGCCAAGATGGCCAAGGAAGATCCTCGTGATATTCAGCCGGTTGTGGTTCCCCACGAGATTGCCGCAGTGTCGATGGCGCACGGTTACTACAACGTCACGGGCGCTCCGCAGATGGTGCTGGTGCACACGTTACCGGGCACTGCCAACGCGCTCGGTGGCTTGATCAATGCTAATTCTTCCAATGTGCCGCTGTTTTTGCTCGCGGGCCGCACGCCGATCACCGAAGGTGAGCTCAGCGGCGGCAAGAGCCAGAATATTCACTGGCGCCAGGAGTCGCGGGATCAAGGCGGCATCGTCCGCGAGTTCGTTAAATGGGACTACGAAGTGCGCACCAATCAGAACCTGGCAGCGGTAGTCGCGCGCGCTTACAAAATTGCCATGAGCGAGCCGCGCGGTCCGGTTTATATGACTCTGCCAAGAGAATGGCTGTGCGAAGCGATGGCATCCACCCAGGTGATATCCGGCGGTTTAACGCCGGCCTCCAAGGCGCAGGCGGATCCCGCGATGTTGGATAAAATTGCCGACCTATTAATCGCCGCCGAAACCCCGCTGATCGTCACCAAGTACCTGGGCCGCAATCCCGAGGCTGTAGCGCAGCTCGTCGCGCTGGCTGAAGCGCTGGCAATTCCCGTCGTGCAAAATCTAAACCATGTTAATTTTCCAACCGACCATCCTTTGTACGTCGGCAATCAGACCCTTAAATATGCCAAGGATGCCGACGTGCTTTTCTTCATAGATATCGATGTGCCGTGGGAGCCGCCGCGGCGCGACGCGATCAGATCTGACGCAACGATCATACACCTCGAACGCGATCCGCTATTTACTGGAATACCCGGTTGGGGTTTTCCCGCGGATCTGCCGGTGACCGCGTGTTCAGAGATCGCGCTGCCGGTCCTTAATGCGCTCATCAAAAACAAATTGCCGGCCGGGAGCGGCAATAAACGTAAACTGGCGGAGCGGCGCAGAAAGGTCGAAGCGGATCACGATCGGTTGATGGGTGAAATTGCCTCGAGCATCGATGCCGCTAAGAACCAAAAGCCGATGAATCCCATCTGGGTTTCAAAATGCATCGGCGATATCATGGACGACCAGACGGTCATCTTTAATGAGACGGTAACGTCCAAGCTCGCCGAAGTCATCCCGCTCAATCGACCCGGCTCGCATTTCAACACTCCGCCGGCTGGCCATCTGGGCTGGGCCCTGGGCGCGGCTGTGGGCGCCAAGCTCGGCGCGCCGGATGCAACGGTGATTGCGGCGGTCGGCGACGGCTCGTACATGTTCTCGGCGCCGACGGCGTGTCATTTTACCGCGCAAAAATATCGCATTCCGTTTCTCGCGGTGATCTACAACAATCAGGTATGGAACGCGAGCATTTCGGCGGCGCGCGGCCTCTATCCCGACGGCGTAGCGCGCCGGACGAACAATTTCCCGGGCACGGATCTAAGCCCGTCGCCGCAGTTCGAACTGACCGCCCAGGCATGCGGCGCCTACGGCGAGCGGGTCGAAGATCCGGACGAATTGCCGCAAGCGCTGCAGCGCGCCTTGAACGCGGTAAAAAAAGAAGGGCGCCAGGCGCTGCTCAATGTGATCTGTAGAAATCCTATGGGAGATCGTTAGCGAAGACTGGAGTTGATGGAGTGGTGGAGTAAAGGAGTATGGTCTTCCGAAGCCCATCACTGAACACTCCAATACTCCAATTTTTTGGAGGGATCACTTATGGCACAGAAACCTCGTATTTCCTTCAGCACCAACCCCAACCCGCGCAATCGCGCGCTTATTGACGGACTGATTCCGATCGATGGGTACGATTTCGATTATGTCGGCGATAAATACTCGCCGGGAGAAATGCATCATCGCTTCGTCCAGGGAGAGTTCGACGTCGCCGAGATGTCCACGGCGACATTGATGCGCGCCAAGGAGCAGGGCAAGCGCTTCGCGGCGCTACCGGTATTTTTCCAGCGCGGCCCGCGCCAGCGCAACATTTTTTATCGCGAGGGCAGCCTCAAAGACCCGAGCGAGCTCCGGGGCAAACAAATCGGCGCATTCCGTTACGGTGCCACCGCCGTATCCTGGGCGCGCGGCTACCTTCTGGATGCCCATGGGATCAAAACCACCGATGTCGGATGGTTTGTCTCGGGCCGGGAAGTCTATATCGGCAATGAACTGCCGGTGAAAGTCGAGAGAATCGATCCGCCGCCGCCATTCGGCCAGGAAAAAACCCAACTCTCGCAGCTCGTCAGCGAGGGCAAGCTCGGCGCCGCTTTGGTTCCCGGCGACTCGGGATACACCGCGCTTTTCGGCGGCGGGACATTGCCGGAGACAATGGGGAAATTTCCAGAGGTGAAACCGTTGTTCGAGGATACGGCAGAGATCATCGATTACGTCAAACGCACGCAAATCTATCCGATCATCCATATCGTGACGATCAAAGAAGAGACCGCGGAAAAGTATCCGGATCTCACGGCGAAATTGATCGAGGCTTTTCGCGAAGCCAATAGGCTCGCAACAAAGTATATGACCCCGGCGCAAGTAGAAGGTTATGCGAAAGAGCGCGACTTGCTCGGTTATGATCCGTACGCCGGCGTGCTCACCGATTCCGATAAGAAGTCGATTCAGGCGTTGAATCGTTACCAGATCGAGCAGGGTTTGGTGAAGAAAGAGCTCGCGCTCGAGAGTTTATTCGTCAAGGAAGCGTTTACAATGAAATAAGTCCGGCGCAGCACCATGCTGGTCCGGCGCCGGATTGAGATGTGTAACCTGAGCGCTGTGAGGAAGGGCAGCGACTCTATCTAAAAGTTAATTACTGCTTTGACGACCTGATAGCTCGCCATCGCCGCCATCGCTTCGTTGATCTCTTCTAGCTTATAGCTTTTGCTGATCATTTCTTCGAACGGGAAGGTTTTCTTGCGCGAAGCCAAAAAGTCTATGGCCTGCAGCCAGTGGCGTGGTTCCGCCGAGCGCACCGTGATGAAGAGCATCTCTTGCGGAATACGCTCCACGGCGATGGTCGCTTTGCCACCGGCGCCGATATTTAAGTAACGCCCGCCGCCGCGCAGTAAAGCGAGGCCTTCGGGAACCGCCATGTTGTTGGCCACCTGAATGACGATATCGGCGCCGCGCCCGACGGTGTGGTCGCGCACCCATTGGCGCCGCTCTTTTTCTTCGGTAATTTCCTCGAGATTGAGAACCGCATCCGCGCCCATGCGTTTGGTGACTTCCAGGCGGTTGGCCGGCGCGCCGATCACTAACACCTTTTTCGCGCCGTGGTCCCGAGCCACTGCCGTGGCGAAGTTTCCCAAGGGCCCGCTGCCTTGAACCACTACGGTCTCGTGACTTTTGATCGGTCCCAAGCGGTCGAAACCGTGCATCACCGTGCGGTAAGCGCAGGCCGATGCCGCCGCCGAGGCGGAGGAAACCTCGTCGGGCACTTTGATAATCAGACACTCTTTAGGCACGTACATGTATTCCGCGCAGCTGCCCAACAGATAGGGCGGCTGATCGCTGCGGTTGTGGCCCCAGGAGGCGCGCCCCGGACAGATGCAAGGTTGGAGCGCCACCGCGCAATAATAACAGGAGCCGCAGGCGACGTAACTCCACACCACGCGATCGCCGGGTTTGACGGCATTGCCTAAAATATCAGTGCGCTCGCCGGCGATATCTGCGACGACACCGCAGGGTTCATGGCCGGTAATAATCGGCAAGCTGTCGCCGTCACTCAGCGGCCCATGCCAGCGATGCACGTCGGTGCCGCACAACGTTGAAGCGGTGATTTTGATCAGCAGGGAGCCGGCGTCGAGTTGAGGAACTTCTACTTGCTGGATCGATATCGGTTGATTGTGTTCGGTTATTACCGCAGCGCGACATGTAGCCATGATCTTAGCCCCCCGAGTTCAACAAAGTTTCCGGCGTATCTTTCGTCATTTCCATTGCCTATTTGCCTCACAAGGGCAGTTTGTAGAACGTCTCGGCATTACGCCAGAGCATCGCCGCTTTGTCATCCGCCGTGATCTCGTCACTCTCCATGAGCTCGCCCAAGTCATGCTTGCAACTCTCGTTGGTGACCTCGTGGGGAAAATCGGACGAGTACAAAAACGGCGAGTTACCGACGACTTTGATCGCAAACGGCATGGTCAGCTCTTCGGTTTCGACGCCGAGGTACAGGCGTCCGTCTTTGATCAGCTGCTTGACGTACTTGGCGGGATCCTCGCCTTCGCGGACGCCAAATTCATCGTCCGGAATATGCTGGAAGTGGGTCTCATGAGAAGCGTGCAGCCGCTCGAGCATCAGCAACAACCAGGCGATGCCGCCTTCCAGAAATGCGATGCGCACGCGCGGGAAGCGGTCGAATATTCCATTGTAGACAATGTCGGCGCAGTTGATGGTGAGTCCCCAGGGGTGGCCCAGGGCATGGACAGGAACGTACATGTTCATCTGATCCATGCCGAAGCGATCGTGGGCGCCGCCGTGGACGGCGAGACAACAACCGAGTCGGTTGGCCTCCTCATAAATCGGCCAGAACTGTTTCGCGCCCAATAACTGGGCGAGCCCGTTGGACGGCATCATCGCGCCGAGCATGCCAAGTTGGGTTACCGCCCGGCGCAGCTCTTTGGCGGCTTCCTCGGGATCCTGCATGGGAATGATGGCCATGCCGTTAAAGCGTGAATTATATTTTACGTAGGTCTCGGCGAGCCAGTCGTTATAGGCTTTGCAGACCGCCACGGCATAATCACGGCTGACGATCTTGCCGTAAGATAGCGCCACCGTGGGGTAGAGCACGGTCCAGTCGATGCCGACGTCGTCGAGGAAATCGATCCAACCTGCTGGGCCCACGGGTGGGCGCTGATCGCGTTGCGGCGGTGTCTCAACCGCGCGCCCCGAGTGCAAATGATCCAACGGCGGAAAACAAATCCCTTTGCGCGCCGCGATCTCGCGGTAGGAGCCGTCCATATGCGCGATAATCCCGGCATTGTCTTCCATGATGTGACCATCGCCATCGATAACTCTGGTGCTGAGTTTAGTTGACATGGGTATTTTCCTTTCTGAGATCGGGATCGAAACACTGTAAGCTGCTCAACGGCTGCCAAGGGCCGAGACCAGTAGGGCGCACTCGCGACCTGCCGACTGCGACGTCGCCTATGGCACGATAAGCGCCGGCTTTCACACTTGAGACCGATCGAGTCTGAATATTCTTATAGCTAAACTTCACTGTCTGGTTCAAGGTCAAGCTGTTTGCCCGGCAACGGCAAAGAAGCGGACGCCATGCCATCCCTTGCTGTGCGGCATTTTTTCTTGAGTTAAACGGAAAGGAAAGCTATGTTAGGGCGGTTTTAGCCGCTACCGTATCGCGCACCTTAACCCTTAGCCATGGAGGCTGTCGATGAAGTTTTACGGCGAAACCGGCTCTGTTGTAAACAATACGTTTTGTTCTTTCATCCCGCCTTATATCCTGGATCACATGGCGGAATCGAGCGACTCGAGGGTGCGGCGACTGGCCATCGATGCGATCGCCAATGCATCGGCGCTTCGAGCCGTGCGCGCGACGCTTTCGCTGATGCCGGCCTGGGCGGCGACGCCGTCGCCGACGTTTCGCCGGCATCGGTTGGTTTACGACGTCAAGCATGCCGGATTCGAGGAGCTTCCGGGGCGCTTGGTGCGCGCTGAAAGAGACAAAAAAAGCGCGGACACGCCGGTCAATGAAGCATATAGCTACTCTGGATCGACCTATAATTTTTACCGCAAGAATTTCAATCGAAATTCTCTCGACGGCAACGGCATGTCGCTCATTTCCAGCATCCATCTCGGCCAGCGATTAAACAACGCGTTTTGGACCGGCGAACAGATGTGTTACGGCGATGGCGATGGCCGAATCTTCATTCGTTTTACGAAATCGTTCGACGTGGTCGGGCACGAGCTGACACATGGCGTGATCGCGCACACCTGTAATCTCGTGTACTCCAAAGAGTCGGGAGCGCTCAACGAGCATTTCGCCGATGTCTTCGGTTCTCTGGTGAAACAGTGGAGCAAGCGGCAAACGGTAACAAAGGCGGATTGGCTGATCGGCGCCGATATCATGGGACCGGAAACCAGCGCCAAGAGTTTGCGCACCTTTAAAGAGGGAAAGGCATATGAGAACGATCCGCTGCTCGGCACCGATCCCCAGCCAAAGCATCTCAAGGATAAATACACGGGTTTGGGTGATCACGGCGGCGTGCACATCAACTCGGGGATTCCCAACCACGCTTTTTACCTGGCCGCCAGCGAAATAGGCGGCAGAGCTTGGGAACGAGCCGGACAAATCTGGTATAAGACGATGCTCAAGTTGACCGCCACCAGCAACTTCACTGACATGGTACAACTCAGCAGCGAGACTGCCGCTACGCTCTACGGCAACGGCAGCAAAGAATCCAAGGCTATCATCAAAGCCTGGAAGAGCGTTGGCTTCTAGCAAATGGTATGAAGCTTCGTTATCGCCAGACCGGCGGCTACGCTGGGTTGGTTTTAGGCTGCGATCTGGACACCGACAAATTGACGGCCGGCGAGGCTAACGAGCTTGCGGCTTTGCTACGAGGAGCGGCTTTAAATAAAATCGGGGTTCAGAAAAGCGCGACGGGGCGCGACTTGGCCAATTATGAGATCAGTGTCAAAGAGGAGGGTCGCGTTACAAAGGTTGCTTTCGACGACATGACTATTCCCGGCAATGTCCAACCGCTGCTGGATTTCCTCAGAGGCCGCGCTCAGGCGCAGCCGCTCGACGATTAGTTTTTGTCCGGCGCGCCCCCCCTCGAAGGTTTCGGCATCCTAAGCTCGCTTCCGCGGACCGGCGTTTTCACATCATCCTCATATTCATCACAAGCGGCGTGAGGTACACTTCTATCGCCGCTGCGATCAATAGCAGCGGAACAATGACGGTGAAATAGAGGCGCAAGCCATAACCAAGTTCCGAAAATAGGGTCTTCTCCGCGTTACCGGTTAGCCGCCGCCATGCGTGTGCTCCTAAGCGCAGTCCGATACTCGTGCCCAAAAGCACCGCCGGCAGTTCAAGAACGCCGTGCGGCACTATCGTCATGATCGACGGCCACAGTCCTCGAGTTGCGGCAGCGACCGGCATCACGGCGCCGAGGATTGCGCCGTTGACAACCAGAAATATGATCGGAACGATGCCGAGCAGTGGGCCGAGGACAATCACCACCAGAGTCTTGAGACTGTTGTTAAAAAAAATCGCGGCAGCGAGTTGTAGCTTTGACAGCCCGCGAAACATTTGCCCAAACTGCTGCAACAGCTGTTGGAGCTGGGCTGCTAGTTGCGGGACATAGACGACCGCCAATCCACCCGCCAGAGCCGCGCCAGAGAATAGCAGGACGCTGGCAACCAGAAAGGGTCGCAACCTGGACAAATGTAGACGCTGGATGGCGGCGCCGTAGTTGATCATCATGGCTTGTTCTTTTCGCATTAGCTTAACACGAAGGCGAGATCGGCGCGCGGATAGCGATTGGGTTTTTGCCATCGAGTTGATTACCTAGCACTGTGGTATTAGAAGTTGGCGATGAAGATCACGGCCGCTAAAACGCAAATAATCAGGCTTCCTGTGGAGGAACCGCTCGCTGGCGGCACCGGGTTTGCCCGCTCCCATTTGGATTTTGTCACCTTGAGGCTCGAGACCGATGCCGGGATCGAGGGCATCGGTTTGACATTCTTCGGTTGGACTCTTACGCCGGCATTAAAACGCGCAGTGGAACTGCTGGGTGAGCTGATCGTCGGTGAAGATCCGCTGCCCCTCGAGTTTGTGCTCGGCAAACTGAAAAACGCCGCCGGCAGCGCCGGTCCCGCGGGGATCTCGACTCTTGCCGTTTCAGCGTTCGACATCGCGCTCTGGGACATTAAGGGCAAAGTAGCGGGCCAATCCATTGCCGAGATGTTGGGTGGCTTACGCCAACGCGTGCCGACTTACGCCAGCGGGGCGTTGACGCGCACGGCGCCGCTCACCGGAGTTCTCAAATCCGCGCGCATTCTGGTCGAAAAAGGTTTTCGCCAAATGAAAACGCAAATGGCTTTACCGGGCGACACGAGCGCGCGCGCGGAAGCGGAGCGTGCGCATGCGATCCGCGAGGCGGTCGGGCCCGATATCGACTTGATGTGCGACATCAATCAGCGCTGGAGCGTGAATCAGGCCATTGACATCGGCAAGCGCGTGGCGGACGTCAATTTTTTCTGGCTCGAGGACGTCACCGCAGCCGATGATTATAGCGGCCTGGCCAGGGTCGCCGATGCCCTGGCGACACCGCTCGCCGGCGGTGAATACCTTTACGGCATCACGCCCTTTCGCCACATGCTCGAAGCGCGTTCTGTGGATATCGTCATGATTGATTTGTTGCGCGTCGGCGGTATCGGCAACTGGATGAAAGTTGCCGGCATGGCCGAGGCTTTCAACATTCCCGTGGTGAGCCATTTGTTGCCGGAGATTCAATTGCATCTCGTTGCATCCGCTCCCAACGGTCTCACGGTCGAGTATATGCCGTGGTCCTTCAAGCTTTTCGAAGAAGTTCCGGTGCCGGTAAATGGCGAGCTCTCCGTGCCGGCGAAGCCCGGGCTTGGTTTAGAGTTCAGCCGTGAGCTCGACCGCTACGTCGTGGCATGATGGGCCCGGGGAAACCCGCGCCAGAGGTTTTGATTAAGACCGATCGGGTTCGTGGAAATTTCGCGGCTCGGCACCGCGATAATGCAGCCGGACGTTGCCCGATTCCATCATGCGGTCGAACCGGCGCCGGAGCCAGCGTTTGAAATGCCAGCGGGTATAGGGGATCAGTAAGACGAGCGCAAAAAGGTCGGTGAGGAGGCCGGGAATGAGTAAAAGAATCCCAGCCACAAAAATGAGAATGCCGTCGATTAACTCTTCAGCCGGGATCTGGCCCTGAGCGAAGGTTAACTGAATTTGGCGCAAAGTGCGCAGGCCCTCCAGGCGCACCAGCATAAGCCCGACCAACGCGCTGAGAATGACCAGCGCGATGGTGCTGGCGGCGCCGACTTCACTGCCGACCCTGATCAAGATCAGCAGCTCGATCACGGGCACGATGGCGAAAAGGAGAAATAAACGGCGCAGCATAAGTCACAAGTAACTCTTTTTGCGGGTAAGCGCGATGGCCACAGGGATGGATGCGAAACCGCAATCACGAGATGAGAAACCTACCGCGGAGAACCCCAAGGGCGCAGAAAAATGAGGCAGGGGCACGGCATGCCGTGCCCCTGATGGCGCGGGCAAAGGTGCGCTGGAGGCCAGTCAATGAATGACTTTTTTTACGTCCACCGGTGAGATATCGGTCGAGAACTCGCCGGGATGAAGGATGCGCGCGAGGATTTCCAGCCCGTCCACCAACCGTGGTCCGGGACGGCTGAAATAGGCATTGCCGTTCAGCGCAAATACATTGCCTGACTTGACCGCGGGCAGCTCGCTCCAACCTTCAAGTTGGCGCAATGGGTTTGCTTCGCGCACGGTCTTGCGCAGGTCGAAACCACAGGGCATCAACAAAAGCACGTCGGGCCTGGCTTCGACTACAGAGCGCCATTCGATCCTGACGGAAGCCGCGCCGGCTGAACCCAGAACGTCTTCACCGCCGGCGAGTCCGACGACTTCCGGCACCCAGTGACCGGCGATGTAAAGCGGCTCAAACCATTCTAGACAGACTACCCGCGGGCGGCGGCCTGGCTCGCGTTCCCCAACACTTTGGATCCGTTCTTTGAAACTGCGCACGAGGTTTGCGGCCGCGGTATTCTCGTTGGCGGCGGCGCCGATGCGCAGCACGTCATCCATTAATTCCGATAAGCTATGCGGGTTCAGAGATAAGATTTGCGCCGCCCGCGGCAGCGAGCGCGCGACTTCAACGACGTGGTTATAATCGAGCGCGCAGACCTCGCAGAGACTCTGGGTCAGGATCAGATCCGGGGCGCTGGCGCGCAATGCCGGCTGGTCGAGAGTATAAAGATAATGGCCACCGGCGAGGATGGCGCTGACTTCACGGTCAATTTCGCTGCTGGTAAGCCGATTCGGATCGATGGCCGTGCGCACGACCACCGGCTTTTGCCTGGCTGCGGGTGGATAATCGCATTCGTGAGTTACCCCGACGATGTCATCGCCCAGACCCAATGCGAACAGTATTTCGGTGGCCCCCGGCAAAAGTGAACAGATGCGCATCAGTTACAGAATTAACCCAGGGGAGAAATTTTTGCCAACCCGTCAAGCGATCCCTTTACCCAACTCGGTGGTGCACGGGCACTGATCGGGAAAACGAACGCAATCGATCTCCGCTTCTAGCGCTCGCGCTTTACCGGCGCCGGCTTTGACTTGAACGCGCAGGCGTTGCGTGATCAGCAGCCAGATGATCACCGTCCCGAGGGTCGCCCAGGCCATCCAGGTCGTATCCAGAGGCGTTGTGACCACCCCCCCGGGCGCCACCCGCTGCACCCAGAGATAGAGCCCAGCGGCGGCAATGCCCTCAGCGATGCGCGCGCCGACGCCGTCAACGGCGAGCTTCACGACCGAGCGTTCGCCGGAGGCGACGGGAATGAAAGCCTGCTCCCATATCGAACGATGCACCGACGAGCGCAAACCGCCTTCGGTCACGCGCAACAGAGATAAACTGAAGGCAGTGGCGGCAGCGCTCGCAAAACCGGCTCCGCCGGCCAATGCAAAAGGCAAGACCATCAAGCCGCCGCGAATACCGATCCTATCTTGGATCCTGGGCGCGGCAAACACTTGCAGCAGCAAAGAACAAAAATTGAGCATGATATAGAAATTCGCGAAGTACGCGGCGTTGCCCTTCGACCCCATGCTTGCGCTCGTGGCCGATATATAAAACTGCGCGTCGATCAACAAACCCGCGAGCGCTCCGGCCATGGCGATAAACAGCAACGTGAGCGCATAGGGATTCGCCAGCGGCTGAACATAGCTCGACTGTTTTCCTTCGGCCAAAGGTTGCGGAACTATATTTGTAGGAAAACGGCGATGTACGGCAGACACCAAGCCGGCGACGCCGACGATCATGAGCGCTCCGGTAAAAATCAACCATCTCGGCTGTAAGATAGGCACCAGCGCCTTGGCAATGAAACCACCGGCAATGCCACCGGCGAGGGAGCTGGCGCCGATACGGCTGAACGAAAGCGCCGCCACCGGCTTGGCCGTGAGTTCGAAAAGATCGCTCGCCAGCAACCACAGGCTCGCGAACATGATGCCGAAGATGCTTGGTATGAAAACGAATATGTTAAACAGCAGGGACGATTCGCCGGCTTCAAGAAACGGCGCGCACAGCGCCAGAACCGAGGCGCCCAAAAGCATGGCGCCGATGCGCGCCGGGCGCGCGCCCCAGGTTTTCATAGACTTGACGAAAACGACGGCCACGGGTAAGGACGCTGCGGCAATGGTCATGGTGGCGACCGGCAGTTGAAAAATACCTTTGTCTTGAAAGAACAGAGCGTCTCGGCCGGTTTTCGCGACTACGAAAGCCGCGGTAAGGAGGCCAAGCGAGCACGCCGGAAGGATCGTTCTCAGGCGTTCGGCAGCGACGTAAACCATGAAGCGATGATCATAACTAACGGTGAATCGGCGATCAAATTAGTGAAAAGGCCGCTCGATTAATGCCCGGATTCAACCCCGTATTGCTGGATCAACTTCGCCACCAGGGCCGTCCAGCCGGTTTGGTGGCTCGCACCGATACCGGCGCCGTTGTCGCCATGAAAGTATTCATAGAAAAGCATCAAATCGCGCCAGTGCGGATCGCTTTGGAATTTTTCCGCGGCGCCGAACACCGGGCGTTGGTTGGCGCTGTTGCGGGTAAAGATTCGCGTCAAACGTTCCGAGATATCGCCGGCTACTTCCCATAGATTCACCATCTGACCGGAGCCCGTCGGGCACTCGACTTTGTAGTTGTCGCCGAGAAAAAAATGAAACTTTTGCAAGGATTCGATCAGTAAGTAATTGACGGGAAACCAGATGGGGCCGCGCCAGTTGGAATTGCCGCCGAATGACCCGGTGCTCGATTCCGCGGGCTCATAGTCAACCCGGTACTCCATCCCATTGACGGCTAAGCTGTAAGGATGTTCCAAGTGAAAGCGGGAAACCGCCCGGATGCCGTAAGCGGAAAGAAACTCGTTTTCGTCGAGCATGTAGCGCAGCACGCGCTTGAGACGCTGGCGGTCGACCAGAGACAAAAAACGCCGCGATCCTTGATCGGATGAGTCGATCTCAATGTGATTGCCCAGTTCCGGGCGATTCTCCATAAACCAGTGCATGCGGCGCTTGAAGCCCGGCAGGTTATCGACGCTGGCGGGATCCAGAGTCTCGACGGCGAAAAGCGGTATCAGTCCCACCATCGAGCGAACTTTCAGCGCGTCGCGCCGACCGTCCGGCATGTGCAGAACGTCGTAATAAAAACCATCCTTGTCGTTCCATAGTGCGATGCGCTCTCCACCCAAGTTGTTCATGGCTTCGCAGATGTAGACGAAGTGCTCGAAAAATTTGCTGGCGACGTCTTCGTACGCCGGGTTGTCTCTGGCGCCAGCTCGAGGGCCATGGCGAGCATGTTGAGACAGTACATTCCCATCCAGCTGGTGCCGTCGGATTGTTCGATCTCGCCACCGGTGGGCAGCGGCGCGCTGCGATCAAACACGCCGATGTTGTCGAGGCCGAGAAAGCCGCCTTGAAAAACATTGCTGCCCGTCGGCGTCTTTACGGTTGACCCACCAGGTGAAGTTGAGCAGAAGTTTTTGAAAAATACGTTCGAGAAATTTTCTGTCGCCCGCGCCGCGCCGTTTCATTTCGACTTTGTAGACGCGCCAGGCTGCCCAGGCGTGCACGGGCGGATTGACGTCGCCGAAGCGCCCATTCATACGCCGGCAGCTGCCCGTTGGGATGCATATACCACTCGCGGGTCATGAGCAGGAGTTGTTCCTTGGCGAAATCCGAATCTACCAGCGCCAGCGCAAGGCAATGAAAGGCGAGATCCCAGGCGGCATACCAGGGATATTCCCACTTGTCGGGCATCGAGATTACGTCGGCGTTGTAGAGATGGCGCCAATCCTTGTTGCGACCATTAAGCCGCAACCGCGGCGGCGCCGAGCCGGGATCGCCCTTGAGCCAGCGGCCGACGTCATAGTGGTAAAACTGCTTGCTCCAGAGCAAGCCCGCGAGCGCCTGGCGCATGATGTTTTTACGATCGTTGTCAATCGTATTGGGAATCACCGCCGCATAGAAATCGTCCGGCCTCTTGCCGGCGGCGCGCCATAGTAGTGTTAAAATTTCTGTCCAAGGCGTTTGCGCTCGCCGCCGTCCCATTCGTCAGGCGCAGGCGCACGGTGAACGATTCGCCGGGTCCAACCACCGCCTGGTAATGAGCCGTTGCTTTGGTGCCCTGGGCGCCGGGATTCACCGCAGTATTGACGCCGTGCACAATGTAATCGTGGAAGCCGTCTTTGACGTAAGGCGAGCTGTTCTCGGCGTCGAAAAGCCGGCTGTTGTTGGTTTCGTTTTCTGTGAAGAGCAGCTCGGGCGCGCCCTGGCAATGGAGCCAGCGCGTGCCGTAATAATGATGATCGAGTCTGATCGCGGCCATTTCTGCCGCTGCTTCACGGCGCAGCCGCGGTTTGCGCTCATCAAGTCCCCAGGACCAGGTGTTGCGAAACCATAACGTCGGCAGCAGGTGCAGCGGCGCCGGGCCGGAGCCGCGATTGATCGCCTCGATACGAACCAGAATGTCGTCTTCTGCCGCTTTGGCGTATTCGATGAAGACGTCGAAGTAACGGTTGTCATCAAAGACGCCGGTATCGATCAATTCAAATTCCAGGTCGCGTTTGCCGCGCCGGCGATTTTCTCTCAACCAGACGCGCATAGGGAAACTCGGCGTGCGGATACTTGTAGAGATATCTCATGTAGGAGTGGGTCGGAGTAGAATCGAGGTAGAAATAATATTCTTTAACGTCCTCGCCGTGATTGCCTTCGTTACCCGTCAGCCCAAAGAGCCGCTCCTTAAGAATAGGATCTCGGCCGTTCCACAAAGACAGAGCGAAGCAAATAAATTGATGGCGGTCCGAGATGCCGCCGATGCCGTCCTCGCCCCAGCGGTAGGCTCGACTGCGCGCGTGCTCATGGGGCAGGTAATCCCAGGCGTTGCCATGGGCGCTGTAATCCTCGCGCACCGTGCCCCACTGGCGCTCGGCAAGATACGGGCCCCAGCGTTTCCAGTTTTTCTTACGCTCGCCGTCTTCTTTTAATCTCAGTTCTTCTTGAGTCATTGGGCGTTTTTTTGGTTATCATTCTACCACATCCCCAAAGGAATTATCGGAGCTGCCGTGACCTGCTCGCGGAATAAGCGCGCTCTTCTTTGGCTAAAATGGCTACGTCGGCGACGCGAGAATTTACTTCTCGGTCTTTTTACGCCGCGCCGCTTGCATGGTGTCCGGCAGGTGGCGCCCTCAACAGAGGAAACTTTACAAGTTAGATGTGCGCGAGGTCTAAACGGTGCACACCACGTTTGGAGAAACGTGGTGTTTAGCGGGGAACTATCTAAAATGTGCAGCGCGAACCCGGGTTAATTTAGCGGCTTTGCGGACCGAGTTCGAGCAGTCCGGATGCGCTTACAGCAAAGGCATCTAGGCCCGCATCCCGGAAAAGCTATTGATCGTTGCGTGCAGGTTGCGCGCGAAATCGGTCGCTGCCTGAGCGCCGATATCGAACGCGCTGCGGGCATATTCCTTGACCGCGAAGACCGCGGGCAGCGGCATTTTCTTGAAGTGCTCGACGAGTCCATCGACGTTGGCATTTAATTCATGCACCGGCACGACATTGCTGATTAGGCCGAACGTCAACGCCTTGAGCGCGTCGATCTCCGCCGTCGAATAGATCATATAGGTTGCAGCCTTGCGCGGTACACGATCGACCAGCGCGGAAAAAGCGATGGTCGGCATGATGCGGTGCGCCGTCTCGGGAAATTGAAAGCGCGCGGTCTCGCTCGCGATGGTGATGTCGCAGAGCGCTGCCAGGGCGCAGCCGAGACCCACGGCGCGTCCCTGGACGATGCCGATGATCGGCGCTTTGGCGTTGCGAAACGCGCCATAGAGATTGAATATGATCTCGCTACGATCGCGGACCATAAAGGCTTCGGGGCCCGGGGTCGGTGGCGGTTGGCCCATCGATTCCCGCCCCAGGCAGAAATCCGCGCCGGCACCTTTGAAGAGAATCACTCGTGATTCGCCGGCGGCGGTATTCAACATGCGCGTTACCTGGGCCCAGGTATCGTCGGTCTGGCGGTTGCCGGACTCCGGCCGGTTCAAAGTTATCGTTGTAATGTCTGCTTCTTGGAGTTTGAGCACGGGATCTGCCATAAGTCAGCCCTCCGATCGTCGGTTCGCTTCAATGTAGGAGAGCGACGCATCGACTGTCAACGGTAAAGCTGTGGATTTTCCGGTGAGATGAGCTTGTCAAGGCCGGCGAATCCCAATAGACTCCGCCGATCAAGTTTAATCGAAGGAGGTGCTTATGGCTGAACTAAGCCTCAACGGAAGCTGCCTGTGCAAGTCCGTGCACTATCAAGTGAGCACGCCGTTCTTGCGCTTCAGTCACTGCTATTGTTCGCGCTGTCGCAAGGCGACGGGCGGGGTGCGGGCAACCAATATAGCAGTGCCGATCGCTCAGTTTCGTTGGACTCAGGGCGAGGAATGGGTAACACAACACGGTTTGATCTGCCGCAAGCCAAGAGCTTCGCCCGCCAGATTTGTCGCAAGTGCAACTGCCCGGTGCCGCATGCGTCGCGTGATCGCGAGCGCGTCATCGTTCCTGCCGGTACCCTCGACGATGTGCCGCCCGGCAAGCCTGCGGCTCATGGACACTGGAGCAACCGCGCTAGCTGGGTCGAGATCAACGAGTCCGAACTGCCGTGTACGGACTGATTTACCGCGGAGAAAGGCTTTATTGCTATGGCCGATCATTATCACGATGAAAACGATATGAAGCTCATGCGCGAGATGCGCAAACTGGCCCCGGACGATTTCAACGCGTGGCTCAGCTTGAATGACGCGGTCGGGCGGGAAAACGGCGTGATCCCGAAGAAATACCGCGAGCTCATTGCCGTCGCGGTCGCGGTAACGGCGCAGTGTCCTTACTGCATCGAGGCGCATGCGAAAGCCGCCAAAGCGGCGGGCGCCGGCCGCGAAGAGGTTGTCGAGGCGGCGTTCGTTGCGGCGGCGCTGAAAGCGGGAGCGGCGGCCACCCACGGCGCCATGGCTTTGAAGTTTTTCGATCAAGCAGGATGAAATCGCAGTCGATGGCGCGAGCCGGTTGCAGCGCCAGTCACCCGAGGGATCAGCCCCGGCTGAAAATCCGGCGCGTGGCGCGGCGGCGACGCCGAATTCGTTGGCAACGGCGCACTGGCGCCACGGCAAATTGTTTATCAACGCAGTCGCGAAAATTTTTTGTCAGAAAGGTTTAATCTATTATTGACAGATGAAAACCACTTCCGTAAACTAAAATTCAGCAGGGAAAGGAGGTGGTCCAGACATGATTGATTTATGTACTGACTGCGAGGTGGCTGAGACTTAGGCTCTAGGCGGAATCGTTGACGGGGATTCCGGCCTAGAGCCTGGGAGTCCCCCTCAGTCCACCTAGAAAGGCCCGCTTCAACGGCTGCGTCAGCCGTCGCTTGAAGCGGGCCTTTTACTTTCAAGCAACGCCAGCGCGGCTGAAACGGCCTTCTTAAGTCCAGCGTTCTGGCTCTTTTCCGCGGCCCGCAAGGCGGCGACAAAATCTTCGCTCGGCGCTCCCAACTGGGCCAAGGTGATCGCCGCGGCGTTACAAACTCTCCCATCGCTATCGGATAGGAATAGCTCGAGCAGGCGTTGGCGCACGCCGAGGCCGCCATCGCGTCTCATCTTGAGGCTGGTAATGGCGGCGACTCGGACGGTTGGTTCCGTGTCGCTGCTCGCGGCCAGCAACGCAGCCAAGCTGGCGCTATCGCTCAAATCCAAGTCGCGTATACAATAAACGGCCATGCGCTTTTGATTAACGGTGCCCGTCTGCGAAAGCTCCAGCAGTAAGTCGACGGCGACGCTTTGGGTCCTGGCGATGCCAATCAACAACAGGGCGATCGCCCAACGGATATCGGGCTCACGATGATCCAGCCCGCCGAGTAGAGCACGCAGGGTCGCTCTGGAAGGCTCGGGAAGGTGGCCAAGGACATAGCCGACGGCCCAAAGATTTTTATGTAGCGCAGCGGACAGCGACTGCTCCAAGGTGTCTCTTACACAAGGTTCATGGCTCGACAACGCGATCAGCGCGTCCACCGCGGCGCGAATTTTGGGCTTTTCCCGGTGCTCAAGATCGGCGATCAACCTTGCGATTTTTTCTTTAGCGCCGTTCATGCGTAGTCAGTTCGATCGCCGCTGGACTGCGCGGCGATGTCATTTAGCGGCCCGTCGGCGGACTCAGGATAAATTTGCGCCGAGCGATGTCTCAATTGCTCGAAAATGCGCGATGTTTCGCGGAGTTTATCCTGAGCTCTGTCGAAGGGTTCGGCGTGACATCGATGAGTTTTGCGGGTTGCGCCACAGCTCGGCGCAACCAGGGACTAGATTTCAAGAAACTGCGGGCAGTCGGTGAGATTGCGGTTCCCTTTGGGCTTTACCAGCACGACGTCTTCGAGGCGCACGCCGCCGACGCCGAGATAGTAAAGTCCCGGCTCGACGGTGACTACATGGCCCGACTTCAGGACCGCGTCAACCGGCGCGATGCGCGGCGCTTCGTGGATGTCCAATCCGAGCCCATGTCCGGTGCCGTGAAAAAATCCTTGCATGCGTCCGGCGATTTTGCCCGTGCGAAAACCACGCGCGCCGAACAGCGTAAGAATTTTTTCGTGGACCTCTTTGCCGTTGACGCCGTCGCGGATCAATTGATACGCGATCTGCTGGCCTTGCTGCACGGTCGCATACATTTTTTTCAATCTCTCCGAGGCGCGCCCGCGCACGACCGTGCGGCTCAAGTCGCCGAAATAGCCATTTTTTTGCGAACGCGGAAAGATGTCGAAGATGATCGAAGTGTTGGCCTTGATCGGTCCGGTGCCTTCGTGGTGCGGATCGACGCATTGATTGCCCGAAGAAATGATCGTGTGGCTCGGCAGCCAGCCCTGAGCCATGATCGTGGTATTCACCGCAGTTTTCAGAGTTTCCGATGTCAATTTTGCGCCGTTTAAGTAAAGATAGCCGTCACGCCCGAACTTGGTTCGTCTGAGCGTGCGAATGCCGGCCTCGAGGCCGAGCACAGCGACGCGCAGCGACGCGGCGATCTGGCGAACTTCCTGGTTGTTTTTGATTTCACGCTCGGCGAAAAACGGATCGCGCTTGATCTGCACGCTGAACCCTTTAGCGCGCAGTTGGTCGGCCAGCAGCGCCGAAAAGTTCGCCGGCACGATCAACGAGCGAATGCCGCGTTCGCGAAATAACAAGTCGAGAATTTCTACGAGCGTCGGCACTTTACCGAGCTTGCGCAATTTGCGCTGGTAGTGCGACATAGAAAGCACGCGGCCGGCGCGCGCCTGCCTTTTGGCACGGTCGATCTCGAGATCGCTCATCACCACGTAAGACGTATTCTTGTGCTGGAAAAATATGAACGGGTCCGGAACGAAGAAGCCCGCGGCATAAAGCATGTTGGAGTCGCCTTCGCTCGCCGACACCATTAGCAGGGCCTGATCGGCGCGCCTGACCGCCCCCGGGGCGCGCGGCGTTGGCGTAAGTCGCGAAGCGCGATTTTTGCTTTCGAACATCTCTTAGTAATGAGTTTCCAAGGAACTCGAATGCCCTTGTGTTAGACAGAGATAAGTTAGCAATTTGACGGTGGAACCGCAAGCCAATTGCAGCAATCAGGGATCGCAATTCAGTTGACACCATGACGATGTCTGTTATGATGCCGCCACTTACGCATTTCGCTAGTTCGACTTTCCGCCAAGGATTTTTAGTTTCATGAGCACCAGCGGCAACTTTGAAAAGCTGCGCGAGCTTAATGACCGCGCCGAAACCGGCGGCGGCGAAGAGCGCGCCCGGCGGCAACATGAACAGGGGAAACTTTTGGCGCGCGAGCGCCTCGACATCCTTCTCGACAGCGGCAGTTTTGTCGAGCTCGATCGTTTGCGTACCCATGACTGCACCGACTTCGGCTTGGACAAACAAAAATTTTTCGGCGACGCCGTCGTCACCGGCTACGGCGTCGTCGATGGCAGGCTGGTTTTTGTCTATTCCCAGGACTTCACGGTCTTTGGCGGCAGCTTGAGCGGCGTCGTCGCCGAAAAAATCTGCAAGGTCATGGACCTGGCGGTGAAAAACGGGGCGCCGATTATCGGCATCAATGACTCGGGTGGCGCGCGTATTCAAGAAGGAGTCACGAGCCTCGCCGGCTATGGTGAGATTTTTCAAAGAAATGTCATGGCGTCCGGTGTGGTGCCGCAGCTGACCGCGATTATGGGGCCATGCGCCGGCGGCGCGGTCTACTCGCCGGCGATCACCGACTTCATTTTTATGGTGCAGTCCAATAGCTACATGTTTATCACCGGTCCTGATGTGATTAAGACCGTAACCCACGAAGACGTAACTAAAGAGCAATTAGGCGGAGCGCAGACCCATAGCGCCAAAAGCGGCGTATCGCATTTCACCGCCAATAACGAAAAAGACTGCTTGCTCATGATCCGCGACCTCCTGGGTTTTCTGCCGAGCAACAACCAGGAAGACCCGCCGTTCCGGCCTAACAGCGACGATCCGTTGCGCCGGGATCGACAGCTGCGCGATCTGGTACCGGACAATTCGACTCGGCCTTATGATATGGCGGTGCTGATCGGCGCCGTCGTCGACGAAGGCTATTTCTTCGAAGTCCAGGCTGAGTTCGCGCCTAATATTCTGATCGGACTCGCGCGGCTCGGCGGCCGTTCGGTGGGGATCGTCGCTAACCAGCCAGCCAGTCTGGCGGGGTGCCTCGACATCAATGCTTCGGTGAAGGCGGCGCGCTTCATCCGTTTCTGCGACTGTTTTAATATCCCGATAGTGACTTTTGTCGATGTCCCGGGCTTTTTGCCGGGCACCGCCCAGGAGTATGACGGCATCATCCGCCACGGCGCCAAACTGCTCTACGCCTACGCCGAGGCAACCGTGCCGAAGGTGACCGTGGTCACGCGCAAAGCCTACGGCGGCGGCTATATCGTCATGGCCAGCAAACATCTGCGCAGCGACGTGAATCTTGCTTATCCGACGGCGGAAATCGCGGTGATGGGACCGGAGGGGGCGATCAATATCGTCTCCCGCGAAGCGCTGCAAAAATCCTCGGATCCGGCAAAAGCGCGCGAGGAAATGGTGGCGCAGTATCGGTCAACCTTCGCCAATCCATTCAAAGCGGCGGAAGCCGGGTACATCGACGCGGTTATTTATCCGGAGGAAACCCGTCCCACTTTGATTCGTTCGTTGGAAATGCTCAAGAACAAACGCGATCACAACCCGCCCAAGAAACATGGCAACATTCCGCTGTGAGGAAGGAAATAGGCACTAGGCAATAGCCGGAGCCGGATCGATCATCGCTTCTTACTATTGCCTGTTGCCTACTGCTGACTGCCTTTAGCATGTTTAAACGCATCCTGATCGCTAATCGCGGCGAGATTGCGGTGCGCGTTACCCGCGCTTGTCGCGAGCTGGATATCGAGACCGTCGCGGTGTATTCAGCCGCCGACCGCGAGTCGCTCCATGTTAAGTATGCGGACTACGCCTATCCGATCGGTCCGGCGCCCTCGGCCGAGAGTTATCTGGTCATCGATCGAATTATCGAAGCCGCGAAAAAAAGCGGCGCCGAAGCGATTCATCCGGGGTACGGCTTCCTCGCCGAAAACGCCGCATTTGCGGTGCGCTGCAAGAAGGAAGGGATCGTTTTCATCGGCCCTCCGCCGCAGGTCATCGATCAGATGGGCGACAAGGTCAAAGCGCGCCAGATTATGAAGAGCGCCGGCGTGCCGGTGGTGCCCGGGTCGGATGGCATACTGACCTCGGAAGAAGCAGTGCTGCGCACTGTAGAATCGATCGGTTATCCGTGCATGCTCAAGGCGGTCGCGGGCGGCGGCGGCAAGGGACTGCGCCTGGTGCGCTCGCGGCGCGAGGTTTCCTCGGCCTACCGCGCGGTCGGTTCCGAGGCTGCTTCTTCGTTCGGTGATCCCCGGCTCTATGTCGAAAAGTTTATCGAGCGACCGCGCCACGTCGAGATGCAAATTCTCGCCGATAGTTATGGCCGTGTCATTCATCTTTTCGACCGTGAGTGTTCGATCCAGCGGCGCCACCAGAAGGTCATCGAGGAATCGCCGGCGCCGGGATTGGAAGACCGCACGCGGCGCCGCATCGGCCGAATCGCGATCCAGGGGGCGCGCGCGGTAGGCTATGTCGGCGCGGGAACTTTGGAGTTTTTGCTCGATCAGGAGCAGAATTTTTACTTCCTGGAAATGAACACGCGTCTTCAGGTGGAACATGCGGTCACCGAGCGCGTGGTCGGTATTGATCTGGTCAAGGCACAGATCGAAATTGCCGCCGGCGGTTATCTGCCGTGGCGCCAGCGCCATATTACGCAGACCGGCCATGCCATCGAGTGTCGCATTTACGCCGAGGATCCGGAAAATGATTTTATGCCTTGTCCGGGTAAGATCGAAGGCCTGCGGCTACCGGAAGGATTGGGTTTGCGCAACGATTGCGGCGTCTATGAGGGCGCCGAAGTGCCGATTTACTATGATCCTATGATCGCCAAACTGATTACCTGGGGCGAGAATCGGGTTGAAGCGATCCTGCGCATGCGCCGCGCGTTGCGCGAATATCAAGTCCGCGGTATCAAAACCAATATTGCCTTTCACCAATGGATCCTGCGCCATCCGCGTTTCATGGCCGGCGACTTCAGCACCGCCTTCATTGATGAAGAGCACCGCAACATGGCTCAAGAAGAGCTTTACCCGCATAAAGAAATCGCCCTGGCATCGGCGGCGATCGCGGCGCTCTACCGCGAGCAAGAAACTACCTGGGGACTCTTGGCTAAAGGCGCCGCGGAACCTTCCAAATGGCGCGAGCAAGGCAAAAACAATTCGCTGCAAAACCGCGCGACCTTCCGGCGAACCGGCTGGCGGCGCTCCTAGGCCGCTCAAAAATACCTCATATGCTTCGTTGCGCTCAGTCGCCTCGCTCCGACGTACTCGCCCGTACGCCTGCGCTCGTCGATCTATCGCGCGCCTCGCCTCTGAGGTCTTTTTGAGCGGCCCAACCAGAGGGCTTTTACCTTCGGCTAGAAAGGACCTATGACTTTTGTCGCGACCCTCGGCGAGCATAACTACAGCGTTGACATCGAAGAGATCGGCAAATCGGTCTATCGTGTGTCGGTCGACGGCAACGAATTCATGGTCGACGGCAAGAAAACCGGCCGAACAAACTTCTCATTGATCGTCGACAATCGCTCCTTTGAGATCGAAGTCGATGCTAAAGGGGATGAGTACCGCGTCCTGGTTGACGGCCGTAACTACCGAGTCGGGCTGATGGATGAGCGTCGAATGCGCACCAGCGGCGCGGTCGACGCCAGTCGAGCTCAAGGGCGTCAAACGGTTTCGGTACCGATGCCGGGCAAGGTGATCGCCATTCTGATCGCTGAGGGTGACCTTGTGGAAAAGGGCCAGGGTCTGGTGATCGTCGAAGCGATGAAGATGGAGAACGAGGTCCGCAGTCCGATTGCCGGCGCGGTGAAGGAGATCAAAGTGAAGCCGGGCGACACGGTCGAAGGCGGCGCGACCTTGCTATTCGTCGAATAAGGCTGCAGCGCTCGCGCTTGCCGCAGAAGAATTCTTGTCACTCATTTTCTTTCATGTTATAGCCCCAACATGATTCCTAAAAAATGTTTCTTCACCAAAGGCGTCGGTGTCCACAAAGAAAGGTTGGCATCGTTTGAGTTGGCGCTCAGGCAAGCAGGTCTGGCATTTTGCAACCTGGTTCTGGTCTCGAGTATCTATCCGCCGGGGTGCAAACGCATTTCCAAGGAAGAGGGTGTCCGATCGCTGCGCCCCGGGGAAATTGTATTTTGCATCTATGACAGGGAGAGTACCAATGAGCCCAACCGGCTGGTGGCTGCTTCCGTGGGCGTGGCGGTGCCCGCCGACCAGGAGCAGTGGGGTTATCTCTCCGAGCATCACTCCTTCGGCGAGACCGAAGAAAAGGCCGGCGAGTATGCCGAAGATCTAGCCGCAAGCATGCTGGCGACAACTCTGGGAATCGAGTTCGATCCTGACACCGCCTGGGACGAACGAGAAAGCCTGTTCAAAATGTCCGGCAAAATAGTCCGCACGTCAAATATCACACAATCCGCCATCGGCAACAAAGAGGGTCTCTGGACCACGGTGTTCGCCGCCTGTGCTTTCGTAAACGACGACAGCTTGCCGACTGCTTAAGAGTACTTGTTGAAAACGTTCCAATCGTCAAATCGTTTACGACGCTTGGAAACCGGTCTCTGTTGTTGATTCTCGATCCTCGATCTGGGCGCCGCAAATCCTCGATCTATCGAGCCGTTGCGCGCCGCCTTGACAGGTAAGCGATGCCAATGCTGAGGCCGTAAAGCAAGCTGAGCGGCACCATGAAGAATACCTGCGCGACGAAATCCGGCGGCGTCAACAGCGCGGCGAGGATGGCCATAGCGACCACTGCATAGCGGAAATGATGAATCAAAAATCGGTGATCGATGAGCCCGACACGGGCGCAAAAAAAGGCCAGCACCGGCAGTTGAAACATCACGCCGCAAGCGAGCACCAGGCGCACCGAGATTGAGAAGTACTCGCCTACTTGTATCCAAGGCTGGACATTGATTGCGGCGTAGCGCCTGAGCAGAAAGCCGAGGCCTTGGCCGATTAAAACTTCGTGGCTGAAGAGCGCGCCCGCTAGAAAAAAAAGCGAACCGAAGGCGACAAACGCGCGCGTGTAGCGCTTCTCATGCTCGTATAATCCGGGCGCGACGAACTGCCACCCTTGCCACAAGAGCACCGGCAGAGCGATAATGATCGCTCCCGCCGAAGCCACTTTCATCTTGGTGAAAAATGCCTCGGTCACGGCGGTGCCGATGAGCTGCAAACCGGGTATGTTCAAATTCTTGAGCGGCGCTGCGAGCACGGCGAAAATGTTGTCCGCCACCGCGAAACACGCAACGAAGCCAAGAGCCAACGCGAGCACGGACTTGATCAAGCGCGAGCGCAGCTCGGCGAGATGAGAGGTGAAGGGCATCGCCTCATCGGCGGCTTGCCCTCGGCTTCGCATGGTCAAACTTTTTTCTCGGTCGATGGTTCCGGAGGCGAGGCGGGCTCGGTGTCGACTTGAGTCTCGCTCAAGTAGGGATCGTCTTTGACGGCTGGCGTGGCCGCTGTTTCCTGAATGTCATTTTCCATCTGGCGAAATTCGTCTTTGATTTCATCGGTAGCGCGCCGCAGTTCCGCCATGCCTTTACCGAGCGCGCGCGCAAGATCCGGCAGTTTCTTCGGGCCGAGCACGATCAGCGCCAAAGCGAGTATCAGGATTAACTCCGGCATGCCGATGCCAAACATAGAAGTAAACTAAGCGATTTTGCTGCCCTTGGCAAGTTTGATCCGCGGCCGCATTAATCAACGTTGTGCCGATCGCGATCGGGCTCGCGCCGTAATCTACCGTGCGCCGGACCTCTGCTCGGTGCGTCGAGAAATTGGGCCGCTGACTTTGCCGGTCTCCAGTTTAGATGCTAGGGTCAAAACCATGGCCAAAACGGCTGTGGTCGTGGATCAAGAATATCTCAAGCATCGCCCGGGGGAGTTGCACCCCGAGCGGCCCGAGCGCATCAAAGTTTTGCTTGAGCTTGCGGCCGCTCTTGACGCCGGCCAGTTTCAACTGCTGGCGCCCGTAGCGGCAACGCGAGCGCAAATTGAAACATGCCACAGCCCGGATCATATCGCACGGGTGGAGTTGACCTCCCGCTCGGATCAATACGCACTGGACGGCGATACCATCACATCGCGCGATTCGTTCGCCGTCGGTCTACTCGCGGTGGGTGGTTTTCTGCGCATGCTCGACGCGATTGCCGCAGGTGAAGCAAGAGGCGGTTTTGCTTTGGTCCGGCCGCCCGGCCATCATGCTCGGCCGGATCAGGCGATGGGCTTTTGTCTTTTCAATACCATCGCCATTGGCGCCGAACACTTGAAACGCGCGCATCGCGCAGAGCGCATTCTGGTGATGGATTGGGATGTGCATCACGGTAACGGCACCCAGGAAATATTTTACGGCGATCCATCGGTATTTTTTATTTCGATCCATCAATATCCTTTCTATCCGGGCACGGGCGCGGCGCGCGAAGTGGGCGCCGGCGCCGGCGCCGGCTATACGCTTAATATTCCGCTGCCGGCGGGTTGCGCCGACGACGAGTATCTCGGCGTTTTTCGCGCTGTCATCGTTCCGGCAGTTAAAAAATTTAACCCGGATTGGATCTTGGTGTCGGCCGGTTTCGATCCGCATAAGCGCGATCCGTTGGGTGGCATGGGTGTCAGCGAAGCCGGTTTCGCGGCGATGGCGCGCGCTTTATTGCGTCTCGCCGAAGCCTGCGCCGGCAGCCGGATCGCATTTCTCCTGGAGGGCGGCTACGATCTGACGGCACTCACTCGTTCGGTGGCGGCGGTATTGAACGAAATGCGCAGCGCGCCGCACCCAGACTCTCTCGGAGCGGCCACCGGGCGAACGCATTCAGCCGCTGATAAAGGGCATCTTGAGCCTCCACGAAAAATATCGCTGATGCAAAACTGTTGACCGGTTCGGCGCTCTCGTCTATTTTAATTTAAGCGCTATCCGCTACAGAAATGGTTGGCAATTGTGAACATAGCTAAGCAACGACGAGTTGTTGTGACGGGCCTCGGTCTGGTGACGCCGCTCGGCACCGGAGTGGCGAAAAACTGGGAAGCGCTAACTGCTGGACGATCGGGGATACGAACTATCGATCGTTTTGCCGATGTCGCTTCCTTCTCTTCGCGGATCGCCGGACAGGTGACTGATTTTCGCGCCGAAGATTTCATCGAGCCCAAAGAAATAAAAAAAATGGACCGTTTCATTCACTATGCGATCGGCGCGGCGACCATGGCGATGGAAGACAGCGCCCTGAAAATCTATCCTGAATGCGCCGAGGCGGTGGGTGTCATCATCGGCGTCGGCATGTGCGGCCTCGATACTCTCGAAACCACCAAGGAAGCGTTGCTCGCCGGCGGCCCGCGAAAAATTTCACCATTCTTTATTCCCAAAGTGATTTCCAATCTTGCGCCCGGACAGATCGCAATCCGCTACGGCGCCAAGGGCATCAACTGGACGCCGACGTCGGCGTGCGCGTCCGGCACCCATGCGATTGGCGAAGCGTTTCATCTGATACGCCGCGGCCTGCAAGACGCGGTGATCGCGGGCGGCGCTGAAGCCGCGATCACGCCGCTCGGCGTCGGCGGTTTCGCCGCGATGAAAGCGCTTTCGACGCGCAACGATGAGCCGGAACGGGCGAGCCGCCCTTTCGACAAAGATCGCGACGGCTTCGTCATCGGCGAAGGCTCAGGAGTTTTGATTCTCGAAGAGCGCGAGCGCGCGATCAGGCGCGGCGCGAAAATTTATGCGGAAGTGATCGGCTACGGCACCAACGGCGACGCGCACCATATGACGGCTCCGGCGCCGGACGGCGAAGGCGCGGCGCGCTGCATGCGCTTGGCATTGAAGGATGCCGAAATCGCGCCCGAGCGAGATCGACTATATCAACGCGCATGGCACATCGACAGAGTATAACGACGCCAACGAATCGACGGCGATCCATACAGTCTTCGGTGAGCACGCCGCGCGCCTTGCGGTAAGCTCGACCAAATCCATGACCGGCCACCTGCTGGGCGCGGCCGGCGCGGTAGAGGGAGTGTATTCAACTCTCGCGTTGCATCATGGCGTGATTCCGCCGACGATCAATTACGAAACTCCCGACCCGTCGTGTAATCTCGACTATGTGCCGAATCAGGCGCGTAAAGCGAATATAAAAGTTGTGCTTTCCAATTCTTTTGGATTCGGCGGCACTAATGCCTGCGTGATCTTTAGGAGGGCGCAATGAGCACAGCGCCGCTGCGCAGTGTCATTCTCGGCACCGGCGCCGAGTTGCCGTCGCAAATCCTCACCAATCACGATCTCGAAAAGATAGTCGATACCAGCGACGAATGGATCACCGTGCGCACGGGGATCAGAGAGCGGCGCATCCTGGAAGAAGGCAAGGGCAACGCCGATATGGCATTGGATGCGGCCAAGCGCGCCCTTGCTGATGCCGGTTTGGTCGCGGCGGATCTGGACGCGATCATTATGGCCACGGTGACGGCCGATTATCCGATGCCGAGTTCCGCCTGTGTGCTCGAGGACAAGCTGGGCGCCCGCGGCGTATTTTCTTTCGACGTCGGCGCCGCCTGTTCGGGATTTTTGAACGCGTTGTCGGTGGCGGATTGCTTTATCCGCACCGGAAAGATTCGCACGGCTCTGGTGGTCGGCTCCGACACTCTCAGCCGGATGCTTAACTGGCAAGACCGCGGCACTTGTATTCTCTTCGGCGACGGTGCCGGCGCGGTGGTGCTTGGCGCTTCGCAAAATGGTAAGGGCATCTTGAGCACCAAGTTACGCACGGACGGTTCCTACGCCAAGACGCTCTACATTCCGGCGGGCGGCTCGCTACGTCCGGCCACTGCGGAAACGGTACGGCGACGCGAGCACACGATCACGATGAACGGCAAGGAAGTGTTCAAGATCGCGGTTCGTTCTATGGAGGAGATCAGTCGTGCGGCGCTTGAAGAAGCCGGCGTTTCGATTGATCAGGTCGCGTTGGTCATTCCGCACCAGGCGAACAGGCGCATCATTGTTGCTCTGGCGGAACGATTGGGTGTGGCGATGGACAAAGTGGTCGTCAACGTCGACAGGTACGGCAACACTTCGGCAGCGTCGGTGCCGGTAGCGCTGGACGAAGCCAGGCGCCAGGGTCGCATCAAGGCGGGCGATATCGTGTTGTTAAACGCCTTCGGCTCGGGCTTTGCCTGGGGCGCCGCGGTGGTGAAGTTCTAACCAAAGAGATCTGAAATTTCCTCGGGTTTGGGTTCGTTGATCTCTCGATATCACGCGTCGAGCGGAGCTCTCTCTGGTCGTCGTTCCGGCATGGATTGCCGGCATCCAGGCTCGTAAGGATGCTCCGAACACTTCCATGTGAATCTCAAGTTCCGGCACTCCATGCCGGAACGACGGATGTGCTCGCGGCCTGCAAATTATTCTTCCGCCGCGTCCGCTGCGTCTCGGCAGTGAGATTTTCGATAAATTCTTAAACATGCGCGGCTCCAGAGCGGAGGTCCGCGGGACCCGCTTCGCTATTTGGATTTATTGCACAGGCGTCGAGGCGCGGTAATTTGTTTAAGTTGTCCTGTTTAACATTTCAAAGGTCAGAATCCAGCTGTGGACCGAACGCAACACGCTCGGCGCAAACTGTTCTCGCACACCCGTTAGGTCGTCAGTTTTCTTTCAGTTGCTTCCCGGAGCGCCTGGAGTTCAGCGCTGAACTCAACCGCATAACCGGCGGGATCGACGCTTCTTGCATGAACATCGGGCAGCCGTTCCAGTTCGCCGTGACAAAGCGCTCTTGCTTGCTCGAGTGTCGCCAGCGGCCCAATGATTTTTCCTCCGCGCATGACAGGCTCCAGCAACGCTTCAGCGCCGATCAGCCGCTCGTCGCGCTCAGCGATTACGTCGTGCGACATCGATCCTTGAGCATCATCGAAGCGAAACACTTGCTTCTTTCCCGGCCACGACTGCTTTCCCGCGCTGAGCTTTAACATCGGTCGATTGTCGTATGCGACAAGCTTGTAAGCCATGTCCGCCCATGGCGCGTCGGCCGAAACCCCAAATTTAGTGCCGACGCCGTAGCCGTCAAAAGGGATGTCGGCGGCGCTGAAGCGCGCGAGATCGTATTCGTCGAGCCCGCCGCTGCCGATGATTTTCACCTGGCCGAGCCCGGCGTCATCGAAGATCCGCCGCACCTCGCGGGCGAGCGCTGCCAGGTCGCCGCTGTCGATGCGCACGCCCTGAAGCCGCTGGCCGCGAGCGGCCATTTCCCGGGCGACCTCGACCGCATGGCGCGCTCCCTGCAAAGTATCGTAGGTGTCAATCAGAAAAATCGCGCTATCGGGAAAGCTTTCGCCGTAGGCGCGAAACGCTTCGAGCTCGCTCTCGAAACAGCAAACGAATGAGTGAGCCATCGTGCCGACCGGCAGGATGCCGTAGAGCTTTGCTGCGCGCACGTTGCTGGTGCCGGCAAAGCCGCCGATAAAACCGGCGCGGGCGACTTTCATCCCGGCATCGGTGCCGTGGCTACGGCGCAGCGCGAAGTCCACGACCGATCGCCCCGCCGCCGCGCCCACACAGCGCGCGGCTTTGGTGGCGATGAGCGATTGGAAATTAACTTGATTGATGATGAAAGTTTCGACGATTTGCGCCTCGATGATCGGTGCCGTCACTTCCAGTATCGGTTCACCGGCGAAAAAAACCCGCCCCTCGGCGAGCGCCCACACGTCGCCGGTGAAGCGCAAGCCGCTCGAAAAAATGCAGGAAGTCATCGGTGAAAAGATTCAAAGAAGCCAGATAGTCGAGAGCCGCCCGAGCGAAGGCAAAATCTTTCGAGGTATTCGAGGACGTCGCGCAAACCGGCGGCGATAAAATAACCGCGGTTCGGCGGATAGGAGCGAATGAACAGGCTGAAAGTGGCGCTGGCGCTTTTGCGCTCGCGAAAATAGCTCTGCGCCATGGTGAGTTGATAGAGATCGGTGAGCAGCGCGAGATCTTCGCCAGTGTTCATGCCGTGCGCCTTTATGGCGCGAGTGTAGTCAAATGATCGAATTGAGTAAAGCCGGCGGCTCGCGGCGCCCCAGCAATGGATCAGGATTTTACATTCTGCTAAGGTCTGTGAAGCCGCAAAGAGGTGCCGTCAGTGGAGACTTTCAGCTGCGTCATCCTGAGCGAAGCGAAGGATCTCGGCCGAGATTCTTCACTGCGCTCCGCTCCGTTCAGAATGACAGGTGTATAGAAAGGTTTGCACTCGACGGCGGACGCTGAGCTCGCGGGAGATTAGGAGACAGGGGATTTAAGGTAAAATGAGGTGAACGATGGGTGAGTCGAACCAGCAACAAAAAACCGCGTCGCAGGCTTATCTCGAAGTCGCGGTGGCGCATGGCACCGAATATGTTTTTGGCCTGCCGGGTACCAGCGGCCAGGAGTTCATCGGCGCCATCGCCGATCAGGAGAAGGTGCGCTTCATTCTTGCACTCCATGAAACTTGTGTGGTTTCCATGGCCGATGGCTATGCGCGTGTTTCCGGCAAGCCGACCCTGGCGCAATTAAGCACCTTGCCGGGAACCGCCAATGCTATCGGCGCGCTGTATGACGCCTACCGCGATCGATCCCCGGTGGTGCTGACTTCCACCAACGTCGATACCCGCATCGCCGGCCGCGACGCGCACACCGAGGGGAAGGACCTCACTCGAACTGACCCGGCAATTCACCAAGTGGAGTCATGAAGTTCACCGCGCCGAGCGCGTGCCGGAAATTTTGAATCGCGCTCTGAAAGTCGCCGCCGCGCCGCCCACCGGCCCGGTTTATCTTTCGCTTCCGAGCGATCTCCTGGGCCAGCTGATCGACGCGGAGCTGCCGGCAGCGGAACGCTTCAAGGTGGTGCCGCGCATGGCGCCGGACCCGCAGGCTTTGCAGGATGCCGCCCGCTTACTGGCGAGCGCGAAGCGGCCGGTGATCGTCGCCGGCAGCGCTATCGCGCGCGCGGGCGCCACCGACGAATTGATCGAGCTCGCCGAGCGGGTTGCGGCGCCGGTGGTGATGGAGCCGCGCTATTCTTTTCTCAGTTTTCCGACGACCCATCCATACAGTTTTCAGATTGCCGAGCGCCAGCCGGATTTTAGTTTGCCGCTTTGGGGCGAACCCGACTTGATCTTCGCAATCGGCTGCCGGCTGATCCGTGAATACCGCTATATCGCTGAGCCGGTGATCAAACCGTCCACCCGTTGCGTCCACATCGAAGAAGATCCGTGGGAAATCGGCAAGATCTTCCCGGTCGACGTCGGCATCGTTGCGGATGCCAAAAGCGCGCTCGGCGCGCTGCTGGAAATTCTTCCTCAAGGAGACGGCGCCGGCCGCGCCGAACGCATTGAATGCCTTAAAAAAGCCAAAGCTCAAAATGCCGCTGAACTGGAAACACGCGTGCGCCGCGACTGGGATGCCAAGCCGATCAGCGCGGCGCGGCTGGTGCGAGTGATGGACAAGCTTTTCGACGAAGACGTTCTGATCGTCAATGAAAGCCCCACCAGCAAAGATATTTTAATGGCGAATTTCTCTTTCACGCCGCGCCGGGCCTACTTTTCCAATTCTTCAGCCGGCCATTTGGGATGGGGCCTTGGCGCCGGCATCGGCGCCAAGTTGGCTTCGCCCAAACGGCGCGTGGTCGCCTGCCTTGGCGACGGCAGTTGCATGTTCGGGATTCAAGGACTATGGACCCTGGCAAAGTATCGCGTTCCTCTGCTGGTCGTCGTTTTTAATAACCGGGCTTACATGGCGGTTAAAAACCAATTCCGCGGGCCCGAAGAGAGAATCAGAGTCGCCGCGGAACTGGGCGCGGAACTGGTGGGTCCGGAAATAAACTTTGCCCGGCTCGCCGACAGCTTCGGTGTTTTCGGACAGCGCGTCGAAGAACCCGACCAAATTGAGCCGGCGCTGAAGCGCGCTCTCGATCAGTCCGGACCGGCGTTGGTCGATGTCGTGATTGGCCAAAATACGAGGAAGGATTGACACGCCAGCGTGTTGATTTATCGGAGGCCTTTTGTTAACAGTTTTTTATCAGCCACGGCGAATTTGTTGAGTCCAGGAGGTTCTAAAATGTTCAGCGACAAAGTTGAATTGAATGATTTTGAAAAGCAGGATCCGGAGTATCAGGATCTCCTGCGCCGGGTGCTGACGATTCAGGCGGACTGCGAGATCGGCGGGCCCAATCTTTACGTCGATGACATGCTGCCCAATGCGCCGAGCAAGCTCGACCAACTGATTGTTGCGCGCACTGCGGCCGAGGAGATGGATCATTTTAGAAAAATGGCGCGGCTCGCCGGCGATATCGGCGTCGATGTTTCGTTTCTCCTGAGTCGTCCTAATAAAGAACGATACGTGGAAGCTTTTCGCGGCAAAATCAAAACCTGGGAAGATTATTCGGTGTTTGGTTTTTTGATCGACCGCGTTGGCCGGTTTCAGCTTGAGGAATTCGTCGGCTGCACCTATTTACCGCTGGCTCGCGTCGTCGAGGATCCGGATGTGATTCGCGAAGAAGAAGGCCACGTTGACTTCGGCACCAACTGCACTGCGGAATGGGCGGCCAGGGGCGGCGAGCACAAGGAGAGGGTGCAGAAAGCGGTTGACTATTGGTACGTCAAAGGTCTCGATATGTTCGGCAACAGCAAATCATACCGCTCCGAGCGTTATATGGATTGGGGGCTCAAACGCCGCCCCAACGCGGTGGCGCGCCAGCAGTATAAGGATGAGATTGACGCGTTGATCCTGAAGATGGGTCTAACGCTGCCCGACCCCAACAAGGGCCGGCTTTACTTCTAGACCAGAGGTGACCCATGCAAGCAGCGCCAAACACCGAGGCACTAGATCAGCAGTTCAAAGAATTTATTCAGGGCTTGAAGGGCGCGGTGAATTCCGCGATGCCCCATCTCAAAGATGACCAGCAGATCGTCGATCGAGCGATTGCCGATTGCAAGGAGATCTTGGACGCGGTCATGGAGGGTAACGTCAAAGAGTGGCTCGCCGAGTAGTGTGCTGCAGCTCGCTGGTCATGCGAGAGTTAGTTTGGACAAAGGCGCCCGGATCGTGACGGCGCCTTTGTCGTATTATTGGACGGAATTCAATAAAAACGGAGAGAGCAACTTTGAATATCGTTGTCTGCGGCAAGGTCATTCCCGCCAGCACCGTCATCATCGAAATTGATCCCGCGAGCAAACGGATGGTGCGCAAAGGCGTCCCGCATGAGCTCGACCCGGCAGCGGCGAGCGCCGTGGAAGAGGGGCTCCGGCTGGTCGAGAAGCACGGCGGCAGCGTGACTCTCGTGACCATGGGAACCAACGACGCGACCATCGGCATCCGCAATGCCTTGGCGATGGGCGTGACTTCGGCGCTGCACTTACACGACGAAAGGTTGGCCGGTTCCGATACCCTGGGGACGGCCAAAGCGCTGGCCGGCGCGATTAAGAAATTACAGTTTGATCTAGTGATCTGCGCTACCGAAGCGAGCGATAGCTACTCCGGCACGGTGCCGGGCCAAATCGCTCATTTTTTAGGGATCCCGCCGGTGACCTTTGCCAAGGAGATCACCGTGGAGGGCGAGCGCATCGTCATCAAACGGCAAAGTGAGAACGGTTACGACGTCGTCGAGGCGACTTTGCCGGTTGTGGTTTCGGTGACCAGCGGCATCAACGAGCCGCGCTATCCCCAGCTCAAGGGGATCATGGCCGCAAAGAAGAAAGAAATCAAAATCGTTACCGCCGCTGACCTGGGTCTTGGACCCGAGCAGGTCGGTGCATCGGGAGCGCGCGAAAAGGTGCTGACGGTAGGGCGGCCGCCCAAGCGGCAAGCGGGCAATGTCGTGACCGATGAAGGCGAAGGCGGCAAGCAGATCGCCGATTTTCTTGCTGAGATCAAGGTGATTTAAAGTGGCGGATGTCATCTGGGTATACGCGGAAGTTATCGAGGACCGGATCACGACCACGACCCTGGAAATGCTCACCAAGGCGGCAGAGCTCGGCAAGGCTGAAGCCGTTTTGCTCGGTCCCGCACCGGACGGCGCGGCGGAGACGTTGGCCAAACACGGCGCGAGTAAGGTGTATCGCTCAGCCGACCCGCTTTATCGCGATTTCCTCACCTTGCCTGCAGCCGAGACCGTTGCCGAGCTCATTCAAAAACATCAACCCGCGGTGATGCTCTTCGCCTCAAGTTACAGCGGGCGCGATGTCGCCTCGAGTTTGAGCGCCAGGCTCGACTGCGGCGTGATCAGCGACGTGGGTGATTTTCAGATCACAGGCAGCGGCATCGAAGCGACCATTCCGGCTCTGGGCGCGAGCTACCAGAACACCAGCACCCTGTTGAATGCGGGCACGAAACTGCTGCTGGTGCGGCCAAAGTCTTTTGAACCCAAGTTCAATGAACAGCCGCTTGTCGTCGAAGATGTTGCTGCCGCGGCCGACCGAGCGCTCTGCAAGGTGCATATGAAAGAGCGCGTGACGGTGAAACGCGAAGGGCCGCAGCTCGACGGCGCAAAAATGATTATATCCGGCGGGCGCGGCCTGAAAGGCGAAGAGAACTTTACCTTGCTCAAGGATCTCGCCGATGTCCTGGGCGGCGCCGTCGGCGCCAGCCGGGCGGCGGTCGACGCGGGCTGGGTGCCTTATGCCATGCAGATCGGTCAAACCGGCAAAACCGTCAAACCCGATGTTTACATCGCCGTCGGCATCTCCGGCGCCGTCCAGCATCTTTCCGGCATGAAGACCGCTAAATTCATCGTCACTATCAACAGAGACGCCGAGGCGCCGATCTTTCAGTACACAGACTTTGGCGTCGTCGGTGATCTATTCAAGATCGTTCCCCAGCTCATCGAAGAAATCAAAAAGCGCAAGGGCGCCTAAGCGCCGACAAATTTAAGCTGCGAGCAGACGCGTCCTCGAGCCTGCAGCGCGCCAGGTCTTTTGCTCGTCCGGGAACTGTAGCTGTGTGGTTGCGCCACTCGCGCGCTGTTAAAATCGCCATTCAACTATGAACTTCTGGCGGCAAATCCCCAAGCCGATCATCGGACTCGCGCCCATGGACGGCGTCACCGACGCCGCTTTTCGCTTTATCACGGCGCGCCACGGCGGCGCCGACGTCATGTTCACAGAGTTCGTCAATATCCAATCGGCATTCTATTCGCCGCACACCCTCATCAAGGACCTCACCTACTCTCAAGTTGAGCGGCCGGTGGTTGCGCAAATCTATGGACGCGCGCCCGAATTGTTCTACAAAGTCGCCCATATCATTTGCGAGTTGGGGTTTGACGGACTCGATATCAATATGGGTTGTCCATCGCGCAAGGTGGCGGCCTCCGGCTGTGGCGCCGCGCTGATCCGCGCCCCCGAGTTGGCGCGCGAAATCATGCGCGCGGCGCGGCGCGGCATCGCCGACTGGTGCGCCGGGCAGACCCTGAAGAGCGTCGGCGTCGAGGCCAGGCTTATCGCAGAGATCGAGATGGCTAATTGCCTGCGAAGCGGTTCTCCAGAGCCGCCGCCAAGACGCCGGATTCCGCTGTCGGTCAAGACCCGGTTGGGGTACGAGCGCGACATGGTCGAGGACTGGATCCCCGTCCTCCTTGAAGAAAAACCGGCGGTGATTTCGCTCCATGGCCGAACCTTACAGCAGGGTTACAAAGGCAGCGCCGACTGGAATGCGATCGCGCGCGCGGTCCGAATCGCCGCCGGCTCGGAGTCCTTGATCATGGGCAACGGCGATGCGCAGGATCTTCGCGACGCTTGCCAACGTGTGCGTGAGAGCGGCGTAGACGGCGTTCTTATCGGCCGGGCCGCTCAGGGCAATCCCTGGGTCTTTGCTAATAAGAGTGCCATCAAAAGCGCCGGCGGCGCCGAGGCCCGCCTCGATCTCGATTCCACGCGGGTGGATTTGATCGAACGCTTTCGCGTGATCGCCGAGCATTGCGCGCATTATGAAAAGCTCACGGCGAACCACAACTTTGTGGCTATGCGCAAACATCTCACATGGTATTGCAAGAACTTTCGCGGCGCCGCGGAATTGCGCTCCCAGATGATTCGGGTTAACAGCGCCGGCGACGTGAGGGATTGTCTTGAACGGTTTCTGGCGGCGACAGATAGAAGCGTCGTCGCGCCGGCGTTACAGGGCGCAAATTCTTCTGGCGCAAGCTGCGCCGATCTTTGATTTCGGGCGGGTGGCGCATGAGTTTGATTCTCGCCTCAACATCGCCCCGACGGCGCGAGATCTTAGCGCTCTTGGGCTTGCCCTTTGAAGTCGTTGCGCCGCGCTTTCAAGAGATCATCGGCGATGGTTCGATTGAAGCAGAGGTCCTGCAATTTGCCGTTGAGAAAGCGCGCTCAGTGGCGACCACGCAGCCGCACGACATGATTATCGGCAGCGATACCATGATCGCGCTGGGTGCCGAAAAGTTCGGCAAGCCGGCTGATATCGAACACGCCAGAAGCATGCTGCGAGCCCTCTCAGGCAAGCGCCATCGCATCTATACGAGCGTCGCCATTGTCGACGGCGCCGGCGGACCGGGACTGCGCACGGTCGCAGAGGTGACGGTCGCGATGCGCGCGTTCGACACGCAAGAGATCGAAGACTACCTCGGTTGCGGCGAGTCGCTCGACAAGGCCGGCGCTTATTCTATCCAGGGTGAGGGGAGCCGCTTGATCGAGTCGATCGCCGGCGACTACTTAGCCGCCGTCGGCATGCCGCTCAAGCCGATCGCGCTATACCTGCGCGAACGCGGCATCTTTTTCCATCTGAATATCGAACGACTCTATGCCGAGAAATCGTTTCTGAATTGGCGCCAATTTCGCTCCTGAAACTAGACTGCGCCAATCGACGAAGCGACGCGGCAACGCGGCCGGGGTGTGAATGACCTATTGCTGCTCGACTGCTTTGATAGGAAAACTTACGCCAGGGCAAGTAGTTCCATACCGCCCCCGGCGTAATAAATGCGAGACAGCGAGAAAAGATTACTTGACGTGTTTGCTGACTAGCTTGGTCATCTCGAACATGCTGACCGTCTTTTTGCCGCCAAAAACGACTTTCAGCTTGTCGTCCGCGTTGATGTTTACTTTTTTCTTTTTGTCCTGAAGCCCATTTTTTTTAATGTAGGCCCAGAGCTTTTTCGTCAACTCGGTCCGCGGAATCGGTTTGTTCCCGACGACGTCACTCAGAGCCGCATCCGGCTGAACCGGCTTCATGAACGCCGCATTGGGTGTGCGTTTCTTCGCTTTTTTCTTTGCTGCTGCCATTACTCCTCCTTAAAGAGTAAAAAACTTATAAATGATTTATAGCAGAGCTTGGCCAACTTTTCCACTATTTTTTTTGATTTTTCCCTCTGAGACGGCGAGTTTCTTCATGATTGATCGCCGGCTCGCCGGCGCTCAAACCGACCGCGACTCCATAATCGGCGCTTGCCCGCGCCACTGAAACGTATCCCTGCAAGACATCTTCAAGAACTTTCTCCGCCGGGCGTTCGAAGGGATCACCGAGCCCGCCGCCGCCGGGGCGTTCGAGACGCACGATGTCGTTATCGCGGAGCCGGTAATCGCCGAAACGCGACGGCAGACGTTGTTCATTCTCGCTCTGTGGGTTGATGACGCAGGCGCCCTTGCCGCCCTCCATGCCGTGATCGCCGCCCCAGGGCGCCAGCCGATGTTTGTCGGTGCGCATCGAGAAGCGCACCTCGTCAGCGAGGATGCGATAATCGCGCATGAAGCCCAAACCGCCGCGCCATTGGCCGGCGCCGGCGGAGTCGACGATCATCTCAAAGCGCTCCACTCTCACGGGGAATTCCGATTCAATAATCTCGATGGGCGCGGTCTTGCAATTGCTCAGATGAAATGCGGTTGCGGAAACACCGTCTTTGCCGGATCGCGCGCCGGTGCCGCCGCTAAAAATCTCGTAGTGAACATAGGCGCGATTGCTTTGCCGGTCGCGTCCACCGAGGACGAGCGCCGCGCTGCCCGATCCGCCGACAATACGCTTTTCCGGCACCAGCGGCGCGAGCGCCCGCAGTACAGCCTCGGCGGCCGCAAGCGCGGTCGGCATGTAAGTATTGACCGCTGCGGGAAAGTGCGGATCAACGACACTGCCGGGGCGAAATTCTGTTTCGATCACACGCGCGAGGCCGTCATTGATCGGCAGGAAGCGATCGACCAGCGCGACCAAGCAGTAGGCGCAGGCGGCGCGCACCAGCGGTGGCCGGATATTTGCCGGTCCCGCGGTTTGATCGCTGCTGGCGCTAAAATCGAAGTGGATTTTCTCGCCGTTCTTTTTGATCCTGACATGAATTCGAATCGAGCGCGTCAGGTCGATACCGTCGTGATCGATAAAACTTTCGCCCTCAGACACGCCGTCCGGCCATGCGCCGAGAGTCCGGCGGACGCGCGCTTCGGTAAGGGACGAAAGCAGTTCGGTGCATTGCCGGACGGTTTCCCTACCGTAGCGCTCGAGCAGCTCCGCGCTTCTCCGCTCTCCCAACCGGGCGGCGCCGACCTGGCCGCGCAAGTCGCCGATGACGAGCGCCGGCGTGCGACTGTTGGCAGAGATAAGCGCTGCTATCTCCTTAACCGGTTGCCAGCGCGCCATGAACTTTACCGGCGGCAGATGCAGCCCCTCCTGATAAATTTCTTGCGCGCTGCCGGAGCCGCTGCCCGGCACCGTGCCGCCGATGTCGCTCTTGTGCGCCATGTTCGCCGCGAATCCGACGCACGCGCCGTCGAAGAAAATGGGCGTCAGCACCGCCATATCGGGAGCATGCGGGCTGCCGCCGAGATAAGGATGGTTGGTAATGAACGCATCGCCGGGATGAATCTCCTCGGCGGAGAAATTCTTGAGAATCGCAGCGGCACAAGCCGGGAAGGCGCCCATGTGCAATGGCAGCACGACGTGTTGCGCGACGACCTCGCCGCGAATGTTCAGCAGCGCGCAGCTCGCATCCTGAGACTCGCGAATGATGGTCGAGTAGCCGGTGCGAAAAAGCGAGTTCTGCATCTCCTGGACGATGCCGGCGAGACGGGCTTGAATCACTTGCAAGGTGATCGGATCGATGGTCATAGGCGAGAAGGCGAAAGGCGGAGAGGCGCGAGAGAATCGAGTAAGATTCTACGGGGATGCGGCGAGATTTCAATGTCCGCGGTTGCGGCTCTTGACTCATGCCTCGCACCTCATGCCTGTCCTCGAAGTTGCCGCGTCTGGGCTTGGTTCAAGACGAAGTCGACGTCGCTCGTTTCGATGGCAACGCGATAAATTTGCCGGGCTTTCTCGCAGGTGACATAACCGTTGCGCACGTCACTCAATACCCGTTCGGGGTCGCGTTCGTGCGGATTCCCCAGCCCGCCACCTCCTGGAGTTTCGAGGCTGAAAGCTTCGCCCGGGTGCAAAACGTGATCAGAGTAGCGCGACGGTATGACTTGCGCCTGTTCGGTGTTTGGGTTTAGAACGCAGAGCCCGGGCTTGCCGTTCGAGCCGCCGTCGATGCCTTTGGGCGCGACACTATGTTTCGTGGAGCGCAGTGAAAATCGCGCATCGTTGTCGAGCACTTCGTACTCGCGCACAAAACCCAAGCCGCCGCGAAACTTGCCTGGGCCGCCGGAGTTCGCGATCAATTCGAAGCGGCGCACGCGCGTCGCGAATTCCGCCTCGATGATCTCGATCGGTGCAATCTTAGCGTTGGACTGGTTGACGTTGGTTCCCGACACGCCGTCTTTGCCGCTGCGCCCGCCGGAGCCGCCGCCGAAGATTTCATATTGTACATAGCCTTTGCCGGTCTTGTTGCTGCGCCCGCCGATGATGATCGAACGGCTGCTGCAGCCATCGCCGACTTTTTTGTCCGGCGTTATTTGGCTTGAGGCTTCGAGCAAAGATTCTACCAGGGCGTGCACCGTAGGGTTGTAGGTGTTGACCGGCGCGGGGAAGCGCGGATTGACGACGCTGCCCTCGCGGACTTTTATATTGATGCACCGGGCCAAACCGTAGTTGATGGCTAACGCCGGATCGACGAGGCAAGTGAGTAGATAACAGCAGGCGGCGCGCACGATCGTCGGGCGGATATTCGCCGGCCCTTTGGTTTGATCGGCGCACCCGGTGAAATCGAAAAGCAGTTCGCTGTTTTTTTTCTCGATGCGCACGTGCAGGCGCACAGGTTTATCGAGCTCGATGCCGTCGCTATCGACGAAGCGTTCGCCTTCGCCGGTCCCGTCCGGCCAAGAAGCGATCTCGGAACGTACTTTCGCTTCGGTTATGTCAAATAGTTGCTCGAAAGAAGCGAGGATGGTTTCTTTGCCATAGCGCTCGATCATCTCTTGGAAGCGTTTTTCACCCAGCCGCGCCGCGCCGACCTGGCCGCGCAGATCGCCGACGACCAGTTCCGGCGTGCGACTGTTGGCGCTCAGCACCGCTTCGAGATCCTTGCTGGTTTTATAAGCGTGGACGTATTTCACCGGCGGGAAATGAAGCCCCTCCTGGTAAATCTCGCGCGCCTGGCTCCAACAACTCCCGGGCACCGGTCCGCCGATATCGCTCTTATGCGCCAGGTTGGCAGCGAAGCCGACCCACTCATGGCGATAGAAAATCGGCGTCAGTAGCGCCATGTCCGGCGCGTGCGGGCTGCCGCCGAGATAGGGATGATTGGTGATGAAGGCGTCGCCTTCGTGCACTTCGTCCGCCGAGTAATTTTTCAAAACACCGGCGGCGCACGCCGGGAATGCGCCCATATGGAGTGGCAGCACGACGTGCTGCGCGACGACTTCGCCGGCACGATTCAAAATCGCGCAACTGGCGTCCTGCGACTCGCGGATGATCGTCGAATAGCCGGTGCGAAAGAGCGAGTTCTGCATCTCCTGGACGATGCCGGCGAGACGAGCTTGAATCACTTGTAAGGTGATGGGATCGACGATCATGAGTTAGAGGCAATAGGCATGAGGCAATAGTTGTCGGGGGCGGTCGCGACCGTGCCGCGCTCGCCCCCTCTCGTTTCATGCCTTCTCCTTTATGATGATATTTCCATATTCATCGATGCCGGCTTCTTGCTCGGGATGAATGACGGTCGTCGTATCCAGTTGTTCGACGATGGCGGGGCCGATGATTCTGTGGCCGGGCTCGAAAAGGCCTCGATCGTAAATCTGCGTGGTAAGCGCGCCGTGCTCTTTGCCGAAAAAAACCTTGCGCGCCCCGGTCCTCGCTCCCTCGAGCGCTCGCCCGGTAACTTTTCCCGGCGAGAGTTTCGCCTGGGGCACCAGACCGAGAGAGATTAACCGGAGACTCACGAGCTCCACCGGTTCTGTTTCCGCCTTGTGGCCGGAATTCTGCTCGTGCGCTGCATCGAAACGCCGGCGCATCAGCTGGGTGTCTTCCTTCTTGAGCGGCGGCATCATGCAGGGAACGGTCAACTCGTAACCCTGCCCGGCATAGCGCAAATCGAGGTAGGGTTCGATCTTCATCTCAGCCGCGGCGAATCCCTCGCTATCCAGCTCTTTTTTAGCTTGCTCGATCAGCTGCTGAAACATTTGATTGATCTCGGCTAAATCCAGATCGTCCAGTCCAACCAGTTTCGAGCGCACGTAATCGTGTTTCACATCCGACATCAACAGACCGAGAGCGGAGTGCACGCCCGGCGTCAGTGGAATCAAAACCGACGGAATACCGAGGTCGAGCGCCATTCGTCCGGCGTGCATCGGCCCGCCACCGCCAAAAGCAACCAGGGTAAAGTCGCGGATGTCGTAGCCGCGCGCCGAGGAGACCGCCTTGATCGCTTCTTCCATCTTGGCGTTGATGATCTTGAGCACGCCGTCGGCGGCCTCGTAGAGGTCGAGCTTGAGCGGTTTGGCAATTTTCTCTTCCAGCAGTTTTTCGGCCCTGACCTTATTAAGCTTCATTCTGCCGCCGAGAAAATTATCGGGATCCAAGACATTGCAGACAATATTGGCGTCGGTAACGGTGATCTCCGCGCCGGCGCGGTCGTAGCAAACCGGCCCCGGATCGGCGCCGGCGCTGTCGGGACCGACCTGCAGGGCGCCGACGGCATCGATGCGCGCGATGGTGCCGCCGCCGGCGCTGACGGTGTGGATGTCGAGCATCGGCAGCGCGATCGGCCGCAGGTTGATCTTGCCTTGGGTGGTGATCACTGGATTGCCTTGATGGATCAAGGCGACGTCGCAGCTTGTACCGCCCATATCGAAAGTAATAATATTATCGATGCCGACTCTTTCGCACGTGCCCATTGACGCGATGACGCCGCCGGCGGGTCCTGATAGGACCGTGGCCACCGGCTTCTCTGCCGAACCTCTGAAGGTCGAGACACCGCCGTTGGATTGCATGATGTAGAGTTTGGGAGTCGCCACACCGATCTCGCGCATGCGGCTCTCGAGCCGGCCCAAGTAACTTGCCATAACCGGTTGGATGTAGGCGTTGATGACGGTGGTGCTGAGCCGATAAAACTCGCGGATCTGCGGCAGCACTTCGTAGGAGAGCGAGAGCCGCGCCTCGGGAAACTCCTCGGCGAACAGCTCCTTAATCTTCAACTCATGAGCGGGATTAAGAAATGAAAAAAGCAAACAGACCGCAACCGATTGGACGCCTTTCTGCTTGAGCCGCTTGATCGCGGCGCGCGCCGCCGCGACGTCGATCGCTTTCAGCGCGCTGCCGCGGAAATCGACGCGCTCGGGAATCTCCTCGGTGTAATAAGGTGGCGCCAGCAATCTCGGCTTTTCGAAAAACAAATCATACGTCGCCGGGCCGTAGCCTCGGGTCTGCTCCATGACTTCATAGATGCCGCGAAAACCTTCGGTCACCAGGAGACCGGTTCTGGCGCCTTTTTCCTCTAGTAAAGCGTTGGTGCCGACGGTCGTGCCATGGCAGAAAAACGAAATATCTTCGGCCGCAGTACCCTGATCGATTAATTCCGTAACGCCGTTCAAAACGGCTTGGAAGGGTTCTCTGGGCGTGGAGGGAACTTTGGTGATCGAGATCGCGCCGCTATCCTCGTTGAAGAATACGAAATCGGAAAAAGTGCCGCCGGTATCGACAGTGACGCGATACTTAGACATAGATGTTTGCGTCTAACATTATTTTTCCGCTGCTTCAATCATTGTTTGAGAATGCCCCGGCGCGGCGCGCGCGGACACAGGGCCGCCGATTTTAAAAGCGATTTAGCGCTGCAACACGAGCTCCCATAGCGGAACGGAACTTTTGCAAGTTCCGAGCATCTCGAGCTGACGGCGACGGCACTTTATCGTAAACCGTTGACAGCGCCGCAGGGCTGGGCCTATAAAAGCTCATGCAGACAAAGACTTTCTAGCGTCAAGCTTAAATCGAGAGTTTAAGAAATTACGGAGGTAGCTATGTACGATCTGATTTTGCGCGGCGGCCGTATTTATGACGGCTCCGGCATGCCGTCGTTTAGCGCGGATGTTGGCATCAGCGCCGGTCGCATCGCCGCGATCGGTAGAATCAATGAGCGCGGCGACCATGAAATCGACGCCGGCGGTCTGGCGGTGGCGCCGGGTGTCATCGATTTCCATACTCACTTCGACGCTCAGATCTGGTGGGATCCGCTGGGCTCCTCCTCCAATGAGCACGGCGTTACTACCGTTGTGATGGGCAATTGCGGCTTGACTCTGGCGCCGTGCAAGACCGAAAGCCGCGACGCATTGATCGGCACCTTCGTGCGCGTCGAGGGCATGCCGCGCCATTCTCTCCAAGCCGGTATTCCGTGGGATTGGCGCAGCCATGGAGATTTTCTCGATACCCTCAGCGCCCGGCCGCTCGGTCTCAACATCGCGACTCTTGTCGGCCATTGCGCCGTCAGGCAATACGCCATGGGCGAGGCGAGCGTCGAACGTGAGGCCGATGACGCCGAGATCAGCCAGATGGAAGATCTGGTGCGCCAAGGGATGGCGGCCGGGGCGTTCGGGTTTTCCACCAACTCGAATCAGAGCCACTTTCGCGAAGACGGCAAGCCCGTGCCGAGTCGTTTCGCCGACATTAACGAAATCGGCCGACTTGTGCCGGGTCGTGGGAGCAAGCCGGCGCGGCGCCGTACAGTTTACTCACGGCGCCTTTGCGACGCCGGAACATGTCGCGCATATCAGCAAATGGTACGATACCATTCTTGGCGAAACCGGCCGGCCGTTGATCGGTGAAAGCATTCGTCACCGCTGGAGCGAGCCGCAATTGTGGCGCAATCAACTCGACGACGTCGCCGAGCGCTGGCGCCGCGGCTTTGCCAGCTATGCGATGACTTCGACGCGGCGCTCCATGAGGCGCTGGAATCTGAAAGACGGCGGCCGTTTCAATGAAATGCCCGAGTGGCAAAGATTGATGGCGTTATCGGCTCCCGAGCGCTTCAAAGAATTGCACAAAGAATCGTTTCGGCAAAGCGCTTGCAGGCGACATGGGCGCCGCCGGTCCAGCGAGTGATTTGGCGTCACGATGGCATGCCGTCGCCGTCAACAAAGTAAGCCGGGCTAGTATAAGGATTGTGAAGGCAAAAGCATCGACGAGCTGGCGCGGCTCCAGGGCAAAGACGGGCATGGATGCGTTTCTGGACCTGGCTTTGGCGGATGAGTTGGAGACGGTATTTGAAGATTCCAATACTCAGGGCGATGAGAAAGCAGTCGCAGAAATCTTCCAGAGTCCCTATGTGATGCTCGGCCAGTCGGATGCCGGCGCCCACGTCGCCAGCGGCAATCCCGGATTTGGTTTTAGCACTTTACTGCTGAGCTATTGGGTGCGCGACCGCAAAATTATGACACTGGAAGACGCGATCAGAAAGTTGACCTTTATGCCCGCGTCGATTTTCGGCATTCACGACCGCGGCTTGCTCAGACCCGGCATGGCGGCGGATGTATTCGTTTTCGACCCGGCCACCATCGGCTTGGAAAAGCCTCGGCAAGTAAATGATCTTCCCGAAGGCGCGCCGCGTTATGTCCAGGGCGCCCGCGGCATTCACTACAGTGTCGTCAACGGCTCGCTGTTGATGCACAATGGAGCACACACTGGGGCGTATCCCGGACGAGTGCTGCGCAGCCAGGAAGTTTAGCGCGGTATCGAGTGCCGGCGCCAGGCAGAGCGATTTGCCGTGCGCTGCCGAGTTTTTGGTGGCTAGCAGCCCATGGTGAAAGTCTGGCGTTGTACGGAGACGGGCGAGGCGCCCTGATGGCAAGGCGCGATGACCGAGAATCTCGGGAATATCTGATCGAGGAGCAACGCAGCCAGCGGGGATCGATCGCCCGTCCAATGCAGCCAAGACTCTCACCACGGGCTGCTCGGATCCGCTCGAGACGCAACCGATAGAGTGAAGTCGTTTTTCGGAGGGAGATGTGATGAGTTCAAATGAGAAAATCGCGGTCTTTGGACCAGCGTTGCCGCTGAACCTGGCGCCGATGTGGTTGGCCCATGACAAGGGATTTTTTAAAGAGGAAGGGCTGGACGTCGAATTGCGGCCGGTGCAGGGGATACCCGATAGCCAACACCCACGCCATCAGTGGCGCAAAGACGGGATGATCATTTTTCAATCGCCGGGCGGCTCGCCGCCGTTTCGCTCGGTTCTGGAGAACCGCGATCACATCGATGGCGAAGTGAACGTGGTATCGATCGCCAACAGAACTGCGCATGTGTTCGTGGCCAAGCCTTACGTCAAAGACATCGCCGATCTCAAAGGGCGAAAAATCGCCGGCGATCTCAAAGGCGGGTCGAGCATGGACGCCAAGTTGGTGCTGCGCCATTATGGTCTCGATCCCGAAAAGGATCTCACCTGGATTGACAGCCGCGGCAAGCCGCCCAATACCGAGCGCTATCGTCTGGGGTTGTTCGATAAGGGCGAAGTCGATGCCGTATGCTGCGATCCGCCGCACTGGAATATCGCCGTCCAGATGGGCGGCCACGCGCTTACTTCTTGCCGCGACCTTTACGCTATTCCGGAAGCCGGCTTTTCAACCTCGCCGGCGGTGATCGCCGAAAAGCCGTTTGTCGTAAAAGGCATGGTGCGGGCGATCCTGCGCGGCACGCAAATCGCCCGAGTCAGCAAAGAGGAAACGCTTGACTCGATTCTACGCCACAACCATTACATCACGCGCGAGTTGGCGAGCCTCGCCTACGACGAGGTTCACAAGGAGTGGGGGCCGGTACTCGATTTCGCGGCGTACCAGCGCAAGGTCGATTTCTATACGGGTGAATGGAATCTGCCCAAGAAGCCGGTGAGCGCATATTACAATTTTAAATACCTTAAGGAGGCGCTGAACGAGCTCGGCATGCTTCATTCTTGGGATGCGCAGATGGATTTCAAGGACGAATGACGCCGCGGCTCCTGAACCTCGCCATTTGGCTCCTACTGTTCTTTCTAGCGCTTGATGGTGGCGCCGCTGCTGAGGCAGCTTCTCTCGAAAACAAAACCATCCGGCTGGTTCTCGGTTTCTCGCCGGGTGGCATCAGTGATCTCTGGGGTCGCGCGCTGGCCCGCACCATGAGCCAGACCTTACCGGGTAAGCCGAATATCATCTTGCAAAACATGCCGGGCGCCGGTTCCATGGCCGCGGCGAACTACATCTATAGCGTTGCCAAGCCCGACGGGCTCACCATCGGCTTTGTCACGCCTGGGCTTTACTTCAATCAGCTCACCGAAATGAAAGAAGTGCTGTTCGATTGGGCGAAGTTCACATGGATCGGCTCGCCTGAACGCACGGTACGCATCATCTACGGGCGAACTGACGTGGCGCATAAAACCTTGGAGGATTTGCGTAGCGCGGCGGAGGTGCCACGCTGCGGCGCCACCGCGCTCGGCACCGTGGGGCATTACTTTCCGCGCTTGATTGAGGAGGTCGCCGGAGTCAAGTTCAACATCGTCACCGGGTACCCGGGAGCGGCGGAAATCGATCTGGCGATGGAGAAAAACGAAGTGCAATGCCGCGCCGGTAGTCTGGAAGGTTATTTCGGCAGCGAGCCCACGCGCAGTTGGGCGAAGAGCGGTTTCACGCGCATCCTGGTGCATGGCAGCCCCAGGCGCGATCCGCGTTTACCCGACGTGCCGACCGTCGGTGATATTCTCGACAAGCGAAAAGCGCCGGAAGTGACGCGCCGCTTGGCGAGCGTGCTGATGGCGCCTGATGCCATCGGCCGGCCGTTAATCGCGCCTCCCGGACTCGCGCCGGCGGAGACGGCGAGCTTGCGTGATGGTTTCATGAAAGCGCTCGCCGAACCGGACTTCGTCTCGGAAGCGCGCAAGCGCAACTGGGAAATCGAGGCGGTGAGCGGTCAAGAGCTCGAAGCGATCGCCAAGAAGGTCGTCGTCCAACCGCCCGAAGTGATTGAACGCATGAAAAAAATCCTGGCGCAGTAACGGCGCGATTGATCGCGGTCGCCGGCGGCGAATGAGATCTGGCGGGCTGGCGGTAAAGCGCGCGGCTGAAAACAATTGTATGATCAGGTAGGGACGCACTAAGGCTCTGCCCGTCGCGCGACAACTGAAAGGCAACATCCATGTACAAAACCAGCAGAGAAGAAAACGAGATCCTGACGCGTACCGGCCAGGGTACGCCGATGGGCGAGTTTTTGCGCCGCTATTGGTGGCCCATCGGCATCTCGGCGCATCTGAAAACAAAGCCGACCTTCATTCGCATCTTCGGCGAAGACCTGGTCTTATTTCGCGATGGCAAAGGCAGGGTCGGTACCATCGGCGCCTACTGCGCGCACCGGCGCGCGAATTTGTGTCTCGGCGATATTGAACGCGACGGTGTCCGCTGCCGCTACCACGGCTGGCTTTATGACACTCGAAGGCCAGTGTGTGCAGATTCCCGGCGAGTTGCCGAACAGCGAATTAAAGAGCGAAGCGATTCGCCTGGCTTCGTATCCAGTTGAAGAGCTCGGCGGGTTGATCTTTGGCTACTTTGGCCCGCAGCCTATCCCTCTGGTACCGCGCTACAATTTTCTCGTCGGTGAGGGCAACGTCTACATCACCATTCAAGGTTTTCAGAATTGCAATTGGCTCCAGTGTGTAGAGAACGGCATGGATCCGGTGCATCCAAGCTTTACCCACGGCGGCGCGTGGCCGGATATCATGAGCACCGAACCCGACCTGGGCTTTCACGAGACCGAGTGGGGCCTGGTCTACAAAGCCTACCGCAAAACCAAAGAGGCCGGGATCTTGAATTATCGCGAGCATCATTTGCTTATGCCGGGTGTGAGCTGCGGCGGCAGCGGCGGCAGGTATCTGGCGGGTGCCAAAGGCGGGACGCCGGTTTCGGCGGCGCGCTGGAGCGTGCCGATCGACGACACCCATACGATGCTCATGCGCGTGCGCTTCAAGCCCTCTGACAATCCAGGAAATTACCAGGGCGATCCGTTCAGCAAGCGATGGAAGCCCGAGCCAAACTTTATCGAGCCTTACAAGGAATATAAGACTGCCGACGATCCAGAGCTCGGTTATCATGTTGCGCCCCTGCATTTTATCGAAGACGGCATGGTGGTGGACAGCATGCCGGCGATCGCCGACCGCGAAAATGAGAATCTCGGTCCGAGGATCGATGAAGGCATCATCAAGCTCCGCAAAATGTACCTTAACGAAATAGAAAAAATTCAGCGCGGCGAAGATCCTCGGTGCGTCGTGCGAGATCCGGAAAAAAATAAAACGATCGTTATTCCGGCTTATGAAAAATGGCTGCCCGAGAGCGAGTTCAATTTGGCTGCGACGGCAGCGGTGGGCTAAACGATTCTATTGGAGGCAATATGGCAATTTATTCGGTGAACGAAAACGATGTCAAGATGGCCAAGAGCGGTCGTGGCTATACCAAGTGGCTGCATGTCGGTAAGGGCGGCGAAAGCCCGGAAATGATGATTCGCCAATGGGGCCCGGACACCAACATACCTGTGCATAGCCACCCTTTTCATGAAATGTTTTACGTCCTCGAGGGCGAGATCGAAATCGAGGGCACGGTCTATGCAGCGGGCTCATGCATTTACATCGAAAAAGACACGCCTTACGGCCCCACGCGAGCGCCGAAAGGCGGAAAGGTGCTGCGTTATGCGGAAGCCCGCGCCGGTAAATAGTTTTGAAAAATGCCCTAAACGAAAGGCTTAAGGCTTCCCGCCGGCGTCCCATCAGGAAGCCGGCAGTAGCCCGCTGTCTGTTGAGTTCGCCTGGCGTGCTACGGCGGCTCATCACCGCAGCGGCAACTCAACGGCAATTTTCGCGGCGACGACGTCGGCAGAAATCTTTTGCACTGAAGATCTCGGCACGAGCTGGAAAAAAATTATTGCCGGCGTGGCGCCGATCTTCAAGGCCGGATAGGCTCAAGTGAAGTCAATAGGCGCATGGAGGACCTTATGGGTTATGACATTGTGATCAAAGGCGGACGGATCTATGACGGCAGCGGCATGCCGTCGTACTTGGGCGACGTCGCTGTGCAAAACGGCCGCATCGCAGAAATCGGCCGCATCACTAGCGGCGCCGAACGCGTGTTCAACGCCGATGGCTTAGCGGTGGCGCCGGGGTTCATCGACTTTCACACCCATCTCGATGCCCAGCTATTGTGGGATCCTCTGGCGACCTCGTCATGCTATCACGGCGTGACCACGGTTATTCCCGGGAACTGCGGCTTGTCGTTGGCGCCGTGCAAAGAGCCGGATCGTGACACGATCCTAAAAAGTTTCGAGCGCGTCGAGGCGATCACCTTGCCGGCTTTGAAGGCTGGGGTGAAGTGGGGATTCACCACGTTTGGCCAATATCTCGACACCATGCGCGGCCATCTCGGTGTCAATGTCGCCTCGCTGGTCGGCCACTGCGCGCTGCGCCAATACGTCATGGGCGAGGCGTCCACCGAGCGCGCGGCGACACACGCGGAAATCCACCAGATGAAAGAAGTGCTCAAGGCCAGCGTGCGCGCCGGCGCCGCTGGGTTTTCGACCAACCAGAACCCGGTGCATATGTACGCCGACGGCACGCCGATCCAGAGCCGCTTTGCCACCGACGAAGAGATTATTGAATTGGCTTCAGCGCTCGGCGAGATCAATCAGGGCGCAGTGCAAATTTCCCGTGGTTCGCTGGGCGTGTCGGTATCGATGCGCGAGAGCGTTAAGTTGTTCGATGAGATTTCCAGCCGGTCGGGCCGGCCGGTCATCTGGCAGAGCATCACCCATCGCTGGGACAAGCCTAACGAGTGGCGCGAGCTGTTGGATCTGGCCAAGGAGACCATCGACCGCGGCGTGCAGTCCTATCCGCTGTGCAACGCCCGTTTGTTCAACAACCGGCTGACCATGAAGACCGCTCAAGTTTTCGACGACCTGCCGACCTGGAAGGCGATCCTGTTTTTGCCGCTTGAAGCGCGCATCGCAGCGATCAAGGATCCCGAGACGCGCCAGAAGATGCGCTACGAAGCGGTCGAAGAAAAATCGTCGCGCTTCTCGCGCCGCTGGGATCTGGTTTATCTGATCAACGCCGTCAAACCGGAAAACCAGCACCTGGAGAAAAAAAGCGTGGCGGAGATTGCCAAGATCCGCAATCAAGATGTCATCGACGCATTCCTCGACTTATCGCTGGAAGAAGGCCTCGATACCGAGTTCCAAACCTCCAGCACCAACGGTGACGAGCAAGCAGTGGCGGAAATCATCCGCAGCCCCTACGTGCTCGTCGGCCAGTCGGACGCCGGCGCTCATCTGATCTACGATGCCGGCTTCGGCTACGCGACCCGGTTGCTGGGCTACTGGGTGCGCGAGAAACAAATCATGACCTTGGAGGAAGCGGTGCGCAAGCTAACCTTCATGGTGGCGTCGATTTTCGGGCTGCCGGACCGCGGTTTGCTGCGCCGTGGCATGGCCGCGGATTTGTGCGTCTTCGATCCGGCGACCGTCCGCGAGTGCGATGCCGAGATGGTTGAAGACCTGCCCGGCAACGAGAAACGCTTTATTCAGAAAGCGTTGGGCATCGAGATGACCATCGTCAACGGCCAGGTGCTGGTCGAGAAAGACAATCACACCGGCGCGTTACCGGGAAGGGTGCTCGGCGGCGGCGATAGCACGGCGCTGCAGGCGGCGGCTTAGCAAGCGTGGTTTAAAGTTTCCTAGTCTCGGGTCCGGTGTTGACGCGAGCAGCGAGACCCGTCGGGCGGCAGCGCGGCACAAAAGGCGAAACGATGTTTCAGTAATTAGTTGTTAGAGGAAACAGGTTATGTACTACGGCGCGCGCGGTATTGTCGGTTTAGTCAAACCCACCTATCGGCCGGGATCGATCGGAGAGCCCCATCAAGCTCATGCCTGAGGGCGTGGGTTTATTCCCAGTCATGCCGGCATCCGCGCCGGTAACGAGAAGGAGTTGCAGGAGGCATTGACGGTGGCCGAAAGGAAAGTCGCGCGCCTCGCCGAATTGGGCGCCGATGTGGTGATGATCATGGGCGCGCCGCCAACGATGGTGCGCGGCCACGGCGCTGATCGTGAGATCGCAAATTCGCTCACGCAAAAATACAAAATTCCGGTCACCGTGGCGACCATTGCCCAGGTGGACGCGTTTCGCGCCCTGGGTCTAAAAAGTTTAGTGGGGATTACCTATTTTCAGGATGACATGAACGCGCGCTTCGCCAAATTTCTTCAAGACGACGGCTTCCAAATCAACGCGATGAAAGGAATCGAGGTTCCTTTCAAAGATGCCGGCAAACTCGCGCCCGAGGCAATTTACAACTTTGCTAAAAAAGTTTTCATCGAGCATGGTCCGGTGGATGGGATTTATATGCTCGGCGCCGGCTGGCATAATTTGCCGGTGATCGAAATGTTGGAAAAGGATCTTAAGACCACTGTGGTATCGAGCATTCCGGCGCAAGTCTGGGCGACGAAAAAAATCCTTCACCTGAACGAGCCGCTCGCCGGCTACGGCCGGCTGCTGGCGGAGATGCCATGAAGGCTGGTTTCGGGTTTTGGGTTTTACGTTTAGGGTTGATGCTAGGATGGCTTCGCGGTCCGGCGCTAACTCTTACTCTGGGCGCCGGCCTGTTGGCTGGGGAAGCGGGCGCACAGGATATAAAAGAGAAGGCAGAGGCGGAAGGCAAGATGATGTTTTACGCCTCGTTTAACGCCACCCATTCAAAGATCTTGACCGATGGCTTCAAGCAGCTTTACCCGAAAATCGACGCGACGTTTTATCGCGCTACCGACGCCCAGATGATCGAACGCATCCTCACGGAAGCGCGCGCCGGGCGCAATCTCTGGGACGTGATGATGACCTCGAGCTTCTACGGTTACAACTTGAAGAAACGCGGACTGCTCGCTGCCTATGATTCGCCGGAGCGAAAATACTACCGCGAAGGCTACAAAGACCCTCAGGCGACCTGGACTTCGATCTACACCAACTACTCGGCCTTTGGTTTCAACACCCGTTCGGTGGCGAAAGCGAATATTCCCAAGTCTCATGCCGATCTCTTAAAGCCGGAGTGGCGGGGTAACATTGGCCTGGACAGCCGGCCCTACGAATGGTTCGGCACCATGGTGCAGGCGATGGGCGGCGAGGAGAAGGGCATCGGGTACATGCGCCAGTTGGCGAAGCAGGCTCAATTGCGCAATGGCCGGACGATTCTCGCGCAGCTGGTGGCAGCCGGCGAGTTCAAAGGCGCGCTTACCGCTTATTCCCAAAACTTTGAACAGATGAAGCCCAGCGGCGCGCCGGTGGACTGGGTATATCTTGATCCGGTGTTCGCCAACATCCATCCCACCGGGCTCTCGGCCAAGGCGCCCCATCCCAACGCGGGCAAGCTTTTTATCGACTTCGTTCTGTCCAAGCGCGGCCAAGAGCTGGTTCGCGGCATGGACCGCATCCCTGACCGGGTGGACACGCCGCCCGAACAGGCGCGCTTGATCGAGGGTGTCAAAGCGGCCTTCGCGCCGCCAGAAGTGCTCGAAGACTTTGAGCGCTACGCCAAAATTTTTCATGAAATCTTTGGCGGTCGGTAGACGCGGCGCTTGGTTTCTGGTTTCGGGTTCATCTAAACCAGAAAGTTAAAACTTAAATAGAACCCCATCGTATTCTCATGAAAGTGATCGTCCGCGGTGTAACCAAGCAATTCACCAGCGGGGCGCGCGCAGTGCGCGCGCTCGGCGGCATAAACCTGGAAGTCCGGGACCGGGAGTTTTTTGGTATCATCGGGCCCACCGGCTGCGGCAAGACCACCTTGCTTCACATTATCGGTAAGTTAGAAGATCCGAGCAGCGGCACCGTCGAATTGATCGGCGAGCAACATGCCAAATCGCCTGTCGCCATGGTGTTTCAGGAGTCGGCGCTCATGCCGTGGCGCACGGTCGAAGAGAACGTGCCCTTGGGGGCTGAATTTCGCAACGAAGGACCTTCAGTCTACAAGCGCATCAGCCGCTTTTTTCTCGAAGTCGTGCGCCTTCTGGATTTCGCCGGCGCCCAGCCTCATGAGCTTTCCGGCGGCATGAAGCAGAAAGTTGCGATCGCCAGGGCGTTGGCCAATGATCCGGAAGTCATTTTGATGGATGAGCCGTTCGCCAGCCTCGACGCCCAGACCCGGCTGGTGATGCGCGAGGAATTGCTGCGTATCTGGGAGCGCGACAAGAAGACAGTTATTATTGTGACCCACAACATCGAAGAAGCGGTGATGCTCTGCGACCGCATTGCCGTCATGAGCGCCAGGCCCGCGTTAGTAAAGGAGGTCGTAACCGTCGATATTCCGCGCCCGCGCACGATGCGCAGCATGAGGGACCCGGATTTTGCCAAATGTATGGAAAGGATTTGGAACTTGCTGCGCCATGACGTTGACGCCGCGCTGCAACACAATCGGTTTTGAGGAGCTTCGGCGTGGACGCCGCCGGCCTGCCGGAGAAGAGTTCTATGGCGCGGGTCAAGCCGTCTCTATCAGCCGCAAGAAAAACTCTAGGAGGATTTCATATCATGCAGCGAATCTTATGGGCCCGGCCGGGATATTTACTGGCTCTCGCTTGGATGCTGGCCGGCTGTGCGGCGACTCGCCCCGCGGCTGATTACAGCGCGGTGCTACGTAACTCGGCGCGACCGGAGAACGAGCGCGCCCTGGATGCCGTCCGCAAACCCGATGAGGTGATGGCTTTTTACGGCGTAAAGAAGGGCGACAAAGTAGCGGATATCTATGCGGCCAGGGGATACTACACGGCGATCCTATTCCGAGTTAGTCGGGCCGCAAGGGTTGGTCTATTCCGCCAACTCCAGCGCTCGTCCGGAACTGCACGAGCGCGTCAAGCAACCGAGCATGGCAAACGTGCGCGTGCTCGACGGACCGCTCGATAAACTGGCATTGCCTCAGGATAGTTCGCTGGATTTCGTTTTTATCCACCTCGATTATCACGAGCTTCCGGTTGATACGCGCAGCGCCATGAACAAGAGAATTTTTGGCGCCCTGAAACAGGGCGGCGCTTACGGCATCATCGATCACTCGGCCGGCGAAGGCAGGGGAGATCAAGACGCAAAAGCCTTTCATCGCATCGAAAAAGCTCTGGTCATTAAGGATGCGACCATGGTCGGATTCAAACTCGCTAAAGAGGGCAGCATGCTGAGCCGGCCGGACGATACCAAGGATTTCAGCGTCACCAAACTGCGCGATCGCAGCGACCGGTTTGTGCTGAAGTTCGAAAAACCCTGATCGGAGCTCGATCAGCCGGATTGTGGCTGATTGCGTAGGGGCCGACCGGCCGATCGCGCCTACCTGTCGCGATATTGATTATCGTCGGCAAGCCGGACTAGACTTCCGTCACATTGCGCAGTTTGAGTTTTTTTCGCTTCGCCTGGTCGAACACGTACTTGCCGACCGCGAGATCTTCGTCGGCAATGCCGTTGGATTGGAAGAGGATCCGTTTGGGCCGCGGCGCGGGCGCGCCATGGCCGACGACACTGTCGAGCGGCACGATGCCGTCCCAGCGCAGAATGCCGAATTCGCAGGCCGCGATGAGATCGCCGCTATCGATTCTGGCGGTCGGAAGATCGTCGGTGACGATATAGTTCATGTGGCGGATCAGGTCGTTGGTGATTTCATGTTTGACCGCGGCGTTGGCGCCGATCGAGGCCACTAAAACTTCCTCTTTAAGATGCGCGCCATGAGCGACCGGCGTGGTCGCGTCGGTTGAGACGATGAGGATGTCAGATTCAGCTTCCACCTCGCTCGGCGAGGCTGCTTCGCGCCAATCCGCCTTGACAATCTTGCTCATTTGCCTGACGAACTCTTTGCGGCGCTTCGGCGTGCGTCCCCAGACGACGATTCTCTCGACCGGACAGGTATTTGTTACGGCCTGGACTTGGAACGTCGCCTGCCAACCCGGCCCCATGACACCCAGCGTCTTGGCGTTTGCGGGCGCCAGGTATTTAGCGGCGACACCGGTTGCCGCCCCGGTGCGCAGGCTGCTCAAGTAACCCATATTGATGATCGCCTGGATCTGGCCGGTGCGGCCACTGTAGAGGGTGACCGTGTTCGCTGCCCCGGCGTAGGCACGCAGGCAGATCAGGTCCATGTCCTGATGCCAAGCCGCCATCATGTTGAACTGTTTGTCGCTACCCCTCAACCGGCGCCGTGGCACGCTGCGCATCTTGCCGGCGGCGCGGTCGTGAAAGATGCGATCCAGGACTTTGATGGCCTGAGGCATGTCTATCAATTTTCGCGTCTGGGGTTCGCCGATAATGAGGGCCATGTTGGAGCAACTCCTTTCACGTTCTATAACCTAAGGCCTTTTCGCGGGCAAGCGCGGTGGCTGGCGATCGTGGCGAGAAGGGCGGGGCGCTCTGATGGCGGCGCGACGACCGAGAACATCGGGAATTTTTGAGGACCCTTCAGCGGACGGGGATTGCGCGACAGTCGAAACAGTTGACTTTCGCACTGGGTCAAGCCGGTAGCGCAGTTTTGCTCGGCAAGAGTCGCGCACCGGCCATCGCTAGCGCGCTGTTTGCGGAACAGATTTGTTCCACAACCGTTGATCAGGCCGTCTAGCGGCCGATGAGTTGCTTCGCCGGACTCATGCCTATTAGATCCAACAATGCCAGCTATGAAACAGTGTCCCCGATGCTCTGCCGATTACCATGACGACAGTCGGCTTTTGCCCGAGCGATGGCCGATCTTTGGTTGGTGTAAGCGCCGCTGCGGGCCGGCTCTGTCCCCACTGCGCCAACAGCATCAGCGAAGACGCGGCGCAATGCCCTTATTGCAAAGCTGACCTGGGAGCGGCGCCGGAGTGGTTGATTCGTGACGAAAGCCCCTCGGCAGCGAGATCGCTGGTTCGGGAAACCGGGGCGCCGAAAATCGTGCTGTTCGCTGGCATCCTTCTGTGTATCATTGCCGCGGTGTTGTTCGCCGCCGGTATCTTCGGCAACCTCGAGTCAAGCGCGAGCCATGGGCAACTGGCACAAAAGAGCCAAGAGCTGCTAATCAAAGAAGAACAAATCAAGGCGATGGAAGCTGAGCTCAATAAAACGCGTCTGGACACTGCGGATATCGACCAAAGAGCTTGTCACGCTCAAGGCGCGGCTGGAAGAACGCGAGAAAGAGCTGACGGCAACTGAGCAGCAGTTGGCGGTTGCGCGGCGTGGGCTTGAACGGGCCAGTACGCGGCGCACGCAGGTGGAACCGCGGAGCGATCCTCGACCCGTACCCGTGGAACGTCGCCAGCACACCGGTCCGTCCGACCGAGCGCCAGGTACAGCCCAGAGTTTACGAAACCGTAAGAGTGACCGAGGTGCACGAACAACCGCTGCAGTCGTCTCGTGTGATTACCCAGATCAGCGGCGGAACCCGCATCAACGTGGTACGCTCCGATGGCGACTGGCTGGAGATAATATCAAAGCGGGGCAATCCGCCGGGATTTATTTTGCGAGAGCATGCGAGATTGGCCGGGACGGCCAATTAGTCTTCTTGCGAACCCGCATGCGGGATTCGCGCCTGCGAGCGTCATGCCGCGTAAAGCTTATCGATAAACCCGCTGTCGTCGATTTTTTTCAAGTAGTGTAAGTCCCACGGTTCCATGGGGCCGATGTGGCGCAATTTGGGATCTTTGCCGACATCCAGGTCGTAGACATTCTGAATGGCGCTTGGCAGCGGGTAGGGTTTCATGGACAGCAGCTTTGCCCACTCGCGCTGCAAGTGCTCGTAATACTCGTCCTCTTCCAGGCCGTAACGTTTTGCCAGGTTTGCTTTTAAAATCGCCACCACCTGCGCGGGCTCGGTTTTGAAAAAGTGCAGCGCTTCGATGAACCCTTTAAGAAACGCGAAAACCGTTTCTTCGTTATTCTGGATGTAGTCCGAAGTCGCCAGCAGGGTGGTGTTGTGAATCACCGGGCGGTCGGGCAGGGATACGACTTTCAGCCCTTTTTTGATTCCGTAAAGATCGAAAGGCATGTCCACTAAAGCAGCCGCGGCCTTGCCGGAAGCGATGTCGTCAACGAAGTTCAAAAATCTGCCGGAGCAATCGTCGACCGCTTCGATATTGATCTCCTCAGCCGCGAGTCCTGATTCCACAAGCACGGCCCTCAAGTTACCCGAAACACATGGCGCCTTGGAGTGACTGATGATCTTTCTTCCTTTCAAGTCTTGGATGCTTTTGATCTCGGGAGAAGCAACCAGACGGTCGTCCCAGTTATTCTGCGCCTGGGCGAGGTAGGTGAGGCGCTTTTCGCCTCTGGCGCGCTCGCGATAGGTTTCGTGATGTAAGCCGCTTAGGAAATCAATTTCACCGGCAAGGGCGAGCTTGGCGCGATGCGCCATGGTCGGCGCTTTGGCGCCGCCGACGATATGCAGATCGATTTCATAGCCGTACTTCTCCATCACCCGGGATTCTTTGAACACGAACAGAAACGGCAGATGGGACGGATCACTGGCGAGAAGATCCAGGCTTCGCATGTGGAGGTCTCCTTGGAGGTCACGTAATCGATCTCATGAAGCTTTAACCGTAGCGACCGGCAAATCCAAGCGGTCTCCCCATTCCTTCCAGGAACCGACATAGTTGCGCACTTTGGGATAACCGAGCATGCGCAGCGCTATATAGCTGTGGGCTGCGCGGTAACCACCCTGACAGTATGAGATCACGTCTTTATCGGCTGTGATGCCCGCCGCCTCGTACATTGCTTTCAGTTCCTCGTTGGATTTGAACTTGCCGCTGGGGTCGAGGTTGTCCGTCCATTCAATGTGAATAGAGCCGGGTATGATGCCGCCGCGCGCGGCGCGCACCTGAGTGCCGAGGTGTTCGGCCTTGCTGCGGGTGTCCAAAATCGCATACTCTTTTTTATCGAGCGAGCCCAGGACGTCATCGACGGTGGCAAGAACGTCGCGACGCTCGGCTGATCTTGAACGATGCAGCCTTGCGCCGCCGTGGTTTCGCTGGTGACCGGGAATCCCGCAGCTTTCCAAGCGTTAAAGCCGCCGTCGAGCATTTTGGCGTTGGCATGGCCGAAATATTCGAGAAACCATACGCCGCGCGCCGCGCGCATGCCGGAATTGCCCTCGTAGAAAACGACTTCTTTCGACTCGCTCACGCCGCGGAGCTCAAGCACATGATGGATCATGTGCATAAAGGCATTGAGCGGCGCGTCGCGCGTGTCGACCAGGCTCAAGCCGAACAAATCAAAGTGTGCCGCTGCCGGGAATATGCTCCCGGGCGAAGTCCTCGGCGGGACGGGTGTCGATGAGACACAGGTTGGGGTCGCTCAGGCGCTCTTTGAGTTCCTCCGGAGTCATGCAGCAAGGTGTCGCGCGTGTATTGCTTTTCCATAGGCTCCCTATAACACTAGTTGAAATAGCTACTGCAAATATGAAGTCGCATCCGAAGTCAAAAGCAGTTTTTACTGTAGTTTTCTGCGCCATTTTTTGTGATCTTTACCCTCTCCCGTCCTGGGAGAGGGGAGGGTGAGGGTGCCGGCTTTACATACCAACTCGCTTTACCCGGGCGAAAGCTTTCTTTCCCGCGCGACCACTATTCGCATCCCGACTACAAGACCGAGTGGTGGTACTACACCGGGCATTTGGCGAGCGAAACCGGCAAGCGCTACGGTTACCAGGTGACGTTGTTTCGCTTTGGCGTGCGCGACCGGCAAAAAAATTGGCAAGAAGAGCCGTTATTCACCGATCTTTATATGGCCCACTTCGCCGTGTCCGACATCGCCGCGAAAAAGTTTCGCTTTCGTGAGCGCATCAATCGAGGTTATGGCGACAAAGCCGGCGCCGCCACGGATCGCTATTACGTCTGGAATGAAGATTGGAAAGTAGAGGGCGACGAGAAGAGCCATCAAATCAACTTCAGCGATCGGGGAACGAAATTGCAGTTGCGGCTAAGCTCTTCCAAAGAGCCGGCGCTCCACGGCGATAACGGTCACAGCCAAAAAGGCCAGGGCGAGGGGCGGGCGTCATACTACTACTCGTTGACCCGCATGCACAGTGAAGGCGAGCTGACAATTGACGGCAAGACTGAGAAGGTAAAAGGCTCGACCTGGATGGACCACGAGTTCGGCAGCAACCAGCTTGGCGACGATCAAGTCGGTTGGGATTGGTTCAGCATGCAGCTCGATAACGACACCGAACTGATGCTCTACCTAATGCGTCGACAAGACGGCTCGGTCGATCCGTATTCCAGCGGCACGCTCGTAAGAGCCGATGGTACGACAAGGTATTTGAAACTCAACGATTACCGGGTGCAAGTTGTCGATCGCTGGAAGAGTTCCAGGAGCGCCGCAAATTATCCTAATAAATGGCAGGTGTCGCTTCCGGGTGACGCGCTTGAGTTGGAAATCACTCCGGCCTTTCCAGAGCAAGAGTTGATCACCAACCGCAGTACCCGGGTGACTTACTGGGAAGGAGCGGTCGAGATCAGGGGTTCATTCGGGAATAAACCGGTGGCTGGCCGCGGCTATGTCGAAATGACCGGCTACGCGGGAAAAGTCAATTTTTAGGAGTGCTTGTTTGTCGCGCTGTCCTTGAACTATTCCCGCAAATTAGCAATCTTTCTCGAATCTATATGGATCTTCAGCAGAAAGTCGCTGCGTTTTCACGGCGCCATCGTTTGCTCGCTGCCGATGATGGTGTGCTCGTTGCCGTTTCCGGTGGCTCGGACTCAATGGCGTTGCTGCACCTGCTCTACAGCCTGAGAGATCAATTCGCGCTCAGCTTAGAAGTCGCGCATTTGGAGCATGGCATTCGCGGCGAGCAGGCGAAACGCGACGCCGGCTTTGTCCAAGATTGGGCGGAGCGTCTGGCTTTGCCGTTTCATTGTAGAGCAGTCAACATCCCGCGCTTACTTCATCACGCCGGAGCAGGTAACCTCGAAGAGACGGCGCGCCTCGAACGCTATCGGTTTTTTGCCGAAGTCGCGGCTGAGCGTCGCCTTAACAAGATCGCCACCGCGCATACCCAGGATGATCAAGCAGAGACAGTGCTGATGTGGTTGGTGCGCGGCGCCGGACGGAAGGGGCTCGGCGGCATGCCACCGCGCCAAGTTGTTAACGCCGGCCGCGTTCAATCGTCCGAAGATGTGAGGGTTATTCGACCGTTACTGGCGGTGGCGAAAGCCGAGCTCATTCGGTTTCTTACTGTCAGAAATATCGATTTCCGTTGCGATCAAAGCAACAATGATACCGCCTATCTCCGGAACTGGCTGCGCCACGATTTACTGCCGCGGCTCGCAGAGCGCATCGACGACCGTGTGGCTATGCGTTTAGCGCATGCGGCAGAGGTGTTTCGCGATGAGGCGCTTTACCTCGAGCAGCTTGCGCAACATGAGCTCGACAGACTGTGTGCCAATGAATCCGTCAGCCGCGGTGAATTTTTGCGCCTGCCTACGGCTATGCGTCGCCAGGTGCTTCGTCTCTGGATCAGCCGGGTGCGCGACCACCTCCGAGGTTTCAGCTTCGACCATACCGAGGCGCTCCTCAAGATGATTGCCGATGGGCCAGCGCAGAGCCGCGGGGCGATTCCCGGCGGTTGGGAGCTGATCCGAGAGTACGACAGCTTGCGAGTCGCCAGGGCGGCGCGCCCATCCGTGAGACTTTGTTACACTTACCCCTTGACGATCGGCAAGGCGCTCGCGGTGCCCGAAGCCGGTTTAACGATTCACAGCCGGCGGGTGACGCCTGCTGAGGCCGAGCTGCCGGAGAATCACTGGAGGCGGTTTTCGATCTGGCGGCGCTGAGCTCGCCCCTGTTTTTCCGCAATTTTCGCCACGGCGATCGATTCCAGCCGCTCGGCATGGCTGGGCACAAGAAAGTCAAAGATCTGTTTATTGAAAAGAAAGGCCCCTTCAGCGACGCGCGCGCGATTGCCGCTTCTGGTGATGGGCGGCGAGGTTCTCTGGCTGCCGGGCTACGGCAGGAGCGAGATCGGCCGCATCGGTGCGCGATCGCGCGAGATGCTACGATTAAAGTTCGTCACGACCACTGCGGCGGCGGATTCCGAGCACTCGGCGAGCGAGCATGGCGCCATTGACTGACAGCGTGCAGGCGCGGGCAAGCTCATAAGGTGAAAACTGTTATTGATCGAGCAGTAGGCGTGTGTTAGACTTTTTTCGTTTCTAGATTACGGAGGAATTCGTTGAGCCAATCATCGAAACACATTGCTCTCTGGTTAGTTCTTGCTTTTGGTTTTCCTGGTCATCTTCAGCGTTTTCAGCAAGCAGCATGGGCGCGATCCGGAGGTCGTCTTCAGCGAGTTTATGGGCTCGGTGGAACGCGGCGACGTTCAGGAGGTCGTGATCCAGGGACATAATATTCAGGGCAAATACAAGAGCGGCGAGCGCTTTAGATCGTTTGCGCCGAATGATCCGGACCTGGTGAAAATCGCTGCGCGAGCAAGAAAGTTAAGATCGCGGCGAAACCCGAAGACGATTCGCCGTGGTATATGGTGCTGTTATTGAATTGGTTTCCGATGCTGCTTTTGATCGGCGTCTGGATCTTTTTCATGCGCCAGATGCAGGTCGGAGGCGGCAAGGCGATGTCCTTCGGCAAAAGCCGCGCTAAACTGCTGACCGAAAACCAACATCGCGTGACGTTTGCCGACGTCGCCGGCGCCGATGAAGCCAAGGACGACTTGCAGGAAATCATTGCGTTTCTTAAAAGATCCAAAGAAATTCACCAAGCTCGGCGGGCGCATCCCCAAAGGATGCCTGCTGGTCGGACCGCCAGGCACCGGCAAGACCTTACTGGCGCGCGCCATCGCCGGTGAAGCGGGCGTGCCGTTTTTCAGCATCAGCGGCTCGGACTTCGTCGAAATGTTCGTCGGCGTCGGCGCATCCCGCGTGCGGGATCTTGTTCGTGCAGGGCAAAAAGAATGCGCCGTGCATCGTTTTCATTGACGAGATCGATGCCGTCGGACGTCACCGCGGCGCCGGCCTTGGCGGCGGCCATGACGAGCGTGAACAGACGCTCAACCAGTTGCTGGTCGAAATGGACGGCTTCGAGGCTAATGAAGGCGTTATTCTCATCGCCGCGACCAACCGGCCGGATGTTTTGGATCCCGCGCTGCTGCGCCCGGGGCGCTTCGACCGGCGCGTCGTGGTGCCGCGTCCGGACGTTAAGGGGCGTGAGGGAATATTGCAGGTTCATACCAGAAAGGTGCCGGTTGCCGAAGACGTCGATATCGCCGTGTTGGCGCGCGCAACCCCGGGGTTTGCCGGCGCTGATCTCGAAAACCTGGTCAACGAAGCGGCGTTGCTCGCGGCGCGCAGCAACAAGGAACGAGTCGACATGGGCGATTTCGAAATCGCCAAGGACAAGGTCATGATGGGCGCCGAGCGGCGCAGCATGATTATCAGCGACTGAAGAGAAACGCGTTACGGCCTATCCATGAAGCCGGCCATGCTTTGGTTGCGAAGCTCCTGCCCGGCGCCGATCCGGTCCACAAAGTTACGATCATCCCACGCGGCATGGCGCTGGGACTCACCCAGCAACTGCCTATCGATGAGAAGCACACGTATCAAAAGGATTACTTGCTGAATAATCTTGCGATACTCTTTGGCGGCCGGGTCGCTGAGGAGCTGGTGTTAAACCATATGACGACTGGCGCTGGCAATGATATCGAAAAGGCCACCGACCTGGCTCATCGCATGGTGTGCGAGTGGGGCATGAGCGAGAAACTCGGGCCTATGACTTTCGGCAAAAAAGAGGAAGAAATATTTCTCGGTCGGGATTTTACCCAGAAAGTCGATTACTCCGAGAACACCGCCATAGAAATCGACGCTGAGATCCGGCGTATTATCCAGGAGAGCTATCAGAGGGCAAAGGATCTGCTCAAGAAAAATCTCGCGGTGTTGCACAAAATCGCCGAGACGCTCCTGGAAAAAGAGGTTCTCGATGGCTCTGAGATCGATGCCATCGTGCGCGAGTATGGCGGCAACAATGGCGGGCCGCCGCTGTCGCCGGTAACCGCTGCGGTTGCGGTGGCTTAGCAGGTTCGTCCGCGCTATTGGCCCATACTCGTGAAGGTTATTTTGTTCAGCACATCGTTAAGATCCTGTGTTACAATGTCATTGCGGAACTCTTCGGTGAACTCACGATAATCGCCGCCCGAAGAATCGCCTCTGCCAAAAGCTTGATCAATGCGCGCTGCTTCGCTCGTGGCGGTCTTGACATCAGCGCGCTTGCGCGGGGCGAGGCAAAGTCCCTCGGGTCCGGCGGTTTCTCACCGGCACCGAAAACTCACTTCCCGTTTGACCTAAGCTCAGGCTTGTTAAGGGAGGCTATTTTGCGCGGTGTTAGCTTTAACCATGCCGCGGCTTTCTCTCACAACACATCCTGTTGAGCCCTTGAGTCGGCATGGCCGATCACAATCCCAGTCAAATAAATTCTCCAGATACCGAACTCCCAGCTCAGGCGAGCGCCAGCTCAGGCACTGCTCTGGGCACCCGTCATGGCGCTCTTGACTGGTCGCGCCGCACTGTCATCATGGGGATTCTCAATCTCACCCCCGATTCGTTTTACGACGGCGGGCGCCGTGGCGACGCACTCGAGGCCATACGCGACGGCATCGCGATGGCCGAGGGCGGCGCCGAAATCATCGATATCGGCGGCGAGTCAACCCGGCCGGGATCACGCCCGCTTTCACGGGATGAAGAATTAGCGCGCGTCCTGCCGGTGCTCCGTGGCTTGCGGCGCGAGCTAAAAGTGCCGATTTCCATCGATACCTACAAGTCGACGGTGGCACAGGCGGCTCTGGAGGCCGGTGCCGACATCATCAACGACATCAGCGCGCTGCGTTTCGATCCGGAGATGATTTCCGTGGTTGCCCGGGAGCAGGTGCCGGTGGTGCTGATGCATATGCAGGGAACGCCGCGCACCATGCAAGCTGAGCCGCGCTACGGCGACGTTGTCTACGAGGTGCGGGATTTTCTCGCGTCGCGGTTAGCCGAGGCGTTGCATAAAGGGATCGCGGCGCCGGGTATCGTCATCGATCCCGGAATCGGCTTCGGTAAGACTCTGGAGCACAATCTGGCTTTACTGCGCGCTCTGCCGGTTTTCGCCGCCTTGGGGCAGCCGCTTTTAATCGGCGCTTCGCGCAAAGCGTTTATCGGAAAGATACTCGACCTCGATGTCGATGAACGCCTTGAGGGCAGTCTCGCGGCGGCGGTGGCGGCGATTCTCAATGGCGCCAATATCCTGCGCGTGCATGACGTCCGCGAAACTGTGCGGGCGGCGCGCATCGCGGATGCAATCCGCTACGGAGCGATCAAGAGACAAGGGGACAAGGAGACAGGGAGATAAGGAGATCGGAAGACGAGGTCCTTGTCTCCTACTCTTTTTGTCTTTTTGTCTGTGATTCGGCATGCCTGAAATCATCGGTCAACTGCGGTGGCAGGACGGTATCGACATCGGCATCATCACGTTCCTGGTCTACCGGCTGTTGCAGATCCTGCGCGGCAGCCGCGCCATGCAAATGGTGACCGGTTTGGCGATGATCATGCTTGCGTTTGTGGTCTCGCGCGCGCTCGGATTTTTCACTCTCAATTGGATCATCGATAACTTTCTCGGCTCTATTATACTTGTCATTATCGTAATTTTTCAGAGCGATATCCGCCGCGCGCTCACCCAGGTCGGAGCCGCGCCGCTCTTCAGCGCCAGCGCCGCCGAGCGCACCGTTCAGCGCCGCGAAGATGTCATTGAAGAGATCGCCCAGGCCTCGGCGACCTTGGCGCAGCAACGGGTCGGCGGCCTGGTCGTGGTGGAGCGTGAAGTGGGATTGAACGAGTATATGGAAATCGGCACTCGCCTTGACGCGCGCGTAAGCCGTGAATTGATTGTCAGCGTTTTCCTGCCCCATTCGCCGATCCATGACGGCGCGCTGGTGATCCAAAAGGGCAGAGTGACTGCGGTGCGCTGCCTTTTGCCTCTAAGCACTAACCCGAACCTGCGCCACACCAGGGGGACGCGCCACCGCGCCGCCTTAGGAGTGACCGAAGAGACCGATGCGCTGGCCGTCGTGATATCAGAGCAGGAGGGAACGGTAGCGCTGGTTGTAGGCGGCAATGTCACGGAGAACGTCGACGGCGTGGTTTTGCGCACCGCCCTTCGCCGCCTGATTCGCTCATGAAAGCTCTGTGGGAGAAAATAGTTGTCCTGGCCGGCAGCAACCTGGGACTCAAGGTTCTGGCGCTGACTATCGCTCTCAGTCTTTGGCTCGCCGGTCAGCGCGATATCGAGAGATCCATCGAAGTGCCGGTGGAAGTGCGCAATTTGCCGGCAGGCCTGATGTTGATGGACAATCGCGTGGATTTTGTCGTGTTACGGCTATCGGGGCCGCGCAGATTGGTGTCCACCTTTGACGCTGAGACTCTCAAGCTTGGACTCGATCTCAGCGCAGCCAAGCCCGGGCCGGCGATTTTTCCACTGAGCAGCAGTTCCCTGAATATTCCGCGAGGTGTTACGGTTTCGCGCATCACGCCGCCGCTGATCAATTTGCGCATCGAGCCGGTGCTCAGAAGAATTCTGCCGGTATCAGTGCGCTTTGCCAACAAGCTCGCCGCTACGCACAAGATCGCTTCCCTATCGGTAGAACCAGCCAGGGTTTCGGTGACTGGACCAGCCGATGACGTGAGCGGTCTCGCTCTAGCGGAAACCGTTCCCGTTGAAATCGAGGCGGCCCGCGCTGTGATCAAGCGAACGATCCGGCTCTCCACCGACGGCAAACCTCTGAACTTTGCGCCTGACCGCGTCGAAGTCGTAGTCACCGTCGAGCCCGCGACCCTGGTGAAAGATTTTAACTTTATCAAGGTGCAGGCCAACAATGCCGCCGGCGACTACACAGTGACTCCGGGTTCGGTATCTTTGCGACTGGCTGGACCCGGTGATGTCATGGAAGCTTTGACGGTCGGCTCCAGTCAAGTTTTTGTCGATACTGAGGGTTTGACGCCGGGCGATTACTCGCTGCCGTTAAGCTTTAATTTGCCGGCGGATGTCAAAGTGGTTGAGCACAAGCCGCAACGCTTTAAAGTGCGTATTTTAAAACCAAAAAATTAGCCGGCTCTCAGGAGACTTTGATTGCCTGCGAATGCGATACCAGTAAGGGGGTGCACCGATGTCACAGATCCCGCCTAAAGCAAAAAAGCTAAAACGTCAGATTTTCGGGACCGACGGCGTGCGCGGCGTAGCCAACCGCGAGCCGATGACGCCCGAAACAGCGCTCAAACTGGGGCGCGCCATTTCACTGGTGTTGCATGATCCCGTGGCCGAGCCGCGCCAGGGCTCGGGACGCTCCAAACCGCCTTCGTCGAGGATCCGCACCGGCGATACCCAACATCGCTATAAAATTTTAATCGGCAAGGACACTCGCCTTTCGGGCTATATGCTTGAGACGGCGCTGGCTTCCGGCATTTGTTCCAGAGGCGCCGACGTTTTGCTGGTCGGTCCAATGCCGACACCGGGAGTGGCGTTCCTGACGCGCAGCATGCGCGCCGACGCCGGCGTAGTGATTTCCGCTTCTCACAATCCGTATCAGGACAACGGCATCAAGTTTTTTTCCTGGGATGGTTTCAAGCTGCCGGACGAGGTCGAGGCGCGCATGGAAGAAATGATGCTGAACGGCGAGACCGAGGCGGATCCGCCGACCGCTTCACTGATCGGCAAGGCGGTGCGAATTTCCGATGCGGTGGGCCGCTACGTGGTTTTTTTGAAGAGCACTTTTCCGCGCCATCTCACCCTCGAAGGCCTGCGCATTGTCGTCGACTGCGGCCATGGCGCCGCCTACCGGGTGGTTCCCGAGGTATTGTCGGAACTGGGTGCCCAGGTTATTCCTATCGGCGTGCAACCCGACGGCGAAAATATCAATCGCAATTGCGGCGCGCTCCATCCGGAAGCGGCGCGCGAAGTTTTGCTCCAGGAGCGGGCTGACTTTGCGGTGGCGCTGGACGGCGACGCGGATCGCGCGATATTTATAGACGAGAGCGGCGACATCCTGGACGGCGATCAGATCCTCGCCATCTGCGCCAAAGACATGCAGGAGAAAGGCACCCTGAAAGGGCGCACCGTGGTGGCGACGGTCATGAGCAACTTGGGATTGGAGCTGGCGCTCAAGCCCTTGGGTATAGAGCTGGCGCGCACCGAAGTCGGCGACCGTTACGTCGTCGAACGGATGCTTCAGGATGGTTACAATCTCGGCGGCGAGCAATCGGGGCACGTGCTGTTTCTCGACCATAACACGACCGGCGACGGCGCCATTACCTGTTTGCAGTTGCTCGCATTGATGATTGAAAAGGGGCGGCGCCTGAGTGAATTGAAGAGCGTGATGACGCGTCTTCCACAAGTGCTGGTCAACGTCAAAGTCAGGGAGAGAAAAGATCTTGAAGCAATGCCAAAGGTAAGCCATAGAATACGCGCAGTAGAGGCGCTGCTGAACGGCCGCGGCCGCACCCTGGTGCGCTATTCCGGTACCGAGATGTTGGCGCGGGTGATGCTCGAAGGCGAAGACGCAAAGCAAATCGACGTCATGGCCGAGGAGATCGCCGCGGAGATCCGTGCCGAAGTTGGAGTTAGAAAATGATTCGTCTCGGCGTCAACGTCGATCACGTGGCCACCCTGCGGCAGGCGCGTCGCGCCGAGGTTCCCGATCCGGTCGAAGCGGCGCTTGTGGCGGAAGCCGCCGGCGCCGCGGGCATTACCGCGCATTTGCGCGAGGACCGGCGCCATATTCAGGAGCGCGATATCGAGCTCTTGCGCGCTTCTGTCAAGACGAAATTGAATCTTGAAATGGCGGTGACCCCCGCCATGGTAGCCTTCGCGGAAAAAATCCGCCCCGATGACGCCTGTTTCGTGCCCGAGAAACGCCAAGAGTTGACCACCGAAGGCGGGCTCGATCTGGTCGCGCAAAATGCCAAAGTCGCAGACGCAGTAGAGCGTTTACAGAGCCAGGGAATCAAAGTGAGCCTGTTCATCGATCCTGATACGGCGCAAATCGAAACGGCCAAGGAAATTGGCGCTCACGGCATTGAACTACACACCGGGACCTATTGTAATCGAGCCGGCGCGGCGCGCGAAAACGCGCTTGACTCGATCAGTGCCGGAGCGCAGCTGGCGCTCGGCCTGGGGCTGGAAGTGCACGGCGGCCATGGGCTCAGTCTCGACAATGTTCTTGCCATCGCGCGCATCCCGGCGATGGTCGAGCTCAACATCGGCCACAGCATCATCGCCCGCGCGGTTTTCGTCGGCATCGCCCAGGCTGTGCGGGAGATGAAAGAGCTGCTCGCCAAAGCGCGAGAATAATGGTTCAAATCGTTCAAGACGTTCAAACCGTTTGAACGGAGCGAGCAGAGCGAGCGGTTGATCGATTTGAACGGCTTGAACGTATGATTGTCGTTACCGCTGAACAGATGCGCGAGCTCGATCGCTTGACGATCCAGGATTACGGCACAGCCAGCCTGACCCTGATGGAGCGTGCCGGCGCCGCCGTCACCGAGGCTATTCTCGAGAACTTTGCCGGTCAAGCGAAACAGGGCGTGCTCATCGTCGCCGGCAAAGGCAACAATGGCGGCGACGGATTCGTCATCGCACGCCTGCTGAAGCAGAAGCGAGTTCGCTCAGAAGTGGTGCTGCTCGCCGGCCGCGCCGAACTCACTCGTGACGCCGCTCATAACTATAGCGCCTTCGAAAAACTCAACGGCAAAGTCGCTGAAATCTCTGCCGCAGGGCTCGAAGTCCTCCGAGCTAAGTTCACCGGCAAGGGGTTACTGGTCGATGCGATTCTCGGAACGGGAATCAAAAGCGAAGTGCGCGGGCTCTATGCCCAGGTAATTTCAGCGATGAACTCGAGCGGGCTGCCGATTGTCTCAGTGGATCTGCCGTCGGGTCTGGACAGCGACCGCGGCACGCCCCTGGGCACGACTATTCGCGCGGCCATGACGGTATCGCTCGGTTATGCCAAGCTCGGCGCAGTGATTTATCCGGGCATTGACTGGGTCGGTGATCTGGTCGTGGCCGACATCGGCATCGATGCCGCGGCAGTGGCGCAGGTGGCACCGTATGGCGCGGTCTTAACCCGACAAGAAGTCGCCGCGCTCGTGCCGCGCCGGCAGGCGGATACGCACAAGGGAAGTTATGGACATCTACTGGTGCTCGCCGGTTCGAGAGGCAAAACCGGCGCGGCGGCGCTCGCGTGCCGCGCGGCATTGCGCAGCGGCGCGGGGCTGGTGAGTCTCGCCGCGCCGCGCTCGCTGAACTCCATCTTTGCGAGCTTGCTGGTTGAAGCGATGACCGAACCGTTGCGCGAAGATGGCTCCGAGCAGATGGCAGAGTTGACGCCACAGGAGTGGTCGCGCTTGGTCGAGCGCAAAAGCGCGATGGTATTCGGCCCCGGTATCGGTGTTAGCGACGCAACCCGCAATACCCTGAGATGGCTACTGCGGAATCTTGAAATGCCCTGGGTGATCGATGCCGACGGACTTAACAACCTTGCGCTTGATATAGACCGCCTCCGCAGCGCGAAAACGCCGCCCCTTTTGACGCCGCATCCGGGAGAGATGGCGCGCTTGACCGGCCAGACCGTAGCGACCGTCAATTTCGATCGGGTCGGCGTCGCGCGCGCGTTTGCCAACCGGCATCGTTGTTATCTTGTTCTCAAAGGAGCGCGCAGCGTCATCGCCACGCCCGAGGGAAAGATATTTATCAATCCCAGCGGCAATCCCGGCATGGCGAGCGGCGGCATGGGGGATGCTCTGACGGGAGTGCTGGGAGCCCTGTTGGCCCAAAACTTCAATCCCGAAGATGCCTTGAAACTCGGGGTTTTTCTGCACGGCTTCGCAGGCGATCGGGTGGCTCGCGAAAAGGGCGACATCGGAATCATTGCTTCGGATGTCATCGCCGGCCTGCCGAGCGCTTTACGCGCGCTCGGGGCGCATGCCTCATAGCCTCGAAATTTCCTGCAAAATATATTAGTTGTGCTTGTGGACTGCGCCGGCAATTCCAGAAAAATGACTGCCTGGAGTTTTGTTAGCAACTCAGAGAGACAGACGAGAAATTGCGGAAAGAAATTGGCTCGGTGGCTTGAAGGCGGCGATATCATCGGGCTTAACGGCGAATTGGGCGCCGGGAAGACGCTTTTTGCGCGCGGCGTTGCCGAGGGGTTGGGCGTCGGAAGAGATGCCTGGATTCGCAGCCCGACCTTCACTTTGATCAATGAATATCACGGCCGCTTGCCGGTTTATCATATCGATCTTTACCGGGTGGAGAGCCGCTTCCAACAAGAAGACCTCGGTCTCAGCGAGTATCTCTACGGCGACGGCATCTCGTTGATAGAGTGGTTTGAATACCTACCCGCCGAGGAGATCGGGGAATTTATCGAAGTGCGCTTCAGTCACGGCAACGGCAATCAGCGCACTTTGGACTTTGCGGCTCACGGTGCGCGCTATCAAAGAGTTGTCGAAGCTTTACGCAATCACCAATTCAAGGGCTCAAAGCTCGACTGATAAGGACCTAAAGCGGTGGCATTGCTGGTGCAAAAATACGGTGGTACTTCGGTCGCGTCGGTGGATTGCATCAAGCACGTGGCGCGGCAAATTTGCGCTGCTCGGCGAGCGGGCGATGACTTGGTGGTGGTCGTTTCCGCGATGGCGGGCGAGACCAATCGGCTTTTGGCGCTGGCGCAGCAAATCGCCGAAGTTCCCGACGAGCGTGAACGGGACGTCTTGCTCGCCTCCGGTGAACAGGTATCGGTGGCATTGCTCAGCCTGGCATTGAAGGAGCTCAAGCAGCCGGCGCGCTCCTATCTCGGCCATCAAGTGCGCATCGACACCGACAACAGTTACGGCCGGGCGCGCATCAAGAGCATCGACTCGACCAAGATTCGCGCGGCTTTGGCAGCGGGAGAAGTCGTGGTGATCGCCGGTTTTCAAGGAGTTGACGAGGACGATAACATTACGACTCTCGGCCGCGGCGGTTCGGATACGAGCGCGGTGGCGCTTGCGGCGTTTTTGAATGCCCGAGCGTGCGAGATCTACACCGACGTCGACGGAGTTTTCACGACCGATCCGAGTATTTGCCCCGATGCCAAAAAGCTTGAACGGGTCTCGTACGAGGAGATGATAGAACTGGCCAGCACCGGGGCGAAAGTTTTGGAGATTCGGTCGGTAGAATTTGCCAAGAAATATTCCGTGCCGGTGCATGTGCGCTCGACGTTTAATCACGTCGAAGGGACCTGGCTGGTAGAGGAGGACGGCAGCATGGATGACGTACTCGTATCCGGCGTGAGTTACGACCGCAATGAAGCCAAAATCACCTTGCAGCGCGTGCCCGACCGCCCGGGACTGGCCGCGCAGATTTTCGGACCGATTGCGGCGGCCAATATCGTCGTTGACATGATCATTCAAAACGCCAGCGAAGACGGCACCACCGACTTAACGTTCACGGTCGCCAAAGCGGATCATAAAAAGGCGCTGGCCATAGTTGAAAAAATGGTTCCGGTTCTCAATGCCGGCGGCGTTCTGGTCGACACCGATATCGCCAAAATATCGGTGGTCGGCGTCGGCATGCGCAGCCATACCGGAGTTGCCGCCACAATGTTTGAAGCGCTGGCCGCGGTGGGCATTAATATCGCGATGATTTCGACCTCAGAGATTAAAATTTCAGTCGTCATAGAAACCAAGTACACGGAACTGGCGGTTCGGGTGTTGCACGATGCCTTTATCGGCAAGCGAGGCGACGGATGAAGGACGTACTGCTCTACGATACCACTCTGAGGGACGGCTGCCAGGCCGAGGATATTTCGTTTACCCTGGAAGACAAGCTGCGGATCGCGGAGAAGTTGGCGGATCTGGGGATCGACTACATCGAGGGTGGATATCCCGGCTCCAATGCTCGCGACGCCGATTTCTTCAAGCGCGTGAAGCAGCTCAAGTTGAAAAACGTGAAGATCGCTTCCTTTGGCACCACCCGCAGGCCCGGCGCGAAAGCGTCTCAGGATGTGAATTTAAAAATGTTGCTCGACGCCGCCACGCCGGTGGTGACTCTCGTCGGCAAGACTTGGGATCTTCACGTGCGCGATGACTTGCGTATCAGCCAGAAGGCTAACCTCGAGGTGATCGCCGATTCGATCGCCTATATGAAACGCCGCGTCAACGAAGTCATCTTCGATGCCGAGCATTTCTTCGACGGCTTTCGCGCCAATCCCGACTATGCGCTGGACTGCCTCAAGGCGGCACAACAGGGCGGTGCCGATTGGCTGGTGCTGTGCGACACCAACGGCGGCCGTTTGCCCGGGGATATTCGCGCGGCGCTGGCGCACGTCAATCAGACCGTGAAAACCCCTATCGGCATTCATTGTCACAATGACAGTGAGCTGGCGGTGGCCAATACCTTGGCCGGCGTCGAAATGGGCGTGACTCAGGTGCAAGGGACGATCAATGGCTTCGGCGAGCGCTGCGGCAATCTGAACCTGGTTTCGATCATTCCCAATCTGCAGTTGAAGATGGGAAAAAACTGCGTCAAACCGGCGCAGCTCAAAAAGCTCCGCGAGGTGTCGCATTTTTTTTATGAGCTGGCCAATATTCATCCGAACAAACGCCAGCCTTACGTCGGCGAAAGCGCCTTCGCCCACAAAGGCGGTTTGCATGTTTCCGGCGTGCTCAAGAACCGCGAGACCTACGAGCATATCGATCCCGATCTGGTGGGCAACCGGCAGCGGGTATTGGTTTCGGATCTCTCCGGCCGCAGCAACGTGGTCTACAAGGGCAAGGAGTACGGTATCGATTTGAGCGACAAAAGCGACGCGGTTCATGAGATACTCAGGCGCACCAAGGAGCTCGAAGGCCGAGGTTACGAATTTGAAGCGGCTGAGGCGTCCTTCGAGCTGTTGATCCAGGAGGCGCTGGGAAAGAAAAAGAAAAATTTTCAACTGGTCGGTTTTCGCGTCATCGATGAAAAGCGCACTGAAAGTGAGCCGCCGATTTCTGAAGCCACCATCATGGTGCGAGTGGGTGGTGAGATGGAGCACGCGGCTGCCATGGGCAACGGCCCGGTGAATGCCCTGGACCAGGCGCTGCGCCGCGCGCTCACGAAGTTCTATCCAGCCCTTAAACTGGTCAAGCTGCTCGATTATAAAGTGCGTGTTTTGTCATCCGGCGAGGGCACGGGTGCAGTGGTGCGAGTTTTGATCGACTCCGGCGACGGTAAGGACCATTGGGGAACGGTGGGCGTGTCGCACAACGTAATCGAGGCAAGTTGGCAGGCGCTGGTGGATAGCATCGACTACAAACTCTATAAGGATGCGCGGCTCCGGGCGAGCTAGGAGAAAGGAGAGATGGGGGTGGAGTAATGGAGTGATGGAGTTCTGATTGTACCCAGTGCTCCAACACTCCCACACTCCAACTCCGCAAGTCTCCCGCATGTGGGATATTCTCAAAGAAGACATTCAGGTGGTGTTCGACCGCGATCCGGCGGCGCGCAACACCTGTGAGATTGTCCTAACGTATCCGGGATTTCACGCGCTGTTTTTTTATCGCGTCGCGCACCCAACTTGGATCCACGGATTTAAGGGCCTGGCGCGGTTTATCAGCAATCTTGGGCGGTTTTTTACCGGCATCGAAATTCATCCCGGCGCGAAGATCGGCCGGCGCTTTTTCATCGACCATGGCATGGGCGTGGTCGTCGGCGAAACTACGGAGATCGGCAACGACGTGACGATTTACCAGGGGGTGACCCTGGGTGGTACCACCCTGAGAAAAGAAAAACGCCATCCGACCGTAGAAGAATGGGTGGTCATCGGCGCCGGCGCTACCGTGCTCGGTCCGGTCACGATCGGACATAACAGCAGGATCGGCTCGGGGTCGGTGGTGGTGAACACTGTGCCGCCTCACTCTACTGTCGTCGGTATCCCCGGCAGGGTCGTCGAAAGCGAAATGGCGCGTCACGGGGCCCAGGCTCATATCATCGATCTCGATCACGCGCGCCTGCCGGATCCAGTTGCCAAGGCCATTGGCGGACTGGTGGACTACATCCAAAAACTGGAAACACGCATCGATGAACTGCATGCGCGCCAGGGTGGGCTCGAGGAGAAAACCGCCGAGGAGAGCCAAGTTCTCAACCGCGTGAAAGAGCTGTTACGCAATACGGAAAACTGACTCGTTTAGTTTCTCGTTTTCAGGTTGCTGGTTTCATGTTAAATCCGAAAAGCAGAAACGAGAAACTAGGAACTACAAACTTTTGAAAGCTCAAACAGGCAGTTTAGTTGAGAATATCGTTTAATGTCCAAGAAGGAAAAAATAGTCGTGGCCATGAGCGGCGGAGTCGATAGCTCGGTGGCGGCGGCGCTCCTGGTCGACCAGGGTTATCAAGTTCAGGGCGTTTCGCTGCGCCTGTGGGAAGGAAACGCCGGGCCGCGCGTTTGCTCCGACCATCGCGGCGCACAGGCGGTCGCGGCCCAGATCGGCATACCGCACACCCTGATCGATTTGCGCGCGCAGTTTGCCGAAGCCGTCGTAAAACCCTTTGCCGAGAACTATCTCCGGGGGCGCACGCCCAATCCTTGTATCGCGTGCAACCGCGACTTTAAGCTCGGTAACTTGCTCGCCTGGGCTCGACAGCAAGGCGCCGATTATGTCGCAACCGGCCACTACGCGCGCGTTGAGCGGCACGCCGGGCGCTGGTCATTGGCGCGCGCCGCAGATCGCGGCAAAGACCAGTCTTACTTTTTGTTTGGCCTATCTCAGGAACAGTTAGCCGGCGCCAGGTTTCCGCTGGGCGCGATGCACAAAGCCGAAGTTCGAGCTCTGGCGCGCCGGCTTGAGCTAGCGGCAGCCGAACGCCCGGACAGCCAGGACATCTGCTTCGGTGATTACAAATCTCTGGTTGCGTCCTATGCGCCAGCGAAGGAGGTTTTTGCCGGGGACATTGTCGATCATTCGGGTAGAGTGCTTGGACGCCACAGCGGCATTCACACGGTGACCGTGGGCCAGCGCCGAGGACTGGGAATTTCAGCCGCCGAAGCGCTTTATGTGGTCCAAATCGACGCTCTATCAAAGAGGGTCGTCGTCTCCGGCAAGCAACAACTCAGATGCGCCGGATTGATTGTGCGCTCGGTCAACTGGATCGCTGCTGTCGATGACCGGCCGTGCGCGGCGGCGGTGCAAATCCGTTACGGCGCGCCGGCGCTGCCGTGCGTGATATCGCGCCGATCGGCCGATAGCTATGAGGTCAGGTTTGGCGAAACTCTGACGGCGATCACCCCTGGGCAGGCCGCAGTTTTTTACCACGGCGACCGGCTGCTAGGCGGAGGCTGGATTGAATCGGCGATTAGGGAGGGCCATAGGCAACAGGCGTCAGGCGAGAGTGAATGATCAAGGGTCGAGGCGCAGCATGCTACGCCTCTACTATTGCCTGTTGCCTCGTGCCTATTGCCTATATCTATGAAGATCGCGATCACCACTTTAGGCTGCAAAATCAACCAGTACGATTCCGCGGTCATTCAAGACCGTCTGGCCGGGCGGCACTCGTTTGTGGCGTTCGAAGATGCCGCCGATTGCTACATCATCAACACCTGCACGGTGACCGATCGGGCGGATTGGGAAGCGCGCCAGTTGGTGCGCCGGGCTAAGCGCACTAGTCCCGCAGCTAAAATAATTGTCACCGGCTGCTATGCTCAAGTGAACCCGGCGGAGGTTGCGCGCGTGGCGCAAGTCGATTACGTCGTCGGCCTCAATCGCTTGGATGACTTATTGCGTTTTGTCGATGCGCCGCGCGCCGGCGCAGCATCGGTGATTGCGGTCAGTCAAGTCAAGCGCGAGCGCGGCGTGGCGGTGCGCGGCACAAAAGCGCTGCCGGGACATACCCGGGCTTTTTTGAAAATTCAGGAGGGATGCAATTATTCGTGCAGCTACTGCATTATTCCGACGGCGCGCGGCTTGAGCCGCAGCGTCGCGCCGCGCAAAGTTCTGGAAGAGGTACGCGCGCTGGCGGGCGCCGGATACCGAGAGATCGTCTTGACGGGCATCCATCTTGGCGGCTACGGTCAGGACCTTGCTGTGAAAACCGATCTGACCGCCCTCATGGAAATGATCGCCGCCAGTGGCCTGATACGGCGGCTCCGTCTGAGCTCCCTCGATCCCCGAGAAGTGCCGGAGCGGCTTTTGCAAGTTATCGCCGGCAGCGAAGTGATCTGCGACCATTTACATATCTGCGCGCAGGCCGGCGACGATTGGATACTCAAACAGATGCGGCGCAATTACGATACGGCATATTATCGGGATTTATTGGAAAAGGCGCGCGAGCGCCTGCCCGGCGCTGCCTTGGGTAGCGACATCATCGTCGGCTTTCCCGGTGAGACCGAGGAGCGCTTCCAGAGCTCGCTCGAGTATTTTGCAGCGCTACCGTTAACCTATTTTCATGTTTTTCCTTATTCCGAAAGACGCGGCACCGCGGCGGCGCTGCTGCCTGGAGCGATACCGGCCGCAGTCAAGAAGATCCGAGCGCGCCGGATGCGCGAACTCGGAACGCGAAAGAACCGCGAGTTCTGCTGCGGCTATATCGGAAAAATGGTCAGCGTTCTGGTGGAAGAGAAGGTCGATAAATCGACGGGCTGCCATCGCGGCTTTAGCCGGAACTATCTGCCGGTGACGCTCTTTGGCGGCGGCGCGCCAAACCATGAAGTGGCAGTGCGGCTGGAGCGCCTGGAAAACGACCGGCTGCTCGGCCATGTGATTGCCGAGGCGGCGACGGCGCCGGGCTTTACCGCTGTTGCGCAGCTGCCATTCTCGAATGAGTGTGACGAGCTGATGTGAAAAGAGAGTCATCCCTTACCCAATTGCAGGCTGAGTTAGGCTACAGCTTCGCCGATAGCGCGCTGCTGGCACAGTGCTTGACTCATATTTCCTATGCGTACGGCCAAAAAGATGGCCACAATGAGGTCTTGGAATTTCTCGGCGACGCGGTCCTGGACCTTGCCATCAGTGATCTCTTGATTATTCACTACCCTGAGAGAAGTGAAGGCGATCTGTCGCGCATGCGCGCCGGTCTGGTGAATTCCGATGTGCTCGCCGAGAAGGCAGCGCAACTGAATCTCGGCCCATTGCTGCGGCTCGGCAAGGGCGAGGAGCGTAGCGGTGGACGATCTAAACCATCGATTCTCGCGGGCGCTTTCGAAGCCGTCGTCGGCGCGGTCTTTCGAGAAGGTGGTTACGGCGCCGCCCTGGGCGTTGTCGAGCGCTACTTTGCGGCAAATCTCGACGAGAAACATCTAGGCCAGCGCGATTTCAAAACGCGTCTTCAAGAATTCAGCCAGATGTTATTTCGCGAGCCGCCGGTTTATCGGATCATTTCCGAAAAGGGCCCCGCTCATGCGAGGAGTTTTGTTACCGAGATCGCGCTAAACGGCAAAGTACTGGGCCGCGGCAAAGGCTCGAGCAAAAAACAGTCGGAGCAGGAAGCAGCGAAAAAAGCCTTGCGGGAACTGCAGCAGAGCGAATTGGCTGACGACTGTTGAAACCTCCTCGGCTAAAAATACCGCTTTGATAATTGCCATTAGCTCAAAGAACCTAAACGACAGCTTTCAGTCATGCCGGTATGATCGCCGGCATCCAGGCCCGCTCAAACGAGCCGGATCCATCCAAGTGAACCTGGGTTTCGGCAGGTCTCTGTTTTTTTGTGGCAGCGCTGCCGCACGGTTAAATCACGGTTGAAGCGATAGCCATGCTTCACTTAGTTAGCGATGTTCTCATCGTCGGCGCCGGCGGCGCCGGCATGTATGCGGCGATTGCCGCGGCGCAAAACGGCGCGTCCGTCCTGCTTCTCGACAAGGGCCAGGTAGGCCGCGGCGGCGCTACGGTCATGGCCCAGATGACGGTGGCTGTCGCGCTAGCGCAGCAGGAGCCTGATTCCGTGGCGCTCCATCTCAGCGACACGCTGAAGGCCGGCCGCGGCTTGTGCAACGAAAGATTGTCCGCGCTGCTCTGCCGGGAAGGACCGGCGCGCATTCTTGAAATGGCGCAATGGGGTACGCGCTGGGCGCGTGAAGACGGCCATATCAAGCAAGAGCACGCCCCCGGCCACAGCGTAAAGCGCTGCTGCTACGTCGATTTTCTAAATACCGGGCCCGCCGTCGCCGCGACCTTGCGGCGCAAAGTAAGCGAGAGCGCGCATATCCGGCGCATCAGTAATCTCGCGGTTATCGAGATTATCGTGAGGGACAACCGGGCGATCGGCGCCGTCGCCTTCGATCTTGCCAGCGGCGAGTTCGTCACTGTAGAAGGCAAGGCGATAATTCTCGCCGCCGGCGGCTTGACCAAGCTCTACGCGCGTAACAGCGCGTCGGCCAACATGGGCGGCGAAGCCTACGCGCTGGCGCTCCGCGCCGGCGCCGAACTGATCGATATGGAGTTCGTGCAGTTCTTTCCCATCGGCCACCTGGCGCCGCGCTTGGTGGGCATGGACCCGATCATGTGGGACCCGTTTCGTTACAAGCTCGGCGGCAAGTTGCTCAATGGAAGCTTCGAAGAGTTTATCGATCGCTACGGCAGCAGCGATTTTGGCAAGTATAATGCCACGCGCGATGTCGCGGCGTACGCGATCTTGAAAGAAGTCGACGCCGGCCGCGGCACGCCGCACGGCGGCGCTTATCTCGACTTTCGCCAGATCCCCGAAAGCGGCTTGCGCGCCGCGTTCGGACCGGTCATCGATCGCCTGCTGAAAAACAATATCGATCTATCCAAGATAGCCGTGGAAGTCGGTCCGGTCGCGCATTATCACATGGGCGGGATTCGTGTCGATACCGAGATGGCGACACGCGTCCAGGGACTTTACGCCGCCGGTGAAGCTGTCGGCGGGGCCAACGGCGCCAATCGCTTGTCGGGAAATGCCATTACGGAAGCGTTTGTGTTCGGCCACCGTGCCGGTTCATCGGCGTTGGCATTCGCGCGAGCGGCGGAAAAGTTGCCTGGTACGCATTGGCCGAGTGAAGCTCTGGACGAAACCCGGGCGCTGTTGGAACAGTGCGGGCAGGGTGAAACAAGCCCGGCAAAGCTGCAGAAAGATCTGCAGAACCTCATGTGGCAGCACGCCGGTCCGTTTCGCACCGGCGCAAAACTTTCCGCCGGGCTGGAGCGCATCAATCATATGCGCAAGCACGAGCTCAAGAATTTGAGAATCGGCTCGGATAAATCATACAATCTCGATATCCTGGATTGGTTTGAGCTGCGCGCCATGTTGGCGACGGCTGAGGCGGTGGTGTCGGCTGCGTTGTCACGCACGGAGAGCCGCGGTGCGCATCAGCGCGAGGATTTTCCGGAAAGCAAAGATGCCTTTGCCAAGAACCAAATACTCGGGTTGAGGGACGGTGAGCTCAGAGCGACTTGGAGCGAGCCGCTCCATCTGACTGAAGCCGAGAAGATCGATGGCTGAGCACGCGACGAAGAATGCGTTAATACGGGTCTGGCGCGGCATAGAGAGCGACCGGGGACGTCTCGATGAGTTTACCGTGCCTTACGAGGATGGCATGTCTGTCTTGGATGCGCTGCGCTGGATACGCAGCCATGTCGATAGTTCTCTGGCGATCCGCTACAGCTGTATCAACGCCAATGCCTGCAAGACCTGTATGGCGCTGGTCAACGGCGCAGTCGAATACACCTGCATTGCCAAGCTCACACCCGAGGTGATGACGGTCGAGCCGTTGCCGAAACGACCGCTGATCCGCGACCTGGTGACCGACATAGTCCCCGAGGATGAAAAACTTTGAGAAAGAAAGGGGCATTCTCACCGTTGTCCAGAACAGAATACGGTTAATAAAAATCTTCCGTGACATTGCGCGCTAAACTCATGCCAGAGCCTCGCACCCAGGTGTTCGCATACCGGCTAAGTAAGCGGGATTTGGCAAAACCGCAGGGCTCAGCTCGGAGCGGACGGCTTATCTGATTCTGAAATGAGTTGGCCTAAATTGCTTATCTGATCGCGTGATTCGAGTAAGCTAATGCCAACCTGATCCGCCCCCGCTGACAGCAAGGATTTGCGGGTTGCCTCCAAATCGCCCCTGAAACCCCACAGTCCCACGACAATTTTGAGATCGGCGAACTGCGCCCGAAGGCGCTTGCACAAGTAACGAGTATGGGCCAGGCCCCCCGGTTGTACAGCGGCGATACAGACCAGTCCCGTTTGCTTCTCACCTGCCTCGGCAACCACTTCGGAGGCGAGTTTCTCGTCGCCGATTACTTCGATTTCATAACGGGTGGGTACCGAGTAACTGCTGAAACATCACGAGAGCGACTTCGTCAGCCTCATCGCGCGCCGGGCATCCAAGAATGTGCACGTTAGAGACGCGGCGGCGCGCTCTCCTCCATGTTTCCTGAGCCATCGGTTGCGGTCATAGCGGCCTGCTGTTGGGAATGGCTCTCAACGATAGCCCTGGTTTCGCGCAAAATGAATTGTTCCTGGGCGTCCGACAAACCGTCCCGTTCGCGGTCGAGCCTGGCAAAATTCAGAGCCGGAACCATAACCTTGTCATAGACTTGCTCCGGAGGATTCGCCTCGGCGTACTCTTCGACGATTTGCGCCGCTTCAACTCCGTCCATTGCCAACAATCTCTGATAATAAATAATATTCTTTTCCGCCACGGGCTCGTCGCTCATGAGCACCGTTATGTATTCCATCTGTGGAACATACTTGCCGAGCACGACCAGGCAAACGGTCAAGGGAGTCGCCATGAGCAGCCCAATAGGTCCCCAAAGCCACGTCCAGAACGCCACCGAAACAAGTAAAGCTACTTGTGAAACGCCGGCGCTGTCGCCATAAAGCAAGGGCTCCAAAATCATATTGGTGAAAAGTTCCAGGATCAGAAAAAGCCCAACGACCGCGATCGGCCAAAACCAGCCCTCGAAAAAAGCCAGACCCAAGGCGCTCGGTATAATTGCCGCCACCCACGGCCCAATGTATGGAATAAAGCGCAAAATAGCGGCGAGAAAACCCCAGAGTGCGGCGTAGGGAAGTCCGATCAGCAAAAGCCCGCAGCCGACGGCAACGCCAAAAATGGAATTGACGATCGATTGCATGAGGAGATAGCGGCTGATTCGAGCGCCGGCGTCCTCCAGCGCCTTGGTAGTGACCGTCATACGGCCGTAGCCGATCAGACGAATCAAGCGGTCGCGTAAATCGTCGCGCTCGATGAGCATAAAAATTACCAGGACGACGGCCAAGCCAACGCTGGCGAGCCGCTCCACCAGTGGGCCGGCGATTACCGGTACCGGCCAAAAGGTAGATCTCTGCTCAGATTGTACGACGACCTCACGAGGGCTTTTCTTGAACTTTGCTCGGCGCCTCGACGTTTTCCATTTCCTCTTTGATCTCGTCGACAGTTTTTTGCACCTGTTCGATGGTGCCGCCTTTTCCCATGTTGCGCAGATCAACAACCTTCTGTCTGATGTTTTGCTGGTATTCGGGGAGCTCGCTGACAAGAGTGGTGATTTGCACTGTGACAATCCAGCCGATCGCGCCTAGCAGCGAAAAAGTCAAAACAACTACTAGAATGACCGAAGGGATTTTTCCCACCCGTAAACGTTCCAGACCGTTAACGATGGGACTCAATAAAAACGTCAGTAGCAGCGAAAAGGCAACGGGAATGAGAACTGATTGGCCAAAATAGAGAATCGCGATAGCGAGGACGGCAGTGAAGAGAAAAATCAGCAGCGGCTGCTTGCCAGACGATAGCACCGTTAGTGACCGGAAGGTCGGGGTGCCGTTCGTGGCGTTGCCAAATTAATGAGTTCGTCCCGACATTTCTTCTTGACGTGGTGAAAGCCGGTCATCGGCTCTCCGCTTGCTGCTCTTTCTGCATCTGGCTTGCGTCACTTCCATTTATATCGCTAACTGAATTTTACCTGTTTAAGGTTTCGGGGCAGCAGCTAGATCAGGCCGGTCCCATCGACACCGATTGTAGCGAATCCTTGCGAACCAAATTCGTGAGACTTGCCGTGCCGTGACTATTTGAGAGTCGCCAGCGCCTTGTTATAGAATTTTTCTTCGACATATTTCTCTGCTTTAAACTCTCCGGGTTTCATCAAACCGGCGCTCTCGCGCAACTGTATAACCTGGCGAATGCCGTCGTAATCGATACGGCTGCGCGGCGTAATGCCCATGGTTGGGCTTATGGTCTGCTCATACATCGATTCGGCACGGCCTTTGTTGTTCTTGCTTTCGACGAGCAAAAGCTGCATTACCTCTTCTTTGTTTTTAGGGTCTTGCACCCAATCAGATGCGCGGATCATCGCGCGGGTAAAGCGCACCACCAGATCTTCGTTGGCATTGGCCCAGTCCCTGCGTGTGGCGGCCAAACCCCTGGCGTACTGTTTGACATGATCCTGCGCCAGAGCGAGGACCTTGAAATTGCGTTTTTTGATCTCGTCGTCCGGCAGATTCATCATCGCCCCGGAGGCCTCACCGCGACTCATGGCGTTGGCGCGTCCGGCGGTATTGCCGAAAGCCTTCATCGTATAATCCCGGTTCCATTCCAGGCCATGCTTTTTCAGGATGTAAACACCGACGATCGCGTAGCCCGTGGTCGGCGCGTCCACGGCGAAAATTTTGCCTTTGAGATCGGCGTAGCCGTTAATGTCCGGCGCGACGATCAGTTTTTGGTCGACACCGCGGCTGCCGCCGAGAAAAATGATGAAATCATTTTTTTGCGGATCCTCGCCTTGTCCCTCGGCCCAGGCAATGACGTTGTCGGCGTTGTTCAAGATCACGTGATAATTTCCCTTGATCAAGTTGCGCAGCAAAGTGGGCGAGTCGGTGACGGGATTGATCTCGATCCGAATGTTTTCGTCCTTTAGAAGTCCTTTGGCATCGGCGGCGATGATCACCGCGTCTTTATTGAAGAGCCCGATCTTTAAAACATCTTGCGCCATAATCGTTGCTGGCAGCAACAGCAGCAAAGCAGCCGCCAGCGCCTCCTTTGTTTTCATACTGTTTTCCTCCGTTTATAGTTTTTCATCGAATCCAGTCTCTTGTCAATTAAAAACCTCGAATCCAAAGCGGTAAATTCACAGTAAAAAATAGCGGGCCGAAATCGCGCCGGAACGGCGCCGGACGGTCACGAAACTTTTTTCAAGAGCAACAACGAAAACCACTGATTGGCGTCGGTGTAGTGCGCTACCGGAGCCAGGTCAAAGAACTTGAGCTGTTGTTGCAGCCGGCTCGGGTCGAATTTGCGGCTGATCTCCACTAAAATCGCTTCCTCTTTGGCCCACCTGAAGGAAAGTGTCAAACGATCGAAAGTGAATCTCCTGTGCCGCGGCCGCAATCGCGTACATTTCGATTTGCGCCCACTCGCGATCGTAGCGCGAGTAATAACGCATCTTGGCGGTATCGAAGTTAGCGCCGGTCAAGGCGTTGATGTTGTTGAAGACGTTCAGGATAAAGTCCGCGGTGATGCTCTGCGAGTCGTTATAAGCGGCTTCGAGCACGCCGATATCTTTGATCCGATCGGCGCCGAGCAGCAAATAATCGTACGGGCCCCATGGCGCGGGCGAGTTGCGAAAAAAAGCGGATAAACGCCGGCGGCGTCAAGTTGCCGATGCTGCTGCCGAGAAATACAAACAACGACGGAACTTCGCGCGTAATGCTGGGAAAGCCCTCTTCGTAGAGCGCGTGCAAGCCCAGGAAGCCCATTTGCGGAAACTTAGTCGCGGTAAAATCTCGCGCTGCAACAAGTCCGGGGAGACTGACATCGATCGGAGCGAAAATCCCGGCGCCGCGCTGGCGCACCTGTGCCTGCAAAAGATGAATAGTTTTCTTGGCGTAACCGGCGCCCAGTTCGACAATCGCTTCGACCGGCGCGGTCGCGATAATTTTGCCGGCGCTCTTCTCAAGAATCGCATTCTCGGTGCGCGTCAAATAATATTCCGGCAGCTCGCAGATGCGCTCGAACAGCTCTGAGCCGCGATCGTCATAGAGATGAAAAGCTTCCAGCCAGCGCGGCTGATCGAACAGCGTGCGCATGACCGAACGCGCCGGATCTTCACGCGGCGCATGGTCGGCAAGCGACCAGATAGAGGGTTGAACTTCGCGCCAGCCCTGCTGTTTTTCCGGCGCGATCAGCGCCATAGGCGAATCCAGGTGCATGAGATCGAACTATAGAAGTATTTTCAGTGGATTGTCTAGCCTGCGCCGTGTTAAAAGCAGTCGATGGCAGGGGAAAAAAGCGTTGAATTTAGAGACGTGAGTTTCCGCCTGGCCGGCGGCAAGACGCTGCTCGCGGATATAAATCTCGAAATCAGCCGCGGCGAGACTCTGGTGCTTCTCGGCCGTAGCGGTTCCGGCAAAACCACGACGATGAAGCTGATCAATCGCTTGCTTGATCCCAGCCAAGGACAGGTGCGCGTTGAGGGTCGCTCGACCCTCGAATGGGACCCCATCAAGCTGCGCCGGCGCATCGGTTACGTGATTCAGGAAATCGGTCTCTTCCCACATCTTACGGTGGCGGAAAATATCGGTGTCGTGCCGCGCTTGGAAGGGTGGGCCAAGGAGCGCATCCAAGAGCGCGCGCTCACCTTGCTCAACATGGTAGGCCTGGAGCCCGATCGTTTCGCCGCGCGTTATCCGCGCGAGTTATCCGGTGGCCAGCGCCAGCGCGTCGGCGTGGCGCGGGCGCTGGCGGCAGACCCTCCGGTGATTTTACTCGATGAACCGTTCGGCGCCTTGGACCCGATTACGCGCCGGGAAATTCAGGTCGAGTTCAAAGATCTCCAGGCGCGCCTTAAAAAAACCATGGTCTTCGTGACTCATGACGTGCGCGAAGCCTTCGTGCTCGCGACCCGCATCGGTCTGGTCCAAGAGGGCAAGATGATCCTGCTCGGCCCGCCCGGCTTGCTTCTCGAATCCGATGATCCCGAGGCGCGCGCTTTTGCCGCGTGTTTCCACGACGCCGACGCGCCGGAGAAATCCAGGTGAGTTTGTTTGAGTTTCTGCTGCAGAACCGCCAGGAAGTTCTGACATTGATCGCCGAGCATTTCTTTCTGGTTTTTGTCGCTATTGCTTTGGCGGTTGCTATCGGCGTGCCGTTGGGTATTTTGCTGACGCGCAAGCCCGGGCTCAGCAAACCGGTACTCGGCTTCGCCAACATCGCCCAGACGGTGCCGAGCCTGGCGCTTTTTGGTTTTCTCATTCCGCTAAATCTGTATCTGTTCGACGCTAAAATTGTCGGCGGCATCGGCCCGCATACCGCTATCGTCGCTCTGGTCTTGTACTCGCTGCTGCCGATCATCCGCAACACCTTCACCGGCATCAGCGGCGTCGATCCGGCGATCCGCGAGGCCGGCAAAGGCATGGGAATGACCGACCGCCAGTTGCTTTTCCAGGTTGAATTGCCGCTTGCTCTGGGCGTCATCATTGCCGGCGTGCGCGTTGCTACCGTTATTTGTGTGGGCACGGCGACCATTGCGGCGGCCATCGACGCCGGTGGCTTGGGCCGCTATATTTTTCGCGGCCTGCGCGCCAACGATAACACCCTGATTCTCGCCGGCGCGGTGCCGGCCGCAATGATCGCGCTCGCCGCCGATCTCGGGTTGGGCACCATTGAGCGAGTTATGCAGTCGGGCGGCGCGGCTCGAGCCAACACCAAAAAGCTCCTCGGGTCGGTTGCCGTTGCCGCCGGATTATTTTTCGGCGCGGCCTATTTTTTTATGGGGAGCAGCGCGGGCCGGATCGCGGTCGGGGCAAAAGATTTCACCGAGCAACTCATCCTCGGCGAGATTGTTGCGCAAACCATCGAGGCGAAGACCGGCGCTCCGGTGGCGCGCCGTTTCGATCTCGGCGGCAATCTTGCCCATGAAGCGATGCTCGCCGGTGAAATTGACGTTTACGTCGAGTATACCGGCACCGGACTGTTGTCAATTCTCAAAGGCAAGCCGATGAAAGACCCGGGCGAGGTTTATCGCTACGTTAAAGAAGAATACAACAAACGCTTTAAGCTCGAATGGACCGCACCACTGGGTTTCAATAATACCTTCGCGATTCTGGTGCGCCAGGAGGACGCCCAGAGACTGAATCTGAAAACCGTCAGCGATGCCGCCAGAGTGGCGCCCGAGTGGCGCGCCGGCTTTGGTCAGGATTTTATGTCGCGTGCCGACGGCTACCCGGGCTTTTCGAAGACCTACGGGTTTCGCTTCGGCGAAATCCGCGAGATGGATTTATCGCTTACCTATCGCGCCCTGGCAGAGAAGCAAATCGATCTGATCGCAGGTAATTCCACGGACGGATTGATCTCGCGTTACCAGCTTTATCAACTGGAAGATGACCGGCATTATTTTCCGCCCTATGACGCCGTGCCGGTAGCGCGTCGATCGGTCCTGGAGAACACTCCGGCGCTGCGCCCGGCCCTGCAACAGTTGGCCGGTATTCTCACAGTCGATGAGATGCGCAAGCTCAATTTTGCGGTTGACGGAGAAAAGCGCCGGCCGCGTGATGTCGCGCGCGAGTTCTTGACGCAAAAGGGCATCGTGCGTTAACCGGCTGGATTATCGTTTGCGCGGAAATACTATCGTGAGATGTCGCTAGGCCTGGTTGGCGGGCGCTGCGGGCAGGCCGAGAAAAAACCACAGCATGAGAACCACCACGCCGGTAAACTCCGGCAGCGCGGGCGAAATTTGCATGAGCGCGCCGCCCAGCATGGCGCCGGCGGATGAACCGGCGAAACCGGCAAACGTATAGATGCCGCTGGCGCTGCCGCGCCCGGCGGCAGGAACTCGTTTGCTTAAAAACGCCGGCAATAGAGGCTGGTAGAGACTGTAGCCAAGAAAAAATGCGGCGCCGCTCAAATACAGCAGAAAGTCGTATTGCGCGCCGAGCCAATAAATCGTGTATCCCGCGGCGGCGCTACCCCAGCCGAGCAGGAGAGGCGCGCGGAACCGGCCGCGTTTTTCCGCCCAACGAACATACGGAAAAACCAAAAAAACACTGGGTAAAAAAATAATCAGGTAGACTTTCCAGAGCGCCGTCTTGTCCAGGCCGAGATCGTTCCAGCTCAAAGGATAGGTGAAAAAAAATAGATTCAGAGCCAGTGAAAGAACGAATGCCGCAAGAAAAATCGGTCGCAGCGCATGGTCGCGAAGCAGTCGCGCTAGCGGCCATCGGCGCTTGGTTGTCGGCGCTGCCGCGATTGTCCGGAAAAGACGCGGCGGCTATAAGCAACGCGAGCAATGCTAGTCCGGCGAGCAGGTAAAAGAGTCCGTTCAGGCCGATGTGCGCTGCCAGAATCGGCCCGGCCAAGATGCCGATCATGAACGCAGAGCCGATGGCAATGCCGGTGATGGTATAGGCTTGGCTGCGCACCGATGGCCGCGTGACATCTGCGAGCGCAGCAAAGGCGACGGAACCGACGGCGCCGGCGCCCTGAATCGTGCGGGCGATGATCAATTGAATGATGTCTTCGGCGAGGGCGCAGGCGACGCTGCCGAGCGCGAACACCGCTAGCCCGGACAACAACACCGGCCTGCGGCCCCAGCGGTCGCTGGCCCAACCGAGCGGCAGCTGCATCAAGCTCTGGATCAGCGCATAGGCGCCGAAGGCGACGCCGGCCAGAGCTGCACTCGCGCCCGGATAATGAACCGCATAGACGCTGAATACCGGCAATATGAGAAAGATGCCAAGCAGCCGCAGCGCGGAAATGAGACTGACCGCGATCACCGGTCCGGCTTCCGCGCGCGATAGGGAATGCTCTGTGTCAGCCAAGGTGTTGGATCAACTCCGCTCGGATCGGGCTTTACGAAGCAGTGAAGGCGGCGCACTCTTACTCGTGTTTGGCACAACGCGCCTGAGAGCTTCAACAAGACTTTACAGACAACGGTTGCTCTTGCTGCCGCCGAGATTAATTTCGTACAATGTACACGCTTCGGCGAAAATGAAAAGTGCTCTGTGGCAGTTCATCACTGTGGCGCAGGTTCTCTGCGGACTATGAAAATCCGCTATAGCGCTGTCGCGCACCGTCCCTCGGCGAGGTAATAAAGTATCGGTGCGGAGCTCGCGAGTCTTCTATGCACAAGATCAAAGTCAGATGAACGACTGTTTAGGTAAGCTTACCTGATCGATTGCGTCATCGTAAATTGCGATAGCGGGAAGTTCGATGAACATGACGGCTATGCCCGCCTTTAGCATCAGTCTCGTTTGGTTGTTCACTTTAATAGGGATCAGAAAGGGTCGTAATACGCCGATTGCAGCGAAGGCGCTGATCATGTATGCGAATCAGAGGTGTCTTCGGTGAAAGGACATTTGTGAAGCAGCGCTTGTGGATTCTGATTGTGCTCCTCTGGTTAAGTCCGCTCGGTGCCGCGGACCGGGTGCGGGTTGGCTATAGCTCAATCAGCGGCGCTTATATTCCGATATGGGTTGCCCATGACGGCGGTTACTTCTCCAAGGAGGGCCTCGAAGATCAGATCGTTTTGATCCCGAGCGGCACTCAACTGGCGCAAGTGACGGTGGCCGGCGAGATCGACATCGGATCGCTGAACGGCAGCTCCGCCATCGCGGCCGCGCTTGGCGGCGCCGATCTCAAAATCATCGGCAACTCGGGAAACAAGATGATCTTTTCCCTTTACGTCAGGCCGGAGATCAAGAGCGTCGAAGGTCTGAGAGGCAAAAAGATTGGCATCACCCGTTTCGGTTCGGCTCCGGACATCTCGGTGCGTTACGCGCTCAAGAAATTCAATATCAACCCGGAGAAAGACTTGACATTGATTCAGCTCGGTTTCATGGCCACGGTGGCAGCCGGGTTGCAGGGCGGCTCCATCGACGGCGGTGTGGTGTCGCCGCCGACGCAATTCGCCATCGATAAGGCGGGCTTCAAAGAGCTTATCAACATTACGGATATGGATTTCGCTTTTCCGAATCCGGCGCTGGTAGCGGTCGGTTCGATTATCAAAAACAAACCGGACGTCATCAATCGTTTCATACGCGCTTATGTGCGCGGCATTCAGCGCGCGCGCAGCGACCGCGAGTTCACCTACAAATCGATGGCGAAATACACCAAGATCCAGGACCCTGAGGTGCTGCGCAGAGCCTACGATCTTTATACGCAAAAAGTGCTGGAGCGGACGCCGTCCATCAATATGACGGGATTACAAAACGCCCTGGAGGATCTGGCCAAGACTGTTCCCGCGGCGCGCACGGCCAAGCCTGAGCAATTTGTCGATAGTCGTTTCCTCGATAACTTGGAGAAGAGCGGGCTGATGAAGGAGCTTTATCCATAGGAGCAGCTAGCTGGTGGAAATCCTTGTAGCAGCCCGTGGTGAAAGTGTGGCGTCGCACCGAGACGGGTGAGGCGCCCTGATGGCAAGGCGCGACGACCGAGAATATCGGGGAATATTTAAGCGAGGAGCAACGCAGCCAACGGCGATGCATCACCTGTCGAATGCAGTCAAACTTTCACCCCGGGCTGCTAGCTAGGCAGGGGAG
>CAWDHA010000003.1:0-247176 GCA_963801935.1 uncultured delta proteobacterium
GCGCATCGGGAAAGGACTTATTAAAATCTTACGTAGTTGCGATCGAGGTAGGCACGCAAATCTCTGCCGCGTGTCCCGCGGGCATTCATAGCCGTGGCTTTCATAGCACTCCTGTTTACGGGAGTCTCGGATCGGTCGCGGCCGGTGCAAGCTTGATGAACCTGACAGCAGATAAGATTCAGGCAGCTTTCGGAATCGCGGCGTCGGGAGCGAGCGGCCTTGCGCGGCAGCAAGGCTCGATGGTTAAGCCGTTTCACGCAGGTAATGCCGCGCGTAACGGGGTTGAAGCTGTTCTGTTAGCGAGTAAAGGTTTTACTGCAGACGATGCGATTATTGAGAGTTCGCGGGGTTTTTGCGACAGTTTTTTTGGCGAAGGGACGTGCGATTACGACAAAATGCTCCAGGGTCTAGGCGATCCCTTCTACCTTGAATGGCCCGGACTCTCATTCAAGCTCCATCCCTGCGGCGCTCCTCAGTTCCTCGCGGCGGACGCGACGCTCCACCTAGTGCGTGAGCACAACATCAGAGCCGAGGATGTCTGCAACGTGGAGCTGCGAGTGAGTCCGGTTCGTTACAAACGTCATTATCGCCCTTCCGTGCAGTCCGGTTTGCAAGGAAAATTTACAATCAATTATGTCTGCGCCGTCGCGCTGCTGGACGGGCGCTTGGAAAAGGCGAGTTTTCACGACGCCAAGGCTAAAGACCCCAAGGTTCAAGAAATGTTCAACAAGATAGAGGTGGTGGTCGACGAGAGTATTCCAGAAAAGGGAGAATATTGTCCGATTACAATTGAACTTAACGATGGAAAAAGATTTCAATATACTGCGACCGTTCAGAAAGGCCATGCCAAGAATCCACTGACGGAAGATGAAGTTTTGGGTAAATTTCGTGACAACGTCAAAGAGATGATTCCTCCGGAAAGAGCCGAGGAAATAATTGCGTGCGTTCGCGAGCTCGAAGCAATCGCCAACGTAAGAGAACTCACAAAACTTTTGCTGGTTTCAACAATGCAGAAAAACCAGGAGTTATCGTAACTTCTCCCTCCCTGGCAGAAGTTGAGCTCGCTGCGCAGCTCGAATGCCGCCAGCTTGGCGGACATTCCTGAAAAAAAAGAGAGTCATGGCCAAGGACCCGAAGGGGAGACTTAGCTATAAACCAAATAACCCATCCCTACGAGAATTCTTAACCATCACAGCGGTATCATCAATGTCGCAGCTCAACCGCATGCGGCTCTTTTGTGGTTAGTTTCTCGCATCTCCTGAGGGTCAGGAGATCGAAAAATACGAGCCGTTCGCAGCATCTGTTCTTACTCCCGGCTCTGTTGCAGAACAGATGACGCGAGGCAAACACCTTTCGGTCGTAGACTCGGATCATTTCACGAAGCTTCAGGAATAATGCAGAAGATAATTTCGATCTACGGTTCTCCGAACGCGGATATTAAGTAAAGCGGGAAGATCTTAAGGACGGCTTCACTTTGACTCGACGTTCTCTCGTCGCACCTCCGGGACCTCGATAACTCCGGGAATTTTTTCATTTGCCTTTCCACTGCCATATCGGGTGTGCCGGCTCGTTAATAATAACAAGAGCTTGTTAGCTTCGGATAAACCTATTTTGATTGACAAACTCGAGGTATTTACGGTAAGCACAACGCGCGGTTCTCGTTATCAAACGCAGCCCCGATGGTGGTTAACATCTACAAACGACAAACGAAGGAGTAAACACTCATGGCTTACAAACCAGGTCGAAAAGTTGACGTTCCCTATGAGCATTGGGATCGGTTGTATTCGCCGGTGGCGTGCGCCGTGATGATAACGACGGTCGATAAGGAGGGGCGGTGAACGCGGCTTCATTCGCCACGTGTGTGAGACAGAATCACGAGCCCACGTGTATTTCCTTCACTGTGGAAATAGATAAAGACACGTATCACAACGTGCTGGCCACTGAAGAATTCGTCGTAAATATTCCATCGTTCGACAGGGAGATTCTCGAGAAGGTCAGAGTGGTGGGGCTGCCCTTCCCGCGCGGCGTCAACGAGCTGGAGAAAGCCGGCCTGACGGCTATCCCGGCCCGGGCGCTCAAGCCGCCGCGCATAGCGGAATGCAAAGCGCACTACGAGTGTAAAGTCATCTGGACCAAAGAATGGCTGCATCGTTTGACGGTCATGGGACAGGTGGTAGCCGGCTCGGTCGACGAAGACTGCATCGACAAGGACGGCTACGCGATTCTCGAGAAGCTTCGGCCGACGCACTACTGCGGCAGGGCTTTTGACAATAAGTTTGTCGCTTCTTACGAAGTGATGGAAGTCGATATGGTCTACGACGGGCCTGAGGCGCAACATAAGCCCAAGTGACACCGGCCGTTTGGATTTCGTATGACTATTTTTAAAATCCTCTGCGCAATTGTTTATTTGGCGTATTGTTTGTGCATTCCGGCCAATGCGCAGGACAATTTCTTTGCCGGAAAGACGATTCGCATCGTCGTCGGGTCGAGTCCCGGGGGCGGTTACGACTATTGGGCGCGCCTGCTGGCCCGCCATATGTCAAAATACATACGCGGGAATCCTGAAGTCGTCGTGCAGAATATGCCCGGCGGCGGATCGTTGGTGGCGACCAACTACGTTTACAGTGTGGCAAAACCGGATGGGTTGACTATAGGAATGCCCAACCAGTCTAGTTTACATGGGACAAGTCGTCGGCGACAAAGAAGCGCGATTCGATATCCAAAAGCTCAACTGGATTGGCTCGCCCGATCGTAATCCGACCGTTTTGTATATCCGCGCCGACACGCCTTATAAATCCATCGACGACATCATCAAAGCAAAGACGCCTCCTAAATGCGGCGGTTCGGGGAGAGATAGCGCGAGTCTGATCTTTGCGCTGGAGGATCTAGTCGGCGCCAAGTTCGAAGTGGTATTGGGCTATCAAGGAGGCAGTCAAACGGATTTAGCCGTTGAACGAGGAGAAGTCGTCTGCCGGTCGATGGGTCTCGGCGCGCATTTCAGCCGACAACCTTTCACTCTCTGGCATAGCAAAGACTTCGATCGGCATCTGCTTCAGAGCGGTCGCAAACGGGATGACCGGGCATCGGATACTCCGACACTTCATGAACTCATGGATCGCTATAAAACCGCTGAGCTCGGACGCCAATTGGCGACTGTGCTGACTGCCGGAGAAGAGTTCGGCCATCCGATGATTGCGCCACCGGGCGTACCCGCCGACAGAGTAAAGCTGCTTCGCGAAGCTTACGCCAATACCTTAAAAGATCCGGCACTCATCGCCGACATCAAGAAGCAGGAATACGATTTCGATCCGGTCTCCGGCGAGGAGCTGCAAGCTCTAGCAAAGACCGTAGTCAACCAACCCCCTCAAGTGATTGAAAGGCTAAAAAAGATCTTGGGTAATTAACGACTACAGCTTCGACGGGTCGACGGGCAGCCCCAGCGCGTACTTTCCGACAAACTCGTAATGGGCGAGGCGCCCCTGCAGGTGCTGGCTGATCACGTGAATGTCCTGGAAGTGGCGCTGTATCAAATTCCCCTCGTAAATCACAGTCGCGCCGGCGGCGTTATAAATCGTGTCGACAATCTCGACGGCAAGACGAATCCCGTGGGTGGTGGCCAGGCGCAGGGCCGCGCGCTGATCCAGAGTAACCGTGCCGGTCGAGGTTGCCTCAGTCCAGATCGCGCCCACCGCCTCTGTTAGAAACGCCCGTCCGGATCGCAGGTTGGCTTCGCTGTGCCCGACGGCGGCCTGAATCATCGGCTGATCTCGAAGCGTTGCCTGCAGGGCGCGCGGCGTTTTGGCGCCGGCGAGCTCGGAGAACGCGGTGAGGCATGAGCGCGCCACTCCCAGGGCCACCGCGGCATCGGCCGCGGCGAACAGCAAGCTTCGGGGGATCTGGTAGAGCGGTCCGGTCTCCAGTAGCGGAGCGCCGGCCTGGAGAACCGTGCGCGCCGCGGGAACAAAGACATCGTTAACGGCGAAGTCGTGGGTTCCGGTGCCGCGCATGCCGCGGACATGCCAGGTGTCTAGCAACTCGGCCTCGGCGGCCGGCACGAACAGGTATCGCTCTTCGGGTTGGCCATCATTAAGTCTGGGCTGGTCGTTTTCGACAATGAGAGCGCGCGCCGCCAGCCAGGCGGCGTGCCGGCAACCCGAGCTGAACCCCTGTCGGCCAGTGACCCGGTAACCGCCCGGCACCACGACCGCGCGCGCCGTCGGCACCGGAGTGTTCGCGACGACGCTGTGCGGCGTGTCGATCCATATCGTGCGGGCAATTTCCCGCGGCATGCGCGCCGCATAGGTCGCGAAAATCGCGCACTGATTGACGACCCAAGCGGTGCTGGCGTCGGCTTTGCCGATCTCTTCGAGCACCCGGACGTAGGTCGGCAGGTCGATCTCGGCACCGCCCAGGGCGCGCGGCAGCGCTAGCCCGAACAAGCCGGCGTCGGCCAACGCCTCGAAGAGCGGCCGCGGCAACTCCCGGTCGGTTTCGATCTGATCGGCGCAGGATCGGATCATGGGGACCAGCTTTCGTGCAGCGGCGAGCGGTAATTGAGTCTCGCTGGCGGTCATAAGGTCTGAGTCGTTTCAGTGACGCTCGCTAGGCATACCGCCAGTCGCTGCTTGAGGCCGCGCAACGCCGGCCACTGCGGGTCGGCGACGCCCGGCGGCGAGAACTCAAAGCTCCCATCCCGAGAACGCCGCCTGCTAAGCGTCCCGAATTTCGCCGGAACGATATCCGATCACCAGCCTGCCTAATCAATAATCCCGGCGGCGTGGAGTTGAATCAAGTTTGTGCCGGGCAAACCTAGAGCCATCTCGTGACACGCCGGGCGCTTGTCTTTGTCGGGAAAAGTTTCCAGAAAATTTTTCATCACGATGCTCTGAGCGCGGTAATCGCGCAACAGAATAGTCAGGTGCGCCACCGAATCCAAGGTGCCGCCCGCCTGCGCCATCAGCGCGCGGAGATTCTCAAACGCCAGCTCCGCCTGGCGCTCAAGAGTCTCGGCTTGCTTCCCGGTTTTGGCATCGTAGCCACTGATGCCGGAAGAATAAAACCTCGTGCCGATGCTGGCTCCCATCGGGATCGGATCATGATGCGCGACGCCCGGGATTTCAAAATTTCGGCGCTTTGCCCCCAGCACGGCGGTGAACTGCATCTGGACCAGTGTTTCGCGCCCCTTCAACTCGTCGTACATGATGGTTTTCCGCGCCGGCCGGTCGCCATCGCGGGGAAACATTTTTAACCATGCGTCGATCATCGCGGGTTGGTCGGATTTATCGCGGAGAAATACCCACACCAGACCGATATCGTCCGTCGTGCCGCCGGCCCGCTCAACCAGCGCGCGCATGTTTTGGAACGCCTGATCCATCTGCTCCTCGGTTCCCGCTACTTGCTTGTTGGTCTTTGGATCCTGGCCGCCGATCACCGAGGAAAAGACCAAATTTCCTGCCTTCGTTCCCATAGGTAGCGGATCACGGTGCGCCAAGCCTGGTAGCTCGAGCGGCTGGCGCCCGGCTTCGGCTATCGCCACCGCCTGGAGTTGCACATGTACACCATCGGGCAGCGGATAAGTCGTAGTTTTTCGCGCCGGCCGGTTATGTTCGTCCGCAAAGGTTCGCAGCCAAGGTTCGTTGATGAGCTGGCGCGCGCCGGCAGCGCCGATGAACACGGTCACGTGGGCGATATCATCGGTGCTAAGACCCGCTTGTTCGACCAGTGCGCTCATGTTGCGAAAAGCAAGATCGAACTGTTTTTCCGCGCCGTCGGCCAGCGCACCGGTTGCCGGATCGCGCCCGGCAATGGACGAGGAAAAAAAAGTGTTCCCGATGCGCACTGCCATTGGTATCGCCGGCTCGGCAGCCATTCGTGGTAAGAAGATCGTTTGCCTGCTCATGTTATGCTCCTTAAACGGTGGGCTCGCCGCTCATAGTCCCATGGCTGCCAGACCGATCTTTGCCATCTCGACGTCGCGCAGACGCGGACTGCCGCCTGAGGCGATGGCGCCCACCACTTGATCGCCCGATCGAGCTACCAGGCCGCCCTGAAGTGTAGTCAGGGAAGAATCGCCATAATCGCTTAACCTGCGCCCCGCGTCCGCCATGTCCTTTTTGAGGGCGAGAGTATCTCTGCCCATAACCGCGGCTGTGTAAGCCTTTCTAATCGCATGGCGCAGGACGCGGGCATGGGCTCCGTCCATGCGCGCGCAAGCGATCAGCTCGCCATGATTGTCGACCACTGCAACGGCAACCGCGCGCCCGTCTTTTCGCGCCTGCTCAAACACGGCGGCGATGGCGCGTTGCGCTTCTTCCAGTCCTAATGAAAGCTGTGGCAGCATGTTTCTCCTCCGGCTACGACGAGAAATTCGCTTGGGCCTATGAATGGGGCAGCAACAACGCTCAGCCTAAAACGGCTTAATGGCCACGGACCGCTCGACCGTAGACGATGGCGGACATATACGTCAGCGCACTGACAATGACAAGACAAAAATTACCAGGCGTGATGAAAGGCGGGTTGGAATAGCTTGCTTAAACCTGTTGCTTGAAAGACCTAAACGACTGCAATGAGCGGCTGGCTGATGCTTTTGTGAAATGCGATCAGTTACCGCTCAGCAACTCTTTGATGCGTTCAATGAGCTGTGGTGGCTGATCGATCACTTCCCGGCCAGGGCTTGCAGCTCTTCGCCGCTGACTGAGTCCGTGCTCCAATTACGCTGTTTGGCTTCTTCGATCAGATCGGCGTCCTTCAGCGCGCGCGTGTAAGCTTCGCGCAAGAATCTTCACGCGCTCGGACGGCGTTCCCGGCGGCGCCACGGCGAGATATTGGCCGAAGTGATCGGCGCCGAGCAGCACCGCCGCTAGACGCTGTTTGGCTTCCGTCGTTTGATAACGAGTCATCAATTCGTAGATCGTCGGCACATCGGCGAGTTTTGGATTACGCTTGCGGCCGCTCTGCATCAGGATGCGGACGAAGCCATTTTTCTGCCAACTGATGAACGGTTCGCGGGCGAGGAAGGACGCAGAGGAAACCGAACGGCATTGTACTTCGCCTCTTTCGATGGCGAGGTCTTGATCGCTGCCGCTCTTGTAACCGGTGACCAGGCGAAACTTCGCGCCCAGCGCATCTTCCAAAACTTTGAGGCTGATATGGCCACTCGACCCTGGGGCCGTGGCCGAACATTTGGGCGGCTCGCCGGCAGTGCGGATATCTTCTATCGATTTGTACGGCGCATCGGCGCGCATCATCAGCAGCGCCTCAGCCAGGCCCGCCGAGCCGATCCAACTGAACTTGCGCCAATCGAATTGCACCTCGGGCCGGCCGGTGAGTTGCTGGAAATAGAGACTGGCGGAGGTTTGACCGATGGTGAGGCCGTCGGGTTTGGCGACGCTGTAGAGATAATTCGCTGAAATCATCGAACCGCCGCCGGCCATATTCTGCGCGACGATATTCGGGTTTCCTGGAATATATTTCACCAGATTGCGCGCCAGAGCGCGCGCCCAAAGATCGTTGGCATCGCCGGCGGCCATGTTGACGATAAACGTCATGGTCTTGCCCTGATAAAAATTCGCTTGAGCCGAGGCGTTCCGGTGCGCGAAAATTATGATTGACGCCACTACTATGAGTACGACTAGTCTCTTTATCGCCATTCGAAAGTTATCACGACGGCGGCGCCGGCCGAGCAGATCGAAACCTGGCGCATGCTGGCATCGGGTGGTTTCGGCTAAGCTATTTAACTTAACGCTCACGTCTTAGGGCAAATTTCTCTTACGAGTAGCCCCTTGCGGCGCATCAGCCATCGATTGCGCGTACTCAGCGTCTCAGAGGTACTTTGTCGGTCGCCGGATCGTGCGCCACATGTGCGAGGTTGGGCTATTGTCGAATCCCAAGCCCTCGTCCGGCTGCTTGAAGTGACGCCCGACGATGTCGGTAAAGGGTTCCCAGCTCACCACCGCGTTGGGATCGAAGGAGTAGATGTCATGGACGGTGATCATGCGCGCAGTCATGTACCACTTGTGATTGCGGGCGCGCTTGTACGCTTGCTTGATGTAGTCGTCGGGCTCGTAGTCCTGCCCGAAATGCTTGACGTACGCTTCCGGATACGAGTATCCGACCGACTCGTCAGGGAAGAAGCGCAGCGCCTGGTGCGCGCGCACCGCCCAGCATACCTCCTCGTCGACGTAGGGCTCGATCAGCTGCGCGCCCCAGTAACCGTGATCGCTCTTGATGAAAATTGCATTGGCGATATCGTGCACCAGGCAGGCGAGAATTGTTTGCTCGGGCATGGACGCCTTCAGCGCATGAGTGGCGCTTTGCAACAGGTGGTTGATGCCCTTGGCGCGGTAATTGAAATAGTCGAGGAGCGTCGGCTTCGGCGGCATTTTCGGTAGCCGTGGATCGTCGTCCATCAGATAATATTTGCCGTATCTAGTCTCAAGCTCAGAACCCGTGGCGGACGCGCCGAGCTTGCCGTCTGCCATATTGAACAACGCCGATTTCGAAATGAGGACATCGAGCTCGTCACTCATCTTGCGCTCGAGGGCATCTGCGCGCTCGTCCAGCGATATATTTTCAGCCATGGCTTGATCCTCCTGATTAAGTCGCCCGCTTATTGAGGTTTCTGAAGACTGTACTCCCGCGCGCATACCCGCGCAACAAATAAACTCATGCAGAAAAAGGTCAAAGGGTGCCGGCCAGCCTGGCGATCGCTTGCGAGGCGCCGGTGTCGATCGGTTCCCCGTGGCCGAAGACGGCGCGCTGGAAGGTGAGTTTCGCGAGCTGCTTAACACTCTGGTGCGCCTGGGCCATGTCGGCGGTGTACTGCGGATTGGGGCCAGCGAGCTTGTTGCCGGTGTTGTTCATGGCATCGCCCAGGATCAGCAGCGAGCCCGCCGGATCGAACACGCATACGTGGCCCGGTGTGTGACCGGGCGTTGCGATTATGCGCAGGCCGAACACTTCGTCGTTGTCGCCGACGGCTTTGATCGGGCGCGGTGACTTGATCTGCGCGATGTCCGCGGCGCCGGCGTACGCGGTCGCCTTGGCGGCCGCCGCCAGCACCTCGCCAACGCTGCCAATGTGATCGGGATGATAATGAGTCAGGATCACGTGATGAACCGCATCCCAACCCAGACCTGCGGTGCGGACGACGTCGGCGATCTTCGACGCATTATTGGGTGTGCCGGTATCGACGACTGCCGCCTCCTTCCCCCGGATCAAGACGTAGGCGTTGACACCGCCCAAATTGACCCGCAGGGTTTCGGCCGCTGCCAGATTTTGAGCGTGGGCGACCCCGAGCGCGAGATCGCGGCCGCCGATGGCGACACTCCATCCGTTGCGACCGAGGGCGAAATTGAGCTCGCTCCATACCGCGAAACTGCCGGCTGCGACCCCGGCCAACCACGTTCGGCGATTGATTTGCTGAATCTTTCGCATTGAGCACCTCCAGCCATGGTCAGGTAGCCGCTGGCAACACTCAGAACTGTCTCGCCTCGTTCTCCGAAAGTCAATCGCCCCACGAGAGTCATTCTCGATGCAGGCACCGGTGCGCAGAGCGTCGGGCTCGACAAGATGATTAGGATTTCGCGGCAAGTTCCACGCTTTGAAATACTCGACCCGTGAAACTATTTAAAGCCGGGAGCTTGATGCAGTTCCGCCGCTTGACATGGGGCTAACGGACAAACTAGCTTTCAGCGATGATAGCCAAACCATCAGGAGGTGGCGGTACCTGCGCCTTTGGCTGGCAATCGGCGAAGGTGACCCGGCCAACGCGCTACAGGCGAAGCAGGTTCATGTTGTGCTCCAGACAATGATCGAGCCTCATGCCGAGCGCAAGGGCGTCCCTCTCGCCGTGGATTACGCCAAGAGCGAAGAAGGGAAAAAACTTCTGCGTATCGCCAGCGAGCTTTACGGCAAACAGAGACTCTATTCGCTGCCGCCGCAAGTGCCCGAACAGCGCCTGCGCACGCTGCAAAAAGCTTTCATCAGCACTCTGAAGGATCTGCAGTTTATCGCCGAGGCGGAAAGGGCCAAGCTCGAGATCGATCCGATCGATGGACCCGGCATAGAAAAAATGGTGAACGGATTGTATGAAATCGAGCCCGCCATCGTGAGTCGAGTGAAACAGATACTCGAATCAAAGTAGGATGAGAGGCAGCGGCCAATGGGCAAGCGTCAATGCCGCGGCCTGGTTTTGGCAGCGCAGGTTATGCGCACTGCCATACTGAGCGCTCATAATTCGCCTCGAGTCGGATAAAGTCCGAGACCCTGACCCTCGACTAAAGCGAGTACGATTGCGCCTGTGTAAATGTTGATTTCCATTACACAGCCTCGATGATCTGAAACAAATTAAATTAGAAATGGAGTGTTTATGGCTTCAAAAAGCGGCATTTATCAGGCGCTATACATCAAGCGCGAGGATGACTTAATTCAACTAAGGCAAGATGTCATGGACTTTTGCGAACGGTTTATAAAGCCGGTCCAGCCGAAAAACTGGGATTGGTCCAAGCGCGATTTCGACAATGGGAAAAACAAGCCTACAGTCGCGGAAGCGCGAGCGATCAGAAATATCGTCTTCAAAGATATGCAAGAAAAAATACCGACGACAGTGGATCTTTCCACCCTTAATAATGCGGATGCAATCAAAGCCTTCTTGGATCCGAAAAGCAAGTATGAAGATTTTAATATGGAAGAGTTCGCTTACGCCTTAGAAGTGGAACTTGAACATGGAAAGCTCAAGGCAGCGAATGTGACCAACAACCATCCTTTTCTGACGGCGATGATCGTGCTCGCTCATATGAGCGAGACTTTAAGTTATTATCGCCGCTTGAAAGTTATGGAAACCGAAGGCGAGATTTTTGAGATTCTTCGTAAACTGAGCAGAGCCAAGACGGGCAAAGATAAATGGTATAGGAAATTGGTTGAAGCGGAAGGGGAATTGCAGAAGGCAAAAAGCCAATTAGCAGAGCGCCTAGAAAAAATGGATGAAATCCCCGTGCTGGAAGAAATCTGAGCGCTTCTAGCGGGCGAAAAGACACTCGCTCTCGCCGCGCAAGACCGGCGATCAAGCAAGGGTGTTTGACAGCTGTTTGGATGCCAGCCATTGTATGGAGGATAACTGCCTAACGTCCCGTGAAGAGGAATCGATGAAGACACTGCGATTGGAAACCACTGCGCCGTTCCAAGGCTTGGCTGAGCTCGTGGCCTATGACGAGGGTCTGTTCGCGAGGGAAGGGATCGAGATCGAGTGGATGGACCGCGAGAAGGGCGTCGACAAAAGCCCCCAGCTGCACATCACCGATCATAAGGAAGCCTCGCGCTATACCAGCCACGGCCGCATGATGGAAACAGGCCAGGCTGACCTCTACAACGCTTGCGAATGGGGCAATTTCTCGCGCGTTGAAACCACCAATGTCGGGAGCCGGCAGGTTGGCCGTCGTTCCATGGTGAATTTTGCCGGGATCGTCGTCCGCTCAGATTCGCCGGTACAGGTGCCTCAGCAATTCGCCAACGTGCAGGTCGGCGTGCCCATGTACAGCGGTACCCACTATCTGTGCCTGCAGATGCTGGAAGGCTTTGTGCCACGCGAGCTGATCAAGATCGGTCGCGTGCCAAATGGCTCCAATTATCGTTTCAAAATGCTCATGGATAAGACTATCGAAGCGACGACCCTGACCGAGCCGTATATTTCGTTGGCTGAGAAAATGGGCTGTCGTGTCGTCATCTCGGCTTTCCACCACGGCACCGACGTAGCGTCGGATCGGGTGGATGGCGAAACTTACGCTGCCTTCAACCGTGCGATCCGCGAGGCCGTCCGGCGCATCATGGCGAACAAGCGCGCTTATATGCACTACTTCATCGACTACTATCGCGATCGCGATCCCGAGATCAATCAGCTCACCATCGACGATCTGCGCGAGAGCCGGCTCTACCTGGTCGATCCGGCGCCGATCCCGGCCGATGAACTGCAACGCACCTACGACTGGATGAAGAGCTGGGATTTCCTCGAGACCGCCCCGTGCGCGACCGATCTCGTCAACCTGAACGCGTAACGGCGCGGCGGCGCGCGGGCGTTTAGATAGCTGGCCGGCTAGCGTGCATTGAGGCTTCGTATTGAGTTATTGTTCTGGACGAAATGCGAGCCCGGATATTCACGCAACGGGGAAAAGCCGCGACAGAATGTAAGTCCGAAGAGTAAGCCTCGTCATGATTGGTTCAAAACGTTCAAGTTGTTCAAGCCGTTCAAAACGTTTGGAACGATTTGAACTTCTGGAACGATTGGAACGAGTGAACTTTCACAAGGTACAGGCCCATTGGCCGCGACCGAAGAGGCTTGCTCTTCGGACGTTGCCGCGTGAATAATCCGGACCAGCAGCCTCCCCCCCCCGAGCGCCAATTGCAGTCGAAGAAACTCCGAAAATTTTTTCATCGAGTACGCGCGCCTGAAACTTCTTGTAATTGCGAATTAACTATGGGATGTAGCGTGAAAGTACGAAAATTTTTCGCGAGGTTATCTTATGGATGCCGCAAAAAAGGTGCACATTGGACTACTGACGTCTCTAAACGCCGACCGGCCCCACTTTGACGGCCTGCGCGGCCTGATTCCCGCTGAAGTTGGACTTACGATCGAGAACGTCGGCGTTGGCTCGGCTGCGGCTGTCGAGGACCGAACGGAAGCGGTGCTGCGCCGCGCCACAGAAATGGTGCGAGATCATCCGATCGACGGCTTGATCATCACCGGCGCGCCGCTTACGGTTCTCAACCCTGATATCGAGAAGAAACTTGCCGAGACCGTCACCACGATTCCCGTGACGGTCCCCATAAGAGCCGCCACAGCGGCGCTGCATGCCATTAATTTAAAGAAATTGATTCTCATGACTCCGTTCGACGACCAGATAAATTCCAGGATCCAAGATCGGCTGAAGCAATCGGGATTGACCGTGCTTTCCTGCCCTTCCCTTGAATATCTCGGCGCGCGCACAGGAACGCACGTGCCCGCGGATAAGATCTTCGGCATTATGGAGAAAATCGTCCATGACACGCCGGGCGCGGATGCGATCTATTTTCAAGGCGCACCGTTCAATCCCTTGCCGATCATCGACAGAATAGAAAGCGAGTTGAAGCTACCTGTCATCGCCAGCAATCCCGCGATGCTGTGGCACGTGCTGTCACGCTTGGGTCATAAGTTTTCGATTCAAGGTTATGGCCGCCTGCTGGCGTCTTGGCCGCCGCTCAACTGAGCCGTTGTCATTTATGAAGCGCCCAAACGAACCGGCGATATTGCATGCAGCCCATGGTGAAAGGATGGCGTCGCACAGAGACGGGCGATGCGCCCTGATGGCAGGCGCGACGACCGAGAATATCGGGGAATATTTGAGCAAACCCCGATTTGCACTAGACGCTTGCGCGATTGACACCTCGGCGGTTCGGCGATATAGCTCCCGTCAGAAAAAAGTTGTTTGAATTTCATCTAGAGATTTACATTCACGTGAACGATGCAGCCACGTCGCGGCCACGCCCGCTACATGGCAATGCGCAGGATCTTATTCTTCCTTAAAGAGGAGACTATGTCATGGATACCGTGGAAAGAATCAAACCGGAAGACAAGTTCGTTAATGTCGATGGACTGAAGCTTCGTTACATCGAACAAGGTTCAGGGCCATCGGTGCTGTTTCTGCACGGCGCATCGCTCGGCAGCTCGGCGGACGTGTTTCTGCGCAATCTCGGCGCTTTTGCAAAGGCCGGATTTCGCGCGGTTGCCTTTGACCTTCCCGGTTTTGGCCTTTCCGACAGACCCGCCAAACAAAGCGTGGCGCAGCAACGCAATTCCATCCCAAAATTTATCGATGCCGCGGGCCTGGGCAAAACCGCGCTGATCGCGCATTCACGCTCGGGCGGCTTCGCGGTTCAGCTGGCATTGGATGACCCCAGCCGTTACTCGCACGTCATGATTCTTGGTACCGGCACATTGCTGCCGCCGCAGAGCGAAGCGCAGGTCGGCAGGTACGAAGCGGTTCAAGCGCGCGTTGACAAGGAGATGGCGCAAAAGGAACCGACGATGGAGGATGCCCGCAAATTGCTCCAGGCAGACACCTTCAACCATGCTTTGATCTCGGATGAAGACGTGGCCATGCGCCACAGCCGCATGATCGGCGGCAATTTCATAGCGCACCAGGAGCGCCAGAATCACGAGGGCCCCCCCGCGGGAGCCGCGCCGGCCAAGCCGTTATGGGAGAGGCTCACCGACCTGAAGCTGCCGCTATTGATGATCTTTGGCCGCGACGACCGCGCCCACGCAGGTGAACGCGCCGAATTGCTGAAAAAACTACAACCGCAGTTGAACCTCCACATTGTCAATGGCTGCAAGCACATGGTGCATTGGGATGCCTTCGATGACCTGATGCGCCTCGGCGTGCCGTTTTTGAAGAGCTAGCTAGCGCGCCTGCCAATTACTGCTGCTTGATTCCAATGCGCGGTGGCGCGTCATCTTGGCTTCAAGTATTTTTCTTTGATCTCTGCTAACGGCAAGACCTCGCCTTTCAAAACGTTGCGGATAATTCTGAGCGCGCCTTCCTTGGCTCCCGGCGGCTCTTTCTCGCGATGCACAATCGTGCAGTCCTCGACGACGACTACTTTGTAGCGATACTGGTGGGCGTCGGCACAGGTCCACAGCACGGTATTATCGGTCGATGCGCCGGAGACGATTACCGTATCGCAGCCCATGGTTCTCAGCGTGTAGTCCAGATCGTTGTGCGAGAAGCCGCTCAAGTAACGCTTGTAGACGATGATATCTTTGTCCACCGGCTGGAGCTCCGAGATCACTTCAAGCCCCGCCCCTCCCACCATCATGCGCGAGTGTTCACTGACGTGGTCCGTCGGCCGGCGCATGCTATTGACGTGAACCACCTGAACGCCAGCGCCGTACGCTGCGTCTTTCAGACGGCGCACCTGCGCAACCATTTCGTAGCCAAAACTTCCGGGCGTCCAGCCGTAACCTTTGGCCATATCGAGAATGATAACGGCGGTTTTTTGCGCTGTAATGTTTGCCATGCGAGGATCTCCTTCCTAAAGTCTTTCAGAGAAAACAACTTAATCAAAATAACGGCGGAAAAGCACGTCGATCATTCTAAGCTCGGAAAAGCCAGGACCGGCGGCATGCAGCTTTGCATCTTTGAGAAACGTCCTCGTCTCGTTGACGGTGCTGGCGCAGGTGTGATAGCCAGGGCGGCACGAGCTGACGCAAGGGCTTGGCGCCACGAGTCGCGGTTTCTGCTCGGAATTTTACTGACAGGAGTAAAGAGCGATGGGAGCTACGATTACAATCACGCTTTCAATCGTTTTGGGATGCGCGAGCGTCTCCAGTGTTTTTGCCGGTGCCGCCGGCAACGCGGCATCGAAGCCGCAGCAAGAGGGCGAAGCCAGGGGGATGGTATCTTTTAGCGGTCGCGACGAGATCATCGCCAGGGCCAAGAAAGAGGGGAATCTGCGTCTTTTAGTCAACATGGATGTGCCCACCCTCAAGGCGGCCACCAAGGTATTCACTCAAAAGTATCCGTTCATTGATGTCCATGCTCGGGAAATTACCGGTTCTGCTATGATTCAGCGCAACGTCTTGGAGATTAAAAGCGGCATGGCCACGCGTGAATGGGACGTCGCCTATCCAAGTAGAGACTTTTATAGCGAATACCTGCCCTATCTATGGAAAGTCGATCTTCTCCGCATGGCCGAGCAAGGAGTGCTGCAGATTCCGACACCCATGATAGATCCCCAGAACCGTAACATCGCTGCCTTCTATAGCCGGCTGATCGTCAGCGCATACAACAAGAACCTCGTGTCCGCGGACCAGGTTCCCAGAGCCTGGGAAGACTTCGTTAAACCTGAATTCAGAGGCAAAAAGTTTGCTGTGGATATAGGTCCCAGATGGCTTGCTTGCATGGTGCCGGCGTGGGGTCTGGAAAGGACTCTCGACTTTGCGCGCAAACTGGCGGCGCAGCAACCAATCTGGGTTCAGGGGGTGACTCGAACGTTGACAGCGATGATGGCGGGCGAGATCCCGATGATGATCGGCACCATGTTTCACACCGTGAAGCGGGCCCAGATCAAAGACCGGGCGGGCGTGCTGCAATACGTTACCCTGGAGCCTGCTCCTGTTTATTTTCATTCGGAGCAGGCGATTCTAGCAGGCGCTCAGAATCCGCACGCGGCGCTTTTGTGGCTGGAGTGGATGGCGAGCGCCGAGTCGCAGAAATTAGCCGATGAGCACGAGCCTGTTGGATCGTCGCGCTACTTTCGCGGCGGCGCGGTCGAGCAAGAGCTGAAGGGGAAAAAACTCTCCTTGGTAACTTGGGAGAACCATCACAACATCGAGTCATGGATGACCAAAGTCTTTGAGGCCTACGGCTTTCCCAAAGCAGAACGGAACTAGCATTAGCCGGATTATTTCACGTCCGAGGCGAAAGCCTCTACGGCGCGGCCAATGGGCCTGTACCTTGAGGAGACCTCTTGAAAATTCGAAGTTCGAATTTCGCAATTCGAAATGTGATAGTCTATGGCCGCTCTCTACGAAGCTTCCTCCTCGGCCGACACTTGGTCGCAGATTTTCCCTCTGGGCATGAATAATCCGGGCTATCGCGATGAGATTACATTCAGGGCGAGAGACCAGATAAGGGGAGCGAGAGTTCATGGCAATCATTCGGATGCTACTAACACTGCTGATTTTACACGTCGCCGCCGGCGCGCAGGCGCAGGATCTGAAAGCCAAGGCCGAGGCGGAAGGCAAGCTGATGATGTATGCGACTTTCACCGCCGCCGACTCGAAAACTTTGCTCGACGGGTTCAGGCAGGTCTATCCGAAAATTGAAGCGACCTATTATCGCAGCAATGATGCGGCGCTGATGGAGCGATTCGTCAACGAAAACCGCGCCGGGCAAAACCTTTGCGATGTCATCGTAACGACGAGTTTTTACGGTAACAACATAAAAAAGCGCGGTCTGTTCGCGCCCTATGACTCCCCGGAGCGCAAATTTTTCCGCGAAGGCTATAAAGACCCACAGGCGTACTGGACATCGACATACACAAATTACGGCGCGTTCGGCTACAACACGTGGACAGTGGCGAAGACCAATGTGCCGAAGTCCTTCAACGATTTGCTCAAGCCCGAGTGGAAAGGGCAGATTGCCGTGGAGGGACGCGCCTATGAGTGGTTTGGCACGACACTCAGAGCGATGGGCGAGGAAAAGGGTATGGTGTATATGCGTGAGCTGGCCAAGCAGACAGAACTCCGCAGCGGTCGTAACTTGCTCGCTCAGCTTGTCGCCGCCGGAGAGTTCAAAGGCGCGCTCAGCGGCTATTCGCAAACCTTCGAAGTCTTAAAACCCGCCGGCGCGCCAGTTGATTGGGTCTATTTAAATCCGGTCTTTGCCAATATTCATCCCACCGGCATCGCCGTCAAGGCGCCGCATCCCAACGCGGCGCGTTTGTTCATCGACTTTGTGCTTTCCAAGCGCGGTCAAGAGGTGATCCGCGGCATGAATCGGATTCCCGATCGCATTGACACGGCGCCGGACCAAGCTCGGCTCATCGAGAACATCAAGCCGGCCTTCGCTCCCGCGGAGGTCCTGGACAATTTCGAGCGCTACGCCAAATTATTTCACGAGATCTTTGGCGGGCGCTAGTGCTCGTGGTCGATTGCCTGAACATCGTTACGACTGTCGCCTGACTATGAGGGTTTGTAGTTTTGCCGCCTTTGCTATAATCCGTGCGTAAAGCGAAACGCAGGCGGGCGAGATGACGGGATGAAAACCAAAGTCCAGATACTAGAAATTCTGCGGAGGGAAAAACCAGAACTCGCCCGCCGGTATGGCTTGAAAAGACTTGCTCTTTTCGGTTCCTATGCGCGCGAAGATCAGCGCGAAGACAGTGACGTGGATATCTTAGTGGAAGTCGAACCCCCGATCGGTCTCCGTTTCGTTGAGCTCGCCGACCAAATCGAAGATGCGCTTGGGATTCGCACCGAGGTGGTCTCTCGCCGGGCGGTTAAGCCATGTTATTGGGAGATCATCCAAGGGGAATTGGTCGATGTCCCGTAGGACAACACCACTTCTTGTCGAGGATATATGGCAAGCGATCGAGAAGATCGAACGTTACGTAGCCGGTCTGGATCACGACACTTTCATCAAAGACGACAAAACCATCGACTCAGTCATCCGCAATCCGGAAATTATCGGAGAAGCAGCCAATCGCCTGCCGGAGAATTTCCGGGCCCAGCGCTCCGAAATTGCGTGGCGCAAAATCATCGCCTGAGAAATCGCATTGTCCACGACTATTTCAATGTCGACGTAGAGATTGTTTGGGAGATCCTTAAGAAGGATTTACCGGACTTCAAGTCGAAGCTTTCTCTCATCCGGACTTGACCGACAGTTTAGAGTTCCATATTTCCGCGAATCCGGGACTGGCGCACCATGTGACATGGAAGGGAGCCCTGTGGTTCCGCCAAGTGCTCCAGCGTTTTACGGTTGAAAATCGAGACTGAATCAGATAAAAGAACCCGAGAGGCGCTTGTTGTCGTGCGAGTTGGCTTGATACAGAACAAGCAGCAGCGCGAGGCCCACACTAGATTTACGGGCTTCTACGCCCAGAGAGGTTTTTCTCTTGGCGAGCGTCGCGGCTAAAAAGGAGGATCGACATGGTAATCGATAGGAAAATCACCGCGATGATCTTTTCCGCCTTGTTTTTTATCTTAGGTTCACGGTTAGCTGCTCCTGACGTCTTTGCTGCGTCAGCGACTTCCGCTTTGCTAAAAGCCAAGCAGGATGCGGAATCAAAGGGCTATGTTTTCTTTACCAGCCGCGATGAGATCATCAGCAAGGCCAAAAAGGAAGGCAGGGTGCGCGCGCTGACGGGCGCCGGCTTAGAAGCGTCCCTGCCGCCGACAACCGAAGCCTTCAAGAAGAAATATCCGTTTATCGATCTCCAGGCACAATACGTCGGCGGCACTGATGCGTCTCAGCGGTTTCTGTTGGAAGTCAAAGCCGGGGCAGCCAAAGATTGGGATATCGCGCGGGCAGCAACGGATGCTTACGGCGAATGGCTGCCCCATCTTTTGAAAGTCGACATCCTGGGGATGGCCGAGCACGGCGTGTTGGACATTCCGCTGCAGATGATCGACCCAAAGAATCGCAACGTGGTCGCGTTGGCGAGCCGATTCTCAGTCGTCGTTTACAACAAAAATCTCGTTCCTCCCGCCCAGGTTCCCAAGAGTTGGGAGGACCTGTTGAAGCCGGAATACAAGGGAAGAAAGTTTTCCGCCGACATCCATCCTACAGAAGTCGCCGGGTTGGTGCCTGGATGGGGTTTGGAAAAGACTCTCGACTATGCCCGCAAGATCGCCGCTCAGGAACCGATCTGGTTTCGCGCCAGCGCAGCCCGCCCGCTCACGGCCCTTGCCGCCGGAGAGATTCCCATTCTCCTTTTCGGCGCTAACTACGGCAGCACGGTACGGGCGCAGCGCAAGGACCCGCTCGGAGTCATTCAGTATACCGTTCTGGAGCCTGTTCCCGTGAGAATTACCGTGGAGGAAGCGATTCTTGGGACCTCGAAGAATCCTCACGCCGCCCTGTTGTGGTTGGAGTTCATGGCCAGTTCCGAAGCGCAATCCATGATTGACCAACACGAGCCTCTCGTCGCCTCTGTTCATAGGAAGGGTTCTGCTGTAGAGCAGGCACTCAAAGGAAAGAAATTATCGGTCGTCAGTTGGGAGGATCACGAAAGGTCGCAGCAGTGGATCGCCAAGCTAACCCAAGCCTACGGCTTTCCGACAGCGGAGATAAAATAGACGCGCTCAGCTCTTCGGCAAACCAGCGGCTGATCTTGAGTTGCGCCAAAGCTCCGAGTCGTCGCACAAAATCTCGTCGATCGATCTCGCCATCGTCCGGGTGAGTTGGGTTGCAAATCGGCGGCATCGACTGGCAAAATCGAGCCAGTCGAATCCGCCGCCGGGCCGTGTTTCATAACTCTCTTCAATTTTTTTTCGGTCCGTCGCTCTAAAAAGAAAATCACAAGTCCAATGCAAGCGACCGTTCAGGGAGGCGAGTGATGAGCTACAACGGACATGTGGTGATCGACATGGACTCCCACATCCGCCAGTACTGGGATTTAGACCGGACATACAAAGAATATATGGCGCCGGAATACCGCGAGACGTACCGGCACTTTAGCGCAGCAGCGCACGCGCATAAGCAACGGGCGGGAGAACGCGGCTTCTCTGAGTTTCTTTGGCCTGCCCTTCCACGACGCCCCTTAGGTGTCTATGAAGCATACGAAGTTCAGGAGAACGGTGTCTCGCCGTCTGAGCAAGCGACTCCGGGCGATCGGGCCGCGACGAATGCTGGTGTCCGGATAGATCCCGCTTGCAATTGGGACCCGGCGATTCGCCTCCGAGACATGGAAACCGCCGGTGTCGACATCAGTGTGATCTTTCCAAGCTCGGCGGACAGCTTTTGCGCGTTGCGCGACGTCGGCTTCGAGAGTGCCCTACACCAGGCTTTCCACCGGTTTATGAGCGACTACTGCGCTCACGCAAGCGGCCGTCTCTGGTGGGTGGGGGCCTCCACCATGCGCGACGTTCCGAAGACTATCGCGCAGTTGGAGTACTGGACCAGGGAAGACCCGCACTTTGCCGGACTGCAAATACCACGCGCCTGCCCGGATGGTAGGATGCTCGATAATCCGGACCTCCATCCCCTTTATGCAGCCTCTCAAGGACTCGACATGCCGTTGTGGGTTCACGGCGGCGCGAACCGCCCGCCTTTTACTCCATGGGTAGAAGCTCCCAACGGCCTCTACCACAGCATCGGGGGACAATACGCACTGGCGGCCTTGGTCGGCGGCGGTGTCTTCGATTTATTCCCGAGGCTCCGGATCGGCCTATTCGAGAGCTTCGGTGGCTGGATGCCCTACGTGATTGAGAAGCTGGACGACGGCTACAAGCCCGGCGCGCCGCGGATCCCCAACCTGAAGCGTATCGCCTCGGAAATCTTGCAGGATGGAAACCTGTACTGCTCGGTTGAGGCTGAAGAAAAGCACATAGCGTATGCCGTCGAGGCTCTGGGCGAGCACCCCTGGCTATTCTCGACTGACTACCCGCACCACGGCAGCGCATGGCCCAACGCAGTGCCGCTCATCTGGGAAAAGGCTATGGCGAAGAGCGCCAAGATCAAGCTGCTTTGCGACAACGCCATCAGGTTCTTGCCGCGCTTGACCGTCGTGGCCAAGAAAAAAAAGGTCCATGACCGGCAATTAAGCGCAGCCCTAAAGACCAGCAGCTTTATCGAAAGTTTCTCTGCTCGCTGGCTTGTGCCGCGAAACATTTTATCTTATCTTTCGTCCTTCGATCCGCACCATTAACACCTCCATGGAGTCAGAGATCCCAAACTGCGGCAGGCGCGCCGAGCAGTTGAGCGGCCACATCCGCCGCGCCGGCATCAATCCCAACCGCTGGTACATGATCGCCAAGGCATCGGACATCCTCGAACAGCCGCTGGCGAGGGAGATCTGGCGCCAACCCGTCGTCCTCTTCAGAACACGAGATGGCGAACTGCGCGCGTTAGAGGATCGCTGCGCGCACCGCTTCGTGCGGCTCAGCCACGGACGCGTCATCGGTGACAGGATTGAATGCGCCTATCATGGCTGGCAATACGACCACGCGGGCCGATGCGTCCACGTGCCGCATCTCGCTTCCAGAACGAGCCTGCCCAATTGCCGGATTAAATCGTTCCCGGTTCTCGAAAAGCACGGCTTCGTATGGATTTTTCTCGGTGATCCCGATTTGGCCGCGGCCCTCTCGCCGATGCGGATGAGCGAATGGGACGATCTTAACGAAATTCCAAGTTGGGTAAGACTTACCTCGCGCGCGCATTTTTCCTATCTGATCGAAAACTTGATGGATATGTATCACGGCAGCCTGCATGCCCAGTACCAGGTATGGACGGCGCAAGGCCTAAAGGAGATCGTCGAGGCCGACGATCGGGTGACGGCAATTTACGACGCTACCACTTACTATAGCGTAAAGGATCTCAGCTCGATTTTAGAACTGTTCATTGCGCCGCTGCGGAAGCTTCGCTCCGCGCCTCTAACCGTGACCTATGAATACCCTAACTGGAAATCGACCCTGGGCGACGATTTTAAAATTTTTTGTCTGATCCGACCGGTAAACGAGCGCTTAACCGATGCTTATCTAATTCACTATACTTCACTTGCCAAATTTGACGGCTTAAAAAAGGCGCCGCTTGCCGTGCGCCGTTTGCTCAAGCGGGTGCTAACCAACGTGGCAAAACGGCTTTTGGCCAATCTGGTGCGCCAGGATGTCTTGATGATCGAGGAAGAGCAGGCGGCGTTCGACGCCGACCCGCTGCTTGAGCCGACGGAAATTAACCGCACCATCCGCCGTGTTCAACGACTCGTTCGCCGCCAGGCCGCCGTCGTGGAACCCCGATAATTCGCGCGCATCCCGGAAACTCAAAACCGTGCTCAGAGCCTTCCTAAAATCGCGCATCAGAAACAAACTCGGCGGCTATAGCGTTACCATCAATCAGGTCGATGGTCGCAAGGCGCAATCGGTTTCGCCGGCAGAGAAAGTTGCCGTGGTCGGCGCCGGCCTTGCCGGTATCGGCGCCGCCTCGCTGCTTGCGGAACGCGGCTTCGAGGTTACTCTCTTCGAGCGAAATTCCTACATCGGCGGCAAAGTCGGCTCATGGGATGTCGCTTTCGCAGACGGCTATGCGACCAAAGTAGATCACGGCTTTCACGCTTTTTTTCGGCATTACTATAATTTACGTTCCTTCATGGAAAAAATCGGCGCGCACCAAAGCATCAAGACAATCGACGACTACCTGGTGCTGGCGCGCGATGGCAAAAAATATAGTTTCAAGAATGTCGAGACCACACCGGTGCTCAACATACTATCGCTCGGGAAAAACAAGTTTTTCAGATTCCGCGATGTCTTGCTCAATCCGCCAAGCTGGAGAATGGGCGAGTTCTTGCAATACGATGAAGCGAAGACTTTTGCCAAGTATGACGCCATGACATTCGCGGAATTCGCCGACGCAGCGCAACTGCCGTCGCCCTTGAGGCTGACCTTCAATACGTTCGCGCGCGCCTTCTTCGCGCCTGCAGAAAAGTTAAGCACGGCCGAGCTGATGAAGAGTTTTCACTATTTCTATTTGAGCCACGATCATGGTTTGCTCTATGATTACTTCGAAACCGATTATCACGGCGCTTTGCTCGAACCGATCTTGAGGCATCTGGAGCGCCACAAGGTATCGGTCTGCTTGAACCACCGAGTCGAGGGAATACGCCGCGAAAATAATTTGTTGATCGTCGGATCCGGGGCCTTCGATTACCTGATCCTCGCCGCGGACGTGACCGGAACGAGCGAGATTTGCAGAAATTCTCCCTGGATCGAGGCCGAATCGGCAAAGACCTGGTCGGAGCTCAAATCGCTCCAAGCTTCCAGCGGTTACGCCGTGTACCGGATCTGGCTCGATCGGCGAACCGGCGACAATTTCCCGGTCTTCATTATCACGGAAAAGCGCGCCGTTCTCGACTCCGTGACCTTCTACCATCAATTCGATAAGAACGCCGCGGAATGGGCGCGCCGCTCTGGCGGCGGCGTCTACGAGCTGCATTGTTACGCGCTGCCCGACGGCATTGCCGATGCAGATGTCAAAGCGGCCTTTTGCGCCGAGCTTTATGGCTTTTTTCCCGAGCTTCGGGAAGCGTCGATGATTTATGACCATCTTCAGATAAGGCGTGATTTCACCGCCTTTTATACCAACCTGCATGAGAGCAGGCCCGAGTATCGAACCGCAATCGCCAATCTCTATCTAGCCGGCGATTGGGTGAAAACCGGCACACCGGCGATGCTTATGGAAGGCGCCTTCACCTCCGGACTGCTTTGCGCCAACGCTATTCTGGCCAAACACGGTCTTTGCGAAGAGCCGGTGCGCTCCGTGCCGACGCGCGGGATCTTCGCAAAACTCAACTGAAATGCCATTCACCTATCTACTTATCAATGTCTTCATTATCGCCGTGCCGCTCGCCCTGACATTTGACAGGCGCATTTCCTACTACCGTCAAATCCCCGCCGTCGGCTTTGCGACCGCTGTCGTGAGCGCCTGCTATCTGATTTGGGACGTCCTGGTTACGGCACGCGGCGAATGGAGCTTTAATGGCAAATATCTGACCGGTGTACACCTGCTAAATATCCCGCTCGAAGAAGTGCTTTTCTTCATCACCGTGCCTTATAGCTGCTTGTTTATTTACGAGGTGGTTTTATATGCGACCCAAGCCAGGGTTTCCAAAATGTCGACTCCGGTCATGATCACGGCGGTCGTCCTGCTGGCGGCGGCGAGTTTGGCGTTGCGTGATCAAGGATATACGTCGAAGGCGCTGGCCTCATGCGGTTTTTTTCTCACCGTCGCGTATTTGTTGGACCGCCCGCTCTTAACCAGCCGGCGCTATTGGATGTGGTTGGCGATCTGTTACATCCCGTTTCTGCTTATCAATTCGGTGCTGACCGCGCTGCCGGTTGTCGAGTACAATCCTACGGCGATTTTCGGCTTGCGCGTGTTTACGATTCCCATCGAAGATTTTTTTTATAACTATGCGATGTTGTCTTTCTACCTTCTCTTTTATCGCATGCGCAGAAAGTCACTGGAGCCAGAACCAGCAAACACCTTTTTGCCGCACAGCCAAACAGCCCAGTTCTTCGTTCTATAAAATCCTCGGCCGAGTTCTCCGCGCCACCATCGGGGCGCCTCGCCCGTCTCGGTGCGACGCCATACTTTCACCACGGGCTGCTAGGCCGGCTCCTCATGCACCTTGCGCAGGAGCGGCGCGGCCGCAGGCGAGATCATGAACTTGATCATTGCCTGTGCGGCCTCTGGATGTCGGTGCGGACAGGTACGGTTCCGAATCACTGCGCCGCCAATAATCACGATGGCTTGCCATTGCACGGGACGCCAACAAATGGCGCCAGCGCGTTTTCTCTTAGTGCAGCGATGCCGAGCGTAGCCTTCATAGTTATGCAAGGAGAGCCGGTTATCGGTGGCCTTCACGGTCCGACTCGGCACTTTTTCTCTCCCTACTGCATGAGCTGGATGTTTACCCGACCGGACGGCTTTGATTCGATCGTAAATTCCCGAGTTACAATGCTCGACGATCCAAGACCTTTCCCGCCATTTATCGAAACCTACACCCGCGAGAAGCTACCGTAGGCAAGCACGCCCGCAGTCCGTAGTTTCGAGAAGTTTCCGGCGCTGGAGGAGTATGAGAGCCAGCCAGAGACTATGCCGCGCACGCAACCGGGTGGCCGTCCGCGGCCAACTTGGCTTAGAGGCAAGCCTTTGAGCTAGCAGCCCGTAGTGAAAGTCTGACTTCATTCGACGGGTGATCGATCCCCGTTGGCTGGGTTGCTCCTCCCCTGAAATATTCCCCGATATTCTCGGTCGTCGCGCCTTGCCATCAGGGCGCCTCGCCCATCTCGGTGTGACGCCACACTTTCACCACGGGTTGTTAGGGCTGCCTCGAAACCAGTAAAGAAAAGTAGCATGCCCCTTATTTCGGTCCGCCAACAGGTCCATAGGCCAGCTCCATCGCCCGAGGCGCGATTGGTTTGATCTTTTGGCATGTTACGATGCATCAGGACGCCGCATCGGTGATGCACAATTGGGAGGAAATCATGAAAGCGATCACCTTAAGAAACCTGCCGCCGGAGCTAGAAAAGATCGTGCGCAAGCAAGCGGACCGGCAGCGTACGAGCATCAACAAAGCGGTCATAAGTCTGCTCGAGCGGAAAGCTGAAGGGTATAAGAAGAAAAAGCCTGGGATAAAGGAACACGATGATCTCGACAGTCTGGCAGGTTCGTGGACCAACAAGGAGGCCGCTGAGTTCAGTAAAGCACTGTCGGCTCAGCGAACCATCGACCCGGAGTTGTGGAAGTAATGCGTTTGCTGCTGGATACGTCGGCGTATTCGGCGTTCATGCGGGGCCATGAAGCTATCCGAGTCGCCGTCCGCTCGAACGAGGAAATTTTTCTCAATTCCATCGTTATTGGCGAACTCACCGCCGACTTCATAAAAGGCAATCGGCGAAACAAGAATGAGGACGAGCTGCGCCGATTTCTTGCGTCGCCGCGCGTCGGCCTTCTGGATGTCACTGAAGAAACGGCTGAGAGATATGCAGTCATCCTCAACGCGCTTTGGCAGGCCGGCACCCCAATCACCCACCAATGACGTCTGGATAGCAGCGAGCGCCATGGAGTATGGTTTGCGCGTTGTGACGACCGACGATCATTACCAGAAGATTCGCCAAATCATGGTGCACCATTTTTTTTCCCCGCCCAATAAAGCGTGTCAGAGTCTTTACCTTTCTGTGTGGGCTAACTCATGAGGCGTCTTTTGGATAGAAAACCTCCGTCGACGTCGGAAACCCGGCGTCAAGCCCGATCAGGCGACCAAGCTATTTCCCGCACAAACGGCGTGCGGCGGCACTGTGCGATTTAGCGGCAGCCAATTGAAAAGAAAAATAGGTACAGCCGGGCGAGCAAGAAGACCGCTGCCTGCGGTATCCGCATGCGCGGTGCAGACGGCATAGAGCCCGGCTTCGGCGAGGTCATCGGCTCAAGTCGCGCTCGCCATAGCTTGAGCCGTATCGTAGAATTCGAAAAACTGGCAAATCTTCCCGTCACGAAATTTGTGAAAATCCGCCTTAGGCGTCTCGAGAATTTTGCCGGTTTTGTTATGGCGAAAGGAACAGCTTCCTAACGCCACCACGCGGTCACCCTGTGCGATGAATTCATCGACCGTGTAGTGAATCATACGCCACTGATTCGTGAGCTCGGCAAAATAGTGTTTGACCTCCTCTTTACACGTGCTGGTGCGGGTGAATTCCATTTTAGCAGCTCCTCCGGCCAGCGAGCGAAACTGGATATCGTCGGTCATAACTTCCAGCCAATGATCGACGCTACCCGCCTTGGTATCGTGCCACTTTTGATAGGCCTCTCGGAGCAAACTCACATGTGCATCTTCTTGACTCATAGAACCTCCTGACTGGATTGCGGCCGATTGTCTTGAACTCAGCGACTCACATCGCGGCGCCCCGACCTGCGGTCAATCACGGGTTGATCAATAAATCAAATTCCACAAATCGTTCAAACTCGCGAGCAGGGTAAAACACTGTGCCCGTTTGGTTTCGGTTTGGAGCTGTGTTGGCGTTTGAGATTCAAAGGCGCTGCCTAATCAGATTACTTTGGTTTTGCGCCGCCGATGTCCGCCTGTGCGCTGGTGCCAAGTGCGGCCGTCATGTCGTGTCGCACGCCAAGACGTAGACCAAGGGCACGAACACCGAGCGCGCCGACAATCGTGATGCCGATAATAAAGATGCTGATGATGCTCGCTGCTTCGCGGTTATTGATGCCCGGCGAGGAAAGTTCGAGGGCCAGCAGGGAGAGCGTCATCGTCTCCCGTGACGCAAGCAAGATAATTTGTGCGGTCGCGCCGGCAGCGCTGGTGAAATTCAACATGGCCAAGAGGGCAAGTGTGGGCATGAGCAGTGGAAGCCAGATATGAAAGTATGTCTTGATCCACCCGGCACCTGCCACCCGGGCGGCCTCCTCCATGTCCGGTCCAATCTGCACAAACACGCCTTTCATGATGTTGACGCCGGTAGTCTTTACCCTGCAGGAGCACGACGAGGAACAACGCCCATATGGTCCCGTAGAGCGCGGCTAGACCTGGAGTGCCAAGGAACAGCCACAATAACCCCAGCCCGGAGAGGATTCCCGGTATGGCCGCGGTACACCATACCATCAAGTCCAACGCCGACCGGCCGGGTAATCGCGTTCGTACCAGGATGTAGGCGATCAGCGAGAAGAGCGAGCGGGCTGCCGATTGAAGCAAACAAGCCGAGGAGCAGAGTAGTGCGCGCTGCGTCTAGGAACAGCGGATCGCTTAGGATCAGTTTCCAGTGATCAAGGGTGAAGCCGAGTACGAAATAGCCAATTCTCGTCATAAAACTGCCCAGCACAAGCATGATCAATGGAGCGATGGTCAGCAGCACCAGCAGGAACGCGATGGCGCCGAACAGAGCGTAATTCCATCGTCCAAGATCGATTAGGCCGGGCTTGAAGGTGCCACTAATCGTGGTGTAGCGGCGCCGCTCCAGAACCCAGCGCTGCAGCGGAATAATCAATGCGATGACGAGAAGGGTGATGCTTGCCAAAGCGGTGGCCTCGCCGTACTGGGGAACATCAGTCCGGATCAGTGCGAAAGATCTTTGTGGAATATACATAGAAGTCGATGGGCGTCCCCAACAGATACTCGACCTCAAAGGATTGGAAGACCCGCAGGAGTTGAAGGGCGAAGACCAGCATGATCGGCGAAATCATCAGGGGAAGGGTCACTCTTGAGCGCAGTCCTGATGTTGCTGGCGCCGCTGACCCGCGCGGCTTCCTCCAAGGCGGCGTCCATGTTGCGGAATGCCGGCGTCAGCAGCATGACCTTGACGGCTGATGCCATTGCCCATCAAGTTCGCCCACACGATGCCGCCGACGCTGAAGATGTTGAACGGGCTTTGCTCAATAAAGGGAAGAGCAGGTCAGCGCCTTGTTGAGCAGCCCGAGCTGGGGGTCCAATAGGCCAATCCACGCGATGGTGGTGGGAAGAGAGGGGACCATGTACGCCATCCAAAACATAAACTCCAAGGAGTGGCTGAAGGGAATTCGAGTGCGCGCCAGCGTCCAGGCGATGGCTATCCCGATGGGCAAGCTAATAACCGTCGTCAATCCCCAGATCAGCAGCGAGTTACCCAGAGGAGAGATCGAGCTCGCCGGGCCGCTGATACGCGGCGCGCCAGTGGTCAAGGCCCCAGCGGCGCGGTTCAGCAAACCAGTCGGCAGCGGCGTTGAAGCTGTTGATCAGAACAGAAAGACCGGCCAGACCATGAAGAAGCCCAGCGATAACAGGACGGCCGCCATGATGAAATGGCCCATGCGCGGACGCGCCAGCGAGATGTTCCTGGCGGCGACCTCCGCGTAGCCTACCGTTTTCGCCATCAATCAGCCCTCTGAAATGGGGCATCGTTGGACGCCCGTTGTTAGGACTTAACGCTTGTGCGATCTATTTTTCCACGCCTCTATGATGGCATCTCTTTGCTCCTTATCCTGCGCCACGTATTTGGGATCCGCATCCCGAAATATGTATTGCTTTCCGGGAACCCTGCGGTAGGGCGGCGGCACATTACCAGGCGGAATGTCCTCGCGCAGGGATTGCCTCGCTATTCCGGGCGTTATTTGATGCATCGCAGTTTGCCCCTCTTTCGAAAGAAACCAGTTCAAAAAAAGCTTCGCCACATTCGGATGCGGAGCGCGATTGTAGACCTGGATACAGCAGCCGGAGCCGCCGGCGGTGAGGAAGGGGAGCTTGAATGGAATTGAACGCATGGCAATGGGCATCCCGGCTTTTTCTAACTTTGCCAACTCACGGTCAATGTCGCCGTCACTGAACGCAATGGGCACACTGCCGCCGACGACCCAAGACTCCCGTAATTCTCACATCGTCGGAAAACTTCGCGTCAGCTTGGCCAAAGAAGGTTCGTATCCACTCGATCCCCATATCAGGCTGGAAATAAATATTTTGCATCTCCCCCACCCGTCCTCGGTCCCCCCAGGTTCGACTGGTAATTTTTCCTCGCCATTTTGGGTCCAACAGATCGGCGGGGCTCTTGATCGTCTCGATTTCCTTTTTGCTGATCACACTGGTGTTGTACCAGAAGTCAAAAGTTTCAGTCGGTTCCGCCGCGTAGAGAAATGAAAACTTCTCTTCCTCGGGATCGGCATACCAGTGCCGACCGCCGAACCAAGCGGATTTATCAAGGACCTCGGGATGCACGAAAAGTGGCGCAATGGGGTCCATCGCCTTGGCGGGAATCAGTCGTGTCCGAGTCCCAGCGACGCTGGTGAAACCGAGATCGACGGTATACTTTCCGGCGCTCCGCTCCGCAAGCACGCGGTCCACGCTCGCCGCCCCGCTTCCCGTTGACAGTGAAACCGGTATACCGAACTTCTTTTGAAACATTTCTGCGACGGAGCGATACTCGCGGGAGGGTGCTCCACCGGCGGCAATTACGACTCGCCCCTCTTGTTGAGCAGCTGCGATAAGCTTGGCCCATTCCTTATCGAATTGGGATGACCCCGAAGCTCCGTGGGCCGGGGATAGCAGCAGGAACAGCAGTCCCACCGCCGCCAGTTGCAGCGCCGCAAGACGCCGGACCGGCATCACGCGGTTGTCTATGTTGTCATCGATCATTGCGCATCCTCCGCATGTCAGCCCGGACTACTCGCGAGATTCCGTCCGAGGCGAAAGCCGCTCCGGTGGTGGCCAATGGGCCTGTACTTTATCTTCGTTCCAAACGTTCAAATAGTTTCAATCGTTCCAGCCCCCACCTGTTTCCTCCCCCGCGACGCGGAGGACGAAGGAGGGGGATTGAACGGCTTGAACACCTTGAACGTTTTGAACCCAATTCACCGGGAGGTTTACTCCTCGGACCCATCGAGACGGAAGAACTTCACGGCGTTGCCGGCCAGCATTGCGTGTCTCTCTTGTTCAGGCACACCGACAAATTGCTCCTGCACCAGGTTTTTCGATTCGGGCCAACGCGTGACGATGTGCGGAAAGTCGGTGGACCACATGATTCTGTCAACACCGATGCGATGACGTAGTTCGACACCAAACGGGTCATCCCAAAATCCCCAGTGTGCATGCTCTTTGAGATACTCGCTGGGCAATCGCGAAAGCCGTTTGAGCCCCAATAGTCGCTCCGCCCAGGAACAGTTGACTTTATACGCTTGATCCATTTGCTGGTAGAAGTACGGAATCCAGCCAATATTGTTTTCCGCCCAGTAAATTTGCAGCTTCGGGAAAACGATCGAAGACTCCGCTCAAAATCAATTGCACGGCTTCGATGGTGCCGCAGTGAAATATCCCATGACGGGCGATGCGCTCGAGAAAATCCACCGGCCGCTCTTGGCCCTCGGGCTCCTTGGGATATTTCATCAGAAAATGATCACGCCCGCGGTATTGCCTGGGGAAGGAGGTATGAATGGTGAGCGGCATGTCGAGATCGAGCGCTGCGGCCCAAAACCTGTCGTCTTCCGGCAGTCGGAAAACTCTTGCCGCTTGGAAAGGTGTGCAACCGGACGGCTTTAAATCCTTTTTCCTTGCAGCGTCTCATTTCAGTGATGTCTTCTTCGACGCCGATATCGGGCAGGACGGCGACGCCGACCAGCCGATGTGGAGCCACGCCGCAGTATTCCTCGATGAAAGTAATCGTTGAATGCCTTGCACGATCGCCAGAAATGCGTCCTTGTCCGGGATCGCCGGATTGCGCGCTTCGCTCGCGAAGAGCAGCTCCGCATCAATGCCGTCCTGGTCCTGCTCCTTCAACCGTTGTTGCGGCGGCCCCGCGCCGACAGCGTGGTCGAAATCCAATCCCACGGGGGAAAATGTTTCCAAAGGTTTCCCGGCGAACTGATTGGTTCCCCTGAATGTGATCGGCCGTCCCTCTTCGACGATGATGTCGTTGCCGTTAGGCAATTTGACCCGCCGCGGCGCGCGTTCGCGGTAGGCTCTCGGGAACTCGGTGCGTCCACATATCCGGCGGGCACTCGAAATGGCTATCGGCAGAAAAATAGCGATATTGCTGAACCACGTGTTAACCCTCCCCGGGTTTATGCTTTGCTATTTGCGATCGCAATCATGATCTACGGGAGCCGTTATCGCGGCATTCCGATTGCCGGCAGACTGAAGACGGCGGACCTGCCGGTCTGCGGTCTCCGCTCATCAGTCAGTTAATTTCCTCTCCAGGCTTTACTCCTCGGCCCGACACTCTGTCGCGGGTTCTCCTCAGCGCATGACATATTCCGGGCTAACGCGGCGTCTGCAACCAGCGCTCCGGTTCAAGCCCGGGACGGTCTTTGTACTTTTCCGCGATGGCGCGTACTTTCGGATGATCCGCGGTGGTGATGCGGCCGTTCTTATAGACGTATTCATCGCCGATTTTTAAATCTCCGCCGCGTAACTCCGCAGAGATATGCATCAGATAGGGAAATTCCTTGGAACGCCGGCTATTGCCCATATGAAAATGAAAACTGCTCCAGTGATGATGCTCGATGAAATGACGATAGGGCGCGTTGGGGCATTGATGCGGTTCGAGCATCGCCGAGGGGTGCACCCCGCCGTGAAAGCCGCGGACTTCGTAGGCGGCTTCGCCCAAGTATTCGGCTATGAATTTGTAAAAGCGCGTAAGCGTTTCGGCCTCTTCGCCGCCTTCAAATTTCTTGATATAGCCCTTTTTCAATGAATACCTTGACGGGTTGCTTGAACGGGCATGGCACGCCGATATGGCGCGCCCAGATGACACCGATCTCGTTGATTATTCCCATCCCCTCGGCGTCGCGGGCGCGGATCGACGACCAGACGCCTTCGGGAAAGGGACAGTAGGGTCCGATGTCACGGTAGTGCGCATAGTCGTCGGTGTCCTCGGGTTTGACGACATAGCCTTCGATATGTGAGCCGTTGGGATGAGTCATGACCCACTTGGCGCCAGGCTTTGCTAGGGCACAAGCCTGCACGCGGATCTCTGAGACCAATTCATAGGGCGTCAGCCCCCAGTTGCTCGTCAGCAGGGACGCCGTGGTGGCCATGTTTCGCGCGTAACGGATACTCCGTTCTCCGAGTATGTCGGGAATCTCACGGAGCTCCTCTTCATACGTCAGATCCACGGCGTGGCTGATGATCACGTCCGCCGCGCGCATCGCGCTGGCGACAATCGGCGGTACGCGCCACGCTTTGCTCGGATCGGCGCCGTCGCCCCAGAGCACCAACGGCCGGTAGGGGATATCGCACCATAACAACCGTCGCATCAGCGCCCCGCTGGACAATCGCATCGTGCACCCACGCCACGGTTTCTCGATCGACGATGTTAACACCGCCGTAAAGACCGTCGTTGGCAGCGACGATCAAGCACGTTCATGCCGGGTTTGACCTTGGCACAGTTGTCGACCAAGTCCGCTACGGCGATGGCGGCTTGCTTCGGAATAAGTGTCATTGAGCTCATGGTTGCCTCCCGATTCTTGCGACCGTTTAAAGTTCCGGTTCGACCCACTTTCACTTACCACCCTGTCGCGAAGGAGGTCAATCGACGGCCCCCCTTAAAATCTTTTCATTCGCCACCGATCAATCGGTAATATTCGCGCCACTGGCGCGGGCCATGCCGCATACATTCACCCTCGACCGGTGCCGGCAGCGGCGCGCGAATGTTGCCCGGCAGGAATTGTCAGGCGCGTCGAATTCGTTGTATGAAGGCCTATCCTGCCTCCTGCTTTCCACGAACTCCAGGGATGGGGGACGAGCCGGTGTCAGGTTTTCGTATTGCTTTAATTTCCCGTCATAGAGGAAGCGATGGCGCGGAAGCCGAGTGGGAATATCCGGGAGCGTTTTACTATGTCATGCCTGGCAATCACCGGCAGGTGATTTTCCGCAGCGTGCAGTGATTGCGCTTTTATAAGGGTTTGCGCTAGGCTGATTTGGCGAGGAGAAGAACATGTCTACTCGAATCCTGATACCACTGGACGGATCAAAGACGGCTGAAAAAGTCCTGCCGTACGCGCGCTTTCTGGCGGGGAGATTGAAGCTGCCGGTAGAACTCCTTAGCGTCATCGAGATTGTCGAGGTCGCCACGCAGTTTTCGCGGGAGAACGCTCAAGTCCTCCCTGACGTCTTGGACAATGTTATACGGAGCCGTGAGCGATACCTAAGAGAAGTCGCCAATACGTTTCTCGATGCCAATGTAAATTGTACGGTGGAGAAGGGCAGCGCCGAAGAGGTCATCATTACAAAAGCCGCGGCGGACAAAGGAACGCTTATCAGCATGGCCACCCATGGGCATTCGGGGATCAAACGGTGGCTATTGGGAAGCGTTGCGGAAAAGATATTGCGGGGTGCGACCAACCCTCTGCTACTGGTTAGGGCGGCAAACGTGGTGATGGCGGAAGGAGAAGCAATTCTCCGGTCCGTCATAGTACCGCTCGATGGCTCCGCATTGGCTGAACGGGTGCTGCCGACGATCACAGAATTGGCAAAACAACTAAAACTCGAAGTCGTTTTGTTCCGCGCTTATACTCTCCCCAGGACCGCTTTGGCTGCCGAGCCTGAAGCCCACTATTTGGTCGGTGACGACAGATTAACCTCGACGGTACAAGACGAAGCGGTCGCCTATCTCGAGAAGAAAACGCAGGCAATGAAAGAATTGGGAGTTGACAAGGCGTCCTATATTGTCCAGTCCGGCTTCGCTGCGGATGAGATCATTTCCCTGGCCCGTAATACCCCGGACAATCTGATTGCTATGTGCACGCATGGGCGATCGGGTGTCAAACGCTGGGTGCTGGGCAGCGTAACGGAAACTGTCGTGCGTCATTCCGGTGATCCGGTTTGGGTGATCCCTGCGCCCTAACAACGTTCAACAATCGTGCAATCCGTCAAGCGTTCAACGAACCTAGACTTGGAAGTTGGACGTGGTTGGAAGTGACCATGTAGTCGAGCACGCAAAGCCCAAATCGCTTTCGCGCCTCTAAAGCCAGCGAAGATAGCTGTTGCGGTCGCCGATTCCGACAGACACTTCCTTTAGCGGTTTAGACGGAGCCAAGCCATCGCAAATTCCCGCAGCGATGATAGACCCGAAGAACCGCAACATCATTGCGCCTATACGCGTCTCATCGCGTCTGCTTACAACAAAAATCTCGTAAAGCCGGAGCAACTGCCAAAATCGTGGGAGGATTTCCTCAAGCCTGAATACAAAGGCAGGAAGTTTGCCGTGGACATAGGAGCGCGACCGATCGCATGCCTTGTCCCCGCGTGGGGATTGGAAAAGACCTTGGATTTCGCGCGCAAGCTGGCGGTGGTGCACTCGTCAATGAACATCCGATGGATCTTCGGATCTTGATTTTCGTACTCGATCTGCGTACCTCCTTCGTTCTCGTCCTTGTCTGACTTCGCAAGATCGTCGACCAGGTATTTAAATCCCCAAACTTCGGCGCTCCCGATTTCGCCTCTGAAAGGCCGCGGTTCATGATCCGTTTTACTCAGCCTATTGATCGCTACTTTCAGGAACGGATATTTTTTCTCAAAAGCACCGGCCAGCGGCTTGCTCCCGTTGATGTTGAGGGCCGTGTACCACGGACGGTTCCGCGCTCGCGTCGCGCCTCCACGAACAATCCATACCCGGCGCCACCCGAGCCGAAGCTAAAGATCAGTGACTCGCGAAAACAGCCAGCGCTCGATGAGCCGTCGATTTTTTGCGCCATGGTGATCCCCTTCCGCATTGAGACTGCACCCTGGCCCTTCCCTATCGGTTAACGCCGGCGCAGTTGTTGAAGTCCGCGAAGTCCGGAAACTGAAGTTTAAAAATGAGTTAAAAGACCGATCCTGAGCGGCTCCGGTAGCCCGCATTAGTCACGCACGAGACCCCAACACACTGTGAGGCCGGGGAGTAAGCGTGGTAGAGAGCGGACATAGACTTCGCATTTCGAATTGCGAAATTCGAATTTCGAAATTTCAAGAGGTCTCCTCAAGGTACAGGCCCATTGGCCGCGACCGGACGGGCTTGCTCCTCGGACGTAATCTCGTGAATAATCTAGCGGACGGGCAATTCCATATAGATTCGCCCTCACACAACCCGAAGATAGCCGGTGCCATCAGCGGCGCGAGAATATTGCCCGGCAGGAATTGTCAGGCGCGTCGAATTCGTTGTATGAAGGTCTAGCAGCCGGTGGTGAAAGTGTGGCGTCGCACCGAGACGGGCGAGGCGCCCTGATGGCAAGGCGCGACGACCGAGAATATCGGGGAATATTTGAGCGAGGAGCAACGCAGCCAACGGGGATGCATCGCCCGTCGAATGCAGTCAGACTTTCACCGCGGGCTGCTAGCTGCCTATCGGAGGTTGTATGAGTAAACCGGCGAGTATTGACCAGACGGATCGCGACCGGCTGCACGAAAAGTTCGCCCAACTGGGGCTCCGCGGCTATTGGCAGAACCGGCGCGACAATCAGCGCATGGAGCCAAAGCTCTGGCGCTGGAAGGACCTCTATCCGGTCTTGATGCAAACGACCGAAGTTATACGAATCGGTCCCGATGCCTTCCGCCGAAACGTCGGCTTGGAGAGCGGCAGCAAAACATTGTCTATGGGTTTTCAGATCGTGCTCCCGGGTGAAACGGCCGCGGCCCATCGACACGCCAACACCGCGCTCCGTTTCGTTGTCAGCGGCGCTGGCGCCTACACGACTTCCAACGGCGAGCCGATGCTCATGGAGCCGGGTGATCTGCTGGTTCAACCCAACTGGGTGTGGCACGATCACGTTAACGATTCTAAAGAGCCGATCATCTGGATCGACGCGCTGGACGCAGGGGTGGTGAGTTTCCTCGATGCCTCAGGGTTCCGCGAGGAATGGGCTGAAGGGAAACAGCAACCGCTGATCAAAAGCCAAGGCGCGTCGCGCCGCTTGTACGGCCCAACCCGCCAACCCAAAGTGGAATACCAAGGCGCGGCGGGAGTTCCTTACCACTATAAATGGGGCGAAGCACTGGATACCTTGAAGGAACTGACCCAACAAGGGTGCAACGATCCGTATGATGGTTTTTACCTCGAATACAAAAACCCGATTGACGGTGGGCATACATTTCTCACGATGACCTGTTATTTGCAGCTGCTTCAGCCGGGGCAGGAAACACGATTTCACCGGCACACCGGTACCGTGCTCTATCACACGGTTGGGGGTTGCGGCGTAACCATGATCGACAAGACTCGACTCCAAGGAGATCGAGTGGGACGAGCATGATAGCTTCAGCTTACCCTCCTGGCGCTGGCACGCCCATAAGAATCTCTCCGATACGAAACCCGCGATTCTTTTCTCGGTAAGTGACCGGCCGCTCCTGAGAATGACCGGACTCGATCGGGAAGAAGGCGACTAAAGTCCGTCTGGCACCTCGCTCACCACTCTCATTAATCGGTCAACCGAATCCGGCGCGCATCTTTAAAGTCGCGTAATCGAACTCGGGAGTTTGCCGCACAGGGTGGCGGGTAAAAAATTGAGAATTCCGATAGCAACGTTGATTTTTTTCTTGGTCGCCGGCGCGACTATTCCGGCTTTGGCGGCGCAGCATCGCAGCGCGAGTATCGATGAGCGGTGCGCTGGCGGATTTCTATCGCGGGAAAGTCGTGCGCATCGTCGTCGGCTTTCCGCCGGGCGGCGGTGCTGATTTGTATTCGAGGGTGCTCGTCCGCCATCTGGGCCGATGAGGCTTGAGGGCGAGCTGGCGGTGCGGGACGCGCGTTGGCCGGAGGCAACTGCGGTTGGTGGTTTTGGGTTTGATCGCGAAATCGAAGACGAGCTTTGGAGGCAAAGCAATGCATCGTCAGCTTGTAGCCGATCAAGACGAAAGCTTGACTACAGCTGACGGTGCAGTAAATTTTAGGCGGACCAGAATTTTGGTCTATAAGGATTCCGCCCATGTCCAAAACGCTGCCGATTTCAGAGGTAAAAACCCGATTGCCCGAACTCGTCTCCGCGATTGTGGAACGGGAAGAAGAGATCGTCGTCACGCGCAACGGAAAGCCCGCCGCTGTTCTAGTGAATTACGACGAGTACGAACGCTTGAAGGACACTCTGGACGTTTGAGTGATCCGGCGTTGATGAAGCAGATCGCCCGGAGCAAGAGCTTTTATGCCAAGGGCCGAAACGGCCAAACCTTTGAAGCCGTCTTTGGCGAATCTCTCGTGCCGCGGAAACGCCGGAAGAAATAATGGCCGTCTTTCGGCCCGATATCCCGCCCCACGTCGCGGACACCCTTCGTCATTCGCCCCCGGACCTTAAACGCAGCATCAAAGGGGCGCTTAGATCTTTAAGTGCTGATCCGTTCTCAGTCGCGCCGCTCCTCCGGGAACTATCCGGATTGTGGAGATTCAAGGTCCGAAGATTCCGCATCATCTATGAAGTGGATCGAAAAGCCCGGGTTATCAGGATCTTTGCCATCGCTCACCGGCGAGAAGTATACGAAGAGTTGGCCGCGCGCCTGCGCCACGACTTTGGCCGCCGTTAGAAACGGTTCTAGCCAGAGAAGGTATTGGGATTGGGGCTCTAGGACGTTGGTCCAGCGCATGCTCTTGCGCTACGGCGCCATTCTACCCAACCAATTTGGCAAGGTTTACATGCTGCGTGACGGCGTCGTAGCGGATCGCGCGGCAGCTCTTGAAGTTGCCTTTACCAGGACCTTCGCCGACCGAAATTTTCTCGCGGATGCGGAAAAGAGCAAACTGGAAATGACGCCGCTCTACGGCGAGTCAATCCGGCAAATCGTCGATGACTTTCTGACGATGCCGCCGGCCCTACAGGAACGGCTAAAGCGCGCTATCAAACGGTGAAGAGAACCAGAGGTGGGGCCATGCGAATCATTTATTTCTTCCCCGGTCGTCTGCTGTAAGCTAAACGTAGACTTGGACGCCGAAAGGGTGAGCCAGAGGATATTTGTGATCCGTTAACCTTGCACACGGCGTGGTACCGACAGTTTTCTGGGGCAACAAAGTTTGCCAGGGGCGGGATGAAATTCTCTTTTGAGAAATCTCACAGTGCCTCGATCCTGATGGGTGACTGGTGCGGATCTCATGTCCGACACCGACCGATCGAAAACAGGGGCGCGTAACGCATCGATCGAGGATTCTAGGAGTTGGCAATCAGGGGAAGAGAAAAATTCTTCTCCGCAGAAAAGTCTGTGCCTGCTTGACCTTCCGGCTATATGACCCTAACAATGACCCTTCATCGACATGCGACCGGTTACGGGCACATCTATCAGGGCCGACACGCCCCGGGTTTTTAAGCCGCGGCTAATGCCGCAACGTGGAGAAGGTGAATTAAATCCGCCGCCTTTTTTTTCTTCAGGAGCTGTTCTTTTTCCATGATGAGCGTCGCCGAGATTCATTTGATTTGGGCTTGTGGAAAACTGAACATACGCCGCGAACTCCTGGGGTCGGACCAAGCTAAGTGGGTAAGCTTCCCGTTGCTCCCGAAGCGCGGTATGCAACAGGAACGTGGGGTCAGACTTGACCCATTTTTCTGTTCGCTCTGTAATTGGTGATGGTTCTGGTATTTCGCCTGCGCTGCCAAAATTCCGACTGTGGCCAGCGCGTCTCGCCGGCATAATACTGTTGGCGCTCCCTAAGATATTGCGCGAAGAAACTCGCTTGTTCGTGCAAATAGCTTTGAATCGGCGATGAGCCTGAGGCGCTGTCGTCGACCAACGCGTGCGCAGCATCGCGGCCTGAACGAAGCGCAAAGCAAATGCCCTCGGAGGAAAGTGGGTCTATTCCTAACAGAGCCGCCCCGGCGGGAACCCAGCGTTTGTTGGGAGACACATCCAGCGCATACGTGTCCGCCATGAAACAATGCAAGCCGCCGTGCCGAGTTAGCCCGGCAACCCGCCGCTGAGTGTGGCAGGTTTCCTCCAACCGCTTGGTCCAGCGAGCGCTGGCTGGCAGGCTTTCACACCGCCAGAGATCAACGTCGGTCATGTAGACGACAATCAATTGGCGGTTGGGTAACGGCGCTGAGTACCACCATCCCTGCTCTGCTGCTTCGACCAGTGCGACTGGTTTGTGCTCAAGAACCGGAACCGTGCTTTTGAACAAGATTGCGAGGCCGGCCAAGCGATCATACGTCGTGCGTGGCGCTTGCAACCTATCTCCGAGCCAACATTTCCTCCCGGTTGCGTCGATGATAAAACTCGCTCGCAGAATCTTGGATTGGCCGTCTTCTAACGTTAGTGATAACGTCCAAGCGTTTATCTGATCGTACTCACAATCAAGTAGGCGGACCTTCTGGTATAGGACCCCGCCGGCCCGGGCAACACAAGAACCCAACCACTGATCGAAGCGTTGCCGATCCAAGTGCCAACCATGTCCGTAGGGATTAAAAAGAAAGTTCTTCTCGTGCAGCACATCGGAATTCCACGCGCTGCAAATCCCTTGACTCTCGAGATGACCCTGCTCGATAAATGGATCAAGGAGACCTAATTCCACTAATAGAGGATGAGCTGATGGAGGAAGGGTTTCTCCTACCCGTAGCTCTTCATAGTTAGAACGTTCCAACAACACGACCGCACGGCCTTGGCGGAGTAACTCCAACGCTGCGGCTGCGCCGGCAGGGCCGCCGCCGAGGATGACGATGGGTTCTTGCATTGCCGCTAGCCCTCATCGTGGTGACGGGCTCGCTCGCCGCAGAGACAATCCTGTAACTTTCTGAGATCAATTCCTTCCTCCTTGAGATGGCTGCGGAATTGCTCGGAAACAGCGCCTGTCTTAACGAGGCATTCGAGCAGCTCGCACAGAGAGGACTTGCTGTCTCGCGGGTCGCGCGGGTCACGATTTGCATCCTGATCGCCGCCCAGCCATACGACGGCGATAAGTGTCCGTTCACGCCGGAATGGCCAACCTAAAGGACTTTTACCACTGGCCTGGATGCGGATTGAATACTGGCCTGCGGCTGTGGTCTTAAAGGAAGCAGCATACTGGCCCGGCGCGTTCGCTTTCAGGTCCACGCGCACTATTCCACCGGCCGGCTGAGCGATATCCGCCCAGACTTCCGCGGATACATCCATCGCTACAGTGTTTACCCTGATCTCCGCATAGAGGTTGACTTCTGTGCCCGGCTCAAAACTTGTTTGCGTCGCCGTGGCGCGGAAACTGATGTCCGAGTAGCTGTGCACCAGCAAGGAATAAGGCAAGCCCGTGCGGCGTTGAAAATTCTCGTGCTGCTGGGCCATGACAGGATATTCGCGCCGCGACACCATGCTCGCGAAGTGAGCGCCCGTGTGGACATAGGCGGGCCCAACCTCCGATGTTGATGCAGCCGTGAAAACGGCATCTTGGCTCGTGCTGAAAGCGCCGCCGTGAATGCCGGCGCTCGGACGACCGATTTCAAGAATGGCGTGCCAAGTTCCGCGATCATCAAAACGGCTTGCCATGTATTCGACCGGCAAACGCAGCCGGTAATAACTCACCCCTTGTGATTGCACGAACACCACACCCGGATGGCTCGCCGCAAATGGCGGATCGACGATGCCACCACTGGGTGTTTGCAAGCGGAAGTTGATGTATTGCGGATAAGGCGAGAGTAAGATCACGTCCATTCCCGCATCCGCTTCGGTCATAGGGAACGGTATGCGGTGCACATCGCCGGCGCGCAATTCGCCTTGGGGATCGAGCACGATATCGGCGTTGCTGATGCCGGCGAGTATTTGCAAGAAATACTTCTGCAACAGGAAACGGTTATCGCCGGCGATCGCGCCGGTGAGCAACAGATAACCGCCATTGTTGCCCGACAGGCGTTGCAGCGCGGCGGCGCTGGTGTTCTGCGCGGTGCCCAAGCCGATCGCGTAGGTCTGCGCGTTGATGAGCCCGCCGACATCGGATATCCATCTCGACCGATTCTCGACGCCGTCGGTCAGCACGACCAGCCCTTTGACGTCATAACCGGTTAAACCATCGAGGATGCCGCGCGCCTCGAAAATCCCGTCACCGATCGAAGTTGCTCCTGCCGGATCGAGTTGCGGGCCGCTTAAGATGTTCTTGGTATTTTCGCGGCCGGGATCGAGAACCAAGCCGCCAAGCGCGGTGGCGCTCTGAATGATCTGCGCATCCTGATCGTAGCGAACGAGCGCAATCCCATCGTCTTGCAGCATCACATCGACAAAAATTTTCCCGGCTTCGCGCAAGCTCTCGATCTTGGAAACGCCGTCACCGCGATCTTGACTCATGCTGCCGGAGCGGTCGAGCGCTAAAGCGATCGCCGCTTTCTTGCGTGCCACCGTGTTGGCGTAGATAGGAATCATCCATTGCCGCGAGCTGCCGGTATGCCTAATGGTCACTGCGTTGGTGACGCTTTCCCCAACCGCGCCAGTTTCATAGGTCAGCCACAAACGTGCGGTGACTACACTGGAGCCGCTGGTCGGGCCTACTGTCACCGTCGATGACAAATACGATTTGATCCGAGGATGCGTGGGCGGCGTCAATATTTCCAGCGTTACGGCAGCGCCCGATTGCACTTCGAACGCAACCGCCAACATCTGTTTGCGCGACATTCCCATCGGTCCTTGCGGCACGTTTACGAAGTTCAGGCTAGGCGTGAGCAAGTTGATATAAGTGCTATCGCAGCGATCGACCTCGACGTATTTACTGCCCTGCTTCACTACAAAACCGAGGGTATGCCATTCGTCGATCATCTCCGTTCCGTTGGCGACGCCTCGATGCCAGTCTGCCGGGATTGCGCTGCCCTCCGGTTGTATCCGGTTTGGCCGCGCAGGCGGCCACCAGTTGGTTCCGCAGGCAAGAAAATCGGTTTGCCACGGCAGGGCCATCTGTGCGGTCACGTCGCCCGGTTTGACGGTCGAATGATTGAAGCGGAACGGTTCACTGAAATTGGCTGTGTTGCTCACCAAAAATTCGCCGGCTTCGATCCCCGGATGAAACGCGCCGCCCACACAGTTCTCCAGCGCCGCTCTATCCATTCCTTGCGGCGTGATATTGGGATCGGGCGCCGGCGTGCCGGCCCAGTCGTTAGTGAAAGTGCCGTTCTTCCATTTCTCCATTATTTGGTATTGAGTGGCGGTCAGCCGCCCATCGTTCAGATGGCCGTCTGCGAGCGCAGGCATGTTGCCTCCGCCGCCGTTTGGCGCTTTTAGGCGGAAGAAGATGGTACTGCGCACGCCGGCGTCGGTGATCGGATGCGGCCACATATGCGCATACGACGGCACGGTTTCCACTGCGGCAATTTGCGCCGCGCCCAACAATATCGGATAGATGTGCTGGGTATAGGACGGCGTCGCCGGCGCCGTCAGCAGACTGTTCTTGACGTGGTAATCGTAGAGCCGATCGTAGAGCGTGATCACGTTGTCGACCGGCGGCGCGTACTTAGGCGGCGCGACAACGACCCAGCCGCCGACTGCCGTAAACGTCGTCGCACCGATCTTGACAGTCGCGTTGATAGGACCATCGGCAATATCGTCGTACCAGTCTGCATTATCGAAAAGTGAATTGAGGGGCTCGTTGATGGGTGAGCCGGATTTCCCATGACCGCCGAGTACGATGAGCCGGGCATCGGCATCCGTGCGGATTTCTCCCAATAGCACCGTTGCCGAACCGCCGGGCAGTTTGAATTTACCGGTATCGAACTTCGCGATTTGATTCGCGCCGACCAGCGTGCGCGCGCCCGAATCGATGACCAGCGCTGCGCGGTCGGCCGGATTGGTGATGGTAGGATTGCGCAGAGGTGTTCCGTTAAAAATCGGCGCTGCAGCTTTGCGATTCACTAGATGCGCGGTCCAAGTGATTTGTCCATCGGCCGTGGTGATCTCCTTCACCAGGGCGCCGCTGCCGTCATAAGCGAACAAACGGAAACGCGCCGCTTGTCTCTTTATGCGACATTGGGAATCTTTGTAACCTCCTGGCGGCGGCGTCCGATCCCAGGGTTTTTCCGGGCCGACGAAAAATTCGTCCGGACTGTTACCGACGCGGGCAATGCCGATGGCTGGATGAATCTTGATCGTCGTGATGGCCATGTTTGGTTCTCCTCTTGATTGCGTTTCATTAATCCACCAATACGTTCGGTAGCTCACCAACAATCAGTTTGGATCAGGGGTCGGCAGCGCCTTTGAACGCATTCGTATCGAAAATTACACCGAGCAAGTCAAATGCCAAACAACCGGCGGCGCGAGCCGCTGTATTTGTTGATAAATCGCCCGCTCGGACGTAAGACAACAATGAAAGGATGACTTATTACGTGAACGAACGGATACACATCTGTTAACGAAGTGCACGATCCGATTCTCGCAGATCGTGCTTGCTCTTAACGTCAGGTCTCAGCGGTGGCGAAACAAATTAAGAGAGGTTGTCGACTAGTCAAATTACCAGGACCGTGGGCAGTCGTTTATCTGATTGAGGTGATCAGCTCAACAAATTCATGTGCGCTTCTGTGTCCGCTCTCTACGAGACTTACTCGTAAGATACGAACTGAAATGGGCGAAGGACAACGGAGTTGGGGTGCTGCCGCTAGGGTCAGGCTTTCGTATTGTAAAATTGCCAGGCAATCAACATTGTCTTTTATTTAATGATTTCGTCTTTTGCTTCGTCCATCCCGCACTTGAATTCGACTCCACAACTTCTTGCACGCGATCGCCGCGCCGTCGCGGAGGGCTTTTTTCAAGGCGCAAAGTTTCTGGTTTCTAGTTTGCCGATCGGCTACCAGATCTCATGAGAAGCCTGAAACCAGAGGGCGATTTGGGGATAGACGCGACCACCTAGGCCGCAGTCGGTGCGGGCGATGACGTTTTCTTAAGCCCGGACGGAGTGTCAGCCAACGTGACATCGATCGGCGATCGGTCCGGGTGCTCGACGAGCTCGGTAGGGTCGCTGACAGCGACGCCCGGCAAAGCAGCCGTTCTTCGAGTACCTTAGCTGCCTTTGGCAATTGCTGGTTAGGCATATACAATTCTACACATGTCGAACGAAAATCTAATCTCCACGAATTACCGTTGATCCAGAGATCTGCCATGGCAAACCATGTATTCGAGGACTGCGCTATTCAGTGGAGTCGATTCTCGAATACTTGGCTGGCGGGGATACAATTGAGAGTTTGTTGGTGACGTTTCCAGATCTAGAGCGCGAAGACACCCTTGCGTGCCATGAGTTCGCGCGCAAAGTGTTAGCCGCGAAAAGCATCCACTTGCCACTTACATGACTCCCGACTGCGATCGCTTCTGACCACCGATCTTCTATCACCACTACCTCAGGCCTGAGCGCCTTTTCCACCTAGGGGGCGGTGGGCTTGCTGAAAATCCGCTCAACTGAATACTATTGGTGATGACACTTGAACCGGTGTCTTTAATTAAAAGATGAATGTGATTGGATGTCACCACGTAATCGAGCACTGAAAGACCGAACGCTTTCGCTTCAAGAACCTAGCGAAGGTACGAACGGCGGTGGCGCGCAAACTTCAGTAGAAAATTCTTTCGATGGCAACGGTGAGTGATGTCCCAGACGGAGCCCGGCAGAAAATGGCGATTAGCACGTCCATCGTCAGCTAACTCTTAACTATTGAACCACATTTTCGGACCGAAAAACATGCATCTAAGGCTCAAACAGCGCTGCTGGGCTCGGCACATAATCCCGAATCACTCGTCCAAACTGAACAACAGGACCGCGCTCGCACATTGACCACATGGTGAGATTCGACCAAAATCCGAAATGTCAAAAGACAAGACTTGACCCCGCTGGTCCTCCCGTACACTGCGGCGGCTTCAGCGCCACTAAAAGAGGAAATCTCGGAGGCAGGCAAGGAGTGTCAGCTCCTCCAGTAACGAGCGGATATTGATTCGGGAGCTCTCGTTGGGGATTGACACACCGAGCCAGTACTGCGCTGTGTATTGGCGAAATCTGATCGATCAGTGGTTTCTATAGCTTTCTGATTCGGATGTTTTGGCGCGATTATGCGCCGCCGCACTTCCACGCTCTTTACGCCGAGCACGAAGCGCTGATTGACCTGCGAGACTTCCGTGTCATTCGTGGCTCTTTGCCGCGCCGCGCAATAGCGTTAGTATTGGAGTGGGGCGCAGAGCACCGCGACGAACTGATGGAGGATTGGAACCTATGCAGCCAACTGAAAACCCCCAGAGCAATCGAACCGCTGAGGTAGAACCGGCGATACGCCATAGCGTTCCCTGGCGTGTGATGTCCGTGGCGCCTCTGCCGGATTTTCGGCTGCGCGTAAGTTTTGTGGATGAGACGATGGGGGAGGTCGATATGCGCGCGTTTCTAAGTAATCCAAACATCGACGGCACGATCTTCGAGTCGCTGCGAAACCCAGCAGTATTTTCTCAAGGCCGAGTTGTGCTGGGCGTGATTCAATGGCCCAATGGCGCCGACCTTGCTCCGGATGCGATGTATGATGCCATTCGCGAACGCGGCGTTTGGGTTCTCGATTGAGGCGTTATCAAAAGACGACGGCTCAGCGAAAAAGATCGAGTCCGCTTTAGTATTTTGCGTTTGTGAGAGCAAAATAAACGCGTCTCAGCCGCCTCGCCTTCAGGGCACGAATTTGCTTTCCAATTTCAAAGATCATTTGGCGTATCCGGCGGGGTGTGTGTGAGGCTGAAAATGTTCGCCAAAACCTCGTCGATCATTGCTTCCGGCGATAGCCTGGTTAATGACGTATGGAAGGAGTGGCCGACCGCCAGGGGCTGTTGGTTGGCGGGCTCCCGCAACGTCACCGTGAGCTCCAAGAGATACAAAGTAATATCCCACATCCACCTGTCGACATAAGTCACAACAGCGTCCGTCTTATATGCTGATTGCGCTAACTCCGGCCCGGCGGTTGAGCGAAAGCCTTTCATAACGAGCTTGTCGCTGATCAGTTGATGAATGCCGCGATTGTCCTTCGGCTGATGCACAACATAAAAGGTTTTGAGTTTTCTGATGTCAGCGCCCGGCGCCAGCGTCGCCGTCGCCCGGTTCGAACAGCCCGAAGCGAATAGCAGCACCGCGAAGGGGAGGATAATCAATCCTCCGGTTGATACGCTGGTAGTCATAAACTTCACCGCTTTCCTTTCGTTTTTCTCACGGCCGGGCCAAGCAATGGATTATCGTCGAGACAAGTCATTGGAATCAGGTCTTTACTTTTGACTATTTGGCAGCTTGACTATCTCCAGACGACATCAAAACGATTGCCCTCACTTTACATTTCCAGTAGCCATTTCGATATCAGGGCTGCAATCTTGAGATTATTTTTCTCCAGGATCATCATGTAGCCGTTGCCGCTAATACCAGATCGGCCAGTCTCATAAAAAGTTGGTTACACCGCAGTGGTGAACGCCCAAGAAAGCGAGTTAAGGCGCTTACCGCAATCCAGGCGATGGCCAGCTTTTGGGCTTGCGCCGGTTTGCAAGCAATGACGAAGGCCACCGAAAACGTCCAAGCTAAAATAAATAGCTTTTTGTCAGCAAAGAAGATACCGGACATGACTTCCTCCGACGTTTCTCGACGGTTTTTTCCGCGTCGTTTGGCCTGATGCTCCCGACGGCAGAAGGAACATCAAAAAGCATCGGTCGATTACGATTCGGTTTGACAGCGCTTACGCATTGTCGGTAGAACGGCGCAGCAGACTAGAACTAGACTGGTTGCTCAACGTCGCAACTGGACTTGGCAAGACGCGAGAGTCTGACGCAAAGAGGAAAGATCGAGGTTACATCATGAAGCGACGTTTGATGATGGTTTGCTCATCGTCCCTTGTTTCTCTCATTCTCCTCGCCCCGCCTGCAATCGTCGGCTCGAGCGCTCTCGGCGCATCGGCCGGTCCCGCGTTGGTCAAAGCTAAACAGGAAGCCGACGCCAAAGGTTACATCTTTGTCCCCAGCCACGATGAGATCGTCAGCAGAGCGAAACAGGAAGGCAAGTTGCGCGCCGTGGTCTCTCTCACCGAGGATCCGCTGAAGCATATGCTCGCCGCCTTCAGCAAAAAGTACCCTTTCATCGAGACCCGCGCCGAGAGTGTGCCGACCGGCGAGGTTACCCTACGATTGCTTCAAGAGCTCAAGGCGGGTTTGACCAAAGGCGTGGACGTGAACGACCCGATCTCCGACTATTACAACGACTATCTGCCTTATCAAAAAAAGTACGACGTCTTAGGGATGGCCGAGCAAAAGGTGCTGGAGATTCCTGTTCCAATGGTGGACCCGATCAACCGCAACATCGTCGTTATCGGAAGCTCGATACAGGTTGTCGTCTACAATAAGAAGCTTATCTCCGCAGAAAAAGTGCCTGGCACTTGGGAGGACTTTCTCAAACCGGAATTTAGAGACCGGAAATTCCTCCTCGATATTCGTCCCATTAACATTTCAGCCCTTGTTCCAGCGTGGGGTCTTGAAAAAGCGCTCGATTTTGCCCGCAAGCTCGCCGCCCAGAAACCGGTATGGGGTCGGGGTCATACCGCTCTGATCATTCGCGTGCTCTCCGGGGAACATGCCATTGCCTTCGGTGTTAATTATGATTCCTATCTCAGAGCCAAAAGCAAAGACAAGATCGACACTCTGGGTTACAAGCTTTTGGAGCCGGTCCCCGCGCGCCTCAACGAGTCGTGGAGTGTTTTGAACTCAGCCGAGCATCCTTACGCCGGACTTCTATTGTTGGAGTTCGTGGCCTCTCCCGAGGGCCAGAAGATATTGGATGATCATGGGCCCTACGAAGGCTCGCTTTTTGTTCGTGGCACAATCCAGGAGCAGGCCGTGCGCGGAAAGAAACTATCGTTGGTCGATTGGAACCACTATACGAACACTCAGGACTATCTCAAAAAAGTAGTGGAAGCTTACGGCTTTCCACGCGCGGGAAAGTAAAAAGAATTCTGTCGGGCCCTTCCTGGCGCCAAGCGCGCGAAGGCTCTTGTCACATCACATCCAAGTTGGCCGGAGGCGACCGAAGAGGCTTACTCTTCGGCCGCGATCTCGTGAACGTCCGGGCTAGTCGAACATCTATTTGATTTGCGCTTGTGGAAAACCGAACATCTGAATTACCTTTTTCTCCCAATCATCCGTCTTGTGAAATGTTGCCCAATTATTGACGAAAAGCTTCTTCCCTTGGATTACCTTGGCTAGTTCAGAGCCGGGCACGTAAATCGAGGATTTTAGCGGCTCTTCGTCATCGATAATTCGCTGGCCCGCGGAGGATACCTGGAACTCCACCCATAGAAGCGCCACATTGGAGTTTTGCGCGTTGCCGTTGATAGCCGTCATCTCCTGAATTCGCGCCGGGGCCGGCTCGATCACCTTGCATTCAAGGGACTGGGTCACGTCCTTTTCCTTTGCCCTGGCGCACGAGTGGTAATAGGCGAGGTGCAGCATGCTCTGTTCCCCGGTCGCCATCGCCGTCAGGGCACGGCTTTGGCCCCGAACCCAGACGGGATCCTGTTCTTTGATCGCCCGCGCGTAATTGACGATCCATTCCTCGCCCATGCCTGCAGCCAAAGCGGCGAATCCCTGCGGCCTGATATCCACCATGAACTTTCGACCTTTGAACTCCGGTTTAAGAAAATCTTCCCACGAGTTGGGAGTCTTGGCCGCCGGCAACAGCTTGAGGTTATACCCTACGCAATGCAAAGAACTCGCGATTGCCACGATATTCTTAAACTTTGGATCGATGATCGGCGAAGGAATGTTCACAACGCCATCCCGGCCCATGGCCAAAAGATCGAACTTCTTCACCAAGGGTTGGAACTCATCGTAAAATTCCGGCGCGGCGTCAAAGACATCCCAGTTGCCCCCGCGCCCGCTTTGCAGTTCCAGCAGAAACTTTTGCGGACCATCCGTTCCCTTCATTTCTTGGATTTGCACCTCCCGAACGAAGGGATACTGCTTTTGAAAAACCTTGCGCAGCGCATTAAAGGTATTCGGATTCAAGGAACTCAGCACCCGGAGCCTGCCTTCGTTCTTGGCTCCCGCCAAAATCTGATCGCGCGTCATGCCAGCAGAGGCCCCAAACGCAGCAGCCGCCGGTAAAAAATAGCAAAGAGCAAACGAAAGCGCGGCTATATTTGTGAGAATGAGTTTCATAGCATCACCTCATTGAATTTCTCATGTGTGTTTTCGGATTACCTTCTTCACCAACGATTTGTCAACCCGACATGAGCAGAGGTTCATCATTGACATAATCTTCCGCTGACCGGTACTATCGCCCGTGAACGAAAGCCGGTCGGGACGCGGTGACGGACAAGCCTGAATCATCACCGAACCGGACAAAAAGGGTCCATGACCAGTGCTGCCCAAAATAATCAAATCAGTTTACCGCGGGATGAAATCACAGTCAGGCTTTTGTTTTGTTTTATTGGGTAAGCATGTTAGTAGGTGGTTAGCACGGCGAAAACCGGTGGTACGTGAATTATGAGCGTTGTTGTTGTTAAGTTCTTTTCTCTACTCCTGACTTGGGCCTTGCTCATAGCAAGTTCAAGCGCTCTTTCTCAAGCGCAAACCCCTGCGTTGCGTCAGGCGAAGAGCGCGTCGGAGGCTAGAGGCTTTGTGTTTGAAGCCAGTCATGATGAGATCGTAGCGAAAGCTAAAAAAGAGCGCCAGTTGCGATTCCTCAGCACGTGGGACTCTGAGCTCGTCCAACAAATGAGCAAAGCCTTCAAGAAGAAATATCCGTTCCTCGATCTTACGTTCGGGGAACACGGCTCTGTGGAGTCGGCCCAGCGCTTCCTACTGGAACTGAAGGCGGGAAGAGGTAAGGAATGGGACGTGGTGCGGCTCTATACGGAGTTTTACGATCAATACACACCCTTTCTGAAAAAGTTCGATCTTCTCGGGATGGCAGAGCAAGGCGTTATAACAGTGCCGCCGAAGATGGTGGATCCACGAACTCGAAATTCCCTTTTCCTTACCAGTGAACCAAGCGTTGTCGCCTACAATCGAAAGCTCATCTCAGAAGACAAAGTGCCCAACACTTGGGAGGATTTTCTCAAACCGGAGTTCAAGGGCAGAAAGTTCATCACTGATATTCGACCGCTTGCCCTCGCGGTGCTAGTACCAGCCTGGGGGATGTCGAGGGTGCTCGATTTTGCCAAAAATATAGTCGCTCAGGATCCCATTTGGGTCCGAGGCCATACCAACCCTTTGACTGCCGTTATGGCCGGTGAATACTCACTCTTTCTAGGGCCAAACTACGCATCCGTTAAGGGAGTTCAATCCAAAGATCGTCTAGGTGTTGTCGGCTACAAAATTATCGAGCCGGTTCCCTTGAGGATTCACCAGGCCAACGCAGTTCTTGCAAATGCGGCAAGCGCCTATGCCGGCCTGCTGTTGCTGGAATTTGCAGCCTCCCCCGACGGGCAAAAAATTATTGACCAATACTGGCCCCTTGCTGCGTCGGTTTTTGCGCCGGGTTCTCACCAGGAGGAACTCCTGAAGGGTAGGGTGCTTTCTATCGTGGACGCGAGCCATTATGAAAAATTGGATGATTACATGGATAAAATTGTGGAGGCTTATGGTTTTCCAAAAGCTGGCAGATGAAGAACATATCTGATACTAGACTGTGCGAAAATACAGCCTTGGAGGTTTCAATGAATTTAGAAGGATTTATTTCTGCAGACTCGCACGTCAATGAACCCGAAGCAGCTTACGAAAGAATCCCGAAGAAACTGCGCGAGAAGGGCCCCCATTTCGTTCAGGATCCCGCCGGAAAAAAAGGTCTTTACATTGTTTTCGACGGCCATAGCCCCGATCCGGTCGGCAATACTTTCCTGGCGGGAACGGGGCGCGACCCTGGCGTCGTCAAGGATACCGTCGAGAATTTTACTTGGGACCGCTGGCGTGGACCGTGGGACCCGAGTGCGCGGCTTGGCGACATGGAACTGGATGGCGTGAAAATAGAGGTGCTCTACCCCAGCATGGCGCGCAATTTTTACAGTTTGAAAGGCCAAGACATTCCACTCCAGCTCGCCGGCCTCCAATCGTATAACGATTGGATGGTCGACTATTGTAACGTTGCCCGCGATCGGTTGTTCGGTCTGGGTCTTTTATCTGTACTCGATCCTGAATGGTCGGTTAAGGAAATGGAGCGCTGCGCCAAGCTAGGCCTCAGAGGCGTAATGCTACCGGCGAGTCTGCCTTCCGACATGAGCTACTCAGAACCTAGATTCGAACCAATCTGGGAAGCTGCCGAGAGCATGGACTTCCCCGTCCATTTCCACATCAATGTGAAGCAGAGCGCCGATCGAGACGCCTATGAAGCAACGCGGAAAGACGCCAGTATGAGGGACGCGGGTAAGCGCTTCGTCAATCGGTCGCTGTTTGAAGGCCCGCGCCTATTGACGGATCTCATGTTCGGGCTGGTTCTCGAAAAGCATCCGCACATGCGCGTCGTTTTCGCCGAGTACGAGCTGCTTTGGATCCTACCCTTTATGATGCGGCTGGAAGGCAATGTAAGGCGCTTCGGGTTAGAGCATCCTGAGATTCCTCATATGACAGCGACACCGAGCGAAACCATTCGCAGGCAAGTCTACGTCACGTTCCAGAATGACCCGGCCGGTGTGGCAGCGGCCGAAAAGCTGGACCTTCTGGACAACCTGATGTGGTCGAGTGATTATCCGCATGGCGGGTCCACCTGGCCCAACTCGCGTGAAGCTGTCCAGGGTCAGGTCGGCCATATGTCAGACGAGATGGCACGGAGGCTCACGGTGGGAAATGCCGCAAAATTTTACAACATCCCAGCATGATGGGGCAGCCCCAGAGAGTTAAGTATTGTTCTTGACTAAGAGCGGCCTCTCGTGGGTCGGGACGGCGCTATGTCTCTGTCCGTTCAGCGCTTCCGCAATACCCAGAGGGACGCCGTTTGGACAAACTCAGGGATCGATCACCCCCTGGGTTTTTGGTCTGAGGCTTTTCTTCCCGCCGGCATTTTTTAGTCGTATTAGCGGAGCCGCCGTGAGCGAGGATTATATCTTACCGTCAGGCCAGTCCCTCGCCGGTCGCGAGCCAGCGCGCGCACTGCGGGCCGAGTTCCTGAAGAGCGCGCGTTTCGTACGCTGCGATTTCCTCTTCGGTTAAAGTCTCCGCCCATCGGCCGTTGAGACCTCGATGAATGAAGACCTGTGCGCCGGCGTCCCAGAAGGCGCCGCCGAGCGGAACACTTTTGGTCGCGTGCTGCTTCATCCAGTCGAAGGAGCAATACTCGCAGATGGTGTCCCACTGAGCTTCGTTGACGGCAATATCGAGGAAGGCCGCGATGCGGCGCATCTGGCCCGGCATATCGCGCTTCAAATTTGCAAAATGCACGAACATGACGTTCGGCAGATGGCGTATCCCCCACCACGTGCGCACGTTCTCCCAAAACGGCCAGAAGGGATGGCCATCGTGTTCGAGCCAGTCGCGCCAGTACTGCCGAATATCGTCGGGGGGCTTGGTGATCGGCGGGCCGACCCTCCCAGGAGTATCGTTGAGCGCTGCATACCATGTCTCATTCGCGTTGGCATGGTGGTTATACATACTCCAGACAACGTCGCGTCCGTCGCGCCCGATATATATGTATTTGGCCCTGGGCGAAAAGACGAGGGCATCCACGGGAAGGTGCGTCTTCACAAAACGTCGATGTTTCTGCGCCTCCACCGCCGGCAGTTTCACTTCTTTCGGAGGGACCCGAAGATCAAGCCACGGCGACATTTCCGCGACCTCCAGATTAGCATCCGGACCATAGAGCATCTGCCCGACGATCTGCTGCACCCAAGTTGTGCCGGACTTGGCATAAGTCGCAATGACGATGTCATCGTGACGATACTTGAAATCGTTCCAGATCGTCGAATCAAAATGATGGTTGTGCAATTCTCGCTTTTTTGCCGGCCAAAAGATTTCTTCGCTCATCGAGACTCCTCAGCGATTCGCGCGCGCGCCATTCTGCGGGATGGTACTTGCCGCGAAGGACTCGGGGCATGAGCAGCGCTTGCCCACACTGGCGCGCGCCATCCAGTGTTATAACGTAACGCGTCCCACTTAATTCCTCAAGAAATTGCACCGGACAACCTGATGTGGTCCAGTGATTATCCGCGATGGCGGGTGCACCGGGCCAACCTCGCGTGAAGCTGTTCAGGGTCAGGCCGCCCATGGGGTCAGACGAGACGGCAAGGACGCACCGTGGGAAATGCCGCAAAATTCTATAATATCCCAGCTGACGGGGCAGTTCCCGAAGTGTCAGCGAAAATAGCGCAGCATGTCGGCGTTGTACTTATTGTAAATGGCGCTCGATGCCGGTTTGATGACGAAGAGTTTTCGGCCTTGCATGAGTCGCGGCGGGTTAGGCAGAACGTCCTTTCGCGCCGGAATGCGGCTGAGTTGACGCATCGAGTTTTGTCCTTCATCGGACAAAATAAAGTCGACATAAAGCCGCGCCGCGGCGGGGTGGGAATTTTTGGCAGTTATCGCGATGCCGATTGGGTAGACGAACCACGGGTCCAGTGGCACCCAATCGATGGGCGCGCCGGTTTTTTTAAGCTCTTCAACGCCCGTCGGATATTGCGAGATAAGTAATGGGAACTCTCCGGCCATCATGAGCTGGTTCATCAGCGAGCTGCCGATGCGCGAATGAATATTCTGCTTGCTCAGGGACTCCATATATTGTCGTCCTTTTTCCTCGCCCATCGCTTGGAGCATCGCGAAGTACCATTCGGTATGGCTGAGAACGAAACCCATTTTGCCCTTCCACTTGGGTTGCAGCAGCTCTTGATAATTGTGCGGCACTTCTTCAGGCTTCAGCATCCGCGAGTTGTACGCCATAGTGACGGCATTTAGATAGGTCGCGTTCCAATAGCCGTCCTTGTCGCGCAGTGCTTCGATGTAAGCTTCCCGCTCCGGCGATTGATATCTGGCCAGAAGCCCTTTCTCCACCAGGTTCATAATCGGGAAAACACTCGATTGATAAACGTCCGCAAGATAATTGCCCGTGCGCGCTTCGAGCAGGTAGCGCGCCAGAAGCGAGTCTTTGCCGGAATTGTAGTATTCCATATTCACGAATGGATATTTTTTCTCGAACGCGGCCTTCAGTGCTCTGGCATCCGACGCATTTGAGGAGGCATAAACCATGACCTTGCCTTCTTTTTTGGCATCTTCGATAAGCCTGGCGCGATCTTTCGTTTGAGTTTGGGCCAACGCCCGGTCCGTCGAGCAAAGGGCGGCTAGCAGGGCACACATCAGTGTGAAAGTGATCTTCATAGCGGCGGTCCGAGAATGCAACCGTCCTCCTCCCGTTTTGGCGGACGAGTACGCGATATTGAACTATTGTGAATTGTTAGGTCGAAACGTTCTGCTCGCTCTCGACACTTTTCTGCACCGCCGGGCGCTTCATCATGCGCTCCTGCCATGCCGTGTAGGCGCTGAGCTCCTTCATGGGAAATGCGCTGCGCGCGCCCCAGCCGTAGAAAACCAGCGCGTAAGGATCAACGAGCGTGTACTCACGGCCCATGATCCAGTCGTTTCCTCCAAACATGGAGTCGATCTCCTGGCAATTGGCCCAGAACGATTTCCGCCCGATTTCCTTTACCGCGGCTTGCGCCGCTTCGCCTTCGGCAAAACGCTCGGGCCGATGGGAGCGCTGGTACGAAGGATGGACGACGCTCGAAAACCAGCACATGGTTGCGATGCAGCGCGCCTCCTCGGCGGGGTCGGTCGGCATCAGCCGTTTATCCGGAAATCGCCTGGCGAGGTAAGTAAGTATCGCCGTGTTCTCGATAAGGATCTTGCCGTCGACATTGAGCGCCGGTACTTTACCGCGCGGGTTGATCTTCAGATAGGTCTCGGTCCTCTGCTCGCCCTTCGCCAGCAGAATCGGTTTTATCTCGTAGGCCGCGCCGGCTTCTTCGAGGCCGATATGAGATGCCAAAGAACAAGCGCCGGGACTGAAGTAGAGCGTCATCATGGGAACACCTCCTGAGTTGTCCAACTGAATTGAAGCAGCACGGCAGCGGACCGAGGGATGCATGATCCGCGCGCCATCGCCATTTTTTTCGAGCAGATTATGCGCTAACGAGCTAGTATGTCAAACTCGTGAATTATTCCGGCGCTTTCACGACGCGATTTCACACAACGACCGTCAGCAATGATCGCTGACGTGTGATGGCACTAAATGCTAGCCCCCTGCGATTTTGGATCCATTTGCCCTTATGACTTTTGTATAGTTATAATCTGGACATGAATATCGTCAATGTGGCTATTTTGAAAGAAAAGCTCAGTCATTATCTCAATCTAGTTAGGTCCGGCCAGGAGGTCGTGGTGACGTCTCATCGACACCGAATCGCGCGAATCCTTCCGCTTGCCGCTCCTTCGGGTGAAATTGAAGAACCTACTCGGTCTGTCAAAGATCTGCGCAAAATAAAAGGCGTCAAGTTCAAACGATCAGCGTCCGGGGTAGACTCACTTTTGAACGACCGTCGGCGCCGATGATGGTTTACGTTGATACTTCAGTGGTCCTGCGCGTCCTATTTCGCGAACCCAACCCGTTAACGATTTGGGGCAAATGGAAGAAAGCTTATAGCAGCGCTCTGTGGCGCATAGAGGCGTTGAGAATTGTCGATCGGCTTCGCCTGACTCAGGAAATCTCGGATACCGAGGTCGCCGATCTGGTAAGGGACATACAGACTACCCATGAAACCTTCGCGATCCATCCCCTCACGAACCAGGTCTTTCAGAGAGCCAGCGAAACTTTCCCGACTGTGGTCGGAACACTAGACGCGATCCATTTAGCCACCGCGCTTTCAATTCGTGAAATCCAAAAAGTCGATTTCTTGTTAACCCATGATTCCCAGCTCGGCACGGCAGCCAGAAGCCTTGGGTTTGAGGTGATGGGCGTTAGCCAGTAGCGCGCTGGTGACCTCGGCAGAGTCCTGGCTTTGCGCCAGGCGGCTTTTTCCCGAGCATGGCGGCAAAGCGCTAAGAGCCAGGACCGGAATACTTTGCGCTTCGCGCTTAGCGCCTTGCCAGGTCACATATATAGGTCTCTCTCAGCAACCTGCTGAATATCCTTGACAAGATCCTCGCACTAGAGAATATTCCAATCGGTTTTGTTCTTGTGGAAGCTAAACTAAAAAACGTGCTTTACGGCCGGACATTCGCCAGCAGACTCAGCAGTTATGCGCCGTCCGATGAGGCGACCTCATGACGGTGCCCGTATGGATGCTGCTGGGATTTGCCGTTTGGACCATATTGCTGTTGCTCGCTACCGTCGGAGTATACCGTTGGACTCGAATTCTGACCGGACGTATGCCGTTAGGCGGCTTCCGGGCTGATCAGGTTGAGGGAGCAGATTGGTACTTGCGCGCGATGCGGGCACACGCGAACTGCGTCGAAAACCTTCCGGTTTTCGGCGCGATTGTTTTGGCGCTGTATGTTGGAAACGTGGCCAGCGCCTTCGTCAATGCGCTGGCAGTCGCGGTTCTGGTTGGCCGCATAATGCAATCGCTGGTGCACGTCTGTTTGGTTCAGACCAATACGGTGTCAGCCGTACGCTTCGGGTTTTTTTTCGTGCAGATCGCGAGCTTTCTGTGGTTGACTGCGATCCTGTTGAGCAAGCTCAGTTGCAGCGCGTAAACCACCCGGTCCACTGAACCGTGATCGGTAAGTGTTAGGTACCCTTATTTCCGACGACCAAAGCAGTTGACGAAAACCGTATGAGGGAGGCGCCCATGAGACGCGTTAGTTCCAAGCCGGTGGTGTTTCTGCAAATCTCTCTTAGTGCGCTAATACTCGGTCTCTTCATCGTTGACGTCGCTTTCCCGCAAACTTCTTTTTTCCAAGGCAAAACCGTGACCATCCTTGAGAGCAGCGCGCCCGGCGGCGTCGGCAGCATGCGGACCAAAGCCGTTGTGCCTTTTCTCCAGAAATATATTCCGGGAAATCCCACCATTGTTATGGAATACATGCCTGGCGGCGGCGGGCAGAAGGCGGCCAACCATATTTATAAATCGGTCCGACCGGACGGTCTGACCATCGGCCGCATGTCGACGCCATTCGTGATGCATCCGATTCTCGGCGAGAGTGGGATTCTCTACGACATCGATAAAGTGATCTTTCTGGGAACCAGCTATAGCGGCGGCTATCATGTCTTACATACGCGGCGCGAGGCGGGTCTCAGCAGTTTAGAGAAGCTCCGCGCCGCTCCAGGCGTGAGAATCGGCTCCCAGTCAGTGGGGCACCTGATATACATCTCCGGCCGAATGTTCACGCTGCTGCTCGGTCTCAAACAACCGAGATTCGTTACCGGATACGGCTCACCTGAACTCGATGTCGCTATCGAGCAAGGTGAGATAGACGGCAGGACCAGCGTGGCGGACTCTATGCTGCACGAGAAACCTCATTGGGTCGACAAAGGTCTTATGGACTTCCATGGCATCATCGAGATCCCAAAAGGACGGAAACACAGCCATTCTCGTTTTGCCGAACTCCCCGACATCGAGACCTTCGCCAAGTCCGCAATGGATCGGAAACTCGTTGCGCTCTATCGGGCTTTCGTCGGCAGCGGCAACCCGTTTATCCTGCCTCCCGGCATGGCTAAAGACCGCGCCCACATCCTGCAAGAAGCGATGCGCAAGACCTATAGAGACCCCGAGTTTTCGAAGGAATATACAAAACTGACCGGCCTCAAGGCCGAACCGCAAATGCCCGAGGAGCTGGAGCAAACGATCAGAGACATGCCCCGCGACCGGGAAGCCGTGGAGCTGTTCAAAAAGCTCACCGGCCCCGAGCCGTTACCGCAAAGGTAAAGACCAAATCTTGTGCACGCGTTCGGCTTTGAACGTTTTGCACCGAGCACCTGTCCTGAGCCGCGAAGCAAGTCGAAGGGCAGCGATTGAACCTCTCGATGACTTAGCAGCCCGTGGTGAAAGTCTGACTGCATTCGACTTGTGATCGATCCCCGTCCGCTGCGTTGCTCCTCCCCTCAAATATTCCCCGATATTCTCGGTCGTCGCGCCTTGCCATCAGGGCGCCTCGCCCGTCTCGGTGCGACGCCACACTTTCACCACGGGCTGTTAGGGCAGGCTGTTGGAAAAAATTGGAACTGGCTGCTCCACTAATTTAGTAGCCGTAGCGCTCTGCGACGGCCTGAACCCGCTGATACTCCGGTTCCAATTCCTTTTGGGCTCGAAGCTCCTTGTAGGCCTCTGCGACCAGATCCTGAGCGCACACGTTCGAGATAGCAGGCACGTCGTACTCCAGCCCGCCGATCAGTTTTTCGTCGCGCAGCATGTCCTCGAATCCGGTTGCCAGGCCGTCGAGCGGAAACGGCTGCCCCTCCAGGAACGGTATCGTATAGCGGCGCGGGTTATGTTTCCGTTCTTCGGGGTCCGCGGTGTCCAGCCGAAGCCGCTTGTCGAGATTATAGAGATACTCGAAATTCTTCGGCATATCGCGCACGAACCAATAAGACCGAATCAGCCCTTTTAGAAAGTTCTTGACCAGATCCGGGCGCTCCTCGAGTATCCGCCCGGTAGCCGCGATGATCCGCTGCGGGAAGCCGTTGGGGTACTGATCCCGCGGCACGACGAGGACGTTGCAGCCTTCTTTCTTCAGCGCTTGCGCCGTCCGGACCGAGACCGGAGCGCATTCTATCTTGCCGTTCTTGAGCGCCTCCTCGTGGAGATGTTCCGAGACGCCGATTCTCACGAACTCGACATCGTGCTCGATATCCAGCCCGGCCTTGCGCAACTGGATCTGTATTCCCCAGTGACGCAGGCTATTGAAATCGCTGATGCCGACGCGCTTGCCCTTCAGATCCTTGAGTGACTTGATATGCGGCGGTCCGACCCAAGCATTGGTGTGCCAGTTTCGCCATCCTGCTATGATATAAACATCCGCGCCCCGCGATCTTTGAAAAAAGATAGTGCGCGACTGGACATCCAGGGCAATGTCGATGGACTTCTCTTTCATCGCTTGCGAGATACCTAATTTCTCCAGCCCAAACGGAACCATCGCGTCGCGCAGGACCTGATACCCAAGCGATCCATCGTCGGTCTTGAGACCGGCGTCGTAAAAAAAATTCATCTCGTGAGCCGCCATCACCGGCAACAGATGCAGCACGTGATAACAGGTCGGAGCTATCCTTAGTTTTCCATCCAACATACATCCTCCTTATGGATTCTTTTAATTCTTGTACGTCCGCTCAGCCGACAATGGCCAGCGTTCACGGTTGGCGTCCGGTTCTCTGAGACCCGGCCGCTCCGCATCGACTAATATCCCAACCGACTCGCGACAGCCGACACCCGCTCAAATTGCTCTTTAAGGTCGGAGCGTTGCCTGAGCTCATTGTAAGCATCCGCTACCAGATCGAGGGCGCAGACTTCTTTGATCGGTGGCACGTCGTATTTGAGTTCTCCGGCGGCCTTTTCCTCGGCGAGGAGATCTTCAAATCCCGTCGCTCGCCCGTCGAGAGGAAAAGGCAGCGCCTCGATATGGACAGGGGTTTGGCACACGAACTTACCGATGCGCTCATTGCGCGCCAGACTTTCAAGCCGCAGTCTGGCCTCGAGTCGGTTGACGTAATCAAAATTCCTCGGCTGGTCCCTGATAAACCAGTACGCGCGAATCATTCCCTTGAGGAAGCTTTTCACCCACTCGGGTTTGTCCTCCAGGATAATTCCGCTCGCGCCGATCACCCGTTCAGGACGCCCGCTTGGATACAGGTCGCGCGGCGTTACCAGAAGGTTGAATCCCTGTCTGATCAACGGTTCAACTTCCCACGCCGACATTGGACCGGCATCGATGCGAAAGCTTCGTAGCGCATCTATGTGAGTCGGCGGGAATATACCCGTAACCCACTCGACGTCTGTCTCCGGATCGATTCCCGCCTTCCTCAGCCATAGCGAGATCCCCCACTGTCGGTTACCGTTGGGGTCGCCGATGCCGACGCGTTTTCCTTTGAGATCCTTCAAAGACTTAATTTCCGGGCCGCCGACCCAAACATTGACGTGCTGGTTGCGCCAGCCGGCGATGATGTAGAGGTCGGCACCGCGCGCGCGTTGGAAAAAGGCGGTGCGCGATTGAACATCGAGCGCAATGTCGACGGACCTTTCCTTCATCGCTTGACTCAGTCCCAGCTTTTCCAAGCCGAAGGGACACAAGGATTGCCGTTGGATCTCGTAGGCCCTTAGACCGTCGTCGGTGCGCAAGCCCTCTTCGAAGAAAAAATTCATCTCGTGCGCGACCATCACCGGGATGAGGTGGAGAACGTGATAGCAAGTTGGCGCGATGACTAATTTTCCGTCGATCATTTGCTTGAGTCTCCTGCTGGCCTCATTGCTGCTTCTTGCGATTCACGGGTACGGCTTCCTTGGGATTGCTTACCATCTCCTCACCAGAGTATTTCCAAACCGGGCGGGGCTCGATATCAATGTCGTAATCCGGCATGTCAATTTCCCACCAGTTTTTGGTCGGCCGGTTCTGTTTCAACCAACGGATGTAGGGCCACCCGGGATCATAGTAGATGCCCCGCCTGATCGTCTCCAGTTCGCTGACGTCTCCGGGATGGGCATTGCCGACGTTGACGTCCGGGCCAAATTCATGGACCAACCATCCGCGCTGCATGCTTTTTCCCCGTCCGCGGGCATTGGAAACTTCAAAAACCATGCGCTCCTGGCCGATCGCTTTTGCGACTTTGCGAATCTGATTCTGGCCCGCTTCGTTTTCGAGCTGATTGCCGATCAAGGCGCGCAAAGGGTAGGCATCCCAGACAACCTCGTCCGCTCCCGCTTCAAGCAATTGCTCCATCGCGAGAATGACTTTGTCAGGATCACACAACCCCTGAGCGATCCGGGTTTCATCGTCCTCGGTCCATTTTGCGCCGACCTCGCCGACGATGCCGAAGCCCACGTCTTTGAGCTTATGAACTTCCTCCTTCAGTCGCTCCAGCGAGAAAGCACCCAAGTGATTCTCCACTTCGACAACGTTCACACCAATCGCTTTGGCGCGCTCAACCATGGCGTCGAGCTTTCCTTGCATGGCCGCAAGCTCAAAGAAGACTCCGCCCATTTGCACGTCGATTTCCATGCTGCGATAGTTCTTTACCGATTCTTCGATGGCGCGCGCGGGCATGAGCATGTTGTGGACGTAGAGCTTTACCTGGTCAATATACTGAGCCACCTGCTCGATGCTTTCTCGACCGCGGCCCAGGCTGATGCCGCAGATCGTCCTGCCAACTTTTCTGGGTTTCTCCGATCGCGCCGGCAGTTCCAAGATGTCACGCAAAAATAGCGGCTCTTCCATTGAATCCTCCTTCATTGATCCCTAACAGTCGTTGCTTTTATGACTCATAGGGTTTTTGGGGTTTAGGGGGCGCGCGTCTCGGCTTGTGGAAAGCCCAAAGCCTTGACGCTCAGCTCCATCCATCTTTCGGTGTTATGAAAACTATGCCAGTCGTTAACGGAGATCTGTTTTCCTTTAACGAGCTTGTTAATTTCTGAATCGGGCACGTAGAGGGAAGATTTCAAAGGCTCATGGGCATCGATCATCCTTTGAGCGGTGAGACTCGCCTGAAACTCCACCCACAAGAGCGCCGCGTACGGGCTCGTGGCAGAAAGGCTCACGGCTGTGCGGTCGCCGATGCGTATGGGAATCGGCTCGACAACTTTGCAGCCTAAAGAATTTTCGGAAACCTTTTGCGGCCGCTCTTTTGACCGCAGCATGCATGAATGGTAATAGGCAAAGTGGTACAAGTTCTCTTCGCCCGTTGACATGCGCACAAGAGCTTGCGTTCCACGGGTCCAGATCGGATCCTGTTCCTTTATTCTTCGCGCGTAGTTGACCATCCACTCTTCGCCCATGCGCGGCGCCAATGCCGCAAAGCCTTGGGGACGTATATCAACGAAGAACTTTTTGCCTTTGAATTCCGGCTTGAGAAAATCATCCCAACTATTCGGCACCTTGTTTTCCGGTATCAGTTTCTTGTTGTAACCGACGACGTGGACTCCGGCCGTGATGCTTACCACGTTCCTGCTCTTGGGATCGATCATTTGAGTTGGAATCGCCAAGATCCCGGCTTTCGCCATGGCGAGGATATCAAACTTCTTTAGAAAGGGAGCGAATTCGCTGTGCTGTTCAGGCGCAACGTCAAACACATCCCACTCTCTGCCCCCTCCGGCCTGCAGTTCAAGAACAAAGCGCTGTGGGCCCTCGGTTCCTTTGAACTCATACGCGCTAACGTCGGTGATGAAGGGATATTTCTGTTTGAATGCCGCAACCATGCTGTTGAAGCTTTCGGACGACAACGAACGGATGACCCGCAACTTTCCTTCTTTCTTGGCTCTTTCGACGATTTCGTCGTGATTGGAGACTGTGGTGTAGCCGTCCGACTCTGCTTTTGGCTGCGCTTTGGAGACCGCGGGCTCCGCGCCGAAAACGGCGGCGGCGAAAAAGCGCAGAGCATCAACACAAGAATAGATCCGGACCGGCGGTTCATAAACATCCTCCTACTCTCACTGTCTCGATGGTTGTTTGTCCAGACTGTCGACGAACCTTCGCTCCACGAAGCGCGCCGGGTCGGCATCCTTTGCTTTGGGATGTTTAGACCATTGAAAGACCGTCTGAACTCCCTGGACACTTGGATAGGGTTTGTCGCGGAAGCCATAGAGATAACGCAGATAGGCCTCCTCCAGATCTTCTGCGCTTAATCCTCTGAGATACTTGGCCATGATCGCGAGGCTTTGCCGCTTGTTGTTTTTATAGAACTGAATCGCTTCGGCTATGGATCTAATGACTCCTTCGGCCACCATCGGTTCGCGGCGAGTAAACTCCCGCGTCGCTATGATCGAATCCGCCGGATAGTCGATGTTTTTCAAGGAAGGGATATCGTCAAAGACGTTATAACCGGCTTTTCTTGCGATCGAATTGAACGGCGTTGTGAAAACGGTGGCGTCAACGATGCCGGATTTTAGCGCGGTCAATCTGCTCGCTGGATCTCCGAGGGCGAGATAGGTGACATCTCTGTCGGGATCGAGACCCAGGGCGTTCAATATGATCTTGATCGCTAAGATAGACCCTCCGCTCAAGCTATTCAAAGCGACTCTCGCGCCCTTGAGCTGAGCGGCATTTTTGATCTCTTTCTTGGTCACGAGCACCTGATCAAGCAGGTTGGAATAGCCGGCCAAAATTACCAGATCCGCGCCGGAAAGAATGGCTTCGACGGCGGCTGATCCGCTCGACGCGATAAAGCTCACCGAGCCGCCGATAAGCGCCTGGGTTCCGACGGTGCCGCCGCGCAGAAAGACAACCTCGACGTCGAGGCGATTTTTTTCATAGAGCCGCAGGTCGTTGGCAATCCAGACGGGAGCGCGAGCAAAGCTGATGGTTGTATAGCCGATGGCATGCTTCGCAGCGATGACCGGCGGCGGTGCTGCAATCGCTAAAAATACCAATGCCGCAACCAGGGCCCGGGCCGAGAGGATTACACTGTCAAGAGCATGCTGCATTTTAACTTTCGCGCCGCCTCCATCGCTCCGCTCCAAACGATTCATCGAGCAATGCTGCCGACTTTTTTTCTACTTCTTTGATCGTCAAGTCAATTTGAGCGCGGCAATCGTCTCGTTAAGACGTCAAGCGCGGGATGACCCGTGATTCGTTGTGGCGTTTCTAACTGACTGGACTGAATTCATTCCACCAACGCTCTTCCGCCAGAACGAAGTCTTTTGGGGATATCGGGGCGAGATGAACTTCGAGACGCCGACCTTGGCTTAGCATATGTATTTTGAAAATAAAACGAGAGCGCGCCCGACGACGGCAGGTTTTTTGGATTAGCTCGGCGTTCAAGAACCCAGTGTCGGTTTACGTCATCGCCGATCACGCGAGTCCCATTGGCACGAACAGTAAATACTACGGTACGAACTGTTTAGCTGATTGGGCGCGGCCGCGTCAGCCGCTCTAGTATTAACAAGCCCATCACCAGGCCGAGCTGAATCATGGCGATCACGGCGGTGATATTGCGATATCCTTCTTCGTAATAATAGAGCAGCGCGATGGTCAGAGTTTCCGTGCCATAGGAGTACAGCAGCAGAGGGATGGTGAGGCTCCGCGCCGAGAGCGCGAAAACGATCACAAAGGCGGCGGCGATGCCGATGCGCAGGAGCGGCAAGACAATCCGCGTCATGGTCTGAAGCCACGAAGCGCCGTGTACCAGCGAACATTCTTCCAGATCCTTGCTTACTTGCATGATCGCCGATTGCATGGTGCGAGTGCCGAGCGGCAAGCCATTCACCACCAGGCCGAGAATCACGATCATTGAAGTGCCGTAGAGATTGATCGGCTGGGGAAGAGATATCCAGGCCCAGAGCAAAGCCAGGCCGAGGACAATCCCCGGCATGGTCCACGGCAGCCAAGCGGTGAGTTCCATAACCGGCCCGAGCCAGTGGCGCGTGCGGATGCGGATGTAGCCGATAAGGCCGCCCAAAGCGATGACACCCGCGGCCGCCGCCGTGGAAAAGACAATCGTGTTGCGCAAACCTCCCATGGTGCGCGGGTCGCGGAAAACCGTGAGCCAGTTATCGAAAGTAAAGTGCTCGAGCTTGTAGAGGCCGAATACCTTGAAGAATGAGCTGGCGAAGATCTGGGTCAAAGGAATCAAGATGGCCAGAGTGAAATAGATCAGAAAGAGCGCGAATATGCCCCAGCGAACCAGGCGATGCGGCGTCACCCGGCGCGGTTGATAACCCTTGCCGCTGATCGTCGTGAATTCGCGCCCGCCGAGTATGCGCCACTGCACCGAAACCATGACAAAAGTAATGATCATGAGGATCACGGCCAGCGCTGTGGCGGTGCTGTACTGCGGCGGATGGCGGTGTCTCAGCACGCGATAGATTTCATTGGCAAAAACATAGACGCCGCCCGGAGTGCCGAACAGGTAGGGGTCCTCGAAGGATTCCAGCGCGCGAATAAACGACAGGATCGAGACGCCCAGGATCGCCGGCAAGATCATCGGCAAGGTGACCCTCCAAGTCGTCTGCGTAGAGGTCGCGCCCGCAGCCGCAGAGGCTTCTTCGTAGGATGGGTCCATGTTGTAGAAAAACCCGACGAGCAGGAGGTAAAGGAACGACGTCGTGCTCAGGACCGAATGGAAGATCAAGCCGTCCCAACCATAAATGTTCACGACCGGGCCACGCGCGCCGAAAACCTGGATAAAGAATTGGTTGATGAGTCCATTTTGCGGGTTGCCGAGCATGACCCAGGAGATGGCGGTCAAAAGGTCCGGGATGAAGAAGGGAATCGGGATCAGCAACTCCATCAGGCCGCGGCCTGGAACATGGGCGCGCGCCACGGCCCACGCGAAGGTCAGGGCCAGAGCCAGACTGATTGCCGTCCGGGCCGTCGCATACAGAACGCTGTTGAAAACAATCTCGCCGATGCCTTCGGTGTTTAATAATTCGCGGTAGCCGTCGAGGGTGAGCGCTCCCCAGGCGCCCGGTTGCCCGGTAAAAAAGCTCGCCGCGAGCAGCATCAGGGTCGGGTAGAGAACCAGGATAATTAAAACAGCAAACAGGAGATAGTAGAGGAGCGTGACCTGCTGCAGTGCGCGCAACGCATGGGTTAACTTGGCGAGCATTGAAGGTCAAAGTTCAAGCGGCCGCGCGCGGCCCATTATTCAGCAACGAGGAAAGCCACAATGAGCGGAAGTCGAGGAGTAAGGCTCCCTCTCTTTAATCCTCCCCCGCGACGCGGGGGAGGAAACAGAGCCTGCCCTGAGCTCGTCGAAGGGTGGAGGCTGGAACGACTTGAACTTTTGCAACGATTGGAGCCAATTTTCATAAGTAGATCAGCGTCTGCCGAAAATCTTTTCCATTTCCTTGAAGAAAAATCCCGGTTCGGCAAGCTGCTCGGAAGGTATCCCTTCCATCATGATGTTATTTGACAGATCCATTTCCGGGATCGGCATTTTGATCTTGGGATGAGGGATCATCCGTCCGCCTTCTTTAGCCAGGAGCTGCAAATTGGGGAGCTCGTAGAACCAGGTCAGCACAACTTTCGCGGCGTTCGGATGCGGCGCGTTTTTGATCAGCGCCGTGGAGTGGGGCAGCCAAGTGACCCCTTCCTGCGGGACGATATAAGCCAGCGGCGAGCCTTTCGGAACATCGGTCAAGAATTCCGGCCGGCCGCTGAAGCCGAGCGGGAATTGCCCGAGCAACACCGCATCGCGCATTTCGCGGCTGCCGCCCGGAACGATAAAGGGATCGACGACTTCTTTCAGCTTGCGAATATATTCGATGCCCATCTTGGGGTGATTATAGATCTGCAGGAACTGCCAGCCGCCGCCGCCCGCGCTGCGGGGATCGCGCGTGGCCATCCGGCCCTTCCATCGGGGATTTATAATGTCCAGGTAAGACCTGGGGTACTCGTCTTTCTTGAGCATGTTGGTGTTGACGATCAGGGCTTGCGCGCTGATGAAAAGCGGCGTCCAGAAACCGACGGGATCTTTGGTAAACACGGCTTTGTTATAACCGTCCAGAGTCGTGATCGGCGGCGTAAACTTCTCAAGCGCTCCGTAGCGGTGCAGCTCCATCAAATACTGGTCAACGCCGTCGAAGACATCGGCGTTGACCCTTCCGGCCGCCTGCTCCGCCCGCAGCCTGTCGGTCTGTTCGCGGAGACGGCCGCACCAGTGGCTCTACTTTGATGCCAAAACGTTTCTCGAAGGCCGCCTTTCCTCCGCCCTTGAAAAACTCCCCGGTGTTGTCGCCGGCGTACCAATTTACCCGGCCTTCTTTGAGGGCAGCGCTCATAACCGCCGGCCCCAGGGCCTTGGCGATGGGATCATCGGCCAGTTGAGCAGGCGCTCCTGCCCAGGCAAGCGTCGCGCGGTTGGCCGTGCAGCAAGAACAAGAGTGCGAAAATTGCGCCGATTAACTTAAAGGTACAACTGCAAGCCGGTAGAGCCATGTCTTCTCCTTCTATCCATCTTAAATCGATTGATCGTTCGATATCATAAATCGTCCCGAGTAAGCAATTTTGCCCGTTTGCCCTGATGCGCAAATTTCTCTCCTTGCATACTAGCGATTTTCTGCATACTAAAAAGAAGAAAGTCTTTTTGGAAAATGGCTGGCATAAACAGAAAAGCGCAACTGTGCGGAGGCCGGGGTTTGGTCAAGCAAGTTTCTACGGAAGAATGGTGTTACCCGACTGGTATGGTCTGGTGCCCCATGAAGATGAGCGGTATGGCCCTGATGAAGTGCGCCAAAATGCAGAAAGAGTTAGGCTGCGGCAGCTTAAAGCAGTTCAGGATGATTACGACGAACCGGCCGAAGAATGCGCCGTTTCATTGGCCCTGGCTGCGTCGCGGCAGCGAGTGCCCGCAGCGTGCGGGTGAAAAAGCAGTGCGAGAATTGCGGCTGACTCTGACTCCGCTCAGGTTAGTTGGCAAGCGTGCGAAAAATCCCCGGTAGTTTCCGCTAATACTTCCGCGTCGGAAATCGTGTCCTTCGTCTCGGTCTTTCCGCTCATGTAAGACATGAGATACGCCTTTATCGTACTTCTGCGAGAACTCCCAAGTGACGGCAGTACCAGGTTCAAACAATATTCGCGATACTATGGACATCCAGCGACTTGATCCGTAGAGTTTCGTTGACTGGAATTTCTGGAGGATTTTATGGATCTACTCAGCAAGGTTATGTTGGGAGTAATATTGTTGAGTCTCCCCCTGGGTGTCGGTTGCGAAACGCTTGTCGGAAGGACCCGGGTCGAGAAACGCCCCAAGAGACCATCCTTACGCAATCAGTCAAGGAGAAACTTTTAGCGGAAAAAGTTGATTTGACCCGTGTAAAAGTGGCAACCAACGGTACGACGGTTTCTCTGAGTGGGATCGTTGCCTCTCTGGAAGCCAGACAAAGGGCGGTGAAGCTCGCCTGGGAGGTAAGCGGCGTCACAACGGTTGTCAATCGTTTGGAAGTCGAAAAGTAAGCTACCCGTCATCGATCGGTTTACGAAAAAACGCTCGAGTTCGCTATTCAGCGTTTCACGGCAGATTTTTATGATCCTGGAGCACTGTTGTGGCGGCCGCGCCACCAGGCAAATTTCTCGACGCCGGCGTTCCGTTAAGCGGGCGCTCCCGCTCTATGGCGTAGGCATTTTAACATTATGAAATTTCCAAACTTGGCCGGCGTCGAAGACAAAACCTTTTTATTGCTGATTATTGCGGTATCGCTGGCATTCGCATGGATCCTCTGGCCGTTCTTCGGCGCGGTTTTTTGGGGCAACGGTTCTGGCGATCCTGTTTGCGCCGCTTTATCGGCGGCTCGCGAGCTCCATGGGGCAGAGGCGCACGCTGGCTGCGCTCGCGACGGTGATGATCGTCCTGCTGATGGTGATTCTGCCGTTGACCCTGATCGCCGCGTTGTTGGTGCAGGAAGGCTTCAGCGTGTACGAGAGGATCCAGTCGGGAGAGCTGAATCTCGGCCGGTACTTTGAGCAGGTCTTCGGCGCCTTACCGGCATGGGTGACCGATCTACTGGACCGCTTTGGCCTGACAAATCTTGGCGTAGTGCCAGAGCGGCTTTCTACCGGCCTGATGAAGGGCAGTCAGTTCCTCGCCACCCAGGCTCTGAGCATTGGCCAGAACACGTTCGACTTCATCGTCAACTTGTTCATCATGCTCTACCTGCTGTTTTTTCTGCTGCGCGACGGTGACGATCTGTCCAGGCGCATCAGGGATGCGATTCCGCTGCACCCGGAGCAACAGCGCGAGCTCTTCGAGCAAGTTCACCACCGTCATCCGCGCCACGGTCAAAGGCAACGTCGTCGTGGCCATCGTGCAAGGAGCGCTCGGCGGCCTGATCTTCTGGTTCCTCGGTGTCCACGCCCCGGTGTTATGGGCGGTGTTGATGGCTTTTCTATCGCTGCTGCCCGGCAGTCGGCAGCGCCCTGGTCTGGCTGCCCGTCGCGATTTATTTTCTGGTCACCGGTGCGATGTGGCAGGGCATCGTCCTGATCGCCTATGGCGTGCTCGTCATCGGCCTGGTCGACAACATCCTGCGTCCGATCCTGGTCGGCAAGGACACCAAGATGCCCGACTACGTTGTGCTGATCTCCACGCTGGGCGGCATGGCGATATTCGGTCTCAACGGTTTTGTCATCGGGCCGGTGATCGCGGCGATGTTCATGGCTGTGTGGGATATCGTCGCTTCATCGCGAGCGGAGATGCGGATTGACGATAGCCCGGGTTGAGATTGTGGCGCTGGGCCGAGCTAAGCGGGCCGCGCGACGCCCATGCCGTCGCGGATTTCTATGCTGGTGCCGAACGGCTGTGAGCGCTCGCGCGCGCGCTCGATGACCTGATTGAACTTATCACTCCCCGGTTCCGCCAGCCGAGGCACGCTCAGGCGCGGCCGGCGGCCTTGAATTATGTATTCCTCGGTGGGGTAAATTTGCACTTCCTTCAGGGCGGTGTCGGCGCCGAACACGACAACCTGGACGGCGCTGCCGATACCCGAGAAAGCGTGGGTTTGGCCACCGGCGCTGGCCGCGCGTTGGCGATTGCGCTCGCGCTCTTCGAGTAGTTCGCCGACGGTGCCGTCGATACTCAGCCCCAAGCGTAGTTTCATCGCCAGCGGCAGCTTGGTGACCTCGTTATTCTGTAGATAGAGCGGCGGCTGGCCATAGAGGATGGCTTTGCCTTTGTAGAATTCTATGCCGCGCTGCAAGCCGCCGTGATTTACATACACGTCGGCGCCGGCATCGATACAACCATGGGCGAAGCTGTTGATGTAGTCGTGGACACCGATGCCATGCGCCTGATCGTGCAGCGCGACGATCACCACATCGGCGTGGCGCCGGGCCTCGGCAACATGCTTGTAGGTGCGCTCGAGGTCCTCTTGATAGGGGAAAGTGGCCATGCGGAACTTCTCGCCCAAAACGAACTTCCGTCCCATGAAAAAAAATTCGCTGTCGGTGTCCTTTTCCCAACCTTTTAGAGTTGAGCCGATTAACGTTTCGGTGCGCGCCGCTCCCTGAAAACGCACTACCTTGCCGCGCTCCCAGTTAAGCTCCCGGCTGATGCGCCGGAGCTGTTCGAAGGCGGCGGCGTCGACGTGCGCGACCGAGTCATAGCGCAGCAGATTGACCCCGGGGCGGCTCTTGTACGGCGGCAACTCATCCGAGCCCATGTAACCCGCCGGCCATGGAAAAATGAGATCCATCATTTGACGCGGGCCCCAGTCCGCCAGGGAGATCAAGGCGACGCGCGCGTGTTCGGTCTCGAGATAGGTCGGTTGCGCCGCCTCGGTCAGGCTGGCGCCGATGCCGGCGTAAGGCATGGCGCCGCGCTTTAAATAATCTATCGTGGTCAGGATGCCGGCCTCGCCGAAATCCGCCACGTGATTGTTGGCCGCATAAACCGCCTGGACACCCATGAATTTAAGCTCATCGATCATGCTCGGCGGCGCGCCCATCACGGTGCCGGCCCAACCCATGCCGGAGCCGAATGCCGGCCAATCCTCACCGTCCTGGATGGCGCACTCCATATTGGCGAAACTCAGATCAGAATTTTTCAAGAGCGCGATGAGCTTCAGAAAGCCTTCTTTGTTTTGGTGCACTGACACGCGATGCTCGATATAGCAATTGCCCGTGAATGCAAGATGTGTTTCTTCGTTAGCTGCCATTGGAAACTCCTATCCTTAGAACGATCATCAAGCTACATCCCACAGTTATGACGTAACTACAACGATCAGCGAGTGGTCTTGTGACTTTCACAGCGTAACTTGCGTAACCCAACATTGACGGTTTGGGAGTTGTCTGTTATGACCCGAGAAAAACCAGCAGGAGTTCCATCATCAAATACGATTTGTTGCTCAAGAACGGCGAAGTCATCGATCCCGGCGAAAAGCTCCGCGCTCGTTGCGATGTTGCGTTCAGTAATGGCCTGGTCGCGGAGCGCACCGAAGATATCCCCGCCAACCAGGCGCGGGAAACCATCGATGTCTCAGGCAAGCTCGTCACGCCGGGGCTGATCGATATTCACGGCCATTTTTTTTATCGCTACCAGCCGCGCTTTGGCCACCCCGACGCATTTTGTCTTCCCACCGGGGTAACGACCGCCGTTGATGCGGGCAGCGCCGGCTGGTCGGTGTTTGCCGCGCTCCGCGATCACGTGATACGCCAGTGCGCCACGCGGTTATTGGCCTTTGTCCATCTCTCGTCGACGGGACTCAATAAAGAATCCACCAGGCAAGGCGAGTTGATGAACATGAATCTCGTGCACGTCAAGGAGACCGTCGAGTGTATTCGGGACAACCCGGAATGTGTGGTCGGGTTGAAGGTGCGTATCGACGATAGCGCCTTGCTGCCGGAGAATGCGCTGCCGGCCCTGAAACTGGCGCGACAGACCGCCAACGAGGCCGGCTGCCGGATCATGGTGCACGTCAGCCGCTCGCCGATTCCACTGGCACAGATCCTCGACTTTCTTCAGGCTGGGGATATCGTGACCCACCCGTTTCACGGCGCTGCCAATGGTCCTCTCGATGGCTCGGGCAAAGTGCGTCCGGAAGTCTTCGAGGCGCGCAGCAGGGGAATCATTTTCGACAGCGGCTGCGCCAAAGTGCATTTGGACTTAAGAGTTTGCCGCGCTCTCGTGGAGCAAGGAATCGCGCCGGACACGATCAGCACCGATGGCAGCCGGCCGGAAAACTCCTATAGTCTGCCCGAAGTGATGTCCATGTTCCTGGAGTTGGGCATGGCGCTGGAGCAGGTGATTGCCGCAACCACGCAAAGCGCCGCCGCGGCCGTCGGCAGAGGAGAAAGCTTGGGCAGCCTCCGCGTGGGCTCAGCCGGCGATGCCACGGTGTTGGACGTGGAAGAGGGAAATTTTGTCTTCGACGATCGAGCAAAAAACATGATTCAGTCCCGGCGCCGGCTTGTGCCGCTGCTGACGGTCAAAGGCGGCGCGCGCTGGCGACAGCCCGTCGTGCTGTCATGAACGGCGAGTATCACATTTCGAATTGCGAAATTCGAATTTCGAAATTTCAAGAGGTCTCCCCACGGTACAGGCCCATTGGCCGCCCTTCGATTTGACTCAGGATGGTGAGCCTGCCCTTCGAGTAACCTCAGGGCCGTGAGCTTAGTCGAACGGTCGAACCACGACCGGAGAGACTTTCTCCTCGGCCGTAATCTCGTGAATAAGGCGGGCTGAGGGAGAGATACATGGTTATGCGGAGCACGATTCTCGCTGTGGTTTTTTCTCTGGCCCTTGCGGCCGGAGCGTTCGGCGCCGACGCCGCCAAGCGCGCGCCTTCGCAAAGCGAGAAAATTCTCGGCGAGCTCATGAAATTGCCGGCGCCCGAGCGCATTAAAAAGTTGATCGAGGGAGCGCGCTCTGAAGGTTCGCTGGTATGGTACGCACCTGATCGCGAGGATCTCACGGAGCTACGCATCGAATTGTTTAAAGAGATCTATCCGGATGCAGTGCGGAAATTCGTCACGCCGCGCATTCGCTCGGATGTCATGATCGACCGCTTATTGACTGAGGAGCGAGCGGGCAAATATCAGGCTGACGTCGTGTGGATCAGGTTGCCGCAGGTAGCCGGTGATGCTGCGCGAGGGTCTGCTGGCGAAATATGTCGCCGTCGAGGATGCCCAGATTCCCCAAAGACTGAAGATCGGTTCAGAGTGGCGCTCGCTCGGCAACCGGCTGTTTCACATCATGTACAATACCAAGCTCGTAGCCGAGAAGGATGCGCCGAAGAGTTGGCACGATCTTCTCGATCCCAAATGGAAAGGGAAATTAATCCTGGACGATGCTTCTTACGACTGGTTCGTCGGCATGCTCGACTACATGGGAGAAGCCAAGGGCCTTGAGTTCATGAAAAAGTTGGCGAGCAACGGCTTGCAGATCCAACAGCGCCGTTCGAACGTTGAAAACATGGTATCCGCCGGCGAGGTTCCGATTATGGTGACCAACAGCGGAACTTCCACTGCCGACCGCGCCGCCCAGGGCGAGCCGGTGGCTTTCGTCAAAGATCCCAAGCCGCCGATCGCCTACGGCGAAGGCCTGGCGATCATGCGCAACGCCACTCATCCGCATGCGGCCGCGCTCTTTATCGAAGGGCTTTTGTCCGAGCGCTGGCAGCGCAAAGCGGCGGAGAAAATTAAAATCCGCGCGGCTCGTCCGGGCATTCCCGATCCGTTGATCGATGCCAAGATCCAGCCCCATTTCACCGATCCCGCCAAGTGGCCGGCTGAACGCTACGAATGGGCGCAGCGTGAATACACCCGTATACTGGTCAGAAAAGAATCCTAGCCGCGAAGAGGACCCGCGCGAGTGTGGGCCGAGGGAAGCCCTCAGGCACGAAGGAAGATCACGAATGGAATGGCAACCATCGTCCAGCAGCTCGGCGAGTTTGTCAGCCGCCTGAATCTCGGCGATCTGGCCGCCGGAGGTCGTTCTGAAAGCGAAGTCCTGCGTGCTCTACGGCCTCAGCATCGCCATGGCTGCCCACGACTCGCGCCAGGCTCAAATCGCTGAAGCGGCAGTGATCGAATCCGAAACGTTGCCACACGGCGGCAGCACGATGATTTTAAGCGGCAAGCGCGCGACCTCGGGGGCGGCGGCCTTCGCCAATGGTGTGTTGTTTCAGAGCCGCGGGCAGAGCGATGCTTACGGCACCATGGCCCATTTCGGCCCGGCGGTGATTCCGGCAGTTCTCGCGCTGGCGGAAGAACGGATTTGTCCGGCAGGGAAATCCTGCCGGCTCTGGTCGCCGGCTATGAAGTAGCCGGAGCCCTGGCCAAGGATCATATCAGAATGACCGTGGAGCGCGGTTGGCGCGGCAGCCCGACCTATGATGTTATGGCGGCCGCCGCAGCATCAGCCAGGCTGCTCGGGCTCGACAGTGAGCGCGCGGCCAACGCCATCGGCTTTGGCGCTGGTTTCAGCTTCGGCAACGTCGAATGCAATATCGCGCGCTCGATGGAAACGCAATTTCAGCTCGGCCTCTCGGCGCGCAACGGTCTACTGTGCACGGCCATTGCCAAACAGCAGGGACGCGCCGCTCCTACTGCGATTGAAGGCCAGGCGGGATTTTTAAATCTTTTCGCCGGCACCACCGAATTTGCCGGCAATGTTACGGCGCGGCTCGGAAAAGAATTCGAAATCCTCAAAGTGACTTTCAAGCGCTACCCGACGAGCATGATCGCGCAATCGCCGACGTATATCGCGGCGCGCCTGGCGCGACAGGAACCGCATTCAACGCCGAGGCTATCGAAGAGATCGTCGTCGAGCTCGATCCTTTTGAAGCGGAGTATCCGGGGCCGGGGCGGCGCCAGAACGAAGAGCTGGCCGATCGCGGCGCCGGCACGGCCCAGGGTGTCGCGGCGGCTTTGGTCTATGGTCAGGTGAGCCGCAGCCTGTTGCGCAAACGGGACGATCCGACCATCAATCGCCTGCTCGAGCGCATGGCCATCAAAGGCAGCGCAGACGTCGCGCCGCAATGCGCCAGGTTGACGGTCAAGACAGCCAGACGGGTCTACCTCGAGGAGATGAAAGACGGCAGTCGCAATCATGTCTTCAGCTTCGCCGATACGGTCGAGCTGGTGCGTGATCTGCAACCGGAGATGCGCATTGGCGCGGCGGCGTTGGAACAGATCATCGCCATGGTCGAGCGCCTGGAAAAGGTCGAAAGCATCCGCCCGTTGATGGCGCTTGTCAGCGGCAGAGCAAGCTGAAGCTATCGCCGAGGCTTATACTGGCCTGCAATGTTCACCAGATGACGTGGTGGAGACTAGGTGGGTTCGAAGTCAAAAGTACTCGAAGCGCAGCTTCGAATGTTCGAAATTTTCCGCAATTGTGAGACCCTGTGCCCGCTCTTGACGAGGCTCACTCCTCGATCTAAAGCGTGTCATGCTTTTTCACCGTCTATGAATAATGCGGGAATAGCACTCGTGAAAACGATTCTTGTAGCAGTGGTTCTGACAGCGGCCAGCGTTGCCGAGAGCGGCTCCGCTACCAAAGCCGAGCTGTCCAAGACCGAACAGAACTTTGCGCAGCTCATGGCCTTGCCTGCGAAGGAGCGCATGCAAAAGCTGGTGGAGGGCGCAAAAAAGGAAGGGGCGCTCGTCTGGTATGCGCCGGACCGAGAAGATCTGACCAACCTGCGCATCGAGTTTTTTAAAGAGCTCCAGCCCGGCGTGGTTCAGAAATTTACCAGCCCGAGGGTGCTGCCCGATATCATGATCGACCGCCTGCTAACCGAAGAGCGAGCCGGGAAACACCAGGCGGATGTGGTGTGGCTGCAGTTTCATCAGGTGTCCGCTCTGGAGCGCGAAGGAATGCTGGCGCGTTACGTCGCGCTGGAAGACGCTGCTCTGCCCGAAGGGCTCAAGGTGTCAGGGCTCTGGCGTTCATTGGGCAACCGCTTGTTTCACATCATGTACAACACAAAGCTGGTCGCGGCGGCGGACGCGCCGAGAACCTGGGAGGACCTCCTCGATGCAAAATGGAAAGGCAAGCTGGTTCTAGATGCGTCATCGTACAACTGGTTCGTCGGCATGCTCGACTATATGGGAGAAGCCAAGGGACTGGAGTTCATGAAGCGGTTGGCGAGCAACGGCTTGCAGATCCAACAGCGCCGTTCGAATGTTGAAAATATGGTTGCAGCGGGCGAGGCGCCGGTCATGGTTGCAAACAGCGGCACCTCCACGGCGGACCGCATCAGTCAGGGCGAACCGCTGGCGTTTGTGAAGGATCCCAAACCGCCCATCGCCTACGGCGAAGGACTGGCGATCATGCGCAATGCGCCGCATCCTTACGCTGCGGCCTTGTTCATCGAAACCGTGTTATCAGAACCCTGGCAGCGCAAAGCGGCGGAGAAGATTAAGATTCGCGCCGCCCGGCCCGGCGTGCCGGATCCGCTCATAGAGCCAAGCGTCAAACCGCATTTTGTGAACCCCTCCAAGTGGCCCACCAAGCGCTACGAGTGGGCCGAACGGGAATACGTGCGCATCCTCGTCAGAAAAGAATTCTGACGCGCTTAAATACTTGGATCGAAGTTCCACAAAGAGGGTGTTCGCAAACGGCGCGATCATAGAGGGTCTCGTCGAGGCAACTGCGCGTCTGCTCGAGCCGCTGCGCGACGGGAAAACTCTGGCGCTGCTGCTCTTTTCCGCTCTGCTGGTCTATCTCGTGATCGTGCCGCTCCTGGTACTGGTCTTCGGCAGCTTCAAGGCAGTGGCGCCGGGAACGCCGGACTATTTTAGTTTAAATCTAACCCTGGAGAATTACTCGCGCGCCTTCGCCAGCAGATATTTGCCGGCGGCGACTTTCAATACGGCGATCTTTGCCGTCGGTTCGAGCGCGATTGCTTTTGTTCTAGGGGCGTTTCTCGCCTGGGTGAGCGAGCGCACCAATAGTCCGTTTCGCTCGCTGCTCTATGTTATGGCGATCAGCCGCGTGATTCTGCCTGGTGTCCTGGTGACGTTTTCCTGGATCGTGCTCTTGAGTCCGGAGGTCGGTATCCTGAATCGTTTGCTGGTAAATGGGTTGGGCTTTAAAACCGCGCCGTTCAACGTTTACTCGATGCCGGGACTCATCTGGGTCGAAGGCATTGAGCTGACGCCGCTGGCATTCTTGTTGATGGCGAGCGCTTTTCGCTCTATGGATCCTTCGCTGGAAGAGGCGGCGATGGTGGCGGGCTCAGGACCTTTGGAAATTCTCCGCCGTATCACTCTGCCGATGATGAAACCGGCGCTGCTCTCGGCGCTGGTGCTGCTATTCATCCGCGGCATCGAAAGTTTCGAGACGCCGGCGCTAATCGGTTTGCGCGCGCGGATATTTGTTTACACCACCGAGATCTGGCTCAATTCGACGCGCGCGCCGACCGATTTTGGACTGGCCGGCGCCTATGCCATGGTGCTGGTGATCATCTCCGCGCTGCTGATCGTCGTTTACCTGAGACTCACTTCCCATAGTGAAAAGTTCATGACGATCACCGGAAAAGGCTACCGGCCGCGCATGGTCGATCTCGGGAAATGGCGGGTATTGACCGGCTGCGCGTCGCTTTTCATCCTGTTTCTGGTTTTCATCGTGCCGATGCTTACCGTGACGTGGATGTCACTGGTGCCGAACCATCTCGCTTCGACCCTCGAAGGTTTTCAGCGCATCAGCTTCAAAGCCTATCGCGACGCCTTGGCGTTTCCGTTAACCCTCCAGGGTATTCAGAACAGCATGATTCTCGGCGTCGCGAGCGCATCCGGGGTAACCGTAATCACTGCCGTGGTGGCTTACATCGTGGTGAAAACCAAGCTGCGCGGCCGGGCAGTTTTGGATTTTCTAACTTTTGTTCCCTTATGTGGTTCCGGGCATCATCTTCGGGCTCAGCATTCTGTGGTTCTACCTGAACGTCATGCCGTTTCTTTACGGCACTTTGACGATTCTGTTGCTCGCCTACCTGGGAAAGTATCTGCCGGTGGCGATGCGGATCAACGTCGCCTGCATGGCGCAGGTGCATTCGGACCTGGAGGAAGCCGCGGCGACCTGCCAATCTTCGTGGGCGAAAAGCTTCGTCAAAATAACCCTGCCGCTCATCCGGCCCGGCCTGGTGGCGTCGTGGATTTGGGTTTTCGTGCATTCGTTTCGCGAGATACCGACGGCAATGATTCTCGCCTACCCCGGCACCGAGCCGGTGGGGATCGTGATGTTCAAATATTGGGAGGACAGCACCTATCAGCGGCTCGCAGCTTTTGGTGTCATGCTGTTCGCGGTGCTGCTGGTCAGTTCGCTCATCGCCATGCGCATCGGCAAGCGCTACGGTATCCGTGACACCTAGCCCGGACTATTTCATGAGATTGCGGCCGAAGAGTCTCTCCGGTCGCGGCCAATGGGCATGTACCTTATGAAAGTTCACTCGTTCCAATCGTTCCAGAAGTTCAAATCGTTCCAAACGTTTTGAACCAATCATGACGAGGCTTACTCCTCGGCCTGCACTCTGTCGCGGGTTCTCTTCGGTGCATAATAATTCGGGCTAGTTACAAGTATCAACCGAGTCCCAAGAAGAGGCTGCACAAGATTTGTTTTGAAAGCTGCTCAAAAAGGCCCAGAGGCAAGGCGCGCGAACGCGCATAGAGCAAGGCGCATAGCGCAAGATTTGCCCGGTCTCGAGTCTTCCGTCCCTGGTCTTTTGAGACGCGACTTTGCGCTTTGCCAGACAGTACGTTGACGTGAAATCGATCAAGCGCAACGAAGCATATGGGTCTTTTCAGCAGCTTTCAAGGAGAAAATCATGGATCTGGGAATTAGAGGTAAAGTGGCGATTGTGACGGGTGGCAGTCAAGGCATCGGCAAAGCGATCGCCATGCAGCTCGCCGCCGAAGGAGTGTTAACGGCGATTGCCGCGCGCAATTCGGCGCGTCTCAAGCAGGCTGGCGCCGAGATCCAGAGCGCGACGGAGGGGCAAGTCCTGGCTGTCGAAGCTGACATGGCCGACGGCGCCGCCGTTAAAAAACTCATGGCAAATGTAGCGGAAACTTTTGGCGGCATCGACATTCTCATCAATAACGCGGCGGGGTCCGGCTCAGGCGCCCTCTCGGAGTTGACCGATGAAGACTGGCTCCATCATCTGGATGTGAAATTGCTCGGCTATGTCAGATGCGCCCGGGAAGTCATCGCGCACATGAAACAAAAAAACTGGGGAAGAATCGTAAACATAGGCGGAATGGCGGCGCGCGGCGGCGGCGGCTACGCGTCCGGCGCGGCAAATTCAGCAGTCGTCAACTTTAGCAAGAAACTCTCGGACGAAGTGGCGCCATACGGCATCACCGTTAACGCGATTCACCCGGGCACGACGAGGACGCAACGGCGCGAACATGCGGCGGCGCGCAAAGGAACTACACTCGACGAGTTGGTGCGCGAGCAAATCAAAAGTATACCCATCGGGCGCTTGATCGAACCCGAGGAAATCGCCCATTGCGTTTTGTATTTGGTTTCGGCCGGAGCAGCCGCGGTGACCGGTCAAGTGCTCGGCGTTGATGGCGGTTCTACCCGGGGCATTTATTACTGACCCGTCCGGCGCGAGCCGCTTTGCGCCCTTGCGATTATAGGTTTCAACCCGGATTGCGCAGTGAAAACCTACGTTCCGAGAGCGAGGAGCTAATCTGGAGTAGTGAAGACATCCGAGGGGTGCAGTTTCAAAGTCATTTTCGCCTTCCTCGCAATCGACTATTGTGGCCCCTACAAGGTAATCAAACAATCATGGTCGCTGTCCGCTCAGAGCTAGCAGCCCATTGGCTTCGCTACGTAAGGTTTGCTCCTCGCTCTTTGACTCAATCCCAACTGCGCAGTCGGGGTTAAACTTACTTCGTCAGTAGCGGCAGCAACTCGCGTACGTCTGAAAGTTTGTCGATGTCCCAGAGCGCGCGTTGCGCTTTGCCCGCCTTTTCGGCGCCGAGCGCGGCGCTCGCCAGGCCGCTAAATTTTTCCTGCACCATGGCATCGGGCATCGGGTTCCCTGGCGTGCCGGTCGGATGTTCGATCCTTTCCGTGTAGCTCGTGCCGTCGTTTAATTCCAGAGTGACCAGCGCGGCGCGGCGCGGCAAGTTTGCATCTTCGCTGAAATCGATCTTTTCTCGGAGCGCTGCGACTGCTGGGTCCGCGGCGCGCGCGTCGGTGAACTGCGCTGCGAGCGCCTGACCGTCGATCATCGCCGCGGCCATCGAGTGGTAATAGCAGAACTTCGATTCGAGCCCGGTGCGCGGATGGCGCCGGCGCACGAGCGCCGGCGCGAACTGTTCCACGCTTCCCTGCATATGCTTGATGGTCTCGGGCGCGACACCGGGTTTTTTTCTCAAGGCCAGCACCGCGTCGAGAAAGCCGTGGTTCGCCTGGCCGCAGGCGTAAGGCTTGAGTCCATTTTGCCGTAGCTCCCAGCGTGAGCCCAGGTCTCTGGTTGCCTCGCTGATGTCATGGCCCGCCGCCATGACACCGACCAGGCCGCGCTCGCCTTCGAAGATGCCGTCGGTGCCGGTAAAGCCACGTTGTGCCAGCAGCGCGGCCACGGTGCCGTTCTGGGCGGCTTTGCCGGCATGGAAGGGTTTGCACATGGAGCCGAATACTTCACGAAGACCCGAGGCCTGGGTGCCGGCGATGGCGAACGCGTAGACCATCTGGTCCTCGGTCAGCTTGAGCAAACGACCGGCGGCGGCCGCGGCGCCGAGCACGCCACAGGTGTTCGTAATGTGCCAATGCGCTGCGCCTTCGCGGAAATGTCTATAGATCACCAGGCCGATGCGACAGGCGACGTCGACGCCGACGGCGAACGCCGCAAGTAACTCTTTGCCGGACACCGTGCGCTGTTCGCTCTGGGCGAGCGCAGCGGGGAAGATCGGCGCGGTTGGATGAATTACCGTGGTGTGGGTATCGTCGTAGTCCTCGAAGTGGCCCAAAAAGCCATTGGCGAGCGCTGCGTTCTGAGGCGAGGTCTTAAAGCCACTGCCCATGACAGTCGCTTTAGGCGCGCACTCCTCGGCGCGCAAAAAGTCGAGCAAAATCTCGACGGCCGGGTCCAAAGTCGCATAGAGCGCGACGCCGCATGAATTCATCACGCAGCGTTTCGCCAGGTGCATAACATCGGCGGGAATATCCTGGGTCGGAAATTCCAGCGCGAATTTTGCCAGCGTAGTTTCAGTCGCTCCCATAGTGCTCCTTCATGTGTTTTCGTCGAGCTAGTATGTTGGGGCTGTCGGTTGCGTCGTTGGCGCAGGCTTACGAGAAGAAAATCTCCCTTGGTTTCTCTTTTTCGGGAGAGGTATCTATGAAACCGCCTCTTCTAGAGCACTCGGTGCAGGCTGTTCAAAAAGGCCCAGAGGCGAGGCGCGAATGCGCCTGGCGCATAGCCAAAGCGCTAAGCCGAAGGGTTCTCACTCCGACTCTCTTGCGCTATGCCCTTTGCGCTATGCGCTCTGCCAGACAGTACGTTGACGCGCAATCGGGCGAGCGCACCCTTCGATAAAGCTCAGGGCAATCGGCATATTCAGCAGCAGCCTGCTACGGCTCTCCATAAAAGCGCACCGGATTTTCCCAAAACATTTTGCGCCGCAGTTCGTCGCTGAGATTCCATTTGAAAAAATGCTCTACGGAATTTGGGAAGCGGCACTCGAAGTGTGGGTAGTCCGAAGCGTACATCAGGACCTGCTCGCCGAGAAACTTTATGACCATCTCGATCATGTCCTGACCTTCCGACATTTCAATACTGGAGAAAAATCGGCCACCGGTGATGTAATCGCTGATTTTGTTTTCCAAGCGTGGAGTGCTGCCCAAGACGTATTCCGCCTGGTCATCCAGCCGGCGGCTCCAGAACGGCAGCCAGCCGCAGCCGCTTTCCAGAATGCCGAAGCGCAGCGTCTTGTAGCGTTCCATGACGCCGGAGCCGATGAACGAGCCCATGGCACGCATCGCTCCCCAGGGATGAGCGGCGGAGCGCCCGAGGAACGCGTTGGCCCACAAGTCGAGATAGCCGGGAAAGTAGGGGGGCCCGGCATAGTGGCTGTGGTAAACGACGGCAATATCCAGATCGGCGCAGGCTTTCCACACCGGCTCCATCTTGGGATGATCGAGCGGGATGTCGTTGCGCGACTGGGGCAGAATTCCCACCATCCATCGTTCCTTGCCCCAGCGCCGGATCTCTTCGACGCATTCGTCCACGGCGTCGAGCGACACCGGCGGCGCGGCTTTTATACGGTGCGGCGCTTTGCCGCAGAACTCGTGCAGGTAGCGGTTGTAGGCGCGCATGAAACCGACGTCGAGCTCGTGGTCGTTGAGCGGCCCCGAATTACCGGCGCCGCCGATGAGGAACTGAACGTCAACGCCTTCCTCGTCCATGTCGCTGAGCCGCGCCTCTGCATCGTCGTCGATGGCGCCCCGGGTCGCATGCCGCGTACCCATGTACTTCGATCTGATCCTGAAATGTCCCGGCTCGGGCTCAGCGCGGCCGAGTATGCGCGAGTAAGCGACACGCTCTCCGAGCTGGTAGGAATGGCGCCCCACGACCATGCCTTCGACGTCGCGCTCGTTTTCCCTTTTATAGGGCTCGAGCGCGGGTAAACGCACGCGCAGCTTCGGGTCGTAGTACGGCTCGAGGGTCTCGTTGGTCGGCCGAACATGAGTATCGGTGTCAAAAATCTTAAAGCCATTTTTCATCCAAGTTCTCCTCATAGATTGTTGCTCGAGGCCATCGCCGCGCGTACCTACTGGACTTTTATCCCCGGGTATTTCAGGTTCCCTCCTATTACTCGGGTGTATGAGCCTTGAGAAACTTTTTTATCCGCGCTACTGCCGGCGGCACCAGTTCCGGCGGGTGACGCCACTCGGGGATAATTTCTGAATTGGGCGCTAGCGCCGCGATCTCGTTGCCGATGGCACGCGGGTGATCGAGATTATTGCCGGGCATGACGATCATCGGAGTCGCGCAACTTTTGACGAACTCCCGGGTCACGCTGAAGACAAAATCGCCGGTGAACATGCGCTTGCCGAAAGCTGCCGTTGTCTCACGATCGAGCTCTGGGCGCTTTTCGGGCAGCTGTTGCGCCCAGCGGCCGTAGAGGTTTTCCGCGAGGATAAGGCGGTTCTCCTCTGAGATGCCGATAGGTTGCTCGATCACCGCGGCGACGACCCGCTCGGGCGCGCGCTCGATCAGCTTCAAAGCGTAGGAACAGCCGATACAGCAGCCGAGCACGTGGAACCGTTCGATGCCCAGGTGGTTCATCAGCCCGAGCTGATCCTCGGCGTAGCCGCCCCATGGATCTGCCATTTCGAGCGGGCCGCTGGATCTGCCGGCATTGCGTTGGTCCATGGCGACGACCCAGTAATGGCGCGAGAAGATTTCGATAGGGTTGAACGCGGCGCGGTTCCAGAAAGCAATGACCGAATTCATGCCCCCCGGTGCGATCAGCAATAACGGAAAACCGGAGCCATGGGTCTCGTAATAAATGTTGAGCTCACCGCGTTGCCAAACCGACACTTTGGTTTCCTCCGCTATGACCTTAAAAAAACCTGCGCGGGCGTCCGCGCGCGCTTCGGAAAAGCAATATCGGTTAACGGGATATTTTGTCAACTAAAGAGGCGGGCGCTTTTTTCCTTTGACATGGCGCGTGAGATTAACTAAAGCGGTCGGTAGGCGCCGCGTTCGTCAGCTGTCAACCAGCAGTATGAGAGTTGGCGCCTGAAGGCGGTTATTATCGGCAACAGATGATCAACCAGAGGAGGTATAGTATGTTGTTTGTCGATCCCCAACTTAAACAATTGGTGCAGCGCCAGCTCGAAGAGCGCGGCACAAGAACGCCGGGTCAAGCGGAGCGGCCGGTGACGACGGTGAAATCCAAAGCGCTCCACGATCTGCAGTTCCTCGCCAGCGTCGAAGGGCACCATTTCGTCTCCGACGAGCGTGAATCCGCCGGCGGCACTGACGCCGGGCCGGCGCCGCTGCGCTATTTTCTCGCCGGAGTGATGATGTGCCACCAGGTCTGGTGCGTGAAAGGCGCCGCCCTGGCCGATGTTCGGCTAGAGAACCTTGAGGGCGAAATTTCGGGTTATGTGGCGCGCGCCGATTCGCCGCGCAAGGGCGGCTTCGACCGCGCTGTTTTTACCGTCACCATAGACAGTCCCAACTCCACCGAGGAAGTGAAGAAAATCGTCGCGCGGGCGAGTGACCAATGCACGTCTTTTGTGACCTTCGCGCGCGCCGCCCGCATAGAATTAACTCTGATGCACAATGGCCAGAAGGTTGACGAGCGCACCTACGGGTGATCTATGCAGGGAGTTGATTGCATGGAAAACCATATGGGCCGGTTTGAAATACCGCCAGCGCCTAAAACCCCTCGCCCTTTGGGAGAGGGAAGGGTGAGGGTAAAACACTGGGTCAAACCAGGAGGGGCGCGATGAAAGCAAAGGCAATCGTGACGGCGATGTTAATAGTCTATTTCTCCGTGACTCATTTCACGCCGGCACTTGTTAGCGCCGCTCAAGCGCCGCTTTCGCCTAAGCAGCAAGCGCTGCTCGACGCAGCCAAAAAAGAAGCTGTGTTCGATATCATCGCTACCTGGCGACCTAATGAGGCCAACGCGATCTTCGGCGCTTTTAAAGAGGCATACCCGTTCGTTGAGGTGAAACAAACGATGATGGCGGGCGCCGTTGGCTTCGAGCGGCTCAGGGCTGAGTTTGCTTCCGGTCGTCGCACCACCGATCTGATCAACACTTCCATCGGCGATCTGGAAAAAGCCGGGATGGTGCAGCCCTGGCAGGATTGGTTCGAGGTTTTTCCCAAGACCAAAAAGAAGACTGTTCACTCTTCTTTGACATCAGCTCTCGAGCCCGGTGGCACTTACGCGCTTGTCTATCGTCAGGATCTAGTCCCGAAAGACTTGCAACCGTTGACCTATGCCAAACTGTCGGACCCGCGGATGCGCGGCAAAATCGGCGTCAACATACGGCAGTATTATTTCTGGGATGCGCTGTACCCCAAGTTGAGCGAGGAAGAAATCATGCGCTACGTGAAGACCGTCATCGTGCCGCAGAAGCCGAGATTATACAACGGCTCCGGCGACGGTTGGGAAATGTTGGTGCGCGGCGAGGTCTGGGCCAATCCGGTTTCCAACACGCACCAATATTTCGCGCGCTATCAGCCCAAGGGCGTCAAAAATATCGCGGTGGCGCCGGATTGGGCTGCGGTCGAATCGGGCAAGCCGGTGGCGTTGCTCAAAGATGCGCCGCACCCCAACGCATCAAAGTTGTTTCTCCACTGGCTCACATCGGACGGCGGTCAGGAAGCGCTACACCAGCACCGCGGCCGGGCCAGTCCGTATGACGAGAGCAACGTCGTCGGGCGTTGGTTTAAACAGCACGGCGCCAAGCTCTTCGAGTATGCCGATGAAGAACGCGAGGCGAAAGCTCGGGAGAACGGCGCAATCATCCTGCAATTGTTCGGCGTTCCGGTGCCCGAAAGATAGCCTATGCAGATGGTGCAGGCGGCAAGAGTAGCCTACGCCGCCAAGATCCTGCCGCGCGTCAGCATTACCAACGTAATACTGGTAGGGACCGTGGCGATCATCGCCTATCTGGTTCTCGCGCCGATCCTTTTTCTTATGTGGAGCAGTTTTCGGACGGCGCTGCCGACGCCGGCCAATCCCGGCGCATTCACACTCAAGAATTATATTTTCGTCTACAGCAACCCGGCCACGTATACGTTGTTTGTCAACACCGCGCTGTTTGTCTCGGTGTGCACTTCGATAGCGCTTTTGTTAGCCGTCGGTTTCGCGTGGCTCATCGAGCGCACCGACATGCCGGCCAAAGGCGCGCTTTTCGTCTTGATTTTACTGCCATCGGCCGTGCCATCCTTGCTCATGGGAATATCGTATATCATCCTGGCGGGGCCTGAAGCAGGGTTGCTAAACCGTCTGGCCGATGATCTGTTCGGGCTCAAGCCGTTCAACATTTTTTCGCTGCCCGCGATGTTTACGCTGCAGGCGCTCAGCAGCGTGCCCTCGTCTTTTTTAATCGTGCTGGCAGCGCTTCGAAGCATGGATCCGGCGCTCGAAGAGGCCGCCGCCGTTTCAGGCGTCGGTTCGCTGAGCACGATCCGGCGCATCACCTTGCCGATGATGCTGCCGGCGATCCTCTCGGCAGCGATTTATACCGGGATGAATATCGCCGAGACTTTCGAAATCCCGGCGCTGATCGGCGTGCCCATCGGATTTCACGTGCTTTCCTCCCAGGTGTATCTCTCTTTGCGCGTCTGGGGAAACCATACCGTCGCCAGCGCTTATTCGGTTATTTTTCTCATCATGCTCGTCGGCCTGGTTTATCTCTATCAAAGAGCGACGCGCCACGGCTTTCGCTATGCCACCATCTCAGGTAAGGGATACCGGCCGAAACTCCTTAAAATCGGTCGCTGGCGATATCTCGCCCTGGCACTGATCGCCGCCTATCTCGCGGTCACCATCGCCCTGCCGTTTTTTGTTTTTGTTTGGTCGAGTCTCTTTCCAACCTGGCAGGCGCCTTCTTGGGCAATGTTGGCGCAGGTGAATCTCGAGAGCTACCGCGAAGTATTCGGCAACGCTAATTTCCTCGATAGCTTGAAAAACACTTTGATTCTGATGCTGGTAACGCCGGTGCTAACCGTCGCTTTGATCAGCGTCGCTTCCTGGCTCATCGTCCGTTCCAACTTAAGTTTAAAGAGCAAAGCGCTGCTCGATACCTTGACGTTCTGGCCTCATGCGTATCCCGGAATTGTCCTGGGGATTGCGCTCTTGTGGTTCTTTATCATCGTGGACTTTCCGCCGGTTTGGGGAACCATCTGGCCGATCATTTTAGGGCTGACGATTGCCTTCATGCCTTTCAGCGTCAGAACCTTGAACGCAGCTTTTATCCAGGTGCACCAAGAGCTCGAACAGGCGGCTTACGTCAGCGGCGCGCGCTGGCTAACAACTTTCCTGCGCATCACCTTGCCGCTGGTACTACCCGCGCTCGCGTCTGTCGGGCTGTGGATCGCGATTCACGCAATGCGATCGCTTACCGTTCCAATGTTCCTGACTACCCAGGGCAACGAAGTGCTGGCGATGCTGCTGTGGACCTACTGGGATAATGATATGGTCGAGGCCGTGTCCGTGATCGGGTTGTTGTATCTAATCGTCTGCGTCGTGTTATCGTTGCTCTGGCGCCGCTACGGATTCAGGGATTGGTGAGGTCGGGAGGCGGGGGCGAAGGCACGAGGGGTGAGACGGAAGCGAAATAATAAAAGAATTTATCGCAGAGAAGACAAAGAACGCAAAGAGAGGGCGCAGGCTGCGCCCGTTTTTTGTAGAAGGAGAAAGCGGCGAGATCCGGGAACAAAGACCGAAACTGTTGCCTGTTGCCTCCCGCCGCATGCCTAAACATGACTATCCGTTTAACCAGCGAAGCTCGCGACTGTTTGCTCTTGAGTACTCAACCAGGAACTCTGGCCCACGACGTGTTATCCGGCGCCCCGGTGATCACCCGGGCAGGGGATGGGGCCGGCGGCCTCTACGAGGTGGATTGCAGCGACGCGGATTGCCAAGAGTTGATGGCGGTGGCAGAAAAGCATTGTCCCGGTGCATTGCGTGAGATCCAAGCGGCCATCGGTCGTTAGAGCAGTGGTAGTTGTCAATCGTAAGCGCGCGCGCAACCCAACCAGCATCAACCTCGGCCAGCGCGGAATCTTAACCGCGGCGGCGCAAAGTTTCGACGGCTAACCCGGACTGCGCAGTTGGGATTGAGGCAAACAGCGAGGAGCAAACCTTACGTAGCGAAGCCCATGGGCTAATTCGTTGCGGATCGAGCCTGCCGTGCTGCGGCGACCGAAACTGCTCGTTTGGTTAGCGCGCCAGATTGGTCATACTACCCGTTGGTTTTGGCGCGGTGAAGAACCAATCGAGTGCGAAGATTGCGTGCGGGGTTTCGACCCACTTATTCGCGGCGGCCCGACTTACGACAGTTTCCGGCAAGGCAGATATCTTCTGCTACCTGGCGCAGGGTGATGGGCCTGATATGATTGAGGCCATGCTCAAGCAGTTCGCGTTGAAATCCGAAGATACCATCTGTGACCTTCAGGAGGGTGGTCTGGCGTTGCTCAACAGCTCTAATAAACCACTTCGCCTCCCGCGCCTTCGCTATAAAAAATGGATAATCCACGTGTCCTTCGATCCTGATTTTTCTCGCCGCCATCCGTTCGTAAAGCGGGTTAACACGAAGCTGGCGCTCCTCATCGGTCAAAATAACAACACATTGGTTGCCGATTTGTTTCACGCAGACGTCCGGCACAAGCGGTCGATCAGTCTGTTTAGTCTTTTGAGCGCCTGAGCTATCGCTCGTCAGCGATTGTTCCAGTTCCAGGGCCGGATTCTTCTGCAGTTCAGCCCCTATAAGAGCCTGCAGCTCAGCGCGAGAAATCTCCAGCATGTAATGAGCGTCCAGCGAATTAAACCTCGTCATAGTCGAAGAATTAAAACGATGGGTTCAATTTTGTCAAGCGCTAACCCGGAATTATCGGACTCTAAACACTGGGCAGGCTCCGACATGCCGATGTCACATGCGTCCGGAGAGGGCGGTCTAATGAAACGCACCACAGCAAAACCATCGATCCGCGCTGAGGGCAGTCTCGCCGTCGTTAAGCGAGTGACGAAATCAGGACGCTCGGCAGATTCGGCAGTGTAAAAATGCTCGACGTATTTCGATTGAGTCCAATCAGCTCTTCTCCGAAGCGCGTGCCAGCTCATTTGAAATGATAATCTGTACGCGGCGGTTCTGTAGACGACCTGCGGGAGTATCGTTAGTCGCTACGGGATAATTCTCGCCGAGACCACGGGCGGTCACGTTAGCGCCGGCGACCCCGCTTTTTACCAGGAAATCCTGCACGGCTTCGGCCCGTTGTTGCGAGAGCTTCAGATTGTAGCTGTCAGATCCAACACTGTCGGTGTGGCCTTCCAGGGTAATTTTTCGCTCGGGATTCTCTTTGACAAAAGTAATAAGCGGCGATAGGCCGCGCAGGGCTCCCGATTTAAGCTCCGCTTTATCGAATTCGAATAGCACGTCACTTAGAGTAAGCTCCAAGCCGCGTTCCGTCTGCCTGGCCTTAAATTCCGCCAGCTGTTTTTCCAGCTCCTGAATTCGACCCGTGGCAGCCTGTGCTCTCTGACGCGCCTGCTCGGCTTCGCGCTCGCGAATTTCAGCTTGCTGCTTCGCCAAGTCCAATTCCTCGGCTCGTTTGACGGCTTGCTGGCGCGCCATATCGGCCTCTTGAGCCCGCTTCTCCGCCAGCTACCGGGCGAGCTCGGCTTCGCGCGCCTGCGTCTGTTCACCTTGCCGGGCCTGTTGCGCTTCGCGAGCGCTGATCTCCGCCAGTTGGCGCGCCTGCTCGGCCTCGCGCGCACGGGCCTCGGCAACCCGGCGCGCCCGCTCAGCCTCGCGAGTACGGGATTCCAGCAGCACTTGATCGCGTTCCTTGGCGAGCCGTTGCGCTTCGGTCTCAGCGATCCGGCGTTGCGCGATGGCACGGGCAATCTCAATTCTGCGCTCGGTAACATAAGCCAGGTGCTCGACCTCCTCTTCGTCTCCGGTCTTTTCCCAAGACTCTTCAGCACGGCGCAGGGCTTGACCAGCCTCGTGAAGAGCGACGGGCGCGTTGGCGGAAACTTGAGGATCTTGCTCCGTGCTGGTAACGTTGTCCGCGCTCGCTCGAGCGTCGGGTTAGTCGTGCTACAGCCGCCAGTCACCATGAGCGCTGCTACGGCTACGGCACCAATAGCGATCGAATCGGATCGTTTCATATTCACTCTCCTGCGAGAAACTTCGCTGTTTTTGCTGCCGGCCAGGCGACCTTACCAACCGCCGCCGTGGATCTCCGGCCGAAAAGGCTTAATAACTCAGCCGGGTGCGCCTGCGCGTTCAGCCTCCCGGCGCAACGCTTCGATTGCCTCACGCAACTGGGTCGCAGCCTGCCTGGATTCGACCGATTCGGCCTTGCTCACGGCTAGCTCTGCATCGACCCGTGCTTGCTCGGCAAAGCGCCGCGCGGCAACATAATTTTCTTCGCGCATCGCTTGCTTCGCCTTATCGGTTTCTCGAGCGCCAGCCGCAGTTCAAGCGGCGCGTGCTGTGGCGCCTTGCTGCTCTGGGCTTGCTGAACTGCCAACTCGGCGGTGGCGAGCTGTTCACGCGGCGGCCGCACGCTGCTGCAACTGCCGGCAGCGATGGCTGACATCAACAGCAGGCCGCCACCAAGAGCGGTTTTGATGTTTTTCATATGCGCTAATCTCCGTCTGGCCGCAGCATTGAGAATTTGTTTTGTTCTCGGCGGACGCAGTCAATTCGAAACGAAAACATGATAGAGGCGAACTCGCCGCGGTGGTCGAACGCTAGTTTTTATTAAATTCAATGCAACCGATAGGCCAACGCGTTTGAGCTATTTACGCGCCCGTTTGCAGCTTCTCTGTATCAAAGCCGCAACAAAGCGGAGTGTGAATGTCTCTTCTTACAGACCTGCTTAATCTCGCGCGGCCATTACCAGCCGCGGGTTTCGCCAATTTTTAGAATCCAAGCGCGTGCGCCGGGGATGCCGCGTCGGTGCGACTCAGCGAGCATGCGCCGCGGCGGTTCATCCAGCGGCTCCTCGGCTAGATCGAAAGTTCCCCAATGCATACCAAGCAGCACACGGGCATTGAGATCGATGGCTGCCTGAACAGATTCCTCCGGTGTGGTATGAACAAGCTGCATGATCTCGGGCGGCTCATAGGCGCCGATAGCGATGGCTGCGACATCGAACGGACCGAATTTCTGCCCGATTTGCTGAAAACCAGTGAAATAGCCGGTATCGCCCCCGAAATAAAAGCGCCGATCGCGGCCGATGATCGCCCAGGAAGCCCACAGCCGGGTATTCGCATCCGACAATGTGCGCTGCGAAAAATGTTGCGCCGGCAGGCAAATGAAACGTACACCGCGATGCTCGCGTTCCCGCCACCAGTCCGATTCCTGAACATTGACGATGCCGTTGGCAGCGAGCCAGTTTTTGAGCCCGAGAGGAACGAAGAAAGTAGGGTTGTGGGTTTTCGCGAGCTGCTTGACGGTGGCAAGGTCCAGATGATCGTAGTGATCGTGAGAGATCACCACTGCGTCGACGCGCGGCAAATGTTCGAAGGCCATCCCCGGTGGACTCAAGCGCCGCGGCCCTCCCCAGGACACCGGGCTGGCGCGCTCGCTCCATTGCGGGTCGGTTAGGATATTGAGGCCCTCTAGCTGGATCAGCAGAGTCGCATGGCCGATCCAGGTAATGCGCGAACTGATGGCGCCGTGACCGAGCGCGGCGCCATCGTTAGCTACACGCGGCGCGGTGTAATTCCTGGGCGCAATAAAACCCGCGATCAGCCGGCGCGTGATAAAGCTCCAGCGCGTCCAGCTTGAAGGCCGCCTGAAACCGGGGTTGGGGTTGCGAAAACCTCCTTCCACATGGTGCGCCGGAGAGCGCGGTAAAAGCTCCGCATCGGTGCCGCCGCACCCCGTCATTAGGAACGCCAAGGACAGCGCGAAAGCTAGTGCGCAAGATTGCGCCATTTGTCTGAGCCGGACATCGAACCGTTGCATAGAGCTCAATCATAACTATTCGCCGAGCTGTTTGGAACGAACGAAAGATTTTCGATCGGTAGAGTTGCGCCATCGCCCATGGGAGTTGCCGAACTCTCACGTCGGTTTTAAAAGAGTTTTTCCACGCGCAGGCCGATCAGCCGAACGGCTTTGTTGCGCGGATTTTCGCGCTGGTCGAAAAACGGCAGCAACAACGACAAGGCCTGGTGCTTGAGAACCGCCAGGGCTTGATCTCCATCCGCCAGTCGAACGCTGTCTTTAAGACTGCGCGAGCGATTGCTGGTTTGAAAGTCGGCGAAACGCACCGTCAGGGTTATGGTGCGAAAGCCGGCGAACTCTTTTTCGCCGAGCTTGGCGATCACCCGCGCCGCCATGCCACTCAGGCGCTCGATGACGATCGACGGGCTGCGGGTGTCTTCGTCGAAGGTCTCCTGTTCGCCTAACGATTTCCGCGTCCACTCGTTGGATACTTCAGAGTCATCGATGCCGCGCGCTTTTTCGAAAAGGCGCCCGCCCCATTTGCCGAACCACTCGCTCAAAGTCGTCTCGGGAGCGGCGCGTAAGTCTTTGATTGTGACGATCTTCTGGCGCCGCAGAAACTCTGCGCTCTTGGGTCCAACGCCAGGGATCACTCGAATCGACAGGGGCTCGAGAAACCCTTCAATAGAGTCCTGCTCTATAGCCGTCATGCCGGCCGGCTTGTGATAGCCCGAAGCGATCTTGGCGATCAGCTTGTTTGGCGCGATGCCGATGGAGCAAGTGAGTCCCTCGCGCGCCTGGATTTTTTCTCTGAGCGTGACCATGTGCTCGCGCGCGGCGCTGAAATCGCCGAGCGACGATAGGTCCAGATAAGCTTCGTCGATGCTTGCTTCTTCAAAAGCGTCCGCAGCTTGTTGCAGCATCCCCATGAGGCGTGCCGACACCTCTCGATACAGAGGGAAATTGGGCTGGATGAATACGGTAGCGGGTTCGCCTCTTGCGCGCGCCGCTTCAGCTGAGCGCCAGGCCCGCGAGATCGGCAGAGCCGAACGGATGCCGAACTTTCGCGCCATGTAATTCGCCGTGGTTATCACGCCGCGGCCTTTTCCTTGTTTGGGATCGGCGCCGACCGCGACCGGCAGCCCGCGTAAAGAAGGATTGTAGCGCTCCTCGACGGCGGCATAGAAAGCATCCATATCGACGTGCACGATGATGCGCATGAGTTGGCTCTGTTTGACGTCAACGAAAACACTGCTTAAACGGATCGCTAGCACGAATATTCATGAGATCGCGGCCAATGGGCCTTAAAATTTCGAAATTCGAGTTTCGAAATGTGTAAGTGGAGAAGGAGTTAAGGACAAGCGCGGCGCGCCGTCAAAGCAAATGTGGAGTGGGGACGGGGCCAGTGCGCCGGCGATCGCCGACATGATGCCGATTTTTTACTGTAATTTTTTAAGCGCGTCGATCCGGTCTGCAGTCGCCGGATGCGTCGATAGAAAACCGCCGCCGCCATCCCCTGAGGTGCGCGTTAGCCAGGTAAGCGAGCCAATCAAAACTTCTTTGGAGTAACCGGCCCGGCGTAGTATCTCGACACCGTGAGTGTCTGCCGATAATTCTTCCGAGCGACTGTGCTTACGCGCCACCAGACTACCGGCGATCGGCGTTACCGCGCTGCTCCCCGGAATCAGTTGCTCCAGCAAAACCACGCCGATGTTCAAACCGACCCCGAGAATCTGCGCCCGGGCAACGTGACCAAGATCATCATGGGCAATCTCGTGCGCCAGCACTCCCCTTAACTGCTCGTCGCTGGCTTTCTGCAGAAGTCCGGTAGTCACATAAAACTCTCCGCCACCGGCGTTGGCCGCGTTAATATTCGGATCAGCGATAATGCCGACGCGTACCTCTTTTGAATTGCGCTTTTTAGTCGATGCACGCAGCAACGGTACCATCACGCGCTCCAAACGCTCGGCGTCCTGCGGGCTTACCCGCTCTGCGCTCTGAGAGCGGCGCGCGTCGCGCGGCGCGCGCCGCTCCTGCGCGGGACTGTGCACCACTCCCGACGTTAAAATAGCGAGCGCGAGCAGCAGTAACCCTGATGATTTCTTCAGGTTTGCAGTGGCTCTCATGGGTTTTGCGACCCGATTTAGAGCCGCCCCATTACGAGTAGAATAACTAATATCAACAGTATCAAACCCAGACCACCGCTCGGGTAATAACCCCAGCCGGAACTGTGCGGCCAGGTCGGCAGTGCACCGATCAGCAACAGAACCAGGACAATAATCAGAATCGTTCCCATACGACCTCCTCCTTAAACTAGGTCAGATTTTGCGGCGGCAGCGCCGTTTAGCTATTGGCTGGTGGTAATGAGCATCTCAATCTCGTCCGGAAACACGTATGCGCAAAAACCGCCGTCCCAGCGCACCTGCAGCATGTGGCGCCCTAGATTATTGATTTCGCCGATAATTGTTCCTATGGCGTGTGGCGGGACATTTCCGGCGTGCGTACGGATGAGTCTGTTGGTTCGGCAACGATTAGCGGTTTCAAGTTGCCCGTCGATGCGTGTCTCTTTATGGTTTGAAGACGCCATTGTCTCCTCCCGGATGTCATGATCAGTGCCACGCCTGCGGTTTCGTTTTTTGCGCGATGCGGTATTCAACTCAGGAAGTTAGCAGCTTTAGCTAAGTTAAGCCGCTTTTTCAGCGGCAGAGCCGAGCTCTTCCTGACAAAACAGCGCTATAAAACTTTGACGGTACCTCCATTATTTTCGTAGCTAAGTGAGCCGTATTTATCTAAAACGACAGTGGCTTAGCACTTAAGCAATGTCAATGCCAAACATTCTCAGAATTGAATTGCGCGGGCTATTAAATCTTTTTTTGTTTAGGGCCGACGCCAGTATGCGTCAGACAAAAGCATTGTGACCGGCAAAAATAAATTGGGCGTGCTAGTGGAGTGTCTCCCGCTGTTTGTACTTTATCCAAGACGGCCTTAGTCGTCATTCCCCGAAAGCGGGAATCCAGAACTCTTCGAGATTCCTGGATTCCGGCTCGCGCCAGCTATCGTCAGCTCAGCCGGAATGACGTGCAAATAAGTCCCCAGATTTAAGAGACACTACACTAGTTATTAACCTCGCAATCCCGCGAGCAGGCGATTGTACAGCCAGGCGAGCAGCGCTCCGGTAACCGCGCCGGTGAGCAAGGCGTAAATCACGCCGAGAAATATGCTTGCCGGTCCGGCTGTTGGGTCGTATCCCGGGAAGAGCGAAGTTAGAATTGCCAGGTGCGCGCCGCCATAAGGTCGTAAGATCAAATTCATCAGCGCGACGAACAGAAAAGAAATCGCCTCCAAAAGCGCCAATGCGATCGTCAAGGCAGTTACCGATAGCTTCATGGTTTCCTCCTCTGAGCACCATAGTTGAACCTCGAAGGGCTTGCTATATCTTACTTATTATTGCCTAGCAGCGCGTGGTGAAAGCGTGGTGTCGCGCCGAGACGGGCGAGGCGCCCTGACCGGCAAGGAGCGACGCCCGAGAGTAGGGGAATCTTGAGCGAGGAGCAACGCAGCCAGCGGCGATCGATCGCCCGTCGAATGCACTCAAACTTCACCACGCGCTGCTAGTGTGGTGGCCCAGAAATTCGTTGAAAAAGTCCAAATGATGGCAGTCGCTAAAGTTGAACTCAAATCGCCCTTTTTCCCCCTCCTTTTCAAAGGGGGAATTTTCTAAGTGTGATCATAACCCCTCTTTGGAAAAGAGGGGAAGGGGAGATTTTTACATCGGATAGATTGACAGAGGAGTTCTGCAGCGAACTTCTGGGTCAGTACACGCTAGGGGCGCGTTAAGAACTCGCAGGCGAGTAGAATCTGGGAAGCCGGCGGCGGCGCAGCTCAGTTTTGCATTTCTACCGCCGCTCGATTGGCCAAGTTGTTGATCGAAAGCGCTTTTTTTATGTCGGGCAGCTCGTCGGATGTTGCTTTATCGGAGCTCCCTAGCTAGAAATTAGGCTACCATCGAATTCCAAGGAGACCGGCATGGCACAGCAATACGTGGATAGTTTCAGCGCGCGCAGAGCGCTTTCCGTGGACGGCAAGAGTTATGACATCTTTCGACTGGACGCGCTCGAAAAAGCCGGCTTCGAAAAAGTTTCCAGGCTGCCGGTGTCGTTAAAAGTGCTGCTGGAGAATTTACTCCGGCAGGAAGACAACCACCATGTCTTCAAAGGCGATATCACGGCGCTGGCTGACTGGAACCCCACGGGGAAGCAGGACAAAGAGATCGCTTTCATGCCGGCCAGGGTGTTGATGCAGGACTTGACCGGCGTGCCTGCGGTGGTGGATTTGGCGGCCATGCGCGAGGCCATGAAGCGGCTTGGCGGCGATCCAAAAAAAATCAATCCGCTCGCGCCGGTTGATCTGGTCATCGATCATTCGGTGCAGGTGGACTTTTTCGGTTCACCGGACGCGTTTCACAAGAATTCTGAGATCGAATTCGAGCGCAACATCGAGCGTTATAAGTTTCTCCGCTGGGGACAAACGGCTTTCGCTAATTTTCGTTTGATCCCGCCTGATGTCGGCATCTGCCATCAGGTAAATCTCGAATATCTTGCGCCGGTGGTTTTTCGCCTCCAGAGAGACGGCGTCACGTTCGCCTACCCGGATACCGTCGTGGGCACGGATTCGCATACGCCTATGATCAATGGCTTGGGCGTGGTCGGATGGGGCGTCGGCGGTATCGAAGCGGAAGCCGCGTTATTGGGCCAGCCGATCATCATGCTGACACCGGAAGTCATCGGCTTTAAGCTCGGCGGTAAATTGCCCGAAGGCGCCACCGCCACCGACCTAGTGCTTACGGTGGTGCAAATGTTGCGCAAGAAGGGCGTGGTGGAAAAGTTCGTCGAGTTTTACGGCTCCGGACTGTCGAGCCTGAGTCTCGCCGACCGCGCTACCATCGGCAACATGGGACCGGAGTACGGCGCGACTGTCGGCTATTTTCCCCCGGATGATGAGACCTTGCGCTATCTGACTCTGACCGGCCGTGATCCGCACTTGATTAAACTTGGTGGAAGTCTACGCCAAAGAACAAGGGATGTTTCGCACCGATCAAACCCCGGACCCGATCTTCAGCGACACGTTGGAACTCGATCTCGCCACCGTGGTGCCGAGTATTTCCGGGCCGCGCCGGCCCCAGGACCGCATTCCTTTAAACGAAAGCAAGACGGCGTTTAGAGAAGCGCTGCCGTCTTTGATGAAAAGCGGCAACGCGGCAAAAAGCGTCGCGCTACAGATGAACGGCGAAAAGTTCGAATTGAAACACGGCTCGGTGGTTATTTCCGCGATCACCAGTTGTACCAACACCTCGAATCCATCGGTCCTCATCGGCGCCGGATTGTTGGCCAAGAAAGCCGGTGAGAAGGGCCTCACCAGCAAGCCGTGGGTGAAAACCAGTTTGGCGCCAGGATCGCGGGTGGTCACCGAGTATCTAAAAGACAGCGGTCTCCTAGCGCATTTAGAAAGCTCGGCTTTCACATCGTCGGCTATGGCTGCACCACATGTATCGGCAATAGCGGCCCGCTGCCGGAAGCGGTCGCCAATGGCATTCAGGAAGGCGATCTGGTGGCCGCCGCGGTGCTCTCCGGCAACCGGAACTTCGAAGGCCGGATCCATGCGAATGTACGCGCTAATTATCTGGCATCGCCGCCGCTGGTCGTAGCCTATGCGCTGGCGGGAAGCATGGACGTCGATCTCTACAACGATCCGCTCGGCAATGATTCCGAGGGCGCGCCGGTTTTTCTCAAAGACATCTGGCCGACGCCCCAGGAAGTGCAGCAGGTGATGAACAAGTCGGTGCGTTCGGAGATGTTCAAGAAGGAATACAGCCAGGCGGCCGAGGGTGATGAGCGCTGGAAAAGCATGCCGGTGCCCGAGGGCGAGCTGTTTCAATGGGATGGGCAATCTACTTATGTGCGCGAAGCGCCGTACTTCGAAAACATGTCGAAAACCCCGACCGAGCCGCGCCCGATCAAAGGCGCGCGCGTCCTGGCGGTGCTCGGCGATTCGGTGACCACAGATCACATATCGCCGGCGGGTTCCATCGAGAAAAACGGCCCGGCCGCGCGTTACCTGGTCAACAACGATGTATTGCCGAAAGATTTCAACCAGTACGGTGCGCGCCGCGGCAACCATGAAGTGATGATGCGCGGCACCTTTGCGAACATTCGCCTGAAAAACTTTCTGGCGCCGGGAACCGAAGGCGGCGTTACGGTTCATCTGCCGGACAAAAAGCAGATGTCGATCTATGACGCGGCCATGCAGTATCAGAAAGAGGGCACGCCGCTGATGGTGATTGCCGGCAAAGAATACGGCTCGGGCTCGTCGCGCGACTGGGCGGCCAAGGGGCCGCGGCTTTTGGGCATCCGCGCCGCGCTCGCGGAAAGCTACGAGCGCATTCATCGCAGTAATTTGATCGGCATGGGGATTGTGCCTTTGCAGTTTAAGCCCGGCGAAAATCTCAAGACTTATGGACTCACCGGATTCGAAACGTTTGACGTGAACGGTATCAATGCCGGGCTCCGGCTGCGCCAGGAGTTGACAGTTAAGGCGGTGAGCGAAGATGCCAGAGCTACCGAGTTTAGCGTTATCTGCCGCATTGATACCCCGGCGGAGCTCGACTACTATCGCCACGGCGGCATTCTCGAATATGTGCTCCGGCAGTTATTGCAGAACTAACTCGGTTTCTGGTTTCTGGTTTGTCGGAACACTCCAGGCGGGACGACGTGCTGGAGAGTGCGTTCCAAAGGACGAGTTCAAAAACTAGAAACTAAAAACTAGGAACTAGAAACTATTGATATGAGACGACGCGAAGCGGTGGCGCTGCTGGGTAAAGCCTCGCTGCTGGCGTTGCTCAAACCAGACGGATTGGCATTCGCCCAATTGCCGGCTCCAACCTCCGAGAACCCGAAATCCGAAACTCCAAACCCGAAACCACCCAGCGCAGCCGGGAGGAACTCTATGGCGACGACACCCGCCCAGATTGGAAAGTTTACCGCCAACAACCCCGGCATCATGACCCTGCAGGGGACGAACCAGTATATTGTCGGCAAAGAGAGCGCATTGGTGATCGACGTCGCGCTGAGCGCCGACTCAAACATGGACGGTATCCTGGAACAAGCGGAGGCGATGGGCGTAAAAAAGATCGAAAAGATTTTGCTCACGCATATCCATAGCGACCACTGCGGCGGCGCGCTGGCGCTAAGGAAGCGCTGCGGCGCCAAGCTTGGCATCCACCGCTCGCGCGCCGGTTATCTGGGTGGCGAGGATTTTCAGTACAACGACAATGACCGGGTCGCATTCGGCGGCGGCGAACTGCACGTGCTTCACACTCCCGGCCACGAGTCCGGCCATTGTTGTTTTTATGAAGCCGACGAGAAAGTTCTTTTCAGCGGCGATAACATCCTAGGATACGGTACTGCGGTGATACACCCGCCCGACGGCAACATGGCCGCTTATTTGAAGTCGCTGGAGCGCCTGCTCGAATTCTCTGTGGATTTGATCCTGCCCGGCCACGGGCCCCTGGTCGCCAAAGCGGAAGACAAGATTCGCGAGTATATTAAACATCGCCAGACGCGCGAAAATCAGGTCCTCCAGGGGCTACGCAACGGGCGCAATACCATCGGCGATATCACGGAGATGATCTACGTCGATATGTCGGCGGCGCTCAAGCGCGTCGCCGAGTTCTCGGTGCAGGCTCATCTTGAAAAACTCATCGAAGATGGCCGGGTAAAAAAAGAAAGCAACCGCTATCTACTGCTGGATAAGAATTAGGCAATAGGCAACAGGCAATAGTCGGATGCTTCCTGCGCGCATATCGTGATAGGCGCGCGAACGCGCATGGCGCAGAGAGCAAGGCGCATAGCGTCAGAAGCCAGAACGCTTTGCGCTTAGCCCTTTGCGCTTTGCCAACCCGTACGTTGACGCGCAATCGATCGAGCGCCCCCCTCGACAAAGCTCAGGGCGATCGACATATAAGGGCTTTTTCAGCAGCCTGCACTATTTTTCCATGATGATGACAGAGTACCCGCTCGCTACCAGTTGGCGCGCCTGGTGTTCGGCTGCGGCGCGGCTGGCGAAGGTGCCTAGCTGAACTCGGTAGTATGCGCCTCGAACGGACTGCAACGGGACGATCGTGACTTCCGAATAAGATTGTTGCAGGCGTTTCAGTAACTGGTGCGCGTTTTCAAGCCGCGCAAACGAGCCGAGCTGCAAGGTGTAGTCGAGGGACGTCAGGATTGATTGGATCTTATACGGCGCTTCGATGACCGCGATGCGCACCGGGGCGGTGCCCGGACCGATCATATCGATAGCCTGCGCGGCGGCGTGCGACAGATCGATGATTCTATCTTTGACGAACGGGCCACGGTCATTGACTAAAACTTCGACGGCGCGGCCGTTATTTAGATTAGTTACCATGACGCGCGTGCCCATCGGCAAAGTCTGGTGCGCTGCGGTAAGGTCGTTTTGATTATAAATAATTCCGCTGGCTGTGGCTTGGCCGTGAAATCCCGGCCCGTACCATGATGCGACGCCGGTTTGCGTCGGGCGGTCTTCGGGCGTTGACAGCGGCGGCAGCTTCACTCGATTAGGCGGTAGAGCGCAGGCAGCGAGGCTTGCCACGGCCAAACTAAAAACAGCTTGCCGGGCTAACAGGCGAGCATGTCGATTTGCCATTTAGTCTTGGTCTCTCGTCAGGCGTGGAATTTCCCTCTCCCACCACGTCCCTGCGGGAGAGGGTGAATCGTTCAGGGAGGGGGGGATTGCGATCTGCTGTGTAGGGCGGCTTGCGACCATCGAGCGGCGGTGCGCAGGCGCACCCACGAAAATCAAGGTGTCGGCTATATATGTCTCCCGATTTGTCACTTTGTGCGCTCTTTGAAAATTTGGGGCAGAGAGACCCTTGGTCAATTCAAGCAGCAACCCGCGATTGCGTCATTCCAGCATGGAGTGCTGGAATCCAAATGACATGGATGTTTCCGGACCTGTCCTGCGGGCCTGGATACCAAGAGTAGTAGTTTCAGGTTTCTAGTTGATAGCTGGTTGAAAGTTCCTTCATGTTAACGAGAATACCAGAGACTAGAAACTTGAGACTTAAGAGCCATGCCGGCCTAACAGAGAGCCGATGGCCAAGCCGCGTCGAACATTGCCGTTCGTTGTTCAATAATCTCTGGGCGAGCGGAAGCTCATGACACACTTTATGGCTAAATTTCTCCTTCCCTTTGGGTCGCGGCTGTGCTGCAGATCCGATGCTACGTGCTTTTTCGCTGAGCTGCAATCGGTTTACGCCCGGCGGCGATTGTGTTAGCGTACGACTTAATTTCGGGGAGAAGTGTTATGTCAGGTCATTCCAAGTGGAGCACGATCAAGCACAAGAAAGCCGCCAACGACGCGAAGACGGGGCAAGCTCTTCACCAAGCTGATCAAGGAAATCACCGTCGCCGCGCGTATGGGCGGCGGCGACATCAATGCTAATCCGCGTTTGCGCACGGCGGTAATCAACAGCGCGCACGCAGAGTATGCCCAGCGAGAATATCGACCGGGCGATCAAAAAGGGCACCGGCGAGCTTGAAGGGGTAACCTACGAAGAAATCCAGTACGAAGGTTACGGGCCGGGGGGTGCCGCGATCATCGCCCAGGTATTAACCGATAACAAGAATCGCACGGTGTCGGAAATCCGCCGCCTGTTTACCAACCATGGCGGCAACATGGGCGAAACCGGCTGCGTCTCCTGGATGTTCGACAAAAAGGGGCTGATCACCGTCGAAAAAACCCAAGTAGCGGAAGATCGTTTGATGGACATCGTGCTTGACGCCGGCGCCGAGGATGTGCGCGATGAAGATGAAATTTTCGAAGTGGTCACACAGCCGGAAGATTTCGCCAGCGTCAAAGACCGCCTCGATCACGAAAAAATCGCTGTCGCCAGCGCCCAGGTCACCTTGGTGCCGAAGAATACCGTCGACGTCGATGCCAAGAACGTTGACCAGATTTTGAAGCTCACCGAAGAACTGGAAGATCACGACGACGTTCAGAACGTCTCGGCCAATTTCAATATTCCCGCAGAGTTGATGGAAAAGGCGAGCTGATTCCGTGATCCGGCGGCGCCGAGCGCGCAGGCCTGTTGCGCGAGACCATTCTGGGAGTCGATCCTGGTTCAATCGTGACCGGTTGGGGGCTGGTGGAGCTTGAAGGCAATCAGCTGCGCCACGTCGCCAACGGCACGATTGTCACCGCGAGCGGCTTATGCTCAAGCGGAACGGTTGCGCCAGATTCATTGCGGCATAGAAGAAATCATCGAGGCACTATCGTCCGGGTGCCGTCAGCCTGGAAAAAGTTTTTTTGCGCACAACGCGCAGAGCGCGCTAAAGCTCGGGCAAGCGCGCGGCATGGCCATGCTCGCGGCGGCGCAAAACCAGATTGAGTTCTCGGAATATTCGGCCACCGAAATCAAGGTCGCAGTGGTCGGTTACGGTCACGCCACAAATCACAAATACAAAGGATGGTAAGCGCGCTGCTCTGCCTGCAGCGGTTCGCTCGGCGCCGACGCCGCCGATGCCTTGGCCGCGGCAATTTGCCATATTCACCGGAGAACTTACCACGCGCGAACCGCGAACTCAGCCGTCAAGGCGAGTTGGCGCAACTACGCGCGCAAGGGGATCGAATGACCGATGACCGTGAGACCGCAGACCGACCGGCTTCCGTCTAGCCGTCGTCATTTTAACTTAACGTGATCGCCCAAATCAGCGGCACCTTGGCGCAGAAGGTTCCCGGCGAGATCGTCGTCGATGTCAACGGCATCGGCTATCAGGTTATCATTCCTTTGAATGTGTTTTATCGCTTGCCGGAGATCGGCGGCCGTGTCAGTTTGCAGATTTACACTCATGTGCGCGAGGATGCCTTGCAGCTTTTCGGTTTCCAGGACGGCGCTGAAAAACAGATTTTTTTGCTGCTTAACGGCGTGTCCGGCATCGGCCCCAAACTGGCGATAAACATTTTGTCGGGGATACCCGCTGATGAACTGGCGCGGGCGCTAAAGGAAGGCGAATCAGGTGCGGCTGGTGGCGATTCCGGGCGTGGGCAGGAAACTGGCGGAACGCATGATCGTTGAGCTTAAGGATAAGTTGATCGCGCTGCCCGCCGGCGCCGCTACCAGTAAACCTGTGCGAAGGCGGACTCGCAGCTCATGCAAGACGCCATTTCAGCCCTGGTCAATCTGGGTTATCGTAGGGCTGAGGCGGAAAATAACATCCGCGCGGTGCTCAAGCAGGGCGATGCTTCCTTGGAGAATGTTCTGAAAGGAGCGCTGCGCCGCATGGGCCGGTGAAGCTATTTTAGATTTTTTGATTGGCGCAGCACTGGGCGCTGTCAGTGGTGATTTGCGATTTTGAATTAACCAAAATCGCGCTCTTGGGAAACCGCAGTGGGAGCAGTCATTCGCGGCTGAGCGCAGTAAAGAATCTTGAGCCGAGATCCTGCGCGTCGCTAAGGATGCAAAAAACCGCGGCGCGCATTGTGGGTAAAATTCCATGATCGATGGGCATAAGAGCGACGACGAAATAAGCTACGAAGTCAATCTCAGGCCGCGCGGCTTCGACGAGTACGTTGGCCAGGAGAGCGTTAAAGAAAACTTGAAAGTAGCGATTGCCGCCGCCAAGGGGCGCGGCGACGTCCTCGATCACATCCTGTTTCACGGTCCGCCGGGCCTGGGTAAGACTTCGCTGGCTTATATCATCGCCCGGGAGATGGGCGTGAATATCAAGGCGACTTCCGGTCCAGTGGTCGAACGGGCCGGCGACCTGGCGGCATTGCTCACCAATCTCGAAGCGGGCGACATTCTTTTCATCGACGAAATCCATCGCTTGAACCACGTCGTCGAAGAGGTGCTCTATCCCGCCATGGAAGATTATCAGATCGACATCATGATCGGTCAGGGGCCGGCGGCGCGCTCGATCAAGCTGGATCTCAAGCACTTTACTTTGATCGGCGCAACTACCCGTTCCGGACTGTTGACCTCGCCGCTGCGCGATCGGTTCGGCCATATTCACCGGCTCGACTTTTACGATACCGCCGCGCTGGCTTTAATTTTAAGGCGCTCCGCCGCCATCCTCAGCGTCACCGCCGAGGGCGCCGGCATTGCCGAGATCGCGATGCGGTCGCGCGGCACGCCGAGGATTGCCAACCGATTGCTGCGCCGGGCGCGCGATTACGCCCAGGTCAAGGGCAACGGAATTATCACCAAGTCGCTGACCGATGAGTCGCTCAGCATGTTGGAGGTCGATCGCCTGGGTCTCGATAAGATGGACACCATGTTGCTGCTGACCCTCATCGATAAGTTTGCCGGCGGCCCCGTCGGCGTAGACACACTCGCCGCCGCCATCGGCGAAGAGAAAGATACCATCGAAGATGTCTATGAGCCGTTCTTGATTCAAGCCGGTTTTATCCAGCGCACGCCGCGCGGTCGCATCGCGACCGTATTGGCGCACGAACATTTTGGCCGCAGCCAAGGCGGAGTCAAAGCGCCCGCAGCGAAAACCCAGCCGACGCTGTTTTGAGGGGCACCTGACGGCGCGTTCGCGGAATTTCGATCGACCGGTCACGGCACCAGCGCAGCAAAGCCGATGGCGCGGGCGCGTTCGGGTAAGGCTGGGGTTCGCCCCGCCCGTGCCGCCGCGGCAAATAGCCGCTGCAGGGAGCGGCCTGTCATATGAAGGCGCTAGGCGTTATATTGAAGTTCCGGCCGTCGGCGCAAGCCGCGCTCGAGCGCCAAGTTTTTAGGATCGTTTATGGCAGATCTGGGTAAAATTCTAATCTGTATCGGGCTCCTGCTGGTCGTTGCCGGGGTGATTTTCTCAATCGGCGGCAAGATCCCCTGGCTCGGCAATCTGCCTGGCGATATTAGCATAGAGCGCGAGCGCTTCAGCTTCTACTTTCCGATCGCCACTTGCCTGCTCATCAGCGCCATCCTCTCGCTTGTCGTTTATTTTTTTCGCAGGTAGAATTTCTGGCACTGTCCGATGCTCTCTAATCATTCTATGGAATCGGTTTATCCCGCTGCCCCAGTCGAGGAAAGTCTCAAACTCGAAGAGGCAAAGCGCCGCAAGCGCGAAGCCTGGGTGATTCTCGTCACCGCGCTCATGGTACTGGTGTTCGCCTATTTCGAAGTCAACCTTTCCGACGTCTCCACTGAGAACCCGGTCGGCGGTAACATCGTTTTCTTCCTGCTGATCAACATCAACATCATTCTTTTGATTCTTCTGGTCTTCCTGGTGGTCCGTAACCTGGTGAAACTGATCTTTGAGCGCAAGCGCGGCATCCTCGGTTCGCGCCTGCGGGTGCGGCTGGTCATAGCGTTCGTCGGTCTTTCGCTGGTGCCGACGTTGATCATGTTTCTGATCGCCGGCGGCTTTGTCACCCGTTCCTTTGAACGCTGGTTCGATGTTCAGGTCGAAAGCGCGCTGCAAGGTTCGCTGGAAATCGGCCAAACCTATTATCAAAATTCGGCCAACAACGCGCTTTTTTATGCTAAACAATTGAGCCGGCTGATCAGCGACGAAGGATTATTCGACACGCAGCGGCTTCCTGAGCTCAAAAACTTCATCCAACGCAAACAGCGCGAATACAATCTCGGCACGGTCGAGTTGTTTACGCCGGATCGCCGTTTGCTGGTGGTGGCTTTCAACAATGAAGTGGCCACCGGCGTGACGATCAAGGCGGACTCGGAGTTCTTGAACAGCGCGCTGCGCGGGCTGGAAGTAACGCGTACGCAGGAGTTCGGCGAAGGCGACGTGATTCGCGGCGGCGCGCCGGTTTACGGCGAGGGCAGGCGGATTCGCGGCGCCGTGGTAGTGGATTACTATGTTCCCAAAAGCATCGCCAAGCGCGCGGCGCAGATCTCGCGCTCCTATGAGCAGTACAAACATTCGATGTTTCTCAAGACGCCGATTAAGAACAGCTACATCCTGACATTGCTGCTGATAACCCTGGTGATCATTTTTGCGGCGACATGGTTCGGCCTCTATTTGGCCAAAGGCATTACCGTGCCGATCCAACAACTGGCGGAGGGCACCCATGCGGTCGCGCAACGCAACTGGGACTACCAGATCCAGGCCAGCGGCGATGACGAGATCGGCACCCTGGTGGAGTCGTTTAACGCCATGACCCGCGAGTTAAAGAGCATGACAAGCGAGATCGAGCGGCGCGGCCGCTATATGGAGACGTTGCTGGTAAACGTCCACGCGGCGGTCATCGCCGTCGACGCGGGCGGCAAAATCACCGCCTGGAATAAGGCGGCGGAAAGAATGTTCGGCATGAGCGGCGCCGAAACCGTGGGGCGCGCGCACGACGAGATCTTCATCGCCGAGCATCTGCTGCCGATGCGCGAGATCATGGAGCGGGTGAAAGACGGCGACAGTGTGGAGCAGGAATTGCGCATCTCGTTGCCGGATCGGGTCCTGACGGTGATGGCGAATGCCGCCACTTTGCACGATGACGATGGCCGCAGTCTGGGCGTGATGGTGTTCGTCGAGGACATCACTCAAATTCAGAAGGTGCAGCGCATGGAGGCCTGGCGCGAGGTGGCGCGGCGCATCGCCCATGAGATTAAAAACCCGCTGACACCGATCCAATTGTCGGCGGAGCGGCTGCGAAAACGTTATGCCAAGTTGCTCGACGGCGACGGCGCAATCCTCGATAAGTGCACCAGCACCATCATCCGCCAGGTGGAAGAGCTTAAAAATCTGGTAAACGAGTTCGCCCAATTCGCGCGCCTGCCTACGGCAGAGCTGGCGGTCAGCGATCTTAATGAGGTCGTGCGCGAGGCGCTGTTTCTCTACCAGGAAGGTCATCGCGAAATTTATTTCGAGTTTCACCCGGGCGTCATCCCGGCCTTGGAACTCGATCGTAATCAGATGAAGCGCGCCTTGATCAATCTTTTGGACAATGCTGTGGGTGCCGTTGACGGCGCAGGCCGGGTCGAGATTGCCACCAGGTATGATCGGGCGCTGACTAAAGTGTGCCTGGAGGTCGCCGATGATGGGCACGGTTTGCCGGCGGACGTGCGGGCGCGCATCTTCGAGCCTTATTTCTCGACCAAGCAGGATGGCACCGGTCTCGGCCTCTCCATTGTCAGTGCGATTGTCGAAGATCATCGCGGTTACATCCGGGTTCGGCCCAACGAGCCCAAGGGAACGAAATTTATTATTGAGTTGCCGGTGCGCCAGCAGCTCGCGGCATAAACCAAGCGCAGCACGGTTGGTTCGGTAAAGGGGGAAGAGTGATCGATAATTTCGCGGAACAAACGATCCTGATTGTGGACGATGAAGCGCGAGTGCGGGAGTCGGTCCGGGAAGTGCTAAGCGACGAAGGTTACCGCGTGGTGGACACCGCCGATGTGACCCGGGTGCTCGACATGATCGAGGAGGAACGTCCCGGGCTTATCCTTCTCGATATCTGGATGCCCAAGGCGGACGGCATCGGTTTGCTGAAGGAGATTAAGAGCAAAGAGCCGGAAATGAACGTTGTCATGATCTCAGGGCACGGCAATATTCACACGGCCGTCACCGCGACCAAATTCGGCGCTTTCGATTTTTTGGAAAAACCGCTGTCCTTGGAAGGCTTGCTGCTGACCGTACAGCGCGCTTTTGGGGTTGCCAACGGCGCCGATCAAGGCGCGCGCGGTCGCAATAAAAAAACCGCCGCGCGAAAACTTGCGCCGGGGACGACGCGCGCGATTGTCACGGGAGGGCTCAAACAAAAAACTCTGGGACACAGCGTTGTAACTTCCGGCCAAGGGCTCCACTCCGGGATCAAGACCGGCCTGGTGCTGCATCCGTTGCCGGCGAACAGCGGCATTCAGTTCACCGGCATCTCGGCCGATGCCACGGTGCGCGCCCATCTCGACAATGTGTTTTCCACGGGCTATGCGACTTCGCTGCGCAACCGAGGCATCAGCGTAGCGACGGTCGAGCATTTCTTGTCGGTCTTACACAGCTACGGGATCACCAATTTGTTGGTGAAAGTGCAAAGCGAAGTGCCGATCTTGGATGGCTCTGCGATCGAGTTCTGCCGCCTCATTGAGGAAGCGGGTGTCGAAGAGCAGGACGAGGATTGTCTCGATATTATCGTCGATCGGCCCTACCGGGTCGGTGAACAGCACGGCGAATCGATCACTATCGAGCCGGCGGAGACGTTTTCGGTGCACTATAAGCTCCGCTACCCCAAGCCGGTAGGACGCCAGGAGTATCATTACGTCCATCGCGGCGCGGAAAGTTTCAAAGAGGAAATTGCCCCGGCCCGAACTTTTGGTTTTCTTCGCGACATCGCGCAACTGGAAAAGATGGGATTGGCGGCCGGTGGCCGGCTGAGTAATTTTATTCTCATCGATGATGAGAAGATCATTAACACCGAGCTGCGTTTTCCTGATGAGCTTGCGCGCCATAAGATTCTCGATATCATCGGCGATTTCTATCTCCTGGGAAGGCCGATTCGCGGCGCTATTTCCGCCTGTATGACGGGCCATTCGGACAACATCGCGCTCTTGCGAGAGTTGAAAAAAGGCTTGGGGTTGTAGCGCTTACTGTGCGGCGCGGCGCGGCAGCTGAAAGCCGCTCGCGTTAGCGCTAGTGTTGGATTATGGATCGCTCGCAGTTTTCTAAAATTTTTACCGTCGGCGAAGCCAACGCATTGCTGCCGGTCCTGCGCCCGCTGCTGGAAAACGTGCTCGAGAACATCCGCCGTTTGAAGAGCAAAAGTGAAGTCGTGATTCGCAGCCAGCAGCTCGATCCCGAGGCGCCCAATCTGATGGATCGCCTGCGCGAGGATGCCGACATCGCTCGGCTCTTGCATCAGGTAAAGCTTGGCGTCGACGAGATTCACGGCCACGGCTGCATCTGCAAAGGCGTGGAACAAGGGCTCGTCGATTTTCCTTGTATGCTCGGGCCGGAGGTGGTGCTTTTGTGCTGGCAGTTGGGCGAGCCCCTGGTGAGCCATTGGCATCGCCTAGAGGATGGTTTCGCCGGGCGCCGCGCTTTGCTCGATGAGGAAGAGCCCGGACCCGGTAGCGATACCTCCTTGCACTGAAGAAAATCCCCCCTTCATTCCCCCCTTTTCAAAGGGAAAATTTACCCATTGAGGAGTTTTTCCCCTCTGTGAAAAAGCATGCCCTGAGCATGATCGAACGGAGAGGTCAGGGCAAGTTTTTGGATAAGAACAATTTTGAATGGTAAATTCACTGGGGCGATCGAGTTAAACTCGGCCGCACGCCGTGTTACAAGTTTGGGCGCACGCCATGCCTGTTCAAAGCGAAGCCGAGTTGTCATTCAGAATTAAAGAGGAAGCCCAACGTCTGGGCTTCGAGCTCGTCGGCATATCTGCGGCGCGCCCGCCGGCGCATGAGAGCTCGTTCGCCGAATGGTTGCGCCAGGGCTTTGCCGGCGAGATGAACTATATGGAGCGCACCGCTCAAATGCGGCGCCGGCCTGAGGATCTGCTGCCGTGGGCGCGGTCGGTGGTTTCCGTCGCCATGAACTACTACACCGGGCCGAGCGCCGGCGCCGAGGGGAAGGGACCGCGCGGGCGAATCGCGCGTTATGCGTGGGGCGAGGACTATCACGAGATCATGAAACAGAGGCTCGAAACTCTGCACGAGAAAATCGCCGCGATCTGCGAGTCGCCGGTAGAGGGCAGGGCGTTTGTCGACTCGGGACCGGTATTGGAGCGCGATTTCGCCGGCGTCGCCGGACTCGGCTGGATCGGCAAAAACACCAACTTGATCTCGCCCAAGAAAGGCTCGTGGTTTTTTCTCGGCGAGCTGTTTCTGAGCATCGCGCTCGCCTATGACAAACCGATCCGCGACCGCTGCGGCCGCTGCGATCTATGCTTGAAAGCATGTCCGACCGAGGCCTTCGTCGGCCCTTATGTTTTGGACGCGCGGCGCTGCATCTCGTACCTGACCATCGAGCTCAAGGGCTGGATGCCGCGCTATCTGCGCCCGCTTATCGGCGCGCATATTTTTGGCTGCGATATCTGCCAGGATGTCTGCCCTTACAACGCCAAGGCGGTTGCCACCAGCGAACCCGCCTTCGCGGCGCGGGCGGGGCTCAATGCTCCCGAGCTGATCACTTTGCTTTCGCTCAGCGAAGAGGAATTTCGCCGGCGCTTTCGCGCGAGTCCGATCCGGCGCGCCAAACGACGCGGCTTGCTGCGCAACGTTGCGGTGGCGCTGGGTAACAGCGGTGATCGAGCGGCCGTGCCGGCGCTGACGCTGGCGCTATTCGACATCGAGCCATTGGTGCGCGGCCACGCGGCCTGGGCGTTGGGGCGCATCGGCGGCGCCACAGCGCGTGGCTGCATTGCAGGACCGGCTCGGATTGGAAACCGATCCGGAAGTCCAAGATGAAATCAGTCAGGCGTTGCAAGAATGGCGCGCGTAGGGAGGTCCGCGCACCGTCATTTTTAACAAGCAAATATTATCCAACCACGAAGTGCACGAAGACCACGACGTTGGAAAATTCGAATTTCGAAATTCGAATTTCGAAATTTACTTCGTGCTCTTCGCGGCCGTCGTGGCGAATGACTTTTTTCCACTTACGTCCGCGGCGCGACCGCCTGTTCAAGTGCCTGCGTCAGGTCACCGGGGATTCTCAGAACGTTTCCGGCGGCGTTGATGCACGCGTGGCGGGTAAAGCCGGTAGCCAGCGGCGCGTCTTCGGGCTCGCGTAAAATGCGATAAGTGAAAACCAGGCTCGCGCGGCTTAAGGAATCGAGCCGGGTTTCGATCAATATCAAGTCTTCGTAGCGCGCCGGTTTGGCGTACCGGCAGTTGGCTTCGACAACGGGGAAGTGAATGCCCCGCCCTTCGATCTCGCCGTAGGGCACGCCGCACTCGCGCAAGAACTCGCTGCGGCCGCGCTCAAACCAGCGCAAATAATTGGCGTAGTACACCACACCCATCTTGTCCGTGTCGCCATAGATGACCCGATAGGAAGTTACGTTACAGCGCTGCGGGTTCGACGTTGTCATAGTTCTTAGGTTCTACGAAAACAGAACTCGCCGCGGCCGTGGTGACACCGTCGAACGATAAGCGGCGTTTCGCACGCCGGCGCCTCGAGTGCCGTTATGAAAACGTTCGCTTTGTAAACAGAGAATGTCTTCACGCTTATTTACCCCTTTTTGAAAAGGGGTAGGGGAGATTTGTGATCGAGCCGCTGATGCCATCGGAGCGAACTTTGACGCATGACAAGGCAGCGTCAAATCCCGAACGACAGCTCGGCGCCGTGCAGCAACTTCTGGTCGAATAAAATCGGTTCATTGCGCCTGGTGCGCAAGGTCGCAGCGTAGGGCGATGGGCCGTATTGCTTCATCCAGTTGACCAGCGGGCTCTGCGCTGTCGCGGGCAACATGAATTCGATCTTGTGCGGTCCCACCGTAAAGCATAAGCCCTGCACTTCGAGCGCGTCATCGGCGACGGGCTGGGGGGCGCGTCCCGAGATGGTCTGGAACCAGTGATCGACTTTTGATAACTCGCCAACGACAACGCTGAGGGTGCCGATTCCCGTCGCGCCGTTGGCGTGGTCGCTTTGGCGCGGGATGCGCTCCGCTCTGGGGGTTACGTCTTGAATGAGAAAAGGCGCTACGCCGCGGTGTGAGCCGCTGGCCAGAGAGAGCAGCCATTCGAGCTTGTAACCGTCTGGACGGATGCGCGCCCACGGCACCGGATCGTTGATCGCGACGCCGCACTCGCGCAGTTTACGCGTGTCGCCGGCGAGATCGTCGGTCTGCATGCAATAATCGACCAGGCGCTCGCCTTTCTGCAACGGCTCCCACCAGCGATGATCCGGAGCGTCGCGATAAAATGAGATGAGCTCAAGATAGGAGCCGTCCTCGAAGGCGATCAGTGCGTTGTGGCTGCCCACCGGGTGCTGACCGCCAGGTACGACGGTAAAACCCAGCTGCCGATAGTCGTCGGTCGCTTGCTTGAGGTCGTTGACGGCGATGACCAGGTGATCGATGCCTTTGAACATTTCCACTCCGTCTCAAGTTTTTATTGGAATGCCGGCACCACTTCGTTGAGAAAGCGTTGCAGTTGTCCCCTCTGGTCCCAAGAGGTCATGCGCAACGTGATATGCTCGATGCCGGCGTCGAAGTACATTTTCAATTCCTCAATGCACTGTTTGGCCGGGCCTGCGGTGGTGAATCCTTCGACGAACTTCATGCTGAAGTTCGAAGTATAATACTTGTCCAGAAACGCTTTGCTTTCAGCCAGCGCAGCCTGGCGGTTCTCGTTGATGGTGATGTTGTGGTAGAGCGAGCTGCCGAGCTTTGACGGATCGCGCCCTTCTTCCTTGGCGATGGCGAGAATCCGCGTCCATTGCGATTTAAATTCCTCGGGCGTCACTTTGTTGGTCATCCAGCCGTCGGCGAATCTGGCCACGCGCCGCAAACCTTTTTCTACGGCAGGTGACGGCGCGCTGGCGCCGTCTTTCCAAGTCAGCCCTGTGGGGTTGCTGGCGATCCAGATCGGCATGGGGTTCTGCACCGGGCGCGGCTGAATCGTGACGCCTTCAAATTCATAAAAGCGACCTTTATGCGAAGCCTTTTCTTCGTGAAAGAACTTGCGCAGGATCGTGATGCCTTCTTCGAGGCGCGCCACGCGCTCGGTGTCCTTGATGCCCATAACTTTGTGTTCCAACGCCTGCGCCGGGCTTTGTTCGTTGGGACCGCCGAGGCAGACCGCGAGCCAGGCGCGGCCATTGGAAATCACGTCGAGGCTCGCCCACTGCTGCGCCAAAAGCGCCGGATGCCGTTGCGGAAAGGTGGCCATGCAACCGACTGCCAATCTGACTTTGGTGGTGAGCGCCGCCAGCGCGGCAAGAAGCGCAATCGACTCCAGGCGCGGCTTGGCGAGCAAACTATCACCGACCCAGAGCGCGCTGAACGCGCCGGAGTCTTCGCCGCGCTTTGCCATGTCAAAGAGTTCTGGAATGGTAACCGCGCCGATGATGACGCCGCGGTTCGCCAAAGTCAGGCCGAACGAAGCCATGTTCTCGGTTCTCCTCGATTTCCTATAGCATAGCGATCGTGTGAATGTGAAATCGCCGCCGTTACCGTCGCTGCGCTCCCGTTCCAGTCGTTCCAATCGTTCCAAACGTTCAAGCCGTTCAACCCCCTCCGGGTTGCCTTTTGATGCATTCTGAGGCGCAGCCGAAGAATCTCGTCTTCGTAACAGCATGAGAATGCGAGATGCTTCGCTGGTGCTCAGCATGACATCGACATGCCCCCACCTCTTTCTTCCCCCGCGAACGCGGGGGAGGATGCAGGATGGGGATGAAACGATTGGAACGCTTGGAACGACTGGAACGAGTGGAACGGCTGGAACGGGAGCGCAGCGACATCCGAATGTTTGACAGGGTTTTCCATCCGTGGTTGGTTTGAAAATTCGCAATTAACAGGAGTGAATCATGGCCGCATCATTTCGAAGCTATGTCGATCAACTGAAAAAGGAAGATGAGCTGGCTGTCATCACCAAACCGGTGGACCTGCGCAATGTCGCCGCTTTGGCGGCGCAATCGGAAAAAGGCTTGCTCTTTACCAACGTCAGTGGCTATCACATGGCGCTCGCCGCAGGATTGCTGCAGTCGCGCAACCGTCTCGCCATCGGCATGGAATGCGCCTACGAGAAGATCGAGACTAAATTGCGCGGCGCTATGGAGCAGCCGATCAAGCCCAAGCGCGCCGGCAGAGCTCCGGTCAAGGAGGTCATCCTCACCAAAAACAAGGTCGATCTTTACAACTTGCCGGTGCCGGTATTTTCAGTCATGGACGGCGGGCCGATGATCACCGCCGGCGTAGTCATAGCCGAAGACCCGGAGTTCGGCATCAACGCGGGTATTTATCGTTTGATGCTGAAGGAGCGTAACATTACGGGCATCGACATCGTCACGCCGAATAATTTGCGCAAGTTTGCCGAGCGCGCCTTGCAACAGAAAAAACCGCTGCCGATCTCGATTTCCATCGGCACGCATCCCTATGAACTGGTGGCTTCGACGTTCAAGGCCAATCTCGGCGTTAACGAGTTGACCTTCGCCGGCGGGCTCCGCGGCCAGGGATTGGCGCTGGCCGAGGGTGAGACGATTCCTGTGCCGTGCATCGCCGATGCCGAGATCGTTCTGGAAGGGGAGATACTACCGGAGGGCTGGGTACATCCCGAAGGACCGTTCTGTGAATTCAACCGCTTGATGGGCGGAATGCATATGAACCCGCGGGTGCGCATCAAGGCGATGATGCATCGCAAAGACGCAATCTATTACGCGCTGCAAATGCCCTGGGAAAATATCTGGATGTCGGCGCCGATCTACGAGGCCGCCGCCTGGCGCGTCTTACACGAAGCCGGCGTCCAGGCGACGGCGATCAATGTTACCCCGGGCGGTTGCTGCCACTGGCATATCGTCGCCGCCATCAAAAAAGTACCCGGCGACGGCAAGAACGCCATCATGGCTTTGCTTTCCATCGCCGATATCAAGCATGTGACCATCGTCGACGACGATATCGACGTTTTCGACCACGTCGACGTTGAATGGGCTGTGGCGACGCGAGTTCAGGCGGATCGCGATGTCCTGATCGTATCCAATGCGCGCTCAAAGCCACTGGACCCGTCGCTGCCCTTGCCTGTCCAAGGCAAAGTGCCGACCACGGCAAAGATGGGCATCGATGCCACGATTCCGGAAAATATCCCGGCGGAGCGTTACAAAAGAATCGTTTACTTCAACCAGGGCAAGGTGAAGCTTGACGACTACCTCGGGAACGGCAGCGAACCGGCAAAAACGAGAGGCGATGCGAAGCCCGCTGATTCAGTCGAAACGCTTGTCCCGAAGATCGCAGCGGCATTAAACAAGTCACACTACTTCTTCGCAGATCTGTTGGAAATGTTTCCCGAGGCTGATTACAAAACCGTGGCAAGCGCCGTGGCGCTGCTCTATGAAGACGGCAAGATCACTCAGGACAAGGACGGCAAGTTTGAGTTAAAAAATCAGCAAAACTAGTGCGGTGACTTCTAAAATTTCCGAATAAACGTCATTTTCCAGGCTGCTTAAAAAGATCCAGAGGCGAGGCGCGCACTAGTGGTTTCGGGTTTCGCGTCCCGGGTTTCGGGTTGAAACTCGAAACACGAAACTCGGAACTCGAAACTACGCAAGCGAGCAACGAGAATTTCAATGGCGAAACCGCGCGCCATCTGCGTGACCGTTCGGCCGATGTCGCCATAGCCGATGATGCCGAGCTCCTCGCCGGTGCGCGCTTTGTCGCCGGTCGCGGCGGCATATGGGTTTTTTTCAGCAGCCTATATCGAAAACTCGAATGCCACACGAACCTCGCCGCCTTCGCTGGCCGTGATCTCCTGACTTCTTACGCCAGCATCTTCATGCCACGCACGAAGTGTAACGGCCGGCGGGAACGTTAAGTATCGGAAAATTTCCCTTTTCATCGCTGGCTGAAAAATAGGGGTGATCGAAGCACATGCAGGTATTAGAGAAGACCTCATCGGTTAGCTCCGCATGCCTGAGGATGGAGGCAAGAGTGGCGGCACAACGGAAGATTCATCGCGGAGTGCGAAGGATTGAAGCCGCTTTTTGAGCGCTACACCGGGGGTCATGTTTGTTTCTGACGTTGGTGTCAGCCGCCGTGAATATTTTTCGCCACCATCGTCGAGCGACAAGTAAGGGGACCGCGCTCATCGGGTTCGCTCAGTTCAACGCTGCGTTGAGCGCTTGGTTCTCATCGACGGCCAATGCGGTGGAAGTTGATGGAAGAGGCTGCGCCGCCAAGGGCAGCACGAACCGGCCATTGCCGCCGCTTCGGTGATGGATTATTAGGATAGAGTAATCATGCGGTCGCCATCTAAGGACGAATTTTGAACGATTGAAAAGTTCAGTGAGGAGGCAACGGTTATGTTAACGCGAGAAGAGAACGAACGGATCTCCCGGGTGGGGCCTGGAACGCCGATGGGCGAGGTAATGCGCCGCTACTGGATGCCCGCGTTGCTCGCAAATCACTTACCGGCGCCTGATTGCCCGCCGGTTCGCGTCAGGCTCCTGGGCGAGGACCTCGTCGCCTTTCGCGATAGTCAAAACCGGATTGGCCTCCTCGAGGAGTACTGCCCGCACCGCCGCGCTTCTTTGTTCCTGGGCCGAAACGAGGAGAACGGGCTGCGCTGCGTCTATCACGGCTGGAAATTCGACGCCGAGGGCCGCTGCGTCGATATGCCGAACGAACCGGCGGACAGCCGCTTCAAAGAAAAGGTCACGCTGCAATCCTACCCCACCATCGAAATGGGCGGCGTGATCTGGGCCTACATGGGGCCGCCTGAAAAGAAGCCCGACGCCGTCGGCATGGAATGGACGCGCGCGCCGGCGTCGCATCGCTTCGTTTCCCAGACTCACGAGTACTGCAATTATTTCCAATGCGTCGAAGGCGGCATCGACACCTGCCACGGATCCTTTCTCCATAACAACGATCTCTCCGATCAGGCGGCGTTTCATCGCATCGATCGGGCGCCGCGACTGGAAGTCGAACGCACCGGCTACGGATTCAGATACGTCGGCCTGCGCGACTTGAGCGAGATCGGCACTTATCTGCGTCTTTACCAATTCGTCTTGCCCTTTCACCAATTTAGATCCCAACAAATCGTGCGCAGAAAAGGCAAGGACGGCGGCAACCGCGAAGCCATTCCTATCGAGAAAGGCCATATGTGGATGCCCATGGATGACCACAACACGATGATCTACAACTGGATGCTTGCCGTCGATGAAGACAAGCCGCTCACGCCGGAGTTCATCGCAAAACAGGAAACCAGCGCCGGCAGGGGTCCCGGTGGGGAAACTGCCGCGCGCCATCGCACGCGGCAAAACGACTGGCTGATCGATCGCGAGGTGCAGCGGAAAAAAACCTACACGGGCATCGAGGGAGTCAATACGCAGGACCTGGCGGTGCAGGAGAGCATGGGCGCCATCGTCGATCGCAGCCGCGAGCATCTCGGGACATCGGATCAAGCGATCATCACTTGCCGGCGCATTCTGCTCGACGTTCTGCGCGACTTCGAGCGCGGCGTGGCGCCCCTCGGCGTGGACCCCAAGACCTATCGCAACGTTCGCGCCGCCGACATCGTCATTCCCAAGGATGTCCCCTGGCAGGAAATCGCTGACCAGAGCGTGGCCCGCTGGTGACGCGAACAAGGTTCATTGATTCAAAGTGTGGGTCTCTCGGAATTGTCGCTGAGAGAGCAGATACCAAGACGCATCGAGTGGCTCATCGTGCCGGATATCAGCGATAACGCACCGGAAACCTCAAGCGTATCGTTGATACGGGGGACGAGGATGTATAGCATCGCAAGCAACGCCACGTATCTCATTGTTAGTTCCTCCTTATCCGCACAAGATCAATGTCGCTAGAGCCGCTCAACGTAGCTCCCACTCCTGGATTGCGCGCAGCAACTACAAAGAGCAATTAGGCAAACGTCGTGCGATCAGCAAGAAGTCCACTTTCGAACAACATGCATGGTATGCCGCTGACGCATGGGGCTCTGCAATGCACTCGACATAATCGACCCTTCAGGGTTGGACATACTGAGAACGATCTAGAGGCCAAACTCTGCTGTCGAATTACTTTTGACAGCGATTCACTATTCTCATATGCTCCGCGCCAGGGATTTCACCTGGATGTTCTCGTCCGCGCATCCTCATTTGCCATTCCCGACTGGCAGACGCGCCGCAGAGGAGGTTGGATAATATGACGGCTAGCCTCTCCATAACTGTCACAATGTTGATCTTTCTGATCTCGTCGCTGTTCGCTCCGGAGGCATTCGCCGCCGCGGTAACCGCCGCGACTCTCCAGCAGGCGAAGCAAGCGGCTGATGCCAAGGGTTATGCGTTCATTACCAGCCATGATGAAATCCTCGCCAATGCCAGGAGAGAGGGCAAACTCCGCGCTCATAGCTCATTGGACCCCAATACGTTCAAGCCGCTCATCGAGTCTTTCAAAAAGAGATACCCCTTTGCGGATATTGAAATCCAGGAGATGACGGGTACGGACACGGCGCAACGCCTTCTCTTGGAGCTAAGGGCGGGAGCGGTCAAGGAATGGGATACGATACATCTTCCGGAAGATTTTTATACGGACTACGCGCCGTATGCGAAGAAACTCGATATCTTGGGTATGGCTGAGCAGGGAGTCTTGAAGATCAATCCCAAGATGGTCGACCCCGAATACCGCAACACAGTGAGCATCGGCTCCGCCCTCTGTTCCATCGCCTACAACAAGAATCTTCTTGCCGCCAATAAGGTCCCGAACAAGTGGGAAGATTTCTTAAAACCGGAGTACAAGGGACGGAAGTTTCTTGTCGATATCCGGCCCTACTGCCTCGCTGCACTCGTGCCCGCCTTGGGTGAAGAGTGGGTCAAAGACTAGAAGGGGAAACGAGGGGACGCTGTTGACTAGCTGGACAAAGTTCTCGTCAAGATCTTCGAAACCCCGGAGGTCAAGATTCCCACTTGGCGAGCGACCTCGGCGACCCCCACGCCGTAATTCTCTGCGAGCCTACGAACTATCTTCGTTCTCACCGCTGGCAACCGGCCCCGACGGCTCCCGCTTCTCGGTTCCGTTAGCGACACTTTGCTCTTCTTGCATTCCTCAGCTACCATAGGCTCGGCGTAACGATTTCGCCTTTTGGCTCATGCTGGCGCAGCGCTCGTGCATCTGCGTCCTTAAAGATGCGTTCGACAAATTCTCCGCTCCCCGATATCCGCTCATCAGATAGCTCCCGTGTTCCACGGCGCCGCTGTGTTCTGACTGCAAACCACTCCCCCGCCGATCGCGCCAGTCCACCGCCCACTAACTCCGGGCGCCGCCCCCAACACAACTCCCTCCGCAACAAAGCGCCGGTACGCCTCCTTCGCATCAAAATCTCGCCTGCCAAACTGCGCCAGCACGCTCTCGCAGTCTTGCCACTGCCTTGCCGCCGTTCCCAGGATAGTTCCATGCCCGCAATACGGATGTTTCTCCAATTGTTTCAAATCCTAACCAACCCCACCCTTAACGGATTCAGGTGAATGTAGCGTACCAGCTCGGTGAAATAGCTGTCGCCGTCGCAGACAATCGATTTGTAGCGGTTCTGAAAGACATGCCCATACCGGCGATGCCGTCGGTTGTAACTCACCGCATAACCGGTCAAAAGTCGCCGCATAAACTTGGCTAATCCCACAACCCCAGCTCTTTGAAATCGAGAGGCGGTGATGATAACGAAGAAATCACCGATATTACAGCTCGGGTGCAAAATAGGAAGTCCACGTGAGTCGCAATGAGCGCGCTGCGGAAGCAGCGGACCAGCAGCATCAACCACGACGGATCCAAGAGTTTGCTCGCTTCTTTCAGAACTACATGAGCATTTCGTCGCTTGTAACAGCGGCGTTGCCAATTCCTGCTACGACCCTGGGCTTTATACCCGCCTACTCCGCTCATGCTAAATATCTTGCAGCATATACCTCATTGATCTGTTTTTTGCTCCTGGGATTCCTCTTTTACAGTCGTCACACGTTGGCGCAATATATGTTTCCTCGGCATCTGGGCTCGCCGGATGCGTCTGTATCCATTCGGCCCTCCGGACGAACAATAGGACTCGTGGCTTTCGCACCACTGCTTCTTATTGTTGGCGCCGTGTTATCGATTTTCCTCTATCAAACGGCATTGTCGGTATCCGTCGCGACTAAAATTAAAATGACGTAAGGGCCGTTGAGCCCACCCTGCTGGAGGCGTTGCCGAACCAGGTGCCCAACGAATCAAAGGATTTGATCGAACGACTGGTAAGGGTAGCCAAGCAATACGAAAGAGATCTACAAGCGGGGATCGGCACACATGGGAGTCATGAAAAATACGTTCTTGCCGTCACAGATTATAATCAAATTCCCTATGGTATCCTTCTGGTCGGCCTCTATCTTTTCATTTTTATTTTCGCCCTATCAGCGTTAATTTTGATGGCAATCAAAGAGTACCTACAAGACGTTATTGGCGTGTCGGATCTGGCGCTCATTCAGGAAAGAGTGGAGGAGGCGCAATTTCGATTTTCTCCTTGGACGACTTTGGCAGTTGCCATGGTTTTGTTTCCCACGATGGCTTGGTTACTGTCCGTTCCTGTGACTGTTGAAAAGTCAAAGATCGGCACGCTTTATCCGATCGCGGCCACCATCGTGGCTCTAGTTGCTCTTGTATGTCTGAGTGTATATAGAGACGCTTTGGCGAAATACAGGACGGCTCAAAAGATAGTTCTTTGGAGTGCCGTTCTTGGTATTGTGTTTTTCTTTGCGTTTGTGACAGTGCGGGTTCGTTATTTGGATGTAATGTCAGAGACCGAATCGGTCGATCGCGAGACGAAAACCGCCACGAAGATCTCTAAAGCGAGAGGCCTTGTTCTTGTCCAACGTGTAAGGGAGATTAGGCCAGGCACTGATGAAAAGGAACGAGCAACGGAAGAGTACGGGGATCCGTTCGATTTGGTAAACCTCTTTTTCTACTCGATGACCGTTTCGGCGTTCACACTAGTATTTGGAGCAGCGTGAATTGGTAAGCACATCTCTCGTATAGAGCTATCAGCTCCGTCATTAGTTTTCCGCGCCTTATCCCTCTTTCGTGAAACCGAGAACGTCATATCGCCGTCGCTTGCTGCTGCGAAAACTCTGGAGGAAGAGCGGCAGAAGTCTGAAATGGAACGGTTAGCTTCGAAAGCGGAGCATGGCAAAGTTCGGGCGACGAGGACGGTGTTGACTAGCTGGACAAGTTCTCGTCAAGATATTCGAAACCCCGGAGGTCAAGATTCCCACTTGGCGAGCGACCGCGGCGACCTACGCCGTAATTCTCTACGAGCCCACGAACTATCTTTGTTCTCACCGCTGGCAACCGGCCCGACGGCTTCCGCTTCTCAGTTCCGTCAGCGACACTCCGCTCTTCTTGCATTCCTCAGCCACCACACGGTCGGCGTAACGATTTCGCCTTTTGGCTGCATGCTGGCGCAGCGCTCGTGCATCTACGTTCTTAAGGATGCGCTCGACAAATTCTCCGCTCCCCAATATCCGCTCATCAGAGGGCTCCGGTGTTCCACGCCGCCGCCGTCGGAGAAGTCATCTCGCAGCTCAATCCAGAGCGCTCGAGGGACGCTGTTTCCTAGCTGGACCAAGTCCTCGTCAAAGAATAAGCGGGCGCCATTCCCGTAACTCTGCCAAAGCAGCTTAAATCTCATCCCGTTGTCCTCGTTCCCATCCTCTTCAACTTGCAAACGAAATCTCCTGATAAGGTTCTCCTGCTTTGTGCTGCGCGATCCGAATAGTCACTTTTCGATCCAATCTCTTGAGAAAATCCAGTAGTTTGTCGGTGGTGAAGCGGCTATAGTGTCCGTTCATTAAATGCGACACATCTGACTGAGCAATACCAAGGACGGCGCCAATTTCTCTCTGTTTAAGGTTTTTGTCGTTGACAATTGTATGAACACAAAAACCGATCTGCGCCCGCGCAAATAGCTCATCCGAATCCTTGAGATCTAAATCCGCAAAGACATTCCCGCTACCCTCTTCAAACTTGATTTTCTGTTTCCTCATGGCTGGCAAGCTCCTTTGCTTCTTTGTACCGCTGTTTAATTAGTTCAACATCGCGCTTGGGCGTCTCAATGCCCCTCTTCGATTTCTTCTGAAAGGCGTGCAGTACATATAGTTTCTTTCCAAGCTGCACCGCCACGACCGTGCGATAAGCATCTTTGTCATAGCGCACGGCAATTTCTAAAACTCCGCTACCAACACCCTTAAACGGCTTCGCGTCCCTTGGCATTCCCCCAAAATGGAGAAGTTGCAATTCATCGCCGATTGATTTTCGTGCTCCCTCCGGAAATTCGCGAAGGTTCTTTCTTGCGTTTCCCATCCATACCACCGCCCGCAGAATCGGCACTTCATAAGTTTTCAAGCTTCCACACTCGACAATATAGTAAATTTACCATCAAGGCATTGCAAGTCAAATCCACGACTCTTCACGGCAGGGGCACCGGGACCCAGGCTTTTCTAGTCTGAACGCTTCACGCGAGGCCGTTGATCCGGGCTAGGGATTTGTAACGCTGTTGACTAGATGGACAAAGTCCTCGTCAAGATCTTCGAAACCCCGGAGGTCGAGATTCCCACCTGGCGAGCGACCTCGGTGATTGGCGGCGCGTGTCATCGTTCCGTGCGCCGTGCGGCGCGAATGAGACCCACTCCGAGGCTTAGAACGACGCCGGCGAGAAACAGTGCGCCGATGTACGCGAGTTGTCGGTATACCCCGGCGAATTTCTTGTTAAAAAGCTGAGCAGAGACAAGCCTCCGTACATGACTGTGGAGAGAACGACGAGAAAGATTCCCCCAAGCATTCGCGATTCTCAGGGCACGATTTCCGCCGTGAAAATTTTGCTGGACGATTTCAGCGAGTTTGGGGTCTCGGCGAGTTTGGGGCGGGTCTGAGTATTAACTTATTCATGTTGCCTGTGTCCCACGGATGAAGTCTTTATTCTTACGTGACAGTAATGACCTTAAACTCTGGTAAACGTCGCATCGGTGCCCCACATGATAAACTTCTATGCAGGACTCCTCTTCATTGACACGATAGATGATGCGATAACGCCTCACTCGATACGAGCGGTAACCGTCGAGTTCGCCGGCTAGCTCTGTACCCATCTTAGGTTCAGCCAGCAATGCATCTATGGTCGATCGAACAAGCCGTTTGATTTCAGGCGGCAACTTGGAAATGAGGCGTGCGCATTCCGGGGGGTGTAGCGAGCAAAAGAATTTGCTCAACGGCGAAATACCTCGTCCGGCCGCAACCACTTACGCTTACGCGCTTGACGTATAGAAGTTCTCAGGGACTTGGCGGTATCTTCGTCGCTGAGAATCTCGAGTGTCTCGAGTAGGCCGGCATATTTCCCCATGCTTAGGATCACCGCAGTGGGGACGCCGTTCTTGGTAACGGCTACCGACTCATCGACGTTTCAACTTGACGGATCAGCTCCAACAGGTCATTTTTTGCTTTGGTGATCGGTACATATCTCGATATCTCGTTCATGATGACCTCAATTACGGCTAGTATAATAGCCACTGTCCGAGTGTTAAGTTTTGAGAAGAATTGCCATTCAATCGCAATACATCCAAGGGTCCAGATGTGCGTGCAGTTTCTCGACAGTCATGAAAATGTTTGATGGCGCCTTTCGGTCGCTCGTGCGCAACGGCGGCGACCCTCGTATGGATGACTTCACCGGCTCCGTGTTTTGCCATCAGCAGATCGGTGTCGTCTCCGCCGGCCCTTTTTAACCAGCTATAAACTCTTGGTCGCTTTCCAGCTTGATGAACGCTTCGCGCAGTAATTGCACGAAGGAATGAGGCGTGTTGCGCGCAAAAAGCGGGCGGGCGATGGCGTCCGAGCCCGCCCACGTAACATACGCCGCCCAGGCGTGGAGAAAAGACCACAAGGGAGACGCTCTCCTGGCTAAAATTACGGGTGGCGGCAAAGGAGAATGGTGATTGCGTAGAGCCGATCGCGAAATAAGCCAGGTTAGTTCAGTCGTTTCACGCAAGGCCAACCGACACTTGGCCATGGCGCCTTCGTTTTGGCCTGACGGTGATTTCAACATCATGACCGAGCGCGATCAGAAAATCCATTAGCCGTTCGACTGAAAAGTCACCAGAACGATTGCGCATAAGCGCGGAGACGTGGGGCTGCTTGATGCCGAGTATCTCGCCAGCCTCGGTCTGCGTCAGGCCGCGTTTCTTTATGACGCGGTAGATTTGCAGGGTGAGATGGGCTTTGAGCTGTTCGCGCGCCGGATTGGCAAAACCGAGGTCCGCAAACACGTTGGCGCTGCCTTTCTCAACCGTTACTCGTCGTGATTTCTTAGTCGCCATTTCAGTTACTCCTTTGCCTGTTTAGCCGCTGGCCTCTATCAGCCGGCGGCGAATGAGTTCAATATCCCTTTGTGGTGTGGCAATGCCGCTCTTCGATTTCTTCTGAAAGGCGTGCAAAATTCTTCTGAAAGGCGTGCAAAACGTATATCACTGCTTCGAATTGCGCGGTGTAAACGGCCCGATAAGTGTTCTTGTCGTGACGGTCGACAATTTCCATCACCTTCGTTCCACCGAAACCCTTGAGAGGCTTAGCTGCCGGGTCAGTTTCACCCATCTGTGCAGCATAAAGAGCCTGGCCTATGTCGTAGCGGACCTGCTTCGGGAAGGATTTGAGATCCCTTCGCGACGATCCAAGCCATTGGATCGGCTTCGGCTCAGCCGGCATTATACGAATATACCTCTTTTCGTATGCTATGGCCAGAAAGAAAAACTGCGGCATGGTGTCGGGCAGCTTTTCAATAGGACGCAGGGCACGAATCTTATGTTACTCGCGGCTAACGGTGTGCTCTCTCCCTCGAATGCGAGCCGGAGCTCGCCGCAGCCCTAATAGCAAAATCCACCGCACAATTGATTCGCCGCCGTCCGGAGAAGTCATCTCGCAGCTCATCGATGATGGACGGGAGCACAATCGACGTCAGCAGTTTCAACATTGGTTCAAAAAAGATCAATCGTTCAACCGTAGCTTCCGTCGCCAACGACGACCATCTGCCGTCTGCCGCTTTGCCAGTTAATCCCCATATCTCTGGCGTTAGCCGCGCCGACCATGCTGAAGGTGGCTCCCGAATCGACATAGACCCAGACTTTATGATTCTGGATCGTGATCGGGATAATCGGCATCAAGTAGCCTTTGTGAAGCGTGTATGGGAACTCGATAACAGGCACACCATATCCTCTTCTCTAGGCACCCTCAGTACGGACGGGATCTTCCGGGGCTCGACTTCGCGCGCCTTAGTTCCCACGTCCCGGCGGGACTCGCCAACAGCCACTAGCGTCTCGTTCACAACCGCGACGTATTTGCCGGCATATTTCGTTACCAGCTCGCTAAAATGTTCGACAATCCAGAGGTCATCTTTGTCCATGGTCGTTGTCATTGCCGATCTCCATTTATTTTGCCTTTTTACATAGGTGCTGGGCTGTGTCTGAGTCAATCGTCGTAGTAAATCCCCCATCATCATGGGCCGCATGGATGATGTTGTGGAACATGCGGTCGCAAGCCTCGGCCGCCTGGGCGGGAACATAACGGGACTGTCTTTTCAGACCGCTGAGCTTAGTGGCAAGTGTGGAGTCACTGAAAGATTTTCTAGCTCAGATGTCCCGGGCTGCTATCATGTGGGATAAAAGCGGCACGGCGGCCAGCTCCAAACGATCGAAGCGGTGCGCGCGGCCGGCTTGAGTCTCACGGTATCTTCTTTGACGGGTTGCAAGGATTTGGAGCGCGTTTGAAGCCGTCAGACAGGCGCCCGCGGAGGGATTGGTCATTTCTGACTTCGCCCATCTTCACAGCGCAAGGCGGCGCGCCTGGCTCAACGAGCAGCCGCAGAAGCTGCCGGCAGTCTATTATCACGAGAGATTTGCAGCATCGGGTGGGCTTCTGAACCTAAGGCCCGAAGCTGTTGGAGTTTAGCTGGTCGCGTGACGCGATTTTTATCGACAAAATTTTGAAAGGCGCCAAGCCCGCTGAACTGCCCGTGGAGCAACCGGCCATGAACTGGTGCTTAATCTGAAAGCGGCAAAGCAGATAGTCTTGACAATTCTACCGAGCGTGCTGGCGCGGGCGGACAAGGTGATTAGATGACAGAGATCAGAGGTCAGAAATCAGCGGTCCCGCCCCTTTTCAGAAACCCCGACCCCTTTTCAACGCACGCGTTGAGCCTCATCCATCACCCGCAGTAGGTTACCGCCCCAAAGTTTTTCGACCTTCGCTTCGGTATAGCCGCGGCGCACCAGCTCCAATGTTATATTAAAGGTTTCGCCGGCGTCGGCCCAGCCGGCGAGACCGCCGCCGCCGTCGAAATCCGAGGCGATGCCGACGTGGTCGATGCCCAGGAGATTGACGGCGTAGTCTATATGGTCGACGAAATCGTCAACGGTAGCCGCTGAATCACCCGGATGTTGCGCGTCAATGGCCGCGAGTTTCTCGAGGTACCCGGCGCGCTCCTCGCCCGGCATCTGATTTAAAGCGGAGTGGAAGGCCGCGCGCTGCCGTGGGTCCGCCGGGTCGGCCAGGCTGAATTCATGTCTTAGCGCGCGTAGGGCTGCCAGACGCTCGGGTGAGTCAGGTGTTGGCGTTTTAACAAAGCCGCCATAGGCGACGATCTGGATGACGCCGCCGGTTTTCTTCAATGCCAGGAGTTGTTCGTCATCGAGATTGCGGCTCACATTACAGAGCGCGCGCACCGCAGAGTGGGAGGCGATGATGGGCGCTTTCGAAAGCGTCGCGGTTTGCAGCATCGAGTCTTTGGAGGCGTGCGACACGTCGACCATCATGCCGAGCCGGTTCATCTCGCCGATCACCTGCTCGCCGAGAGGCGAAAGACCGTTCCACTTCCAGCCGTCGCGCTCACCGGTGTGCGAGTCCGAGAGCTGGTTGTGGCCGTTGTGCGCGAGCGAGAGATAACGCGCGCCGCGTTCGTAGAATTCATGAACTCTGCCGATGTCCTCGCCAAGCGGGTAACCGTTCTCGACACCGATCAATGCCGCTTTTTTTTCCTGCGCATGGATGGCGCGAAGCTCGCCCGGCGTCAATGCCAAAGCGATCTTTTCGGGGGCAACCTCAGAAACGAAGCGGCGCACCGCGTCGAACTTCTCAGTCGCTGCAGCATAGGCGCGCTGGTAGCCGGCGGGCTTGAGCGCCTCGGGGTTTTGCGTTTCCCGTGTCTGGCCGACGTAAACCACGAAGAACAGCGCGTCAACCCCGCCTTGACTCATCTTGGGCAGATTGAACTGCGTCGCGAGTCGCTCGGTGTAATTGGGCTGGCCGACAAGATCGGCCGGCGAAAAATCAACGTGAGAATCAAGGACGAGCACGCTCTCGTGAATCGCGCGCGCTTTCTTTAAAACGGCGTCCTCACCCTCTGTCGCTTCCGCAAGCTGATGTCCAATTTCAGACATAATGGATCAAGGTCAAGGAGACGTGCTCAGTTGGCGTTTGCGCCACCCTTTTGCATACCCAGCAGGAGAGATCCTAATGTCATTCTGAGGCCCTGCCGAAAGATTCGGCTTTGTCGCAGCATTACAATCCGAGATGCTTCGCGTAACGCTCAGCATGACATTCGCGTGCTTTAGCTTAACTCGAACCATTCCTCGAACTCCTCTCCAATATATCAGAACAAACGAGAACCCCGCCACCCGTCGTAACTTCGCCCCTGACTGCGGGGGGCGCAACGCTGAACATTGAACTGCATTTTCACATTCTCTTGACAGCCAACGCTTTATCCGGACATCTGGTCTGATGGATCGCAAATGGTGGCTGGTAATCTGCGGCTGCATTACCCACGCGGTGAACACCGGTTTCTGTTATTTCGGCATGAGCGCGTTCTTCCCGTCGTTTGAGCGTGAGTTCGGCTGGAGCCGGACGGCAATCTCGGGCGCATTTTCGCTGGCGCGGATCGAGTCCGGTATCCTGGGACCCATTGAAGGCTACTTCGTCGATCGCATCGGGCCGCGGCGCATTATGGTTATCGGCATTGCCATCTGCGTGATGGGTTTTTTCGCTTTGAGTCTGGTCAACTCTTTGCCGATGCTCTATGCCGCGCTTATTCTAGGCATCGTTTTGGGATCGAGCCTCGGTTATCACATGCCGATCAGCTTGCTCATCGCTAAAATCTTTCGCGAGCGCCGCAGTCTCGCCTTCGGTATCTTTCGCATGGGCCCGGGAATTTCCGGCCCGCTCGTGCCGCTTGTGGGTTGGCTGATCAGCGAGTGGGGTTGGAGAACCGCCGCGGCACTGTCGGGCGTGGTCTTGCTGATCGTCGGCCTGCCGATGGCCTACGCGATCAGCCGTATCGCGCAAGCTCATGAGAACGAGATCGAACGAGCCGCGGAAGCCAACCCGGCCCCGAGTCGCTCGCTTCATGAATCGGAATACGATCCAGAGTTTAGCTTGTCCGAAGTCTTGCGACTCAAATCCTTCTGGTTTCTCTCCACTTCGGGAGCGCTGCGCCACCTGGTCACCGAAGGCGTCTCGGTGCATTTCGTCATTCTGCTGGTGGATCGTGGTTGGAGCACCGCCGCGGCGAGCAGCCTCCTCGGTCTCTCCACCTTGATCAGCGCGCCGGCGCGCATCGGCATGGGATGGCTCGGCGACCTGGTCGAGAAGCGCCTGCTCAACATTGGCTTGCTCCTGGGGCTTAGCATCTCGGTGCTTTTCATGGGCTGGAGCGGCGAAGCGTTTATTTTTATGCCATGCATGGTGATTTACTCGCTCGCTTACGGCGGCCTGGCATCGCTGCAAGAACCGATTCGCGCCGACTATTTCGGCACCAAGGCCTTTGCCACGATTCAGGGGGTGAGCCGCACGGTCACGACCATCGGCACCTTTCTCGGACCGGTGGTGGCCGGCTTTTGCTACGACGTCACGAAAAGCTACGCCATCGCGTTCGCTCTATTCTCTGCCTTTAGTTTGCTTTCGACGGTACTGATGTTCCTCGCGCGGCGACCGCTCCGCGCCATTGCTTAGATGAGTTTGCTGCTCTGCAAAAGCTTGACAATTCGCGTGCGGAAAGAGATAGATAGCGGCGCGCGGCGCCCGAGACTTTGAAAGCGATCGCGGGAGGTTGGTATGCGAAAGAATCGTTACCCGGTGATTGACGGCGACGGGCACATCACGGAACGCAACAGCGAAATCCTCGGGCACCTTGGCGGAAACTATAAAGGGACGAGTAAAGAAAACACCTGGGCCGACACTTTTTCACCTTTTCCTTCGCTCGATGGTTGGGCGCGACTTTCCAATCTGAGTTCACCGGGGCTGCGCGATTACCCAGACTGCGATACCTGGAGTTCATTTCTCGACGAATGCGGTATTCAGACAACCGTAGTTTATCCCACGGCGGCGTTAGCGTTTGGTTTGATTCAGGATCCGGCGTGGGCGGTGGACATCGCGCGCGCTTATAATTCCTGGCTTTTCACCACCTATACCAAGCCGAACCCGCGCATTCTCGGCGCGGCGATCCTGCCGATTCATGATGTAGCCGCGGCTATTCAAGAGCTGCGCCGGGTGAAGCAAGAGCTCGGCATGCCGGGGGGCATGCTGCCGTCGATGACGAGTTTACGCAAAGGCTATGGCCACGAAAGCTTTTTCCCTCTCTATGAAGAGGCCTGCCGTCTCGATCTGCCGCTGGCGATCCACGGCGCGCCGAGCCGCGGCCTGGGCTTCGATTTTTTCGATACCTTTGTCGAAGTCCACGCCCTGGAACATCCACTGCCGCTGATGATCCAATTGACCAACATGATTTTCCAGGGGGTTTTCGAGTTGTTTCCCGATCTGCGCGTGGCCTATCTCGAAGCGGGCGCCGGTTGGATTCCCTACATGATGGACCGCCTGGACGAAGATTTTGAACGGCGCGGCAAGAAATGGGCGCCACGGCTGAAGCGTTTGCCCAGTGAGTACATCAAGAAATCGGTTTATGTTTCGCTGGAGGCCGAAGAGCGGACCTTGCCGTACGTCTTACAGATCTTCGGCGATGACAACATTTTTTTCGCTTCGGATTATCCGCACGAGCGCCAACGGGCGATGTACTTGAAAGACATTCCTGAGCTGGAAGAGCGGCAAGATATCTCGGACAGCTCAAAGCGAAAAATTCTCGCTGACAACGCTCGACGATTTTATCGGCTGAGCGCATAGCGGCCGGCAAGAATTCGCCGAAGCGTTAAGCACGGGGTCGACTGCTTGATTAAACCAAAAGGAGTCATGGCGTAATGACCAGCGCGAAATTGTCCAAGAAACTTCTGGCTGCGGCGGCTCTGTTGCTCGCCGGACAAATGCACAGCGCCGAAGCAAAACTCGACTGCGGTTCGAGCACCAACAAGAGCGTGCAGTTACCGCGAACCGTTGCGATCGGCACCAACCCCGCCGGTACAGGAGCGCATGCCATCGCTTCGGCGCTCGCCGCGGTCGCCAGCAAATACACACAGGTGTCGGCGAAAGTGCAACCTTATAACGGCCCTAACGCCTGGATGCCGTTACTGGAGAGCGGCGAAATTGATTTCGGCATTATGAACATTCTTGACGCGAACATGGCGGCTACCGGCACCGGCACCTACAAAAAAGCGTTTCCCGGCGTTCGCGTCGTCGCCGGCGGCGTTTACCCGTTTATTGCCGCAATCATGGTGCGGGACAAATCCGATATCAAGCAAGTCAGCGATCTCAAAGGCAAGCGCCTGGCATGGGACTACGGCGGTCATGCCATCAATCAAACCTGGCAATTGGCGTATCTCGAAGCCGGCGGACTTAAAGCGTCGGATGTCGTGCAAGTCAAAGTGTCGAACCTGAACGACGGGGTTCGCGCCGTGCCGGAGGGAAAGGTCGACGCTTCGTTTACCGCCATCGGCATCGGCGTCGTCGAGGAAGCTAATGCAATGGAACCGGTACGCATGATTGGCCTGCCGAACACGCCGGCAAGCAGCAAGATATTGTCGCGCTACGGCGCCGGCGTCGTAAAATCCGAGCCCGGCGCCGGCGTTAAAGGAGATATCCACGTGATCGGCTATCCGCTCCACCTCGTCAGCGCTACTAATATCAGCGAGCGAACCGTCGAGACGATGTTGAAAGCGTGGTGGGATAATATCGACGAGTTGCAGATGATGCATCCGTTGCTCAAGAAATGGTCCAAGGATCATCAAGCATTGACGCAGTTTACAGTGCCTTATCACTCCGGCGCCGTGCGCTTTTACAAAGAGGCGCGGGTTTGGGACGCCAAGCACGACGCGCGCGCTAAAGAGATTTGCGGTTAGCAGGCTGGCGCAGGACATGAACAGGCCCGCGGCGATCTTTGGCTGAGCTGACCTAAAACATGGACGAGGCGCTGCTTTCCGAAGAAACCGCGCGCACGCGGGTTCTGAAGGGTGCCGTTGGGCGCGTCAATCGCGCGCTCCTGATTCTTATTCCAATTGTCGGTGTTTTCTTCTCGCTCGAAGTGCCCCAGCGCGTCGGCTGGCTCATCTTTGGTGAGCAATACATGGGGTTGTTCCTGGCGCTGACCCTTTGTGCCACGTTTCTCACCGTACCCGAGGGCATGGCGGGACATCGCCATCGAGTGCCCTGGTATGATCTACTCGCTGCTTTGGCTGGACTTGCCGTCGGGCTATATATTTTCATCAATTACCCGAGCTTGGTAAATTCGCTCGGCGAAATTCGTACCGATCGCGTTATCATGGGAATGGTCGCCGTGGTCCTGCTCGCCGAGGCCAGCAGAAGGCTCACCGGCTGGGCGCTGGTCATCATCGCCGCGGTTTTTTTGTTTTATGCTTTTTTCGCTTATCTCTTTCCCGGGCCGTTTTACGGCCGCGGCTGGTCGGTGAGTCGGATTGCGACTTATCTCTATCTCGACCGCAATGGCATTTTCGGCCAATCACTCGAAGTCGCCGCCGGCATCGTCCTGGTATTCATTCTTTTCGGTAACGTGCTTTACGCTGTCGGAGGGGCGGCATTTCTGACTGATTTTTCGCTTGCTCTGATGGGCCGCTTTCGCGGCGGACCGGCCAAGATGGCGATTGTCTCTTCGAGCTTGTTCGGCACGATCAGCGGCAGCGCGGTCGCCAACGTCGTCGTCGACGGCACGATGACGATCCCGATGATGAAAAAATCGGGATACCCGCCAACGGTCGCTGCCGCGGTCGAAGCCACGGCCTCGACGGGCGGCCAGATCATGCCACCGGTCATGGGCGCAGCGGCCTTTCTGATCGCTGAGTATCTGCAGATACCTTATTCGGAAGTCGCGCTGCGCGCGCTCGTGCCGGCGGTTTTGTTCTACGTCGCGCTCTTCGTGCAGGTCGATTTGCTCGCTGGCCGCCACGGGCTGCGCGGCTTGAGCGCCGATGAATTGCCCAAGCTTGGTGAGGTCATGCGCCGTTCAGCCGGCTTTCTCGTGCCCCTGGCAGTGTTGATTACTTTTCTTTTTTTCATTCCGAAAAGACCGGAGGTCGCAGGTCTTTTGGCTGTGGGCGCGTCTTTCGTGGTGGGCTGGTTGACGCCCGGGATAAAATTGGGCGTGCGCGAGATTATCAATATTTTTGCAGACACGGGCCGGGGCTTGCTCGACATCGCCATTATCACCGGACTTGCTGGAATCATCATCGGCGTTCTCGCGCTCACGAGCCTCGACTTCTCGCTGACATTTACCTTGCTCAACGTCGCCCAGTCGAGCATTATCCTGCTGCTTATTCTGACCGCGCTAGTCAATATGGTGCTCGGACTCAGTTTACCGACGACTGCGGTTTATATCCTGCTCGCCGTCTTGGTCGGGCCTGCCCTGACCAAGGCGGGAATCATTCCGATCTCGGCTCATCTGTTTATTTTCTACTTCGGCATGTTGAGCACCATCACGCCGCCGGTTTGCCTTGCCGCTTACACTGCCGCCTCGCTCGCCAAGACCGATCCGATGAAGACCGGTTGGGAGTGCATGCGCCTGGGTGTTTTGGCCTATATCGTGCCGTTTATTTTCGCTTTGTCACCGAGCCTTTTGTTGATCGGTCCATGGCAGGAAGTTGCGCCCACGGTGATTACAGCGCTGATGGCGACGGTGCTGTTGGGAGTCGGACTCGTCGGTTATCTTTTCCGGCCCATCGGAATTCCGCGGCGCTCGCTCTTCATCATCGCGGCGGCAGGGCTATTTGTTCCCCTGGTTCCGTCCGGTCCGTTTGCACTGTTGACCTGGACGAGCAACGGCGTGTGCTTAGTTCTCGCTGTGATGCTGGTGGGTGGCGAATGGTTGGCGCGCTCGGCGCATGCCAAGTCGCATGGCGTCTCGGTTCGTAGCGAAGTAAGATGACTCGACCGACGATGCCGCGCAGGGCATCACTTACTGCTTCACCACAGCGTCTTTGGGGTTGATCGTCACCGTACGAATATTAGCGGGTAAAATGAAGGGTTGCTCGACGTCGTAGCCCTCGGGGTTGCGGCGGCTGCGTGACAGAGCCGTGATCATTTCACGCACCAGCGCCGGTGGCAGCGGGATACCGTTTAATTCCGCGCCTTCGAGTTTGATCCGCCCCTGACCGTCGCGGGCGTACAGTGTGCCGCGCGCGGTGATCGGTAATCTGCCGGTTAACAGAGCGAGCGGTCCCAGGCCGCCCCGTCCCTGGCGCTGGCGCTTGTATTCATCCAGATCGACTATCACGCGCGCCGCCAGCGCGTCGTTACCGATCAGCCTGACGTGTGGTTCGCTAAGGCCGTTGGCCATCAACTCTTTCATTTGTATTCGCAACAACTGATTCGCTTCCTCTTCGGTAAAGACAGTGGTTTTCGGCGGCACCGGCGATTTGGCGCCGTTCTCGACGATCCGATCGATTTTTTCCTGAGCAATGTTGCGGCCACTTGCTGGCGCGTCAGCGACCGGAGTCGCTTCGAATGCGATCACTTCAAAGCCATCGCTGCACCCAACTAAGTTGGCGATCACTAGCATCGGCGCGATGCAGCAGAGAATAGTTCGTGACAAGCTGCGGCGTTTGCAGGGTGCCGAGTAGGGTTGCATGGGCGGATAGGACTGATCAGAGCTTCTTGAAGAACCCTTCCGCCTCCAGTTCTTTCAAGAAGCGCAGGTTCACGAACTCTTCGGGTTTTTTGTTTTTGGCAGCAGGCACGCGTTGCGCGACTTCGTCAATGGCATTGCGGATCCCCTCCAGGTTGGGCATGCCGCTGTAGTCCGTGACCTCCATGAAGCTTTTGTAGGTTGCTTCGAGAATCTCCGGGTCGCTGGTCTTCAAATATTTCGTGATGGTCTTTTGGGTCTCGCTTTTGTTCGTCGCGGCGTAGCGCACGCCTTCCAAGAATCCTTTGAGGAATTTTTTGACGATCTCGGGATGTTCCCGGTTAAAGCGGTCGGTGGTCTCAATGATAAGTTGCGGATAGGGAATGCCGAGCTCGGCCAGGTTCACGAGAATATTAAAACCCTGCTTTTTCGCCGTGAGATCGAGAGGCGGTGAAACCAAAGTGCCATCGAGGGAACCGGCGGCGAGCGCCTGGAGGCGGCTTGGTTGGGTGCCGCCCTGGAGTATGACGAGATCTTTAGCCGCATCCAGGCCGAATCTTTTGCACACCAATCTTATCGCCGTATCGGTGCCGGAACCAAACCTGCTGATGCCGATTCTCTTGCCCTTCAGATCGGCCCACTTGGTAATTCCTTTGGCGGTAACAAGGCTGTAGGGAAGCGTATTCACCGATGCAGCGACAATCACCGAGTCCGCTCCTTGGGTGCGCGATGCAATGGTGGCCGGGCCTGAGTTGATAGCAAATTTTATTTCTCCCGCGCGCGCTACCTGGGCGAGCGTGGAGCCGGCTTCAAACAAGACTACTCGGCCATCGAGGCCGTGCTTCTTCCAGAGCCCGGCATCTTGGGCGAGGTAAGCATAGATCAAATTGATGGCCGGGCCCGCCACGCCGATGTTCACCGGGTCGGCGGCCGGCGCCTTTACCGGCTGGGCCGCAAGCAGGCTCGCTGCTAACAGACTCTGCAATACAAGTCGGCGATATCGCTCCATCTCATCCTTCCGTTCCTTGCCCCACCTATCCTCTAGCAGCCTGTGATGAAAGTCTTGGCTGCATTCGACGGGCGATGCATCCCCGCTGGCTGCGTTGCTCCTCGCTCAAATATTCCCGATATTCTCGGTCGTCGCGCCTTGCCATCGAGGCGCCTCACCCGTCTCGGTGCGACGCCAGACTTTCACCACGGGCTGCTAGCCTTGCACATGCTCGGACGGACCCCGCTGGCGCATCGCCTCGAGCAGCTTGCGCGCCGATAGCGCTGGCATCATGACCGCGGCAAACCGAGATTGGCTTGCAAATACAATCGCACAATAGTTTATTACAGACTCCGAATTTGTTCTAGTCAGGAGTTTCGATGGCAGAGAATTTGAAACCGCGCAGCGCGGTCCTTACCGACGGACCTGACCGGGCGCCCAGCCGGGCGATGTTTAAAGCGGCGGGTTTCACCGATGAAGATCTGGCGCGCTCGATTATCGGCGTTGCCAACACCTGGATCGAAATTGGCCCGTGCAATTTTCATCTGCGGCGTTTAGCGGCAAAAGTCAAAGAGGGCATCCGGGCCGCCGGCGCCACACCTATGGAATTCAACACCGTGTCGATTTCCGACGGTATCAGCATGGGTGTCGAGGGTATGAAGTGCTCGCTTATCAGCCGTGAAGTGATCGCCGATTCGATTGAGTTAGTGGCGCGCGGCAATCATTTCGACGGCCTCATCTGTCTCTCCGGCTGCGACAAAACCAATCCCGGCGTCATCATGGCATTGGCGCGGCTCGATATTCCCGGTCTTGCTCTTTATGGCGGCTCGATCGCGCCGGGCAATCTCGGCGACAAGGACTTGACGATTCAGGACGTGTTTGAGGCCGTCGGCGCCTACGGCCGCGGGCGTATCAACGAACAACAGTTTAAGGCCGTGGAAAACAGCGCTTGCCCCGGCGCCGGAGCGTGCGGCGGCCAGTTCACCGCCAACACCATGGCGACGGTCATGGAGTTTCTCGGCATTTCGCCGATGGGCAGCAATGGCATTCCAGCCACGGCTGCGGAGAAAGACGAGGCGGCGTTCGCTGCCGGCAAGCTGGTGGTGGATATGCTGAAACGCGATTTGCGCCCGTCGCGAATCATCACGCGGCAGTCGCTGGAAAACGCCATCGCATCGGTTGCCGCCACCGGCGGCTCCACCAACGCGGTTTTGCATTTACTTGCGATCGCGCGCGAGTCCGGCATCGAGCTCGACATCGACGATTTCGATCGGATCAGCGAGCGCACGCCGCTGATCGCCGATTTAAAGCCGGGCGGCCGCTTCGTCGCCAACGATCTTTATCATGCCGGCGGCATTCGCCTGGTGGCCAAGCGGCTGTTGGACGCCGGGTTGATTGACGGCGCTGCCCTTACGGTCAGCGGCAAGACGCTCGCTGAAGAAACCGCAGCAACCCAGGAGAGCGCCGGCCAGGAGGTCGTGCGCACCGTCGAAAATCCGTTAAAGTCCACCGGTGGTTTGGTGATCCTCAAAGGAAATCTTGCGCCGGAGGGCTCGGTCGTTAAAGTCGCGGGTCACGAGCGGATGATGCACAAAGGACCGGCGCGAGTCTTCGATCGCGAGGAGGACGCCTTCCAAGCGGTGCAAAGCGGCAGCATCAAAGACAACGACGTTGTGGTCATCCGTTATGAGGGACCCAAGGGAGGACCCGGCATGCGCGAGATGCTCGGCGTGACCGCCGCGCTGGTGGGCAGAGGGTTAGGCGATTCGGTGGCGCTACTTACCGACGGGCGCTTTTCCGGGGCGACCCATGGGCTGATGGCCGGTCACGTCGCGCCTGAGGCCGCCCACGGCGGTCCCATCGCCGCTTTGCGCGACGGCGATACTGTGATCTTCGATATCAGAAGCGCGCCGCCTCGACGTCGATCTATCCGCGGAAGAAATAACGACGCGTCTGCGTAACTGGAGCGCGCCGGCGCCGCGCTATAAGACCGGTGTCATGGCAAAATACGCCAAGCTGGTGTCCTCCGCTGCCGACGGCGCGATTACGCGCTGAGCCAAGGCGGATTGCCTACTCTAGCAGGCTGCTGAAAAAGACCCATATGCTTCGTTGCGCTTGATCGATTTCGCGTCAACGTACTGTCTGGCAAAGCGCAAAGGGCTAAGCGCAAAGCGCTCTCAAAAGACCAGGGACGGAAGACTGGAGACCGGGCAAATCTGCGCTATGCGCCTTGCTCTATGCGCGTTTGCGCGCCTCGCCTCTGGATCTTTTTGAACAGCCTGCCAGGGGATCCGGGGCCGATCGAGGAGCGAGTCTCTCGGTCGTGGCTCGACTTGCTCGCCACCCTGAGTTAAATCGAACGGCGGCCAATGGGCCTCTTTGAGATTTCGAAATTCGAATTTCGCAATTCGAAATGTGATACCCGAACTAGGGCTTGAGCTATATTCATACCGAGTGGTTCTTTTATTTGACAGCTTGCCAGGCTCTTCGCTAAGGTTCCAGCTGGTTGATTTAGACGGCGTGATTTGCTGGAGCGATTCACGATTTCAAAAGGAGAAAGTATGATGGATTACGTTAGCAACCAGGAAATTATTCAGGCGGCGCACCGCAATTTGCCGCAGGATGTTTGGGATTATTTAACCGGCGGCGCCGAGTCGGAAACGACGATGCGGCGTAATCGCCTGGGTTTCGATAGCATCGCTTTGCGGCCGCGGGTCTTAGTGGACGTTTCGAAGATCGATACCTCGACCGTCTTTTTGGGTCAGAAGCTGAGAATCCCTGTCATGATGGCGCCGATCGGTTCGTTGCAGACGATCACGCCTGAAGGGGGAGTGGCGGTGGCGAAGGCGGCGGCCGAATTTGGCAGCATGAATTTTGTCAGCTCGGTCACCCAACCAACTCTCGAGGAGATCGCTGCCAGCACGAATCATCCGAAAATTTTTCAGCTCTATATTCGCGGCGGTCTTGATTGGTGCGCGGAAATCGTCGGGCGCGTCAAGAAAGCCGGCTATATCGCGCTCTGCCTGACGGTCGACACCGCGCACTATAGCAGGCGCGAGCGGCCGCTGCTCAACCGTTGGCAGCCGCCGAGCAGGAGAACAGAGACGGGCCGCCACTTCCAAGCGATGCTGACCTGGGACACCGCCGACGCGATCAAGAAAATCGCCGGCATGCCGCTCATCATCAAGGGCATCGCCACAGCCGAGGACGCAAGAATCGCCGTTGAGCATGGCGTCGACGTGATTTACATTTCCAATCACGGCGGGCGGCAGCTAGATCATGGCCGCGGTACCATCGAAACCTTGCCCGAAATCGTCGAGGCGACGGCGGGCAAAGCTGACGTGGTGCTCGACGGCGGGGTGACACGCGGCACCGACATCGTCAAAGCGTTAGCGTTGGGCGCCAAAGCGGTGACCATCGGCAAGCTTCAGGGATGGGGTTTAGGCGCCGGCGGCGCGAGCGGGCTCGTGCGCGTGCTCGAATTGCTCGAAGAGGAGCTCATCATCGACATGGCGCTGCTGGGCGCGACCAATGTAGCGCAGATCAATCGCAGCCATGTGTGCGCTGCGCTGCCCGTCAGCCTGGCTCACGAGATGAGCGCGTTTCCCTACATTACGGGCGGGCAGCTGCGTTAAAATCGTTGCCCGCAGCCGATCGCGCCGCGTCATTTTGCACCTCTGTGGCCGCTCCCTTCGAGGCTTACTGCTCGGCCGTGCCGCTTGTCCCTGCTTCCCTGCGAACCGGGATAATCCAGGTTAGGATTTGCGCCGGCGCGGAACCCTCGGGTTTCCGCCCGGACGACGGCGCCACTCACGGATGGTACGGATTGTCGAGCGCCGCCTGCTTCATCTGGGCGTGCAGATCGACCATGGTCAGAGCGCAGTACTCCATCGTATAGCCGGTGCGAAACTCAATGCTTTCTTGCAACGCTCGGGTCAACACGGTGCGATTAAACGCGCCGTGACCCATGGCCGCTTCGCCGCTGTCGCCCAGCGTATGGGTGTCCATATCGGCTTCTTCATGGGTTGAAAAATAAACCGCATCCTGTTGGCTGAAGCCGTAGTGCGTGGTGAGCGCGGTGTACCATTGGCCCGACCACATCGAGAGCGACTCTTCGAACACGTGCAATCCCCAGAGCTCGACGATCGAGCCGTCGATGAAAATCTTATGGCAGAAGTCGTTGATCGCGCGGGCGGCCGGCAGATACGGATCTTCGAGCATGGCTTTTTTGTCGAGCCCCATTTTTTCCGCGGTCTGGAGCAGGACGAGCACGTGTCCGGGCGCTTTCGGGGAGATCAATTCGTCGGCGATTTTTGCGCAAAAAGGTCCGAGCAGATCGAAGTGACGCACGAAAAACGGCAGATGCGTATAGTAGGAGACGGCGTTGAGCGCGTTGACTTCGAGTGAGAAATGTCCCCAGTTTTTAAAAAACTGGCGCATCACCGGCAGCGCTAGCTTGCCTTCGCGCAACTGCGTCATAAAAGCGCCCCGGTAGATTTTCTCGTGGGCGTATTTATAAAGCGTCGAATAAAGATAATCGACATACGCTTTGGCATCTTCTGCGCTCAGCCGTTCTCCCGCTCTGGGCGCCTGCGGCGTGCTCATGGTATCCTCCGAAAATAAATCACTTCGATCGGCTATCATCGCGCTAAATCCTTGTCAAGTTAGGATTAGCGGCGCCGGTCCGAATGCGTTAAGATTGCTGGCATGGCAACGGAGCCGAGCAAGGTCTTGGAAACTTTTCCCAACCCGCGGCCGGAACGGGACTACGAGATCGCCATGGAATGCCCCGAGTTCACCTGCGTCTGCCCGCGCACCGGGCAACCGGACTTCGCTACAGTGCGCATCCGCTATGTGCCCGGACAACGCTGCGTCGAGCTTAAATCCCTCAAGCTCTACCTCTGGTCTTACCGCAATCAGGGAACGTTTCATGAAGCGGTGACCAACCGGATCCTCGACGATCTGGTTGAAGCTCTCGAACCCAAGTCGATAACGGTTATCGGCGATTTCAACGTGCGCGGCGGTATCCACACGACGGTGCGCGCTGAATACAAAAGCTCTTGACCCGCGCCAGCGCGTGATCTAGATTTGGCGTTTTCATCACCGCGCGAAACTGCGGTGCCGCTATGAGATGACCAATATCCATTTATTGCGCGAGCTCATCATTGTTCTCACGGCAACGTTCGCCATCGTTTTCCTCTTTCAGAAATTACGTTTGCCCACCATCGTCGGCTTTCTTCTCGCCGGGGTCATTATCGGCCCGGACGGTCTCGGACTGGTGCAGAGCGGGCAAGTCGACACCCTGGCTGAAATCGGACTAGTGCTGCTGCTGTTTACCATCGGCCTGGAATTTTCTCTGGCGACGATTCTTAGATTGCAAAAGCGAATCATCGCCGCAGGGCTGCTCCAGGTCGGACTCACCATCGCGGTGGTATTGACGATCGCTTTGTCGCTTGGCACGTCATTGGAGGTGGGCATCTTCTATGGATTCCTGGTCGCCCTCAGCAGCACCGCCATCGTCTTGCGTATCTACAAGGAGCGCGACGAGATCAATTCCATTCAGGGCCGTTTGGCTGCCGGTATCCTGCTGATCCAAGATATCTGTATCGTGCCGATGATCTTGCTCGCGCCGATTCTCGCGCACCAAGGGCAAGGCTCGCTGCTCGAGGTCGGCGCGGCACTGCTCAAGACCCTGCTGGCGCTGGCGTTGATCATTTGGCTCGCGCGCAAATGGGTGCCGCGCCTGCTGCGCCAGGTGGCGTTGTTGCGTAATCAAGAGATCTTTGTCCTGTTCGTGGTTCTGGTCTGTCTCGGGTACCACCTGGCTGACAGCGGAGACCGGGCTCTCTCTCGCGCTTGGCGCCTTGGTGGCCGGCCTGGTCGTTTCGGAATCCGAGCTGAGCCACCAGATCGTCGCTGATGTGCTGCCGCTGCGGCACACCTTCAGCGGCATTTTTTTTATTTCCATTGGCATGCTTCTCAATACCGCCGCGCTGGCGCGCGACCTGGTAACGCCGGTCATCGAGCTCCTGTTGATGATCGGTATCAAGAGCCTGGTGATCTTTGTTCTGATCTGGAGCCTGTATCGTTCGGCGCGGCTGGCTACCGTGCTGGCGCTGAGTCTGGCGCAGATCGGCGAGTTTTCATTCATCCTGGCCAAGACCGGTATTTTCTACGGATTGTTGAGCCCGATACAAGAACAGACTTTTTTAGCGGCCTCGATCCTTAGTATGATCGCGACGCCGTTTTTGATTCGCTATGGCGCGCACGCGGCTTACGGTATCGAAGCCTTTGCTCCTAAAGCTGCGCCAGGCTCCGCGAGCGCCGGAACTCGCGGCGCCGGAAACCGGCCGCAGCTCGGCCACGTGGTCATCGTCGGCTATGGCTTGAACGGTCAGAATTTGGCGCGGGTGCTGAAGGAAGTGGGCATTCCCTATCGGATTCTCGAAATGGACCTGGATCTGGTTCAGAGCGCCAAGCGCGCCGACGAACCGATCCTTTTCGGCGATGCGACGCGTCCGGAAATTTTACAGCAGGCAGGGATCAGCGCTGCGCGGGTTGTGGTGATCGCGATCTCCGATCCGGTGGCGACGGCGCGCGTGGTTTCCCAGGCGCGCGCTCTGGCGCCGGATATTTTCGTCATCGTGCGCACCCGCTACGTCGCGGAAATCGAACGTCTGTACCGTGGCGGCGCCGACCAGGTGATCCCCGAAGAATTCGAAACTTCCATCGAAATCTTTGCCCGGGTTTTGCAGGAGTTTCACGTGCCGCGCAACGTGATTTCGCTGCAAGTCGATTTGATCCGCCGGGAGCATTACGGCACTTTGCGCGGACTCAGGCTGGAAGGGAAGCAGCTGGATGCGTTGAACCAGTTCCTGGTAGGCACGACCACCGATATATTTTCGATCATCGCCGGCTCTCCCGTGATCGACAAGACACTGGCACAAAGCGAGATCACTGCCCAGTCCGGCGCGAAAATCATTGCGGTCATTCGCGATGGCAACCCCTACCATGACATCGACGGCGATTTTTCTCTGGCGCTCGGCGATAGGCTGGTGCTCATGGGCAATCATAAGGCGCTCGACGATGCCGCGGCGTTGTTGACGCCGCGCCGCGAAAGCGAAAGTTGAACCCGCCGAAGATAAACTCACCGATGCCGGTGCTTGACTGCGGCGCAGTGATTAACATAGTTGCGGCGCGCGCGTCATTCAGCGAACCCGCTCAAGCAAAAAATCTTTGCCTGCAAATTTTTTTTCATGTCGGCGCGCTGTGAATAAGTTGTTTATAAGCTGTGCTGCGCTACCGGTAAAACCGCCGGGATCGAACGGAAATTTCAGAAATTAAAAACTATCAACAGCATACCAAGCGCTACGAAATAAGGCGGGAAGCGGTCCGGCGCCGGCGATTTTCCTCTTGATTTTTCCTTCGATCAGGCATAACAGCTATAGCACAACAGCGGGCGCGAACGATCGATGACTCACTCCTTTGTTAAAATCCATCTCACACGCTAAGCATGGCAACGCTTGAAGACAACCTGCGCAAGGTGCCGCCGCAAAACCTCGAGGCTGAGTCTTCCGTGCTCGGCGGCATCCTGCTTGAAAACGAAGCGATCAACGCGGTGTTGGAATTATTGCGCCCGGAGGATTTTTACCGCGAGTCGCACCGTAAAATTTTTCGCGCGATGATCGAACTATCGGACCGGAGCGAGCCGGCGGACGTGATTACGCTAAGCGAGTGCCTCAAGAATCGCAGCGAGTTGGAGGCCGTGGGCGGCACCGCTTACCTGGTGACCTTGGCGGATTTCGTGCCGACGGCGGCGAATATCGCGTTTTACGCGCGCATCGTGCGTGAAAAGGCGATCTTGCGGAGCTTGATCACTTGCGCCACCGATATCGCCACGCGCGGCTACGAAGAGCAGGGCAATGTCGAAGAGTTTCTCGACAGCGCGGAAAAAGTGATCTTTGAGATTTCCGAAAAGAAAATAAAAGCATCCTTCGTCTCGGTCGGCGAGATGATCAAAGATACTTTGAAAACCGTCGAGAAGCTCTACGAGCGCAAAGAGATGATCACCGGCGTGGCCAGTGGTTACGAAGATTTAGACAAGCTCACCGCCGGCCTGCAGCCGTCGGACTTGATCATCGTCGCCGGCCGGCCCGGTATGGGAAAGACCGCATTTGCGCTTAACATCGCAGCCAACGCGGCCTTTAACGGCGTCGGCGCCGCGATTTTTTCATTGGAAATGGCCAAAGAGCAGTTGGTGCTGCGCATGCTCTGCTCGGAAGCGCGCGTCAATAGTTCCAAAGTGCGCTCCGGGTATCTCGGCGAGCGCGATTTCCCGCTGCTTGCCAAAGCCGCCGGCAGGTTGCATGACGCGCCGATCTACATCGATGATACCCCGGCGATCTCGGTGCTCGAGCTGCGCGCCAAGGCGCGCCGCCTGATCCGCGACCGCTCGAAAAAAATCGGTCTCGTGGTGGTCGATTATCTGCAGCTCATGCGCGGCATGGGATCGGCGTCGAATCGTGAACAGGAGATTTCCGAGATCTCACGCTCGCTCAAAGCGTTGGCCAAGGAATTAACCGTGCCGATCATCGCTATCTCCCAGCTTAACCGCAAGGTCGAAGACCGCGGCGACCGCCGGCCGCAAATGTCAGACCTGCGCGAGTCCGGCGCCATCGAGCAGGATGCCGACGTCATCATGTTCATCTACCGCGAAGAGGTCTATAACAAAAACGATGACAGCAAGAAGGGCCTCGCGGAAGTCATCATCGCGAAACAGCGAAATGGCCCGATTGACACAGTCAGTCTGACGTTTCTCGGTGAATACACGCGCTTTGAGAGCTACACCGGTCGCGGTGACTATTACGAAGAGCTGGAAGAGGCCTGACCCGCATTATTCATGAGATCACGGCCGAGGAGAAAGTCTCTCCGGTCGTGGTTCGACCGTTCGACTAAGCTCACGGCCTGAGGTTCTCGAAGGGCAGGCTCATGGTTCGACTTCGCTCACCATCCTGAGCCCTGGTCGAAGGACCACTCTGAGTCCAATCGAAGGGCGGCCAATGGGCCTCTATGTTATGAAAAATCGATTCCAATCGTTCCAAAAGTTCAAGCCGTTCCAGCCCCATCTTTGTTCTCCCCCGCGCTTAGCGGATTTTACGCTTTCAAGTTTTTATTAAAATGATCGATGGTGCGCTGCCAGGCGAGCTTGGCCGCGGCTTCGTCGTAACGCGGCGTGGTGTCGTTGTGAAAGCCGTGATTGGTTTTGGGATAGATGTGCGCCTCGTATTTAACGCCATTGGCTTTCAGCGCGGCTTCGTATTCCGGCCACGTGCCGTTAACACCGGGATCCTGTTCGGCAAAATGGAGCAGGAGCGCGGCTTTGATCTTGGGCACGTCGGCGCTCGCAGGCGCGCGGCCATAGAAGGGAACACCTGCCGCAAGCTGCGGCATACGCACCGCCAGCCGGTTCACCATGGCGCCGCCGAAGCAGAAGCCCACAGCGCCGAGCTTGCCGGTCGATTGTTGATGTTTCAGCATAAACTCCGACGCGGCGACGAAGTCTTCGGCGATTTTCGCGCCATCGAGCTGCTTCTGCATGCCAAGCGCTTTTTCATCTGCTTCGGCGCCGTATTTATCGACGCTCGGATAACCACCCAGAGGCCAGATCGCGTCCGGTCCGAGGGCCATGAAGCCGGCGACGGCGAGACGGCGCACGACGTCCTCGATATACGGATTTAAACCGCGATTTTCGTGAACCACTATCACCACCGGAAACTTGTCGCCGCTGGCGGGCCGGGCGAGTAATCCGCGCATGTTCCCATCAGACGCGTTGCCATTGGGCGAGGGGTACATCGCATACTCGGCGCGGATGCGCTTGTCGTCTTTGGCGATCTGCTGCGCCAGAGCGTAGTTAGGGCGGAGCATGTCCCACAATGCAGCGGCCGTCAGGCCGCCCACCGCGAACTTGGCAGCGCCATCTAAAAACTCGCGGCGGTTAATGCCGCCATGCACATACCTGTGGAACAGACTGAGCAGTTGCGGATCGAAATCACTGGCTTTTTTTCTTTCCATACAATTGGCTCCCTTGCTGCGGCTTGGTTCGCTGTGAAGCTACCGCAACCAGCGCTGCAGATCAACAATCGTTATGCCGACCTCGGTTCAATGTTGGCTGTTTGCCGGCAAGTTTGAGCCACAGAAAACCGCTTGTACCGGCGGTTAATGAGGCCAGCAAGATTGCTATTTTCGACGCGTTGATAATTTCCAAGTTTGCGCCAAAAGCGAGATTGGTGATAAATATCGACATCGTGAAACCGATGCCGCCTAAAAGTCCCGCGCCGAAAACCTGCCGCCAGGTCAGATCGGGCGGCAACTTGCAAACGCCGATGGCAACAGCGACGAAGCTCAGAAGCGTGATGCCCAAAGGTTTGCCAACAACCAGACCGCCGATGATGCCCAGGCTGTTTGCGCTGGTTAAATTTTGCGACCAATCCGCACCGATGACGACGCCGGTATTAGCGAGCGCGAAAATAGGCAGAATTAGGAAGGCGACGGGCTTCTGCAAAAAATGTTCAAGCCGGTGCGAAGGCGATTCCTGGTCGTCTCGCTGGGCGGAAAATGGAATCGCAAATGCCAGCAAAACTCCGGCAATCGTCGCATGAACGCCGGATTTCAACATTAAGAACCACAGCAACGCGCCGCCGAGCAAATACGCCATAAGCGACGTTACACGAAAAACACGGTTCAACGCGACCAGCAAACTAAAAACTGCAATTGCGCCGATTAAATAGGCGAGCGAAAGTTGCGCCGTGTAGAAAACCGCGATAACGAGAATCGCCCCAAGATCGTCCATCACGGCGAGCGCGCTCAAGAAAACTTTTAGCGACGCGGGAACGCGGCTCCCCAAAAGCCCGAGAACGCCCAAAGCGAAGGCGATGTCGGTCGCCATCGGAATGCCGATTCCCGATTGCGTCGGCGTTCCCGAATTCAAAACGAAATGAATGGAAGCGGGCAAACAGATACCGCCGGCCGCCGCGAAAATCGGCAGCAGCGCGTTTTTGAGATCCGCGAGTTCGCCGTTATAAAGCTCGCGTTCGAGCTCCAAACCGATCAGCAGAAAGAAAAGCGCCATTAGGCCATCGTTAATCCAATGCTCAACAGTCAAATCGCCAACAACCATTTGCCAAATGCTCAAGTAATTTGCGCCGATAGTTGAATTGGCAAGCACAAGCGAAATAGTCGTACAGAGGATCAGCAAAATACCGCTCGACTTTTCCGACTCGAAAAAGTCTTTGAACGAGTTTGATAATTTTGTCTGAACAACGCCCATGATGGGTTTCGGTCAGAGACTTTCTCTATTCGGGATGGCTCGGATCTAACCGGGTAGGGCGTGAGCGCGAGCGCGCACGAAGTTTATCATCTGCATGCTCATGACAACTTCGCGCTTCTGATTTAGCACTTCGATGAATGTCCGCACAATGCCCCGGTCGGGGCGGGACTCGGAGCGGCGCGTTTCCAGGATAGTTGCGCGCACCGATAGTTGGTCGCCCGGGAATACCGGCTTCTCCCAGCGCAGTTGATCGCCGCCGGGTGAGCCGAGGTTGGCGATCTTGGAAAGATAATTCTCCGTGTAGACGCGCATCATCAGCGCCGCGGTGTGCCAGCCGCTGGCGATGATGCCGCCGTAGATACTGTTTTTCGCCGCTTCTTTGTCGGTATGATAAGAGAGCGGCACATAGCGCCGGCCGAACTCGAGCACTTCGTCTTCATCAACCGCAATAGATCCCAATTCAAGCACGGCTCCGGGAGTATAATCCTCGAAGTATCGATCCTCGGGCGGATTGGCAAAACCACTCATGGTTGCCGGGGCGTCTGGCCGAGCTCGACCAGGCGCGCCACCTTTGCGTCGATCTGCCGAGCAGCCAGAATATCGCTGATGATCGCCGCCGAGTCGGCCCCGGCTTGCCAGACTTCGGTCACGTTGTTCTCCTTTATGCCGCCGATCGCGACGATCGGAACCTTGACCACCCTGCGAATATCGCGTAACCCCTCGGTTCCTTGGGCGCCGTAACCGGTTTCTTTGGTGCTGGTGGCGAACATCGGGCCGAAGCCGATATAGTCAGCGCCGCCCTTCTCGGCCTGGCGCGCTTGCTCTTCGCTATGGCTCGAGATGCCGATGATTTTTCCGGCCATGAGTTTTCGTGCGGCGCCGAGCGGCAGGTCGTCTTGGCCGAGATGGACGCCGTCGGCGCCGGAGGCAAGTGCGATGTCCACCCGATCGTTAACGATCAACCGGCAATTGCGCTGCCGCATGGGTCCGCTCACGGCGCGTGCGAGCGCGAGAAAATCTCGCGCTGACAGGGTCTTGGCCCGGAGCTGTATGATTTTGGCGCCGCCCTTCAGGATTGCCTCGAGAACGGCGATGGCATCTCTGCCGTTAACCTGGTCGGGATCCAAGATGGCGTAGAGCGGCGGCAAAGCGAGCGCCATGAAAATTTCAGTTGTTATCTTTTTTGAGGTCGATGCGCAGATCGGCAATTTTCTTGCGCAACGTGTTACGGTTAATGCCGAGAATCTGCGCCGCGCGAATCTGGTTGCCGCGGGTTTTCCTGAGCGTCAATTCGATCAGCGGCCGCTCGATTCTTTCGATGACCAGACCATAAAGATTGTCGACGTCGACCCCTTCGGTGCGGCGGAAATAATCTTCGAGCTTGTGGCGGATGATCTCTTCAAGGGAAAGCTGGTCAACCTCCAGGAGAGTCGCGCTCGGACGGTTTTGCAGGGTGAAGTCCTTGGGAAATAGAATCGGGCTCGACGCCAGCACAGCGGCGCGAATCAGCGTGTTCTCGAGCTCGCGCACGTTGCCCGGCCAGGAGTGTTCTTCCAGAAGTTTCTGCGCTTCGAGTGAGACACCGGATATTTTAATGCCCATCTCACGGGTGATCTTATCGACGAAGTAACTGATGAGCGGCGCGATGTCACCGCGCCGCTCGCGCAGCGATGGCAGCATGATCGGTATCACCTTCAGGCGAAAATAGAGATCCTCGCGAAAGCGTTTCTCCCGGACGGCTTTCTCCAGGTCCTGGTTGGTAGCCGCGAGAATGCGCACGTCGGCTTTTAACACCTCGCGGCCGCCCACTCGGCTGTACTCGTGGTCTTGCAGCACGCGCAGGAGTTTGGTTTGCAGCTCGAGCGGAATATCGCCGACTTCATCGAGAAAAAGCGTGCCTCCTTCAGCGAGTTCGAATTTGCCGGCGCGCCGGTCGAGCGCGCCGGTGAACGCGCCCTTCTCATGACCGAAGAGTTCGCTCTCCAGAAGGTCGCGGGGGATCGCCGCGCCGTTGATCGCGACGAAAGGCTGGTTCCAGCGCGGTGAGTTGTAGTGAATCGTTTTGGCGACCAGTTCTTTGCCGGTGCCGCTTTCTCCCAGGATCAGAATGGTTGCCTGGGTATCGGCCACCTGGCCGATAATCTTGTAGACTTTCTGCATCGATGCGCTGGTACCGATGATATTGACGCCCGGCTCGAAGCGTTTCTTGATTTCCTCCTTGAGCTCGCGGAAGTCTTGCGTCAGCCTGCGGCTTTCCATGGCGCGCTTTACCAGCACCAGCGCCTCGTCGAGGTCAAAAGGCTTGGTGATATAGTCAAAGGCGCCGTTCTTCATGGCGCCGATGGCATTGCGCATGGTGTTCTGCGCGGTCATCAAAATCATCGCGGTATCGAGGCCGGCGTCTTTGATTTCTTTAAGGAGTTCAAGACCATCGGCGTCAGGAAGCTTGATATCCATCAGGGAAACGTCGAAATGCACCTCATCGAGGCGGCGCCGGGCGGTCGCGCCATTGGCGGCGGTATCCACCCAATAGCCCTCGTTTTCCAGCGCTTTTTTCAACACGAAGCGCAGCGACTCTTCATCTTCGGTGACGAGAATTTTTCCTTGATCCATCGCGTTACTCTGCCACCACCAGGCAAACTTTGAAAGTGGTTCCCTTGCCCTCAGCGCTTTCAATGCGGATCATGCCGCCGTGTTCTTTGACAAGCCGATAACAGGTCGCGAGACCGAGACCGGTGCCGGAATTTTTCGTGGTGAAAAACGGCGAAAAAATATGCGGCAGATTTTCCTCTTTGATGCCGGCCCCATCGTCGGCGATATCCACCCAGATAAAGCGGCTGCGGCTTCTGCCTTGGGCGCGGATATGAAAGTCGGTCTCCAGCCGGGTTGTTAGCACGAGGTTGCCTCCCTCACTCATGGCCTGGTAGGCGTTCTTGACCAGATTGAGAAACACTTGCGTAAGCTGGGCGCGATCGCCTTTGATCGGCGGCAGGCTCGGATCGAAGCGCTTTTTCACCGTGATGGTCTTTTCCGGAGCGCTGTTGCCTTCGAGCGAGAGTACTTCATCTAAAATCTCGTGGATATTGACCGGAGCGAAGTTCATTTGGCACGGCCGCGACAAGTCCAAAAGCTGTTCGATAAGCTGGTTGACGCGGTTTGACTCGCGAATCATGATCTCGGTATACGCGCGCAGCGAGGCATCGCCTTCGACGGCGCGGCGCAGTAGCTGGGCTGCCCCTTTAATGCCGCCGAGCGGATTACGAATCTCATGCGCCAACCCCGCCGCCAGGGTGCCGAGCATCGCCAAGCGGTCTGCTCGTTTAAGATCTTCTTCCAGCTCTTTGCGGTGTTTGATATCGCGCAGCAGAAGAATGCTGCCGAGAAAATTTCCCGCGGCGTCCTGCAGCGGCGATGCCGTGACGCTCACCGGAGTCTTCAGTCCCCAGCGCGTGAGAAAGTCGCCTTCGCCTCTGGCGCTTTCTTGCCTCGGCGGCTGGGTATTTTTGGCCAATTCCAGGAGCCATGGTTCGCGCTTGAAGAGCTTCTCGAGGTAGGCTGCGCTCGGCATTGGCCGCCGAGATCTCCGTCAGAGTCTCGGCCGCTTCGTTGAAGAAGCTAACTCTTCCCTCAGGGTCGACCGTAATCACGCCGTCTTCTCAGGCTGCTGAGGATCTGCTGCCAGGAAATTTTGCTTGATGCTGGTTTTTTTATTTGGCTCAAGAGTTTTACCGCGCGGATCGGCTCGAGATGAAATCATAACAAATGGTGATGGGCGCGCAATCACACAGCGAAATCCCGCGCAGCGAAATCCATATGCGCTTGCAATTCCAACCTCCGGCATGCTAAAAAACTCTACACTCAGGTATCTACCGGAAGTGGGCCTTGCCCGCTTTTTTCGTTTCTGGGGCCTTAAAAAAGCCAAGATGGATCCCACCATTGAGCGGGTCTGGAAACTCGCGGCGCCACTGGCGGCGCAAGAAGGAATGGAGATAATCGATATCGAGTTTCGCCGTGAAGGCGGCCGGGCCGGGCGCGTGCTGCGCCTCTATTTAGACAAGCAAGGGGGCCCGAGCATGGATGATATCAGCCGGGTGAGCCGCGCCCTGAGCGACGTTCTCGACCTTGAGACCGCCATTGACACGGCCTACACCTTGGAAGTTTCTTCTCCAGGGATCAACCGCCCACTTAGACGACCGGAACATTTCTCGCGAGTTGTCGGCAAGCGCGTACGCGTGCGCACCAGGGACGAAGTCAACGGCCGGCGCTCCTTCCTGGGTATTCTCAGCGAAGTGGCTGACAGACGGAATCACGCTCGCGCAGGACGGTAAAGAGTTCTATATTCTATTTTCCATGATCGAAAAGTCCAATTACGAGCACGACTGGAGCAGGTAAGATGCAGCAGGATCTCAATCGCGTCATCGAGCAGGTGAGCAAGGAAAAGGGCATCGATCAAGCGGCATCATCATCGCGCGCGCTCGAGAACGCCATGCTGTCGGCGGCGCAAGAAGACCTTCGGCCACGAGCATAAGATCGAGGCCAAGTTCAACCCGGAGATCGGCGAGGTCGAGCTGTTCGAGATCAAGACCGTGGTCGACGAGATCACCGATCCCGCGAACCAGATCACGCTCGAGCAGGCCGCGAGAGACCTCGATCCCGACGCCGAGGTCGGCGACGAGCTGCTCTGCGCAAGCTCGTCGCAGGCGAAGTTCGGCCGCATCGCCGCGCAGGCCGCCAAGCAGAACATCATCCAGCGGGTGCGCGACGCCGAGCGCGAGCATCATCTTCAACGAGTTCAAGGACCGCAAGGGCGAGCTCGTTCATCCGGCATCGTGCAGCGCTTCGAGAACGCAAGAACATCATCGTCAATCTCGGGCGCACCGACGCGATCCTGCCCGAGAAGGAGCAGATCCCGCGCGAGCGCTACCGCCAGGGCGATCGCATCCGCGCCTACATCCTCGACGTCGAGCTCACCAGCAAGGGCCCGCAGATCGTGCTGTCGCGCACGCATCCCGGGCTGCTGATCAAGCTCTTCGAGCAGGAGGTGCCGGAGATCTACGAGGGCATCGTCGAGGTGAAGGGCGCGGCGCGCGAGCCGGGCGGGCGCGCGAAGATCGCGGTCTACTCGCACGACCGCGACGTCGATCCGGTCGGCGCGTGCGTCGGCATGCGCGGCACGCGCGTGCAGTCGGTGGTGCAGGAGCTGCGCGGCGAGAAGATCGACATCGTGCCGTGGACCGCCGATCCGGCGGAGTACGTCTGCCGCGCGCTCTGGCGCCGGCGAAGGTCTCGAAGATCATCATGGACGAGGACGAGCACGCGATGGAGGTCGATCGTCCCCGACGACCAGCTCTCGCTGGCGATCGGCAAGAAGGGGCAGAACGTCCGCCTCGCGTCGCGCCTGACCGGCTGGCGCCTCGACGTCCGCAGCGAGGCGGAGGCGGAGGACGAGGCGCGCAACGCACGCGACAATCCATCGGCGCCGTTCCGGGCATCGGCGATGTTACCGCTGAGCTGCTCTACCAGGACGGATTTAAGTCCGCCGAAGAGGTGGCGCAGAGCGAGTTGGAAGAAATCATGGACGTGGAAGGCATCAGCAAAGAAAAAGCCGAATCATTGCACAAGTCAGCTAAAGAGCATGTCGAAGATAAGCAGCGCAAAGAAGCGGAAGCGGCGCTGCTAAAGGCAGCTGAAAGCGCCGCGGCGCAACAGGCCGCTGAAATCGCCGCCGCGCAACCGACGGACGCAGGCGCAGCGCCCGAGGTGGAGGCAGGTAAGGAAGCGTGAGCCGCCGCGACCGAACCCGAGAGAGCGCCGCGGGAACGCGCCGCACCTGTTTGGGTTGCGGCGCTTGCGCGGATAAAACTCAGTTGATCCGCTTGCGCGCCGGCACCCAAGGTGAATTGATCGTCGAGCCAAATTCGATCGGCCGAGGGGGTTATCTGCACCGCGCCGAAGACTGCTGGGAAAAATTTATGCTGCGAAGAAGCGTCTACCGCGCTTTTCATACGGAGATCGGCAAAAATGCCAAGCGAGAATTGGTTGAGGCTTTAAAGGATCGACACGGAGAATAATCAGATGGGGAAGACGAGAGTCCACCTATTAGCCAAAGAGCTAGGGAGTGGAGGCCAAGGACGTCATCGCGCAGCTGGACAAGTTGGGGATGAGAGGGCGCAAAGCCCAGAGCTCGCTTGAAGACGACGAAGCCGCGCGCGTGCGCGCGGCCTTGGCTGCCGTTGAAAAACCTCAAGTCCATGTGGGCGAAGAGAAAGTCGTCGCCGATCGCGTGGTTACGGCTGCCGGCGAGAGTCTCGGCGAAATTCAGGCGCGTGAAACCATTGTCGAGCGCAGGGTGCGCGCTAACGTGATTCGGCGCCGCACCAGTCGGATCGAGGTGCCTCAGCCTGAGGTTTTGGCGCCAATGGAAGTTAAACCATCCGTGGAAGAGCAGGCGCCGGCGCTCATTGAAACAGCGCCTGTCGAAACTCCGGTCGAAGACTTCCCGCGCTGAATTCTACCAAGAAGCCGAAACGCCAGCTCCAGACAGGGGCGATTTTTTCGAGCTTGAGAGCGAGCCGGCGCAGCAATCGCCGGCGGAAGCCGAACCTTTTGAAGCGCCGGTCGCCGAAGCCGCACCGGTCCTCGAACCGGAGCCGGCGGCGCCTCAAAGCCCGCGCTCGCTCAGCCGCAACCAGATAAGCCGGTTGTGGTGCAAGCGCCGCGCTCAATTGTTTTAGGACGCATTGATCTCAAGCTGAACCAGAGAATTCCAAGCGCGCCGCGCTGCGCCGGGAGTGCGCCGTCCCGGCGTCGCCGCGCCGGTCACGACCGCGCCATCGGGCGCTCCTGCCAATGGCGCCGCGGCGCCTGCCGACGGCGATGCGGCTAAACCTGTAAAGAGCGGCCGTCACAAAAGACGAGTTGTAAAAAAACAGGACGTGCTCGAATTTCGCGAACAAGACCTGCGTTCCGGGCGCATACCGCGAAAAAAGCGAGCGCTGCCGGGTAAGGAGCAGCGCAAAACCGAGATTACCGTTCCGAGGGCGAGCAAACGAGTCATCAAAATCTCAGAAGTCGTTACTGTGGGGGATCTGTCTCGGGAAATGGGCGTTAAAGCCGGCGACGTCATTAAAAAATTGATGAGCATGGGGATGATGGCGACTATCAATCAAGTGCTCGATGCCGACACCGCGACCCTGATCGCCAACGAGTTCGATCATCAGGTGGAAAACGTCGCCTTCGACGCCGATAGTGCTTTGGAGGTCGAACACCTGGAGGAAGAGGAATCGGCGCTGCGAGCCGCGGCCGCCGGTAATTACAATCATGGGGCATGTCGATCATGGCAAGACTTCTTTGCTCGATGCCATTCGCAGCGCCAATGTCACTGCCCAGGAGCATGGCGGCATCACACAGCATATCGGCGCCTACCACGTGCAAGTGGATGGGCGTAGCGTAACCTTCCTCGACACCCCGGGTCATGAAGCCTTTACGGCCATGCGGGCGCGCGGCGCCAAGGTCACGGATATCGTAGTACTGGTGGTCGCTGCGGACGACGGCGTCATGCCGCAGACGGTGGAGGCGATCAATCATGCGCGCGCGGCCGAAGTGCCCATCTTAGTCGCGGTGAATAAGATGGATCGTCCGGACGCCGACCTTGACAGAGTGAAACGCGGACTCGCGCAACATGGATTGGCCGCCGAAGATTGGGGTGGTGATACGGTATTCGCGCCGGTTTCAGCCAAAACCCACGATGGCATTCCTCATCTTTTAGAAATGCTGCTTTTGCAAGCGGATATTCTCGAGTTGAAAGCCAATCCCGGCAAATTGGCGCGTGGCACCATCGTCGAAGCGAAGCTTGATCGCGGTCGCGGTTCGGTCGCCACAGTGTTGGTTCAAGAGGGTACGCTCCACGTCGGCGATGCCTTCGTCTGCGGCGTATTTCAGGGCAAGGTGCGCGCCATGATTGACGACCAGGGCCGCAAGGTGGATGTCGCGCCGCCTTCCTTTCCCATCGAGATACTTGGATTGCAGGGCGTGCCGCAGGCCGGCGATGCGTTTGTTGCCGTCGCCGATGAAGGCAAGGCACGGCAGGTAGCGGAGTTTCGCCAGAGCAAACAGCGCGAGACCGAACTGGTCAAGAGCAGCAAAATTTCCCTCGAAGAACTTTACGATCAAATCAAGACGGGCGACGTCAAGGAACTGCGCGTCGTGCTCAAAGCCGATGTCCAGGGATCTGTCGAAGCCATCTCCGAAGCCCTTGGACGCATGTCCAACAACGAAGTGAAATTGCGGGTTATCCATGGTTCGGTCGGCGGCATTACTGAGAGCGACATCATGCTTGCGGCCGCGTCAAACGCCATTGTTATCGGTTTCAACGTTCGACCGGAGTCCAAAGGCGCGGCGCTCGCCGGGCGCGAAGGCGTCGATGTCCGTCTCTACACGATTATTTACGAAGTCGTCGCGGATATACGCGCCGCCATGGAGGGATTGCTGGAGCCCACTTTTCGCGAGCAAGTTCATGGCCGGGTGGAGATCCGTCAGACGTTCAATATTCAAGGCGTCGGCACGATTGCCGGCTGCTACGTCACTGAAGGCAAAATACAGCGCGGCTATCAGATCAGACTGACGCGCGACCAGGTCGTGGTCCACGAAGGCAAACTTGCCAGTCTCAAACGTTTTAAGGACGACGTGCGCGAAGTGAGTGCGGGCTACGAATGCGGCTTGAGCATTGAAGGATATCAAGACTTGAAGCAGGGCGACGTCATCGAAGCCTACGAGCGTATCGCGGTGGTGCGCCGCATCACGCCGTCTTCCCCGGGGCGCGAATCACAACGAATCAGCGCGGCGGAAGGCCGCTGAGCGCTTCACCTCGGGCGGACTATTACGCGGGTACGGGCGAAGAGTAATATGAAGGTTGTCAAGTCTTTTTTAAAAAATATTTCACGCCGCCTGACGCATCTTCTGAAGAGCGATGTTGGCCAGGTGGAATTTTTCATCGTAAGGCCTATGGTCACGCCACATCACAAAGACAATCTTGAGCCACTTGGCTGCCCAAGGCGCGCAACGCCTGGGGATGGTTATGGCCTTTATCCCTTTGGCTGCGGTAGTAGAGCTTGGCCCACTCGCTGTTGTTGAGCGAGACAAAGGAAAACCAGTACATCGAGTAGCGCAGATGTTTGTTGCAAGCGAAGCGGAACTGGACCACATGACTTTTGCCACTGGCCTTAGTCACCGGCACCGCTCCTGCCTCGGCTTGGAGATGGCCGGAGGATTCCCAGCGACCCGCAGCATCGCCCAGTTCGGCCCAGATAGCCGCCACCAGGGTTCCGCTTTTCCCGCCCGGCAGCGTCTTGGCCAACTGGGCCGCCGGGCTAGAGGCGAAAAAACTCTCGACCTTGTGGTGGTAGGTCTTGACCGCTTTGATCGAAGCCCTGAGCTGATCGATGAGGACCTCGACCAGCTGGGCTTTGGCTCTGACCACATGCTCGGGCACCGCCAGTTGCGGCTTTTGAAGCTTCTCCCACAACTCCTGGCAGCGCGGTTTGCTCAGAGAATGCTGCTGGGTAGCAAAGCGATTGAACTCTTTACGTTTAAGCGCGCCCAGATGAGCCGGGGTCGGATAGCGCGTGAGAAAATCCAGAGCAACCTCGGTCTCGATGTTCTCAAAGGCCTCCAAGGGCCGGGGATAATACTCTTTGAGCGTGGTGGTGAGCTGATTGAGCAACCGAGTCTTGTGGCGCACCACTCGGCGCTGATCCCGACACAGCATTTTAAGCTCTGGGCTTTCTCCGAGCTCGGTCGCAGCGCTTTCAAGTGCGCCTGATCGGTTCTGAGAAACTCCGCCAACACGTAGGCATCAAAGGCATCGCTCTTCGAGCCGCTCATCCGATAGCGATCCCTGACCCGGTCCACCGCCTTGGGATTGACCGGATAAACCTCCACCCCGTGATCGAGCAGAAAGTCCACGATGCGCCCCGCCGGCTTCTCAATGGCCGCCCACAGCTCAAAGCCCTCGGCTCTTTGCTCATCGAGCCAGCGCCCGATCTCGGCCAGCCCCTCGACGGCTCTCTGGCACTTTCATCTCTCGTACCTTCTTGCCCTCGTCATCGCCGACATACACCTGATGCAAGCGGTCTCCCCAATCCACCCCTATGTAATATCGTTTCACTGTCGGTTGTTCCTCCGTTATGTAATTCCAATCCCAATAGCTCTGAACGGAAAGTTAGCCTTATATCGGTCCTCCAAAAGGGGACTACTTTCTATTGAACCTCTAAATCCGTTCTCCTACTGGCCGGGACAGTCTCTCCCTGATTCTCACACGGGAATTGGACAAGGTGGTCCTCAACCAGCAAGCTCTTGAAATTGGTGTCACATAACATGATCTCCAATATGATTCTCCGAGGCTTACTCCTCGGCCTACACTCTGTCGGGGACTCCTCAGGCATGAATAATCCAGGCTCGGGCGCTGGGCCATGATTGTGGGGGTTTTGAAGCTCACCCTTAGACTGCCGGAAAATCACTCGCTCAAAGGCAAGCGCGGCGTCATCAAACGAATTCAAGCGCGGGTATCGAATCAATTCAACATTGCCGTCGGCGAATGCGGCGACCAGGATCTTTGGCAAAGCGCGGTACTGGGCTTTGCCGTAGTCGGCAGCAGTGAACGAGTGATAGAGGCAACTTTGCAGAACGTAGTCGAGTTCGTCGATAGTATCGGTCTGGCCGAGCTCGGCGATTCGAGCAGCGAAATTATCCATTGTTAAACGCAACTGGCGCGCACTCCCGGGTCTTTTTTGCGCCGCTCCTGGCATTATGGAATACCAACGATCCGACCGCGTTGGCGATTTGCTCGTTGAGTTGATCGCAGAGCTGCTGAGCCGCGAGATTCGTGATCCGCGCGTGCACGGGGTGACGATCACCGGTGCCAAAGTTACCAAAGATCTGAAGCTCGCTCGCGTTTATTTTAATGTCCTGGGTGGCGGCGCTGAGCGCGATAACGTGCTCGCGGGACTCTCTAGTGCGGGAGGTTTTATCCGTTCGCGAGTAGGGAAGGAGCTCAAGCTCAGATTCGTCCCCGCTATCGAGTTCTTTTACGATGAGACCGAGGATCAGGCTCAGCGGATCGATGAGCTTCTGAAAAAAGCCAAGGAGTAGCGGCAGCCCTCTGAGCGTTGCTGAAGCCGGTAGTCCGGACTCATGTCCCGAGAAGAACCTGCGACACAGAATCGAGATTACGTCCGAGGAGCAAGTCTCTCCGCTCGCGGCCAATGGGCCTGTACCTTGAGGCGGTCGGCTGACGGAATTAGTTCCGCAACCATTGATAAAAAACGCACCACTGCCAAGCACCCTGCGAGTCGGCGTAACTTTCCACTCCTGTGTCCGCTCGCTACGAGGCTTACTCCTCGGACGTGAAGAATCCGGGGGGATCCTGCCCGTCACGCGCTTGCCGCACAGTTCATTTAATCACCATGATCCGAAGCGGCATTCTGCTCATCGATAAGCCTGAGGGTCCTTCCTCCGCCGACGTCGTCCACAGAGTCAAAGTGTCCCTGGGCGCCAAAAAGGTTGGCCATCTGGGCACCCTGGATCCCTTCGCCTCGGGATTGCTGCTCTTGGGAGTGGATGAGGGCACCAAGATTGCGGACGTTTTTCTCAAAGCTGCCAAGCGCTATCGCGGTGTTATCGTGCTCGGCGTTGCCACCGATTCCCAGGACGGCACCGGCAAGGTCGTCGAAACCCGTCCAGTGCCGGCGCTCTACCCTGAGCAGCTTGCTCTGTTGGCGGAACAGTTCACCGGCGCGTTGGAACAGATTCCGCCGATGTTTTCGGCTCTCAAGAAAGACGGCGTAAGACTCTACCGGTTGGCGCGCCAGGGCAAGGATGTGGCGCGCGCGCCGCGCGCGGTGCGCGTTGAATCGCTGAGTCTAAACCAACTGAGCGCATCGGAAATCGAGTTGGACGTGACCTGTTCGAGCGGCACCTACGTGCGCACATTGGCAGCGGACATGGGCGCGTCCCTGCTCTGCGGCGCGCATCTTAAATCGCTGCGCCGGCTCGCCTGCGGCCCGTTGACGATTGAGCAAGCGGTTACGCCTGAGGCAGTGGAACGCGCCGGCGCGTTATCTGGCGCGGCATTTCTATCGCTGGCCGCGGCGCTCGGTCATATCTCTTCGGTGACATGGGACCACCGCTGGATCGCCCGCTTGCGCATGGGCCAGCAGGAGGTTTTGAGCCAACTCGGTAAGCCGCGCGCCGGTGAAAATCGTTGGCGGATCTTAGATGGGCGCGGCAATCTCGTCGCTCTGGCCGAGTGGGGCGACGCCGGCTGGCGGCTCGTCCGAGTTTTTCGCGAATGAGCGCGGCAAAGCTTTATTTGACATGTCGCTGGCGATTCAGATAGTTTTTAACAATAATCTCGATGCGGAAATGAGCACGGCGAATTGAGACATAGATGGCGTTCGCCGGCGGACGCGGCGGCTGTTAAAGTTTTTTAGAATGAGCAGGGGAGAGGAAGGGATTATGAGCAACGCGATTGGAACGGCGCCGTCGAACGCGGCGATTCAAAAGTGGGTCAAAGAAGTAGCGGCCATGTGCCAGCCCGACGACATTTTCTGGTGTGATGGTTCCGAAGAGGAAAAAGAGCGGCTTACCCAGGTCGCGGTCAAGTCCGGTGACCTGATACCGTTAAATCAGCAAGCGCTTCCCGGTTCTTATCTGCATCGTAGCGCCGCCAATGACGTGGCGCGCACAGAAAACCTGACTTTTGTATGCACCGAGAACGCTGACGATGCCGGTCCTAATAACAATTGGATGGCGCCGGCGGAATCCTACGATAAACTCGCGAAAATCTTTAGCGGCGCCATGCGCGGCCGCACGATGTACGTCATCCCGTTTCTTATGGGTCCTGCGGGTTCGTCTTTCAGCAAAGTCGGCGTTCAAGTCACTGACAGCGTCTATGTCGTGCTCAACATGCGCATCATGACGCGCATGGGCAAAATTGCCCTCGATCATCTGGGCGAGTCCGATGATTTCACGCGTTGTCTCCATTCTAAAGCCGACCTCGATATCGACCGCCGCTTTATCTGCCACTATCCCGAAGACAATACCATCTGGAGCGTGGGTTCCGGCTACGGCGGCAACGCGTTGCTGGCAAAAAAATGCCTCGCCTTGCGCATTGCCAGCAAGCTTGGCCATAAAGAAGGCTGGCTTGCCGAACATATGCTGATCGTCGGAGTGGAAAGCCCGGATGGTGAAGTCACTTACATCTGCGGCGCTTTTCCGAGCGCTTGCGGCAAAACCAACATGGCGATGTTGGTGCCGCCGCCGAGCATGCCCGGGTGGAAAATTCATACCATCGGCGATGATATCTCGTGGCTGCGCGTCGGTTCTGACGGCCGCTTGTGGGCGATCAACCCGGAAGCCGGCTTTTTCGGCGTGGCACCGGGCACCGGCTCGAACACCAATCCCAACGCCGTCAAAACGGTGAAAAAAAACACCATCTTCACTAATGTCGCCTTGCGCGCCGACGGCACCGTCTGGTGGGAGGGCCACGACGATCGGGTGCCTGACAACGCTCAGGACTGGCGCGGCCGACCGTGGGATCCGGAGGGCGGCAATCCGGCGGCGCACCCCAACGCGCGCTTCACGGTGTCGATCAAACAGAGCCCGACTTATTCGCCGCAATGGGAAAGGCCTGAGGGAGTGCCCATCAGTGCGATGCTTTTCGGCGCGCGCCGGCAAAAATTGGTGCCTCTCGTCTATCAATCCTTCAACTGGCAGCATGGTACGTTCCTGGGAGCGACTTTGGCATCGGAGACCACCGCGGCGGCGACCGGTGCGGTGGGAGTGGTGCGCCGCGATCCCATGGCGATGCTGCCTTTCTGCGGCTACAACATGGGCGATTACTGGGGTCATTGGTTGTCGATGGCCAAGCGCGCTACCAATCCGCCGAAAATCTTCCGGGTCAACTGGTTTCAACGCAACGAGCGCGGCAGATTTCTTTGGCCCGGGTTCGGCGAGAACCTACGGGTGCTGCGCTGGGTCGTGGAGCGCTCGAAGGGTGTCGGTCAAGCGGAAGAAACCCCGATCGGTTACGTGCCGAAAGCAGGTAGCCTGACCAGCGCCGGACTCGATATACCCAAGTCCGATATCGATCAGCTTTTGACCGTTGACCGCGAGGCCTGGAAAACCAATCTCAAGAGCCAAAGCGATTTCTTCGATACCTTCGGCGATCATCTGCCGGCGGCCATCCGGGAAGAACACAGGTCGCTTGCCAACCGTCTCAAAGGTTCAAATAGCTGAGGTTTAACATGGCGCGAGGTCATCATGATATCGGCGGGCTTCCCGGCGCGGGTCCGATCGACCAATCGCAACACGAGCTTGCGGACTGGGAACTACTTGCGGATGCGATCAATCAGGCCCTGGGCGCCAAAGGCATTCGACGCACTGATGAGCTGCGCCGCGTGCGTGAAGAAATGGCGTCCGACGCTTATCGCGCGATGAGTTATTATGAACGCTGGATCGCCAGCATGGAGACGATCCTGATTGAGAAAAAAATTCTGACGCGCGCTGAGATCGATCGCAAACTCGCTGAGTTTGAAAAAAAATGGGGCGAGCCGTGAACCAGGATATTTGTAAGTTCAAACCAGGCGATCGGGTCAAAGTTCGCTTCGAAGACCGGCCCGGCCACATTCGCACGCCGTGGTACGTTCGCGGCAAAACCGGTCATGTGGAAAAGATCCACGGCGAGTTTTTGAACCCGGAATCGCTGGGACATGGCGGCGACGGTTTGCCGAAGAAGGTTCTCTATTCCGTGGCATTCCAGCAGGACAAAGTTTGGCAGCGCTACAAGGTCGAGCAAGACAAGTTATTCGTCGACATTTTCGAGCACTGGTTGGATCCCGTCAATTGAGGAGGAGCCATGGAGGTCGATCAATCCACTGATTCCGACGGTCACGAACATCCCAAGCACGAGCTCAGCGCGGTCGCTCGACGGGTTTACGCCATTCGTGAATTGCTGCTCGAGAAAGGCGTGCTCACCGAGCATGACATCCGCTGTCAGATCGAGTACCAGGAAGCGCGCTCGCCGGTTAACGGCGCGAAGATCGTCGCGCGCGCATGGACCGACGACGCCTTCAAAGCGCGGCTGATCGCCGATCCCAAAGCGGCGTGCCTGGAATTGGCCATCGATGCCGCGAGCATCAATGAGTTCGTCGTCCTTGAGAACACGGAAAAGCTGCGCCACATGGTGGTCTGCACCTTGTGCTCCTGTTATCCCCGGGCGATTCTCGGCCGTCCACCCGACTGGTACAAAAGCTTCAATTATCGCCAGCGTTCGGTGAACGACCCGCGCGGCGTCATGCGCGAATTCGGCCTGGTGCCAGCCGATGACGTCGAGGTCCGGGTGCATGACAGCACCGCCGATATTCGCTACCTGGTATTGCCGCTCAGGCCCGCCGGCACGGAAAATTGGCGCGCAGAGCAGTTGGAGAAACTCGTCACCCGGGACAGTATGATCGGGGTCATGGACGCTCTGCCCGCCGTACCCCACTAACCGCATCGCCAGCCAAGTTCTTAACCGTCAACTCAACATTCCAGCGCCGGCGCCGATAAGGCTAATATCGGCCGCCGGCTCAGTCGGCGGCGGCCGCACTGTCCGCGAAGGAGGTCTCTGGCGATCTCAGAGGCTCGTGGCCAGGTAGCTTTCAGGAGGCGGCGTATGGCGGAAATAAATTACTCGAAGGCGCTGCGCTGCATCGGTCAAGACCTGGAGCGGCGCGGGCTAAAGACATTCGCGATCAAGCGGGACGGAAGCCATTTGCTGGTTTTCCCATGCGAGCCGAATGGCGCTGCCGTTATCAAAGTCATTCGCTACACGGCGTCCGACATCGAAATCATCGATCGCTCGGGCGAAACCCGGCGCGGTGATCGCTCGAGTCAGGGATTTTTTCATCGGGCGCAGATGCTCCGCGCCATCGGCGATTACCTTGACAAGTATCGCTCGACCTTGATTTCCATCAGCGCAAGCGCGGTTGATCATACGGAAACGCCGTTTCGCGTAGAATACATCAGCCGCGAGGGCGAACACCTTATCGATGACCGCCCAGGATCAGCGATTTTTGACGAATGCGTATTGATGTTCCAGAAGAGAAGCGCAAGCGCCGAACCACCGAGCCCGACCGCCCGCAGTCGCCAGTGTGCGCAACCTCGAAATAAATGCCCGATGACCGGGGACCGCAGACCGACCGGCCGGCGCTAGAATTACTAAACCCCGACGCATCCTGCGGGTCTGCATGCACCCAGTGGTTTCTGGTTGCTAACCGGTTGTGAGTTATTGATGTTAATTTGAGACCAGAGACTAGAAACTAGAAACTCAAGAAAACCGTGCCGGCATGACGGAGGTTGCCGATGGCCAAAGTCCTGTCGAACATTGCTGTTGAAGATCTTCCTCTATTTTCATCCTGTATGATTTCCGTCTGCCTTTTGTAGAGTCTGATTGCGCGTTTCAATTGATCGGCTCTGCCGTTCCTGATAGACCAGCCTTAGATTATCGAGAGAAAGGAAACCCGATGGGATATACGATCCAAACTTTTGCCGCGGAATGCCGGCGGTTGCTCAAAGCGGATCCGAGCCCGGTCGGGCGCGAAAAGGTGCGTCTCCTCGTGGAAGACGTGCTTACGGACGAAACGTTTACCAGCCGGTATCTCAATGAGCGCACACCTGAGCGCCAGGTGGTTTATGAAGACCCGGAACTGGGTTTCTGCATCTGCGCTCATATGAGCCACGGCGCCAAAGAAGCCAATCCCCATGATCATGGTTCTTCATGGGCGATTTACGGTCAGGCGCTCGGTGAAACCGAAATGAGCGATTGGCAAGTGCTCGAGCAGCCACGAGACGGCCAGCCGGGGAAAGTGCGCCGGGCGCGTCGCTACTCACTGAAACCCGGAATGGCGCACGTCTATAATGAAGGCGACGTGCATTCGCCGCGCCGTGAGTCGAGCACCGGACTCATCCGTATCGAGGGAAAAAATACCCAAAAAATGACACGCTCGCCTTACAAGGCGGAGTAACGCTCGCCGCCCGGTTCGGATTTCGCAACCTTCGGTATACAGACTACAAAGAAGTTATGTTCAAGCTGGTGAGAAAGGTCCAGAGGCGAGGCGTGCGAACAGCGATGAGCGGAGGCGTACTTCCTGTACGTTGACGCGAAATCGCTGGAGCGCACCCTTCGACAGAGCTCAGGGCAATCGGCATATGGGCCTTTATCAGCAGCGTATCAGTGCATAATCCCGCCGCCTTCGACGACGAGCAGTTGCCCGGTGATAAAATCACTCTGGGGACTGGCAAGAAAAATCGCCGTGCCGACGATGTCGGCGGGCCGTTCGACCCTTTTGAACGCGCGTTTCTCGATGCTACCTTCGCGCCGGGCGAGCACGTCCGCCGTCGGATTATCTTCACTCATCGTCGAGCCCGGCGTCATGCAATTCACGTTGATGCCCCACTCGCCCAACTGGCGCGCCATCACGCGCGTGAGCGCGACGACCCCGCCTTTGGCGCTGGTGTAATGCGGCATGTTGCCTGAGCCGCTAAAGAACGTGCCGGAGGCGATATTGATGATCTTGCCGCTTTTCTGCCGCTTCATGATCGGAATCGCCGCCTTGCAGCAGAGAAAAACACCCTTGAGATTAACTTCAATCACGCGGTCCCATTCGCCGATGTCCAACTCTTCGACCGGGCCTTTCCAAAGTTTTTGCGTCACATAGATTGCCGCGTTGTTGAGCAGGATATCGACGCGGCCGAATTTTTTTACGCAATCCCCCATTAAACCTTCGACCTCGGCGAAGTCTCTTACATCGGTGGTTCGCGCCCAGGCTGATAGGTTACTGTCGATCAACGCCTTAGCCGTGGCGGCGCCGCCCTGGCCATCGATATCGGCGACGACGACATGCGCTCCCTCTTCAGCGAAGCGGCGCGCGTACACTCTGCCGATGCCGTGGGCGGCGCCGGTAATGATGGCAACTTTGTCTGTGAGTCGCATGGCACCCCCGATAGGCACGCTGCTGAAAAGGCTTCCTATGCCGATCGCCCTGAGCTTTGTCGAAGGGTGCGCTCGATCGATTCGCATCAACGTACTGACTCGCAAAGCGCAAAGCGCTAAGCGTAAAAGCGCTCTCAACAGACCAGGGACGGAAGACTGGAGACCGGGTTACTCTTACTCTTTGCGCCATGCGCCTTGCTCTATGCGCGTCCGCGCGCCTCGCCTCTGAGCCCGTTTGAGCAGCGTGCAAAGGCTTGCACTAGTATTTATAACGGCAGCCGACTAAGAGAAGCTCGGTGTTTTGCCTGCGAGCAATACGCCAAGCTGGCTCGATGGAAAGCGCAAGCCGACGAAAAATGTGCCGAATAATCCGTAGACAGCGCTGGCTTCGTCGAAACGCATTTCGTAGACCAGTTTCTTAAACACCAACGGGTCATCGGCAAAAAGATCGACCCCCCACTCCCAGTCGTCGAAGCCAATGGAGCCGGAGATGATTTGCGTCACCCGGCCGGCGTAGCGGCGGCCGATCATACCATGCTCGCGCATCATGCGCTGGCGCGCGCCGATCGTCTCGCTGTACCAATTTTTCGCTTCGCCGCGAAATTTGTTCATTGGATAAAAGCACAGGTAACGGCGTTGGGGAATTTCCGGCCAAAGCCGCGGCGCCGAGAGTTCGCGCTGCTTGGCAAGTTCGGCGTCAACTTCACGGTTCCAGTCGGCGCTCGCCGGGCGTAAACCTTTTTGCATCAAATCGCCGTATAATTTAACCGATGCCTCGTAGAGCCCGAGTTCCACCACCGAGAGATAGGACATCGCCGGTTCGAGAAACTCGTTGAAGCGCGAGTGCGCTAGCTGGAGCTCGGCATGATTCAGTTCTTCGAGGCTCGGGCGGAAGTGGACGATCATCAGATCGCCCTTGTGGCTGACCAGCGAAAATAGCGCGCTCGACTGGTCTTTATTGCGTTCCCAATCGGCGAAGCGCGCGGTCGCGCGCTCGACTATTTTTTTTTGCTCCGGCGCAGCCAGCGCGCGCCACGCCGGCCAGCGCACCTTGAACATTTGATGCAAAATATAGGAGCCGTCGAGGGTCAGAGGCGCCTGCGGCAGAGCCGCCGCGGGATCGGGGGTTTGTTTGGTTTCCATTGTGTCGCGGTTCGGCGAATAAAGACCTCAACCGGTCTGTGGCGATCCGCTGGGCGCTGGGTGATCGGGCTTTACCCCGCGCAGGCGATTTTTGAGCGTCTGCAGACCTCGTTTGGCGAGGCGAAAAAGTTTCGGCGCGAACCAGAGCACCGCCGCAAGAAAACTCAGCAGCAAAATCAACAAGACGATCGGATGATTAAAAACCAGCCAGATACTGCCGAGAACCGCGACGTCCTCGCTAACGCTGGCGGCCCAATTGCTAAATGGTTCCGGGCTCGCGTTGATCGCCAGACGCATCGTTGCTTTGGTTCCATGCGCCGCCAGCGCCACGCCGCCACCGGCGAGAACGGCCGCTAACTCCAGCGCCGGGTTCATATCGCCGAGAGATTTGGCGGCAAGGATCGCCCCCGCGGGCACACGGATGAAAGTATGCAAAACGTCCCAACCGCTATCGACGTAAGGGACTTTGTCGGCGAAAAATTCGATAGCATACATAATGCAAGCGATGGCAATCACGCCGGGGTGGGTGAGGACTTGCAATGCCGGCGGCAGCGCGATCATCTCAGCGCGGCCGGCGATGCCCAGGGCGGCAACCGTGGCATACAGATTAATGCCGGAGGTCCAGGCGGCCCCCATGGCGAGGCTCAACGCTTCGATCGTGCCCATCTCAGTCCTCCTGCAGCGGCAGGCATCGATTGACTGCTATTGGGGTTCGGCGCATAGAGCGCTCGTTCATGGCATAAGTCGCGCCGTAGCGGTGCTAAATTTTCCACTTGGCTGCAATCTCGTCTTTGTCTTCTTTGGTGTATGCGTTTACCGCCGGGAACTGGTCCATCCACTTATAGGGGCGGCAGGCATCAATCAGTACCCGGTCCGATGTATAGCCGCGCGGCGAGCGTTCCTCGGGCGGCAGCGCGGGCTCGCACACCGAGGCCCACACGCCTTTGACCACGTCGAGTCCTTCACGCACGTGGCAACGCGTCGCGATCGCCCAGATGACATCGGCCGGGTTGGCAATATCGATGTCGTCGTCAACCACCACGACGAATTTTCCACCGTATGCGCCGGCGCGGGCGCCGGCGGCAACCAGCAGAGCTTGTTTCGAATGGCCGGCATAGCGTTGCTTGATCGCAATTACGGTAAAGGGCCCCGGCTGGCCGCCGTAAACAAAGCCCCATACGCCTTTGACTTCCGGAATTCCGGCTTTCTCCAATTGCTCCCAGAGCGTGGCGGCGCCGAGCGGAAGCGGCAGATAACTCGCCGGCGGTTTCAGCGGTGGAGCGCCGAGCAGGATAGGATCATTTCGATAATAAATGCGTTTGACGTTCATGATCGGCGTCTCGCCGACGTTTTCTTCGGTAAAATATCCCGGCCACTCGCCAAAGGGTCCCTCCTTGGGCATGTCTTTATCCTTCATGGCGGGCATTTCGCCTTCGATCACTATTTCCGCGTTGGCTGGGATCGGCAGGCCGGTGACAGCGCCGCGCGCGACCGGCACCGGCGAGCCTTGAAGATAGCCGGCGAATTCGAACTCATTGACGTCGGGCGGCAGCGGCATCTGCGCAGCCAGGAAAACTGCGGGTCCCTGGCACAGGGTGATCGCGACCGGCAGCGGCTTGCCGGCATCGCGGGCGCGCTCGAATGCCAATCGCCCATGTTTGCCCATGTTCATCTTTACCGACAGCGTGTTTTTGTTTTGAATCATGACCCGGTAAGTACCGATGTTGATCTTGCCGGTCTCGGGATCTCTGGTAATAACTCCGCAACCGGTGCCGATGTAGGGGCCGCCATCGAGATCATGCCATTTGGGCACCGGAAACTTGTAAAGATCGACATCCTTCTCGGCCATCTGGTTCTCGAAGACCGGACCGCCTTCGACGTGCTCTACCGGCACGGGCTTATAAGCCGCGAGTTTTTTGCGCCACGCGTGCAGGTAATCGACGCCGTCAAGATTCGCATCAATGCCCATTGCCGGGCCGGTGCGCTTGCACGTGCGAAATACATTGGAGATCAGGCGAAATCCCGGCGGGTAGTCTTTGAAGCTCTCAAACAGAAGCGCCGGCCCTTGTTTTTCCGCCGCGCGTTCGGTCAGTGCGCCGACCTCGCGATTGAGGTCCACGCCCTTAAATCGCCGCAGCTCGCCCATTTCCTCGAGTAGCTGCACGTATCCTCGCATATCGGTTACATCTGCCATCCTGTCCTCCCTGTTAAAGCCATACTATTGACGTGGGTCGGAGGTGTCAACAAACGGTTTTGTTGCGCAGGACTGTCTGGTTTGCGCGACCACGAGCACGAGCTGCTAGAGCTTGCTGACTCGGCAACGGCGGCCGCGGTGTGCGACCGATGCGCTGATCGGATCATTGTCGGTGTTGGCAATCAGCCGGTTTGTGTTGGCGCCGTCGGCGCCGAACGGGTCGTAGCCGGCGAGCTTAAGTTCTGCACACGGCTGCCACCAGCCGTATACGGTTGTGACTACGTTTGGATGGAGTGATTCGTTGAACTTGGCCTTGAGTTTGACTTTGCCGGGTTTTGTTTCCAGGCAAATCCATTCGCCGTCGACGATGCCTTGCATCTCAGCAGTGCTCGGGTGTAGTTCAAGAAACGGCTCGGGAACTGCGCGGCGCAGGCGCGCGATGTTGCGGTGCTGCTGATCACAGAAGTGTATGTCTCGGAAAAAAGTCAGTGTCAGTGGATAGTGCGCATCGGTTTTCTCTTCGACACTAAATTGCGGCAGTGCCGGGTAACCGGCGTCCAGGAAGGTCGTCGAGAAAATTTCCAGCTTCCGGGTCGGCGTTTCGAAACCGAGCGGCTTGTAATTCGAGGGATCGACTGCGGCATATTTTCGCTGGCGGGTTTCACTTTTGCAGCGCACGCCGGCGGGATTTGCCCGAAGTTTTTCGACAGTCAAGCCGCAGGGCGCGAGCTGAAACTCTAAGGCTGCGCCGATGCCGCCGCCAAAAAAATGCTCGGTCAAACCGAGTTTTGTCGCCAAAGCAAAAATAATGTCCGTATCGGCCTTTGATTGATGCACGGGCGGAACTACGGCGGGCCTGAGTTGCACCCAATCTGCCGTGTCTTCGGCAATATCGAACGACGGCATCAACGCTTCGCGCTCCCAGCAACTTGCGGCGGGAAGCAGCAAATCGGCGAAGTGAGCGCTGGGGTTGGTGAACATATCGACGTGTACATAGAACTCCAGCGCTTCGAGGGCGGCTTTGCCTTTCATCGGCTCGCCATGGCCGAGCAGCGGATCACTGCCGAACAGGACCAGCGCTTTTACGGGATAGGGACTCTGGTTGAGAATCGCTTCGTATACCTCTGCGGCTTGCACCAAAGCGCTGTCCGCGGGTGGGCCGAGAGGATACATTTTCAAGCCCAGTCTTAGATTTGCTTTTTCTTTGGGCAGCAGTTCGCGCCCGGTGATTGTGTTTATCGGCGGGGTGGCGAACAGCACATTGCTGCCGCGCTGATCGAACTGCCCGGTCAGCGCGTAGAAGATACAAACCGCGCGATTGGTTTGCATCGCGTCGTTGTCCTGCTCGAGTCCGACCCACGTGCAGTAGCAAGATGGCTTTTCACGGGCGAACAGCCGCACCGCTTCGCGGAGCTCTTCGGCGGCAACTGTAGTCGTGCTTACGGAGCGCTCCGGCGCAAACGCCGCCGCCGCGGCTTTCAACAATTCGAAGACCGGTTTGCATTGGATCGTCTGACCGTTTCTGAGCGCGACGTTGAAAGCGCCCAAAAGCGCGGCCTGTGAATCAAAATGATCGGCAACTATCGGCCGGTCGTTTTGTTCGTCCCAGATGACATGCGCATTTGGATTGCCGTCATCTGCGACATCCCGGTCGGTAAGCAACCGGCCGTTGTCGCCGCGCACCAGCAAGGGCGCATTGGTCCAGCGGCGCGTGAAATCAAGGTCGAAAAGATTTTCATCGATGAGGGTATGGACCATCGCCAGTGCCAGCTCGCCGTCAGCTCCCGGCTTGACCCTTAGCCAGCAGTCGGCTTTTTTTGCCAAGCTGGTTTTGCGCGGATCGATGACAATCAGCTTTGCGCCGCGCTTTCTCGCCCGAGTGATGCGCCGCGCCTGAGCCGGAGAGGTCGCCGCTGGGTTGATGCCCCAGAGCAGCATGCACTCAGTGTAATCGAAATCCGGCGTCGGCATGCCGGTGCCGTAGGTATATTTGGAGCCGACTCTGCGGTTCCAGGTGCAAATATGATTCGACGTGAGCAAGTTCGGGCTGCCGAAGGCATTGGCCAAGCGTTGTATCCAGCCGTCGAAGTCGATGGCCGCGCTTCCCGCCGTGGTAGCGCGAGAGAAGACCACGGCCTCGGCGCCGTAGTTCTCTTTGATGTCGTTCAGCCGCAGCGCGGCGAGATTGAGAGCCTGCTCCCAGGTAATTTCTACCCACCCAGGATTCGCATCTCCTTTCGGGCGGGTGCGGACCATCGGAGAGCGCAGGCGATCTTTGGAGTAAACGATCTGGGGCGCGGCAGTGCCTTTGACGCAAATGCAGCCGTTCGGATGGCCGGGATCGGCGTCTACTTTCGTGAATTTGCCGTCCTCGACCGTGGCGATGACGCCGCAGCGCGACGTGCACATGGCGCAGTAGGTGTGAATCTGTTGAATAGCGCTGGCCAAGATTTGCTCCGCAGCAGGAGCGCGTAAATCTATAAGAATTCAGGATGCGAGAGCCCCCATACTTTGCCGCTCAAGTCTCTCGCGTCGTCGTTTGCCTTGACCGGATGCGGGCCGGTGTATTCCAGGATGTAGAGACCGCCGTAAACTCGATCGGTGATGTAGATCAAGCCGTTACTGTCGACGTAAACGTCGTTTATTTGGATTGCGTCTTGGCCTGCGGGCGCCGGCGGAATGAAAAAACCGGTCTCTTCAGGCCGGAATGGATTGCTGATATCGACGATGCGGATGCCGGCGTTGAAGTAGCATAAGTATATCAGCAGGTCGTCATCTTTGGATCCCGGACGATTCTCGTGAATGTTATGCGGGCCGAAGCGGCCGCCGCGCGCGCAAAAATCGCCTTCGGGTATTGGCAAGCCGGCGATCGGCACCGGCCTGGTTTCGTCGCGAACGTCGACCACCCAAACCATCTTGACGCCATCGGCGCCGTGATTGCGCACGGATTCTTCCGCGACGATCAGCAACTTGCGTCGTGGCAGCGGCAGGACCGTGTGCGTATGGCCGCGGAACGGCGGCATCAAATCGAGGCGGCTGATGAGGCGCGGCGCTGAGACATTGCTGATGTCTAAAATCGCCATGCCTTCATCTTCGTAGGCGACGTAGGCACGATCGCCGTGCGCAATGATCCCATGGCACCAAACGCTTTTGTTGGGATCCCAACCGGGAGTTTCGCCACCGGCTGCCCAGAGTCCGGGGAGCCACCATCTTCCAACTTCCTGTGCGCGGGTTGGGTTCTGGACATCGACGATACTGTAAATGCGGTTGGAGAAACCTTCGGCCGATGTCGGCAGATGCGCATAACGGCCATCGGCGAACCAAAAGCGGTGCACGCCTTTCTCGCAGGTCGGAAAGAAACTGATCTCCTTCGGTGCGTCGGGACGGGAGAGGTCGAAGAGTTGCACGCCGGGGCGATAATCACCCTTTTCCCAGGGGGCGCGCTCGTGGTTCGTAATCATTAGATCGCCGGCGATCTGGACTTTATGGTTATGGACTCCGGGCGCTTTGGCGATCTGATTGACCACTCGTGGTCGAGCGGGATCCTCGACGTTCAGGATCGTGAGACCCATGCTTTTCATATGCGCGACATAGAGGAAATTGCCTCTCTTATCGATGCGGCTGCCATCGCCGTGGCCCGCCAGGTCACTATGTCCCAAAAGACGCATGTTCCAGCTTTCAGCTCGCGCTGTGATATCGACGATGTCCGAACTTGAATTTGCCATTTAGTCTACCGCCTTTTTTCTGTGCTGCGCTTGGCGAGTTTATTGAAACGCCCTTAGACGTGCAACACGTTCAAATAGTTCAAAATGTTCAAGCCGTTCAAAACCTTTACGGATGGCAGCTGATGGAGAAATTACCTTGGCACGAGCGCGTTGACCGGTGACGAAGCGTTGTGTTACGAGGAAGTCAAATAAGCTGTAGCAGTCTTGGAGGAAAAAAATGTGTAGAGCGAAAGCGCGACACGCGGTTGCCAGTTTGCTCCTTGGCTGCTTTTGCTGTGTCGTCCCGCTCGGCGCTCAGAATATGGAAAAGGCGCTCAAGGAAGGCGAGGTGGTCTGGTACACGCCGACGGCTATCGAAGATAGCCAGAGGATGGCTCAGGCGTTCGAGAAAAAATATCCGGGCATCAAGGTCAGACTCTTTCGCAATCGGGAAACCGCTTTGCTGCCGCGGATACTCAGTGAAAAGCAAGCGGGCCGGCCGATCGTCGATGTCACTTCACTGCGCGGCGTTGGCTACCATCAACTTTATAAACGCAATCTGATTCAACCTTTTCTGTCACCCGAAAGCGCCGCGTACCCAAAAGGTTTCAAAGACCCAAAGGGGTACTGGACCGACCTTTACGACACCTATTATGTCTGGAGTCACAACACTGCGCTGATGAAAAACCCGCCGCGCAGCCATGAAGATTTGGTTCAGCCGCGCTACCGCGGCAGGATCGGCATGGATACCGATGAAGTCGAGTGGTACGCCGGCCTGATCGAGTATTGGGGCAAGGAACGAACCGTGAAGTTTTTGAAAAACCTCGCGGCGCAACAAATTCGCTATCGCGACGGCCATACCTTGATCGCGCAGCTCATGGCCGCCGGCGAATTTGAGATCACTCTGGCTTTCAGCGAGCGCATCGACAAGATGAAAAAAGAGGGCGCTCCGGTGGATTGGATATCCACTTACGATCCGATTATCGTGTCGATCCATCCCATCGCCATCGCCGCTGACGCGCCGCACCCCGAGGCAGCGAAAGTTTTCGTCAACTTCGCTCTCTCCAAAGAGGGCCAGGCGACGGTGCGCGACTCCGGACGAATCTCGGCGCGTTCCGATTGGCCCGCGGCGTCCGCGTCTACAGCTAAACTCAAACTCTACCCGGTGCAGCCGGAGGGAGCTGCGGATTACGAAGGCTTGCTCAAAGAGTGGCGCGCGATATTTAAGTAAACCAGTGTGCATCTTTTGAAGTTCGTTTCGCTAATTCTCTGGTCGTTCGGGGCAAGTTAATGATCGGCTTTCGCGATGGCTGGTCAGCCGTAGCGCGCTGCATCTTTCGTAGCTATGCGGTTTATTAAGGTAACGAGTGAGGCGGTACAAAGGCAGTTGTCATCCTGAGCCATGCGAAGGATTTCGGCCGAGATTTTTCACTGCGCTACGTCGTTCAGAACGACATTGGCTGAATCTAAGCAGTACTTGACCAAGCCGGATTGTTCATCACGATTCTAAACCGAGCAGCCGCGCCGCATTGCCACCGAGAATCTGAGCTTTCTCGGTTTGGCTCAAGAAATCCAGCGTGGCTATCTGAGGCACTTCTTTCCAGGACGACATATCTCCCGAGTGATCGGTACCCAGAAGCACGTGATCGGCGCCGAAAGTATCGACCAGGAAGCGCAAGACGTGCGCGTCGTACACCACGGTGTCGAAGTACAGGCGGCTAAACATCTCGTCCACTGATCCGGTGAACTTGGCGCGCGGCTCGGGCCGATGACCGTGACCATGGCGCCATCTGCCGATGAGCGAGGGCGCCACGCCGCCGCCATGGGCGAGGATAATTTTTAGGCCTGGGAAGCGCTCGAGGACGCCGCCAAAAATCAAGCTCGCTACGGCTACAGCGGTTTCCACTGGATTGCCGATAAGGTTTTGCATGTAGTAGTCATCGAGACGTTCTCTGCGGACGCGCACGTCGGGGTGAATGAAGAGCGCCACCTGGAGTTCTTCAGCGCGTTCGAAGAACGGCAGGAATTCCGGATCATCGAGGTTGCGCCCCTCGATGCTCGAAAGAATCTGGATCGCGCGCAGGCCCAGCTCCTTTGCGGCGCGCGTCAATTCAGTCGCCGCGGCGCGGCCGTAGGGCAGAGGCACCATACCCATGCCGTAAATACGCCCGGCGTATTCTTGTTGTATTTCGGCGAAGCCGTCGTTGGCGCGCTGGCACGCCCAGACCGAAGTTTTTTCCTCGCAGGCGCTGAAGTTGACGTAGGGCAAGGTGGAGAGCGCAATAACGTCGATGCTCACTGTGGCAAGCTCGCTTAATTGCGTCGGGTAGTCGGTGCGCTTGGCCTGCAATCTGAAAGAGACGCCGTCGGCACCGAGCAGCACGTCGCCCTTGGAGTCAGGCACCAGGCGGATACCGTAGCGCTCGCCTTCGCCGCGCCGGCAGCTGTCGATGAATTTCTTTGAGTAGCCGTGATTATGAATGTCGATGGTTTGCATTTAGCTATTCCTTTTATGAGACGTTCGGCGCGAGCGTAATCTTACGCATGTCGAGTGTCAAATCACTGTTATCGTGATCTGCCGAGAAAACGATGGAATTGCACTTGTCGATGCCTCCCCAAGAGTGCTACCACGCAGTTGGTGGCAGCAGGAGATAAGCCAAGGTGGACTCGTTGATTGCCGTGCGAATTGCCTATGCTGCTCTGGGAAGCGGCAGCGCTCCCGTTTGGATCGCCAAAGAAGCCGGGATCCTCGCGGGCGAAGGGCTCGATGCCGAGCTCTTGCTGGTGCGTGGCAGCGGCCGCGTTACAGAAGCGCTCCTTAGAAACGAAGTCCAGTTTGCCAACATTGCCGCGCCGGCGGTTGTCGCCGCCAATCTCAGAGGCGGCGATCTGGTTTACTTGACCGGGGGAATCAATCGGTTGATTCAAAGCATCATCACGCGCGCGGACATCGGTTCACCCGCCCAGTTGCGCGGCCGAATCTTTGGCGCCGGCGATTCCGGGGGTGTGGACAATTTCGTGGTTGATTGTCTGCTCGCGCCGCATGGGCTTGATCACAAGATAGATTTGCAGAAAAAAACCATCGGGAATCAGCCCGACGCCATCGCCCAGTTGGACGGCGGCGCAATTGACGCGGCGCTGTTTAGCCCGCCCTACTGCTTCGAGGCGGTGAAACATGGCCATCGGGTTTTAATCGACGCCGGCGAGCATGGGATCGACTACCAGCTCGGCGGCATCATTGCGCGGCGCAGTTATGTCCAGCACAACCCGGAAGTGACGCGCAAGATGGTGCGCGCCTATGTGCGTGGCATTCATCGCTACAAGACCGACCAAGCCCTGGCCCTGAAGGTATTTAGAAAGTATAGCCTGATTGAAGCTGAGGACGTGGCGCGGCAGTGCTACGGCGCGGCGAACCGGTTTTTTCAGCAAAAGCCCTATCCAACGGTCTCGGGACTAAAGCGGGTTCTGGAGGAAGTATCGAAGCTCGATCCCAGCGCGCGACGACTACGCGTCGAGGACATGATGGACTGCCGCTGGCTTGCAGAGTTGGACAACGGCGGTTTTATCCGGGACCTTTATTTATAATGAAGCACACTAGGCTAGTGTAGTGTCCTAGAAGTCCATTTACATATTTAACGCCATGGCATTAGCTATTAAGGCCGAAACGGTCTGCTTCTATACGACCCCGTCGCCCGATTATGCGGAGGAGATCGTTGCCGCATTTGAAAAAAAACATTCCGGCATCAAAGTCAGCTATGTTCACGATCACGCGGCGCGATTTTTTGAGCGCGCGCTGCAAGAAGCGCTTGAAGGACGCTGTCCCGCGGACGTTATGCTGCTTAACGGCCAGCAGGCTGAGGCGCTCAAACAGCGCGGCTTGCTCCAGCCCTATCGCTCACCGGAAGCGCGGTTTTTTCCCGATCGCGCTCAGGATCCCGACGGTTTTAGCACTCAAGTATTCATGGTTCCTTTTAGCCTGGCTTACCATACGGGTAAGGTGGCTGCAGCGGATGCGCCCAAGACGTATGAAGCCGTGTTGGATCCGCGTTGGAAAGATCAACTGCTTTTTCCCGACCCGCGCTCGAGCGGCAGCGCTTGCGGCTGGTATGCGATCATGAAGGACGAAATGGGCGAAGCTTTTCTGCGCCGGCTGGCGGCGCAGAATCTGCTCTGCCGGCAACACGCGGAAGAGCGCCTGGCCGCGGGAGAAGGCGCTATTTTGCTGGCAGCCATGATCGATCGAATCGAAAAATCAAAAATCAGGGCCGCGCCGGTGCAATGGCTTCCCATGCCGGTCATGATGGTCGCCGGTCCGCACGCCGTGCTGTTTCGCAATGCGCCTCACCCGGAACAAGGAAAACGGCTGATCGATTTTTTCCTGTCCAGAAGCCGGCCAGACGATCATGAGCCGTTATCACATTCCCAACCGAACCGGGATCACCATGCGTGATCCGATGTTTGCCGAGGAGTTGCAGCGTTTGGCCGGCGGCAGGTTGCTGACGTTCAACGCTCAGCACGGTAGAGATTATGAGAGCAACCAGGCGCGCTGTGTGGAACTTTTTGCCCGCGGCAATTGAAGGGGACAGACGGACAGAAAGTGCGGCGCGATTGTGATCCCGACCCAAGTGAAGTGAAGCAATGTTGAGCCACGCGATCAAGACCGACTATCTTCAAAAAATTTTTTGGTCCTTTGCCGTTTTGTTCTTGGCGATGCGCGTCGATGGCTTTGGCGCGGCGCCGGCTTCGAGTATCGATAAAGCAAAACAGGAAGCCGAGGCGAGCGGCTACGTTTTTGTCGAAAGCCGCGACAAGATCGTTGCGGCGGCCAAGCGGGAAGGCAAGATGAGGGCGCTCAGCGGCCTCGATCCGGACACGATCAAGGCGATGGTTAGCGTGTTTAGAAAAAAGTATCCCTTTCTCGAAGTCCGCGTCGAAGAAATCGAAGGGACCGAGTCTTACCAACGCTTTGTCCTGCAGATGCAAGCCGGCACCGCCAAAGGCTGGGATGCAACGTTTATCCCGATTGATTTTTACAAGGAGTATCAGCCCTTTCAGAAGAAGTTCGATCTTCTGGGAATGGCCCAGAGCGGGGTTTTGCAAATTCGTCCCGAGATGATTCATCCAGCTGATCGAAATGCCATCGGCAGCTCGAGTATCATCCAGGTCGTGGCCTACAATCGAAAGCTCATGCCGGAGGCAAGGGTGCCGGATACTTGGGAAGATTTTCTCAAGCCGGAACTCAAGGGCAAAAAATTTCTCGCCGATATCCGGCCGTTTCCGCTTGCGTGTCTGGTACCTCTCTGGGGTTTAGATAAGACCTTGGAATTCTCCAAACGACTGGCGGCGCAGGAACCGGTATGGGTCAGGGGCGCGACTCGTCTACTGACGGCGCTGGTAGCGGGAGAATACGCGCTCTTCATGGGACCTAATTACAATTCTGTAAAGCGAGCGGAGAGCAGAGATAAGACCGCTAGCCTGGGTCTTAAAGCAGCAGAGCCCATTCCAACCCGGATCGCCAGGGCAGACGCTGTTCTCGATGCCGCTGAAAACCCTTATGCTGCGCTGTTATGGCTTGAGTTTCACTCATCCTCTGAAGCCCAGGAAATTATGGACAGGGTTTCGCCCTACCAGGCGTCGATTTTTCATCCGGGCTCGGCGACGGCGCGCACTATTGAGGGAAAGAAGATTTCAGTGGTGGACTGGAGCCATTTCCCTAGAATGAGAGAGTATGAAGAAAAGATTGTCGGCGCCCTTGGTTTTCCCCGCGCGCAAGTCAAAGAATGAGTCAACCATCATGAATAAGCATGCGAGCGGAGGTGTTTGATGGAGAAGCTGATCATTTTTGCTGCGCTCGGCTATCCGGGCTCCGCTAATCCCGCGCTTCCGGCGATCCCTGCGAGTTGGGACGAGCTAATTGAATCCGCAGTGGCGGCGCGCGCGGCGGGAGCGAGCATCGTGCACTTTCACGGGCCGCACGACGCCGAAGGTAAAATTATACCCGATGGTTGGGGTCGAATAACCGAGGCGATTCGCAAGCGCTGCGATGTGTTGATCGATTTTGGCCAGGCGGGCGCGCCATGGGAACAGCGCAAGCCGCTACTCGAATTGGGCTCGGGGAAGCCGGATTTTTTTGCCGTCTCGTTGACCCATCACGATTACCGGCGTCATCATCCGGAGCGTGGCGATTATGACGTCTACTATTCGCATACGAGAGAGGAACTGGAAACCTATGCCCGGGTGTGTGCCGAGTTCCGCGTCAAACCGCACTGGGAAGTGTGGCATGCCGGCGGCCTGTGGAATTTCGATTACCTGGTGAAGAAAGGTTTGATCGCCAAACCTTACTGGCTGGAGCTCTTGTTCGGCACGCCGGGCGGCACCTGGTCGCCGCCGACCTTGGAAGAAATCAACCTGCGCATCGATAGTTTGCCCGCGGACTCCATCTACTCGGTGACGGCGCGCGGAACCGCGGGACCACTCGGGCAAACCCGCATGCTTACCTTAGTCATTATCAAAGGCGGTCATGTGCGGCTCGGCACCCAGGATATCCCCTACTATGCCGACGGCGTGCCGGCTAAGAGTAATGCTCAACTGGTGGAGCGCATCGCGCGCATCGCGACCGAACTGGGTCGAGAAATCGCTACCCCTGACGATACGCGGCGCATGCTCGGCTTGCCGCAAAACGGCCGCGACTGATAAATCTAGCCGATATGTTTGAAATTTTGAGATGCATAAGAGATCGGAAAAACGCCATCTCGACCGAAGGGAAAAATCTTTCCGAGATCCCTCGCTTTCCGCTCGGGATGACAGGCTTAACCTGTCACTTTGCGCCTTGGCATCCCTTCGACTTTGTTCAGGGCATGCTTGGCGCGATAAATTTTCTGGGCGCGCTTGGTTTCACTGCGGCACTGGCTTGCGCACAGACCGATCCCAGACTTGTCGAAGCGGCAAAGAAGGAACGCGAGGTTGTCTGGTATACAGCCACCAACTTGGAAACCAGCAAGGTTGTCGTCGACCAGTTTCAGAAAAAGTACCCCTTCATCAACGTCATCTTGTATCGCAGCGGCGTCGGGCCGCTGATCAACCGCATTCTGATCGAGGCGCGCGCGGGCAAATTCGATTGGGATGTTTTGTCCGGCGGCGGTGAGATGTTTAGCCCGATCATGGACCGCGGCTTGATCGCGCAGTATCGCTCGCCACAATCCAAGATGATCGATGAAGATTTAATGGACAAGCAAGGCTACTGGACCGCCTACACCGTGGCGACGTTTGTGTTGGCTTACAACAAACGGATGATGCGACCTCAGGATATTCCGAGAACCTATGAGGCGCTGCTCGATCCGAAATGGCAAGGGCAAAAGATCGGAGTGGAAACATCGGCCGGCGTGCTGCACGCGCTCATGCCGGTGTGGGGTAAAGAAAAGGCGCTAAACTATTTTCGCCAACTGGCGCGGCAGTATCCGGTGCCGAAAGAGAGCAGTTCGATTATCGTGCAGTTGCTGGGTGCCGGTGAAATGCCGCTGGGGATCGGTCTGGCTCATCTATTTGAGCTTTATAGCCGCAAAGGAGCGCCCATCGATTGGCTTGCGCTCGAACCAGCGGTTGTCAGGGTCATACCAATGATGTTGGCCGCGAAAGCGCGTCACCCCAATGGCGCGAAGTTGTTATACGATTTTCTTCTCGGCGCCGAGGGCCAGCAAATCATCAAATCATACAACCGGCCGACCGTGCGCAGGGATGTATTACCCGATCCGCCGCGGCTGATCCAAGGGTACAAGCGCGTAACCATGTACCCGGATCTATATAGAAATCTTGATGAGACGCAAAAAATCTACGATGAGATGTTCGGTTTGCGCTAGGGCGAGCGGCTACTGAAACAGCTTCCTGATAGTCTCATTCACTTCGACTTCCTTTTGGCCGAGATCGACGTCGGTCATCAGGATCTTGTGTTGCTTGAGAATCTTGCCGTAGGTCGAATCGACGTCGTCGCGGATCGGCACGCGGCCGTACTGATTGACGACTTCCTGGCCTTCTTTCGACAGAACCCACTCGATGAAGAGCTTGGCGGAGTTGGGGTGCTGAGGCTGCGCCGGTAGCGATACCGCCACTGTATAAACGATGACCGGTTCGAGACCGACCCAGTCCACCGGCGCGCCTTTGTTTTTTAAAACCTCAATGGAGTACTCATACACGCCTGGTGTGATGGCGAACTCGCCGGCGGCCAAGAGATTCAGAAGATTGGTATTACCGGCCATGACCTTGGGATTTTGCCCGGCAAGCTTTTCCATAAAGCCGCGGCCCTTTAGTTTTAGCAGCATGGCGAACCATTCGATCTTGGTGTTGTCCAGCCCCATGGTATTTTTCCAGCGCGGCAGGAGCAGGTCTTCGTAACGCTTTGGCGCTTCGGCGCGGGAGACCTGACGATTGTTGAATCCCATCAAGGTCCCGCTCAAAAGAACCGACGTCCAATAGCCCTCCGGATCTTTGAATTGGCTGGCATAAGAGGCGGCTTCGGCGGGAACGTAGCGGCTGAGCGCGCCCCGTGTTTTGAGGATGTGGGTTTCGATGACGCTGGTGTGAATCAGGTCGGCGAGATGCTGCTTGGATCGGTGCTCGAGCAGGATGCGGCTCAAGAGCTTCTGCTTGTCGGTGCGATAATATTCGGTTTTGATGAACGGGTAGCGTTTGTTGAAAGCAGCGAAGTAGATTTGCAGTTGCTGCACGGCGGCGGATGCGTAGAGAACCAGTCTGCCCTCCTTTTTAGCGCCGGCCACGAGTTGGTCGTGGGTTTGCGCATAGGCCAAGGCCGACAGGGTAGATAGGAACAAACAGCCGAGGAGCAGGGAAATTGGAATCTTCTTCATGGCGCTGAAATTAGAAGAGATAGAGTCCATCTGTCAATCACCACGGTCGAGATCCTTTGGCGAAGTTATTTGCGGGTAACGGTGCTGCGAGCCACCGCCGATACATCAAGCTCCCGGTTGCGCCGCTTCGACGACTTCGCATATATAGAATCAGCGTAACTTAAGAGCAGCAAAATCTTTTCTGGAAGGAATAGGGCATGGCCACACTTAAATTTCTCGATCCGCGGGCGACGGTGAACTCCAAGGAACGCGCGCCGGTGCCGGGCCTGGAGATACTGGAAGGCAAGGTCGTTGGAATCATCGATAACGGCCAGGCCAATTCGACGGACATGTTCAAAGAGTTGGCCAGGTTGCTTCAAGAGCGACTACATACGCGGGAAGTCCTATTCAAAACCAAGCCTACGCATATGCAAGGCGCGCCCAAGCCAATCATGGAGGAGATCTTAAGCCGGTGTGATGCGGTCATCACCGGCCTGGGCGCTTGAGGGTCGTGCACGTCGTGGAGTGTCCACGACGCCATCGAGCTGCAAAATAAAGGCAAGCCGACGGTGACCTTGTGCCAATCAATCTTCATGGAGCTGGCGCGCACCGAAGCGAAATTCTTTGGTCTGGCTAACTTGCCGTTGGTTGAAATTCCGCACCATCCGAGCGGCGGCGCCCGCGCCGGCGAGCACCGCGCCGATGCCGAGGGCGCCATCGAAGCGGTTGCGAGGACGCTGACGTTGGCTATGCCCGGCGCTGAACCAGCGCGGCGGGCGGAGGACCGCACTTAGTCATCCCGAGACGGAAGAGGAATATTAGAATTCAGCCTGAAATTTAGCCTATAAAAGTTTCTCTGCTATCGAATTCATTCCTTCCCCCGTTCGGCGGGGGAAGGTTGGATGGGGGAAACGAAATGACAAGCGGTTTCATTAAAAATGATCAGCCCGGAGTTTCCATACATGCCGACACTAACCTCTAATCTCATCGAAGTCGAAGATAGCTGGGAAGCTGTCAACGATTGGTTTCTGAAAGAAAAACTCAGTGATGGGTTGCCGATCGTGCCGCCGACGCCGGAGCGGGTCGAGCGCATGTTGAGCGGCGACGGATCGCGATCCGCAGGAAGTCATCGGACCGATCCCGCCCAAGTGGGCGCCTTGCTCGGTCGAGAAGATCGCCGTCAACGCCGTGATGGCGGGCTGCGCGCCGCAGTATCTTGCCGGTTGTCATCGCGGCGGTGGAGGCGATCTGCGAGCCGCGCTTTAATCTTTACGGCGTTCAGGCGACCACCGGTTATGTCGGTCCGGCGCTGCTATTAAATGGGCCGATGCGTAAGCAGCTTGACGTCAATTGCGATGCCGGTGTGTTCGGACCGGGTTTTCGCTCGAATGCGACCATCGGTCGCGCGATTCGCTTGATTCTTGATCACGGTCGGCGGCGGTTATCCCGGCGACACGGATCGTTCGACATTCGGCTGGCCCGGCAAGTACACCATGTGCTTCGGTGAAAATCAGGAAAAGAGTCCATGGGAACCTTATCACGTCGAATTTGGCTTCAAACCGGACGAGAGCACCGTCACCGTTTTCGGCATCAACGGCTTTTTGCCGATTCACACCGCCGGCAATACCGGCGAGCAGGCGCTCTCTTCCTTGGCTGAAGTGATCAGAATGCATCACGGCGTGAGCCATCTCGACGTCGGCAGCTTCGGCGGCGGCACGCCGTTGATCGCGCTCGGCGTCGAAGATGCCGAGATCATGGCGCGCGACGGTATCACCAAAAAGCAAATCAAAGACTACCTCTGGCGGCACGCTTCGTTCAAATTTTCCGAAGTGCCGGCGCGGCGCAAAGGGCACAAGAACGACGATGAATTGTTGAAGGAATCTCCCAATGTGACGCCGGATCAAGTGGTTCATCTCTCGACCACGCCCGAAGACATCATGGTCATCGTGTGCGGCGGCAAGCATCGCCATTCGGTGTTTTTGCCGATGTGGACGGGGCGCAATACGTTGTGCGTGATCAAGCGGATTGGTAAAATGAGAATGGAGTTGGAGTTGGAGTAATGGAGTGATGGGTTTTCGCTCATGAGGATAGAGGATCGAGGATTGAGGATCGCCAGAGCGTTGGCGATTTTTGCGGTCGGCGTGTTGTTGGTCGCGCCATGTTTCGCACAGGAGAAAATTCGCTTTCCGATCGGCGAATCTTCGAAGACACTCAGCTATGGGCCGCTCTGGATTGCCGCGAAAATGGGCTTCTTCGAGCGCGAAGGACTCGATGTGCCGATCGTCACCATGCGCGGATCGCCGCTGACGATCCAGGCGCTGACCGCAGATTCCATCCACGTCGCCAGCGCCACCGTCGACACGCTTGATCAATGCCTACGAGAGAGGCGCGGATATTACCATGATCGGCGGCCTGATCAACGGCCTCGGTTTGAGCATGATCAGCGCAAACAAGTACAAAAGCTACGCCGAGCTCCGCGGCACGACGATCGGAACGCAAACCTTGACCTCCGGCACCGGCTTTGCCCTGCGGCTGGTGTTGAAGGTGCATGGCCTCGAATATCCGCGCGACTACAAGCTCCTCAATATCGGCGGCGCTGCCGATCGCTATCAAGCGCTCAACTCGGGCCAGATTTCCTCGGCACCGGTGGGCGTGCCCCTCGATCTGGTGGCGAAACAACAGGGGTTTAATGTTCTCGGCTATTTTTCCGACGACCTGCCGGACTATCAGTTCAACGTTTACATAGTAAAACGCTCATGGGCGGAGAAGAACCGCCCGCTGATCGTGCGTTTCATGAAAGCGATGGCTTTAAGCATGCGCTGGTTGTTCGACAATCGCGAGGCGGCATGCGCTTATCTGACCAAAGAAATGGCCCTTAGCGCCGAACATTGCCGCCATGGTGTGGACTACAACATTAAAGAGCCGTATCTGGGATCGTAACGCGGATTTGAACGTAGAAGGCGTGCGCACGTTGATCAAAATTAGCGCGGAACAAGGAGTCCTCAAAGATCCTCTGCCGCAGCCGTCGAAGTACATCGACCCGAGCTATCTCAAGCAAGCGTTGGCGGAGATCGGTAAGAAGTGAGGGATAAGCGTCAGGAGTGAAGGAGTCTACATGGGACAGCGGGCGGTCATGGCCTGCTGGATTTCCTTATCACTAGGCGTGCTCTGGCTGAGCCCGTGCGCCGGCGCCCAGGACAAAGTGCGCATGGGGCTGAGCTCGGTAAGCGGGCTGCACAGCGCAACGTGGGTGGCTGAAGAGAGAGGTTTTTTTCGGAAACATGGAATTGATGCGGAGGTGATCGTCACCGGTCAAGGCGGCATCGCCGGGATCGGCGCCTTGCTTGCCAATGATATTCAACTGGTGAGCTCCGCCGGCGACTTGCTCGTCGCCGCGGCATTGCGCGGTGGTGATACGGTGATGGTCGCCGCGGTCATCAACAAAGGACTACAGCGAATCTTGACTGTGCCGGAAATCAAGACGCATGCCGATTTAAAAGGTAAACGGGTGGGTGTGACGCGCATCGGCGCGGTGTCGCACGTCGTGCTGCAAATGATGCTGCAACGCTGGAAGATGAATCCTGGAGACGTTCAAGTCATGCAGGTCGGATCGTCGCCCAACATGCTCGTGAGTTTGGATAAAAAGGGCATAGAGGCGGCGGTGCTGACAATCCCATCGATGTTCGTCGCCGAGGATCGCGGCTACCGGGTGTTGATCGATATGGCGGATACGGACATTTACTATCTGCACACCATGATCGGCACGACCCGCAGCTATATCAAAAACAACCGCGATAAGGTCTCGAGATTTCTCAAGGGATACCTGGAAGGCATCGCTCATGTAAAGCAGCACAAACAGGACAGCCTCGAAATCGTCAAGAAAAAACTCCGGATGGGCGCCGAGCAAGAACGTAATCTCGAACGATCCATGGATCTGTTGATCTCGAAGTATTATGAAAATTTGCCGTATCCATCGATACGCGGCGTCGAAACCGTCCTCGGCTACATCGAGAAGGATAACCCCAAAGCTAAAGGCGCCGACCCCAAGTCATTCGTCGACGACAGCTTGCTCCGGGAAATCGACGCGAGCGGTTTCGTCAAGACGCTCTATCAGAAATAGCGGTCGTAGCGGCGAAACCGGTGTGAAAGTGGTCGATACGCTTGACAGGCTTAGCACCGCTCGCATAAGTTCGGATCAATTGAAGATTAACCAAGGAGGTATCGATGGCTGCAGAACTTTGGAAAGATTATAAGACCGTTAAAGTAGAAAAAGAAGGCGGGATCACCTGGTGTATTCTTAATCGCCCGGAAAAGAGAAACGCCATGAACCCGCAGCTTCATTACGACATGCTCGAGGCGCTGACCGAGCTGGAAGTCGATAAAGACACGCAGGTGCTGATCATCACCGGCGCGGGGCCGAGTTGGTGCGCGGGACAGGATCTGCGCGAGTATTTCCGCGGCACCGATAATAACGCGTTGGAACGGCGCAAGGCGAGCTGGGCATCGCAAGAGTGGCGCTGGCGCCGGCTTTTTTATTTTCCCAAGCCGACCATCGCCATGGTCAACGGTTTTTGCTTCGGCGGCGCGTTCACGCCGTTGATCGCCTGCGACTTTGCGATCGCGGCGGAGGACGCGATCTTTGGTCTTAGCGAAATCAACTGGGGGATTTTTCCCGGCGGATTGGTGAGCCGCGTGTTGGTGGACGCGATGTCTTACCGCGATGCCATGTGGTACATCATGACCGGGGATCCTTTCGACGGCAAAAAAGCCGCGGAAATGAGGCTCATCAATATGGCCGTGCCGAAAGACAACTTGCGCAAGGTGACCGTCGAGCTGGCTGAGAAAATGATGAAGAAAAACCCTGCGGTGTTGCGCGCGGCTAAGGAAGTTTACAAGTACTGCCGCACCATGGACTACGCTCAGGCGGAAGACTACATGTCCGCCAAGGGCACGGCGCTCCGTCTGACCGATCCGGAAAAGGGCCGCGAGACCGGCATGAAGCAGTTTCTCGACGAAAAGACCTACCGGCCGGGTCTGGGCGAGTACAATCGCGCCAAGCAGTAAAGTTCAAGTTCAAGGTTTAACGTGATTCCTACCTCATCCTTCCCTCTCCCTCAGGGAGAGGGAAGGGAGAGGGGGAAGGCGGAGTGCCAAGGTGGATTTTAACCTACCGGAAGAACTGCAACTCTTAAAAGACACCGTGCGCAGGTTCGTCGACCGCGAGCTGATACCGCTGGAGCGCGAGTGCCGGCCGGAAGGCGAAGACATGCCGGAGCAGTTTATCAAGCCGCTCCAGGCAAAGGCCAAGGCAATTGGCCTGTGGCTTCTCGACGTGCCGCAAGAGTACGGCGGCGCCGGCCTCGATCTCATGTCCCGCTGCGTGATCATGGAAGAGGTGGCGCGCACGGTCGCCATACCTTTCCGTTACGCGCCGATCTTTGGCCCGGAAGTGCGCCCGGTGCTGTTCCATTGCGACGATGAACAGAAGCAGCGCTTTCTTTTGCCGGTAATTCGCGGCGAGATCCGAACTTGCTTCGCGCAGACGGAGCCGGATGCCGGCAGCGATCCCGCCGGCATGAAGACGCGCGCCGTGCGCCAGGGCGACCATTACACTCTCAATGGCACCAAGCGCTTTATCACCGGCGCGAAGAACGCCGATTATGCGCAGGTTATCGCGGTGACCGATCCGGAGAAAGGCGCGCGTGGCGGCGTTAGCTGTTTCATGGTCAGCATGAAGGCTCCGGGCGTGACTTTGGAGCGGCTGTGGCCGACCATGATGGGCGATACCCCCGGCCAGATCCATTTTGACAACGTCAAAGTGTCCGAGCGCGACAGAATCGGCGCCGAGGGCCAGGGTTTTGCCATCGCTCAGAAGTGGATCGAGGAGGGGCGCATCCGCGGCCATGGCGCGCGGCCGTGCGGCATCGCCTCGCGCGCTCTGGATATGATGATCGAATATTCCAAAGTGCGCACGACGTTCGGCCAGCCGCTGGCCAACCGCCAGGCGATTCAGTTCATGATCGCCGACTCGGCCATGGAACTGCATGCGTGCCGGTTGATGGTTTACGAATGCGCCTGGCGCCATGATCGCGGCGAAAATATTCGCCAGCTTTCTTACATGACGAAAATTATGTGCGCCGAGATGGCCGGCAAGGTCGTCGACCGCTCGATCCAGGTGCACGGCGGCCTCGGACTGATGCGCGAGTTGCCCTTGGAATGGTGGTACCGCCAGGTGCGGAGCCTTCGCGTCACCGAGGGAACGCCGGAAGTTCTCCGCTGGCGGCTCGCCCAGCACATCATCCGAAATCATAACGGGTGAGGAGAAAACACTTGGAGTGATGGAGTGTTGGAGTTCTGGAGTAATAAGTTTCGGACCCAACACTGCACCACTCAATTCACTCCAACACTCCAGGTAGACTTTCGATGACCAGTACATGCGAAGCAATTTCCCTACTGCCCGGCTATCGCGTCCTCGACTTGAGTTCCTCCATGGGGGCATTTTGCGGCAAGCTGCTCTGCGATCTGGGCATGGACGTTATCAAGGTCGAGCCGCCCGGCGGCGATGCCGGGAGAACCGAGCCGCCGTTCGCCATCGGCCATGCGCACCGTGAAGGCAGTTTGCGCTTCGCATACCTGAACGCGGGCAAGCGCAGCATTACCCTGGATATTACGAATGACAGCGGGCGAGAGATCCTACTTGATCTGGTAGCGCACTCGGATATCGTTTTAGAGACCTTTGCGCCGGGATTTCTCGCAGCAAAAAATCTCGGTTACGAGTCGCTCATCGAAAAGCAGCCGAAGCTGATTCTGGTGTCGCTCACCGGCTTCGGCCAGGATGGGCCCTATGCGAGCTACAAAGCCCCTGACCTCGTCGGTAATGCCATGGGCGGTTTGCTCTACATTAGCGGCGATCCCAATTTGACGCCGTGCAACCCGCCGGAAACTCAATCTTACTATTATGCAAGTTTGTTCGCGTCCTATGGAGTGACCTTGGCTCTGTGGCAGCGCGAAAGCCGCGGCATCGGCGCCTGGATCGACGCATCCGTGCAGGCAAGCATGGCACTTCATGAGCACGTCGCCTTTAACTATTCCGCTGAAGGGCGGGTGATGAAGCGCGCCGGCAGCCAGCACCAACACAACGCGCCGGCCAATTTATTTAAATGTAAGAATGGCTGGATCGCGCTATTCGTCACGCAAAACCATTGGCCGATTCTTCTCAAAGTCTGGAAAGACCATGAGCCGGAGCTCGACGATCCGAAATGGATCAACAGTAACCTGCGGCGCCAGCATGCCAATTATATCAACGCCCAAGTGACCTCCTTCACCACGCAATACTCGAAGGAAGATTTGGCCGAGCTCATGCAAAAACATGGCATCCCGGGGCTGCCGGTCAATTCACCGGCGGATTTCATGAAGGATTCGCACATCCAAGCGCGAGAGTTTTTTAGCCTGGTTACTCATCCGGTGCTCGGAACTTTTTTCCAGGCGGGCAATTCTTTCGTGGTCGACGGCAAACGCGCCGGACCCGTACCCGCTCCGATCGCCGGCCAACACAATCATGAAGTTTTCTGCGGCGATCTTGGCATCAGCGCCGCCGAGCTCGCGGCTCTGGCGGCAGCAGGAGTCATTTGAGTCAGACGTCGGCGGTCGGTTCAGAGATGCCGACGGCCGGCAGATGGTACTATCTGATCAACGTAAACGGAAAGATAGGCGCTGATGAATAGCACCAATCAGATACTCAAAGGCGTGCGCATTCTCGCTTTTACCACCGGTTACGCCGGCCCTTATGCCGGCCGTTTGCTGGCGCACTATGGCGCTGAAGTGATCAAGGTCGAATCGAGAAAAGGCGGGCTCGATACCTTTCGCCATTACGGCCAGCACAAAGATATAGACGCGGCGCCGCGATTTATCGAGTGCAACCTCGGCGTGCGCTCCATGGCGATCAATCTCAAACATCCCACCGGTGCTCGGCTAATAAGGGAGCTGGCGGGGAGGTGCGACGCGCTGCTCGAAAATTTTCGCCCGGGTGTTAGATAGGTTAGGTTTGGGCGATCACGAGCTGAGAAAAGTGAATCCCAAGCTCGTGATCGTCAAGCTTCCCGGTTTCGGCAGCGAGGGCCCGAAAAGCAGTTACGGCACCTGGGGATTCAATCTCACCGCTTTTTCCGGCATGACTTATCTTTGGAACCACCCGGATCAAGACCGTCCCATCGGCAGCCAGGGAGTTTACCCGGACCACCTCGGATTCGTCTTGGGACCGACTTTGATGATTGCGGCGCTGCTAAGTAGCAGGCGCACAGGGACGGGTGTCACCATCGATCTCGCGCAGATCGAAGGAACCGCCGCGACTCTTGGAGTGACCTACCTCGAAAGCTCCGTCAACGGCGCTGATCCCCAGCCCAAAGGCAATCATTACATCGCCGCCGCGCCGCACGGCTGCTTTCGTTGCCAGGGCGAGGACCGCTGGTGCGTGATCTCCGCGCGCACTGATGAAGAATGGCGCGGCCTGTGCGCGGTTATTGAAAGGATAGAACTGGCAAACGATTCGCGCTTTCGGGACTTGCCGCGGCGGCTCAAGCATCGCACTGAACTCGATGCCATTATCGAGCAATGGACTCAGTCTCGCACGGCGGAAGAGGTGATGGCCAAACTTCAAGCGGGCGGCGTCCCAGCGGGAGTTGTCCAGACCGGCGCCGATCTTTTAAAAGACGTTCAGCTTCGACACCGAAACTACTTCGCATCCTTTGCCGATTCGCTCATCGGGCCCTTTGAAATTCCCCGCAGCGGCATCTTATTTCGCGGCATCGACGAAGAGCCGTTGCGCCTGCCTAGCCGTCTGGGCTCAGACAACGACCAGATTCTCGGCGAGTTGCTTGGCTACGACAAAGCGACCATTGAGCAGTGGCGCGCCGAAGAAGTGCTGGCGTAACCTTTCATCGAACTGTTAATGCCATCCAAATCGGCTGGACGCCATCCTGGAACGATAAAACCATTGATGATTCGCTTACAACGCCGCCGGTTCTGCTCGGCAAACTCAAACAGATGATTGCGCCCAAGTTATGGATAGCTCCAGCATAACGCCATACCTCTGACAGACGGCGGGAAAAAACGGTCATCGCTGATCTTGCTAAGGTTTGCGCCGAACTCTTGATTAATCCGGCTGCTGATTTTATAAACAGCGATCATGATCTGTTGGACTCCAGTCGAGTGATCAACCCGCCCAAAAGACTTAAAACCGAACGCCTACGCCTGAGAAAAGTAAAACCTGCGGACGCCGAAGCAATCTTTCGCGAGTACGCTCAAGATCCAGAGGTAACCAAGTACGTGAGTTGGCAAGCGCATCAGTCGCTCGATGAGACGCGCGATTACGTGCGCTCTTGTCTGCTGGCGTGGGACACGGGCAAGGCATTTAATTGGGTTATCGAGCATCGGCAACAAAATCACCTGATGGGCATGATCATAGCGCGCGTCAACTCGGTAAAATGGGAACTGGGCTTTGTCCTCGCACGCCGCTACTGGGGTGAAGGTTACATGACCGAAGCGATCAAAGCGGTGGTCGATTGGGCGTGGCGCCGCGGCGGTATTTACCGCGTTTGGGCGGTCTGCGATGTCGATAACCTTGCCTCTGCCAGAGTGATGGAAAAAGCCGGCATGCAGCGCGAGGGTATTCTCAGGCGCTGGTCGATACATCCGAACATCAGCGCCGAGCCTAGAGATTCTTACTGTTATGCCATCGTCAGGGATTGAAAAGCCGCGAAGCGATGAGCTTATCTGCGCCGCACGCAGGCGGCGCTAAAGGCGGCGAAGATTCTCCGCTGATGTTCGTGGCACGGCGCTAATACTTCCGGATGCCACTGTAGTCCCATGACAAACGAGTGGCTCTCGCTTTCTATGCCTTCGATCAAGCCATCTTCGGCCGTCGCATTGACTAGCAGTCCTTTGCCTGCATGTTTGACCGCCTGGTGGTGGGTCGTGTTTACTTCAACGCTGCCGCGCCGCAGAATTTTTTTAAGCCGGGTGTGCTGATGGATAAGGATTCGATGGCCGCCGACTGCTTTCTGCTCGCTTTGTTGATGATTGCCGGCTTCGGGCAGTTGCGTTGGAATGTCCTGGTAAAGGGTGCCGCCAAGAACAACGTTGATCACCTGCTCGCCGCCGCATAATCCGAGCACAGGAAGATCGCGCTTGAGCGCGGCCGCCGTGAGATCGAGTTCAAACTCGGTGCGTTCCTGCTTGATGATGCCCAAAGCGGCAATCGGCTTTTCACCGTAATAGCGCGGATGAATATCAAAATCGCCGCCGCTGATCAGCAAGCCGTCGAGTAAATCGAAGAGTCGCTTGAGCGCCGCGGCGGAATTCAACGCCGGTAGGATTAGCGGGATGGCGCCGGCGCTTTCTACGGCACGGCAATAGCGGTGCGGCAAAAAGTGGCGTGCCTCGAGACTGGGGCGGTTAAGAGCGCCGCTGCCTGGGGAGAAGTCGGCGGTGATGCCAATCACCGGTGCGCCGCGGCGGGTCATCTATTGTGCTCGTAGAGCTTCTTATAGATATGATGGTTGCGTAACACGAGCTTGACGTAGCCGCGGGTTTCCAGATATGGAATTCGTTCGACAAACTCATCGATGTCATCGGTGATGATTTCTCTCTCCCAGCGGTCCACCGCAGCCTCGCCGGCATTGTATGCGGCGATGGCCTTGAACGGGTTGTCCGAATAGCGCTCTAGAAGATCTTTCAAGTATTGCGTCCCGAGATTGAGATTGACCTCTGGATCGAAGAGCTTTTCAGGAGACGGGGCGGGCGCGCCGGCGCGCCCGGCGACGCGCGCCGCGGTCGCGGGCAAGAGCTGCATCAAGCCGAGCGCAAAGGCGGGCGAGCGCGCGCGCGCATCAAACAGGCTTTCCTGGCGGATCAGCGCCAGAATCAGATACGGATCCAATTCCCGCTCCTGCGCAATGCGTTGAATCGCATGCCAATGGGCAAGCGGAAAACGATATAGCTCGCGCTCGCTCTCGGCGGCGGGAATCTGATTGGCCAGGGCGAGGCTCCTGCGGTAGGCGTGGTTCTTGAAGTACTCGCGCGCCAGATAAAGCCGCATCTCGCTATCTGTTCCGGCAATATTTTCCAGCGCGCTGATCTCACCTACCGCCAGCGGGTGCAGCGATAATCCGGATAATGCGCGCGCCCTGCTCAAATGAAAAAGGATACGGGGCGTGCTCAGCGAAGGTTGCAGGTAAGGGCGGGCGCGCGGCCGGTGGTTATCTTGCGCCTTGACGGGAACGCCGAGCTTGGCGAGTGATTTGGCGGCGAGCAGCTGATAATAACTCTCCGCGTTGCCCTCGAATACTTCACGGTAAGTCTGCTTGGCGAGCTCACCGTCACCGGCCTTTTCCGCCGCCCGCCCTTGCCAGTAAAGCGCCGCGGTTCTAAGCGTGCTCTCGCGCGCCTCTGCCGCCAGGATCTTGAATATACGATAGGCATCGGCTAGATCACCGCTCAAGTAATGTAACCACGCGAGCCGCCAGGTGGCATCGTCGCGCAGCTCGCTCTGGGAAAATTCCAGCCGCAGCTTATTGTAGCTCGCAATCGCTTCGTCTTTGTTGCCGCTCCATTCGTAAATATCGCCGGCCGCATAGTGCGCGCGATCGACAATCGGGTTAGACGGGTAGCGCGCGATAACCTGCTTGAAAACTTCCAATGCCTGGGTATTGTCGTGCCGGTTCCACAAAATCTGGCCGATCTGATAGAGCGCTCTCGGCGCTTCGGCAGTTTCAGGATAATCGCGCGTGATCTGTTGCAGCAGGGGCATGGCGTCGTTTCTTCGGCGTAACGTCATGTAGAGGCCGGAGAGCTTGGTCAAGAGCCGAAGCCGTAAGTCAGTCTCGTCCGCCATATTCAGGAGTTTTTTGTAAAGGGTCTCAGCATCCCCGTAGGCGCGTTCGCGGACCAATTGATCCGCGTCCGCCAGCAAGGAACTGAGTGTGTGGAACTGGAAAGACTCCGGCAGCCGCTCGCGCAGCGCTGCTTGTTCGCGGCGCGCGCCAGCGATCCACTTGGAGGTCGGATACTGTTCGCGGAGATGTTGATAAAGACTATAGGCATGCTTTATATCGGCGCTGGCCTGCGCCTGAAGCAGCAGCGCTTCTTCTAAAATATCGCTCCGCACGGCTTTTTTGGCGCGCAGGTTTTGCAGCGCGGCGGCCGCTTGCGAGTATTTTTTCTCCGCCAGGTCCGCCTTGGCCTCCTGGAGCTCCGCCGCATGAAGCCATAAGCTGTCCGGATATTCGCGCCTGAGCCGTCCGGCCAAGCGCCGCGATTCGTCCCAGTCTTTTTCTACAAACGCGATGTCGGCAAGATAGTGCAGGGAGTAGTCGGCCAGGAGAAACTTTTTAACGAGGGTTTGACGGAAGAGTTCTTTGGCGCCGTTATAATTTTCCGCTGTGTAGAGAGTATAGGCTTTGGCAAAGAGCGCGAGTGAATCGTTCTCACCGGCATCCAGCGCCTGCACCCTTGCGGCAAATACCGAGACCATTATGAGTAAGCAGGCAAACCAGCGCATGTTTTCATAACTTTAGCGACTCGGCGGCGGCGATTCAAACGTTGTCGCTTCGCAGTTGTTTTTTCCCATATTGAACGTTATTGTTTTCGCACGCTTAGCCATGAAGTCGCCGGCGCAGAGAGCGCTCTGATCAGGCGGCGGAGGAAGAAAAAGCTTGATAATCGAAGGCAACTATACGTTTGACGCGCCACGAGAAAAGGTCTGGGACGTTCTGCTCGATCCCAAGATCATCGCGCAATGCATGCCGGGATGCGAAAGTATGAGTGAGGTTGGACCGGATCAATTTGAAGCGGTCATGAAGGTAGGCGTTGCCTCGGTGAAGGGGACTTATAAGGGCAAAGTGACCATCAAAGACAAGACTCCGCCTCTGCACTACGTGCTTAGCGGCGCAGGCCAAGGCGGGCCGGGTTTCATGCGGGGAGATTTGACCATAGATTTAGCGGAGCAGGACGGCAAAACCTTGCTGAAATACCGCGCCGAGCCGCAAGTCGGCGGGCTCATTGCCGCCGTCGGCCAGCGCATGCTTAACGGTGTCGCCAAGATGATGGTTGAGCAGTTTTTCAAAAAGATGGAGACTTTTTTGTGAGTGGTTTTTTCAATCCTCAAATGGACTAGCGCCGTGCGACCAATTCTTTGCCGCACGGACTTCGATCACCATGGCCGCAAAACGCATGAAAGGTTCTGAGGGATCTTGGCGCCGGCGATTAGCATCATCATTCCAACCTATAACCGTTGGCCCATGCTCTGGGATGCGCTCCAATCAGTGGGGCGCCAGAGCTGCAATGATTTCGAAGTAATTGTGGTCGACGACGGTTCGACCGATGAAACCGCCGGGCGCCTGCGTCGAATGGGCGGCGCCCTTCGCGTCATTAGCCAAAGCCGTCGTGGGGTGGCGGCAGCCCGTAACCGCGGCGCGAGCGCCGCGGGCGGCCGTTATTTGGCGTTTTTGGATTCGGATGATCTGTGGCTGCCAAACAAACTGGCGGCGCAATTAGCGTTCATGGATGCACGTCCGGAAATAGCTATTTGTCAAACCGAAGAGATCTGGATTCGTCGCGGTAGCCGCGTCAATCCTAAAGCCAAGCATCGGAAACCCAACGGCGATATTTTCCAGCGCAGTCTGGATCTCTGCCTGGTGAGTCCTTCGGCGGTCATGATGACCGCTGACTTATTGATTAGAAGCGGTGGCTTCGATGAAACCCTGCCGGTATGCGAAGACTACGACCTGTGGCTGCGTATCGCCATCGATCACCCCGTTCCCTTGCTGCCTCAAGCGCTGGTTATCAAACGCGGCGGCCATGCGGATCAACTATCCCATTCAATTTGGGGAATGGACCGATTCCGAGTGCTCGCGCTGCAGAAGCTGTTGCGCTCGGGTATCGCCGGCGAGCGCCGGCTATGGGCTTTAGCCGCTCTAAAGCGCAAGGTCGCGGTCCTCGCCACGGGTGCAAGAAAGCGCGATCAGGAAAGCGCCGCGCTAGCCTACGAAGCGATTGGCAATGAATGTGAGCAGCTTGATCAGGAGCTGGCAGATGACGCAGGAGCAAGTCCAGGAGTATGCCAAGACGCGCGGATTTCATCCCCGGACTCTCGCGCGAATGTCGGGGTGGACCGCGCCCGATTGTGCCGCGCTCGGCCGGCTGATCCTGGCATTTAAGATCAGCGAAAATCACTTGCGAGATCTCATGGATTGGCTCGAAGAAATCGCGCTCCGCGATGGTTGCGCCGTGGCTGCGATACTGGCGGAGAAAGCGATAAACAATATCGAGACCGATCCCCGTCTGGGACGCGCCGACAAGCTCAAGCGCGTCAAAGAAGCAGTGCGCCGGCGCCGATTTCCGCGTCTCGCTCAAACTGAGGACGCGCTCAGAACATGCATTGCCGGATTGAGACTGCACCCTGACATTGTGCTGAGTGCGCCCGCCGGTCTAGAAGGCGGCCGCTTGCATATTGAGTTTAGCGCATCGAGTCAAGACGAATTAAAGAGACTTGCCGGCAAATTGATTGAGGCTGCTGGTAAAGACGAGGCCAGGGAAGCCTTTGCGCTGTTGACCGGCGCCGCGCCGGCGCCGAACTAAACTACAGGGATCTGATGCAGCCGTTCACGCCTGAAGCAATCGTCGTTGAGACGAACTCCCTCGAAAGCGCAATATTTCGCCGGCTTCGGCAAAACTTGCCGGAAGTGCCGTTCACAATTGTCGATGAGGGCGCGACCGGCGGCGCGGCCTCGGCGGAGCGCGCAGATTTGTTTGGCAGTGCCAAAAAGCGCCTGGTTATTGCTACGCATAAAGGCGAGTTTTTAAAAAAGTGTCCCGGCAGTGACGGTCAAGTTTGCTGCAACTACTTCGTCATTAATTTTGCCAGTAATTGCAGCATGGATTGCCGCTACTGCTACCTGCAAGAATATTTGAGCAGCAGTCCGGCATTGAAGGTGTTCAGCAATACCGGCGATTTGTTGCGCGAGGCGGAGGAATTGTTGAGCCAACACCGCCGTTTCTTTTTCCGCATCGGCACCGGCGAGCTCACCGACAGTCTTGCGCTCGATCCGTACATCGGCTTTAGCCGTGACATCGTCCCCTTTTTCGCCGAGCAGCCTAACGCATTGTTGGAATTGAAAACCAAGAGCGATTGCGTTGACGACTTGTTGACTATCGATCCCAAGGATCGGATCGTCGTCGCCTGGTCGATGAATCCACAGCGGATGATCGAACTCCATGAGCAGGGCACGGCGTCGCTCGACGAACGCCTTGCCGCCGCCCGGCGCTGCCAAGAGGCCGGTTATCGTTTAGCGTTTCATTTTGACCCGATGATCGAATATCCGGGCTGGGAACGAGACTATGAGGATACCGCGGAGCGCTTGTTTGCGTCCATCGATTGGCGCCGCATTGCCTGGCTCAGCATGGGGGTCTTGCGGATCACGCCTGCCCTAAAACGAACGATGCGGCAGCGGTTTTCGTCGACTTCACTTCTGACCGGCGAGCAGGTGCTGTGCCCAGACGGTAAGCTGCGTTACTTTCAGCCGTTGCGGGTCGCCATGTATAAAAAGATGCTCGCCTGGATGCGCCGCGCCGCGCCGACGGTGAAAGTGTATCTCTGCATGGAATCCAAGGAAGTTTGGCAACAGGTGTACGGCTACGCGCCCAGCTGTGAAAAGGAGCTGGGAATGCACCTGGTTGGCCGATAGGCGGCTTTGGCTAAGGCTCCGATGCCTTACGCGGTCGCGAAATTTCAAGCCGAGACCTGCCAACGGTAATCGATGGTCAATAGAGATAGCGCGATCGGCATCTTCGACTCCGGCATCGGCGGTCTCACGGTGTTGCACAAGATCATAGAGGCACTGCCAAGGGAAAATACTGTCTATCTGGGCGACACGGCGCGCTCGCCCTACGGCACGAAATCTGTCGAAACCGTTTTGCGTTATTCTTTTGAAAACAGTGAATTCCTCGTTGACAAGGGAGTTAAACTGCTGGTGGTGGCGTGCAACACCTCGACGGCGATTGCCCTGCGGCCGGTGCGCGAGCATTTGACGATCCCGGTGGTCGGCGTCATAGAACCGGGTGTTCGGCGCGCCGTTAAAACTTCCCGGAGCAAGAAAGTCGGGGTCATCGGCACCGATGCGACGATCCAAAGCGGGGCTTACACCCGCGCGTTAAAGGCAGCCGATCCGAACATTGAAGTCTACAGCCGGGCATGTCCTTTGTTGGTACCCTTGGTGGAAGAAGGATGGACCGACAACGCGGTTGTCGAAATGACGGTGAAGACTTATCTCGGCAGCCTGAAGCAGAGTGGCATCGATACGCTGATTCTTGGTTGCACGCATTATCCTTTGCTCAAGAAAGCCATCGGCAAGTTCATGGGTAAAAGAGTGCTGCTCGTGGATTCTGCCGAAGAAGTTGCGGTGGAGGTTAGCGCGCTGCTCAAGCGCCATTCCCTAGCGCGCAAAAACGGTAAAGGTGCCCATGGGTTTTTCGTGACCGACGCCCCGGAGCGCTTCATCAAAGTCGGCCAGCGATTTCTCGGCGAAAAAGTCGAATCGGCAGTGCGAATCGAACGTTGAATCAAGCGATTCCACGGCGCTATAATGTTACGAAGACGGGGAGTGCTATTTCATAAGACCGCCGCAGCGAAGTTGCCAGGGCGCGGAGTTTAACTGCCAATGCTGAGCTGGATCAAAAAAATTGTCGGGACAAAAAACGAACGGGAAATCAAACGGATTCGTCCTCTGGTGGAACGCATCAATGCGCTCGAGCCGGAGCATGAAAAACTAACCGACGACGAGCTCCGCGCGCAGACCCAGAACTTCAAGAAGCGGATCGACGAAGCGACCCAGGCGGCGCGCCAGGAACTGGCGCACGCCGAGGGCGAGTATTCGACTCTCGATGCGGAGCAACGCGAGCAGCATAAAGAGCGTGTTGCCGAACTGGATAAGAACCTGCGCCAAGCTGAAACCGATATCCTAAACGAACTCTTGCCGGAAGCTTTCGCCGCTGTGCGCGAAGCGTCGCGCCGCGCCATTGGCCTCAGGCACTTCGACGTGCAATTGATCGGCGGCGCCGTTCTTCACGGCGGCACCATCGCTGAAATGCGCACCGGCGAGGGCAAAACGCTGGTTGCGACCCTGGCGCTCTATCTCAACGCCCTGACTGGGCGCGGCGTTCATTTAATTACAGTCAACGATTACCTCGCGCGACGCGACGTCCAGTGGATGGGGCCGATTTACCATAAGTTGGGAGTGTCGGTCGCCTCCATCGTTCATGACGTGAGCTATCTCTTCGACCCGACCTTCATCACCAAGGATTATCGCTATCTCAATTTGCGGCCGATCTCGCGCCAAGAGGCTTATTGCGCCGATATCACTTATGGCACGAACAACGAGTTCGGCTTCGACTACCTGCGCGACAACATGAAGTTCTCGATCGAGGATTACGTCCAGCGCGAACTCAACTTTGCCGTAGTCGACGAGGTCGATAACATCTTGATCGACGAGGCGCGAACGCCGTTGATTATCTCGGGTCCCGCCGAAGAATCCACTGACAAGTACTACGTCATCGACCGCATTATCCCAAAATTACAGCGCGGCGCGGTGATTCAAGGAGACCCCAACCAGGAAGACCGCGCGGCCATTGAAAAACAGGGCGATTACACGGTCGATGAAAAAAGCCGCGCGGTAACCTTGACGGAGAGCGGCGTGGCCAAGGTGGAACGGCTGCTTGGCGTCCATAACCTCTACGATCCGCGCCAGATTGACACCTTGCATCACGTCCAGCAGGCTCTCAAGGCCCATGCCATTTTCAAACGCGATGTCGATTACGTTATCAAAGACGGCGAAGTACTGATCGTTGATGAGTTCACCGGCCGCTTGATGCCAGGAAGGCGCTGGTCAGATGGTTTGCACCAAGCGGTCGAGGCCAAGGAACGCGTGCGCATCCGCGAAGAAAACCAAACCCTAGCGACGATCACGATTCAGAACTACTTCCGTATGTACAAGAAGCTCGGCGGCATGACCGGCACGGCGGACACAGAGGCCCCCGAGTTCAAGAAAATATACAAACTGGACGTCGTCGTGGTGCCGACGCATCGCAATATGATTCGCATCGACAATCCGGATGTGGTGTACCGATCGGAGAGAGAAAAATTCGACGCGGTCGTGAACGAAATTGAAGAACGCAACAAGAAAGGCCAGCCAATTCTAGTGGGCACGACGTCGGTTGCCAAGTCGGAAACGCTCTCGCGCTTGTTGAAGAAAAAAGCCATCAAACACAACGTTCTGAACGCGGTGAATCATGAAGCTGAAGCTTCGATCATCGCTCAGGCCGGCCGTTTCGCCGCGGTCACCATCGCTACCAACATGGCCGGCCGAGGGACCGATATTTTGCTCGGTGGCAATCCGGAGTTCTTGGCCCGCTCCGATATGGAGAACGAATGGATCAGCCGGGCGGCCAAATTGCCGTTGCACGGCGCCGCTCGCTATGAAGATACGCTCAGGGAATTGCGCGAGAAGTACGAAGAAGAAGTTCAGAAGGCGGAAAAGCGCTACGAGCTCGAGGGTGAGACGTGCCAGCAACAGCGCAGTGATGCGCTTAAGCGCTCAACCGAGCTTCGGAAAGAGATCCGCGGGGTTTCTCCTTTTCGCGAGGCGCGGCAGCGTTACGAAGATCTCTCATCGACTGAATTGATTGAGGCCTTGCACGGCATGAGGCAGATTCCAGGCGGTTATCTTAGAGCTAAGGACGAATTCGAGAGCCTACTGTTGGGCAACGGCAGCAATGGCGCCGATGAGCTTTTTGAAGAGGTGCGCCAAGAGTTTAGCGAATCGATTGAGCGCTGGCAGGAGAGAAATGGCGATCGGCACCACATCGTGGAGGTTCTCGATGACCGGCGCCGCAGTTATGAGCAGCGCTTAATCGATCTGGAGTTTGAAAGAACGCTCGAACACTTCGCCGGCGGTGAATACGCGGCGCTTGCCGAGGAATACGAAACCGTTCACCGTGCATTCGAGGCGGCCGAGGCGCGTTGCGAGGAAATTCGCCAACCCTATGAATCGGCCGTGCAACAAGCGCAGTTTAGCTATGAAAGCAAAAGGCAGGAGTACTTGAGGATCGTCGAAGAAATTCGCGAACAACTGGAAAAAGCTCCCGACGAGTACCGCCAGCGTTTCGATGAGATTTTCGCGCGCTACAACGTGGTTTGCGCCGAGGAGCGCGAGCGCGTGACCGCTGCGGGCGGGTTGCATATTCTGGGGACCGAGCGGCACGAGAGCCGGCGCATTGATAATCAGCTGCGCGGCCGAGCTGGACGCCAGGGCGATCCTGGATCATCGCGCTTTTATCTATCGTTACAAGATGATCTCATGCGTATCTTTGGCGCTGATCGCATTCAGGGAATTATGGGGCGACTGGGGATGGAAGAAGGCGAGCCCATCGAACATGGCCTGGTGACCCGCGCCATCGAGAACGCGCAAAAGAAAGTCGAAGCGCATAACTTCGATATTCGTAAGCACCTCCTCGAGTACGACGATGTGCTCAATAAGCAACGAGAGGTCATCTACAATCAGAGGCGCGAGGTGCTCAAGGGCGAGACGCTCAAAGAAGAAGTATTAAGCATGGCCGAGGATCTCGCCGGCGAGGTCGTGTCCCGCTATGCGGAATCGGACAATAATGCCGCGGATTGGGATTGGCATGGCTTGCGCGAAGGTTTGCTCCATCAGTTTAATTTGCGCTTCGAGCCATCGCCCGAACAGATCGAGAGCATAAAGCTCTACGATTTGACCGAACTTGCGATCCAACAAATCCGCCAGGTTTATGAGGACAAGGAGCGACGATTTACGGCACCGATGCTGCGCCAGCTCGAGAAGATAATTATGCTCCAAACCATCGATGGTCTCTGGAAGGACCATCTACTCAACATGGACCATCTAAAAGAAGGCATTGGACTACGCGGTTACGGCCAGAAAAATCCGCTGCAGGAGTATCAAAAAGAAGGCTTCGATATGTTTGAAGAGATGGCCCATCGTATCCAGGAAGATGTCGCGCAGAAACTTTTCACGGTCGAAATAGCCCGCGAGGCCAAAGCGCAGGAACTTGAAGTGCGCCAAGCGCGTCCTCAGAGAGTGATTCTGAGCCATGGTGCGGAGAATGCGGTGGTTGCGCCGATTGGGCCGGCCAGGCGCGAGGGTGAAAAGGTCGGCCGTAACGATCAGTGTCCCTGCGGCAGCGGCAAAAAATATAAACGCTGCCACGGCAAGTAGCGGGGCTCACTTTCTCGCGGGTTGCCGCGTCTTGCTAGCTAACCGGGGCTTGGCCTGGGACTCTTGCATCAAGGCCGTCGTGGTTTTCTTCATGCCGTCGGACCGGGGCCGGCTTCTTGCCGGCACCCAGTTTGATAATTCGGTCCTTAAACTCATCCATATCTTTGGTGACGTTGCGGGTGTCGATCACAAGCTTTGCCGACTCGATAATCTTGTGGAAGTCGTAACCGCTATGGTCGGTGAGAACGACCAGGCAGTCCTGGTTCGACAAAACAGAGGGCGATAACTCCAGCGACGCCAGCGTTTCAGAGTTCAAGCGCAGTGCCGGTACGAACGGGTCGTTGTAAGAAAGAATGGCGCCTTTTTCATCAAGCAGGCGCATGACGTCTAGCGCCGGAGACTCGCGGCAGTCGCTAACGTTTTTCTTGTAGGCGACGCCGAGAATCATGATCTTAGATCCTCGAATACTCTTGGAATTCTGGTTCAGTCCGTCGGCGACCATGGCGGTGACAACCGACGGCATCATGCCATTGATTTCTGACGCCAGGCCGATAAAACGAGCTTGAAAGTTAAGCGCTTTGAGTTTCCAGGCCAGGTAGTGAGGATCGATAGGAATGCAGTGGCCGCCGAGTCCAGGCCCAGGATAGAATGGACTAAAACCAAAGGGTTTGGTCGCCGCTGCATCGATGACTTCATAAACGTCGACTCCAAGCAAATCGCACATCAACGCCATCTCATTGATCATGCCGATATTGATGCTGCGAAATGTGTTCTCCAGCAGTTTTACCATTTCCGCGCACTTGCTGCTGCTGACTTTAATGACCCGCTCGATAAACTGCGAATAAAAAAGTGCCGCTATCTCGCCGCAATCGGCGGTGATGCCGCCGACGATCTTAGGCGTGTTGTGGGTGTTGAACGAGGCATTTCCTGGATCGATCCGCTCCGGCGAAAAGGCCAAATAGAAATCGCGACCGGCGCGCAAGCCCGAAGCTTCAAGTTCTGGCAAAATCAGCTCGTCTGTGGTTCCCGGATAGGTCGTGCTCTCCAGGACAATGAGCTGATCTTTGTGCAGATATTTGCCAATCTCAGCGGTGGCAGCAAGAATAAAAGAAATATCCGGGTCACGGCTTTTACCGAGGGGCGTAGGCACGCAGATGCTGACAGCGTCGACATCACGCAATGCGCTAAAATCGTTGGTCGGGGTAAATTGGCCATGGGTCACGGTTCGAGCAACATCGGCCGACGGCACATCGAGGATGTAAGAGTTACCGTCTTTCAGGTCAGCGATCTTGCCTCGATCAAGATCGATGCCCGTAACTTTGAATCCGGCCGCCGCGATCTCCATCACGAGCGGCAGTCCGACATAGCCGAGACCAATGACGGCTGCCGTTGCTTTTCGGCTTTCAATTTTCTCTTTGAGAGTTGCCAACCCAAGTCCTCCCGGGGCTGCTAGCGCAGTGGCCGCTGTCGGTTATTCTTAAATTCCTGGATTCCGATATTGTGCTTTTCAATGAGCTCGTACAGATTGACCCGACTGATGCCCAATTCCCTGGCCGCGCGACTGACAATTCCGTTGTTTTTCGCGAGCGCTTTTTTGACGAATTCTAACTCGATGGCTTTTTTCGCGAGTTTAAGGTTTACCTCACGGCTAAATGACTCGACATCGCTGGCTTGCAGCACGGCGCTACTGTTACGGGAGTTTTGCAGACGGCCATCGATCTGCTCGTGCGCTTCGTGTAGCCGTTGATGTATACGACTAACTTCAATGGCGCGCTGAATCATCACTTTGAGATCGGTCAGCCGGATCGGTTTTGAATAATAATCGTAAGCGCCCAGGCGTACGGCGCGCAGCGCATTGGAGTCGTCTTCATTGCCAGTCACGACAATGATGCGCATGGCCGGTTGCTGCTCGAGAAATTTGTCGATCAAGCGCAAGCCGCCGAGGTCCAGAGGGTTGGATCGATTTAGTGAAAGGTCGACGACGGCGACTGACGGATAAAATGTGCTGAAAGCGCTTAAGGCGTCTTCCTCATTGGTCGCGGTCTGTATTTCGTAATCCGCATCCAAAATCCAACGCACCTGGGCCAGCAACTGAATGTCGTCATCCACAAGCAGGACCTTAGGTTTCACGTCGTCATGCACCTTTCAGCTAACACTGAAATTACCAAAGATATTCTAATTCGCCGGTTGATACGACAGCATTAGCTCGTCTGTGATTGTCGCTCCGTTATATTCGATTACCCAAGTCAAAATTGGAAGGCTCGAGTCTGAAACGCAATTATAATGCCAGCCAGCCATTTTAACAACTCTCCATATCATTAAACTTTTGTACTGAAAAGATCCTTGAAGTTACCTGCTTCCGGAAAGAGGACAGTTTCTCGGAAGCATTCCCCGGCAGGGTGATGAAAAATTGCCGGTCCAGCCCTCGGCCGTTAATCGATATAAGCAATTCCCGAAAGAGCCTTTAAAGTTTTTCCTCTGGATATTTCGCCGAGCGTTATGGCAGATTTTACCATGGACAACTTAAGCCATCTTTACCCCCGCCGATATTAAAAACTGAGGCATTAAAGCCAGCGCTGGCGGCGCAATTCCGAGTACAGATGAAATCATGAACGAGCCGAAAAGCTAACCTTGATGCGAAAACCCTCTGCCATAAAGTTAAGTCGCGGCAGCTGCCGTTATTCAACATATTTGGGCAACTTTTAAGCCGATGGAAGAAACCGCGGCCGGACGGTCGCCGGCACAATTGCAGCAATCCTTGAACGGAGTGCTGAGCAACGAGGCTGGTGACTTACCGTGCGTATTTTTTGAAGCGAAAGCAACCCTGGAAATTGTATCGGTGTCAGCGAGCGTGACCGATCTACTGGGCGTCGACGTGACGTCAGCGGTTTATCAGCCGCACTTCCTGAGCGGCTGCGTTGTTGCCGAGGATCGCTCGATTTTCCAGGAAAAGCTCGCGGAATTGGCGAAAATCGGTTCGGTATCCTTTGTCCATCGCTTTGTCCAGGGCTCCGGCTTGCCCGTTTGGGTTAGCCATAGCTTGCGCAGGATTGAGCGCGATGGCGAAACCATTATTCGGGGATGTCTAGTCCCGATAAAAGGGGTTTCAAGGTTAGTTGCTCTCGAGCAAGAAATGGTGTCGCGCTTTATTCACAAACTCGGCAATCAATTTCAATTGCTTAGCCTGGTGGTCGCGTCTCTCGAAAATTCGTTACCTAAGTCGCGCGAGAGCGAGGTTCTGCAAGAGACTTTGGGCAAAGCAATCGATCTGACGCGCACTTTTTCCGATTGCAATCAAATTCCGGTATGGGTGCCCGAGGTACAGCTGCTGGAAGTAATGCGCGCTGCGGCCCAGAGCAGGAGAAGTGAGTTCGCGGTTAGGAGGATCGAGTTACGAATGAACTTTGAGGGGATTCCGGACGATGCGATAATTGTAAGCTCCCCGTATTTATTAGAAGCGGCTTTGGGGCACGTTTTACAGAACGCTTTGGAAGCCAGCCGTGATGGCGCTACGGTGGAGTTCGGCGGTCGCCTGCAATCTAGAGGTACTATGGCGATAGCATCGCTCTATATCAGAGATAAGGGTTGCGGTATTCCGGCGAGTGAAAAAGACCAGGTGCTGCTGCCGTTCTTTACGACGAAAAAAAACCGAGATGGTCTGGGCCTGACATTAGCGTCGCGCTTTGTCGAGATGCACGGCGGCGCTTTACGAATTAACAGCTTGCCGAGAGATGGTACCGAAGTAGCGATTCTGTTGCCGCTGGAAAGCCGCCGAGACGCTCTGTGTTCCTAGAAACTCTCACAACTTTATAGGCGTAGATGCTCATGGATAACGTGCTTATAGTTGAAGATCATGACCAGTTGCGCGAGCAGCTCGGCCGCTTCTACCAACAAGAGGGTTACCGAGTCAGCACGGCTGCTTCCGGAGAAGAAGCCTTGGACAAGCTTGCGCAAGAGAAATTCGCCATCGTTGTTTCCGACGTGAAAATGCCGGGTATTGATGGCTTTCAATTGGCGCGCCACATCCGGGAGAAATCTTCCGACACCGACATAATCCTGATCACGGCCTTTGGCAACATTAAACAGGCCGTCGAGGCAATGAAGCTAGGCGCGAGTGATTACATCACCAAACCGTTTCAGCCGGAAGCCATTCGCTTGGTCAGCGCTAAACTGATTGAGAGAAGGCGCTTACTCGAGGAGGTACGCGAGCTACGGGAGCGCGTCCAGGACGAGCATAAGTTTGAAAATATATTAAGCAAAAGCCCTAAAATGCTAAAAATTTTCGACCTGATACGGTCATTGGCGGAAACCGATTCGGGGGTGATGATTACCGGCGAGACCGGCACTGGAAAAGAGTTGGTAGCGCGCGCGATTCACAATCTGAGCCGTAGGAGAACCAAAAAATTTGTCGACATCAACTGCGGCGCCTTCCCGGACACTTTACTCGAAAGCGAGTTGTTCGGATACGAGAAAGGCGCCTTCACGGGCGCTGTGCAAAGCCGTGCCGGAAAAATCGAAATCGCCGATGGTGGTACTCTGTTTCTTGACGAGATCGAAACCATGGCCGCGCCCATGCAAGTGAAATTATTGCGTGTCCTGCAAGAACGGGAGGTCGAGCACCTGGGTGGCAATCGCAAGGTCAAGGTGGACATGCGTGTGATTGCCGCGACCAACGTCGATCTGACCTTGTGCCTGGCTCGAGGCACACTGCGCGAGGATTTCTATTATCGAATTAATGTTATCCCTGTTCAACTACCACCGCTGCGCGAACGGCTCGAGGACTTGCCCCTGCTCATCGACTATATTCTGGGCCGTCATACGATCGCCCGCGAGCGCGAGATCCGGCAGATTTCGCCCAAGATTCTGGACCAAATGATTGCATATCGCTGGCCCGGCAATATCAGAGAGTTGGAAAATATCCTTGAACGCGCCATCGTTAAATGCACCGGCGCGATACTCGAGGAAGTCGATTTGCCCATTCCGCCGCAACGAGTCCTCGACGCGCATTTCATTGACGAAAAGAGTGGCGGAGATATGTCTCTCAAGCAGCACCTGGCGGGCAGCGAAAAAGACTATTTGCGCAGTTTACTGATCAAGTACAAGGGTGGAATCGGCGCGACGGCGAAAGAGGCGAACGTAGATAACAAGACGCTCTACCGAAAAATGCGCCGCTACAGCCTTCATAAGGAGTCGTTTAAGGACTTGGAGTAAAAGTAGGCCTTAAGGAGCTTTGCGCGCGGCAATGAAGGCCGCTCAGCTCTGTTCCGCCCGCGACTCATGCAGAGCACGTTCAGAGTCTGTACCAGCGCCACTCGCTTTGATGGTCGCTTTCGCTCGTCGCATGCGCCGGTTCTGCGGCAATCGGCCAGTGCTGCCAAGCAGCGAAGCTGCCCGCGCGCTGGGAAAATCGCAAGCATCATCGCCCTTTTCTAAATACTCACCTGCAAGCGCCGGCGCGACACTCCAGAATAATCACAATATCCCGCAGAGTCACGCACCAAGGAGAGACGGCGAGGAGTAAGCCTTGTAGAGAGCGGACACAGCCCGGATACAGGAGTATCACATTTCGAATTTCGAAATTCGAATTTCGAAATTTCAAGAGGTCTCCTCCAGGCACAGGCCCATTGGCCGCCCTCGATCATACTCAGGGTGATGAGCCTGTCTACGTTGCTGCGCGATCAAGCCGGAGCCATGGGCTCCTCAGTCCTGACTGACCTGCACTTGACTTCCGGCTTCGACAAAGCCGTTCGTGCTGCTAACCTTCCGGCATCTGTCCGGCGTCCGGGGGGTAGCCACATTAAAGCGTTTACAGGCAGCACTTAGCAAATTTCGCAGCGCATGGCCGTGCTTCTTCCCGCGACCGCGGCCGCGTTACAGTGTATAGGTGAGGCTAATCTAGACGACTACTTCGTTGACCATTTTCTCGATGGACCGGAACCGTGGGATGAGCGTATGCGTATTCGCTTAATGCCCCAGTTAGGGTATTTGGACTTTGTAAAATTGATGGTCGCAGCCAGGATGGCTATTACGGATTGCCAAGATATTCAGAATGCCAGCAAGGTTCTTGGCGTGCCTTGCATCTCTGTGGCCAATGGCGAGTTTGGAGCGGCATTTCTGGACGACATCGCAAAAAACTGGTGCGCCGGGAATCGAAGTTATTCCCGGACGTATTCTTTAGTTCACCTGGCGACGCAACTGCGTGCCGCTTGGCGCAAGGCAAACGATGGGCGGGCCGGGCAGCGGATCATCGAAATCCTCCTCAATGATTTTGGGGCGCGGAACCCGGAATGGTCCGATTCAGGGCCGGGCTAAAGATTCGAGACAAGTCGAGCGGTTTTGCGCTTCTGCACCTTGCGTTGATAGCTATTTTTTGTATCATCGAGTAGACTAAAATCGGATCTTACAAGCAGGAGTGTGTATGCGATTGATTGGCAGGCATAGTTCTTCGCTGGCGGTTTTGATCGTTGGTGTCGCGGTTGGGTTTTTTCTCGCGGGACACTGGGTGCCGAGCGTCTCGGCCGTGCCTCGGCAGGACTATGAGAGCCTCGAGCTGTTTACCAATATTCTTTCAATCGTCAAGAAAAACTACGTCGAGGAAGTGGATACAAAAAATCTAGTTAATGGCGCCGTCGGTGGTATGCTAAGTTCCCTCGATCCGCACAGTGCATACCTGACACCGGAGCATTATAAAGACTTGCAGATGGATACCCAGGGCCGGTTCGGCGGCTTAGGTATAGAAATTACGATCAAGACGGGCGTTCTAACCGTGGTCTCGCCCATTGAAGATACCCCGGCGTTCAAAGCGGGGATCAAACCGGGCGACATGATTTTTAAGATCGAGGATGAATTCACGAAGGATATGACCCTGGTGGACGCGGTAAAGAAGATGCGCGGCTTGAAGGGAACAAAAATCAATATTTCCATAAAGCGCGAAGGTGTGCCCGAGTTGATCGATTTCTCGTTGATGCGCGATACTATCCGGGTGCAAAGCGTCCGTAGTCGGGTGCTGGAGCCGGGGTACGGTTACGTCCGGCTCGCGCAATTTCAAGAGCGTGCCGACCGAGACGTGCAAAGAGCTTTAGAAACCCTGGGCGCGGAGAAAGCTGGTCTCAAGGGGTTGGTGCTGGACCTTCGCAATAATCCGGGGGGATTGTTGACTCAGGCGGTGAGAGTTTCGGATTTGTTCCTCGATTCGGGGCTGATCGTTTACACGGAAGGCCGAATCGATTCGCAAAAGCAAAAATACTTCTCACAAAAGAACTCTTCATCGTTGGATTTCCCGATCGTGGTGCTGGTCAATGGCGGTAGCGCTAGCGCCTCGGAGATTGTCGCCGGGGCGTTGCAAGACCACAAACGAGCCGTCGTCCTGGGGACAAAAACTTTTGGCAAGGGATCGGTCCAAACGATTCTGCCGCTCGACGATAGTTCGGCGCTACGCTTGACTACCGCTCGCTATTTCACGCCTAAGGGTCGTTCTATTCAAGCTATGGGGATTGTCCCGGATATCATCGTCGACAGCGCGCCGGCGCAGGAGAGTAAATCGGAGGACCGCAAACGGCCCAGCGGCATTCGGGAAGAGAATTTACCCGGTCATCTGCAAAATCCGCAACAAACACCAGTCGACCAGCCGGAGAATGCGCCGAAGGACAGCTCAGTGCCGTCGTCCGGCCCGACAGGTGACGAGACCATCGATAAGGATCTACAGCTGAAGCGCGCTCTTGACTTGCTTAAGAGCTGGGATGTCTTCAAGCAGATAGTACAAAAACCAGGATCTTAATCGTTCGATCAGCGGCAAAGTGCGCATTGCTCCGACCTGTTGTGATGTTCTTAAGACGGCGGCAGCTGAACCTCAACGCGCATAATAAACTGTGCAGCTTAAGGTTTGCTACTTTCTGAGACTTTGTCTTCGGCGCTTCTCGATTTCTAGATCCACCTGGCGCGACTTTTCTGCAATGTATTTTTGTTTCTCACGCTCCTGCGAGATGACTTCGCGCTCTCGAATTAAAGTGCGCTTCTCTTCCGCCAGTTTTTGCCTCTCGTCTGCGATTCGCTGATGTTCCTCTATCACTAGAATCCAGACCTTCGCCTGCTCAGTTAGTGGGCTTTGAGGATACTGCTGAGTTAACGTTTTGAAAGAACTCAGTGCCCGCGGGTAGTCCTTTTTTGGATTGGCCGAGGAGGCGGAGATCAGACCGATGTTGAAAAGCGCTGTATCGGGCGGGGCTTTTTTTTCGCTCAACAGCCTTTGGTTCTCCTGCAGCGCAGCGTCATAATTGCCATTGTTGAATAAGCTCGTGGCGTGGGCGAAAGGCTCGGGTTTTATAATCGTCTCCGGCGCACGCGTGGGTTCAATTCGCGCAGTCGTACAACCGCTGAACGCGAGCACAGCGGCCATAAGCGCCAGGCTATGGAGCAGGCCGGGCGCCGCCTCGCTCTGCCGGCTACGTTTAGCTTTCTTCATGGTTTCCGTCCTTTCCGTAATCCGTCGCTTTTACCGAATGAGCAACCCCCCCGGCCACTGCCGAGGCCATTGCAGGAATTCGTTGGGGCAAGCCGGCGTCGCCGACCGGACGCTCTGGCGCTCGCAATCCGTTCTGTATTTGAGGCGGCGTCATTTCCGGCGGAGTCGGCGCTTGCAGGCGCGCGCAGCTTTGTATCAGGCGCTCGGTTTCGTCGGCCAGAACCGAAAAAATCCCGCGATGTTCGCCTGTCGCGCTTTCTCCTAACGTGGACTGCAAATAATTCAAACGGTTTTTAAGAGAAATCAGCGGTGTCATAAACTCGTCTGAAATCTTCTGTACAAATGTTGCATTGCTCGCATGGGCGCCACGCAGCTGATCGCTGGCGCGGTTGAGAGTCTCAGAAAGTTCCTGTATTTCAGGAATTCGGGAATAATCGGACGGCGAGTCGGCGCAAGGGTTCGAAACGATTGCGTTCAACTGCAATTCCAATAACGGCGTGGTGATGCTTTTGCTGATTTTGTAACACAGCGCGAAACCAACGCCGACCAGCATTAAGGTCGTTGCGATCGCCAAGGTGCGGCCGAGGCTCGCGTCATGTTCCATCTCTTTCAGCTTGGTTTCGAGATTCTTCTGCGACTGCGTCTTAAGGAGTTCAAGCTCTTCTAAGACACTCTCTAAAAGTTTTTCTTTCTCCTGCTTATAGCGGCTCTCGCCATAAGGCTGGGCACTTTGTATATACTTAACCTCTCGGTCGAACAGATCATTGTAGCGGAAATGCAGATCGGCAAGGCGCTTCAAGCGCGTCTCAATCTCCGGGCTTGTGGATAGCGCTTGCAATTCTTTAATATAGCGGCCGAAGTCGCCGTTGAATTGGCGGTACTGCTCGTACAGCTCCTTCGTATGAGTGATGACATATCTCCCGGCATAACGGACTTCGGACAGGAACGCATCGGCCAGTATCTCGACGATAACTAATCTTCGGGTATCGCCCTCCAGAGCGGCGCGCGCGGTCGTGCTGAGCCCGCCGAGTTGAACAATCGAATAGGCTGAAAGCCCAACCGACAGCAGAAGAATTGCCGAATAGCCTAAAAGCAGCCGCCAAAATATTGGGATTCTCATAGCGCACCCCTACCCATCCAGACCGCGGCGCCGCTGCCCACCGGAGTACTCGGATTGTGGGAAGCGGCGCAGGTTACCGGCACGGGCAAACGCACCAAGAATAATGAGCCTTTACCTAGTGCGCTCTCGACGCTCACCGTGCCGCCAAGAATTTCAACGAATGACTTTACGATATAGAGTCCGAGGCCCGCACCCGAGTAGTGCCGGGTGGTGGTGCTGTCCATCTGGCGGAATTTGTCAAAGACAAAGGGGAGAAGATCCTCAGGAATTCCCGGACCGGTATCGCGCACCTGAAATTCCACCATCGTGCCGCCATCCAAGAGCTCGGCTGAGATGGTGACGGAACCCTGGTCAGTGAACTTAATGGCATTGTTAATCAAGTTGGTCAAAATCTGCCTGAGCTTTATCCGGTCGCTTTGTATGGTTGGAAGATCGGCCGCATAATGCCATTGCAGGGTCAGGTCTTTTTCCATTGGCATCACGTAGTCGGTCCGGTTATCAACCATAAACTCAACCAAATCTATCGGTTCTTTCACAAACGTCACCGTGCCGCTGTCAATTTTGGTGATCTCAAGAATTCCATTGATCAGGGCGAGTAGATGGCGCGCTTGAGCACGAATCTTATAGGTGCCTGTTTCCTGCTCGGCGCTGAGCTCGCCGAAAGTTCCCATTTGAAACGCCTCGGCATAGTTCATGATGATGTTCAACGGGGTTCTAAGCTCGTGGGACATCACACCGAGAAATTCGTCCTTGATCTTGTTGGATCTTTCCAACTCTGCGGCTTGGTCTCGGGTTTGCTCGAATAGTCGCGAATTGTAGATGGCTATAGCCGCTTGATTGACGAGAGCAGTGAGGAAAGCCAATTCCTCAGAGTCAAAGCCGCGCTCATCTCTCATGTAAATTGAGAGGACTCCGAGAGTCTCGTCCTTGGCGATCATCGGCAAGCCCAAATAGGCGGTAAAGCGGTGAACGCGAAAGAATTCCGGATTGCCGGTGCGTGGATCAGTATGAGTGTTAGCGATCGACAGGGGCTGTCGCCGTGCCAACACGGCCACGGGTAATCCCATTTCCGTCGTCGTGCTTTGGTTGGCGGATAGCGGATCGAGATTGCGCTGGGCGATAGGTTCGAGCGCGCCGGTCTTCTGATTGAGCCATTCGACGCTGGCGCCGCAGGATGGAAACAGTTCGGCAATCTCGTCCAGGAGAGTACGCAGAACACTCGCAAGATCGAGGGTAGAAGTAATCGCAAAGTTGAGATCGTACACAGCGCTTTGTTGTTGTCGCTGTTCGTGAATCTTCTTGGCCGATGCCTGAACTTCCGCTTCGCGCTTTTCGAGCGTTTTAGCGAGCTCATCGAAAGTACGCGCCATTTGGCTAAGTTCCCCGCTGCCGTACGGCATTTTGGTGCGCGCGCTCAACGTTCCAGCCGCCACCTGTTTGGTGGCATGGACGATGTCGTGAATACGGCGCAGGACAAAAACGTCGGTGCCGAACCAGGCGGCCGTTAGAATCAAACCGGCGAGTAATCCGAGCACGATCAGGTCGGATAGAAGAATGCGGTTGGCCTCAGCGAAGGCCATTTCGGCGGGAATATCGACAGCGGCATAAGCCGCCTGCCCACCCAGGGAGCTTTTTAAGCGGCTAAACGCAAACAGGCGAGGGGTGCCATCGGCAGCCACCGCTTGCACAGTTTTTTCGACGTCCTGGGATGCCATCCCTTCTTCCGAGTTGATTTTGAAGATCGGCTTGCCGCGCCAATCCTGGCTGGGCGGGTGACGCAGGAGAACGGTGCCATGGCTATCTACCAGGGTAAAAGTCGCTCCTGGATACAGGTGGTTCTGCGCTGTCATTAGAGTAACCCAGGATAAATCGAGGGCAGCGATGACGACTCCTTCAAGGGCGTTGGGCGCATCGAATAGCGGAAAAGCCAAATCCGCGAATGCCTTGCCGGTCGCTTTGTCAACGCGGATTGCGCCGACGGAATAATCTTGAGTCTCGAGCGCTCGCTTGTAGTGCATTCCCGTGGCTGCTACCAGAGATTTGCCCGCGGGCAATGCGCCGCAGCGAAGCTTGCCGTCGCGATCGACCAGGCCGAGGTCGGCATAAAGCGGCTCAAGAAGACCGGCGAGGAATTTACTGCAAGCGGTCTTGTTGCTGTCGCGAATTTGCGGTACGCGAGCAAGCATCACGAGAAATTGATGGGCGTTCTCGAGAAATCTTTCCTGTTCCGCGGCGATGGCGCGCGCCGCGCCTAGGGCGTTTCTCTGCGCTTGGTCAGCCGTCAGTTGCCGGTGTTGATTTGCGCTGTAAATGATAACGCCAAAACTCGGTACCACCGCCAGCAGAATTAAGCAGATAAGCTGGCACCGTAGGCTCGTGAAAACATGCAGCAAGTTGTCTTTAAAAGCGCGCATTTTAATGGAAATTTCTTCGTTGGAGCGATATCTATGCGAGCACGCGAGCAGCTAGTGTCAGTCAAGAGAGTTATGCCGCACTTCCGAGGATAGCGTGACCGTTACGACCCAGGCGAGTTGCGGCCCGTGTGTCCATGGTTGTGCGGCACACCGCTCCGTTTTAATATCGGCCGCACATAGTGGAGGGATAATCCACTACGGGATTTTGCGCTGCTGGATTGCAGGTGTGAACTCTTTGGCGAGCTTGGGGTGGTTGAAGGCGCGCACTGGACCCAAGAGATCGGCGCGGTCGCTGAAGTGCGGCGCGAATCCGTGCACGCGCCGGCAGTATTTCAGTAAGATCAGGGACAATCCGGCGGGCAGGCGGGTTTTGACCGCTAGCCATAACCCGATACTCAAGCCATCGCGTCGATAACTGTCGATCGGGCAATTTTTTCGCTTTAAAGACACTTTAACGGCGAGCTTGACCGGCGATCCGGAACTGGGCAACGCCTAAGAGGTAGTCGATCTTCCAGGCGGGCTGGCGCCACGCCACTTACAGACTGAACGCGCGCAGTGCATGATCAGAGCGACAAGGAGAAGTATCGAGGCGATCACTAGAGACGAGCCGACAGGGTCGCCTGGGCGGCCTTGCGTCGACGATGCACGGCGCGTAAGATCTCTTTCGTTTAATCATCTCAATAGGAGGTTTGATATGAAATCGTTACTCAGTCTATTGGTTCTGGCGCTCGGTTTGTTGCTGGTTCGCCCTCAAGCAGCGGCGATGGACGACCCAAAACCGAGAAATGAAAATCCCAACATGGAAGCCGGGCGTAAGGCGCTGGAAGCAAAAGACTTTAAGGCGGCAGTGGGGCACTTCACAAAAGCCGTGGAGGCGGAGCCGAAAAATGCCGATGCCCACAGCATGCTGGGCTACAGTTACCGCAAACAAGGAACGTTTGACAAGTCGATGGATTCTTATCAACACGCGTTAAAGCTCGACGCCAACCATCGCGGCGCGCATGAATACGTGGGCGAGCTCTATCTGGATATGAACCAGCTCGATAACGCCGAGAAGCAGTTGGTCGCGCTCAAGAAAGCCTGCCCGTGGTTCGGCAAATGCGAAGAATATGAGGATCTAAAAAAGGCCGTCGATGAGCATAAGGCGAAAACCAAGTAGCACGGTGCAGTATAGCGCACGCCAACCAATCAGAAACTGCTACACGACGGGAGAGAGTTATGGCTGAAGCGATCAGAGCGCGCATCGGTTTTGTCAGCGGCGGCGCGGGTTCGATGCCGCACTACAATAGTTTCCTGCCGATCATTCCAAAAGAAATCGAGGTCGATTTCCAAGGCCTCGATCTTTACCGAAGCTCCCTCTATGAGATCGCGGACAAAAAGGCGGTTATTCTGAGCCGGCTAAAAGATTTCATCGCCGAACGAAAATGGGACGGTGTGATTCTAACAGCGGCACCGACGGAAGTTCTGAATCCCGGGCTCTACGATGAGCTCGAAGCGGCGCTGTCGATCCCATTTACGACGGCGCTGCATGCTTGCGTGATCGCGCTCCGGGCCTATGCCGCGCCGCGCGTGCTGCTTTTGACCCCTTTTGATCGCCGGTTAAACGACTTGATTGTCGCGCACCTGGCCAAAGCCGGCGTTGGCGCCATCGCGCCGCAATCGTTTGACGATCTGGCCGTGCCCAAGCGCATGACGCCGGATAAGGTTTTCGAGCTGGCGAAAAAAAATCTAAGCGCCGCCGGCGACGTCGATGCAATTTACTTCCAAGGCGCGGTGCTTGATCCCATCAAGTCTCTGGAGCGCATCGAGGCGGAGCTGAAAAAGACCGCGATCGCGAGCAATCCGGCGATGTTTTGGTACGTTTGCTCGAAGCTCCGAAGGAAGTATCCGATGGACGGTTTCGGACGGTTATTGAAAGAATGGCCGGGTCTTAAGTAGTATCCTTCAGTTCGGCCGCGGAATTCCTACCAAGGTCGGGGCCTGCCAGGTTCCTTCTAAAATTTCCCTCGTCGGTGTTCTCGCCTTACTCGATAAAAACCTTTTGCTGAACTCTTTGTCTGTGCGATAGCGGTGTACGCCGCGATTGCATGCGCGCATGCGGCGCGTCACGGTCTCCTGTCGCCGGCTGCGAGGATATCAATGGCGCTAAAACAGCATCACCGTTGCACCTTCATCTACCGCGGCCCAGACGGTTTTCATCTATTGGATTTTTTGCCCGAGCGGTATAAAAGTTCTAGCACCCAGCCCGGTCGCCCCGAGAATAGATCAAACCCAACCAGTAAGAAAACCAGTTGCCAGAACTGCCGATGAGTCGCACAGCGCAAGACAGCCCAGCTTTTTTGTCCCTGACGACGCGGCTTTCTTTCCTGGTGTTCATTTTCCTGGTTAACTTCATCAGCCGCGTCGTTCTGTCGCCGCTGCTGCCGACGATAGAGAGGGAATTGAGCATCAGCCACAGCCAGGCGGGTTCGTTGTTTTTCTTGATTTCCGCCGGTTATTTAATCGGTCTTCTGGCTTCGGCATTTCTGGCATCGCGGTTTAGCCACAAGCTAACGATCGTCGTTTCCAGTAGCGGTGTCGGAATCGCGCTGCTGGTGGTTTGCTTGTCTAATAGCCTGTGGCCCATTCGAGTCGGCTTATTGGCCGTCGGCTTCGCGGCCGGTCTATATATGCCTTCGGCGATTGCCACGATTACCGCATTGATCGCGCAACCGCACTGGGGCAAAGCCATCGCAGTTCATGAGTTAGCTCCCAACATCGCGTTTTTCGCCGCGCCGTTTCTCGCCGAATTGTTTCTTAAATTTTCTACCTGGCGCGTGGCGCTGGGTTTTCTCGGCGCCGCTTCACTATGCTTGAGCCTCGGTTATCTGCGCTTCGGCCGTGGCGGCGAGTTCCCCGGCGAAGCGCCAACCTTGGGTGCATTCGGCATGCTAGCGCGCACGCCGGCGTTTTGGCTCATGATCGTTATGTTCGGCCTTGGCGTCGGCGCCACCGTCGGCGTTTATGCCATGCTGCCGCTGTATCTGGTCAGCGAACGGCACATGGATTCGACTTGGGCCAACACGGTTGTGGCCTTTTCGCGGTCCTATGGACCGATCTTCGGTCTGCTTGGTGGCTGGGTATCCGATAGACTCGGGCCGAAACGGACGATGGTGATCAGTCTAGTTCTCACGGGGATTTTTACTCTGCTGCTCGGACCGGCGCCAACCGAGTGGCTGAGTGCCGTTGTCCTGCTGCAACCGATGTTTGCCGTGTGGTTTTTTCCCGCGGGATTTGCCGCGCTGGCAGTGATCACGCCAGCCAGCGCGCGTAACCTATCCGTCGGCTTCACGGTGCCGTTTGGGTTTTTGATCGGCGGTGGCGTGATTCCAATCTTGATCGGAGTCATGGGCGATGCGGGTTCCTTCGCGCGCGGCTACATGCTCACCGGGGGATTGATCCTTTTAAGCGGTTTGTTAGCGCTAAGATTGAAGCTGCCGGCGCATGGCGCGCCGGTCAAGTAGCGCGCTGGTTGTCATTCGGACGCGCGCCGTTCTATAACGGGCTATGCTGACGATGGAAGAGTTTGCCGCAAAAATCAGAGGATCTAACGAGATCGTCGTTTTTACCGGCGCCGGCATCAGTACCGAATCCGGCATACCGGATTTCCGCAGCCCGGGAGGTATCTGGACACGCTATAAGCCGATTACGTTCCAAGACTATGTCGCCAGTGAAGACGCACGGGTTGACGCCTGGAAACGCCGGCTGGAGAGCTATGACACGACCAAAAACGCCAGACCGAACATCGCCCATTATTTCATTAACTCGCTCAACGTTAAGGAAAAACTCATCGGTCTGATTACCCAAAACGTCGATGGCTTGCATAGCGAATCCGGGCTGCCGCAAGATAAGATTGTCGAGCTCCATGGCAGCAATCGCAAAGTCATTTGCCTGAGTTGCAGCAAAGAGTTTGACCCTGACGCGATCATTAAGACCCTGGTCGGGAACTTTTCATCGCCCAAATGCGACACCTGTGGTGGAATCCTCAAGTCCGCAACCGTATCCTTCGGCCAAGCCATGCCGCAGGATGCGCTCAGCAAGGCCGAGGAGTGGACGGCACAGGCGGAAGTCTTCGTTGTCATGGGCTCGTCGCTGCAAGTGCACCCGGCGGCGGCGTTTCCCGTCATCGCTGAGCGCAACGGCGCCCTTCTAGCCATCATCAACCGCGAAGCCGGACCGCTTGATGAAATTGCTGATTACGTGCATCACGGCGCGATTGGCGAGTTCTGCAAGAAGTTCAATTCATTGATCGCTGACGGCTGATGGGCAAAAATCAATTGCAAGGCAATCAACGGCCGCGAAGAAAAGCTTAATTGCTCAAACGACAGACTAGCGACGACAAATAACCCGTTGGCGGCGCGATCTATGGCGCGCCTATGCGCGGGTAGTAATGGAGCAAGCATGACTGAGTGGAGATTGATTGATGCCGACGGTCATATTCGCGAGCTCGAGAGCGATGTTTTCGAATACCTTCCCGATTACTATAAAACGCGCCGTGAAGCCGTGCTTTATTTCCCGCTATTGCCGCACCACGGCTGGCACCGCCAGGCGGGCAGCGCCGGTATTGGCGCGTCCTTCCTCATTCCTACCTTGCAAGACTGGCAGACGGCATTGGATCAAGGCAACATCGAGCTTGCAGTGCTCTATCCGACGCGTTTCATGCATATCGGCCAGGTGGGCATGGCGGATTTCGCCATTGACCTGAGCCGCGCCTACAATGATTATCTAAACGACAAATTCTTACGACACGAAGCCCGGCTCAAAGGCGTAGCGGTACTGCCGCTGCAGGATCCGGTGGCGGCCGCGGCCGAGTTGCGGCGCGCGGTCAATGACTACGGCATGGTCGGCGGTGTTTTGCCGGCGGACGGATTGCCGAGGCCCTTGGGTCACCCGGAATTTTATCCGATCTACGAAGAGGCTAACCGCCTCGGCTGCATGCTTGCTGTGCACTCGCAGAATTCACTGCGCAACAACGATCTTTTCATGTGGCGCGGCGAAGCCGCGACTCTATCCCATGTCTGGCCGCAAATGCGCCAGTTCACCAATCTGATGTTTTCCGGTGTTTTTGCCAAATACCCGGACCTGAAAATTGCCTTTCTCGAGGCTGGCTGTGGCTGGGTGCCCTATTTGATGAGCAAGATGGAAGGACGCATGGGCGAGTTGCTACGCCCGTCCAGGCTCATTGAACAGGGGCGGATCTATTTTCAATGCGGCGAAGAAATGACCACCGGCCGCGATCTTGAGTTACTCGGCGACGAATGCTTATTCTGGGCGTCAGACTTTCCCCATGAGGGAATCGTCGATATGTCCAAAGCAGTCGACGAATTCCTCGGGCGAGCAGACATTCCCGAACGGTCGAAGAGAAAAATCGCCTACGATAATTCGAAGAAACTTTACGCGCTCTAATTCCGCGGGTTAAATCGCTTCAGGTTAATGAAAGCTAAAGCACTGCAATCACTTCGATTTGAAATAATACTTTGCCGCGTAGCTCTACCTTGAGGGCATGGCGCGCCGGGCGGTCGTGCTCATCAGGAAACATTTTTACCCAGGGCGCATTGACGCTGTCGCGGTACTTCTCGTCTTTAAGATAAACCTTAACGTGAGCGATATTATCCGGTGCGGCGCCGGCGCTCTCCATAAATAGTCTCAGATTTCGAAACATCGCTTCGGCTTGTTCGTCCGGATCGTCCGAAAGCACGCCGGTTTTGGCATCCTTGCCGGAAATCGCCGAAGAAAAAACCAGATTGCCGATGACCACTCCGTTCGGTATCGGCGCGCCGTGTTCCATGCCTTTGATATGAAGACTTTTGCGTTTCATATGAGGTTCCCTTCTATATTCACGGAATTTGCGATTCATATCACAGGCGTGAAGCAAAATCCTAGCAGCCCGTGGTGAAAGTGTGGCGTCGCACGGAGATGGGCGAGGCGCCCTGATGGCAAGGCGCGACGACCGAGAATATCGGGGAATATTTGAGCGAGGAGCAACGCAGCCAACGGGGATGCATCGCCCATCGAATGCAATCAGACTTTCACCACGGGCTGCTAGCCTACCAGGCTGCTGAAAAAGACCCATATGCGCTTACGCAGTTTCGAGTTCCGAGTTTCTTGTTTCGAGTTTAAACCCGGAACCAGAGACCCGAAACCCGAAACACCTAGTGCGCGCCTTGCCTCTGGATCTTTTTGAGCAGCCTGCAGAGGTTTTTCAGTATCCTGCTGGAGGTGTAAAGCGGCGTCATCGCTCGGCCATGCCAAGCTTATAAGCGGATTATCTACGTCTTTTCTCAACGACGCTATCTTTGCGGATAAATCCCGGCGGGCGGCCGTGTCGCGAACGCACTTCGAGCCAATCTTGACGAGCGCCGATCACATTGATTTCCATAGCCCGCCTCGGCGCGGGCAAGCGGGCGTGAGCTTTCGTTCGGTTCACTGAACACTCTGGTGGAGCGTACGACTTCGTAGCTGGCGCCGGCGGATGGAGCGGCCGATTTCTTTGGAGCTGTCGTCGTTGACGTCAGCTGCGGGTCGAACTTTGCATCGTCGGAATCACCGGCGATGGCGCCGGTCGTGGCAAAATCAGCCTGAAGTAGAGCTGCGCCGCGAGACTCGCTTGGCTGCGCCGGTATGCGTTTCGGCCAGCGGCGCCCACACAAGATCAGCGTTTTGCTCTATGGCATTGATTTTCAGCATCATTATATTCCGGCGGAATTGGCGAAGCGGCGCGGCCGTTACTCCGAAACCGCCAACACCATGCTCAAGGAGGGTGGACTACCGGCGACGACCATGCACCGGCGGCTTTACGATCTCGATTTGCAGTTCGAGGACATGGATCAGGCCGGAGTCGGTATCTCGGTACTTTCCTGCCTGCTCGGCTGGTCGGCGCCGCTCGCGGAGTACCGCATGTCAATGTGAACGGCGCAAGTGCGCTCAGGTGATCTCTTTCCAGACCTTGGCGAGGCTTTCGCCGTAGACGCTCAAATCCCACTCGCAAAAATAGCCGAACGGGGTGATCCAAACCTGATAGCCGCTCCCGCGCAGCCGTTCGGCGACGGCGATGATAAATGATTCGGCGAGCTCCGCTGCTGCGGTTTCACCGCCGAGATGGGCAAATGAATGCAGCACAATGTTCCGTAGCTGTCTTTTGTTGGCGAGCCACTTCAAGTGTTTGACGGCCTGGCGCAGCACGGAGTTCTTGCTCTGTTCCTCAGTATCGCGCGCTTCAGCGTGGATGAACGCTACCAGCGTTTCTTCCACCGTCGCGTCGATATCCTGGTCGGCGACGTCGGCCAGCGTTTTCTGATGGGTTTTCCAGCGAAAGCGCTGGGCCTGAAAACACAGAAGTTTCATCGGCGGCGCATCAATAGCGTTCGAGAAAATTTTTCAACAGTTTCTTGCCCTCTTCGCCGAGTATTGATTCGGGGTGAAACTGCACCCCTTCGATGGCCAATGACTTGTGGCGCACGCCCATCACCACGCCGTCGGCCGTGCGCGCGCTGATGCCAAGCTCTTTGGGTAGAGTTGCCGGGTCGATGACCAGCGAATGATAGCGCATCGCGCCGAAGGGGTTTTTGAGGGAGTGAAAAATGGTTTGGCCATCATGGGATACCTGGGACATTTTTCCATGCATGATCGACGGCGCGCGCACGATAGCGGCGCCGAAGGCGGCGCCGATGCATTGATGTCCCAGGCAGACACCGAGGATCGGCGTCTGGCCGGCAAAGCGGCGGATCAGGGCGCATGAGATGCCGGCCTCGCGGGGCGTGCATGGGCCGGGGGAGATGACAACCTTATCGGGACCGAGCGCGGCAACTTCGTCGAGGGTGATCTTGTCGTTCAGACAGACCCTTACTTCGGCGCCCAGTTCGCCAAGGTAATGGTACAGGTTGTATGTAAATGAGTCGTAATTATCGATCAGCAGGATCATCGCTTGCTCCACTGTTCGGCGAGCTCAACCGCGTTCAGCATGGCGCGCGCTTTGTTGAGAGTCTCCTGGTACTCCGCTTTTGGATCGGAATCGGCGACGATGCCGGCGCCAGCGTTGATAATAACCCGGTTGCCTTTCATGACGATGGTGCGAATAACGATACAGGTATCGAGATTGCCGTTATAACCAAAATAGCCGACTGCGCCGGCGTAGAGACTGCGTTTTTCCGGCTCCAGCTCGCTGATGATCTGCATCGCTCGAATCTTCGGGGCGCCCGAAACGGTGCCTGCGGGAAACGCCGAGACAAAGAGATCGAAGGCGGATTTGTCCGGCGCCAGCTTGCCGCGCACATTCGAGACGATATGAATGACGTGAGAGTAACGCTCGATGGCCATCAGCTCGTTCACTTCGACGCTGCCCACTTGAGCGACTCTGCCGACGTCGTTACGACCTAAGTCGACGAGCATGATATGTTCGGCGCGTTCTTTAGGATCGCCGAGAAGATCCGCTTCGAGCTCCCGTTCCTCGTCCGCTGTCAGGCCGCGCCGGCGGGTGCCGGCTATTGGTCGAAGCTCGATAGTGCCGTTAGTCAGACGCACCATGGTTTCAGGCGACGAACCGATGATCCGGAGATCGTCGAGCTCCAGATAGTACATGTACGGTGACGGGTTGATGACGCGCAGCGCGCGGTAGATCTCGAAGGGGTCGGCGGTTGTTTCAGTTTCGAGTCTCTGGCAGAGCACCGTCTGAATGATGTCGCCGGCGCGAATGTATTCCTTGGCGCGGTCCACGGCTTTATAAAATTGACGCCGGGTGAGATTCGACCTGAACTTGCGTGCGCCGGTGGCCTGGCTTAAATCCCTTGGCTCGATCCCACGGGGCTTTTTTTTCAGCGAGGCGATGACCGTGTGAATTCTTGCCGTGGCTTGCTCATAGGCTTCGCGCAGGTCCGTTCGGCCGTCGATGCGCGCGTTGTCGATGACTTTGATCGTGTGTTTCAGGTTATCGAAAGCAATAAGCGTCTGGACGAAAATAAAAAAGATTTCCGCGCTCCCGACCGGGTCTTTTTTTCCATTGGCGATTGCGTGCAGCTGCGCCACGGCGTCGTAGGCGACGTAGCCCAGAGCGCCGCCGGAAAACGGCGGCAGCCCCGGCACCAGCACCGGACGCCATCCGGCGAGAAGCTCGGCGAGGGAATTTAAGGGAGCGTCAGAAAAGAAGCTGGTTTTTTTTCCGCTTTCGATAATCTCGATACTGTTGCCGCGCGCTTTGAACACTCGGTAGGGGCGGGTGCCTAAGAAAGAAAAGCGCGCCCAGCGTTCACTGCCCTCGACGCTTTCAAGCAGAAACGCGTACCGGTCACGCTCGAGCCGCTTGAAGAATGATAACGGCGTTTCCAAGTCCATCAGCAGTTCCTGGAAGACCGGAATCAGGTTACCTTGCTTGGCGAGCCGGCAAAATTCTTTATAAGACGGTTGAATCATGATGAGTAAGAAGCACAAAAGGCCATAAGTTCCTCACCTATGGCCTTCTTAACGAGTGTCAGGTTGGTTAGAAATAGCCAAGCCGGTGGTGCTCGGCGCCATCTTTGCGCGAGCATCGCCAGGGTGATAGGCGCAATCGCAAGTGCTTTTCCATGCCGATCTCTGCGCTGATTTTGCCGTATTCACTCTAAACGGTCAAGCACAGTCTATGACAGCCAGATTGACAAGGAACATCTGCTGGGCTAAAACGCTTTTTTGGAATGGCTCGGTATCCTCCAGAACACTTATCCACACCCGGTCATCCACATGCGGCGGAGGCGATATGGTTCGGCGTGAAAAATCCAACTACACAATCCAGTCCGTGTCTCATTCTCTGGACGTCCTGGAGCAGTTTAACGGCAGCGTTGAAGAGATCGGTGTTACCGAACTCAGCAAACGATTGAAGCTCCATAAGAACAACGTTTTCCGTCTGCTCGCAACTCTTGAGGCGCGCGGCTATATTCAACAAAACAAGGCAACGGAAAACTATCGCCTGGGGCTCAAATGCTTGCAGTTGGGCCAAACTTTCATCCATCAGATGGGCCTGTTGCTCCAGTCCCGCGCGGTTCTCGAAGAGCTCGCCAGGGGAACCAAGGAAAGCACGTTCGTAGCGGTGCGCAAGGGCGCGGGGATCGTGCCGCTGGATTTTGTCGAGCCGCCGCGCGCCGTACGCGTGGTTTCATTTTTAGGCACCGCGCTGCCAGCTCATTGCACTGCCGCGGGCAAGATCTATCTGGTGTTCGAGTCGGACGGTGAGCTTGGCCGGACGCTCGGCAACGGCCTGAAACGCTATACCGGGAACACCATCGTTGATGGTGAAGCGCTCGCGGCGCAAACTAGAGAAATCGGCGCGGCGGGATACGCGGTCGAGCAGGAGGAGTTCACCGAGGAAGTGAACTCCGTGGCGGTACCGATTCGCGATTATACGCGTATGCTCGTCGGCGCCATGGTGGTGGTCGGACCGAGCCATCGTTTGGCGCCTGACATTATTAAAAACGATGTTGCACCGAAAATTCTCCACGCCGGCAGCGAGCTTTCCAAACGCCTGGGCTATCCGGGTTAACCGCGCGCCATCGCATTATTATAGAAGTTTAGGCGACGCCAGTTAAGCGCGCTTACAGTAAACTCCTCGTGAAAAATTTTACGCGATGCGCTCATCAGCACGAAGCGCGCCGGGTTAAGGAAGAGGCATGCTAACAATCGTCGAGAAGATTTTATTCATTTTGCTTGTCGGCGCATCGTTGTATCTTGGCGCCAAGGGATTTTTTGACGTTTCCAGGGTTATTGCACGCGCCAAGCCGGAGGGGCGCTTCGATCATCTCGGCGCGAGAATTCTCCGCGCGGCGACGATCGTTTTGACACAAAGGTCGCTGTTTAAAGCCCGCCCCGTCGTTTCGTTCTTTCACGCTATGATTTTCTACGGGTTCGGCTTCTATTTTGCGGTTAATTTAGTTGACGTGCTCGACGGCTATGTGCCGCTCGATGCCCGGGGCGGCGCCTGGAATGCTTTCAATTTGTTGGCGGATTTACTGACCGTGGGAATCTTGGTGGGAATCATCGCCTTATTCATCCGGCGTCGCTTCTTGCGGCCGCGGGATTTTGCCTATGCCGCCAACGTCCCACTTGAACCGCAAGCCAGATCGATGATCCTGCGCGACTCGCTTATCGTATCGGTATTTATCTTGGTTCATGTCGGCTGCCGGCTGATGTTCAAGGCGACCCAGCTGGCGCGCGCCGGCGCCGATCCATTCCAGCCGTTCGCTTCCTGGTTCGCCGGCATCTATGGGGGCATGAATCCCGGCGTCGTCGAAGCGGCAAACCATGTTTTTTGGTGGAGCTCTCTGGGCGCGATCTTGACATTTATTCCGTACTTTCCACGCTCCAAACATCTTCATTTATTTATGGCGCCGATAAATCTCGCCCTCAAGAGAGACAAGCCGGGCGCGCTCCAACCCATGGACTTTGAAAAAGAGGAAGTTTTTGGCGCAGCGAAACTCGAGGATTTCACCTGGCCGCGGCTGCTCGACTCCTACAGTTGCATTATGTGCAACCGCTGCCAAGACGTCTGCCCGGCGACCAATACCGGTAAGGCGCTGAGCCCGGCGGCGATCATGGTCAACGAACGGCTGGAGTTGAATAAGATCGCCGCAGAATTCGCCGCGGGCGCGGCAAGCCCGCGACCGTTGCTCGATTTCGCGCTGAGCGAAGAGGCCGCCTGGGCGTGCACGACCTGCAACGCATGCGTGGAAATTTGCCCGGTGGGCAATGAACCGATGCTCCATATTATCGATGTGCGGCGCGAGCGCGTGCTCACCGCGGCGGAATTTCCCAACGGCCTCAAGACCGCTTTTAATCATATGGAACGGGCGGGCAATCCCTGGGGCATCGCGGCGGATGAGCGCATGGCGTGGGCGAAAGGTTTGCCGTTCCCTGTGCCGATGGTGGACGAGAAGCAAAACCCGGAAGTGCTCTACTGGGTGGGCTGTGCGGCGGCTTTCGATCCGCGCGCCCAAAAAATTGCCCGCAGCATGGCTGAGCTGCTCAACGCCGCCGGTCTGGACTGGGCGGTGATCGGCAAGAGCGAAAAATGCACCGGCGATGCCGCGCGCCGCGCCGGCAACGAATATCTGTTCGCGCAAATGGCGGAAGAGAATGTCGCGGCGTTGAACGAGTTGAAGCCGAGAACGATGGTTACCACCTGCCCCCACTGCTTTCATACGATCGCCAACGAGTATCCGCAATTCGGCGGCAATTTCACCATCAAGCACCACACGCAATTTATCCAGGAGCTGATCAACACCGGCAAAATCAAGCTGGCCGAGAACGGCGCCGGCGCCGCCACCTATCACGATCCTTGTTATCTCGGGCGCCACAACGGTATTTTTGACGCGCCCCGGGAGCTTGTCCGCGCCACCGGAGCGGATCTCACCGAGCCTGAACGCCGGCGCAGCAATAGTTTTTGCTGCGGCGCCGGCGGCGGCCAGTTCTGGAAGGAAGAAGAAAAAGGCAACGAGCGCGTCAGCACCAACCGCTACCGCGAGCTCAGGGGAACTGGTGCCAAAACCATCGCGACGGGCTGCCCGTTTTGCATGCGCATGCTCACCGAAGAAACCGCCAAGGAAGACGAAGGCAGCGCCCCCCGGGTGTTGGACGTCGCCGAGATCGTCGCCAAGAGCCTGAGCAAGTGAGATGCGCCTCTGGCTCGCGCTCTTCGTTTCGCTTGCTTTTACCGTCGTGACGGCCTGTCAAGCACAACCCCAGGTCGGCATCACGACCGAATCCGGACGCGAAGTGGCGTTTCAAGTGGAGCTGGCGGACACTCCGGCGAAGCGCGAGCTGGGTCTGCAGTACCGGCGCGAACTCGCCGAAGATCGCGCCATGATTTTTATTTTTCCCAGGGAAGAGCAACTGTCTTTTTGGATGAAGAACACGCCGATCGCGCTGGATATGATCTTTATCAGCGCTGAGCGGAAAATCGTCGGCATCGTTGAGAACACAGTGCCATTCTCATTGGACGCGCGCTCCGTCAACGGCACAAGCCAATATGTTCTGGAGATCAACGGCGGCCTGGCGCGCCGCTACGGCTTTAAGCCAGGCGACAGCGTACGCTTCCAGGGATTCTCGCCTCAGGCAGCAAAATAAAGCAGGCGCCGCGGCACTGAAGACACGAGACGGACGACGGTCGACCGGTCGGTCTGCGGTCCCCGGTCATCAGTCATTTATTCCCCCCAGGCGTACTCCTCGGCCTATGCTCTTTCGCGGGTTCTCCTGGGGCATGAATAGTCCGGCTAGATCTCGCTGAAGAAATAGGGTCGAACCGGATCGAGCTTTTCCTCGTAGGAATCGGGGTAGAGAAACCACAGCGTCGCCGCCAGGCTGCTTAACAGCGAGTTTCCGTCCTGAGGCGTAAAGCAGGTACCGACGATTTCGCGGTCGCCGCGCATCGCCATGCTCTGCGCGACGACGACCGTTTGATTGAGGATGCGGCCAAAGATGCCGTGATCTCGCCCGAATGAAAAAACCGCGGCGGAGGATTTTTTGTGGGTCATAGCGACCCGTCGCGTCGACTGCAGCCGGCGCATCATTTCGTCCTTTGTGATACCGCGGCGCAGCCGCAGATCGAAGTGAATGGTGTGCATGTACTGGGTGTTGAGCTTCAACGCCGATGAATAGATGTTCAGGTTGAAGCCCATGGTCTTAAACAGATCGTGGGCGTCTCGTCCCTGGTGCGTGCCGAATTCAGCATCGTCATGCTTGGCGGCCTCGGGTGCAGGAATAAAATCGCCGTCCTGGCTGATATCGTTGGCGCGCCGCATGCAGACGAAACGGCTCTCATCAAGGTTGTCTTCTTTCTCGGGACCCAGGGCAATGGTATCGATGAGCACTGCAAGATTGTGGGTGTTGCAGCTCACCACCTGGATAAAGTTATCCTTGCCTCTTTCGAGCGCTCGGTCGTTGATGCCCCGGGCATACATCTTGCCGAAGCCGTACTCGCTCCCCTGGGCGATGAAGCCGCGGCCGTTGTTGGCGTATTTATTATAGAGCTTGGCCTTGTTCTCATTGCCTACGGGGGTGCAGTCGATCACCACGTTGGCGCGCTCGATGGCCTCTTCAGACTCAAGCGTCGGATGCATGCCCATTTCGGTAAACTTGTGCCAGCGCTCCTTGTCGACGGCAAGCTGCGCGCCCTGCTGGCACGAAACCACGACTTTGGAGCGATCTGTTAGCAGCGGCGTGCGCTTGTGAAAAGTGACTTCATCGATGCCGAATTTTTCCCGGAACGTCGAAAGAATCCCGATCAGCGGCTCGCCGATGGTTCCGGTGCCGACGATGTGGACGATTTTTTTCTGGCTCATGAAGGTTTTTCCGTTTCCGTTGGATAGCCGATTCTAGCCCAAGCACTGGGTGTGATCAAGGCAGTTTTTGCCGCCGCGCCCGGCCGACCGGCCTCATGCCCGGCGTGCGGGTTAGAGTTATATCGCGAATATGCTACAAACAGTCTAAGGAGAAATTCATGGCACAAGAGATTGTTCCAGCGCGCGATTTCCTCGACCGTTACTTCGGCATCGGCGAAAAAGATTTGGACAAAGTCATTGGCACCGCCATGGGCAAGAAAGCGGACTACGCCGATCTGTACTTTGAATATCGCAAGAATGAGGGCATCAGCCTGGAGGAGGGCTTGGTCAAGAACTGCTCGCAAGCCACCGCGAACGGCGTCGGCGTGCGCGTGTTGGCGGAGACCAAAACCGGCTATGCCTACACGGATGACATCACCATCGAAAATCTCGAAGTCGCCGCGCGTACCGCGCAGTACATCGCGCAAAATCGCCAGTTGCAATCACCGGTCGCGGTCGGCGCGCCCGCCGGGGGGAGCCATGATCTTTACCCGGTCAAAGTATCAGCAGCGGACATCCCGCTCGATGAAAAGGTCGCGCTCCTCTATGAGATCGACAAATTTGCGCGCAGCCTCGATCCCCGGGTGCAGAATGTTTTCGCCTCGCTCGGCAGTGAACATAAAGTCATCCTGGTGGCCTGTTCCAACGGCCGGGTGGTCGGCGACATTCAGCCGCTTACGCGTCTCAACGTCACCTGCATCGTCGAGGAAAACGGCAACCGCCAGATGGGCAGCTTCGGCGGTGGCGGCCGCGTCGAGTTCGGCTTCTTCGTCGATAACAAGGATTACCAACGCTACGCCCGCGAAGCGGTGCGCCAAGCGGTCCTTAACTTGAGCGCGCAGAACGCCCCGGCGGGCACGATGGACGTTGTTCTCGGCCCGGGCTGGCCCGGTATTTTATTGCATGAGGCGATCGGCCATGGCTTGGAAGGAGATTTCAATCGCAAGAAGACTTCGGCGTTTTCCGATCGCATCGGCGAGCGCGTCGCGTCCGAGCTCTGCACCGTGGTCGACGACGGCACGATTCCGGCGCGGCGCGGCTCCATCAACGTTGACGATGAAGGCACACCGACCCAGCGCAATGTGCTGATCGAAAACGGTATCCTGCGCGGTTATCTTCAGGACCGGCTGAACGCCGGTCTGATGAAGATGCCGGTTACGGGAAACGGGCGGCGCGAGAGCTACGCGCATATCCCGATGCCGCGTATGACCAACACGTTCATGCTCGCCGGCGAAAGCGCGCCCGAGGAAATTCTCCGCTCGGTAAAAAAGGGGCTTTACGCGGTTTCCTTTGGTGGCGGTCAGGTGGATATCACCAGCGGCAAATTCGTTTTCTCGACCAGCGAAGCCTACCTGATCGAAGACGGCAAAGTCACCATGCCCGTGAAAGGCGCAACGTTAATCGGCAATGGCCCGGACGTGCTCACGCGAGTCTCCATGGTAGGCTCGGATCTAAAACTCGACGACGGCGTCGGCACCTGCGGCAAGGACGGGCAGTCGGTACCTGTCGGCGTCGGCCTGCCAACGATTCGCATCGATGGCCTTACGGTGGGCGGGACCGCCGCTTGAGAGGTGTAATGCTATGGACCGCTATGAGTTAAGCGCCGATTTAGCGCGCGCTATCCTGGCGCAGGCCAAGGCCAAAGGCGCATCCGACGGCGATGTCGTCATGGCGGAAAGCCAGTCGTTTTTCGTCACCGTACGCATGGGCGAAGTGGAGAAGATCAGCCAATCCGGCGAGAAACGCCTGGGCTTGCGCTTGTTCTTCGGCAATAGCTCGGCATCGGCGTCCACCTCCGATGTTTCTAAACAAGCCATCGAGCGTCTCGTCGAAGATACCATGCTGATGGCGCGGGCAACGGCTCAGGATCCGCACGGTGGGCTCCCCGATAGCCAAGAACTTGCGCGCGACATTGCCGATCTGGACTTGCTCGACGAGACCGCAAAGTCAGTCTCGGTCGAGGAGAAAATACAGCTCGCCGTTGATACCGAGAAAAGTGCGCTGGCTTTCGATGCGCGGATTACCAATTCGGAAGGAGCTGAATTCTCCAACGGCTTTGGCAAAGTGATTTACGCGAGCAGCCGGGGTTTCAGCGGCGAATATGAAGGTTCGAATTTCGGCCAGTCGGTGGCGCCGGTGGCAAAATCGAACGGCTCGATGCAGCGCGACTACTGGTATTCGGCCAATCGCAAATTCGCCCTCCTGGAATCGCCCAGCAGCGTCGGTCAAAAGGCCGCGCGCCGCGTCCTGCGCCGGCTCGACGCCAGCAAAGTTAAAACCTGCGAGGTGCCGATAATCTTCGATCCGGAAATGGCGGCATCGCTGCTCAGAAATCTGGCGTCTGCTATTTCCGGCTATGCGCTTTACAAAGGCGCATCCTTTTTGATCGGCAAGCTGGGTACGCAGATCGGATCGAGCCAGTTAACGGTGATCGACGATGGGACGATTGCCGGCGCGCTCGGTTCAAAGCCGTTCGATGGCGAGGGCCTGCCGACGAGTAAAAAGGTCGTCGTTGAGGACGGCAAACTGCAGAGCTACCTGCTCGACAGCTACAGCGCTAGAAAGTTAGGCATGCGATCCACCGCTAACGCCGCGCGCTCCGTCGGCGAGCCGCCGGGGGTTTCGCCGACGAACTTTTACCTGGCGCCCGGAAAACAATCGCCAGAACAAATCATCAGCTCGGTCAAACAAGGTCTTTATGTCACCGAATTGATCGGCTTCGGCGTCAACACGGTGACCGGCGATTATTCCCGCGGCGCGGCCGGCCTTTGGATCGAAAACGGCGAACTGACGCATGCGGTGGAGGAAGTCACCATCGCCGGCAACTTGACGGACATGTTTCAAAACATCGAGATGGTCGGCAGCGATCTCGAGATGCGCGGCCGGATTTCGGCGCCGACAATCAAGATTTCACAAATGACGGTCGCCGGCGACTGAGCAGCGCTTTCCCTCCTGCGACTCGATGCTCTCTGCTCCGCGCGCGGTATTCTGAAATGGCTTTTCGCCGGTGCCGATGGTCAACGCGGTTTGAGCATAACCCGTGCCGCTTTGATTCATGGGATTGATTGCGCTCTCTTGGTTATGAGTTCGGGGCCGCTCACGGGGCCTTTATCGAATTGTATTCACGATTCACGTTTGTCAAATCTCCCTCCCCGTTGAGACTGTGCGATAATGTCATTCTGCGGTCTCTGCCGCTCCTGGTGAGCCGTCGAACCATGAGCGAAAGTTTCCAGTTTCGGGAGATTTAGCACAATTCATGACGAGACCCTGAAACTTTGCTGATTATTGAAAATAACCACCCGCCGTTTACGATCGAACACGAACCAGCGGACCGCTGATGCCTTTTTCCCAACGCTACCGGCTGATCCTGAGGAGATCCATGGACACTTCGAGCCTCATCATGATGGCGGCGGCGGCCATCATGCTTATCGCCGTTTTCTGGAAGTCCCCTGAGGCAGCCCAGAAAGGCTTGAGCGCCACCGGCGCCCTGATTCTCGAAATCACCCCGCGCATGATCGCGGCATTTACCCTCGCCGGACTCTTTCAGGCGGTTGTCCCTGAGGATGTGATCGTGCGCTGGATGGGTCATGGCTCGGGCGCGCGCGGTCTATTGATCGGAATGACCCTCGGCAGTATTACGCCGGGCGGCCCGATGACACACTTTCCGGTCATCGCCTCGCTCTTTAAAATGGGCGTCGGCATCGGCCCGCTGGTTGCCTACTTGACCGCATGGTCGCTGTTTGGTTTGCAACGGATTATCATGTGGGAAATCCCGTTCCTCGGTCTCCAGGTGGTGGCGATCCGCGTGGCGGTGAGTTTTTTCTTTCCCTTCATTTCCGGTTGGCTTTGCGAATTGCTGTGGAATAAATTTCACCCATAGGCCGCATGACGCGCAGACAATTTCTACAAATATTGTCGCGTGCCGGACTGGCTGCGCCGGCGCTCGCCGCGCCGTTCGGTTGCGCGCCCGCGCTGACGGCGCCCGATTTCGCTACCGGGCTGTCACTGGGTTCAGTTGCCGGCGATGTGACGGCGGATTCCGCGGTTGTCTGGGTGCGGGCAGAGCCGGAGAGCAAGGTAACGCTGCATTATGGCGTCGACTCGGCGCTGCGTAATTTCAGCTCATTTGAACCGGCGGCGGTCGATGCCGGCGCGGACGATAGCGCGCGATTTCATCTGACCCAACTCGCTCCCGCCACGCGCTATCATTACCGTGCTCTGGTCATAGGCAAGCAACCGGGACCGATCGGCACTTTCGTCACCGCGCCGCAAGCAGAAGACGATCGCAAGGTGGTTTTTTGTTTCAGCGCCGACACTAAAGATACCTACAAGCCCTTTTCGGTTATGAACGCAGTGCGCGCCCAAAATCCCGACTTTTTTCTGCACCTGGGCGATACCATCTATGCCGACCTCAATGGTAGGGCCAGAACTCTGCCGGAGTTCTGGGCCAAATACCGCACCAACCGCGATGACGCGGCGACGCAACTGTTGCATTCGTCGACGAGCGTTTACGTAACCTGGGATGATCATGAGGTCGCCAATAATTATTTACCGGGCCATCCGCTGGCGCGCACCGGGCAGAAGGCATTTCTCGACTATTGGCCGATTCGGCGGGACCTTCAAGAGCCGCGCAAGATTTACCGCTCATTTCGCTGGGGTCGAGCTATGGAGCTATTCCTCCTGGACGTGCGGCAATACCGCGATCCGGCGCGGCGCACGATGCTCGGATCCAAGCAAAAACGATGGTTGGTGGAAGGCTTGAGCAAGTCATCGGCGAAATTTAAATTCGTCGCGACGGCGGTGGCGATGGACGGCGGCGGCAGCGATCGATGGGATGGCTATGAGCAAGAGCGCGCAGATATCTTTCGCCATATCAAAAACCATAAAATTTCCGGTGTGATCTTTCTAAGCGCCGATTTGCACTACGCCGCGATCACGCGCATTCGCAACGGCGGCGGCCTGAAGGATATTACCGCCGGGCCACTGGCCGCGCCGCTTAACCGGATTACCGACGGAAGCGCGCGGCGGTTCGAGTTCTTTCTCGCGGAAAATTTCAATTTTGCCAAGATTACGGTTGATCCAAACGACACTCCGGCATATGCCCTGGTCGAGTTCATCGATCAGGATAATGAAGTTTTTCATCGTGCGCGCATCAGTGCCGCTTAAGGGCTAGGCGTGCCAAACGAAGCCGTTGTGCGGAGAGTCTGGACCGAAACGGTTGGTTCAGCTTGACGAGGTTCCATAGCATTGATATAGCGCAGCAGATATCTTTCAGCGCGGAGTTAACGGTTTTGAAGCTTCCAGCAAAGGATGTCTCCGCCCAGACCTGGTCGCGGCGGCCTTTAATGGAGCGGACGGAACGGCAAGATCCAACGGGAGAATACGGCGCGGCCATCGCACCAAAATGGGACTATTATAAATAAGGTGCCAGAGCTAACGGCCATCAATCACAAAGGAGCAAGAAATGGAATCAAAAAAATGTCGCGGCGTGATCTTTTTTACGGTTGCACTTGCGCTCACCTTGATTTTCTCGCTGCGCTTCGCCGGCGCGCAGTCAGGGGAACCCTTCTACAAGGGGAAAACCATCACCATCATCGCTGGTTCCTCCCCCGGCGGAGGAACCGACAGTCTGGCGCGGCTATTGTCGCGCCATTTCAGCAAGCACATCCCGGGAAATCCCAAGTTGGTCGTCACCAACATGGCCGGCGCCGCCGGCTTGATCGCCGCCAACCATCTTTATAATCGGTCGCCGAAAGACGGCACTGCGCTGGTCACGATGGCGACCGGCTTGACGTTCCGCACCGCGCTGCGCGACCCGGCGATCAAATTTCAGCTCGATAAATTCACCTATCTCGGTCAAATCGCCTCGGAAGGCAACTTCGTCTACGTCAGGTCGGAGACGCCGTTTACGAGCTTTGAGGCTATCAAGAAAGCCAACAAGGAGGGCAAGAAACCCAAGTTCGGCGCCCAGGCGAAGGAGCATAACTCCAACGTCGTTCCGACGGCGCTCGAGGCGATCTTGGGTATCGACGTCGACGTCGTTTACGGCTACCCAGGAACAGCGGAGATATTGCTCGATATCGAACGCGGCGCCCTCGACGGCCGCGCGCACGCCCGCGGGTCTCTCTTTACAACCAGAAGTAACTGGGTGGAAAAAAACTTTATCAAAGTCTTGGTCGTTACCTCGCCGCAGCGCGATCCGCGCCTGCCGAACGTGCCGACTCTCGAAGAGCTCGCCCCGGCGGATAGAAAGCCTTTGCTAGAGGTTATGTACTCCGTACAGGGCCGGACCTTCGCGATGCCGCCGGGGGTCCCTCCGGAACAGACCAAAATCCTGCGTGACGCTTTTGCGGCGATGTTTAAAGATACCGAGTTTCAACAAGACGTCGACAAAATGGGCTGGAATGACGAGCTCATACGCGGCGAACAGTTAACCAAGAAAGTGGAAGACCTCGTGAACAATGAAGTGGCGATGGGCTTTTTTCGTAAGATCTTAGAATAAATCTAACACCGACGAACGGGGCGGAGTTTTTCTGAGATATCAATACTCTGAGTCAGAGGTAAATAAATGATTCTGCCGAATAACTCCGGTTCCCCCTGCAACCAGGCTCGGGGCGAACGGGCGTGATTTGCTAACGCCGGAAAATTTTCCGTTCTACTGAGCTTGTCGAAGTATGAGACCCCAAGCATTCCGGGTTTGCTTGCAGAATCATTAATTAACAAGCCAGCACTTTATGCGTTATTTCAAACAGGGAATCTTGGAGGGGCCGGTTTAAAACCGCCCCTCCTTGGCTCCGCTTCGCGCTAGCTTCAGCGTGCGGCTGATCCGCCTTTGGCTCAAATCGCAAGACCAACTTCTGAAACGTCATCCAGAACCAGCGAGGCTTACTAAGTGCTCGACGCCATCGTAACCGCCACGGGAGAGATCTTCACCTTCAGCCGCATAGGGTGGCTCTTCGGCGGCGTCCTATTAGGAAGTGTGATCGGGTTTGTCCCCGGGATTGGTGGCAGAACTACCCTGGCGATTCTCCTTCCCTTTATCGTCAAGATGGATCCCGCCAGCGCTCTCGTGTTGATCGTCGGCATTCACGCCATCGGCAATACCGCTGACACGATTCCGGCGATTCTTTTTGGCATCCCGGGCTCGACGTCGGCTACAGCGACGGTAATGGATGGCTATCCCATGGCCAAGAAGGGCGAAGCCGAGCGCGCGCTTGGCGCTTCCTTCCTTTCTTCCGGTATTGGCGGTCTGATCGGCGCCTTTACGGTTCTGGCGACCATTCCCATGATTCGACCTTTGGTCCTGACCTTCGGCAATCCCGAATTTTTCATGACCGCTATCCTGGCCATTGTCATGATCGCGCTGCTTACGGGTGGCGCGCCGGTCAAGGGCCTGATCGCCGGATGTGTGGGGTTGATGATCGGCATGATTGGAGTCGCTCCCCAAACCGGCGTGCAACGATGGACGTTCGACCAGCTTTATCTCTCCGATGGCATCCCGCTTATCCCCATCGCGCTTGGCGTGTTTGCTATCCCCGAGCTGGTCGATATGACGCTCGGTGGCGGCGGAACAAGAGTCGCTGCCAAAGGGCCGAGATCGAGCGCATCATCGAAGTGGCGCGGCGTCAGGGACGTCTTCGAGCACTGGTGGTTGTTGGTGCGTTCCAGTTTTATCGGCAGTTGGATTGGAATTTTGCCTGGCATAGGCAGTGGCTCGGCGATCTGGCTGGCCTATGGCCACGCGGTTCAATCCAGTAAGAATAAGGATAACTTTGGCAAAGGCGACGTGAGGGGAGTGATCGCTCCTGAAGCGGCGAATAACGCCAGCGACGCGGGAGATTGGTGCCTTACTTTAGGGTTCGGCATACCCGGAAGCGCCACTATGTCGTTGGTCTTGGCGGCGATGGTGCTACTGGGCTTGCCGGCCGGCCCGAAGATGCTCACCGAGCGTCTCGATTTAACTCTAGTGATTGTCTGGAGCTTGGTCCTGGCCAACTTGATGGCAACCGGTCTCTGTTTTGTCTTTGCCAGGCAACTGGCGGGCATCACCAAGCTTCCGGTGCACTACCTGTTTCCAGTGCTGATCGTGCTTATTTTTCTCGCGGCTTACCAATCGACAACGGATTGGGGCGACCTGGTTGCCCTGCTGGGATTTTCTTTGATCGGCATTTCCATGAAGCGGTTCGGTTGGCCCAGACCCCCCCTTATCGTGGGAATCGTCTTGCAGCGGCTCGCCGAGACCTATTTTTTTCTGACAATAAAACTCTATGGCTTCTCCTGGCTTGCGCGTCCGGTGGTCATCGTCCTGTTTGTTCTAATCGTCTGGACGATTGTTCATGCGGTCATGCGCCACCATCGGGAGAAGGCAAAAGCAAAAGCATGAGTGAAAAGCCCGCTAACAAGCTTGATCCGTCTTTTTGGTTGTCGCTTTTTTTCGTCGGCGTAATCGCCGTATGGGTGGCAACGGCGGCCGGCTTGAATTGGGATACGCGACTGTTTCCGTGGGCCGTTGGCATACCCGCTCTGGCGCTGGCGCTGCGCCAGCTTGTGACGGATTGGCGGGGCGCCGGCGCCAAGACTGAGCAGGGGGAAGAGCGTTATCCCGGAGTTCTCGATATTCCGGTCGATCACAGCATTTCTTCGGAGGAGACGTTTCGACATACCGTCAGGACCGTCTACTGGATTGTGGCTTTTGCCTGCGGCATCTGGTTTTTGGGATTCCTGATAGCGATCCCGCTTTTTATATTTTTCTATTTGATCGCCGAAGCTCAAGCGCACAAGCTCACCGCCTTGATTGTCGCCGGGTTGACGTTCTTATTCGTCTGGGCTTTGTTCGAACAGGTGATGCACCTGGCCTGGCCGGAAGCGGTGTTGTTCACGCTCCTCGGATTTTAGTTCCCGAAGGCGTAAGCTTTCGCAGTTCCCATCGATCCGACAGGCGTTGTCTCTCTGTGGTAGACGCATAGTGTCGTTCTGAGGCCGTTCGATAGACTCAAAGCCTGTGCGTGCCCGAAGGGCTCAGTATGACATCGATGAGATGGCGCGATTGCGACCCAGCTCTCGGCCAACTCGAGTGGAGAAATCGCTAGCGCGTCGGGTTACGCCGTTGCAATGCTTCGGGATTGAGCGCGCGGGTGAGCTTGCCGTCCATATAATCCATTATATTGGCCACAGCGTTTTCCGCGAAACCTTCAAAGCCCGAATCGGTGGGCCAGCCGAGGTGCGGGGTCAGGACAACGTTGTCCAGCTCCAAAAGCGGATGGTTGGGCGGCAGCGGTTCCTCGACAAAAACATCCAGGGCAGCGCCGGCGATGGCTTTCTCGCTCAGAACTCGCACCAGCGCCGGCTCGTCGACGATGGCGCCGCGCGCGGTGTTGACGAAATACCCGCTTTTTTTCATCAAGCGCAAACGCCGTTCATCGATCAAGCCTTTGCTCTGCTCGGAAAGTTTAAGGTGAAGCGAAATTACGTCGGCGCTGCGCATCACATCATCGAGTGGCATGAAGGTAGCCTGTGATTTAGCGGCGCGCTCCCCGGTCAAGGTCGGACCCCAGGCGATCACGTTCATGCCAAAGGCGCGCCCCACGGCCGCTATTTCGGTGCCGATCTTTCCCAGCCCTAAGATGCCGAGTGTCTTTCCTTTGAGGACGTAGCCCAGCACCAGCGGCCATTCGCCGCAGCGCATCGCCCGGTCACTTTGCGGAATGCGGCGCATGACCGCCAGCATCAGGCCAAACGCCAGTTCAGTCGTGCTGTTGCCGCCCGGCGCCAAGGAGACGACGATGCCCGCCTCGGTCGCCGCTTCCATGTCGATGTGATACGCGTGGTTGCCGGTCTGCGAGATCAACTCGAGAGCGGGAAGCTTTTGCAGTAACGACGCTGAGAACTTGGTGCGCTCGCGGATCGGAATGATCGCATGAGAGTCTGCGAGCGCTCGAACCAGCGCGTCCGGTGAATCGATCTTTTCGGTAAAAACGTGGACTTCGGCTTTCTGTCTCAAGTGGTCGATTGCCGCCGTGCCGCCGATGGCATGCTGGTAATCGTCGAGGACCGTGACTTTCATGCTCAGATGACGGCGACGCCGGCGATTTCGATCAGATAGTCCGGATTGGCGAGACCCTTGACGATCACCAGGGTGCTCGTTGGCGGATCTTTTTTGTAGAGCCCGCGGCGGACTTCGTTATAGCCTTCGCGGTATTCCCGGTCGGTTATGTAGGTCGTCGTCATCACCAAATCATCGAGGGTGCCGCCCGCTTCTTCAAGAACCGCTTTGAGATTGGCGAAAACCTGCGTCGTCTGTGCTTTGATGTCGCCCTTGCCGACCACGTTGCCGTTTTGATCCGACGCGGTCTGGCCGGCAACAAAGAGCAGTTTTCCGCCCTCGATGAAAATGCCCTGGCTATAGCGCGGGCGAGGATCGTTTAGAGTCTTCGGTTGGATGATTTTTTTTGCCATGATTGTCTCCTTTCAAATACTTTTGGAGTGTTGGAGTGCTGGAGTATTGGAGTGGTGGGTGGTCCGGAACCCATTACTCTATTACTCCATCACTCCATTCTGCGGCTACTTGCTTGGATATCGTTTCGCCATCTCGTTGAAGAAGTTTTCTTTCTCCAGTTCCTGGAGAAAGCTCAAATCGACGAATTGCTCCGGTTTGGCGGTTTTTGCCTCGGGCATCGTCGGCGTGAGCATGTCGAGCATGAACTGGATACCCTTGAGAGTCGGGTAGGGCTTCTTGGGGATCATTTTGATGTAACCTTGGTAGGAATCTTCGAGCACGGCCGGATCGTTCGTGCGCATGTACTTAGCGAAAACCTTCTGCGCTTCTTTTTTGTTCGCGTAAGTAAAATAGATTGCCTCGACAAATCCTTTCAGCGCATTTTTGACGGTTTCTCGGTTGGTTTGAATGTAAGCTCTGGAGGTCGCAAAGCCGTTGCCCTGCACTTCCACACCGAGATCCGCGATCTGCAGCAGCTCGTTGAACCCCGCCTTCCTGGCGATTGGCGCCGCGGAAGAGCTGAAGAAGGTTGCATCGATTTTGCCCGTGCTGAGTGCGGCGAGACGCTCGGCGTCGGCGCCGGTTGGGAGAAGCGCTAGATCCTTGGGATCGAAGTTAAGGTGCTTGATCAGAATCGTCGAGGCGTAATGGGTGGCCGAGCCAAAGCCGCTCACCCCGAACGCCTTGCCTTTGAGTTGCTCCAGCCTGGTTATGTTCGGCCGCGCGAAAACGATTTGATCATAATTGTTTTCGACCGCGGCCAGGAGCACCAAGTTATGACCGCGAAGACTCGCTTGCACGACTGTGCCGATGTTGACGATGGGCGGGTCGCCGGCGACCAGCGCCTGGGTTGCCATCTGACCGCCGCGCAGAAAGATCGGCTCTACCTCAAGGCCGTATTTGGTGAACAAGCCCATCTCGCGGGCCACCCAAACGTTGCTCTGCCTGAAGCTCAAAGATGGGTAGCCGATGCGGATTCGCTTGGTTGTTTGGGCGCTTGCCGACGCTCCGCTCAAGGTAAAAATAACTGCGGTCAAAAACAATATTCTTTTAGCCGAGCTCATGAATGACCTTCCTGTTGAAATTTCGAAATTCGAATTTCGAAATGTGATACTCCTGTGTCCGCTCTCTACGAGGCTCACTCCTCGGACTTATACTCTGCCGCGCATTTCCCAGCCACCATGAAAAGAGCGGGCCAGTAACCTGATCCTGTCATTGCCGCGCATGCGGGAATCAGGTTGTTTTTTCGCCAAGAGAACCCGGATGCCGCGGTCGAAGGGAACATCAATTATCATTGCCGCTCACCCTTGACGATGAAGGGGCCGAGGTAGGAGACCGAGGACTGGAGACGGCAGGCGGGGGACAGTATGCCGAGGTTGCGGTCCTGAGACCCTATGTAGAGTCGTAAGTCTAAACTCTCCAATCTTAGGTCCTCGGTCTTTAGTCTTTGGTCAGCCGGCAAAAAGATCCCGAGGCGCAGGCTTTATCGGTATAGCTCCGGGTCTTCACCGCTGGCGGCGCCGCCGTGGATTCTCGGATAGATGGAAAAGCCGCCGGGGCGGCCGTGAATCATGAAGTCCACGGGAATAAAATCTTTGAGCAGAGGAATCGGTAAGCGCACGCCGGCAAAGCCGCCGCGCTGATCGGTGCCGAGGGCCAGTTGATCCCCCCACAAGCCCGCAGGCAAAGTGCCACTCATGCTAAAACGGCTGGCAGAAATGCTTCCTTGAATCGGCGGCAGCTTGTACTTAACGCCGGAATTGCGTTCGCTTTCGCTCAACAATTCGTGATCTAAAACTTTAGGATAGGATTCTCCGGAGGCTTCGCGCAGGAGGGTAAAGGTCGTGTCATCGCCCGCTTCTGACTTGCTCTCGGGCCTTTCCCGTTGAGCGCGCAGCGCCATGCTCGGTAAACCTTGAATTCCGCCGACGCTCCCTTTGCCGCGTAGGTTCACGTCGGCGCGGGCGACCTGATGGTTTTTTTCGCGCAACTGAACGTAGAATCGTTCGGATATTTTAGCAGCCAGAGGATAACTCTGGCTGCGCACGCCCCAGGGCGTCTGATAATAAACCAGCAATTCACGGTCGCTGACGAGATTGACGCCGCGGCTGGCGATCTCGATGTTGCGCATATCGCCGTCGAACAAGGACGCCTTAAGGCCGAGACCGCCGGGGCCATAAATCTGCGGATTCTCCTTAAGAAATTCCTTGCTCATGCGCAAGCCCTGATTTTCGTCCTTGGCCATTTCGGCGAGTTTTTTGGTGGCTTCGTGCTGCCGCGGCGCTGCCGGCGAATTCATCGATCAGCCGCGACAGGTAATACTCCCGCGCGCCGCGATCTTGCGCCTTCGCGGCAGCGCTCAGTAGCGCCGCCGTCGTCTTTTCTTTTACTGCGGCGAGCTTTTCTTTCGAGCTGCCCGCCAACTCGTGGTAGGCAAGAGCGCGCTCGAACATGCCGCGTTCTTCGTAAGCGCTGGCGAGGATTTTGTATATCTCGGTGGAGTCCGCCGAGTTGGGATGACTGCGCACATACGATACCCCGGCGTCTATAATCGGTTGCGCCGAGATCGGATTGTTGGTCACGGCATTATAAAGGTTGCTGCTTAAAAGGATCGCATTGACCATGCCCAGAGTCGCCGCTCCGCCCGGGCCGGCGACGGCCACCGCACCGGCGGCGTAAAGCAGATTCTTCCTCAGCAGATCCTCGCCGAGTAGCACGTACTTGGCCGTTTGCAAGCGGCGCTCGCCCTGGGCGCCGTGAAACGACGCCAGCAGGTTGTATTCGGGGCTTTGCAAAAGCGCCGCCGCGTGTTTTCCCGCAGCCGGGGTAACCGATGCGCGGGCGAGTTGCGTAATTATGTTCTTGGCCTCTTCATGGCGTCCTCTAATTTCCAGAGCCACGGCTTCGCTATCCTTGGCGGCATCCGACAGCGGCTTGCCGCGATATTTTTTATCGAGCTCTACGGCCAGGCGCTCGATCTGATTAGCATCGCGCAGGCTCAGCGCCGCCAGCAGCTTTGCTACATCCGTTTGCGCTTCAGGTAAACCCTTGGGTTTGGCCGCGGCGTTGGGCGCTTCGGCGGCGTTTCGGTGGCGCGCCTCCAGAGATTTTTGCGCCTGGGTTAACGCCTTCGTTGCCGCTTCTGAGTCCGGATAAAAAAAGGCGGCGAGCTCAGCGTGAAAGCGCGCATTCTCGAAGTCCTTTTTGTCCGCCGCTTCAGCCGACTTGGCGAGTTGTTTGCGCGCCAGCGCGGCCATTTTTTTCTTGTCGAGGGTTTGTACGCGCCGGCGAATCTCGGCATTGCGCGGATCATCGGGATAGCGTTTTAGATGATCGAGATCGCGCGCCAACCCGCGTCGCTCCTCGATGGACATGTCGCCATCAGCGAGCGCGTAAACTTGGCTGATGGCGGTCTCTACCGCGGCGCCGATGTAATTGCCCGAGGCGACGCCGACGAGATCGACGGAGCTGAGCATGCGATTCATCATGCCGCCCCAAAAGTTTGTGTTGCTCTGGCGCGCCAGCAGATCAGATTGCCTGAGATCGTCGTGGTTGATGATCGCTTCCAGGTATTTTTTTCGTTCCGGCGAAGTAGCGTTCTTGAGCGCTTGCTGCTGCGCCGCAAGATAAGTTTCGCGATCGCGGATCGTAGCGTTCGCGAGATCTTGCGCGGTTTCGCTGAGTCCGGTTGTCACGCTATGTTGTTTTTGCAGGCGCGCGTCTTCGCTCTTAAAGAAACCCACCTGTTCTTTAACCGCGTCCTGGTGGTTCAGCAAGGCGGCGACCATCAAGTCGCGGGCACGTTTATCGACTTCATCGGGAAAAAAGCGCGGGCTCTCGGCGGGTTTCTCAAAAGGATCGATTTCGGGAAGAGGATTGAGCATTTTTTCCACGGCGCGATCGATGTTCTCGGGCCGGGCCGGAGCGGCGCCGGCAAGAGCTGCGGCGGCGAAGAAAAACACGCCCGCTATTCTGAGCCTTCTACCCATCACCGGTTCATCCTCGTGATTTTATCGACCAGGCCGCGCAGCGCTTCGAGTTTTCCCTGGGCTTCGACTTTTTCCAAGACGCCGTCGACCTGCGCGACTTCGGCATAAAACTTGAGAGCTGATTTAGCAAGTTGATCGAAGGCCTTGAAGTCAAAGCTCATTCCTTCGGGATCGTACTGGGACGCGTACTCTTTTGCAAGGATTGTATAGAAGTCGCCAAAATCGAGCAAAAAGCGATGAATGTTCTTACTCTGGCGGTGCTTGGTAATCAGTTGACTGTAACCGACGACCACCAGCTGGTTGCCTTCCTTGAGCCGGTAGCGGTTGGCCTCGACGAAGCTTACCTTGGCGCGGTCGATGCGTTCTTCTTCGACGCGCGCAAGATACTCGTATTGTGTCCCCTGATGTTCTTTAATCAGCTCATTCCAGGCACCGACTTTTTCATCGAGGCCTGCCATATGCTTGAAGGGATCCTCCGGCGATAGCGGTTTATCGAGAATGCGCAGAAAGCTAGCCAGAATCTCAATATGCTTCGCGGCTTCAACTCCTAAGCGGCCTTCAATCTCGGCGGCCTTGCGATAAAAAACCGCGGCCTGCTCATATTCGCGCAGCCGTTCCAGAGCCAACGCCTTATTAAAATGAACGATATCGATAAACTGCAGCGGATTGTTTTTTTCGTAATCTTCAAGCCTGACTAACGTCGCCTTCATGACGTTGGCGCCGGTGATGTCTTTCGGGATCGGGAAACGATAGGTATCCTCGCGCGCGAGGCGCTGAAAGTCCTTGATGATATCGAGAAGGTTGCCGGCGGGTAGGTAGCGCGCGTCAGGGGGCGAGCCACGGCCGGAACAACCGGTGAACGGCAAACCGCTCATCGATAGCATGCACGCGACAATTGCAGCGGCGGAGGGCTTCAATGCTTCCTGGTGATGTTAACAGCAGTTGGAGTACTGGAGTGTTGGAGTGATGGGTTTTCCGGAGGTTCGTACTGATCTTTCCAACAGTCCGATCCCTGTTCTATTACCCAACACTCCATCACTCCCGTACTCCAATACTCCATTCTTCGTTGCGGGGCTTATTTTGTCTTAATCAAAGAATAAAACATTACGAGCTCGCTTTTTCCAGCGGCGAAATCGTGGCGGTGTACCCTTGGGGAGATGACAGATCATTCCCGGAGCGAGCGCGATACGTTTGCCGCCCGCGCAGAGCCGGCCCCGGCCTTTGAGAACCTGACAGACGACGTCTTTGTCGTTATGGCTGATTTGTTTGGGATCGGCGCCCTTGGGCGTTCGAAAAGCGATCACGCCGCTGGTGAAAGTCTTCTCGGCAAAAAAATTGCGATAACGGATTTCGTCGTTGATTTTGCGCAACCGTTTGAGCTCGGCGTTGAGCTTAATGACTTTCATTGCGGACTAGACAATAGGCATCAGGCATTAGCAGAAGAAAAAGAGAGCCTTGGATGTGTCGAAATCGTATCAAAGTCTGCTTCACATCCATCAAAACGCGTGCGGAAATGCTTTCGCCCTCCGTACTATTGCCTAATGCCTAGCAGCCCGTGGTGAAAGTCTGACTGCATTCGACGGGCGATGCATCCCCGTTGGCTGCGTTGCTCCTCGCTCAAATATTCCCCGATATTTTCGGTCCTCGCGCCTTGCCGTCAGGGCGCCTCGTCCGTCTCGGTGCGACGCCACACTTTCACCTCGGGCTGCTAGTGCCTTCTTCACTCCGTCACTGCCGCGACAATTTCCTGGATCGCCTGTTCGGCTTCGTCGTTGGCGACGCGGCAGGAGCCGACCACTCGATGACCGCCGCCGCCGTAGCCCTGTAGTAATTCGCCGACGTTAATGGATGAAGTTTTATTGAAGATATTATAGCCGACGGAGATCGCGGTGGTGTTCTCCCGCTGGGTATCATAGGTAACTTTTACGGCGATGTTGCCCTGGGGAAAGAGCGTGAACAATAGAAACCGGTTGCCATCGGGGATGTCGTCAACCGGGCGCAGGTCCACGTAGATAACATTGCCCTTGAGGGTCGTGTGCGCCAGCAGGATTGCGCTGAGCTTTTCTTGATAGTCGAGCACCTTCCGGCACCGGCGCGCGACCTCCGGGTCTTTGAGCGTTTCTTCAAGGTTTGTATCGCGCAAGAGCTCGATGATCCGGCGCCAATAGGGTTCGTCTTCCGCGTAGCGGCCGTCGGTGGTCATTGAAATGAGCACGTAGCCTTGCGGGTTCATGACATCTTCCCGGGTTAATTGTCCGGCATCGACCTTGTCGGCTTGCTGCAAGAGATAGCGCATTCGCTCGGTTGTGAGGAAGCGTTCTATTGCTTCAGCCTGGTGCGCGCCGATAGCCGGGTCATGGGTCGAGGCAAGCTCCGAGTAGTACTCGTACACCACTCGCGCCGCGCTCGGCGCGAGGCGAAAGCCGCCTTTGCCCGGCATGATGGGCCGATTAAATTGCGGCATGGTGTTGGTGATATGATGATCGAACCAGAGCGTGCAGTTTGGGTGGTAGGGAAGATTGGCAATAATGTCACCGCTCCGCACCTCGACCAGACCGTCCTGCATGAACTTGGGCTCGACGAATAAATAGGAGTCGATTTTCTCAAACTTAGTAATCAAAGCGCCGCAAACCAGCCCATCAAAGTCCGCCCGCGTTACCAGTCTCACGTGTTAACCTCCTCCATGCGAGTGATAGGAAGGTTGAACGCGGCTGCAACTCCTTCATGAGTTACCTTCCCGTCGTAAGTATTAAGCCCTTTAGCGAGCGCTTTGTTCCTGTTGAGCGCCAGGGGAAAACCTCGGTTGGCGAGTTCCAAACCGTACGATAGGGTTGAATTGGTCAGAGCATAGGTCGAAGTATTGGGAACGATGGCGGGCATATTGGTGACGCAATAATGAACGACGCCCTCTTCTATGTAGATCGGCGTTTGATGAGTGGTAGGACGGGATGTTTCCGCGCATCCGCCTTGATCGATGGAAATATCGACAAAAGCAGCGCCAGGGTTCATCCTTTTGACCAGTGCCCGTGAAATCAGCCGAGGGGCTTGTGCGCCGGGAATCAGAACCGAGCCGATGACCAGATCCGCCTCAACGATCTCCTCGACATTGGCCCGGTTAGACATCAAAGTTGTCACGTGGCCGCCGAGGATATCGTGAACGTAGCGTAGCTTGGTTGGGTTAATGTCGAGAATACTAACGTAGGCGCCCATGCCTACGGCCACCTGGCAGGCTGCGGTACCGGACATGCCAGCGCCGAGAATCACGACCTTGCCGGGGCGAACCCCCGAGGCGCCTCCCAAGAGAATGCCGCGGCCGCCGTTCTCTGCCTGCAAGCACCAGGCGCCGACCTGGATCGATAACCGCCCGGCGATTTCGCTCATTGGCGCGAGTAGCGGCAACGAGCCGTCATCGAGTTGTATGGTCTCGTAAGCGATCGCCGTCACTTTCCTTTCCAGGAGAACGCGGGTAACCGCTTCATTGGCCGCAAGATGCAAGTAGGTGAAAAGAATCGACGCCGGACGTAAGAGCCCAAATTCTTGAAGCTGCGGCTCCTTGACCTTCATGATCAGATCGGCTTGTGTCCAGATCTCTTCGACTCTGGCGATGAGAGTCGCGCCCGCCGCCTGATAAGCTCCGTCGGTAAAACTGCTACCGGCGCCGGCACCCGTTTGTATGAGAATCTTGTGGCCGCGGCGGACAAAAGCGGCAACGCCGGTGGGAGTGACGGCGACCCTATTTTCTTCGGTTTTGACTTCTTTGGGAACGCCGACGATCACATTTTACAAAGTACGTTAAGGCCAGTGGAGAGTCAACGTAGAGGAATGGCGTGATGGAGCGCCGGATTCTGCATCAATTACGGAACCGGCAGCCTGCTCAAAAAGGCCCAGAGGCGAGCCCTAGATGTTTCGGGTTCCGGGTCCCGGGTTTCGGGTTGAAACTCGAAACCAGAAACTCGGAACTCGAAACTGCGCAAGCGCCTATGGGCCTTTTTCAGCGACGACAGAGCGCACCGAACTTCGCTTGTTTTTCAAAAGACGGTCAAGAACTAGTATTCACACGAGCTGATGCGAGGTGCTTCGAAGTGAAGGAGACAAAAGCCGGCAGGCTGCTCAAAACGGCCCAGAGGCGAGGCGCGCGAAGACCGATGAGCGGAGGCGTACTCCTGTACGTTGAAGCGAAATCGGGCAAGCGCAACGAAGCCTATGGGTTTTTTTCAGCAGCCTGCTAGCCCGCATTATTCATGGTTAAGCGAATAAAAAAGCCATCGGCACCGTCGAACTGTGCAATAAATAAGGTTGGTCACCACACTAACCTTTCACAGCAGACGGAGGAGCGATGGCTACACAGTGTCATAATCAACTCACGCTCAGTTTTCAACCGAAGATTGTTCTCGACTTTAACGGCGGCCAGATTACTAGCGACTCAGGCCTTTTGCTTTTGCGCCAGTTTGATGCGCAACTGGCGCTCACTAAAAAGCTTGCGGGGTTGTTTAATGACTGGCGTTATCGGCCGTTCATCGAGCACGACATTCATGAGATGCTTTGCCAGAGGATCTACCAGATCGCTGCAGGCTACCACGATCAAAATGACGCTGAGACGTTACGTAACGATCCGATTTTTCAAACCGTCGTCGGCAGATCCGATCCTCTGGCCTCCCAGCCCACGCTCTCGCGTTTGGAGAATCACGCCGACTGGCAAAGCATCCGCCACCTTAGCGAGCTTTGTCTCAAGTGGTTTTTGCACCATGGCTATGGCAAAGGGGAAAACCCGCACGAAATCCTGTTGGACTCTGACTCCACCGATGATCCCTGCCATGGTCAGCAACAGTTGGCATTTTTCCACGGCAAATACGGCGAGCACATGTATCACCCACTGTTTTTCTTCGACGCCAAAACCGGCTCTTTACTCTCAGCTCGACTGCGCGCGGGCAACGCCTCGGCTTCAGAGGGGATCGTCGCCGAACTTCGTCGCCTGGGTCCATCTCTTAAACGGCGTTTCCCTAAAAGCCAGATCAGCTATCGCGCCGATGCTGGCTCGGCCACGCCGCAGATTTACCAGACCCTGGAATCCCTCGATATGCTCTATGCCATCGGGATTGGCACCAATGCGGTCTTTAAGAGAAAAACCGAGCCGTGGCTCAAAAAGGCCAAGCGTAAATACGCCCGCACCAAAACACCTATCCGAGTCTTCTACAGTTTCCGTCATCGGGCTCGAAGCTGGAGGAGACAGAGAAGGATCTTGGTCAAGATCGAAGTGGGCCCCTTGGGCGTCAATCTGCGCTTTGTCGTTACCAACCGAGCGGGCAGAGCCGAACAGATCTTCAATGGTTACGACGAGCGGGGCGAGTGCGAGAACCGCATCAAGGAATTTAAGCGCGATCTTAGCTCGGACCGACTTTCCTGCCATCGCTATCGCGCCAATGCCTTTCGCCTTCAACTCCACGCGCTGGCTTACCAATTGCTCGTCCTTTTCCGTCTTCATGCCCTTAGAAAAACCCAACTCGCTCATGCCCGCTTGGAAACTCTACGGCTTAAACTGTTTAAAGTGGGTGCCCGGTTCAATCGCACGGCTCGCCACCTCTGGTTTCATCTCTCCTCTAGTTGGCCCCGACGCGAACTGTTCACGGAAGTCTGGCAAACACTTAAAGGTCTGCTTCCGGCTGCGCCCAATTAAATTCCTGTGTCGAAACTATCACGATGGCTTGCAGCTCAGCACTTATAACAGTGCAGCCACAAGTGTGTTTTCCCTAAACGCGTTTTTCCCTTCGCCTCATGCCAAGGCTATAACGTTTTTTTCTCGGCCATGCAAAAACTTAAAATGTACATGCTCATTGTAAGCGCATCGCAAACTAATGAAGTTCTATAGCCAAATTTCAAAAACCATGAATAATCCGGGCTAGGCCGATGGACCAGACAGAATGGCCCAGCCGATGAGAAAAGCAATGCCGCCGAGCGGCGTGATCGCGCCAAACCAGCGCATGCCTGTGAGGCTCAAAAGGTAAAGCGTGCCGGAGAAAACAATGATGCCGATCATGAACGCCCAGCCGGCGCCGTTGAGATTTTTTTCCGGCCAGCGCGCGCTTGCCCAGGCGACCGCGATCAAGCCGAGGGCGTGATACATCTGGTAACGCACGCCCACCTCAAAAATGCTGAGCATGTCCGGCGTAAGCCGTACCTTGAGCGCGTGAGCGCCAAAGGCGCCGAGCGCTACGCCGACGAATGCCGCTACGGCGCCCGCGGTAAAAAAAAGCCGGTCCATCTTTGTGCTCGTGGCTCGTGTTCGTGGATTCGTGGGAAAACTCGTCGCCGTTAGATGGCGCGCTCGCCGGCGTAAGAGAAACCACCATGTCGCCTTTTTTGACGACGATC
>CAWDHA010000004.1:0-15008 GCA_963801935.1 uncultured delta proteobacterium
GATCCAGCGCATGCCCGTTCTAATCACAGCGACGTCAGCAATACCGTTGGCGGCGCGAATGCAGGAATCAACAAAATCACCATCGATCCTGTCATCGTCGTGCAAAAATAAGACGTATCGGCCGTTGGCTTGCTCAAGACAGAAGTTAAGATTATTTGTTGAGCCGATGTTTACCGGGTGCCTGAAGTAACGCAGCCGCGGATCGTGAATACTCGCGATGAATGCCGCCGTACCATCGCTCGAACAATTATCAGCCACGATGATTTCCAGGTTCGAATAGGTCTGATCCCGGGCACATTTCAGGGCTTGCGGCAAATAAGAATCCGCCCTGTTATAGGTAGGGATCGCAATGGTAACCAGCGGTAACAAAATTGCACCAACGCGCCTTGATAATAAGGGGGCTACGACGGCCAAACGGCAGGACCGTTACGAAAGTTAGGTCGGACGCAAAGCGCGGATCTCAGCCGACATCGCTCGCAGAAATTTGACTTTGCGCTCATGCTCCCAAATTTCCTGGCTCACGAGTTGCACGAGTTCCCCGACCCGGGCCATCGGGAAAGCGTCAATTGATTCCCGCAATGCCACTACTTGACTCCTGACGATATTCCCGGATTCGCCGCCGAGCGTATCATTGAGCCGGGCGATCATGCTCTCGATGAAATAACGCGGGACAAAACCGTTTGTCGCGGCACTGGCTTCGACAGACTCGGGACGAGGGGAGGTCGCTGCACCGGCGGAAGTGGGGTCTCGGCTTCAGCATCCAGGCCGAACTCACCTTGCATCGTGGAAAAGTAGGCGGGGAAGTACGAACGGTAATCGACATATTCCGGATCTTTGATATTAACACCGTTCAGAACCACCCCCAGTATCGGCGCGCCGACGGATTCCAATTGTTCTACCGCGCGTCGGGCGGCGAAGGCAGTGGTCTTCTGACCGTGTACGATTAGCAGGACGGTATCGCAAATTGTCGATAAAACGGCCGCATCGCTGACCGCAATGACCGGCGGCGAGTCAATGATGACAAAGTCAAACGAACTGGAGAGCTCGCGCATGATGTCGCGCATTTTTTGCGACGTCAACAAGTCGCCTGGATTAGGCGGAAGCGTGCCGCGCGACAGCAAATGCAAATTACGCACGACCGTGTTCTGAATACACTCGTGCAGATGCCGCTGCCCCGTGATGACATCCACCAATCCGAGATTATGACTCACGTTGATCAATTTGTGACAACGGCCCTTACGCAGGTCGGCGTCAACGACGACAACTCGCTTGCCGCTCTGCGCCAGCGACATGGCCAAATTAAGAGTGGTAATGGTTTTGCCCTCGTCGGGACAGGCACTTGTTAGCACGATGGTCCGCGGCGGACTCTCGGCGCGCGATGCCATGATCGCAGTGCGGATCGTGCGATAGGATTCCGCGACGATCGAGAGCTGATTTTTTGCCATTACCAACTCTTTCGGTAGCGCTTCAGTGGCGGCTTTATTAGGCCCGTCCAGGAGCCGGGGCTCAGGCGTTCGCGGCGACGACGAGAATAAGTGCTTTTTCTGCAATGATTTAAGGTGGGGAACAACCCCCAGAGTCGCCAGCGAAACCGCCGCCCAGACTTCCTGGGGCGTGCTCACAGTGGCGTCCATATATTCCAAGAAAAACGCCGTTCCTACGGCCAACAGCAGACCCAGAACAGCCGAAACAATCAGATTGAGAAACGTGTTAGGCGAGGACGGATAAATAGGCAAATCAGCCCGCTGCGTAATCTGAATATTGGCTGCGGCCAGGTCGTTTCCGACACTGGTCTCGTTGAGTCGTTTCAGAATAGTTTCGTAGAGACCACGATTGACCAGGACTTCCTCGTTCAGAACCGCATAATCAACACCGACTTCTCTGAGCCCCAACGCGCTTTGCTGCTGCTTTGCGGCCTCGGCCTCCAAGGCGTCCTCGCGCGCGCGCGTGGCCGCATACGTCGATTGGACGCCGTTCACAATTGTAGTGATTTCGCTGTTTAAAGTATTACGGGCTTCGCCGATTTGCTGATTGATCTCCTGTATGCGCGGGTGATCCTGGGTATAGATACTCAGCAGACGGCCCTTTTCAGTTTCCAAAGTCGCCAAGGTGCCTTTTATTTGTATGATCACCGGACTGCTCAGAACCTGGCTCAAGTATTGGGTGTTCTTATTCTTGGTCATCTGGAACAGCGATTCCGCCTGAATCCGCTCGGCCCGGGCTCGGGTAAGCTCTCTGTTTATGTCCACCAAGCGTTCAACGACGATGTTCTCACCCTTTTCGAGCGACACCACGCCGTGCTGCCGGCGAAAGCGGTTCATTTCGTTTTCCGCCTTTTGCACCTTCTCTCTGAGTTCGGCAAGTTTCTTGCTGAGAAAGTCCCGCGCCTCCTGGGTAAGGTTGAAGCGGTTTTCCAATATCATCTCGATAAAGGAGGTGGCATGAGCGTTCGCGAGCTGCTGGGACAAACTCGGGATTCGGAGTCTGGAAGACGACGTCCACCAGGCGGGTATTACGGACAGGAATGACTTCGAGATATTTTATATAGCGTCCGACCATATAAGGAGGAACTCCAAGCTCATAAGTGAGTCCCTGCGGGCGCTGCGGCCGGGTTTCGCCTTTCAGTAGTCTGCTAACAGAATCGATGGCACCGACAATCGAGCCGACGATCCATTTATAAAACGAGTGCAATACATTCGTGCTGTCCTGATTGAAAGTCGGGTTGGACGCGAGGCCCAGATTTTTGATTACCCGGGCCGCCAACGGCCCGCTTCTGAGCAAAACAAATTGAGTTTGATAGTAATCATAAGGGCCGCCGCCTTCGTTGACCGCATCGCCGACGCCACCGACGCGGCTAACGGCCGGGTTTTGCGGCTCGATTTTCAAGGTTGCCCTGGCTTGATACAAAGTCGGCGAGAAAAAATTGACCAGCAACCCCAACGCTACGGTGCCAAAGAAAATCGCGACTATATACCGCAGACGCTTCAGAAGAACGTTGGTGTAGTCGCGCAGATGCTTGTCTTGACCCTGCTGAGGATAGTAATAGCCGCCTTCCTCGTCTCCTGTACCCGGCTGCTGCGTCGGTCGAAGCGAAATAGGATATGAAGAATATCGCGCTGGTGCTTTCATAGTCGATCCTTAGATGTGATCAAAAACGCCAGCCGATCCAATACCATGGGTGAACGGCCCGCACATGACATCATATATCTAGGCCTAGATGTCAAGCGGCTGATCCCGTCCTCAAGGATCGGCTCGCCATTACCGCCCTATTCCCATCAAAGTACTGCCGGAAAAGATGGTACCGACAAAGCGTCTGACGAAATATTTGAACGAACTCATCGGCACCAGCACCACGTCATCCGGCTGGAGTTGCGGATCTGGAGCACGACCGGCTGTGACCGCGTCGAGGTCCACCGAAATGATTTCCAACGTTTCCGGGCTCTTACGCCGGTTAATGGTGAGACCGCTGTAATCGGCCAGCTCCGGATTGACCCCGCCCGCGGTCGCCAGCGCCTGAGTCAAGCTGTAGCTTCGTGCCAGCGGGTACGAACCCGGTTTTAGCACGGCGCCATCAACAAAAAACATTCCCGATGCTGGTACGTTGACCACGTCGCCGGCCTGCAACGGCATATTTGCCGGTAGGCCATTCTTCTCACCGCTCACCTGGCCGCCGCTACTTGCCAACATTGTAAGATCCATGACCATGCTCTGCCGGCTGCCGTTGGCGTCTTGCCGGTAGATATGAACCTGGTTACCGGCCTTTTCAGTCACTCCACCGGCAACTGCCAGGGCATCCACCACGCTTTTGGGACCTGTTAGCTCGACCACCCCGGGCTTGGATACAGCGCCCATGACGGTCACGCGCTGGCGAAATTCCATTACCGATACGCCGATCTGAGGATTGCGGATAAATTTCCCATAGCGCTTGGCCAGCTCCTGCTCGAGCTCGGCAGGAGATTTTCCGCGCACCTCCATCTGGCCGATCAAGGGTAACATCACCATGCCATCCTGACTAACGCGGAGAGTCACGTTCCGCGGGGTTACGCGCGTTTCGGAATCGGGGATGTTATAAATCGTAATTTGCACAAGATCATCTGGGCCGAGGCGATAATCCCGGGTCGAGCCCGACGCCTGCTGCGCGGCCGCCGCCGAGAGCCCCAGGTTGATTTCCTCCACTCTTGGCGAGGATCCAGTTGCCGCTTGGGCAGCCGCTGTAACCGCCGGTTGATACTGTGGCGGTGTCGTCGATCCGCAACCGCCGGCGGCTAGCATCGCAGTCCATAATGCATTGCACCACACGGTTTTGTAGCTTTTCATTATAGTTCATCCATTTCGTGGTTGCGATCGCCGGACGTAGCTCCGCCCATCAAGTGTTTCGACCTCCGGTTACCCTGCGAGGCGTGGTCTCGATAACAGCTAAAGCGAAAAGGGCGTCGGCAAGTCTATCTTGGCGCGGTCGGCTAGAGCGTAATCCGCGCGTCCGCCATCAACGGCCTCGACGCCGAGTCTTACCGTGACTTGACGGCTCATCAACTTTAGCAGAACCCTGACACGCCCCTTGGCGTCCGGCGGATCCTGAATAATCGCGGCGAGTCCGCTGAAAGGCCCGGTCGAGATTTCTACGGCTTGCCCTCGTAGCAACTGCGAACGCGCGGTAATCACTCCAGCAGTGTTGGCGTTTTCCTTCAGAAACGTAACGACGTTATCTTCCAGCGCGAGCGGCACATCGCTGAAGCTCACAAATCGTTTGACGCCTGGACTCCATGCTACGTAACTAAATTCAAGGGCAATATCGAGCTTAACAAACAAATAATTCGGAAACATCGGGACCAGCTTGGGTACCCCGTGAACGCTGGCTGGAAGATACAAACGCGGGAAAAAACTCTCAATACCTTTGCGTGCTAGGTGAAACTGGGCTTGCTGTTCTTTGCGCGCCTTGCTGTATACGACGTACCAGCGTCTAGTGTGAATTTCCACAGCAACCCCAATGAGCAACGACCATGCCAGGAACGTTGTTTTAACCGTATGTACGCGAATTGTTGCTCGAAGATTTGCGGCACCGCGCATAACTCTCGCATAGCGGACGCTGCAACACGCCATAAATGGCTTGTGTAAAAACCTGCGGAAAAAATTAAGCAGGCCTAATGCGCGGTTACAAGCAGGTTGATCATGCGTCAGTTTCGGCCGTACACGCCAGAAGTGGCTCAAAAAAATTACACAATCACGTTGTTCATGGTGGTTTGTATCTATGTTAAGAGTAAAACTTGTGGCTCAGCACGCCCGATCGGGAAACAATGCCGGATTAAATCTCCCGATGGCGTCAGGCGAGCGGCCCAGTTCCTCGGTGCCCAGAATTTTTTGTGCCACGCAGCCGATTGATTGTTTTTAAAACATTCTTAATACGCTTGTCAACGCTAAACTCCTCGTACGCCAGGCGCGCCTTGCGGCGCCAGTTGGGGTGCTGATCCAAGCTGCCGGGAATGTTTTGCGGGCTCAATTCGCCCCATAGATCTTCCAGGTTGATCAGCATGATTTCGCCAGGCCCCGCGGCCAAGTGCTGCAGAAACGCAGCGACGATGCTTTCCAAGTCACAGCTCCCCTGGTCGAGACGGCCCTGACTGATCAAGAAATCCAAAAGCGCGATTTTTGTCTTTTCGAGCTTTGCGCGCGCCTCATCCGCAGCGCGCCCGTCGAGCAGCTCAAGCCGCAATCGATCGTCGATGTCCAAACCGCGCCAGAAGCCGGCAAGCATCGACATATCATGCGTGTTCAGGCTGGCAACCGTATGATCGGGGATCGCTCCGAGGACCGGCTGCTGATCAGTTTTGATTTCGAGCTGCGTCACGTACATGCCGTATATATTGTGGCGCCGCATTGATTTGGTTACGCCCTCGGGCACGGTGCCGAGGTTTTCGCCGACGATGCGACACTGGTGCCGATGTGATTCAAGACTGAGGATCGCGTAAAACTCCTCGGCACGATAGCGCACGAAGACGCCGTCGCGCGGCGCCATTGCACCGGGGACCCAGTAGAGCCGGTGCAGTCCCAGCACGTGATCGATGCGCAAAAGAGCGGCGTAGCGTAAGTGGTGCCGAACCGAAGCGATAAAGTAGCGATAGCCATCGGCGCGCAGCGCTTCCGGATGGAGCGGCGCAAATCCCCAGTCCTGACCCTTGGTAAAATAAAGATCCGGCGGCGCGCCGCCGTGCATATCGAGCGCAAATGAATCGCGTTCGCGCCATACATCATAACCGTCCGCATGGACGCCGAGCGGCAGATCGAGATTCAAGCCGACTTTGTGGCGCTGTGCTTTTTCTGACAAGGAGCGGAGCTGCTGGTCGGCAAGCCACTGGACATATAAATGATAATTTTTTGCGCCGGCGTCGTAGTCTCCGGGTTGGATGTCGCCATCCCGGAGCCGCGCCGGCCATTGCCTCCAGGGCACGCGCAATCGTTCACCGGCAGCGCGGAAAGCACCGTAGTCCTGTAAACCCGGCTGGGAACGGACAAATTGTTGGAACGCCGCTTGCCGCTCGCTGCTCAACTGAGAACGCGCAAGCTCTTCAAGCACCTTGCGCTTGAGGGCCATGGCCTGGCGGTAATCCACGTGAGCCGATTTGCGCAACGCTTCCACCTGCTCCTGGAAATCAGAGTCCACCAGGAAACGGCGCGCCGCAGCCGAACGTTTGAGCTCCGGCGCTTGGGTCGGATCGATATAAAACTCATTCCAAAATAACCGGCTCACGGGAGAATAGGGGCTTATTTCCAGCGGCTGGTCGCCGAGAAATGCCGCCAGCAGCGGCAAGGTGCTCACGATATTGGCACCGAGCTTCCCCACCCACACCATCAATTTGGCCAGATCGGTGAAATCACCCGCGCCCCAACTACGCCTGGATCGGAGCGCGTAGAGCGGCAAGAAAACTCCCCAACTCTTGCCCGCGCCGGGCGGTTGAAAGGCGCGCGACGGCGCCGCTATGATGCAAGCATCGAAAATTTTTCCGTTTAACTCCAGGTGGAGCGCGTGATAGCCGTACTCGAGCTTGATCGGCAACAGCGCTCGCGCCACCCGGTAGCGGACACCTTCGACATCCTTAATATGACTTACCGCGGCGCCATCCAAGGTTAGCCTGCCGTCGTAACTCTCGCCGCTTTCACAGTCTACGTGGTAACCCACAGCATCTGGGGCATGGTAATCCGGGATCACTAACCTGAGCCCGGCCGCGAGTCCGTCCCAGACTAGGATCACAGGCTCGACCGCGCGTTGATGCAGCCGCAGGCGCCTTTCGCGGAGCGCTCCCGGAATATCGCCGGGACGCGCCAGCGGCGCGCCCAACGACTGGAGCACACGCATGACGCCTTCGGGCGATGAGTGGGTGAGCTTGCCGGACTGGTCGTAATAATCCGGCTGCACGTTGTAAAGCCGCGCGAGCCGGCGCAATTGGCGCATATCGGATGAATCCATAGGTATAATCGACGCTTTGGGCTGACCGAGACCGGGGACCGCGGACCCAAGACCGAAGATCGAGGACCAAATGCGGTCTCCCGTCCCGGTCTCCGGTCATTCTCTGATTATTCTTGACTCATGATCTCGCGGATACCTTGCAAGGGCACATCTACCCAGTCCGGCCGGTTGTTAAGCTCGTAAGCGAGCTCATAGATCGCTTTCTCAAGAACAAACAAATCCAACAGGACTTTGGTCTCATCGCGCGACTTCGGCAGAAATCCCGCCGGCGCCGCGCTGGCGAGATAACATTTGGCAAATGCCACCGACACCCAGGTTTGCCAGTAGCGCGCCCAGCGCTCCAGGCCGGCGCGATCTTCCGGCCGGATGCTGTCGCTTCTCAGCGCAAAGCTCGCCGCATAGCTGAAAGAACGGAGCATTCCGGCGACGTCCTTGAGCGGCGAGCGCTTCAACCGGCGTTCACTGATCGGCCGCGCAGGTTCCCCTTCAAAATCGATGATCACGAAGTTTTTGCCGGTATAAAGTACCTGGCCGAGGTGGTAGTCACCGTGCACCCGCAGGCGCAGGGCGGTGATTTTTCTATCGAGAACCTCGCGAAAGCGGCCGAGGATGCGTTGCTCCATGGCCAATAGCTCGGCCGCGTCGCGCCGGCTAGCCTCGGGGAGGTCACTCAGACGGTCGCGCAGCAGCACCAGGGCTCTGCTCGCCAGGGTGCGCATGCTCTGATGCAGCGATTGACGATAATGAACGGTGTAGGGCTCCGGCGCAAAGTCGAGATCACTCTTGTCTGAAGCCAGCGCGACGTGTAACTCGCCGGTTCTCTGACCGAGAAGAAGCGCCGCCGACAGATACGGGCCGATAATTTCCTGGGCGAGCTGCGGTAATTCCTGATCGATCAAGTCGAGGACATGCTTGTCCGCGGCCGGTAGCTCGAGCTCTTCGGGTTTACGCGCCTGGGCATTTTCGAAGTAGCGCTTCAGTTGATCGAGGGTGTAACTCCATGCATCCCCTTCGTTGGTCACCCAACCCTGGAGAATGCCCAGAACCATCGGCGCGCGCTTGCCACGCCTGAGCTCGACGTGGCCGGCAAGCGGCGCTATCTGGCGAAACGAGGTCCGCTCAGTCAAGAAGCGGCCGACCTCGAGATCCGGATTGATGCCTTCTTCGAGGCGGCGAAAGAGCTTCAACACCAGCCGATCGCCGTAGCGAATCGAGGTATTGCTATGATCCCGGCGCAACGCCGCGGGATGCAAAGATAGATCGGTAGCACCCTCGTGCCGGCGGAGCGCGCGCGCCGGCAACGCGGCAATTTCCACCGATTGCCCCTTGAAACTACGCCGGCGCGTGATGGCATCGAGCATGGCCCGGGCAAAACCGTCGTCGAACGAGGCATCATAAAGCACCCCCCCGACTTGCCCGCCGGCGCCGTCAACGGACACATTGGCGACGATCGCTTCGGGCTGGCTGCGGCAGAGCTCCACCATTCTCTCATCGGCGCCATAACCGATCGGCAACAAGTAAGTTTCGGGATTGCCTTCGAGGTATTGCGTCTCGATCGTTGCCAGATACACCGCCGTGTTGTCGTATTTCAATGGCACCGCGTCCAGGATCGTCGCGCCCCTCATGCGCCGCGCTTTGCCGCCGAACCAGCGGCAAGCCTTCAGATAAACCGGCAGGGCGCGCTCCAATGTCGCCTTGCCGGCACCGTTGAAAACCGCCTCCCAGCTTTCGCTGACCGCTATAGTGGCCAGTTCGCCCCCGCTCGGCGCTGCCGGCGCTCTGGTTTTGCGCGCCGGTTCGAGATTGAACCAATAAAAACTGTGAGGCCCGAGGGTGAGGAAATAGGGCAGCTCGCCGATCGCGGGGAACTCGGTTTGACCAAACAACTCCAGCGGCACCATCCCTTTAAAGGCCGCGAGATCGAGCTCGGCGTATTGGACGAAGCGCGAGAGATTGGCAACCACGAGGATCCGCTCTTCTTCAAAAACCCGGGTAAACACCAGGACCCGGCGGTTTTGCGGGTAAAGAAACTCGGTATCGCCGTTGCCGAAGGCGCGGTGCCGCTTGCGCAGCGCGATTAAACGCTTGATCCACCATAAAAAGGAATTGAGATTTTGCTGCTGCGCTTCGACGTTGACGGTCTCGTAATGATGTTCAGGATCGATGATGACCGGCAAATAGAGGCGCTGCGGATTGGCGCGGGAAAAGCCGGCGTTGCGATCCGCGCTCCACTGCATCGGCGTGCGCACGCCATTGCGGTCGCCGAGATAATAGTTGTCGCCCATGCCGATCTCGTCACCGTAGTAAAGCACCGGCGTGCCGGTCAGCGAAAACAGCAGGCTCTTCAAAAGCTCCATTTTTCTGCGGTTGTTGCCGAGCAGCGGCGCCAGCCGGCGGCGGATACCGAGATTGATGCGCGCCTGCGGATCGGTGGCATACACCTGGTACATGTAGTCGCGATCCTCGTCGGTGACCATCTCCAGTGTGAGCTCATCGTGATTGCGTAAAAAAAGCGCCCACTGGCTGGCCTCGGCAATGCGCGGTGTTTGCCTGAGAATATCGATGATCGGAAAGCGATCTTCCATGTGCACGCCCATGAACAGCCGTGGCATGACCGGAAAATGAAACGCCATGTGGCATTCATCGCCTGAGCCAAAATAGGCCGCCGCATCTTCCGGCCATTGATTGGCCTCAGCCAAAAGCATGCGGTTTTTGTAGTTTTGATCGACATGGCGGCGCAAGCTTTTCAAAAACGCATGGGTTTCGGGAAGATTCTCACAGCTCGTGCCTTCGCGCTCGTAGAGATAGGGCACGGCATCGAGCCTTAAGCCGTCCACGCCCATGCCCAACCAGAAATCCAGCGCGTTGAAGATCGCTTTCTTCACAGCTGGGTTGTCAAAATTTAAATCCGGCTGGTGCGCATAAAAGCGATGCCAATAATAGGCTTTGGCAACCGCGTCCCAGGCCCAGTTGGAAGGCTCGAAGTCTTTAAATATGATGCGCGCTTCCTGATAGCGCTCCTGGCTGTCGCTCCATACATAAAAATCCCGGGCTTTGCTGCCGGGCGCGGCCTTGCGGGCGCGTTGAAACCAGGGATGCTGGTCGGAGGTATGATTGATCACCAATTCGGTGATGACGCGCATGCCGCGCTCGTGCGCGGCGCGCAGAAACAGCTTGAAGTCCTGGAGCGTGCCGTAATCCGGATGAATCTCGTCATAGTCCGCGATATCGTAGCCGTCGTCCTTCAAAGGCGAAGGATAAAACGGCAGCAGCCACAGCGCCGTTACCCCCAAATCCTGGAGATAGTCGAGCTTGCTCGTGAGTCCCTGGAAATCGCCGATGCCGTCGCCGTTGCCATCGGCAAAGGCGCGCACGTGCAGTTCGTAGAGCACCGCGTCCTTGTACCAGAACGGATCCTCCGCCGCCGCGGCGCGGGAGCTTTTTTCAACTTTGACCATGCCTTCCTCGATCATCACATAAAGTAGTCGAAATCTTGCTCGTGTCGGACGCGGCGCCTGAGCCTGAAGATGTGCGCCGGCACGATATGGGGGTCGAGCATTACCGTGTTTTGCCGGCCTTGCCAAAGATAGCGGCTGTCGGTGAGCAGCTCGTGAAACTGATAGGGCTGGCGGCCTTCGAGGTCGAGATCCTCGAAGAGCAGCCGCAGCCGTCCCGTTTGCACGTGGTGCGGGTCGAGATTGACCACGACCACGATAACATTGTCGCGCTCCGCGGTTTCTTTGCTGTAACAAATCATCTGATCGTTATCGATCTCATGGAAACGCAAGCTCCAATCGGACTGCAGCGCCGGATTGTCTCTGCGAATCCGATTGACGCGCGCGATTAAGTCTTTCAGGCTGTTCGGGTCTTCCAGATTCCAGCGCCGGATCTGATATTTTTCTGAATCGAGGTACTCCTCGCTGCCCGGTTCTCGGGCGCGTCCCTCCGCCAACTCAAACGCCGGCCCGTAGATGCCGTAATTAGCCCCCAGGGTTGCCGCCAGAATCAAACGCGCCATGAACCCGGGACGGCCGCCGAACTGAAGATGTTCGGTCAATATATCAGGTGTGTTGGGCCAGAGATTGGGTCGAAAATAATCGCGCGCCTCGGATTGGCTCAACTCGGTAAAATATTCGGTCAACTCCCATTTGGCATTGCGCCAGGCAAAATAGGTATAGGACTGGGTAAAACCAACCTTGGCGAGACGGCGCATCACTTTGGGCCGGGTAAACGCTTCCGCGAGAAAAATGACTTCGGGGTGCTCGCTCTGAATCTCCCGAATCCACCACTGCCAAAAAGGAAACGGCTTGGTATGAGGATTGTCGACCCGGAAGATGCGCACCCCTTGATCGATCCAGTAGAGCGCGATCGACTTCAACTCTTGCCAGAGCTCCTGCCACCGCGGGTTATCAAAGTCGAGCGGATAAATATCCTGATACTTCTTAGGCGGGTTTTCCGCATATTGCACCGATCCGTCCGGACGACGGCGAAACCATTCAGGATGCTCGGTTACGTAGGGATGGTCAGGGGTGCACTGGAAAGCCAGGTCCAAGGCGATTTCTATGCCGTAATCACGGCTCGCGCTCACCAGGCGCCGAAAATCTTCCAGGGTGCCGAGTTCAGGATGGATCGATTTGTGGCCGCCCTGTTCAGCGCCGATCGCCCACGGACTGCCGGGATCGTCCGCCGCCGCTTGGAGCGCGTTGTTTTTTCCTTTGCGATGGGACCTGCCGATCGGGTGGATGGGCGGCAGATAAAGCACGTCAAAACCCATGGCGGCGACGTAGGGAAGATGGCGCGCGACGTCGAGCAGGCTGCCGTGCGCTCCCTCTGCGGCCGCGCACGAACGCGGAAACAATTCATACCAGGAGCTGAAGCGCGCCCGTTCGGGCTCGACGTTGATCTCGAGTTCGGGCTCATAGGTGGTTACGGAGGTTTTGTCGGGATAGCGCTCGATGACCGCCACGAGCTCGGGCGCCAAGGCCGCGGCGATGCGCTCTGCCAGAGCGCGCGAGTGATCGCGCAGCACGGCAGCCCATCGGTTCAGGTCCGGGCCATCGCTACCTTGAGCGCGCCGGCCCGCATGTTCGATCAATTGAGCGCCGGCCAGCAAATCAAGCGCTTCGGTCTGGCCGGCTTCGATCCGCTTCAGCAGATCACGGCGCCAGGTTCTAAAGGCATCGACCCAACCCTGAATGGTGTAGCGATAACGCCCCAGCCGCGCCGCCATGAAAACACCGCGCCAGCGGTCGTTGGCAAGCGCCTCCATGGGCGTTTCCTGCCACCGTGCTTCCGCCGCTTCGCGATAAAGTAAAACGCACGACAAAGCGTCATGACCATCGGCAAAAACATCGGCCTCGACGATCACTTTCTCGCTTAAGGTGCGCTTGGCCGCAAAGCGCCCGTGATTAACTTGCGGTACCACGCCCTCGATGGCGACGCGCTGCAAGCCGATATTGCTATCGATAGATTTGTTCACCTTCCTAAAACCTCGGTGATCTCAGACGCCGTCGTGACGCCCACTCCGCGACTGCGAAATCGGCGGCGCATTGAGGCCGGTGACCCGAGATCATAGTTGGCTTCGATTGTTATCGCGGCAGCACAGCCGAACTCTGGAGCAAGCTCAATTCGATAGGTAATAACAGGAACGCGCATGTGGGTGTTTCTACTTTGTAACTTGCCGGTAGCTCGGTGGCAATACGCTCTTACGCCTTGCATTAAACCGGCAGCGCCCGTGGTAAGGCGACGACGAAAACCGTTCCCGCTCCGGGTTTGGTCTCATAGCGAATCCAGCCGCCGTGGGCGGAAAGGATCTGGCGCGCGATCGCCAAGCCCAAACCCGTGCCATTTGCTTTGGTGGTGGTGAAGAGCTCGAAAACATCGAGGCCATCGGGGATCCCAACCCCGGTGTCTCTGATGTCGAGGCAAACATCTTCACCGTGTCGATAACCACGAAGTTCGAGGGTGCCGCCGCTGGGCATTGCGTCAACGGCATTTTCGCAGACATTCCACAGCGCCTGTTTGATGCGCTCCTCGTCGGCCAAAACCCACGGCAATTCCGCCGGGAAAAGAGCTTCTACTTTCACGCCACGCTGGCCGTAGCGCTCCGCCTCGCCCTCGACCAGTTCGCGGACCAGACGGTCGACAGGGGCAGGGCGGAGATCCAAGTTTTGCGGCCGCGATAGAAAACGAAATTCGTGCAGCAGAGCGCCCAATCGGGTGATCTCCTGCCTGATATCGTGAAGACTGGCGAGTATCGATTCTTTGCCGCTCGGGTGCGGGCGGCTCAGATCGCGTTCGAGCAACTGCACCGTGGTCGAAATGCTGTTCAAGCGGATTGCCGATTTCGTGGGCGAACATCGCCGTGGTCGCGCCCAGAACGGCGAGCCGTTCACTCTCGCGAAGTTTTTCTTCGATGCGTTTTTGTTCGGTGCTGGTTTTCCACCATTTGCAAAGTGTACCGTTGCAACCCGTCGCTCGAGGCTGATCATCGTGGCGGTGAGATGGGTCCAGACCGGTGCGCCGTTAACATTGACGTAACGCGCTTCCTGGCGAAAGTGATCGATGTCGCTACGCACCAGCCGGCCGGTGAGCTCGCGCACTTTGGCGAGATCGTCAGGATGGAGCCGCGCGTAACAATCTTGCCCGAGAAGGTCTTGTTCGCGGCATCCAAGCATCTCGACGAACGCTCGGTTGACTCTGAAGTAGCAGCAGTTTGCATCCGCCAGGCTGATGCCGATCGGCCCCTGGTCAAAGCTTTACGAAATCGCTCTTCGCTCAAACGCAGCGCGGCTTCCGCTTGTTTGCGTTCGACGGTCCGGCCTAACCCATCAGCGATACGTGCGAGGATGCTCGAGAACGGGTGGTCGAGCACTGTCGATGATCACGAAAAAATTCAGCTGTGCACGGCGATTACCTGGTTGCCCGCCAGCACAGGCAAGGCGAACGCCGAGCGGAGTCCGGCATCGAACGCGCTTTGAGTCCAACCATGAGTGCGCTCCTGGCTGATCGGCAACCAGCTCGTCCTTCCGCTAGTCTCGGCGCGCGCCGCCAGAGTGCTGCCGTAGGGCAGAGCTTCGATAACCCGTTTCAGCGGCTCGAGTTTCGGCCAGCGCCGCAAAAAACCACACCGGGGGCGCGGCCGTTCCTTCCGCGCAGCCCGCTCGCGCGGTAGACAACTCGCCCGAGACGCCGATTCTTAAGTGACTACAGATGTGCTCCACGGCAGACGTAAGATCGCCTGGGATAGCGCCGGCTTCATTGTTCGCCGACTCGGTCCTTTGCAGCAGCTTCAGATGGTGATGCTCCCGACGCGAGTCGCTTCTTCGATGCGGCGCCGTTCTCGCGTCTCGTCTTTCAGCTCGGCGATATTGGTTTGTTGTTCTGGATTCAGGCGTCTGCGAGTTGCGGGTTTGATCAACCACTACAGACGCTCGAGGTCTTGGTTGATTTGGCGAATGTCCGCCTCGGCAGGTCGCGCTCCCGAGCGCGCTCCCGCCGCCAGGCTGGCCGCGCGTTCGAGATCCTGCGCCAGTGCGTTAATCTC
>CAWDHA010000005.1:0-189093 GCA_963801935.1 uncultured delta proteobacterium
ATAGTAAAAGGGGCTTCTCATCTGTTTGAAGAGGAGGGATCCCATACTTGAGGCCGCAAAACTCGCGACTGACTGGATGACAAGCAATTTTAACTTGCATATTAAATCTCATGGTGTAGACAGATAACGGCAAAAATATAGCAATCAAATTAACTCCTTGGATTTCGAGATATGTGGTAGACAACACCATATTTAATACCTCATGCACATTAGTAATGTTAGGTAGTATTGATACTAAGCAAGTTTTTGGGTAAATTTCAATTGAAAATAAAGAATAGAGAATCAGCGGGTAACATTCTGGCAGTAGCATTAAAAGATATCCTGAAAAAGGTAGCGGGATCAGATATCATAGTAGTCGGATTGCCTCGCGGGGGATTTGTAATGGCAGAAGTCATAGCAAGAAAACTAGGTTGCAATCTGGATATGATGATTTCCAAAAGGTTACGTGCTCCGCATAACGAAGAAATGGCTATTGGTGCTGTCGCCGAAGATGGAACGACATACTTGAACAAAACTCTAATTGAAGAACTAAAAATCTCTGACGAATATCTTGATAAAGAACTATCCTACCAACTACAAGAAATAAGGCGCCTATCTAACATGTACTATCAAGGAAAGAAAACCCTTCTTGATGGGAAATACATTACTGATAACGATAAAACAATTGTAATAGTGGATGATGGGGCGGCAACTGGGTCTACGATTATTGCTACGTTAAGAAGTTTAAGAAAAAAATACAACCCTAAATGTATCATTGTAGCCCTTACAGTTTCGCCAAGGGGTACAGTAAATCTATTGAGGAGAGAGGGTATTGATTATATTGAAGTTGTTACTAGCCCAAGTGACAATAATTTTGGAACAATAGAACAGTTTTACCAGAATTTCTATTAAGTTAGTGTTAGTGAAATTCTAGACATCATCCACTCTATTGGAAAATAATTGACATTTTTGCATTCATAGAAAGAATATCGGACTATCAAATTCTTTTGATATATGCTTAGTGTATTTAGTTCGAGTGGAAAGTGTATGAATTATTAACTCCTCGTTACTAGCAAGAGTATTAAAATTGGCAAATTGGTATGAATTGATATGCGTTTAAGAGTATAATTCTGTAAACGATTGATTGAAAATCACATTCTATATATTGCTTGATTCTACAAGAGATTATTCTGAAAAACTATTAATATCGACTAAAAGCCTTTACGACCGAGTCAGGAATTCTAGGAGCCAGATTATTATAATCGATACCAGATCATTTTCAGAATATAAGAATGGACATATTCCAGCGAGTGTAAACTTGATTTTTTCCAGCTTCACTGGTTTGACACCTCCAAAAGAGGTATCAAAGATTTCAATAGACAAACTAGAATACTTTTATCTAATATTGGAATACAAAGGGAAAGTGAAGTTATTTTTTATGATGATGTTTCTGGTATTTCTGCTGCCAGAGGCGTATGGTTGCTCCTTTATTTTTCTCATAAAATGGTAAAGATGTTGGACGGAGGATTTGAAGGATGGAAAAGAGCCGGTCATCCTCTAGAAATCAAGAGCAATCCTCTAATCCATTCCAAATTCAAGGTAAAACCGATAAGAATATCATATCAACTGCTGAGGAAGTAAAAAAATCAATTAAAAATAAAAAGGTGGTAATACTAGATGCTCGCTCTAAGGATGAATTTAAGGGAACAGATGTAAGGGCTGCAAGGAGAGGACATATCCCATCAGCAGTAAATATTGATTGGCAAACCAATATTGATAATCGCATCTTTAAAAGTAAGGCAAAACTTTCAAAGATTTACTCAGAAATACCAAAGAATTCCAAAATAATTACATACTGTCAAGGGGGATACAGAGCAGTGAATTCTTTTGTAGTATTGAAATTGTTGGGATACGAAAAGGTAAAAATGTACCTTGGGTCGTGGGGGGAATGGGGAAACAGAATCGATCTTCCAGTTTCAAATGGAAATTTATAATTTCATGATTTTTCGGCGCCGAAAGATCTCATTGATTAACTTTAATACATGATTTATCAAGAATTGTTGTGATAAGTCTTCACGCAGTACAGGCTGAATTTCGCGATTGTTTCATTTTAGAGTCAAAATTCGCTAAAGATTCAGTGAATATCCTTATTGACGAGGACCTTATCAAGAGGCCAAAAAGGATACTAAGCCAACTCTTTGAAAGTTACCATTAAATGGGAAATTAGATCTACTGGTGTTGAGTCATATCGACAATGTTCATGTTTGGCCTATTTGATCTTTTGGGAAAGATCAAAGGCTAAAGAGATAAAGGGACAAAAGAATTGATAAAGATAAACAAATTATGGATTATGGGATAATTAGTTTAATGATCTGTTGCAAATCAATACTGATTCAATGATTTTATTTAAGAACATCTTTTAACGCAGAGTCGAATATACAGTGAACAGGTGGTAAGTAAGAAAAAGGAAAATGAGTTCTATGGAACCATAAAGCCTTTCAGCAGGAAGTGATCTTACGTTCTTGGCCAAATCGTTAAAGATTAGAGTTAGTTCAGATTTCAATAGGTTTATCGCAATCAGGGATACTGTAAATTCATTCCACATAAGGAATATCACTTTTCATTTGTTAGGTCCAACAAAAAAGAGGGAAGGATGTAACAATTGGTACAATAAGAAACACAATAAGAAACACATTCAGGATTTTGAATTTGAACTAATTCGGTTTTTGGATAAAAGTATTCCGAATATGGCCAGTGTAATGATTTTGGTCGAAAAAAATAAAAAAATTCTATTCACAAATCGGACTGCAAACATTCTAAAAATCCGCACACGATTGAAAAGATTATCAAACTATTTTTTTTAGAAACGAAAGAAGATTTTTTACGATTAAATTATAAATGTTTGTATTCTAATAATTGGTAATTTAGAATTGTTTATTTTCATGATTTTAGAGATCGGGTTTTTTTGATCCATTGCTTTAGTAATACATAAATCTTAATAACAGAGTTAAATACTTATGAAATCCAAAATAAGATCATCATGCCTTATTTATCATCTGTTAAAACACCGTGATCCCACATGTTTTATTATTCCAGAGGTACATGAATAAAAATATCGTAGAAAAAGGTAATAAGAAACAAAAGGAGCGAGCATGGAAGAATTTAATATTGACAGAACAATTGAGAGGAAGAAGATTGGTAACGGGATTGATGTCATCGATGTTTTCAGTTTCGGATAAACTTAATGTGACATTTCGATGCACACCATTCAGAGAACTTGCCAAGTACTGTGGTGAGATATGAATATGGGAGGGCTAAAGGCGGACGTGTTGTTTCTGAAGCATTTAATTATTCAGGATTTACTTACAATTTTTATAAACAAATCTTTGAACGCAATTCAATAGATACCCGGGGAATGAGATTGGACTCTACGATACATTATGGAGTGGATTATAATAATGCGTTTTGGAATGGGACACAGATGGTATACGGCGACGGCGACGGAGAAATCTTTCAAAGATTTACTAAATCGATTGATATAATTGGCCATGAATTGACACACGGAGTAACGCAATATGAGCAGCTTTAGAATACGAGGGTCAAGCAGGGGCATTAAATGAAAGTTTCTCTGATGTATTCGGATCGACGACAAACAAAATGTGTTAAAACAGTCAGTCGACAAAGCAGATTGGTTAATAGGCGAGGGTCTCTTCACAAAGAAAGTAAAAGGTATAGCACTGCGTTCAATGAAAAATCCTGGTACTGCATACAACGATCCTACAATTGTAGGATCCGACAGCCCGGCCATATGAAAGACTATGTGAAGACAACATCGGACAATGGTGGTGTGCATATTAATTCGGGAATTCCAAATCGAGCATTCTACCTAATCGCACTTGAGGTCGGTGGAAATTCATGGGAAAAGCAGGCAGAATATGGTATGTTACATTGATTGATAAATTAAGAGAACGTTCTGATTTTCAAAATGCAGTGACGGCAACATATGAAGTTTCAGGTAACCTTTATGGTAAAAACAGTCAGGAACAGAGTGCCGTTCTAAAGGGTATGGGATATGGTCGGGATCAAAATTAAAAAATAAAAATAATATATGTGTCAGACGCAACCTATCTATTTATGATAATTAAGATTGAACGTAGCGGTGGATTAACAGGAGTGCAAATTACTAATGAAGTGGATGTAAAACGTTTGCCTTCATCAGTGGCAACTGGATTAAAAAAAATGATGCTAAATGATTGGTATTCTGCAGCTCCTCTCAAGTCAACACCAGTGGGCGCGAGAGATTATTTTACGTACAAGATTTTGATCCAAGATGGCATGAACAAAAAAGTCATAGAGTGTAACGAGTATAATATACACGCCGACCTAAAATCAATTGTGAAATTTGTTGAAAGAGTTTCAAAGAAAAAGAAAAAGGAGAATTTCAAAACTATAAGAAAAAAAAATTTGTGATCACTTGATACCTATTCAAATTAGATATGTAGATACGCCGAAGGGATGAATTCTATTTTCTAGTCTCTTATTTGGAAAAGAACGAACTGCCATCAAGATCAAAAAATCGGGATTGACTAGTATGTGAAATCACTTTAAAGTTAGCTCGAATATAGTAGCAATATGTTAGAAGGTAACGTCTTAATGGTTTTGCTCCGATATTAACAAAAGGCGATCCTAAAAAAGGAGTCGAGCAACTTTTAACATAAATAGTTCTGGCGATTTATCGGAAGATTGATAAAACTTCTATCAAGATAATTCCAGAACGTTTCTCTTATTTAAGCAAGCGTATTGTAATATAGTTGATGGTTCCACTTGGATTCCTAAGCGTTTAGTCTTCAAATGTATTTCGGATTTCGAGAAAAGTATTCTGTTTCTGAACCATAATATTTATAATTTGGTAGTATCTGTAAGAATACATAATGTCGGTGCCTCAACTTCACTCAACTAACGATACAATTGATGGTTCGTCCTATGAAGAACATGTAAAAAGATTTTGGGAACACTACTTAGAAATACCGCTTGCTTCAAACCCTTTTTATGTTCCTGAAATCTGTGAAACAGCATTAAGACCTTCCGACTCCGTATTTTATTTACCATTGTATCTGGGGAAATCGACCAAAAAGAGTATTGTAGGACAAAAGCCGGTAAGCGTATATTCATACCAATTATAGGTGTTGTTGTTCTTCCCGACGAGGCAGATCCTCCCCGAGTTGCACGGCAGCGAACTGTAGTGCTCGTAGGGATTCAAGATCTCGTAAAGGAAATGAGCCTTGAAATCAGTATTGATGAAGTTACCTTGCAACTTTCAACAGGAGACTTGATGAGGTTTAGAATCAGGACTGGGGCCTTTGACGCTACCCTGCCGTCCGGCGGAATGTATGATGCACCTGAAGGTGATACTAAGTGTGTGGCCGATGGATTCATGTAATAACTAAACCAATTGAAAGGGGAGAATATATGATTAAAATTTCCGGTATGCTAAATTGTACTGGTCCAGATTGTGTTCCGAACGAAAAAAACTTTGAATCTAAAATAGACGATTAATTTACACGTCAGGTAAAATCTATTTCTAGACTTCGATATCTATTGAAAAATTAAAGATAAGAAGCCTGCGTATTAACGCATCTTCAGCAATAGGATGATATTAACAATTGACAGGTTTATCTTCAGTCGCCAAACTTGACTGGATAACTACATTCGCTACTTTAAAGTGTAAAATGAGTTACATCGTAAACCTCACAACCTTAACCTCAGTTTTCTATATGTCCGGAGTTATATCTTTAGTCAATTTGTGGATACTCATAATAATTCAATTTGAAAATTTCTGGTTATCCAAATTCTGAATAAACATATTTTTATAACACAGGTTCAAAAAAAATACCTGGTGTACACTAGAGAAAATATCAGAAATGTTGCAATTGATTGCAACAAAATTAGAAAATTCCGTAAGGCATTCCAACAAATTATGGATAGAATAGACAATCAGGATATGCACATGTCGCTAGCCATCACGGTTGGATGGATGGCTTGTGTGAGCATGCACCTCAAACTGATCAAGAGGTAAAAACGTGATTCATAATTTTCTCCCGTGGCATAGTGCCGTTCCCGAAATTAGATTGTCAAGGCCACGGCTTCGCTTCTTCCCGACTTCGATCAAATCGGCGATTATCGTTATTTCGTATTCGCGTTCGCTCACTACGTGATGGTGCTGGACGTCTTTAGGGACGAACGCAGGCAGGCGCTGCTTTACGCTCTTTTGGCTATGACTCCCGGGATCCTCCTCGTCCGGGGGATCCTCGCCGACCCGCAGATCTTGAATGTGAGTCTGGCGTCGCGCTTTGCTTTTCCGCTCGATCATGCGAACACCGCAGGCTATCTGTTTTCCATGAGCATCCCTTTGTGTCTGGCGCTGGTGCTGAGCGTCGGTCAACGGCTCAGGTCATTGGCGGTGATCTCGGTACTATGCCAGCTCGGTGCGTTGATCCTGACCTTTTCACGAGCCGCGTGGATCGCCTCTTCTGCCGCTCTATTGAGCATCAGCATCGGCGAACGGAGATTGCGAGTTATTGTCGCCGCTCTTGGCGCCGCCGGTTTGCTCGCCGTCGCGGCTTCGAGCGAAGTTCGTGACCGCATCGGATCCTTGACCTCTGCAAAGGAAGATCCCCGCGTCGTCTGGCGTGCCGATGTTATAGCAAATGCGATCTCAGTCGGATTGGCCAGGCCGATTTTTGGCAATGGCTATGGCAGAGATCATTTGCGCGCGGCGCTAAAAAAAAATCACCCGGAATTTAGCGCTCGAGGTTTTGTTGGTCACAGCCACAATTTATACGCCGAGCTGGTCGCCGGCGTCGGCTTGGTGGGCGCCGCGATCTTTGTCTGGGCAGTGGCGGCGACCGGCATCCGTTTGATCCGCAGGATCGCGACGCGGGCGGTTTCTGGAAAAGAAAAATACGCCGATCTCGGATTATTAGGCGCGCTGGTCGGATTCATGATCGCGGCGCTGGGTGACATTCCGTTTTATCATCATGAAACTCGTATATTCTTTTTTTCTCTGTTTGGATTGATTTGTCTGCGTTTGCAATCGCCAAGCTCAAGCCAGAAGACTCCTGCATAAGCGCCAAAGCGAAAACCATCGAGTCGCGCAATAACCGGGTCTCGGACCCCTTGAGCAGATCATTGCCTGGCAGAATGTCGTTTCCCCTTAGTCGGGAATCTGTTACCATGCTGCCTTTGGGAGAGACACGATGACTCTATTGACGCAGGGAACGATCGTCGAAAAACCTTGGGGACATGAACTTCTCTGGGCCCACACCGAACGTTACGTAGGCAAGATTCTGCACATAAAAAAAGGCGATTCGCTAAGCTATCAGTATCATCGCGTGAAGGACGAAACCATTCGGCTGCTGACCGGCGCGATGGAGATGGATCTTGAAACGAATGGCCGTCCGAGCAAAGTGACCTTAAAGCCGGGAGATTGCCTACATATCGTTCCCGGGATGAAACACCGCATGACGGCGCTCGAAGAATGCGATGTTCTGGAAGTCTCGACTCCGGAGCTCGATGACGTGGTGCGCCTTGAAGACCGCTATGGCCGGGCGGAACCCAAGCGTTGATCAATCCCTAACATGGAGCCTTATGCAAATCTTGCGGAAAAGCTGGTCGAGCGCAAATTACTCTCAGGTGAGGAGATGGAGCGCGTTGTCAAGTTGCAGCTGGAACAGCAGGCTCCGCTGACGCGCCTGGTAGTGGAATTGGGCTTGTTGTCGGAAGACGACCTGCTGCCGATCTTGCGTGATTTTTTCGATTTGCCACTCTATTCCTTGAAGGACGAACCGCTGACGCCCCTGCCATTGGAATTGGATTCGAGCGTCGCCGAATTTTTGCGATCGGCGCGTATTGTGCCGGTTAAGATGGACGGGCGCGACCTGCTGGTCGCGACCAGCGACCCACTCGAGTTGTCCCGGCTCCATGCCCTGGGACTGGCTGCGGGCGTGCCGGTCAGGGCGGTACTGGCCAAGGAAAAAGAGATCACCACGCGTATCGAAGCGTTGTTCGGCGCGGCTTTGTCTCCGGACGCGCCGCTGGCGTCCGGCGCGCGCGAGATCGAAGGCGCAGTGGATGATGAAGATGTGGCGCATCTCCGCGATATGGCCTCGGAAGTTCCGGTCATTCGCCTGGTGAATCAGATCTTAGTGCGCGCCCTTGAGGGTCGCGCTTCGGACGTGCACATCGAACCGTTCGAGAATCAGCTAAAAATCCGTTACCGCATCGACGGCATTTTACACGAGGTTGAAGCGCCGCCGAAGCAGCTCAAGGCGGCGGTGGTTTCGCGCCTCAAAATTCTCGCCCAGTTAAATATCGCCGAGCGCCGGCTGCCTCAAGATGGCCGGATCAAAATCAGGCTTGGCGGCAAAGACGTCGATCTTAGAATCGCGACGGTGCCGACCTTGTACGGCGAAAGCGTCGTGATCCGCTTGTTAGAGCGCTCGCATATTTTTACCGAGCTCGACGCTCTCGGCTTCCCGCCGGGGTTGCTGCAGCGATTCAACGAGATGATCGTCAAGCCGCACGGCATGATTCTGGTGACCGGCCCGACCGGGAGCGGCAAGACGACGACTCTTTACGGTGCGCTACAAAAGATCAACGATCCGGGAAAAAAGATCATCACTATCGAAGATCCGGTGGAATATCAGCTCGGCGGCGTTAATCAGATTCAGGTCAAACCGCAGATCGGTCTCACTTTTGCCAACGGTCTGCGCTCGATCGTGCGTCAGGATCCTGACATCATCATGGTCGGCGAAATTCGCGACGCTGAGACCGCGGAGATTGCCGTGCAAGCCGCATTGACCGGCCATCTGGTTTTCTCAACCCTGCATACTAACGATGCCGCCGGAGCGATCTCACGGCTTTTGGAAATGGGCGTGCAGGATTATCTGCTGGCATCGTCGCTGCTCGGCGTTTTGGCGCAACGCCTGGTGCGCCGGCTTTGCCCCAAATGCCGCAAAGAGGCCGCTTTCGCCGGCGCCACCGATCGCGATCCGGAATCGCAAGGGAATGGTTGGTCAACACCAAAGCAAACCGCGTGGGAAGCGGTGGGATGCGAGGCATGCAGCGCTACCGGCTATCTCGGGCGTGTGGGGATTTTTGAACTGTTGCCTGCCACCGCCGAGATTTGTCAAATCATCCTGAAGCGTGCCGATGCGGGCTCGATTCGCAGCCTGGCGGTGCAGCATGGCATGCGTTTACTGCGCGAAGACGGATGGGACAAAGTGTCTCAGGGGGTCACGACTTTAGCGGAGGTGGTGCGCGTTACCCGCGAGGAAGGGTGATTTAAAACGGCGGCGGCTCACTGGCTGAGTGTAGAAATGGCTTTCTTTCAATATCGCGCCGCCGACCGGGGCGGCAAGATCCTCGAGGGCGTCATGGAAGCAGAAGTGGAGCAAAGCGTGGTGGCGCGTCTCCACGAGATGGGTTGCGTGCCCTTGAAGATTACCTTGCCGCGGAGCGGAGCCATCCAAGCGCGGCAATTTCGTCTGGCGCTTTTTAGCCGCCGCAAGGTCAGTCAAGCGCAGTTACTGCAGTTTACCGAGGAACTCGAAACTCTGCTCGCGGCCGGCCTGCCCCTGGACCGCAGTCTGTCGATACTTGGGAGCTTGATCGAAGGTGAAGAATTTACCCACGTCATGCGCACGTTGCTCGAGGCGGTCCGCGCCGGAAATTCTCTGGCCGGAGCCATGGGCGAGCATCCCGATGTCTTTCCAAAACTCTACGTCAACATGATACGCGCCGGTGAAACCGGCGGTATTTTAGACAGTACTTTGCGTTACCTGATCGATTATCTGGAAAACTCTTTGGCCCTCAAAGAAGAAGTAAAGTCGGCATTGGTTTACCCCATCATCTTGAGCCTGGTGGCCGGCGGCTCACTGATCGTCCTGTTTGTCTACGTCATTCCGCGTTTCGCCTTGATGTTCAAGGATGTCGGGCAAGCCCTGCCGTGGGTTACGCGCCTGGTGCTCGGTTCGAGCGAGGCTCTGAGAGAGTACGGTTGGATTTTGCTCATTTTCCTTCTGATCGGCGCCGCCTGTGGCGCTCGCTACATCGCGACCCCGGCGGGCAAGACCGAGTGGGACCGATTTTGTTTGCGTGTTTGGCTGGTCGGCGACCTGGTGCGCAAGTTTGAAACCTCGCGCTTCGCGCGGACCTTATCAGCCTTGTTGAAAGGCGGCGTGCCGCTGCTGCAGGCGTTGGGAACGGTGCAGGGGGTGGTCGGCAACCGCTTGCTGGCCAATGCCATCAATCAGGTTCAGGCGCGCGTGCGCGAGGGCAAGGGAATGGCTCGACCGCTTGGCGAAAGCGGCCTTTTCCCGCCGTTGGCATTGAACATGATAGCCGTGGGCGAGGAGACCGGCAGGCTCGAAAGTATGCTCGCCAACGTCGCCCAGCACTACGATCAGGAAGTTAAACGCACGACCAAAAGGCTGACCTCGATCCTCGGCCCCGCTCTGATTCTGGTGATGGCCCTGGTGATCGGCGTCGTGGTTATTTCCATGTTGCTGGCGATTTTCAGTATCAATGACTTACCTTTCTAGAGCTATGAGAAATCAAAACGGTTTTACTCTGATCGAGTTGCTGGTCGTAATGATTATCATCGGCCTGCTGGCCGCGTTGGTGGGCCCCCGTTTTATCCGCCAGGAGGAGAAAGCCAAAATAAAAGCCGCCAAAGCACAAATCGAGCTTTTGGGCACGGCTCTCGATACCTTTCGGCTTGATGTCGGCCGCTATCCCAATTCCCAAGAAGGGCTTGAGTCCTTGATACGCCAGCCGGGCGGACTTGAACGCTGGGATGGGCCGTATTTGAAAAAAGATGTGCCGCAGGATCCCTGGGGCACGGCCTACGCCTATCAGGGCCCCGGCCAGCACGGTCCATACGATATCCTTTCTTATGGTGCCGATAAGGCGCCGGGCGGCGAGGGCGATAATCGTGACATCACCAGCTGGGAAAAATAATCGAGGATTCACGCTTTTCGAGTTGATGCTGGTCCTGGTGTTGTTGGCGCTGGCTACGATGGTGGTGCTTCCGTCCATTGAAAAGGGCATGAAAAATCGCGAAGCCCGGCAAGCCGCGCTGGGATTTGCAGCAGTCGCGCGCGAACTCGGCAGCCGTGCACGGGCCGAGGGAGTACCCCAGCGCCTGGTTGTCGATAAAACCCGCAACCGTTACCTGGTATCGCGAAATCAAGAAGTCACTTTGCCGGCGAATTTGAGCTTCGCCGGAATCGACGGTGGCGAGACCCTAGAAAACGGCCTGCACCGCTTCAGCTTTTTTCCCAATGGCGCCGGCTTTGGCGGAAGTGTTGATTTTTCCTCCGGCGCGGCCGGCGCTCAGTATTCCGTGCGTTTTCATGCCCTCACCGGCCGAGTCGAAGTCCTGCGTGGGGCCGACGGATGAACACCAATGGCACTATGTTATCGCGGCGTTCGGGCTTCACTCTTCTCGAGGTGGTGGTGGCAATGGCGATCGTCGGCCTGGGTGTAGTCACCTTGCTGGAGATCTTTTCATTGGGTTTGCGGCTCGGCGCGAAAAGTTCCGAGGACACGGAATCGATGGCTTACGGGCGCCAAGTCATGGAGGAGGTCCTGGCGCGGGTTTCGATCGAGCACGGAGCGAACCAGGGAGCCCTGCAAGAACGCGGCGGCTGGCAATTGCGCGTGGAAGATGTCCGAGAGCCAGAACGAACCTTGTCTTTGGCTTCGGCGTGGCAACTCAAGGAAGTTACCGTTGGCGTGCGGCTGGCGGGCGCCGGCCGGGATGTCGAGCTAAAGACGTTCAAGCTCGTCAGGAAGGCCGACCCATGAGCGCGCGCAAAGTCCGGGTCTCGGCCGACGGCGGGTTCACCTTATTGGAAGTGCTGCTGGCATTTTCGCTCTTTGCCGTTCTCGCGGTGTTTCTCTACGGCGCGTTTTCGGTCGGCCAGCGCGCCATGGAAAAAACCCAGGTGGTTTTTGACGCCAATCAGAAGTTTCGTTCGGCCATCGATCTGCTCGGCAGCTATGTTCGTTCTTCGCTCGCTTATCGCTCATCGCCGCAAGACCCCGGGACTTTTTATACGGGCGAAGAGACTCGGGTCGAGTTCGTTTCGTCGTTCTCGTTAGCGTATGGCGGCAGAGGCATAGCAAAAATCCGCATCTATGCTGAAACCGGCCAGAGCGGCGGCCAAACCATCAAACTCGAAGAACAAGTGCCCGTGCGCGTGACACAAGAAACTCAAGTCGCAGCGATTAGCAATACCCTCGTCCTGCGCGAGCGGGTTAGCGGATTTCGCCTCTCCTATCTCGACGCGCAAAACGAAAAGGAAGACTGGCGCGAACGCTGGGACAAGGAGGAGCGCAAGGGCATACCGCGGGCGCTGCGTTTGAGCTATCGGAACGAGAACGGCAGGGAGATTCAGTGGACGTTCCCGGTGATGATCAACGCGCTTGCTCGATGAGCCGGCTGATCGCCCGCGCTCGGCGCCAGGGGCGGGGTCAGGACCAGCGCGGCGTGGCGTTGATTCTTGTGCTCTGGATTTTTGTCTTCCTATTCGCTGTGGCGCTCGATTTCAGCTCGGATGTGCGCGATGAGGCCAGCGCCGCCCACCGTTTCGGCGAGGATACCCAGGGGTATTACCTGGCGCTTGCTGGATTCCAGCGCGGTCTTTACGAATACGCGATCCAGGCACAGGGCGGCCAGCCGGCGCAGGGAAACGAAAACCGGCCGGGATTCTTCGATCTGAGCTGGCACGAGGAAAAACTAGGAACCGGATCTTTGCGCGTAAGACTGGTCGACGAAGGCGGCAAGATCAATCTGAACCGCGCGGATGAAAATACTTTGCGCCGGGTTTTTACCCATATCGGCGTCGACGAACCGCGCCGCTCGGATCTGGTGGATTCAATATTGGATTGGATCGACCCCGACAACTTACATCGCGCCAACGGCGCGGAAACTGACTACTACGGATCGCTGGCGCCGGCCTATAGCGCCAAGAATGGTGTTTTCGATACGGTCGAAGAGCTCTTGTGGGTGAAGGGTGTGACGGCGGAACTTTTTTTTGGCAGCGGGCCGGCTGAAAGCGAAAATGCCGACGCGCCGCGAGTCGGACTGGCAGAGATTTTCACCGTGGACAGCCCAACCGATCGGGTCAATTTGCGCACCGCCTCGGCGGAAGTCATTCACGCGCTCCTCGGCATCCCGCTTGAGAAAAGTCGGGCTTTCATAGAAGAGCGCAAGAAACTTTCCGACAAGACCATCGCCGATTTACTGCCGCTATTGGGCGTCGCTGGCGGCGCCGCGGCGAACCGCATGTTTGTCTTTACCAATCCATCGGTGATCGCCATTGAGGCGGAAGGAACGACCACCGGCGTCGGCACGGCACGGCGCTTGAAGGGTGTGGTACGGGCCGCCGGCGGCCAAGGGCGCTTTGAAATGGTGCGTTGGATCGACAGGGTCAGCGCGCCAGCGCGCAACTGAGCTCCAGTGAATCGCTCTACCGTCGCGCGGCGCCGCCTCGACCCGTCCCTGTTGTTGAGCACAAGCACAAGGGAGTTTACAATCGGCGCATGAGCCCGTACCGCTGGCTACGAAATTTATCACGGGTCGATTTCGCCTGCAGCGTCGGACTCTACGTCATGAGCGAGCGCATTATTCTGGTGCGGCTGCGCAAGGCTTTGAACAAGATTTCTTTGCTGGCCCAGGAAGCCTATGACCTGCCGCGCGGCGACGACAAGCGTGCGTTGTCGGGTTTGACCGGTTGGATTCCCGACGACATCAGCGATATCGCCGTCAAAGTGACGAGCGACTCGGCCGAGCAGACGATAAAACAGGCCCTGGTGGCGCTGATGCCGCACTACCGAGCACACAAAGATTCATTTTACATTTGCCTACCGCAAGAGCTGGCAGTGGCGCAAGAAATCACCTTGCCGCTAGCCGCCGAGTCTGATTTGCAGCGGGTGCTCGACTACGAAGTCGAACGCTACCTGCCGTTTCGCCGCGAGGATGTCTATTACGACTACGTGCGCACGGCGAACAAAGGCGAACGCATCGCTTTGATGTTGTTCGCGGTGCCGAAGAAGACTCTGGCGCCGCTGCTGGCGGCGCTGGCATCATTGGGTATCAAGGTTCACGGCGTCGAGACCACCGTCACCGCCATGGCGAATCTGCTGCTGCTCTGCGGCGGCGACAGCGGAAAACCGATCGCCGCGCTCGGCGGTCATAACGGCGATCTGGAATTGGTAGGCGTGCAAAACCGCAACGGCGGCTGGCGCTCGACGCCGGAGTTGCTTTTTTCGTATTGGCTTCCAGAGGCCAATCTAGCGCCGGGAGCTCGGCGTGAGTTATTGCAGCAGTGCGTTAAGACCGTGACAAAACTTTTCAGTTGGGGCGCGGCCGGCGACGCCGTGGTCTCGGCCAAAGGCGATCAACCGCCGGGCGAGGACCTGATGGCGGCGGGCAACCAGAAGCTTGGCGGCGGCTTACAGATCGAAGATGCCGCAGCGCTGCCGGCCGTCGGCGCGGCGCTGCGCGGCCTGCGCGAGACTTCGTTTGCGGGAAACGTTTTGCTGGAGGAAGTGAAAGACGGACACCGCGCCGGCGTTCTCAGTTACGTGAATGCGGCTCTGGCAGGATTTTTGGTTCTGGGGTTGTGTGCCTGGGCTGCGACCTACCCGATAAAAGATGAGTTGCGGCTCAGGCAATTGCAGGCGGAGATGGAAAAGATCGAACCGACGGTCGCGGCTTTGCGTCGCGAAGAAGAAGCGCTCAACAAAGCGCGCATCGAGCAACAATTTTTTGCCGCACTCGATCAACGCCGTGGTGAAGTGCTGCGGGTATTGGACGAACTGACCAAAGTGGTACCGCCGAGCGCCTATTTGTCAAATCTGCGCTACCGCGCCGGTACCGTTGAAGTTCAGGGCAGTGCCGAGAACGCCTCGGGGTTGATTCCACTGCTCGAGCGTTCGGCGCTATTCGAAAACGTCGGTTTCAATGCTCCGTCAAACCGCGGCCGTGATAACCGCGAAACTTTTTCGCTCAAGGCTGAACTGGAGCAGTCCAAAGTAAAATCCGAGAAAGTCGAGAACCCATGACAAACTGGTGGCAACGTCTATCAACGCGCGAGAAAGGCCTCGTCGGTGCAGCCGCAGCGGTAGTCTTATTGATCGTGGCGCAATCCCTGGTTGTAACTCCGTATGTGGAACGCCGCGACTGGGTTAAGACCCAGTTGGAAGTGGAACCGCAGCGCTTGGAAAAAAATCTCCGCTATCTTGCACGTAAAGAAGCCATGGCGGCGGCGTTGGACTCAGCCAAAGGTGAGCTTAAAGAACGGGAAGACAGATTGTTGACCGGCAACACACCTTCGGTCAGCGCCTCAGACCTCCAGGATGCGGTTCAAGCTCTGGCGACCAAAGAAGGCACTCAAGTTATCACCACGCGAGTGTTGAATCCGGAACCGAATGGATCGTTTTCAAAGATCTCGATCCAGATGGAGATCGGCGCGCATATCGACCAGGCAGCCAATTTGATCCGGAGCATCGAAACCGCGCCAAAACTTCTGATTGTCGACGAGATCAATGTCCGCTCGCTGTTTCGCCCGGTGGGTCTGCCGCAGGCCGCCAACGCGGTCGCGCCGGCCGCACAAAACCTGCGGCTCAGTTTGACGGTGTCTGGTTTTTCCCGCGATCGTACGGCGAACTCAAATCAGTCAGGAGAGCCGCCCCGGCCCGCCAGGAAAAACCCCGGCAAAGTTTCGTAGAATTCAGCAAATGGAATCTTAGCCCCGAGAGCTATCATTGCAGGCAATTACGACGACGCGAATTTGTCCCGCGTCTCCCAAGCCGTACCTGGCTGGCACGAATGCTGCGTAGGTTTTCGCGGCTGGCTGGTTTCGCCAGCAAGAAACGATTTTGCATTCACTGTGACATGGCGCAGCCAGAGAAGATTTGACGCTAGAACATCGGAAGAGTATTTTATGACTCTTGTTTTCTTCGGATTGGCAGGAAGGAGTCGAAAATTCGTACTCGCGTTGTTGTCCTTGCTCTCGTCCTGAGCCTGTCGCTAATCGGAGTAGGGATGAAGATACATTCACTCTGGCAAGAAGGCCCCTGGAATCTGCCCGCGCCCGTCAGCAGTAAGCGGATCGCAACCGGCGCCGAAGAGAGCCCCCAAGCCAACGAGTCAGCGCGCATCGCCGGCACAGAAGTGATTATCGCGAAAAACTTATTTGATCCCGAAAGAGGCGCCAGCAAAACCAAAGAAACAGAGGCGGACATGCGCGCAGCTCAGCGCATTCGCAGCCTGGTTTTACTCGGCACTGCTATCCTTGGCTCGAACCGCTACGCCATCGTGCAAGATTCGGATGGCGCGGCAAAACCGATACCCGGGGGGCAGCCTGGCGCGCAAGCGGCGCGCCGTATAAAGCTCGGCGATAGCGTCGATGGTTTTAGTCTCGCCGAGGTCAGTGAAAAAAAGGTGGTGTTTGCCAAGGGCGCTATGCGCGTCGAAGTCCCGATTGATTACTTTCGAAAAGTGCCGGTAACGGCGCCGCCGCCGGAGTCGCGGCCGCGCTTGCCTAGCCCGGTTACGCCGGGAGCGGTACCCGGCCAAATTGCTCCGGGCGCCGCGCCTGTCCAACCCGCGCCGGCGGCTGTCCCGCGCGTCGTTCCCAATCTGCCGCGGCGGCCGAGACTACCGAGCCCGCCGGAAGAATAGACCACCCAGATCGATGACAAAGAATATTTTCAAGGTATGCGTTTTGGCTTGCGCTTTAATGGTCGCCGTTGCCGTCCGCTACGGTGGCGCGCAGGAAGAGCCCAGTCCGAACCTCGCACCAGAGCCGAGTTCGGGCGCCCAGCCACAACCCGGCGCGCCCAAGTCTGATGCCGCGCCGGCGCCGAGCGCGCCAGCCGAGCGCCGGCTGTTACCACCTCCCACTGTGGCTCCCCGGCCCGCCAGTCCCGGCCCTGTGGCTCAACCCGGCGGCATGATTTCACTAAACTTTACGCGGGCTGATCTTGTTGAGATCATTCATATCATCGCGCAGCACTTGCGCTTGACTTACACCATCGACCCGGAAGTCAAAGGCACGGTGACGATTAACAGCGCCGAACCGCTAAGGTCGGAAGATCTGTTGCCAATTTTTCATCAGGTCCTGCGCATGAACGGCGCCGTGGCGGTGCGCTCCGGAAACCTTTACCGCATCGTGCCGATCAAAGACGGCAAGAGCGTGGCGCGTCCGACCGGCCAGAGCCGCGAGGACAGTTTCGCTTTGCAAGTCGTTCCGGTGCGTTATTTCACCGCCGGCGAGATGAAGCGATTGCTGACGCCATTCTTGATGGCGGGAGGCGAAATCGTCGACGTACCGCGCGGCAACTTCTTGATCGTCATCGATTTGCCGTCAAATATTCAACGGCTCGTCGAGGTCGCCGAATTGATTGACGTGCAGGTGTTCGCCGGGACGCGCATGGAAATTTACCAGCCCAAGGTGGCGAGCGCTGAAGAGCTGGCACAAGAAATGGTCAAGATCATGCAATCCTTTGCCGCCTCAGTGCCGCAAACCGAAACTTTTACCGCTCAGTTTATCCCGCTGCCGCGTATCAATCAGCTTTTGATCATCAGCCACAGCGAGGCGGCATGGAGCTATGCCAAGCGCTGGCTCGAGCGCATCGATGTAGTTGCGGAAGGGCCCGGACGACGAATTTTTATCTACCCGGTGGAAAACAGCAAGGCCACTGATTTGGCCGACGTACTGGGGCAGGCGCTTGGCCTTCCCACTTCAACGGCTCGTGCTTCGTCGCAGTCGTTGCAGAGCTTGCACAGGGCGACACCCGGCGGAACCGGAGGAGGTACGGGAACAGGCACAGGATCGCGCACGACGTCGCAAACGGGCGGGACCGGCATCACAAACCCGCAGGGCGGTTTTGGTAGTGCATTTGCAACTATTCCTGTGCCGGGGCAACCCGTGCCTTCTGTACCCAGCGTGCCAACTCCCCTGCCGGCACCCGGACAGCCCCGGCCGCCTGCTGCCGCAACGCCGGGAGCGAAACCGGAAGAACAGCTTCGTATCGTCGCTGATCTCGGGACCAATTCGCTGATCATCTACGGCACGGCGCAGGAATTCCAAAATATCAAGAACATTTTGAATGAGTTGGATGCGGTGCCGCGGCAAGTGCTCATGGACGTGTTGATCGCCGAGGTCACTCTGGGTAATGACGAGTTTTTCGCAATCGATTACCAAATTGGACAAGGTCCACAGACAATCTTTGGGCGCACCTTCGATTCGCGTGGTAGCGTCTTGACCGGCGCGCTTGGGAGGCTATCGGCATTGGCGGAAAGCGCCACTATATCTCGCTTTCCCGGTGGCATTAGTGGAATCATCGGTAGCTCTCAAACCGTGCGCGCTTTGGTCACCGCGCTCCAAGCCGACTCGCGTGCGCGGATCTTATCATCGCCAAGTGTTTTGGCGACCGACAACAGGCCCGCGCGCATTCAAGTCGGCAGTGAAGAACCCATTCCGACGGGTAGCATTACCGCCGCCGTTGGCACGGTTGCTTCCAGTACGACTATTCAGTATCGCAACACCGGCCGGATTGTAACAATTATTCCACAGGTGAACTCCCAGGGCCTGGTCAATCTTCAGATCCTCGCCGAGGTCAGTCAGAGAGGCCTCCCTGTAGTCATTGGACAGGACCAGTTTCCATCATTCGACACGCGACAAGCCGAAACCACAGCGGTGGTCCAGGACGGAGACACCCTGGCCATCGGCGGTATCATCACTGAAAACAAGACTCGGGACCGCAGTGGAATTCCGTATCTGATGGACATCCCGGTTTTTGGGCGGTTTTTCGGTTCCACCGACGAGAGAGTTCGAAGAACCGAGTTAATCATGCTCATCACGCCCAACGTGATTCGTACGCGCCAGGAGTCTCATGCGGTCACCGAGAATTTCAAGTCCAAACTCTCGACTGTGAGGAGCGAGCTTGAACGAATCCGGCGGGATCGCGAGCGAGAGCTGGAGCGGCAAAGAAAACTCGCACCGCCGCCGACAGGCGCCATGCCGGAGCCGGCCACACCCGAACCACAATCCCAGCTTGAGCCTCAGGATGACACCAGTCAGTTTCAGCAGCCGGCGCGAGCCGCTGCGCCAACGCCGGCGGACCCTGGAGCGAAAAACTTCAACGCATCACAAAAGACCCAGAAAACAGCGTTTCGTGGGGCAGTAGAAATAAGACCGCGCGCAACTCCGCCGGCGCCGCCGGCACCTCTTCTGCCGGACGCTGCTGGCGAATTCAAAGACCTTCCCTGAGCAAACCTGACCACGACGGCGGATACGCGCCGGAATTGGTTGGGCGAGTTTTTAACCCCGCTCGTGAATTGAAACCGCTCTACTCTCGCCGGCGATTTTTTCTTGCGCTTTAAGTTTCCGGCTCTGCGCGCGTGGTTTTCTTAACCGGTCAGCCTCTGTTATGATCCGAGAATGGAGCAGCCCCTCCAGGCATCAGTGAATCGATGGTGGAAGCACGCGGCAATCAAGATTCGCAACATTGATCCGCAGCTGCAAAGGGGCTATTGATTTAAGTTTAGCGGGAGATTAAGAGCAGTTAACGCAATCGGACTGATGAGGCGAAGGTGAACCCAAAAGAACTCACGATAGAACAGGTGCAGGAGATTCTCAGAAGCCAACAGTATGTCTGCGACCGCTCGCTGGCGACGGTGGTTTACCTTTCTCTGGTAATGGGCAAGCCGCTGCTGCTCGAAGGCGAAGCCGGGGTCGGCAAGACCGAGATCGCCAAGGTTCTAGCCAAAGTTCTAGACGCCAAACTGATCCGGTTACAGTGTTACGAGGGCTTGGATGCCAACACGGCGCTTTACGAATGGAACTATCCCAAGCAGATGCTGCGCATCAAACTCGAGGAGGTTGAGAAGGGCGACAGGCAGGCGGTAGAGTCTGAGATTTTTACCCAGGAGTACTTGACCAAACGGCCGCTTCTCGAAGCCATCCAAAGCGATGGGACAAACCCGCCGGTGCTGTTGATCGACGAGATCGACCGCGCCGACGTGGAGTTCGAGGCGTTTCTGCTGGAGGTGCTGTCGGATTTCCAAATCACTATTCCGGAGATCGGCACGATTCAGGCAAAGCACCGGCCCTATGTTTTTCTCACCTCGAACCGCACGCGCGAGATCCACGACGCCTTAAAGCGCCGTTGCCTTTACCACTGGATCGAGTACCCGACCTTTGAAAAAGAATACGAGATCATCACGACCAAGTTCCCCCAGGTGGAAGGCAGCATGGCCAGACAGATTTGTGCCTTCATGCAGCGCGTCCGCGAGATGAATTTTTACAAACGGCCTGGGGTCGCGGAAACCCTCGACTGGGTATCGGCGCTGGTCGCTCTTAATCGTCGAAGTCTCGATGACAAATCGGTGGTGGAGACCATGGGATGCGTGTTCAAGTACCGCGAGGATCTGCATCATCTGCGCGAGCAGATGGACGGCAAGCAGTTGAATCTCGAGACCCTGATCAGGGTGTCGCCGGAACTGGTAAGTTAACCTGATGGACGTTACGCCGGAAAATGTTGCGAGCGCCCTGAGCAAGGCCGCCGCCGTGCGCGGCCAGGGCACGTTGCCCAATCTGATGGCATTCGCGCGGGTGCTGAAACAGCTTGGCATCAAGATCGGCCTGAGCCAGGTGATCGACGTCGCGCGCGCGACAGATCTCGTCAATATTGCGGCCAAAGCGGATTTCCGCGCGCTGTTGCGGGCCAATCTGGTTTTGCAAAAAGAAGACTTTCCGACCTTCGACATGGCCTTCGATTGTTTCTGGCGCGAGCAGGCTTTCGAGCGGGTACCGATGGAGACCCTCGATATCGAAGGTACGCCGACCGAGTCCGACGCTCAAGAAGGCGGCGACGACGAAGGCGGCGTCGAAGAAGCCATCGCTGAGACCCTGGCCAAGGAAAACCTGACCCTGGAAAATCTCGATGAGTTTGCCGTTCCCACCTACAGCGCTCAGGAACAGCTCAACCGCAAAGACTTCAGTGAGATGGGCGTCGACGAAAGCCGCGCCATCGCCCGCGCCATTTTGCTGATCGCCACCAAAATCGCCACGCAGATCAGCCGGCGCAAAAAGCTCAGCCGCAGAGGCACGGTGGTCGATCCGCGCTGGACGATGCGCAAGAACATGAAGTATGGCGGCGAGATCATCGATTTGGTGCAGCGCAAAAAACGCATAAAGAAAACCAAGGTCGTGCTGCTGTGCGACGTCAGCGGTTCGATGGATTGCTACAGCCGTTTTCTCATCCAGTTCATGTATGGGCTGCAAAACGAGTTATGGGGCGTTGAGACCTTCGTGTTCAGCACCTCGCTCAGCCGCATCACTCATCTGATTCGCACCAAAGACATTGCCAATGCGCTGGAGAAAATCTCCGGCAGTATTCTCGGTTGGTCCGGCGGCACTAACATCGGCCGGTCGCTCCATACCTTCAACCGTAGTTTCGCGCCGAGCATGGTGACCCATCGCACTGTGATCGTCGTCATCAGCGACGGTTGGGACCGCGGCGATGTAAGTCTGCTCGAGCGCGAGATGCAGGATTTGAAGCGGCGCTGCAAAAAATTGATCTGGCTCAATCCGCTTCTGGCGAGCGACAACTACGAGCCACTCTGTAAAGGCATGCAGGCGGCATTGCCCTACATCGATTTATTCCTGTCGGTGCACAATCTCAACAGTCTGATTGCGCTCGGGCGGACCTTACAAAAGATGGTGGCTTAGCAGCCTGCTGAAAAAGACTCATATGCGCATCTGCTGTTTCGGGTTACGAGTTCCGGGTTTCGGGTTTAACTCCAAACTCGAAACGCGAGACTCGAAACTAGTACACGCGCGCCTCGCCTCTGAGATCTTTTTGAGCAGCCTGAATACGGAGTTTTTTCTGCAATAAAGACAGAAGATCGAGAATCAACGATCAAAGATCGCCGATCCTCGATTTCCGATTCTTAGCAATAGCTAGTTGGAGGAGAAATACCATGGCTGGACCCGGCGCATGCTATGAACCCAACAATCCGGACTTTAAGAAAAAGGATTCGATTTATCATCAGGTGAAAGAGTTCCTGGATAAAGGCGAGACCCTGGCGGTCGCGACCATCGTGTCGACCAAGGGTTCGACACCGCGCGAGGTCGGCGCCAAGATGGTGGTCACGGCCTGGGGTGAGATACTCGGGACCATTGGCGGCGGCTGCGGCGAGGCGGATGTGAAGCGCGAAGCCATCGAAGCGATCCGCACGCGCAAACCGCGCACCGTGCGCGTCGATTTGCTCGACGATATCTCGTCGGACAGCCCGGCGGTCTGTGGCGGCATCATGAATGTATTCATCGATCCCTGGTGGCAGGAGCGCGACCGGGAGACCGCGGCGAATAAATGACCGCGCTATCCGAAGAGCTAGTTGAAATCGCCGATCAGGGAAGCGCCGCCGTACTGGCAACGGTTGTCGAAGTGGAGGGTGGCCTGGCGCTGGAGCCCGGCGCCAAGTGCCTGATCCGCGACGGCAAGGTGAGCTTGGAGAGTATCGGCAACGCGCTGGTACTGGAGGCGATCGTTCAGGAGAGCAGAGTGCGCTTACGCGCGGAAAAATCGCAATTAGTCGCCATTGCAGTGCCGGGCGCCAAGCTCGAAGTTTTTTTTGAAGTCATGCCCGCGCCGCCGCGGCTGATCGTTGTCGGCGCCGGCCATATCGCCGTCCCGCTCGTACAGATAGCCAAGGTATTGGATTTTGCGGTCACCGTGATCGATGATCGCTTGCTGTACGCGAACCGCGAGCGTTTCCCGGCCGCCGACGAGGTGCTGGTCGGCGACATGGCTCAGCTGCTTAAGGAAATGACGATCACCCCATCCTTCTATATCGTGCTGATCACCCGCGGTCATGCATACGATGAACCTTGCCTGCGCCAGATCATGCACAGCCCGGCAAAATACATCGGCATGATCGGCAGCAAGCGCCGCATCAAGGCCTGTTTCGAGCGTTTCCGCGAGGAGGAAAAAGTCGCCGATCAAGTGATCGAGCGGGTCTACGCGCCCATTGGGCTCGACATTGGCACCGAAACGCCGGCCGAGATCGCGATATCGATCTTGGGGGAAATCATCAAGGTCAGGCGCGGCGGCAAGGCGGCGTCTTTATCCGGCCACTGAGCAGGCTGGTTTCGTGCGCGTAGATATGGGATTTCCCTGTGTTGAAGGCGGGCATCGGAACCATGGCGGTTGGGGCCGCCGCGGGCCGGCCTGTAAATGTTCGGGAGAGCGGCTATCAAAGTGAGCGTGCGGCAAAAGATTAACGGGGTTATTTTCTCGGACCTCGGAGTCGCGGCGAAATTCATGTCGCTCGACTGGGTGCAGCAGGCGCTCGCCGGCTGTTTGGGATACGTCCCGTTTCCCGCAACCCTCAACTTGAGGCCCGCCGATCACGAGGACGCCGCCGCCTGGGAATCGATCCAGAGTGACGCAAGCTTTTTTTCTCATATGCCCGGCGCTACGGGCTCTTGCCGGGCGCGCATCTATCGGGTGGAGCTTCAGAGCGGCAGAGCCGGCCCGAGGCACGTGCTGCCGGCAGCGGTGCTGCTGCCCGAGGTAAAAGATTACCCAAAGGATAAAATCGAAATAGTCGCGCCGGTGCGCCTGAAAGACGCCTTCGACGTGCAAGACGGCGATCGATTGACGGTGGAGTTTCTCCATTGAATAACAAGCGCAAACTTATTATCGGTATTTCCGGCGCCACTGGGGCTATTTACGGCGTGCGCATGCTGCAGATTCTTTCGAAGATCGAAGACATAGAGACACACCTGGTTTTGAGCAAAGCCGGTAAGATGACGATCCAGGTGGAAACCCCCTACTCCGTCAAGGACGTTGAAGCCCTGGCGGATGTCGTTCACGATATCAATAACGTCGGCGCGAGCATTTCGAGCGGCTCGTTTCGCACTCAAGGCATGGTGATCGCCCCGTGCTCGATGAAATCCATGGGTGCGATCGCACATTCCCTGGGCGCTGATCTGTTGGTGCGGGCGGCCGACGTGGTGCTCAAAGAAAGAAAAAAACTGGTGTTGGTGGTGCGAGAAACGCCGCTCCATTTGGGCCATTTGGAAGCGATGGCTTCTCTGGCGCGCATCGGTGCTGTGATCTTTCCGCCGGTGCCGGCATTTTATCATCGTCCGAAGACGCTCGATGACGTGATCAACCAAACGGTCGCGCGCATTCTCGACCAGTTCGATCTCGACGTGAGCCTGTTTCATCGCTGGGACGATGAGGGCATGACGCGCCATCCTGACGCGAAAAAACCCACGCCCATCGCCGCCGCCAAAGAACGCCGGGCGATCAAAAAAACGCGGTAACGTTTTGCGCGGGACCGGTTTATTGATTCTGCTGAAAACCCGCCGTTCATCCCCTTCGAGAGTCTCAGTGCCTGTTGCTGAGTTTATCGAAGAAACTAACCGAGGAGCGGTTGCAATCACTGAAGATTCCCCGTTCAACTGACCCCGACAAATCTTGGAAATTTTAATGACCGACTCCTTGACTGTGATACTGCGCCCGCTCTCTATCAGGCACACCCCTCGATTGACCCAATATGGTGATTTTTCTCCCGACCATTAGGAATGCGGGCCAGCAAGATGCAACGCCGCGGAGTTAGCAAACAACTCACCGCCACCCAGAAGCGAAAAAAAGAACATCTGGAAATTTGCCTCGACGCCCAGGCGGTGACCGGACCTTTAGGGACGGGTCTGGACCGCTACCGGTTCGCTCATAACGCGCTGCCGGAACTCGATCTTGACGAAATCGACCTCGGCGTTACCTTCCTCGGCAAGCGGCTGGAGGCGCCGATTTTGATTTCATCGATGACCGGTGGTTTTGATCTCGCGCTGAAGATCAATCGAAATCTCGCGGCAGCGGCGCAGCAGCTAGGGCTTGCCATGGGTGTGGGATCACAGCGCGTTGCGCTCGAAGAACCGGCGGTCGCCGCTTCATTTCAGGTGCGCGATGTCGCGCCGGATATCTTGCTCTTCGGCAATCTCGGCGCCGTGCAGTTGAACTATGGTTATACTTTCGAGCACTGCCTGCGTGCCGTAGAGATGATCGACGGCGATGGACTGATTTTCCATCTGAATGTGCTGCAAGAAGCGGCCCAGCCCGAGGGCAACCGCAATTTCCGCGGCTTGACCGCTAAAATCGCCGAAATCTGCCGGCAGGCAAAATTTCCGGTGGTGGCCAAGGAGATCGGCAGCGGTATTTCGGCTGAAGTTGCCGTGCGATTGCGCGATGCCGGTGTGAGGGCGATCGACGTCGCCGGCCGCGGCGGCACTTCCTGGTATACGGTGGAGGCGCGGCGCGTGAGCCCGGCAGACGGCGCGAAATCGACGTTTTCGGGCTGGGGCATCCCTACGGATGAAGCGCTCATTGGAGTGCGTCGCGCGCTTCCGGACATCCCGCTAATTGCCTCCGGGGGTATCCGTAGCGGATTGGATATCGCGAAATGTTTGGCCCTGGGCGCCGATTTAGCAGCATTGGGTCAACCGCTTTTGGCGGCGGCTTTGGGCTCCGCCGATAAGGTGGTAGACTTTCTCGCGGGAATTATCCATGAGATCAAAATCGCCATGCTATGCGCCGGAGCGCGCGATTTGGCGGCGCTGAAAAAGACTGCGCTGCTACGGGAGGCGGAATTATAAGAGACGGGAGACTGAGGACCGAGGACTTGAGGACCACAGATTTAGGACCGAAGACCACTCGCTATGGCTGAAGAACTGAAGCCGCAAATCCTCCAATATCTGCAGGCTCACAACACTATGACTCTGGCAACTTGCGCTGCTCACGTGCCCTGGGCGGCGACGGTTTTTTACGCCAGCGACGATTTGAGCCTTTACTTTTTTTCTGCGCCCGAGTCGCGTCACTGCCAAAACCTGGCGAGCAATGACAGGGTCGCAGTGACCGTTCAGGAAGACTACCGCGATTGGCGCCAGATCCAGGGCGTGCAACTCGAGGGCACGGTTGCGCTCGTGGATTCGGTGCTTGAAAAGGCCAAGGCGTTAGCGGTCTATGCCGGCAAATATCCCGATGTGATCAAGCTCTTCACCGATCCGGCGAGCGGCGTATTTCATCGGGCCTTTCTCAAGGTCAAGTTTTATCGCATCACTCCGGAGCGGGTCTTTTTCATCGATAATGCCCAAGGGTTCGGCAAGCGCCAGGAGCTGGCTCTCTAGCGGCCGGCGAATCGGCCGATTATAACGTCTAATACTCTATAGGAAATTTCCATGTCAAAGATTCTGGGCAATCAACTAACCGCCGAATTGTTGCAGCGCCTGAGCGGCGCGGCCATAGCTTCCCACGAAGGGAAAATCATCCCGGTATTTACCCTGGACGAGGCGGGCTGGCCGCACCCGGCGCTGCTCTCCTATTATGAAATCGTCGCGAAAAATGCCGCGACTCTGCAGATGGCGATTTGGAAAGACAGTTCGACCGCAAACAATCTGCGCCGCAGCGCAAAGATCAGCCTGATGATCGCCGATCACGGCGTTAACTTTTACATCAAAGGCAAGGTGAGCGAGCTTGATAGGGAGATGGCGGGCGCGCCCCAGGTCTCGCGCTTTCAAATTGCCGTCGCGGAGCTCTTGGAAGACCAGGAACCCAACGCGCAGATTACCAGCGCGATGACCTACACGCGGGCCAGGGAACGCGATGCCAACGATTTCTCAGCCAAGGTTCTACGCATCCTGCTCGATCTACCGTGATGCGCAAGCGAGTTTTAATTTTTGCAGTATTGCTCTTGGCCCTTGCCGGCTCCGGCTATGGTTATTGGCGCTGGAACAATGGGCCCAAAGAGCCGCCCTACGTGACCGCTCCGGCGGAACGCGGCAATATCACTCAGGTGGTATCTTCCACGGGCACACTGCAAGCGGTGGTGACTGTGCAGGTCGGCAGCCAGGTCTCGGGCACCATTGAAAAACTCTCCGCCAACTTCAACTCGAAAGTTAAATCCGGCCAAGTCGTCGCCGAACTGAACCAGGACAAATACAAGGCTGCCGTGGACCAGGCGAAAGCCAATCACATTGCGGCACAGTCCAATTTAGCAAAATCCCGAGTCGGCGTGGAGGATGCGCGGCGCACCCTGGAGCGCGCCCGGGAATTGAAGAAGCGCGAATTGATGGCGCAAAGTGAACTCGACGCGGCACAGACGGCCTATGATGCCGCGCTCGCGCAACAGGAAGTAAACAAGGCCCAGGTGGCTCAGGCCCATGCCGCGCTCAATCAGGTAACCGTCGATCTCAACAATACCGTGATTCGTTCGCCGGTCGACGGCATCGTCATCTCGCGCAACGTTGACGTCGGCCAGACTGTCGCGGCGTCGTTGTCGGCGCCGACTCTATTCACGATTGCCAATGATCTGTCCAAGATGGAAGTCCACACCAATGTCGATGAGGCGGACGTGGGAAATGTCTGGGAGGGGCAAGAAGTGAGCTTCACCGTCGACGCTTTTCCAGCGCGGCGTTTCCGGGGCAAGGTCTACCAGGTGCGCAACGCTCCGGTCAATGTGCAAGGGGTAATCACCTACAACGCCGTGGCGCGCATTGATAACAAGGATTTGATTTTGAAGCCCGGCATGACGGCCAACGTGCGTTTTCTCGTGAGCCAGAAAGAGAACGTGCTGATTATTCCCAACATGGCGATGCGTTTCAGGCCGCCCGATCAGAAGGATGAGGCCCAGGAACTGCTGCGCCAGGAACGCGCGCGAGTGGCGGCGCCCGTCGGCACGCGGCGAACGAGCCGGGCTGGAGGCATCGGCGGCGGTGGTGGCGGTGGCGCCGGCACGAGGGGAAACCGGCGCGTGACAATCTATGTTCTCAAGGACAACCAGGCCCAACCCAGGGAAGTTCAGATCGGTATCACCGATGGCTCGAGGTCGGAACTGCTCGGCGACGTTCTGAATGAAAACGATCCTGTGATTATCGGATTATCGAGCGCTCAGGCGTCCGCGGCGCAACCCGGCGTGGCCAATCCGTTCCAGCCGCAGCCGGCTCGCGGCCCCGGCCTTGGCGGTTTTCGATGAGCGAGGTCATCCGCGTCGAGCACATCCACAAGACCTACCGCATGGGGGATGTCGAGGTGCCGGCTCTTCGTGGCGTCAGTCTGGCGATCGAGCATGGTGAATTGGTCGCGATCATGGGGTCTTCCGGTTCCGGCAAATCAACCTTTATGAATATCCTGGGCTGTCTCGATCGTCCGAGCTCCGGCCGTTATTTTCTCGAGGACCAGGAAGTAGGCTCATTGTCGCGTGACCAGTGGGCCAACATTCGCAACAAACGCATCGGCTTTGTGTTTCAGGGCTTCAACCTGCTGGCGCGCACCTCAGCGCTGGAAAACGTCGAACTGCCGATGATGTACGACGGTCTGATGCGCCAGCGGCGCCGTGCTCGCGCCGTCGAAGTTCTGTCACTGGTTGGCCTGGAAAGCCGACTTGACCACATGCCCAATCAACTCTCCGGCGGACAACAACAGCGCGTGGCAATCGCAAGAGCGCTGGTGAACAAGCCGTCCCTGATCCTTGCCGACGAGCCCACCGGTAACCTCGATTCTGTTACCAGCGATGACATCATGACCTTGTTTCAACGGCTGAACTCACAACAAAAGATTACTATTGTCCTGGTCACTCACGATCACGACATCGCCGATTATGCCCGGCGCCGCGTCGTCTTCAAGGACGGCCTGATCACCGCTGACGACAAAGCGGTCAAGCCTCGAGAAGCGCAAGCGGCGCTTTCAGGTTCTGAATTAGTCGAAAATTGCCAGGCCAAAAGCCGAGATTGATTTATGTGGTTCATGACTTTGCGGATCGCGCTCCGCGCTCTGGCGCGTAACAAACTCCGTGCCTTTTTGACGATGCTCGGTATTATCGTTGGGGTGGGCGCGGTGATCGCCATGGTAGCGATCGGCGAAGGCGCCAAGGCGACGATTCAGGCGCAGATCGCGAGCCTTGGAACCAATGTGCTCATCGTGCTGCCGGGGTCGGGGAATCAGGGCGGTGTTCGAGGTGGCTTCGGCAGCGTCAACACGCTGGTTGACGGCGACGCCAAAGCCATGGCGCGCGAAGTACGAGCCGTAGCCTATGCTTCGCCGGTGCTGCGCCGGCAGGATCAGGTCGTCGCGGGCAATTTGAACTGGGCCACCCTCGCCCAAGGCGTCGCGCCGGAGTATCAACAGATTCGCGACTGGCACATCGCCCAGGGCCGCTTCTTGCATGACGGCGATGTCGACAGCGCGGCGAAGGTTGCCGTTCTCGGTCAAAGTGTCGCGGCCAACTTATTCGGCAACGACGATCCGATCGATGCGTTGATCCGCATTCGCAATGTTCCTTTCCGCGTCATCGGAGTGCTCGCGTCCAAGGGCCAGAGCGGGCAGGGGCAGGATCAGGACGATATCGTCATGATTCCCTATACCACGATGCAGAAGCGGCTCATGCGCATCACTTTTGTGCAAAGCATCGTGGTATCAGCCGTCAGCGCGGAGCGCGTGCAAGAAGCGCAGGAACAAATCACCGGCTTGTTGCGCCAGCGTCACCGGATCGCGCAGGACCGGGAGGATGACTTTACTATCAGGAGCCTGTCCGACATCACCGAAGCGGCGACGAGCAGCGCCCGGGTTATGGCGGTGCTTTTAGGCAGCGTCGCCTCGATATCGCTGTTAGTGGGCGGCATCGGCATCATGAATATCATGCTGGTCTCTGTCACTGAGCGCACCCGCGAGATCGGTATCCGTATGGCGGTCGGCGCGCGCAGCCGCGATATCATGCTGCAATTTCTCGTCGAAGCCGTGGTGATGGCCGCCACGGGCGGGCTCATTGGGATTTTTTTAGGCATCGGCAGCTCCGAGGTTCTTAAACAATGGGCGCAATGGCCGACGCACATCGACCCGGCGATCGTCGCCATCGCTTTTCTCTTCTCGGGCGCCGTCGGAGTATTCTTCGGTTTTTATCCCGCCAAGAAAGCGGCGACCCTCGATCCGATCGAAGCGTTGCGCTACGAATAGAACTGCCCGGTTCAAGGTTCAAAGTTCTAGCAGCCCGTGGTGAAAGTGTGGCGTCACACCGAGACGGGCGAGGCGCCCTGATGGCAAGGCGCGACGACCGAGAATATCGGGAAATATTTGAGCGAGGAGCAACGCAGCCAGGGGGATCGATCGCCCGTCGAATGCAGTCAGACTTTCCACGGGCTGCTAGGTTTAATGAGCGAGAAACTTTTCTCGTTGCGCTATCTAAGCTCAGGAGCCGCAACCGCCTGATTGGTCTTCATGACAGCCGAGACGATGAAAATTCGCGAGGAGCGGCCCGAGGACATTGAAGAGATCCGCGCGCTAAACTTTGTTTCCTTCGGCCGGTCCCAGGAAGGCGCGCTGGTCGACGCGCTAAGATCCAATGGTGGCGTCTCGTTGTCGCTCGTCGCCATGCTCGGCGAGCGGGTCGCGGGCCATGCGCTTTACAGCCCGGTTTCGATCCCTCGCGGCAAAGAAAAAATGATTGGCGCGGGTTTGGGCCCGATGGCGGTGCTTCCCGAGCTTCAACGTAGGGGCATCGGCTCCCAACTGATCCGCGCCGGTAACGATACGCTAAGAACGCGCGGTTGTCCCTTTGTCGTCGTGCTCGGACATCCGGAGTATTACCCGAGATTTGGTTTTTGTCCAGCCAGCGCCAATGGAATACGCTGCGGGTGGAGGGTGCCGGATAACGCGTTCATGATTTTATCTTTGGACCCGTCCAAAATATCAGGCGCTACCCGTGTGGCCAAGTATCGCGATGAATTCTTAGAGGTCCTGTAGGCCGACGATAGCGCGCCGAAGTCTTGCCCTGATAGATTAGTTTGAAATGAAATATGCTCCAGTCGTACGACGGCCGGTGCTATTGTCGAGACGATTGTTATTATAATAAAAGACTCGAGCGGGACAATGCAAAACCGGAGGTTAATCTATGAACTCATATTTTTTATTGCGGCGAAACATGGCAGTGGCGGGCGTTATTGCAAGCCTCATGATTACGGCTCCAACATTCTCGCAGGAGCCGCAAGATAAGCCACCCGCAGCGCCGCGCGCGGAGAAGCCGGTCCCCAACGTTCAGCCGGCGCCCACCGCGGTGCCGGGCCGGCCCGACATCCCCAACGCTGAGGTGGCCAAGACATTGCGCGGCGTCCCGGCGCCGCCCTTCCCGGCGGCGCCCGATAAGTTGCCGGTGCCGCAGCTTAAGCTGCCCAAAGGCTTCAAGCTCGACGTCTATGCCAGCGGCATTGCCAATGCCCGCTCGCTCCGCGTCGGTGATAAAGGCACAGTATTCGTCAGCAACCGTCAGCTCGACAAGGTTTATGCGATCGCTGAGCGCAACGGCAAACGCGAGACCAAGGTGATCGCCTCGGGGCTCGATCGCCCCAACGGCTTGGCTTTTCTAAATGGCACGCTCTACATCGGTGAAGGCACGAAGATTTCGAAGCTTGAAAAGATCGAGGATCTGCTCGACAACCCGCCGCAACCGGTGGTCATTTACGATGACCTGCCGAATCATCAGTCGCATGGTTGGAAATTCATCGCCATCGGCCCTGACAGTAAGCTCTACATCAACGTCGGCGCGCCGTGTAATATTTGTATTCCGCCGGAAGAAAACGCGCAGATCCGGCGCATCAATCTGGACGGCAGCGGCGCGGAAGTCTTTGCCCGCGGGGTGCGCAACTCCGTAGGTTTCGATTGGCACCCGGTGACAAAGGAGCTTTATTTCACCGATAATGGCCGCGATTGGCTGTCCGAGGACCTGCCCGAGGACGAACTCAACCGGGTCGTCCAGGCGGGACAACATTTCGGCTTCCCCTACTGTCATCAGGGCAACTTCACCGACCGCGAGGTCGGCTGGGGCCGATCCTGCGAAGAGTTCGTCAAACCAGTCGCTTTGCTCGGTCCGCACAGCGCCGCGCTCGGCATGCGCTTCTATACCGGACGCATGTTCCCGGCCGAATACCACAACGCAATTTTCATCGCCCGGCACGGCTCCTGGAACAAAACGAAAAAAATCGGCGGCGATGTAGTCGTTGCGAAGTTAAACAAGGACGGATCGGTGAAGGCCCTCGAACCCTTCTTGACCGGCTTCCTGCAAAACAACGAATACAGCGGGCGCCCGGTGGACGTGCACGTTCTAAAGGACGGCTCGCTTCTGGTATCGGACGACTACGCCGGCGCCATCTACCGTGTGACTTACGGCGCCGAACGCGCGGCTAAACGTTGATCAGGCGCGGGCTCGGGATGTTTAGTGTCCTTTCCGAGATGCGATCGAGCAGTTAGAGATCTCAGTTGGCATTGCCGCCCCGTGGGAAAATAACCCGATCTCCGACGGTCCAATCCGGAAGGGACGGTCGCGACCGTCCCTTACGAAGAGACTGTGTCGCAGTGTCACAGCGAGGTGAAGCCGAGGAATATCGTCTTTGTATCAGCTTACTGTTGTTGGCCGCGCTCGTGATACTGGCGGCGCTACCGTATCGGACTGCTGCTGCGACGATCGACGAGCGTCTCGCTCCTTGCCTCGCCTGTCATGGAGAGAAAGGACAATCTGCCATCCCTGAAACTCCTTCGCTTGGCGGCCAGCCGCAGTTTTATCTCTCCGTCCAGCTCTACATGTTTCGCGAAAAAATGCGCAATATCGAGCCCATGCCCGCGATGATGAGCGGCATTAACGACGATGACTTGCGTCGGATGGCGGCGGCGCTCGCAAATTTGCCGCCGCCCCTGCCGGCGCCCGGCGCTACAGATGCGCCGCGGTTCGAGCGCGCCCGCGCGCTCGTCCAGCAGCACCGCTGCAATTTCTGCCATAAGGAAAATTTCGCCGGGCGAGGAGAATGCGCCGCGTTTAGCGGCGCAGCGTGAGGACTACCTGGCCAAGGCGATGCGCGATTATAAAAATAATGCGCGGCGCGCTTACGACCCTTCCATGGCGGATGTGATGCACCCGGTGGCCGACGCCGCTATCCTCGATCTTGCCTACTACCTTGCACGGCTACGATAGGAATGACTCGTTTGCCGGAGATCATTTCAATCTCATGCGAGCCTTGTGGAAGATTCCTGAATCCATGCGAAATCGATTTCGCTGCGAAACGCGTTGATGCGCGCGACTTTCACGCGCACGTTGTCGCCCAGGCGGAATTTGCGGCCGGAGCGGCGCCCTTTGATAACGTATTCTTTTTCGTAATAATCGTAGTCGTCGTCGCTGAGCGACCTGAGCTTCACCAGCCCTTCGATGAAGTAGTCGTCGAGTTCCACGAAGAAACCGAAGTTTGCCAGGCTGTTGATGAAGCCGGTAAATTCATCGCCGATTTTGTCCATCATGAACTGAGCTTTTTTCAGATCGACCATCTCGCGCTCGGCGTCCATGGCGTGGCGCTCGCGCTCGGACGTATGCTTGCCGGCTTCTTGCAGATAACGGAGCAGATCCTCGCGTTCGTTGGGCTTGAGTTTTTTCCCTTCCAGCGCGCTGCTCCAGCATGCGATGCACGATCAGATCGGGATAGCGCCGTATCGGCGAGGTGAAATGAGTATAGCAGGTCGAGGCCAAACCGAAGTGGCCGATGTTATCGGGTTGATAGACCGCCTGTTTCATCGAGCGCAACAGCACCCGGTTGATCACTCGTTCTTCGGGTTTGCCGCGGCACGCCGCCAACAGGCGCTGCAATTCCAACGGCGCAATCTTTTCTTTCTTCTGCGGTAGCCGGTACCCGAGACTTAAAAGAAACGGCGCGATCGCCTCCAACGCCTCCTGATCGGGGCTCTCGTGCACGCGATAGAGCAGCGGCACGTCTTTTTCCGTCAAGTATCGCGCCACTGCTTCGTTGGCGGCGATCATGAATTCCTCGATGATGCGGTGCGCAATATTGCGCTCAGCGCGGATGATGTTTTCCGGTGCGCCTTGAATGTCGAGGACGATTTCCGCTTCGGGCAGATCGAAGTCGAGATTGCCGCGCGCTTTGCGCTTTTCAAAGATCAAAAGCGCGAGCTCTTCCATGAGCTCGAACGTGCCCACGAGATTCTGGTAACGCGCTATGCAGTCTCGGTCGCGATCGACCAAAATGCGGCGGACGTCGGTGTAGGTCATGCGCTCGTGGCTGCGTATGATCGAGTTGAAGAAGCGGCTGCGAACCACTTCTCCTTTGGCGTTGTACTCGATACAGACGGTTTTCGTGAGGCGATCTTCGTTAGGATTCAAACTGCAGATGCCGTTAGAGAGCGCTTCGGGCAGCATCGGGATCGCCCGGTCGGGAAAATAAACGCTGGTGGCTCGGCTATAAGCTTCCTGATCGAGGGCGCCGTCCGTTTGGACGTAGTAGCCCGACATCGGCGATGGAAACGAAAAGCTCATAATGGTCGTCAAGCTTGCTGCACGAACACGGCGTCATCGAAGTCGCGCGCATTTTCGCCGTCAATGGTGACGATCGGCAAGTCGCGCAGATCGGTGCGCCGAGCGAGCTCTTCGCCCGGGATCGCATAAGGGCAATGTGCCGCTTCCCGGTGCGCTTGCGGCTGGAAAATTCGGCGACAAACCGAAACGAAACAGCACCGATTGAGCTTGCACTTCCGGGTCATCCGGCATCGCCGATGACCTTGATCATCTCGGCTTGTGGCGGCGACATGGCCGTGCCGTAACGGGAAAGCTCCGCGGCAATTACTTTGCCAGGCTCGGGTTTAATGCCCGCCACGTTCAGCGCAATGGCGCCGGCAAGCCGCGGATCCATCGGCACCAAATAACTCTTGCCGCCGAATTCACTGTAGGTTCCGAGCAGCTGTTTCTGCCCGCGTTCCAAGATCTGCGCGATGTGCGCTTCTGTTTCGCCGCGCGGTTTCTGGTCAACGCGCACGATAACGCGATCGCCGTGCATGACGCGGCGCATCTCGCGCCGGTTGATGTAAAGATCTTCGATGCTCTTATCTTCCGGAATCAGAAAGCCGTAGCCATCGGGGTGGGCATGAATTTTCCCGCTTACCAGATTTTGGCTGTCGGGTAGGGCGTAGTGGTTTTTTTTCAGGCGCACCAGTCGACCTTCGCGGCAAAGGTCTCTGAGCGCATCGATAATGCTCTGCAGCCCATTGGCGGCAAAGCCGCCGCGCCTGTGAATCTCCGCAGGCGTCAGGCGCTGCCTGGGTTTGGTGGCGAAGAGATTTAGAATCTTGTGGCGCGCGTTGTCGTCGCGCGCCGGTAAATCTGCTTTCATTGATTCAGCATGAAACGCTTCCCTGCGCTTTTCAATGACGGCGCAATCGATCCGCTTTTTTTAAAAAGCGGCCAATGTTCGGGCCAAATGCCGATAGCGCGAGCGTATTGGTTCCTCCCTTTATAAAGGGAGGATTAGGAGGGATTTTTTGAAGGGCACAAGTTCACAGGTGGGGGGTCCCGTCCGTTAACGGCTACTCGCGGGCCAGTTCGTTCATGAACCAATCGTCGGCGCTATCGATTGGCGGAGGAATTTCTAGCAGCGGGATGTCCTGTTTGATCGACTCGATAATTTCGCGCGCGGCGGCGGCAAAGTCGCGCATGGCCAACACTACAATGATCGCTTTTTTGCGCTCGATGGTGCGCACAATGCCAACTTCTTCGTAGGATTCGAAGATGAATTTAACATAAGCGATGTGCTGCGGCGGTGTTTCTAAATAGAAGAGCTGTAGATCCATCATGGCAAATCTCAGCGGTGCAGCAGCCGATCAAGGGACTCTGGAAGCCAGGTTCGCCCGCTCCGGCCTTCTCGTCCGGCGAGATCGTCGCTGCGTTGCCAAGTACCCCAGCGCAGCGCCTGGCTGAGGGCTCGATTCTCCGGACGAATTCTTACGTTGGGTAGTTTGCCATCCAGGCGAAACGAAATCGCCAGTCGGCCCTGACGGTCAAGAAAGTATCGAATCGCGCCGTATTCGCGCTGTAGCTCTCGCGTGATGACGGGTGAAAAGACCAGCAACCCGTTCCACTGGGTGGTGCCATCAAAAGCGACCCATCCGGCTCCGGTGATCGCATATTCCCGGGTGGAAAGTGAAAGGTTGTCAGTGCGCACGCGCCGAGCTTCGACGGTAACGTTGGCTTTGAGCTCTTCAAAGGCGGTGTCTTGTGGTTTAGCTGTGGCGGGGAGATTGCGCGCGAGGCGCGGGCTCGTGTCGGCATTCTGCGCCGTGCCGGCGCCACCATAAAAAAGTTGGGCGATCAGATTGAAATCTTTGATCGTGCCTTTACGGATCGACGCCGTGCCCGATCCTTTGAAGCTTTTCACCAGCACGCGGCGTCAAGCGGCGCGCTGGCTGCAAATTCGCCGCCGAAATCGAGTCGCCCGGCGAATCGATCTTTTATTTGAGGCGCTAGCTGCGCCAAAACTCCGGCCAAACTCAACGCATGTACCTTGGATAAAATCCGTAATTCACGCGTTTTTCCACCGGTGATATTCCACGAGCCGGCGGCGCGCAGTGCGCCATCAAAAACTTCCAGGCGCAGGTCCTTGAAACTGATGCCGGCAGGAGACCAGGTGAGATCGGTTTGCAGATTGCGATAGGGAACGTCCTGGAGCGTTCCTGCGGCTGAAGTAAGGACTCCCCGCAGGCGCTTTTCGCCATGCGCCATGGTCAACTCGCCGTTAGAAAGTACATTGCTCATGAAGCCGGTCGCTTTCGGAAAGAGCGGTAGATCGGCGGCAATGAGATTGTCGGATCGCAAACTATAGCCCGCCCGGAAAGGAGCCAATTCGATGACATCGACTGCCAAGCTCAGCGGCGTGGAGCCCACCCGGAGGGTGAGATTGTTGGCGCGCGCCCGCCGCCCATAAAATGACACCGAGCCATTCAGCCGATCGATATTTTCACGACTAACCTTGTCGCGCAGCGCGACCTGTTCGAGAGCTAAAACACCGCGGGTTTCCCATGTCGCATCGGTCGCCGGCAGCTCCTTTTGGAAGGACAAGTCCCAGCCAACATTGCCGCCGGCAAGTTCGAGTGACGCGGGCTTCAAGAAGACCTGCAAAGCCTTGACCGGCCGCTTATCGGCTTGCAGCCTGACCGACAGCCGCGGGTTCTGACCCTTCGTCACTGCCCCCGACACGAGAATCTCAAGTTCTCCCAGGACAAGCTCGGAGGGGTGGAGCAAGTAGCCGCCATTGTGTCCTGTGATCCTTGCGCGCAACCGGGCCGGCGCACCCGCCGGTTTTCGAAATTGTCCCAAATAACCGAGCTCGCTGCCGCTGGCCTCCAGCAAAGCTCCGACGCGCAGCTGGTTCCAGGTTCCTTCGAAGCGGCTGCGGATGTCGACGGCGCCGTCGGTGATCAAATCATCGGGAAAAATTCGGCCCATGAGCGGCAGTTTTCTGAGCTCCGAGAGGCTGACAGCGCTCAACGTCAATTTCCCTGCGATCGGCGCTTCGCCCCAGTTACTGTCCTCAGTGAGTTCGGCCTGACCTTCGAGAACCGCGTTGTACTCTGAGGATCCCAACAAGGGTACTTTAAGCGTCAGAGCAGTGAAGCGCGGCTGCAGCAATGTGCCGGTAAGCTTGGTGTGAAAATGCATAGGCCCGGTGATATCAAATTCGCGCGGGATTCTATCGCGAAAAAAAGGAATAGCACGGGCCAGCATCGGCAAGTACAGAGAATCGAATTGCATGTCCAAGTTCACCGGCTGCTGCGTCCAGTTTTTGCCCGGCGCGGGCGGACCCATTTCACCGGTAATGCGCACGTCTTGTCCGAGGTCTGCGGTGAGCGAAGCGGCTAGTTTGATTTTGGCCCGAGCCGCAAGGTCCAGTCCGCCGACATCGAGATCGATTTTCTTGATTTGTAATGCCGCGGGGGCGGTGATCGAGCGGTCGATGAAATCGGCACGCCCGTTGACCACTTTCAGCCGGGTAATTAAAAAACTGACGCCGGAGCTTCTTCTTTCGCTGGCGCCGCTGCCCAGTCTGGAAAAAGACAAAACTCCTTGCTTGCGCTCCGTCAGCGCAGTCATGTTAAGCAGGCCGGCTTCGTTGGTGATGATCTGCAGTTCCGGCTCTGTAAACGTCAGCGTAGTGATCACTAAACGGCCCAGCAGAAGAGGCCATAGGCTGATGCCGAGATGTAGTTCGCGCGCTTGAACAAGCGGCGTAGCCGCGAAACGCGCGTCATCGGCAATGCGAAAGTCCTTCATCCTGAAACCGAAACCAGTCCACAGTGTCGCCTCTACCGTTTCAAAGCTGGCATCGTCGCCGAGAACTTTTCGCACTTCCTGGCGCACAACTTCACGATTTTTGTGGGCCAGGAGGCTAAGGCAAAACAACAGCGCCGCGCCGGCGGCCGAGACCAGCGCGAGTACAGCGACCAGGCGCTTGCGCGAGATGTTCATGGTGTGTTTCTGGCGTTGCCGGCAGCGCCGAAAGGAAAAAGACATCGGGACGATGCGCTGGTCTGGCGCGCTGACAGCGAAAGTTCTTGATCGAACTTACAGGATTGGCGCGCGCGAGCCGCCCGCGCGACTGGCGGTATCGACTCTAAGTCATTCGTTCGACGATGGTGGCGATACCTTGGCCGACGCCGATGCACATCGTCGCCAGACCGTAGCGGCTGCCGCGTTTTCGCATTTCGTGAATCAGGGTGGTTACGATTCGGGCGCCGCTGCAGCCCAACGGGTGGCCGAGCGCAATGGCGCCGCCGTTTACGTTGAGCTTATCGAGTTCGATGCCCAGCTCGCGCGCGCACGCGAGCACCTGCGACGCAAACGCCTCGTTGAGCTCGACGAGATCGATCTGCTCAATGCTGAGGCCGGCGCGCTTGAGCGCTTTTTGCGAGGCCGGTATCGGACCGATTCCCATGTAGTTCGGATGCACGCCGGCGGTCGCCGAAGCGACGATGCGCACCATCGGCTTGAGCTTTAGTTGTTCGGCTTTCTCGGGGGTCATGATCAGCAGCGCCGCCGCGCCGTCGGAAAGCGGTGATGAATTACCCGCGGTCACGGTCCCGCCTTTTTTGAAGGAAGGTTGCAAGCTCGCGAGGATCTCTAAGGTCGTGTCGGAGCGCGGCCCTTCGTCTTTGTCCAGCACGAGCGCCGCGCCTTTGCGCTGGGGGATCTCCACCGCGATGATTTCGTCTTTGAGGCGCCCGTCCTGCTGCGCCTTCAGTGCTTTTCGATGGCTCGCCAAGGCGAGCGCATCTTGATCTGCGCGGCTGATGCGGTATTTCTCGGCGACGTTTTCTGCGGTCTCGCCGTTATTGATCAATGAATAAAGTTCGCCCATGCGCTTGTTGGGAAAACGCCAACCGAGCGAGCTGTCGTAAAGCTGCGCGTCGCCGCGCTGAAAAGCACTGGCCGGTTTGCCCATGACCCAGGGACCGCGAGTCATACTTTCGACGCCACCGGCCAGGTAGACCTCGCCGTTATCGGTGGCGACGGAATGAGCCGCCTGGTTGATCGCTTCGAGGCCCGAGCCGCACAAACGATTGATGGTCGCGCCGGGAATCGTGTACGGCAGGCCGGCAAGCAATGACGCATTGCGCGCGACATTGCGCGAATCTTCGCCTGCCTGGTTGGTGCAGCCGAAGTAAACATCTTCGATCTCTTCCTTGGCTATGCCGCTCTTGTCCACCAACTTGGCGATGATGTAAGCAGCAAGGTCGTCGGTTCGCAGATCTTTGAAAATACCGCTATGGCGGCCCATGGGCGTGCGCACCGCTTCAACGATAACGGCTTCTTTCATGATTTCACCTGATTTTCATTGTAGCAGTAAAACCCCCGGCCCGCGATCTCGCCGACAAAACCCGCGGACACGAGTTTGCTTAACAAGGGCGCCGGACGATAGCGATCTTCACCGGTCTCCCTCTCCAGTCCTTCCAGGACAGCCAGAACTTCATCGAGGCCGATCTCGTCGGCCCACTTGAGCGGGCCTTGCGGATAATTGACGCCCAGGCGCATGGCGATGTCGATTTCCTCGGCGCTGGCTACGCCCTCTTCCAGGGCGCGGGCGGCTTCGTTGATGATCAAGCTCAGGATGCGCGGAAATGTCAGACCCGCGGCGTCTTTCACGCGCACTGTCTCCTTGTCCAAGCTCTTGAAAAATTCTTCGGCTTTTTGCGCGGCACTTGCCGCGCTCCGCATCCCGGTCGAGAGCTCGATGAGTTTGCGTTGCGTCAGCGGATAAAAGGTCGCGAAGCCGACCACGCGTTCCGGCCGTTTCAGCGACTCCGAAAGATAAGTCACGGCCGAGCCGAGACAGGAGGTCACGATCACCGATGCCGGCGCGAGAAAATCGTCGAGTTTTTTCAGAACGGCTTTTTTCGCTTCTGCCGCCAAAGCAAATGTTTCGATGACCAGCGGGGTGGCGGCCGAGAGATCGGCGGGCTCAGCGCGCAACGCCGCGTTCAGACCCTTTTCGTGGCAAAGATCCGCCAACTCTCGGGCGAGCCGATTGGTGCCGATGATTGTCACCTTATTTTCCGCCATAGACGTAAAATCCCCGCCCGGTTTTCCGGCCGAGGTTGCCGGCGGATACCAGTTTTTGTTGGATCGGGCTCGGGCGAAAGCGCGGATCTTCGAAGAACGAGCGATACAGCGACTCGGTAGCGGCAAAATTAACATCGTTGCCGATCAAATCCATGAGCTCAAAGGGTCCCATACGGAAATTCCCGGCTTCGCGCATAACCCGGTCGATGGTTTCAACCGCAGCGTCGCCGTCGCCGAGCACGCGTAGGCCTTCGTTATAAAACGGCCGGGCAATGCGATTGACAATAAACCCCGGCGTATCCTTGGCGCGCGCCGGAGTTTTACCCATCCGGCGCATCAAAGCGGTCGCTTTGTCTATCGATTCCGGACTGGTGCGGTCGCCCTGGATCACTTCCACCAGCGCCATCAACGGCGGTGGATTGAAGTAGTGCAGGCCGAGGACCCGTTCAGGCCTCTCGGTGCTGGCGGCGATGGCGGTCACGGAAAAGGAAGAGGTGTTGGTCGCCAAGAGCGTTTCCGTGCCGCAGAGCGCATCGAGCCGCTTGAAAATGTCGCGCTTGAGTTCCAGTCTTTCCGGCGCGGCTTCGACGACGAGAGCGTGCCCTTTGAAGTCTTCAAGGCGGGTCGTGCCGCGGAGTCGGCTCAAGACGGCCTGTTCTTCTTCCGAAGAAATCTTACCGCGCTCGCGAGTGCCGCGGAGAAAACTCGAAATGCGGCCCATGCCGGTCTCGATGAATTCGTCTTTGATATCGTAGAGCAAGGTTTCGAAACCTGTCTGGGCGGCCACTTGCGCGATACCCGCGCCCATGGTCCCGGCGCCGAGCACGCCGATTTTTTCTGTCTTGTCGCTCATAGCTGTCGCCGTTTCGAGTGTCGGGCTTAAGGTTTCGGGTTGCAACTCGAAACGCGAGACGCGAAACCCGAAACAGTAGTCTATTTTCCGGTAAACACCGGCGCGCGTTTTTCGAGGAACGCGCGCACGCCTTCGTCGTAATCGGCGCTCCTGCCGGCAATCTCTTGCAAATGGGCTTCGTATTCGAGATCGGATTCCAGGTTCGGCAGATTGGCGTGGTTGACCGCGCGTTTGATGAGCCCGACGCCGCGCGGCGCTTGAGCTATCCTTTCGCCGATCGCTTTACTAGCGCCGGCAAATTCCGCCGCAGGAAATAAACGCGCTACGAGACCGATTCGCTGTGCTTCTTTGCCATCGACGGTATCGCCGAGAAGCAGCAACTCCAGCGCCTTGCTCAGACCTACCAGGCGCGGCAGAATAAAACTGCCGCCGGAATCCGGCGCCAGCCCGACACGCACGAACGATTGAATGAACTTGGCGTCTTCTGACGCGACGCGCAGATCGCATGCCAGTGCAAGGTTGCAACCGGCGCCCGCGGCGACGCCGTTTACCGCCGCGATGACGATCTTTTCCATCTGGCGGATCTGGCGGATCATCGGATTGTACTTTTCCCGCAAGGACGCGCCGAGGGAGCCTTTCTGTTCGGGGGTGCGGCCTTTGAGATCCTGTCCGGCAGAGAACGCGCGACCCGCGCCGGTGATCATCAAGCAGCGAACTTCTCTGTCGCGCTCGCCGGCTTTCAATGCCTCGAGCAATTCCTGATTCATTTGCGGCACAAAGGCGTTGAGGGACTGCGGCCGGTTCAGGATAATGGTCGCGAGACCGCTCGCTTTTTCGTAAATGATAGTTTCGTAGCTCACGGCGACGAAGCCCTAGTCTTAGTTGTTCACGAGTTAAGTCCGAGAAGTAAGCTTCTCTGATCGAGCGCCGCAGACTGATCCGCCTGTGGCAGAAATGAGCCTGTACTTTCCGAAGTTCACTCGTTCAAATCGTTCCAGCCCCCACCTGTTTCCTCCGCCGCGACGTGGGGGAGGACTAAGGAGGGGGATTGGACGGCTTGAACCAGTTGAACGTTTTGAACCCGATGCGTGACGAGAGTTACTCCTTGGCATCTATCGCAAGTTCTCCTCAGGACCTGAACGATCCCGGTTAGCGCCCTTTTAGTTCCGCTTTGCGCTTTTCCAAAAAGGCGGTCATGGCCTCGCCGCGATCTTCCGATGCCAATAAAAGATAGAAGGACTTGCGCTCGAAGTCGAGACCTTCATCGAGCGGCGCATTGCCCGCCTTGAGCACGGCTTGCTTTGCCGCGCGCATCGCCAGCACTGGTTTGGCAGCGATTTTTCTGGCGACGTTCTTGGCTTCCTCGAGCAGCAGCTCCGCGGGCACGACGCGATTGACCAGCCCGAAGCGTTCTGCATCCACGGCGCTCAGGAAATCTCCAGTGAGGATCAGTTCCATGGCCCGATGTTTGCCGAGCAGGTGGGTCAGTCTTTGCGTGCCGCCGCTGCCAGGAATGATCCCGAGATTTACCTCGGGTTGACCGAAGCGCGCGTTTTCAGAAGCGACGACGATGTCGCAGCTCATGGCCAGCTCGCAGCCGCCGCCCAGAGCCAAGCCGCTGACGGCGGCGACGACCGGCTTGGAAATGAGATTGATGCGGTCGCGATAGGCAAGCCGCTGCAGCACCGGCTCATCGAAGGGCCCGAGAGCGGCCATCTCTTTGATGTCGGCGCCGGCGGCGAAAACTTTCTCACCACCGGTAAGGATGATCACCCGTATCTCGTCATCCTGATCCATCGCCTGCATGGCCAAGGATAAATCCTTGACCAGACCGAACGAAAGGGCGTTCAATTGTTGGGGTCGATTCATGGTCACGACGGCGATAGGCGCTTCATTCGCGATCAGGACATGTTCATAACTCATGGTGTTTGAGCTATATGTTATGGAAAATCAATTTTCAAGTTTGCTGCGGCAAGGCAAAGCTTAAGTTCCTTGGCGTCGCTGTTGATTGAATGGACAACTGAGATTTCTCGAAAAATCCGCTGCGGCCATTTTCCACGGCGGCGCGGCGGACGGCCGCGATCGTTTTCTAGAGAAGGGAGATAGAGCAATTTCGAATAGCGCGCCTAGTCGGTTTGACAGCCTATGGACGATTTGCAAATATCGCCTCATCCATGTCGACCCGCTCGGAACCGGCAACCCGTCACTACGACGAAAAGCTGCAACAAATTCTTAAAACCGCGGCAAAGATATTCGCCGAAAAAGGCTTTCATCGGACCTCGGTGCGCGATATCGCTCGGGCGACGGAAATGAGCCTGGCGGGACTATATTATTATTTTACGACCAAAGAAGAGCTGCTCTACTTGATTCAAGAACGTTGTTTCGCGACGTTGCTCGAGCGCTGGGACGAGGCAGCCAAGCCGGAGTCAGACGTGCGCACGCGTATCCGTTTATTCGCCGAGAATCATCTGAGCTTTTTTTGGCACAATATGCACGAGATGAAAGTGATGGCCCATGAGGATGAGTCGCTCACCGGCGAATTCAACGAAAAGATTCTGGTGCTTAAACGGCGCTACGCGAAAGTCTTGATGGACCTGATCGCGGAGTTGCAGGATCGACAAGGCGGGCGAGCCCTCGATCTCCGGGTTGCGACGTTCTCGCTGTTCGGCATGATGAACTGGATCTACACATGGTACCAACCCAAGCGCGATCTGTCGTTACCGGAGTTGATGGAACAAATGCTGCGGCTCTACTTTCTCGGACTTCTCGATGGCGGAATGGCGCCTGCGGCCTGGATCACCTCGAGCGCCGCGGCCAGCCCTGAAGGTGAATTTTCCTTGTGGCCAACGGCAGCCGTGCCGCCCAAGTAAGGTGGCTTTTAAGAAGCCGAAAGAACGATCCCACATGTTACAGATTGGCGAAAAAGCGCCGGGCTTTACGTTAACAGGAACTTTGGCGGGGAGAGTTTCGGACTATTCGCTCGAAAGCCTCAAGGGCCAATGGGTCGTGCTTTTTTTCTATCCGGCCGATTTTACTTTCATATGCCCGACGGAAGTGACCGGGTTCGGTAAAATGGCCGCCGAGTTCCGCGCCGAGCAAGCTGAAGTGATCGGCGTCAGCGTTGATCCTCCGGAAAGTCATCTGCGCTGGGCCGAAGAGTTGGGCGGCGTGAACTGCGCCCTCTTGAGCGATGTTGAGCGAAAAGTCAGCCGCGCCTACGGCGTGCTCGACCAAACGGAAAACGTCAGCTTGCGCGCCACGTTCATTATCAATCCGCTCGGACAAGTCGTTTATGTCGTCGTCAGCCATGCCAATGTCGGGCGCAGTGTCGAAGAAACCCTGCGCGTGTTAAAGGCGCTGCGGACCGACCGGCTTTGCCCCTCTGATTGGCAGCCGGGCGCTCCCACCGGTGATCTCAAGTTCAAATATTAACGCCCATGGCCGCTGACGCCATCGAGCAAAAGCGAGAGTTGATCGAAGGCCGGGCGCGGATTCGCGAATTTGTCTTTGGCATACAAGACGGGCTGATCAGCACCCTGGGGTTGCTCGCCGGGATCCAAGGCGCTACCGAAAACAAAGCCGTGGTGATTATCACGGGACTCACCGCGTTGTTCTCCGGCGCAATCTCCATGGCAGCAGGCTCGTATCTTTCATCCACTGCGCAGAAGGATATCTTTGACAAAGAGCTCGGCGAGGCGGAAATCCTCGCCGAGCGGGAACCCTACATAGCCGCCGAAGGTTTACTCAAATCCTTGAGCCAGGAAGGGCTCAGCCGCGAGCAGAGTTACACGATCGTCAAACAGCTGCTGCATCAGGAACGAGTGTTTTTGCGGACCTTTCAAGAAAAAGTTTTCGGTATCGGAGCCGCAGAGCTCAACCAGCCGGGCAAAGCGGCGCTCGTGATGGGGTTGTCGTTTGTCATTGGCGCAATGATACCCATCTTGCCGTATTTTCTGCTCGACGGCTGGAAAGCCTTTTACCTTTCGGTGGCATTGTCGGCGATCACGCTCTTCGGTGTCGGCGCGTTCAAAGGAAAACTGGCGGCACAGTCGCAGTTGCGCTCGGGCCTGCAATTTTTCCTGATTGCCGTCGGCGCCGCCGGGTTGGGATTTGCCACCGGTCTCATCGTGCAGTATTTCTTCCCCGATATTTCGCTGCCGGCGTGATCGATCGTTGAAATCGGCAAACCGCGCTGATGCGATCGTCAGAGCGCAGCATCCGGGCCGAGATTCTTCACTGCGCCGCGCTCCGTTTAAAAATGGCGGAATGATGGCATCTATGTTGAGCCCATGCTGGTGCAGAGGAAACGCCGGGTGGCCGAGGTGGAGTGAAACAGTACCCGGTTCTGCGTTCCCACCTTGCAGTCACTATGGGGCTGTGACATAGGAGAACCATTCCAATAAAAGACAGAAGGATTCGACATGACGCCATCTACTCGCAAGCCAGTTGAGAATTTACTGCGCGCAAAATCCGTCGCGATCATCGGCGCGTCGCAAAAAGGCGCCTGGCCGCAGGGAATTTTCCGCAACCTGAAGAGCGCAAAATTTCCTGGCGGCGTTTATTTGATCAATCCGAATTACAGCGAGCTCTACGGCGAGAAGTGCTATCCGACTCTAGCCGACTTACCGGAGGTGCCGGAGGAGTTGCTGATCCTGATTCCCACCCGCGCGGTTATGGGTGTTTTGGACGAGGCGGCGAAGCTCGGTACCAAAGCGGCGACGATTTACACCGCGGGTTTCGGCGAAGGCGACGATGCCAAAGGCAAAGAGCGCGCTCAAGCGATGCAAGATTTGTGCGACAGAACCGGCTTTGTCATCTGCGGGCCGAACTGCATGGGCTCCTATTCGGTGGACGAGGGATTGTGGACTTTTCCCACCGTGACGCCGTTGCTCAAAAGAGGTTCCGTAGGGCTGATCTTTCAGAGCGGCGGATCACTGCGGCAATTGGATCAAGGGCGCCACCGAGCGCGGCATCGGCTTTAGCTACGCGGTATCGAGCGGCAATGAGGTCAGTCTCGACCTGGTCGATTATCTGTCTTTTCTGGTTGACGATCCGAACACCAAAGTCATCACGTTGATGGTCGAAGGCATTCGCCGGCCCAACGAGTTTATGGCAGTCGCCGAGCAGGCGCTCAATAAGGGCAAACCGATCCTGGCGGTGAAGCTCGGCCGCTCGGAGATGGGCAGGCGCCAGGCGATTTCTCATACCGGCTCTCTGGCGGGCGCCGATGAAGTTTTTGATGCGGTTTGTCATCGCTTGGGATTGATTCGCTGCCCGACCTTAGAAGACATGACTGAAATGACACTCGCCTTCATGCCCGGGACGTTTTCCCAAGGGCAGTCGCGCCGCCATCGTGGTGAATTCCGGCGGCATGAAGGGGCTGATCTGCGACCATGCCGACGAATTGAAAACTAATCTTGCCCAACTGAGCGACAAGACCAGAGAAGCCGTGCGCCCACTGATACCGCCGGAGTTGGCGGTGGAAAATCCACTGGAATGCGGCGTCGCGGGTTTTGGCGACGAGCAAGGATTCATTAACATTGTCAAACTCCACGCCGAAGACGACGGCGTCGATCTCCTCGCCATTCACGGTGAGTTGCCGCGCGGCCAACAAAGAAGCGCCGGGATTTTTAAAAGTCTCGCCGAGGCGACGGACAAGCCGGTGTTGGCGTTCGGGCGCTCGACTTATAGTTGCTTGGATGAAAGCCGGGCGTACCAGGAAGAAGCCGGCTTGCCATTCTTGCAGGGGATCAAGCCCACTTTACGCGCGCTCGCCGGTCTCGGATCGTACGGCGAAAGGAAACAACGAGGCGTGCCGCGGATGGCGCCCGCCAGCGGCGCTGCCGCAGATCTCGACGGCGAGAAGCTCGATGCGCTTTTCCAACGTCATGGCATCGATTTACCGAAGCAGGCGATGGTCGGAAACGCCGCCGACGCCGGCGCGAAAGCCAAAGAAATCGGCTTTCCGGTGGCATTGAAGCTGATCTCATCCGATATCGTGCACAAGACGGAGTCCGGCGCGGTGGTGCTGGGTTTGAAAAGCGCCGAGGAGGTCGCCGCCGAAGGACAAAAACTTTTATCGAAAACGCTGGGCAAAGGACAATTGCTGATCCAGCAGATGGTGCAGGGAACCGAAGTCTTGATCGGCGCGCGCAGCGATCCGCAGTACGGGCCGTTCCTGATCGTCGGTCTCGGCGGCGTTTTCGTCGAAGTGTTGAAGGACGTGTCGATCCGCTTGCTGCCGGTCGATGAGACCGAGGCGAGGGCAGATGTTAAAAGAGCTGCGCGGTTACAAGATCCTTAAAGGCGTGCGCGGCCAGCGGCCGCGCGATGTTGATGCGTTAGTCAAAGCGATGATCGGTCTCTCCGATATCTTCGCCGCCCATCGAGATCATCTTTCCGATTTGGAAATAAACCCGATCATGGTGCGCGCAAAGGCGCCGGCGTGGCGGCGGTGGATGTGCGGCTCGTTCGAAAGTAAGAATTGCCTCGCACGCGAGCGCATTACTTCACAGCGCTTCCTTAGGGCGGGTCCAACCCGGCCGTTCTTACTATGGACCGGTGACGAGCCGGTTGGATAGCTCGTCTGTGTCATCCGCCGAACGTGGGAAGTGTTCCGCTAGAATAGCGCCGCAGCGGTCGATGGCTGTGCAGAACGCGTCGCCGGGTTCACCCGCTCTGAGCCCTGCCGTAACAATCCCGACGACTTCATCCCAGGTCCCCTGGGGAACTTTTTCGTTGATTCCCCTGTCGGCGAGCACTTCGACTTCATGTTCGAGGAGCGAAACGAAAATCAGGATACCGGTGTGGTCCCGCGTCTGGTGCAGCCCCTCGGCAGTGAAAGCCGCAAGGCTCCGTTGCAGCACGGCTTCATCCACTCGGCGCCGCGATAATAAACGGCGCTTGATCGACGGCATCCGACAAAGAAAAAACCCCAGCGCAGCTCCCAGCATCGGCCACAGATATACGTATTCGTGCCCCCAGGGATTGGCGTAAAGAGCAGCCGCCAAAGTGCCGAGGCCGAGCCCGAGGACAAGCCCGAGAAGTTCGATTTCGGTATAACGCGCGCTGGCGCTGACAACCGCCGGGACAATTTCACCGGAAGTCTTTTGCTCCGCAGCCGTAACGGCCTGGCGAATGCGTTCTTTTTCTTCTGCTGACAAAAGCTTTTCAGCCCGCATCGCGAAACCTACCACCGGCCCGAAGCGCCGCCGCCGCCAAAGCTGCCGCCGCCCCCGCCAAAACCGCCGCCGCCGCCGAATCCACCGCCACCAAAACCGCCGGTGAAACCGCCGCCGCCCCAGCCGAAGGGATGGCGCCGGCCGCGGGTCATCCACGCGCCCGGACCCCTACGCCTGAACAAGGTGCCGGCGAGGAATAAGAGGAACAGAATCAGCGGAAGGCTCAGCGCAGGCGCGGGGTTACCCCGGCGTGGTTTTTGAAGTGCGCTTTCGGGCAGCGGCTCGCCGCGAATCGTTCTTAACACGGCGTCAATCCCGCTGGTGATCCCGCCCTGAGAATCGTTTTCGCGAAAGCGCGGCACGATGATCTCCCGGATGATGCGACTTGCCACCGCATCGGGTAGAACGCCTTCCAGGCCGTAGCCCACTTCCAACCGCAGTTGCCGATCCTGAGGAGCGACGATAAAAATAACGCCGTTGTCAAAACCTTTTCGGCCGATCTTCCAGCTTTCCGCGACGCGGATGCCGAAACCCTCGATATCTTCGCCGGCGAGAGTCGGGACCGTCAGCACCGCGACTTGATGGCCCGTTTGTTTTTCGAACTGATCGAGCTGGGTTTCCAGGTTCCGCGCAACATCGCGTGACAGGATCTGAGCGTAGTCGTTGACGCGGCCGCGCAGCGCCGGAACCTCGGCGCTCCGCGCCGTTGACACACTGATCACCAGCAGAGCCAGCGCAAACGCCGCAGCCGGAAACCGCGCTTTGTGCAGGTTCATAGGTTAATCAGAATTTTACTTCCGGCGTTTTGGCGGCGGCCGGGTCGGCGCTGAAACTCTGGCGCGGTTCGAGGCCGAGGAGAAATCTAGCGGTCAAATTGGTTGGGAAAAATCTGACGCCTTTATTGTACTCCGCGACGCTCTCGATGTAGCGCTTGCGCGCCACAGCGATGCGGTTTTCCGTGCCTTCGAGTTGCGCTTGAAGATCGCGATAGTTCTGATTTGCCTTTAGATCGGGGTATTTTTCGACGACGACGAGCAAGCGGGAAAGCGCGCCGGACAGTTCGTTTTGGGCCTGTTCGAAACGCCGAAAAGCCTCGGGATTGCTGAGCGCATTGGCATCCAGTTTTACCGATGTGGCTTTGCTCCGGGCTTCGATGACTCTGGTTAAGGTTTCCTGCTCGAAGTTCGCCGCCCCTTTGACAGTGGCGACGAGATTGGGGATGAGATCGGCGCGGCGTTGAAATTGGTTTTCTACCTCACTCCAGGCTGCTTTGACGTTTTCGTCGAGACCCTGTAGTTGGTTGTAGCCGCAGCCGGAGGTCGCGAAGAGCAAGAGCGCGATGACGGCAAGCTTGCAGTAAATTCTTCTCAAGTCCATGAAACGAAGCTCCTTTCTATGCCGATCAATCTAAGGTTCACACGGGCAAAGGGCAAGGGTCTGCGAAATACAGCGTTGGGACTAAACTCCTAGTTTCATGGCATCACGCCCGAGGAGCAAGTCTCTCCGAGCGCGGCCAATAGCACTACCTTGAGGAGACCGGCTGACGTAAGTGAGTACGCAAGCATCGAGGAGAAACACAACTGATTGCCAAGCACCATACACGTCGGCGTACCTTTGTACCTCGGTGTCCGCTCTCTACGAGGCTCACTCCTCGGACTTACACTCTGCCGCGCATTTCCCACGCGCCATGAATAATGCGGGCCCTAGAGCGCGGCTGAAACAAAAAACGGCCTACCTTGCGGTAGGCCGTTATCATGAAAAGGCCGGGAGGGTATCGCCTTTAGTTTTCTGCGCCTACGTTGGGACGCCAGCTACTAAACCGTTTTTCTACGCGGGTCAGCAACTCCATGCCGATCATTCCGGTCAATGCAAAAATCAGCACGCCGACGAAAACTTTATCGGTCTGAAAAGTGGCGCCGGCGACGGTGATCATAAAACCGATCCCCGCAGTAGCGGCATAAAGCTCGCCGACCATGACACCGACAATCGCTCTGCCAAGCCCGAGCCTCAAACCGCTGAGGATAAAGGGAACTGTGGAAGGGAACACAACGGTCTTAAAGATCATCCACTCCGATGCGCCAAAGCTCCGCGCCGCAGTGAGAAGGTTAGCCGGCGTGGTCTTCACGCCATCGCGCGCATTGATCAGTATGGGGAAAACCGCCCCGAGAAAGATAATACCGACCTTCGAGAGAATGCCGATTCCCAACCAGATGATCACCAAAGGCAAGAGCGCCACGCGCGGCGTCGCATTCATGGCGTTGACGAAGGGATCAAAGATGTAAGCCGCTTTCTTATACCAGCCGATCATAATTCCGAAAGGTACGGCGACCACGGCTGACAAGATATAACCCCAGAAGAGTTCTATGCCGCTTACATAAAGGTCGTTGTATATTTCGCCTGAAGCAAACATCTGAAGCGCAGCGCTGAAAACCAGCGAAGGCGCGCTCATGAACATGGGATTGATCAACTTGAAAGTGTTTCCCACCAACTCCCACACGATGAGAAACAAGGCGACGCTTATCGTGCCGAGAATTTTCTTTTCGTGGATCAGATAAAATTTGTAGAAGCGCGAGGCTTCGGCGATCCTTACGTCGAGTAACAGTTCTTCCGCGGCATTTTCTTGTCTAGCCATGGCGGATTTCCTTTCTCAATTTTTTTGGCATTTTTGCAGGTTCGGTGCCGGTGCTCTCCAGAAGCGCGCCGGCCGGCCCGGTACTTTCGATGAGACGCTGGAGAATGTTTACAAATTTCGGTCCGGCGGAGCGCAGTTCTTGCAAATGGTCGAGTGAAAGGGTCTTCAGAAACTTTTCTCCTTCGTGAGTCAACTTGACCAGGACCCTTCGTCGATCATCGCTGGCACGCAAACGGCAAAGGAAGCCTCGGTCGACGAGCCGGTCGATCAACTCCACTGTGCTGTGATGCTGTAGCTGCATGCGTTCCGCCAACACGCCGACCGTCGGTTTCGAATGGTCGGGCAGGCCGCGCACCGCGAGCAGGAGCTGGTGCTGTTGCGGCTCTAGGCCCGCCTGTCGAGCTGCATTTTCGCTAAAACGCAAGAAACGGCGGATCTGATAGCGCAGTTCCGCCATCGATTGGAAATCGGCAAGGCTCAGGCTCTTGAGCATAAAATATATCGTTATGCGATAGTATCGCTTAACGATATATTATGCACGTGAGGTCTTGTCAAATGGCTATTGTCCTGTCAGCGCGCGGTTCAAACTTCGAGGCGGCGGCTTGAGCTGTCGTCACTGTACTGCCTGATGACCGAGGGAGCGCAGACGGGCGCGGTCGTCCGTCTTCCGTCCCCTGTCGACAGCGTACGTACATTGACATTCGGCGGGGTTTGCTCTAAAAATTCTGTTTGGGAAATCTTATGAAATATGCGGTTATTAGGACTGGTGGCAAACAGTATCGTGTGTCCGAGGGGCAGCTCGTGAAGATCGAGAAAGTCACGGGAGAAGTCGGCGATCAGGTGACTTTGGGCGACGTTTTGTTCGTCGGCGGCAACGATGAGGTGAAGATCGGCGCGCCGCTCATAGCTGACGCCAAGGTTACAGGGCAGATCGTTAGTCAAGCGCGTGCCAAAAAAGTCATCGTCTTCAAGAAAAAGCGGCGCAAGAGCTACAGCAGACAACGCGGCCACCGGCAGTATCAAACGACCCTGAAAATCACTGGGATCGAAGCTTAACTGGACGAGGTTGATATGGCTCATAAGAAAGCCGGCGGAAGCTCGCGCAACGGACGCGACAGTAACGGGCAACGACGCGGGGTAAAAGTTTTCGGTGGCGAGACCGTGCGCGCCGGCAACATTTTAGTCCGGCAGCTCGGCACGCGCATCCACCCGGGAAAGAACGTCGGCATGGGCCGAGATTATACGTTGTTTGCCTTGACCGATGGTACCGTTCAGTACGGCCGTTACGATAGAACTCGAAAGAAGGTCGAAGTGTTGCCGGCGGCGCAATAACGGATGCAGCTCGGCAGTATCAAAAAGAAAAGCCCCTTCAGGGGCTTTTTTTTTGCTGGTGAGAGGGCGATGATGTGAAGAAGACTCAAAACGAAGGGCCGAGGAGGGAAGACGGAGGTCAGGAGTCAGAGAGGAATCCATTGAGAACCGGCGAGCGCTGCGTCGGCGACTGATCTCGGACCTCTGATCTCTGGGTTCAGTGAGTCTTTTTTAGTCATGAAATTCATCGACGAAACCAAAATTCGCGTGATCGGCGGCGCCGGCGGGCGCGGCTGTGTGGCGTTTCGGCGCGAGAAGTTCGTGCCGCGCGGCGGCCCGAACGGCGGCAACGGCGGCCATGGCGGCGACGTGATTATGGAAGCCGATTCCCAGCTTACAACCCTTCTCGATCTGCGCTACCAGAAGCAGTACCAGGCTGGCCGGGGCCAGCATGGGATGGGCAGTGACTGCCATGGGCGGCGCGGTGATGACCGCGTTATTCGCGTTCCGGTGGGCACGATCATCCGGCAAGCGGCGACCGGGGAACTCATGGGTGATCTGAAAACGGCGGGCGAACGCCTCGTGATTGCCGCCGGCGGTCGCGGTGGCAAAGGCAATGCTCATTTTGTTTCCTCAACTCATCGAGGCCCGCGCTTTGCGCAACCCGGAGAGGCCGGCGAAGATAAAGAATTGCAGATCGAGTTGCGCCTGCTCGCCGACGCCGGCATCATCGGTCTGCCAAATGCCGGCAAATCAACTCTGATATCGGTGATTTCAGCCGTCCGGCCGAAAATTGCTGATTATCCGTTTACGACATTGGTGCCGAATCTGGGCGTGGTGAGTTATGGCGAGCAGCAGGGCTTCGTTGTCGCTGATATTCCCGGCCTCATCGAGGGAGCTCATGCAGGCCAGGGACTGGGCGACAAATTCTTGCGCCACGTGATGCGTACCCGGGTGTTAGTTCATTTGCTCGACGCCACGGATATCAACGCAGACGATCCTTTGGAAAACTGGCGCGTGGTCAATCGGGAGTTGGCGCTTTTTGATCCTGAGCTCATGCAAAAACCGCAGATCGTTGTGGCGAGCAAGATCGACATCCCGCAAGCGCGGGCAAATGGCAAATTGCTGGCGGAGAAGCTGCCAAAGAAGTTCAGGCCGCTCTTGTCGATATCGGCGGTAACCGGCGAAGGGGTGAAGTCGTTGGTGCAGAGAATCGGCGCTATGTTGGACGAGACGGCCGCGCCCCAAGAAGTGAATGACGCAAAAACATTATAAAAAGCAGGTTTTGCGCGGCGCGCGCCGCGTTGTGGTGAAGATCGGCAGCCAAATTCTTTTCTCCGGCTCCGGCATCGAAGAGGCGAGGCTGAGCGCGCTAGTCGCGGAGCTGGCGGCGCTGCATGATCAGAAAAAAGAAATCGTTGTCGTCAGCTCCGGCGCTGTTGCCGCGGGGATGTCGCGCCTCGGTTGGAAGCAGCGCCCCAAGACTATTCCCGAGAAGCAGGCGCTCGCGGCCGTCGGCCAGATCAAACTGATGGCTCTCTATGAGCATTATTTCTCAAAGTTCGAAAAGAGCGTGGCTCAGGTGCTGCTTACGCACGAAGATCTGGCGAATCGCCAGCGCTATATCAATGCCAAACATACCCTTCAGATGCTGCTGGAGGCGTCGATCATTCCTATCATCAATGAAAATGACACCGTCGCGGTGGAAGAGATGAAGTTTGGCGACAACGATCATCTATCCGCGCTGGCGGCGACGTTGCTCGCGGCGGACCTGCTGGTTATCTTGAGCGATGTCGAGGGCGTTTATGATCGCGACCCGCGGGTTCATGCCGACGCGCGGATCATCCCGCTTATCGAGGATATCAGAGCGGTCAAGCAAGCTGTCGTTGGCGAGAGCCGGAGCGCGCTTGGCACCGGCGGCATCGTCACGAAAATCGGCGCCGCAGAAAAAGCGGCTGCCGCGGGCATCGCGACGGTAATTACGACCGGCCTGCGCCCGGGAGTGTTGACCCAGGTTTTTGACGCCGGCCAAGAGATCGGCACGCTTATTTTACCCGAAGAGAACCGTCTCACGTACCGCAAACATTGGATCGCGTACAATCTCAAGCCCGCCGGTGCTATCGTCGTCGATAGCGGCGCTTATGACGCGCTCGTCCATAAAAAAAAGAGTTTGCTGCCTTCCGGTCTTAAAGAAGTTCGCGGTTCCTTTGGCGCCGGTGAATGCGTGCGCTGCCTGGATCCAAGCGATTGCGAATTCGCGCGCGGGCTGGTCAGCTACAGCGCTGAGGAGTTGAATCGGATCAAAGGATTGCATACAAGCAACATTGAAAAAGTGCTGGGTTACAAGGCTTACGACGAGATTATACATCGCGATGATCTGGTGCTCTTGTAGCAGGCTGCTGGCGCAGTTCCGAGTTTCGGTTTCGAGTTTCAAGCCGAAATCCGGGACGCGCCTCGCCTCTTAGATCTATTTGAGCGCAGCTTGCAACGAGTTTTGGGGTGAGTTCTCTACCAATTTTGAAGTGAATAAACATTCGTTAAAAGAAGAGGCGATTCTTTTGGGCGGCCGCGCCAAGGCCGCCGCCCGTAAGCTCGCGCCGCTTTCATCAGCGACGAAAGACCGCGCGCTGCTGCTGATGGCGCAAGCCCTCGAAGCGCGAGCGGGTTTCTTAATTGAAGAAAATGAGAAGGATCTTCAGGTGGCGCAGCAGAGCGGCATATCAGGCGCGCTGCTCGATCGCATCGCCCTCGATGCCGGCCGCGTGCGAACAATGGCCGCAGGCCTGCGCCAAGTTGTCGCGCTGCCGGACCCGGTGCGCGAAATCGTCAAGATGTGGCGCCGGCCCAACGGCCTGCAGGTAGGCAGGATGCGCATCCCTCTGGGGGTCATCGGGATGATCTACGAAGCCCGGCCCAATGTCACGGCCGATGCAGCGGCGCTGTGTCTTAAATCGGGTAATGCGGTCATTTTGCGCGGCGGCAGCGAGGCGCATTTTTCGAACCAGGCCATCGGTCAGGTGCTGCATCAGGCTCTGGCGGAAACCGCCGTGCCCACGGCCGCGATTCAAGTAGTGCAGAATAAAGACCGCGCGCTTGTCCGGGAGTTGCTGCAACTGGAAGAATACATCGATTTGATCATCCCGCGCGGCGGCGAAGAACTGATCCGCGCGGTGGCGTCAAACTCCAAGGTGCCCGTTATCAAGCACTATAAGGGCGTGTGTCACGTCTATGTGGACAGTGAGGCTTCATTAACGATGGCCGAGCGCATTTGCCTCAATGCCAAGATCCAGCGACCGTCGGTGTGCAATGCGATGGAGACATTGCTCGTGCACGAGGCGGTCGCGGCAGAGTTGCTGCCGCCGCTCGCGCAAAAGTATCAGGCCGCTGGAGTAGAGCTTCGCGGCTGCGCCAGGACCCGCGCCCTTGTACCTGCCGCACAAGCGGCGACTGAGGCGGATTGGACGACGGAGTATCTCGATTTGATTCTGGCGGTGCGGGTTGTAAAAGACATGGACGAGGCCATCGATCACATCGAGCGCTATGGTTCCGAGCATACCGAAACCATTGTGACGGCGAGCTATCAAAGGTCACGGGAGTTCGTCGACCGCGTCAACTCTTCGGCGGTGATGGTCAATGCTTCGACGCGCTTTAACGACGGCGGCGAGTTGGGTCTGGGCGCCGAAATCGGCATCAGCACGAGTAAGATTCACGCTTTCGGTCCCATGGGACTTGAAGAGCTGACGACGACTAAATTCGTCGTATTCGGCGACGGTCACATCCGAGAATGATCACACTCGCCGCGACCACCCCTCAGCAGCCCGTGGTGAAAGTGTGGCGTCGCACCGAGATGGGGGAAGCGCCCTGATGGCAAGGCGCGACGACCGAGAATATCGGGAATATTTGAGCGAGGAGCAACGCGGCCCACGGGGATCGATCGCCCGTCGAATGCAGTCAGACTTTCCCCAGGGGCTGCTAGGCAGCGCCGGTCTCGGGTCTCGGTTCTTGTGTTTTGAGTTGGCGCCAGGCGCAGGACTCCGCACTTTAGACAAATGGCCGAATCATTTCACGCAGTGGACGCGGCGACTCGCAGCTTGTAAATTTTGTCGGGAAGGTGATTTCGGTCGCCCATGAGGATCGGACTTTTCGGCGGCACGTTCGATCCGATCCACTGGGGCCATCTACGCAGCGCTGAAGAGGTGCGCGAGGGCTTTGCTCTCGATCGGATTCTGTTCATTCCCACGGCGATACCGCCGCACAAGCGCGGCCAGACCAAAACATCAGCGCGTGACCGTCTCGCCATGGTACGCCTGGCGCTGGCGAGCAATCCAAACTTCGGAGTCTCTACTGTGGAGATCAACCGCCCCGGCGTATCCTATTCGATCGATACCTTGCGCTATTTTGCCGAGCGCAATCGCGGCGATCACACCTATTATTTCATTCTCGGGCTTGACGCCTTTCGTGAAATCAGTAGCTGGAAAGATTTCAGACGAGTATTTCCGCTGTGCAATTTTATTGTGACTTCGCGTCCCGGAAGCCGCAAAACCAACCTCCTAAGCGGCGTTTCCGTTGCCGTGCAGAAGCTGTTTTGTTATGATTCTCAAAGTAAAATTTATCGCCACCGAAGCGGCACGACGCTGCATTTTCTGCAACTAACCGACTTCGCCGTCTCGGCGTCCGATATTCGGGCGAGAGTCCGGCAAACAAAATCAATTCGTTACCTGGTTCCGAAAACCGTCCAGGACTACATCGGCAGACAGAGACTTTATTCCGAGCCGGCGCAGGAAAATAATTCAATTGGTTGACAAAAGCTCCTGGGAAAAAACTTTGACGATTGTCGCCGCCGCGCTGGAAAAGAAGGCTGCCAATTTGACCGTGCTTTGCGTCCGCGACCTGACGTCGATTGCGGATTATTTCGTGGTCTGTTCAGGACGCTCCGACCGGCAAGTCCAGAGCATTGCTCAGGGAATCGAAGAAAGCTCCAGAGCGCACGCCATCAAACCCTTTGCCATTGAAGGGACGGGCCGCGGCCACTGGGTGCTTATGGATTTTTCCGATGTCATAGTTCACATCTTCTACGAGCCGGTCCGGGAGTTTTACGACCTTGAGGGGTTGTGGGGCGACGCGCCGCGGGCCGAGTTGCCGGAAGCTTATGCAAAGCTTGCCGGTCAGTTCTGAGCAGGCTGCTGAAAAAGACCCATAGCGCTTACGCAGTTGCGCGTTCGAGTTCTATTTCGAGTTCAACGTACGCGGGACGCCGAAACCCAAACATCCTCGCGCGCCTCGCCTCTGGGCCTTTTTGAGCAGCCTGCTAGACGCTTTTCAGCTACCGTACTAGCCTAGCTAGCTGCCATGACTCGTAACTGAAGGAGATTTTTGTGAGCACAGTACGGCCGACGATCCTGGTGATTTTGGACGGGTTCGGCATTAACCCGCGCAAAGAAGGCAACGCCGTTGCGCATGCGTCAATGGGCAATTTAGACGCGCTGGTAAAAACCTATCCGAGTTCGCGTCTTTCCATGTCCGGCGCCGATGTCGGTTTGCCCGATGGCCAGATGGGCAACTCGGAGGTTGGACATATGATCCTGGGCGCGGGGCGCATCGTGCACCAGGACCTGACCTTGATTCACAAAGATATCGATGGGGGAGACTTTTATAAGAATCAGGCGCTCCTCGAGGCTTTGAAGAAAACCAAGGAACGAAACGGCCGCATCCATTTGATCGGCTTACTGGGCGATGGCGGCGTTCACAGCCACCAGCGCCACATGGAGGCTCTGATGGAGATGGCGCGACGTGAGCACATGCAGCACGTCTATCTTCATCTTTTTCTCGATGGCCGGGATACCCCGCCCAGTAGCGCCGAGCAGTTCGTACTCGACTTGAACGAGAAGCTCAAGGCCTACGCTGAAGTCAAGATGGCCACTGTCATGGGGCGCTATTATGCCATGGATCGCGACAAACGTTGGGATCGTGTTGAGAAGGCCTATCGTTGTCTAACGGAAGGGGCCGGGAAAAAAGCGCCGTCGGCGCTGGCGGCGATCCGGCAAAGCTACGCGGCAAATGTTACCGACGAGTTTGTGCTGCCAACCGTCATAGAGAACGCCGTTCCCGACGGTCTCATCGGCGACGGCGACGGCGTGATTTTTTTCAATTTTCGCGCCGATCGAGCGCGGGAGTTGACGCGAGCGGTGACGGAGAAGGATTTTACAGAATTCACCCGACCGCGCCGCCTCGATCTTGCCGCCTTCGTTACGCTGACGCAGTACGATGAAAAGTTTAACCTTCCGGTCGCATACCAGCCGCGTGAGCTAAGGCAAATCCTTGGGCAAGTTGTAAGCGCACATGGCATTCGCCAGTTGCGCATCGCGGAGACCGAAAAGTATGCCCACGTTACTTATTTCTTCAACGGCGGCGAAGAAAAAGAATTTCCCGGCGAGCAACGGATCATGATTCCTTCGCCTAGAGACGTCGCCACCTATGATCTCAAGCCTGAGATGAGCGCGCGCCAGGTAACCGAAGCGCTAGTAAAGAAGGTCATCGATGAGGATATCAGTCTAATGCTCGCCAACTACGCCAATGCCGATATGGTCGGGCACACGGGAAACTTCGCAGCATCAGTGAAAGCTTGCGAGGTGATCGACGAATGCGTCGGCAGAGTCGTCAACGCCGCCTTGAGTAAAAAGGGCCGCGTGATCATTACCGCAGACCATGGCAATATCGAGCAGCTCGTAGACTACGACACCGGCATGCAGCACACTGCGCACACGACCAACCCGGTGCCCTTCATTCTCGTCGACGACGAGCGCAAGACCGTCGGACTCCGTGAAGGGGCCGGCAGCGATGTTGCGCCGACGGTGCTCCAGCTGCTGGAAATTCCCCAACCGAAAGAGATGACCGGCCGCTCCCTGATTGTTGATTCCTAAACCCACTTGGCGAGTTTCTAGCTTTCTGGTTTCTCGTTTCGGAATCAGGAGGACCCAATCCGGAAACTAGAAACTTGAAACCAGAAACTAGAAACGACTCTCTTTTCCGACCAACACGAGCCACGAGCGCGAACAGGCGTCGCGCCGTCCCGTATTTTTTGCTAAGGTCTAGCCCGCACTATGGAGCTCACCGCATCACAGGGGTTCGCGCGATCAATTTGCGTTGGGTCGTGGACTGGCTTTTTCCACCGCGCTGCCGCGCCTGCGGGAGCTGGATGTATGGCACGGATGCGGACTATTTTTGTTTATCTTGCCGGCCAAGCATCGAGCTCATTAGGCATCCATTATGTCCGATCTGTGGCCGGCCCTTTCCGGACAGCGCCGGAGATGATCATCCCTGCGGCGCTTGTATCAAACGCGCTCCTCATTTCGTCCAGGCGCGCGCGTGGGCTTGCTATCCGCGCGAAGAACTCGACCGACAACCGCTTAGAAGCGTGGTACAGAAGTTTAAATACGGCCGCAAAGTGTCGTTGGGAAAGCCGTTGGGCCGGCTCATGGCGCGGGGTTGCGCAGAGTTCTTGAGGGAGTGTCGCATCGAGCTGATTGTGCCGGTGCCGCTTCATCCCAAGCGGTTACGCTGGCGCGGCTTCAACCAGTCGGTATTATTGGCGCGCCAAGTGAGCCGCGCCTACGGCACGCCTATGGATGTCTTTGCGCTGGTTCGCCGTCGCGAGACGCCGCCGCAAACTCAGTTGACGGAAGAAGAGCGCCGGAAAAACGTGCGCGGCGCGTTCGCGGTGAGTCCGGATCATCCTGTTAAGAATAAAACGATCCTTCTGGTTGACGATGTTTACACCTCCGGCGCCACCGCCAATGAATGTAGTCGAGCGCTACGGCGGGCGGGCGCGAGTGGCGTTTACGTCCTCACGCTGGCACGCGCGGTTTAGTTAGCAGGCTGTTGAAAAAGACCCATAGGCGCTTGCGCAGTTTCGAGTTCCGAGTTTCGTGTTTCAAATTTCAACCCGAAACCCGGGACGCGAAACCCCGAAACCCAGTGCGCGCCTCGCATCTGAACCTTTTTTAACAGCCTGCAAGAAAAGCCTTACCTATAAACATAGCGCTATGTCGCTTGATGACCAAGCGGTAGGGGACGGTCTCGACCGTGCCCTATGCTCCTAGAGGAAACTTTATCGAGCAGGGTGAAAGTTCTTTCGCGCGCGCCTTGTAGCGCAAAAATTCGACTAGGGCGCGGCTTCTGCCGTCAGGCTCAGCTCTTAAGCACTCCCGCCGAATGGTGCTAAAGTCTTGTCAGTATCGCAATATTTATATATATTGATGATTAGTAAATGGCTATGGAATTCGTGCGCACCTTGAAAGCTCTAGCCGACCCTTTGCGGTTGCGTATTTTCGCGGCGGTTGCCGAGGAGGAACTGACCGTCGGCGAGGTCCAGGAGGTCGTTGATTCGGTGCAGTCGTCGGTATCGCGCAACCTGGCGATTCTGCGCGACGCCGGATTCGTGCAGGATCGAAAAGAGGGGACGAGCGTTTATTTTTCCGCCCGGCGCGACATGCCGGAGCCGGCGCGCGAGCTGTTTAACTCACTGCAGCTGCGGATCGCCGAGGTTCCCGAGGTGAAACAAGACCAGGCGCGCTTGGAAGAGTGCCGGCGCCGGCGCCGGCAACGCTCGCAGGATTATTTTGAATCGGTGGCGGGCGACTGGGAGCACATCCGCAAGAGCTATTTCGACGACCGGGTCACGTCGCTCGCCATTGAAAAGCTGTTGCCTCATAAACTTACGATCGCCGACATCGGTTGTGGCACCGGCAGCCTGACCTTCGAGCTGGCGCGGTTCGCCGGCAAGGTGATCGGCATCGATCTCTCCCGTGAGATGCTGTGGCGCGCTCGGGCATTGGCCAAGGAGCGGCAGTTGGACAACGTGGAATTTCGCCAGGGCGATGCTCTCAGCCTGCCCTTGCAGGCGCACAGCGTCGATGCGGTGTTTTGCGTCATGGTCTTGCATTTTTTGCTCGATCCGCAACGCGCCATCGCTAACCTGTGCCGCATTGCTCGGCGCGGCGGTACGGTGATCCTGGTTGATTTGGTGCAGCACAGACAAGCCTGGATGCGCGAGCAAATGGCGCACCGCTGGCTGGGGTTCGAGCAAGAGGCGATCGAGGGTTGGTTCCGTGACGCCGGTGGAGCGCGGCTAGACTACGAGTTAACCGGGGCATTTGCCGGGGAGAAAATGGCGCGCAACGGCAACCGGGCTGTTGAGATTTTTATCGCGCGCGCAAGCCTAACGGAACATGGCAAAAGAAGCAGGCTTAGGAAAGTCAAGAAAAGATGATCGATGCTGAAGAAACATTACAAACGCTTTTAGCGGAGCGAATTCTCATCCTCGATGGTGCCATGGGGACGATGATCCAGATGGCAGGGTTGGCTGAGGAAGCCTTTCGCGGCGCGCGCTTCGCCGCGCACCGCCGCGATTTAAAAGGGTGCAACGATTTGTTGTGCGTGACCCAACCCGAGTTGATTACCGAGATTCACTTGCAGTACCTGAAAGCCGGCGCCGACATTCTGGAGACAAATACCTTCAATTCGACGTCGATCTCCATGGCGGATTACGGCTTGGAATCCTATGTCTATGAGATGAATTTCGCGGGTGCCAGGGCCGCGAAGAGAGCGGTTGAGGCGCTTGCGGCGCAAGGCTCCTCTCGACCCTGCTTTGTGGCCGGCGCCATCGGCCCCACGAATCGTACTTGTTCGATTTCGACGGACGTGCATAGCGCGGCGACGCGCGGCGTAACCTATGAAGAGCTGGTCGAAGCTTACTACGAACAGGCGCGTGGATTAATCGACGGCGGCGCCGATATCCTGCTTGTCGAAACGATCTTCGATACGCTAAACGCAAAGGCGGCGTTTTTCGCCATCATGGGTCTTTTCGAGGAGCGCGGCATCCGGCTGCCGCTGATGGCGTCGGTCACTTTTATTCAAGCGGGCAGCAACCGCGGCGTGACCGGCCAAACCGTGGAAGCTTTCTGGAATTCCCTTTCGCATGTGCCGCTCTTGAGCGTCGGCATGAACTGCGCGCTCGGTCCAAAAGAAATGCGGCCTCTGGTCGAAGAGCTGTCGCGTATTGCGCCGGTCTACATGAGCAGCCATCCCAATGCGGGATTGCCTGACCCGCTTTTGCCGACAGGTTTTCCGGAAACGCCGGAAAGCTTGGCGCCGCAGTTGCGCGAATGGGCGGAGAACGGCTGGCTCAATATCGTCGGCGGCTGCTGCGGTACCACTCCGGCGCACATCAAAGCTCTGAGCGCGGCCCTCAGCGGCATAGCCCCGAGAGTGCCCCCTCAGGTCGAACCTTATCTACGTTTGAGCGGCTTGGAGAGCGTCGCCGTGCGTCCGGAATCCAATTTTGTGAACGTCGGTGAGCGCACCAATATTACCGGCTCACCGGTGTTCTCGAAACTGATTTTGGCCGGCGATTACGAAAAGGCGGTGGCCGTGGCGCGTCAACAGGTGGAGGGGGGCGCGCAGATCATCGACGTTAACATGGACGAAGGCATGCTCGACTCGAAAGCAGCGATGGAAAAATTTCTCCGCATGATCGCCGGTGAATCGGAGATCGCCCGCGTGCCGGTGATGGTCGATAGCTCCAGATGGGAAGTGATCGAGGCCGGCCTGAAATGCTTGCAGGGTAAAGGCGTGGTCAACTCGATCAGTCTCAAGGAAGGCGAGGAGAAATTCATCAGCCAGGCCCAATTGATCCGCCGCTACGGCGCCGCCGTCGTGGTGATGGCTTTCGATGAACGCGGCCAAGCTGATACTTACGAGAGAAAAACCGAGGTCTGTGCGCGTTGCTACAAAATTCTAACCGAGCGGATCGGTTTTCCGGCCCAAGACATTATCTTCGATCCCAACATTTTGACAGTGGCCACCGGTATGGAGGAACACAACAATTACGCGGTGAACTTCATCGAGGCGACGCGCTGGATCAAAGAAAATCTGCCGCTGGCGAAAGTCAGCGGTGGAGTCAGCAACATTTCTTTCTCATTTCGCGGCAACAATCCGGTGCGCGAGGCGATGCACTCGGCGTTTTTGTACCACGCAATCAAAGCCGGGATGGATATGGGAATTGTCAATCCCGGCATGCTCGCGGTGTACGAACAAATACCCGGCGACCTGCTCGAACTGGTGGAAGATGTTTTGCTCAACCGGCGGCAGGACGCGACCGAACGGCTGGTCAGTTTTGCCGAGACCGTTAAGGCAGCGGACAAGACCGTCACCAAAGATGATGGCTGGCGCGCCGGCACCGTGGAAGACCGTCTTACGCATGCGCTCGTCAAAGGGCTCACGGATTTCATCGATCGCGACGTCGAAGAGGCCCGGCAAAAATACCCCAAACCCTTGTCGGTTATCGAAGGGCCGCTGATGGACGGCATGAACATCGTCGGAGATCTGTTCGGCTCGGGTAAAATGTTTCTGCCCCAGGTCGTTAAAAGCGCCCGCGTAATGAAGAAAGCTGTGGCGTATCTGACGCCATTCCTGGAACAAGAGAAGCAAGCCGCGAAGAACGTCGAGAAACGAACCAAACTGGTGTTCGCCACCGTTAAGGGCGATGTCCACGACATCGGCAAAAATATCGTCGGCGTGGTGCTGAATTGCAACAACTACGACGTCATTGATCTCGGTGTGATGGTTCCCGCCGACAAGATCATTGAAACCGCGATTCAAGAACAAGCGGACATCATCGGGCTCAGCGGTCTGATTACGCCGTCGCTGGACGAAATGGCGCACGTCGCCCGCGAAATGGAGCGCCGCGGGCTCAAGATCCCGCTGCTCATCGGCGGCGCGACGACCAGCAAGCGCCATACGGCTGTCAAGATCGCGCCGGCCTATAGTTGTGAGACAATTCACGTGGTCGATGCTTCGCGCGCTGTCCCGGTGGTTGGCGCGCTAAGTAAACCGGCGACCCGCAAAGCCCTCGATCAGCGCAATAAAGCGCAGCAAGAAGAAATCCGCGTCCAGTTTGAGAACCGCGCCGGAACCCAGCTAATGACTTATGAAGAAGCGATCCGGTACAAACTACAGACCGACTGGGACCAACGTCATATCGCGGTCCCGGAGTTTACCGGCCGGCGCGTGCTAGCGGATTTCCCGCTCTCGGAGTTGGTGCCATTTATCGACTGGTCGCCATTTTTTCATACGTGGGAAATGCGCGGTCGTTATCCCGATTTGCTGAGCGATCCGACCCGCGGCGAAGCGGCGCGGGAGTTATTTGCCAATGCGCGGCAACTGCTGCAACGCATCGTCGATGAGAAATCTTTGACAGCAGACGGCGTCTATGGGTTTTATCCGGCCAATAGCGACGGCGACGACATCGTCGTCTACGCGGACCCGACTCGCCGGAAAGAAGTGATGCGGTTGCATACCTTGCGCCAGCAGAAGGAAAGCCAACGCGGCAAGCCGCAGTTGGCTCTCGCCGATTTCATCGCACCGCGCGAGAGCGGGCTTGTCGACTACCTCGGCGCATTTGCGGTCACCGCGGGCCACGGCTGTCAGGAACTTGCACGGCGCTTCGACCAGGACAATGACCAATACAACTCGATCATGGCGAAGGCGCTGGCCGACAGGCTGGCGGAGGCCTTCGCCGAGTGTCTGCACAAAAGAGCGCGCATCGAGTGGGGCTACGGCAAATCGGAGCAGCTTACGAGCGAAGATCTGATCGCCGAGAAATATCGCGGCATCCGCCCGGCGCCCGGTTACCCGGCTCAGCCCGACCACACCGAGAAGCCGCTCATTTTCGATTTGCTTCAGGCCAGTGACGCCACCGGAATTGCGCTCACGGAAAACTTCGCGATGTATCCGGCCGCTTCGGTCTGTGGATTGTACTTTGCGCACAAAGACGCGCACTACTTCGCGGTGAGCTCGATCGGCAAGGATCAGGTCGAATCCTACGCCGCGCGCAAGCGGATGGCAGTGAGCGAGATGGAGCGTTGGCTCTCGCCGATCCTGGGCTACGATCCGGCTAAGTCATAAAGTAGATTAACCTTCGTCTTTCATTTTTTAAGGAAGAGAAAAATAAGTCACTACTCAGGCTTGGGCCGTCAGTCTCCCCTCACAATTCTTTGTTGTCCTTGTCACCGCATCATTTCTCCTTGCCATTATGGTGATGCATAGCTCTCGTAGGAGGTAAAAATTATGCCGCAAGTCAGAGCCAATGCTGACACCGCTGGGGCAACGAATAGAGAAATTCTGCCCGACTGGATTTTTGTGGTGATTGTCGTATTAGCGATGATATAAGGCATCCTCATCTGGTCTAACTAATTCAATCCACGTAAGCCGTCAAATTACTTCCTTGGCCCGCATTGCTAACCCTCAGCCGCAGAGCGTGTATCGTCCTCCCTCATTTGTCGACAAGCTTCATGGTTATCGGTCCCAGTTTCCCGTCGCCCATCGGCAAAGGGGCGGTGAAGGTATGTTCGGCCGATATTAGGTAAGCTCCGGTCAAGCCGATGAGCCTTTACGCTGCTTGGTCGCTGCGGTATGACGTTGCAGGAGGCATCCAGGATGTTTGCGGAGCAAAGTTACAAAACGTAGAGCTGAAGAGGGGTTGTTATGATGCGTGAAGCCAGGTTTTTATCTCTATGCAGGTTTGTAATCGCTATCGCGGGGTTGGCACTGTTTACCACGGCGGCCTGGTCGCAGGCGCCTTATTACCAGGGAAAAACGATTGTGATTCTCCGCGGCGGCGAGCCCGGCGGCACGGGCGACGTGCAAGCCCGGGCGCTCATTCCCTACTTGAAAAAATATCTGCCGGGTAGTCCAACGATCATTATCGAACATATGCCGGGCGCGGCGGGGCGAAAGGCGGTCAATTATATTTACTCATCAGCAAAGCCGGACGGACTTACGATCGGCGCGGTGGGCGCCGGTTTGGTTGTCGGTCCGATTCTCGGTCTGCCGGGAACCCAATACGATCTGGCAAAACTGATTTACCTCGGTACGACGGAAAGCGGCGACCCCTATGTATTCGTGTCGCGCAAGGAATCGGGCCTGGACACTATCGAGAAACTGCGCGCGGCTTCCGGAATCAGGATCGGCGCCCAGGCGATCAGCCATCCGATCTACGTTTGCGGCCGCATTTTCGCGCTCTTGCTGGGGATCAAGGATCCCAAGTTCGTGGTCGGCTACGGCGGGCCGGAACTTGACATCGCCCTGGCGCGCGGCGAAATCGACGTAAGAGCTAACGGCGCCGATTCGATTCTACAGAGAAATCGCGACGCCCTGGATAAAGGAGAGATCTTGCTTCTCGCCGGACTTTCCATTCCCAAAGGAAAAACCCATCCGCGCTTCGCCAAGCTTCCCGAGTTGGATAGCTTCGCGAGGAATGATCAGGAGCGGCAATTGTTAAATCTATTTCGCACGTTTCTCTACCCGCGTTGGCCCTATATTTTGCCGCCGGGGACATCGCCCGAGATCGTAAAAACGCTCCGCGGCGCGATGGCGAAAGCTTTCGCCGACTCCGAGTTTCGTCAAGATTTTAAAAAGATGATGACCAACGATGCCACGCCGCTTACCGGCGAGGAAGTGGAAACCGCGATTCGCGAGCTGCCCCGCACCCCGGAAGTCGTCGCGCTCTACAAGAAGCTGGCCGAAGATGGCCCGCTGCCGCCGCGCTAATCAGCGGCGCACGGCGCGTTGGTATTGCCGGCCGTCGAGGCCCCCCTCAAACGACTGAAAGGTTGGCGCTGCGGTTCACACTTAACATTACGATCTAGCCTTCGATATTCTGCAGAATCACTGGTAAGGATCTCATGCCCAGGCCGCGGCGTTGGCGTCGCGACCACATACCTGCAGAGGTCGGGGGACTTGCATAGGTAAATGAGAAAGTGGCCGCATTGAAGGGATGGGTAAGTCTGCCATCGGAGGTCGGGGAGCTCCGGGTGGAAAGCCTGGAAGGATAAGATGTGTTTGAATTGACGCGGCCGCTTAGCTGTCCAGTTCCGGTTTGGGCAGCACGACAAAGGGTACGCCCTCTTCCGCGAGGTCCTTCGCTTCTTGGCTGGTAGCAGTACCGTGGATCGGGCGTTGTTCCGTGGTGCCCTTATGAATTTGCCGCGCCTCGTCGGCGAAGCGCGGGCCGACATCTTCAAAGTTGGTTTTGACGTGGTGATGCACCTGAATCAGCATTTCCTTGAATTCCGCGGGTGATAGTGCCGGGGCGTCCGCTTCGGTTTTGGGCTTTCGCTTCTGGGGCGGTGCCGGCTCGTCTTTCTTTACGTGAACCGCGCAGGCATGGGGCAATTTATCGATCTTCTTGCTGCCACACGTGGGACATGCCAGAAGCTTTTTTTCCGCCTGTTTTTGATACTCTTCAAAACTCGGAAACCAACCTTCAAAGCTATGATTTTTCGCACAAAGCAGATTGTAGATCACCATAAGTGACTAATGATTAAGGTCCTTTCCACGCCTTGTCAAGGGCGCTCAGCGCACCATCCTTGCGCCAAACGCCGGCTGAAACCAAGTAAGGAAGCCGGAAATTTGGCGGCATGTCCGTGGCCGTACCCTCGCTGGGGCGCCCCCGCGAGGTCCTCCCCCTTATACAAGTCAATTTATTCGCCGAAGGAAGCACCCCGTAATTACGGTTCCGGCAAGTTTGCTGGGGTGGGCACTCGTGCTAAAGTTTACCTTTAATGGCCGAGAATCTAACTGTTAGGGTTGTGCGCAAGATCGCCGACGTCGCGCGCGAGCGCTGGGATCATCTCGGCAGCGGCGGTTCGCCGTTTTTGCGCTGGGATTGGCTCGATTGCTTTGAGCAGACTGGTTGTGTGAGCGATGAAACCGGCTGGTTACCCCATCATCTCATAGTGGAGCGAAATCAGATCATCATCGCGGCCTGTCCCATGTATCTAAAGCTTCATAGCATGGGCGAGTTTGTTTTCGATTGGGAATGGGCCGACGCGGCGCGCCGGGTAGGTATTCAGTACTATCCCAAGATCCTCGTCGGCGTGCCTTTTACGCCGGCGACCGGCCAGAGGTTCTTGACCGAACCGGGTGAGGACAGGCGCCATCTGGTGCAGTTCATGGGGCAGGCGCTGCGCAAGATCGCCGCCGACAACAAAATCTCGTCGGTGCACGTGAACTTCTGTATGGCGGATGAGCGCGAAGCTTTGGAGGAGGTCGGATTTGTCCCGCGATCGGGCATCCAGTACCACTGGCAAAATCGCGATTTCAACTCCTTTGACGATTATCTTGGCAGCTTTCGCAGTGACCGCCGAAACAAAGTCAAGCGCGAGCGGCGCGAAGTGGCCGGGCGAGGTATTTCCATTCGCGCTGTCGAGGGCACGGAACTCACCGAAAACCATCTGCGCACGATGTTTCGGCTCTATAAGGATCATCTGGACCGGCTCTATTATGGGCGCCAGTATCTCAGCGAAGAGTTTTTCATGGAAATTCAGCGCCGCTTCGCGGCCAACACGTGTCTCATGCTGGCCGAGCGCGATGGCAAAGTTATCGCCGGCACATTCAACATCCGCGATGACAACGCGATGTACGGTCGTTACTGGGGCGCTTTCGAAGAGGTTCCTTTTCTGCACTTCAATGTCTGTTACTACTCTGCCATCGAGCATTCGATTCAAATGCGACTCAAACGCTTCGAGGCCGGCGCTGGCGGCAGCTTCAAACAGCTGCGCGGGCTTGATCCGGAACATACCACCAGCGTTCATTTCATTGTCAACGGCAAGTTTCGCCAGGCCGTGGAACGCTTTCTCGCCCAGGAACGTGAAATGATGCGGCAAAAACGCGAGGCGCTGCTTGACCACAGCCAGCTAAAAAGCGGCTGATAGATCAAGCTTGCGCTGTCTACGGAAGCCGGCTCGATGAGCAAGCCGCTGCGGTTGCGGCGATCGTTCGGTGCGGTAGCGGAGTCTGTTTTAGGTTTTCAATGCTGAGTTGCCGGCCGATGTCAGAACAACTAAAAACTCACCAGTTAGAATTTCACAACTGGTTTGGCGCCATGGACGATTTTCTTGACACACCCGGTTCTTTCCATTACCTTCGGCGCGGAGTGAAGCCGTGAAGTTGTCCTGGAAAAACCTCGCTGAGCCTGTCCTATTTTTTCTCGCGCTATTGGTGCTTTGGGAAATCCTCGTCGAAGTGATCAAAGTGCCGGCCTTTATCCTGCCGCCGCCGCGCGCGCTCTGGACAGCTTTCATCAGTAAGCTGCCAATTCTCGGCAACCATGCGCTGATCACTTTTATCGAAGCGTTCGGCGGGTTTGTTTTGTCGCTGCTTCTGGGAGTCGGCTTCGCTGTTTCTGTAGTTTACTCGCGCCATCTGCAGAATACGATTTATCCGTTGATCGTTATTCTTTACGCCATGCCGAAAAGCGCATTCGCACCGCTGATGGTGATCTGGGTCGGGTACGGTCTATTTTCCAAGATTGCCATTGCTTTTCTCGTCGCGTTTTTTCCGATCGTCGTGAACACCGTTGTCGGCCTGAAGGAAGTCGAACCCGAGTTACTGGAATTGGCGCGGGTTAACCGGGGCTCGGCGTTCGATATCTTCAAAAAGATTCGCCTGCCCAACTCGCTGCCTTACATGTTCGCGGGTATCAAGGTCGCGATCGTGCTGTCCGTCACCGGCGCGATCGTCGCCGAGTTCGTGGCCGCCAATGAGGGACTTGGTTATCTGGTTTTGCAAGCCAACTACAGTCTGGACACGGCGTTCGCGCTGGTGATTCTGCTGATTTTGGCGGTGTTGTCGCTGGCGCTTTTCTGGCTGGCGGAGATCTGTCAGAGAAAGCTAGCGCCCTGGAGCGCGGCGGTTCGCGAAGTCGAAGGCTCGTTTTGATGGGTGTTTGCGGAGGTTTCAACGATGCTTCAGCTTAATCGGTTGATCGGCAGTGCCGGCGTGTTAGCGCTCCTGGTTCTTTGGTCGGCTATTGCCGCGCCGGCTGCCGAGCTTACGCCCGTCAACATTCGCATGGATTTTATCATCGGCGGCAAGCACGCGCCGTGGTTCGTCGCGATGGAAAAAGGTTTTTACGCCAAACGCGGATTGGCGGCAACGATTCAGACGAGCACGGGTTCGGCGGATACCGTGCGAACGATCGGCGCGGGCGGCGCGGACTTCGGCTTCGCCGATATGGCAACGATGATCGTCGCCAAATCGCGTGGCACGCCGGTTCAGGCCGCGGCCCAGTTTGGTTACGTCGGGGCGACGATTCTCTGGCGCGATGAGGGCGTTATCAAAGGTATCAAAGATTTGCCGGGCAAGTCGCTGGCGATCAGCCCCGGCCAGGCGCAGTGGTATCTGATGCCGGCCTACTGCCGCATCAATAAAATTGATTTCAAGTCGATCAAGATTCAAGAAACCGCGGCGCCGATCCAGCCCGCGGCGTTGGTGACCAGGAAGGCTGATTTCATCATCATGTTCCGCGGCTCTAATGACGAGGTGGCGGAGCAGGCGGCCGCCAAGGTCGGCGTCAAGCTTTCACGGGCTTACATGAAAGATACCGGACTCGATATCTACGGCAGCAGTTTGATCGTTAAAGACGAGGACATCAAGAAACGGCCGGAGTTCGTCCGCGCCTATGTCGAGGGAACTCTAGAGGGACTGCGTTACGCGCGCGATAACCAGGAAGAAACGCTCAAAATTTTGCTCAAGCTCAAACCCGAGCTCGATTCGGCACTGACCACCTTGCAGCTCAAGAACGCGCTGACGGAGGTTTTCCTGCCGCTCGAGTCGGTTCAGGTCGGCATGGGCTACATGAAGCCGGACGTTATGGAAAAAACTGTCCAGGTAACCAACGAGTATTTCGATGTCGGCCGTAAGGTCGCGGCAAAAGAAGTGTATACGAACCAGTTTACTAAACGATAATTAGCGAAGACCTACGCACGCCGTGCCGCCGCTGATCGCCATTGAGGAAGTGTCGCGCGTCTTCACCAGCGGGCCTCGAACGGTGACGGCGCTTGAAAAAGTTTCCTTCGACATTCAAGCTGGAAATTTCGTCTCGATCGTCGGACCGAGCGGTTGCGGCAAAAGCACGTTACTGAAAATCATCTCCGGACTTTTGCCGGCTTCATCAGGTAAGGTCCTGGTGGCTGGCCAACCGGTTGAACAGCCCCTGGAAAACGTCGGCATGGTCTTTCAAGCGCCGGTGCTGCTCAAGTGGCGCTCGGTGCTGGGCAACGTGCTTCTGCCCGTGGAGTTCGCCAAACTCGAGATTGCGGACTATCTCGCCAAGGCTCGCGGTTTGATCAAGCTCGTCGGTTTAGCGGGATTCGAAGAGATGTACCCGCACGAGCTTTCCGGCGGCATGCAGCAACGCGCCTCTCTCTGCCGCGCTCTGGTGACGGACCCGCAACTCTTGCTAATGGACGAGCCTTTCGGCGCGCTTGATGCGTTGACGCGCGACGAGCTCGACATCGAACTTCTACGGATCTGGGAAGAGCGCAAAAAGACCGTGCTGTTTGTCACGCATAGCATTCAAGAGGCGGTATTTCTTTCCGATCATGTGGTTGTCATGTCGGCGCGACCGGGCAGGCTCTTGGATAGGATCGCAATCGAGCTGCCGCGGCCCAGAACAATGGAAATGATGAGCCAGGTAAAATTCGGCGACTACACGCTCAAAATCCGTGCGCTGCTCGCCGCGTCCGCTAGCGCCCAGGCGCGGCTGGCCGGCTCCACCGGGTGAAATTCGCTCAGTTCTACGTTATGGTGTGGTGTAACGGCGCATGGCGGCACGCCTGCGCAGTGCCTTAGTACTTTAATTCTTTCAAATAGTTGCAATCGTGCAAAACGTTCTGAAACGTTGGACGGTTTTATTGGAACTAATTCACTATGAGACTCACTCCTCGATCTATACTGGCTTATGCATTTGTCGGCGCGTGAACAAATCAAGGCTACTCGCCTGAAATCGTCCCGGCAAAACGAGCAATGACGACTAGCCAGGGACTCACCTACGCCAAAGCCGGCGTCAGCTTAGCCGCCGGCGATCACCTGGTGCGACGCATTGCGCCGATCGCCGCGCGTACGCGCGTCCCGGGCGTGCTGGCGGGCGTCGGCGGGTTCAGTGCCTTGTTCGACTTGCAGGGACGAGGTTATCGCAAGCCTGTGCTGGTGGCTTCAACCGACGGTGTCGGTACCAAGCTAAAGATCGCTTTTATGAGCGGAATTCACGACACGGTGGGCATTGATCTCGTCGCCATGAGCGTCAACGACATTCTGACCCAGGGCGCGGAGCCGTTATTTTTCCTCGATTATTTTGTTTGCGGCAAACTCAATGTGAAAACCGCCGAGGCGGTCGTAAGCGGCATTGCCGAGGGCTGCCGCCAAGCAGGCTGCGGCTTGATCGGCGGCGAGACCGCCGAACATCCGGGAGATTTTCGGAGCGGCGAGTATGACCTTGCGGGATTTGCCGTGGGTGTTCTGGAAAAAAAGAATATTATCAAAACGCGCGCGATCGTTCCCGGCGATGCGCTGATCGGCATTCCGTCAAGCGGCCTGCACAGCAATGGGTTCTCGCTGGCGCGCAAAGTGCTGCTCGAACGCGGCCGGCTAAAGCTCCGCCAACGCATTCCGGAACTGGGCCGTACCCTGGGCGCGGAACTGCTCGAGCCGACACGGATCTACGCAAAGATCACCGGCGAGCTGTTCTCAAATTTCACAGTCAAGGGCGCGGCGCATATCACCGGCGGCGGCATCACCGGCAACCTGCCGCGCGTGCTAGCGCCCGACCGGCGCGCCGTTATCGAGCGCGGCAGCTGGCCGGTGCCGCCGGTATTTGATTTAATTCAAAAGCTTGGCGGCATTGCGCAAAGCGAGATGGACCGCACATTTAATAATGGTCTGGGCATGATTCTGGTGGTTGGGAAAAAAGAGGTCGACAAAATCAGCGCCGCGCTAAAGGCAATCGGCGAGCGTTGTTTCATGGTCGGCGAGATTCGCAAAGGCGCAAAAGGCGCGAGCTTTAGGTCCTAGCCGGGACTATTCAAGAGATTGCGGCCGAAGAGTAAGCCTATCCAGTCGTGGTTCGACCGTTCGACAAGCTCACGGCCCTGAGGTTCTCGAAGGGCAGGCTCACCACCCTGAGCACAATCGAAATTTCGAAATTCGAATTTCGCAATTCGAAATGTGATAGCCTATGTCCGCGCTCTACGAGGCTCACTCTCCGGCCCCGACTCTGTCGCAGGTTCTCCTCGGCGCATTAAATAATCCGGGCAAGGTGTTTTACATGGCGCGACAAGTTCCCATCGGCGTACTGATCTCGGGCAGCGGCACGAATTTGCAGGCGATCATCGATGCCATCGAAGCCAAGCGCCTGGACGCGTCGATCGAGCTCGTGCTCAGCAATAAAGCCGACGCCTACGGCCTTAGCCGCGCCAAGAGTCATGGGATCGCGGCCGAAGTGCTCGATCACAAGGTATTTCCAAGCCGCGAGGCCTATGACCAGGCGATCGTCGATTTATTGCGCGCGCGCGGCGTCGAGCTGGTCGCGCTCGCAGGCTTCATGCGCTTGCTCTCGCCCATACTGGTCACGGCTTACGCCAACCGCATCATGAATATCCACCCGGCTCTTTTACCGGCGTTTCCCGGTCTCCATGTGCAAAAGAAGGCGCTGCAGCATGGCGTGCGCTTTTCCGGTTGCACCGTCCATTTCGTCAATGAAGAATGCGACGAAGGGCCGATTATCATACAGGCCGTCGTGCCGGTTTTTTCCGACGACAGCGAAGAAACACTGGCGGCGCGCATTCTCAAAGAGGAGCATCGAATCTATCCGCGCGCGATCCAATTGTACGCTGAAGGTAGGTTGCGGATTGACGGTCGCAGAGTGATCGTGAAGGACAGTGCAAAGGATCAGAGCGCCGTCCTGGTCGAGCCGCCGCTGGCATAATGGCAAAGGCGAAGCCGACATTTATTTTTTTGATCAAGCTGCTCGTCAGCGGCGGGCTGCTCGGCTATTTCCTGACGCGCATCCGGATCGAGAAATTCGTCGATACGCTGCTATCAGCGAATTTTTTATTGATTGCCGTGGCCCTGGCAGTCTACTTGTGCGCGCAGGTGATAAGCGCGTTGCGCTGGACGGTGCTGGTTCGACCGTTGGGAATTGTCACGCCGTTCAAAGACATGATCAGTTACTATCTGATCGGCATGTTTTTTAATCTTTTCGGTCCAGGCACGGTTGGCGGCGACGTCAGCCGGGTCTACTACCTGGTAAAACACCAGGAGAAAGACGACCAAACGCATGCCGTGCCGGTGGTGCGCGCCGCGATGTCGGTAGTCATGGACCGGGCAATCGGCATGGTCGCGCTGATCTGGATTGGCGCCGCCGCACTGCTCTTATTTCCCGGCTATCCGGTGCCCTCGGCAATCCGAACTGTGACGTTATGCGTCGCCCTTGCATTTATCCTGTGCGGCGCGGCGCTGCCGGTGTTACACCGCTTACTACCCGATGGCGGTAGTTCGATGGTCGCCAAATTTCGTCTGATCTTGCGCAGCTACGGCTCTCATTGGCGCGCGATCGCTCAGGGGTTTTTGCTTTCGCTGATGATTCATTTAATTCAAACTTGGATGCATGTGGTGATGGGATGGGCGTTGAATCTAGTGATTCCGTTCTCGTTCTGTCTGATCGTTTATCCACTGGTAGGAGCTTTTGCGGCAATTCCCATAAGCGTCAACGGCATCGGACTGCGCGAGGGAGGTTATGTCCTGTTGTTAGGGCTCATCGGGATCACGACCGAAAACGGTATCGCCTTCAGTCTGCTGCTGTTGATCATTGTTGCACTGGACAGTTTGATCGGCGGAATTCTTTTCCTGGTAAAAAGGAGTCCGAAACCCGCGCCGGTTATCGCTGCAGAGAAGCTCTAGCAGCCCGTGGTGAAAGTCTGACTGCATTCGAAGGACGATGCATCCCCGTTGGCTGCGTTGCTCCTCGCTCAAATATTCCCCGATATTCTCGGTCGTCGCGCCTTGCCATCAGGGCGCCTCGCCCCTCTCGGTGCGACGCCACACTTTCACCACGGGCTGCTAGCCGGATTATTCATGCCCCGAGGAGGATTTGCGACGGAGTGCGGTCCGAGGAGTAAGCCGCCCCAGTCGTGGTTCGACATACTCGCCACCCTGACGCGAGTCGAAGGGCGGCGAATGCGTCTCTAACTCAGCCAGCTGTTTCAGTTTGTTCAGTGTTGAATTACCCATGTCCGAAAAACCGATAAGAAAAACTCACAACTTAGAATTTACAAAGTGTCACGGCGTCGAATGCAGCCAAGACTTGCACCAGCGGGTGCTAAACCAGGTAGCGGATAAATAAGGTCGAAAGCCCGAGAAACGATAAGAAGCCGAACGCATCGGTGAGACCGGTGACGACGATGCCGGACCCGAGCGCGGGGTCGAACTTGAGGGATTTCATCAACAGCGGGATGACGGCGCCGGAAAACCCGGCAACCAATCCGAGATTGAGAATCATGGCACAGGCGAGCACCAGACCAAGAAATGGGTTGCCCTGCCACAAGAGTGCGGCGAGGGCCACCACCGTGCCGGCGGCAACTGCCAGGCAAATATTCACGGATACTTGTTTGACGATGGTCTTCCAGGCTGACGAGAATTCCAATTCGCCCAAAGCGATCGCGCGGATAATAACCGTCGCTGTTTGCGTGGCGGCATTGCCGCCGACGCCCGCAACGATAGGCATAAAAGTCACCAGAGCGACTATCTCACCAATCGTTCCTTGAAAAATCGTGACGACGGACGCCGCCAGGCCGGTGGTCAATAAATTCAGCAAGGTCCAGGGTAAGCGCATGCGCACGGAACGCGCTATCGGCGTAAAGACGCGGTCTTCTTCGGCGAGACCCGCCATCTTGTACATGTCCTCGGTGCTTTCCTCTTTGATAATGTCGATGACATCATCGACCGTGATGATGCCCTCGAGGCGGCCGCCCTCGTCGACTATCGGCAAAGCGAGCAGCTCGTATTTTGCTACCAGCCGCGCGGCTTCTTCTTGATCCATGAACACGTCAGCGCGGATCGGTTCGGCGATCATCATCTCGCTCAACGTGCGATCGGGCGGCGCGATGACCAGATTGCGAATCGGCACGACGCCGACCAGTTTATTGTCCTGATCGACTACGTAAAGGTAGAAGAATGTTTCAAGCTCGCCACGTTCGCGGATCTTATCGATGGCTCCCTGAGCAGTAGTAGTTGGCGCCAATGCCATCAAATCCGTCGTCATGATTCTACCGACGGTGCCTTCCGGATAGCTAATGAGCTCGCGCACTTCCTCGCGCTGTTCGGGATCGAGCAGCGCCATGACTTGTTCGCGTCGCGCCTCCGGCAGGCTGTCGACGAAAGTCACGGCCTCGTCCGGATCAGCGCGCGCGATCAAGCGCGCGACACGCTCATTGTCAATCAGCGCCAGGATGTCGGGCAACAGTTCCGGTGGCAGTTCCTTTAAGGTTTTGGCGGCGCGCCGCGCGGAAAAAAGAATCTCGAAAAGCTTGCGCACATCCACCGGCGCCAACTCCTTGAACAGCAAAGCGAGATCCGCGTGGTGGCTTTTGCCGATGAATCTAAGAACCCGGTCCGGCGTGGCGGTGCGGAGCATTTCGCGGACGGTATCGTAATCAATGGGCGCGGCTTTCATGATGACCTGGGGCTGCGTGGCGCTTTGTCTTCTTAACGACTGCACGGCGCTTTTGCAAATGTGCGGCGCCTGGCTCCCCCTTAAATGGCACGGCAAAATTTGTTATCGTTGCGCCTATCTCCCGGGAGCAGAGGCGCGCATGAAATTCACCCCATCGCACTTTCTCGTGACGACAGCGTTGAGCACGATCGTCGCAGCGCCAGTGACCATGGCGGCAAATCTCGGCGCAATGGAAAACCGGCCGCCGTCCTTCGCTGCCATTGCCAAACGGACCATGCCGGTGGTGGTCAATATTTTCACCACCGCGCAGCGCGCCAACCGTGGCTCCTCCAACGATCCCATCGACGAGTTTTTCGGGCGGTTTTTTGGCGAAAGCAATGCGCGTGAGAACAGCCCGCGCAGCCTGGGCTCGGGTATTCTGATCAGCAGAGACGGCGAGGTGCTGACGAGTTATCACGTCGTGCGCAGCGCTGATATCATTAAAGTCCGGTTATCGGATCATAGTGAGTACGAAGCGCGTCTCATCGGCAAAGACGTCAAAACCGATCTCGCGCTGATCAAGATAAGAAGATCCGGCGGCGTTTTACCTTTTGCTCGCCTCGGCAGCTCCAGTCAACTTGATGTGGGCGATTGGGTTATGGCCATCGGTAACCCGTTCGGCCTCGAGCATACGGTCACGGCGGGGATCGTCAGCGCCAAGGGACGGGTTATCGGCGCCGGCCCTTACGACAGCTTTATCCAGACCGACGCATCGATCAATCCCGGTAACAGCGGTGGCCCCTTGATTAACGCGCTTGGCGAAGTCGTCGGTGTCAACAGTGCCATCTTCAGCCAGAGTGGCGGCGGCAATATCGGCATCGGATTCGCGCTTCCGATTGATATGGCCAAAAAAGTGAGCGATCAGTTGCGCAAAAATGGCCGGGTGGTGCGCGGCTGGCTCGGCATCCGCGCCCTGGACCTCGCGCCGCAAACGGCTGCGTCCTTCGGTGTGGCGCGCCCCGCTGGAGATGTAATCGCGCAAGTCACGGAAGTATCCGAGAGCAGCCCGGCGGCTGAGGCTGGAATCAAGCAGGGAGATCTGATCGTTGAATTCAACGGCAAGGCGGTGCCCAAGAGCCTCGATTTGCCGGCAATCATTGCCGATACGCCGCCCGGGCAGAAAGTAACCTTTAAAATTATTCGCGATAAAAAAGAATCGATGGTGGCAGTTAAGATCGGTGAATTAGCCGAGGAGAACGATGCGGCAGTGATGGCTGAGGCGAAGGACCCCGAGCTTGGGATCAAAGTTCAGCGCATCAGCCCTGAAGCGGCGCGCCGGCTCGGACTAAACTCAACCAAAGGTGTGTTGGTCTTAGAGGTGCAGCCGGGAAGCCCAGCGGACTCAATCGGTTTGGAGGCCGCTGATGTGATCCGCGAGGTCAACCAGCGTCCGGTTAGCAACGGCAGTGACTTTGAACGAGCGTTGCGGCAGGGACGGCGCGGCGAGCGGATCTTGCTCCTTGTGCAGCGCGGTGATAACGCTGTATTCTTTGCCTTGAAGCGCAAAAATTAGCACGCGTGATTTTTTACCGCCTGGCCGTTTGTTGGTTTAGGAGGAATTATGTTCGGACTTGGAGTTCAGGAACTCTTAATCATATTCGGTATTGCCATTGTCATCTTTGGCCCCAGCAAACTACCACAAATTGGCGCCGGGCTGGGCAAAGCAATTCGGGACTTTAAAAAAGGGGTGAGTAGCAATGAGGAGAATGAGGAAATCGAAAAAGAGCCCAAGAAAGCCGGCAAAGATCTGCCAAGCTAATTTCCGCGCGCATTTGCTTCACTCCTAACCGCTTCATCACCAGGATCTTGCGCAACTCGTAACCGGCGCACCTTGCCTAATCACCCTGATTGAGTAGTTTATCGCAATCAGCGATCGCGTCTGGTTCGGCAACGTCAGTGCGTATGCATTGAGGTCTGGCCGCTGACGGTTTTAGTACCGACAAGTACCGTGTAAAGCGAGGATTTGGTAATCTTGTAGATGCGTTCGACAGTGAGGTCCGTGGCGGCGATAAACGGTTTTAATTCGAGATCGGTGCGCCAGCCGAGCCAGCGAGTGATGGGGTCCAGGGAACGCGTGACCATTCCGAGCACGGGGAAATCGCTGGTAAAATGATTGACTATGACGATTTTACCGCCGGGTTTGCAGACACGTTTTGCCTCCCTGATCATCGCCACCGGGTCGGGAACCACTGTGACGACGTGAAAAGCCATAACATAATCGAAAGAGTTGTCGGGAAAATCCAACTCCAGCGCGTTCATTTCTAAGACTTTAATGTGGCCCCAGCCGTTTTCCGCGATTTTTTGCCGCGCGCGGGTCAGCATATCGGGCGCTAGATCAATCCCGGTAATTTGGCAATGGCCGGGATAAGCTGGAAACGAAGTGCCGGTGCCCGCGCCGACTTCCAACACTTTGGCGCCGCGCGGGATTTGTAATTCTTCTATGACGCGCTCTAAACGGGAGTAAAAAATTTTGCCAAAGACTTTATCGTATAACGGCGCGAATTCACCGTATAATTTGCTCTCGTGTGCCTCGATTTCAGCCATAACCCTACTCCCCCTCGTCAAAAGCAGCCTCAAGCATCACGGATGTCGCGGCTCTGCTTTCGGTAGAAAACCGAGATATCTCTTTTCCGGAATCGCCACTGTTTGCCTTTTTTGAAAGCCGGCAAAATGTTTTTACGGGCGAATTCATTCACAGTATCCGGACTCATGTCGAGAATCACGGCGACTTGTTTGCTGTTCAGCAGTTCTTCTTCTCTATTTAACATAACTCTCCTCGTAGGATGAATCTAGTTGCAAGACCGCAAAAATAGGTTTTTTTCTAGCAAGGTCAAAGGAGTCTTGTCAAGGAAATTCACTGAGCTTGTCGAGCGCTCAGGCCGGGCGCTGGCACTGAAGTCTTTGCCGAGGAGCTTCGGGGCTCTGCTTGCGTGACTCATGGAGTTCTATTAGCATGAATCGCTCGCGGCCGGGTGTTACGATGAAAAAACTTATCAGGTTTGCCGGCTATGCCACCGCCGCTTTAGTGCTTTTCTTCATTGTCGCATTCCTCGCTTTGTACCATCTGGCACGCACCGGAGATTTCCGCGGTTATCTGATCAGCGCCATTGAGCAACAAACCGGTTTGAGAGTTCAACTCGGCGCGGCCAATCTCGAAATCGGGGCCATGCTCGGGATCTCCTTTCGTGATGTCGCGTTGGCGGAATCGGATCTTAGCACGCCGGCGCTGCGCGCCGAACAAGTCAGCGCGCGCGTGGCGCTATGGCCCCTGCTCAAGCGCCAACTGGTTTTCTACGAAGTGCGCTTGAGCAAACCCGATGTCCGGTTAACGCGCGATGCGCAGGGCAAAATCGCTTTTCTCGACCGGCTGCTCGATCTATCCTTTTTAAAGGACCAGGATACTGAGTTCAAACTAGATCTACGCAGAGTGAAAATCACCGCGGGCGAGTTCGAGTTCATCGATCGTATTCCCAAGACAGCGCCCGTGATCACGCGCTTCCATGACGTGGCGCTGGATTTGGAGAGAGCGCGGGCGGCTGCCCTGCAAGAGATTTTCGGCCGCGGTGCAGAGTCCAAAAAAAGCCAACCGCAAGGCGCCGCGCTTAGATTTGAACTTGCCGCCGGCGTTGAGCGGGAAAGGCAACCGGCAGAGTGGCGCGCTCGAGGCAAGCTGGTTTTCCCTGGAGCGAAATGGGACCTGGCCCAGGTTTGGTGCGACATCGAAACTCATCTCCGCGCTACGCCCGCCGCGATTGCACGAGTTTACGGCAACCGGCAACTGCCGGTAAAAAATTTAGGCGGCATGCTCGAGTTGCGTTTTAAGTTGCAAGGAAATCTGCAGCAACAATTGAACGTCGCAGGGACGGTCGATTTCACCGATCTATCCATCGATGCTCCGGGGCTGTTCGCCGCGCCGCTGGACGCCGGCGCCGGCCAGCTGCAAATCGATATGCAATTGCAGCCGGAACAGTGGACAGTCACGCGCCTGGATTACCGTTCCAAAGATCTTGCGCTGCGAGTCAAGGGCCGGCTCCGGCGGGTCGCTGAGGCTGATCCGCAATTGCAACTGGACCTCACGGCCGAGCCCGTAGCGGCCGCGGTGCTTAAGAAATATTTTCCGGCACGCTGGCTCGCGTTAGCGCAGGTCGGTGGCGCTTTGAGCGCGCTTGCTGAAGGCGAGCTGCATCTGCACAAGGCGGGAATCAACGCCAGCTTTAGCGAGCTCCGCCGCGGCGTGAATACCGGAGTAAACGACCGGTTTTGGTTCGACGCCGAAATACGCAAAGGCACGGCGAGCTTTAGCGGATACTCGCCGCTCAGCGCCGTCAATGGCAGGATCGCTCTCGGAAAAGGCGGCTTGGCGTTTAGCAACGTAAGCGCCACCTCCGGCGAAAGCCGCATTGCCAACCTTGACGGCAGCTACTCTTTACAACCTGGCGCCAATGAACTGCAACTCCGGGCGCGTGGCGAAGCGGATCTGAGTGAGCTGCGCGAGCACGCGCAACTCGGCCGGTTGCCGACGGAACTTACGCGGGCTGTCATGTCTCTTCAAGGCCTGGCCGGGAAGAGCAAATTTGATATCGCGCTCACTCGGGTTGCGGCAGATGCGCCGCAGGCCGAAGGTAGGTTGGTGCTGGAAAAGGCGCGGCTGCAATGGGACACCTACCCGCTTACGGACATTGAAGGCGATGTGGCCTTTACGCCGAACGATCTGAAAACGGAAAAACTGCGTGCGTTGATTCACGGCGCGCCTGTTGAATTGCGCCTGTCAGTCAAAAATTACGCCGCCGCCGACGCTACATTTGACATCTCGGTTGAATCCTCCGGCGTCAAAGCCGGCGTGGTAAGCAGCCGCTTGCTCGACAAAGCATCCTTGCAAGATCCAGGGATTGTCCGCGGTTCACTCCGATATCAAGGCGCGATCGCCGACAAACGCGAGGCCAAACTCACGGGAACCCTGGAGTTGATCAACGTTCAACTGCCCGTGCAGCCGCTGAGGCAACCGTTGCGCCAGCTAAGCGGCAAAATCGCCATTGACGAGCACGGCATCGATTTTCATAATCTCAAGGGGTTGGTCGTCGGCTTCCCGGCGAGTGCCAGCGGGCGCTGGCGCTACGGTCAAAAACCGCAACTGATTTTCGAGTTTGCAGCGCCGGATCTCGATCTTACTTACCTGATTTCACAAATCGATCCTGAGCCGACTGGGTTTTATGCGACTTTGCAAGCCGAAGGCCGGGTCAATCTCGGTAAAGGCCGTCTCAAAGGTCTGGAATTCACCGGATTGGACAGCACGTTACTTCTCGATCGCCGCACCTGGCGCTTGCCAAATCTCAGCATTCGCGGCGGCGGTGGTTTCGTCAGCGGGTCCCTGAGCATAGCCCACAAACCCGACGCCCTTAGCATCGCTACCGCAGCGAAAATTCAAGAGGTGCCAATGGCGGCATTTCTTCGCTGGCTCGAGGTCACGCACTCCGAGATGAGCGGAACCTTGGATATCAGCGGCAAATTCGATACCTCGGGGAGTGCTGAAGGCGAGCGCAGGCGCAATTTAAACGGCGCGTTCAGCTTGAGAATAACCGAAGGCACCATTTACCGCATGCGCATGCTCGTGCAGTTCTTGAACACCTTGGACCTGTCGCGCTGGTTCACTTTTCAACTGCCCGATTTGAGTAAACAGGGTATTCGGTTCCGCGCCATCACAGGTGATTTCAGAGTGAGTCAGGGCGTCTACTATACCGAAAATCTGGTGGTTGACAGCGATGATCTGCGCATGACCGGCGCCGGCAAGATCGACGTGGCCAGGGATGAAATTGATCTGATAGTTGCGGTGCGGCCGTTCGCCGGAGTCGATGCGGCGATCAACTACATTCCCTTGCTCGGCCGGGGTATCGCGGCAGTGAAAAATTCTTTTTTGGTGGCGAGCTTCAATATCAAGGGAAGGATCGAAGACCCGACCATTACTCCGGCGCCGCTCGGTACGCTCTCGGAATGGGTCCTGGGCGTGCTCCGGATTCCCAAGAGCCTGATTCCCTTCGCGCGGGATGAAAAAGAAGTTCAGAAGGAAACGGCGGAAGATAAACTTTCGGCGCCGAGCCGATGATGCCCCAACTATCGTTGTATACGCGCCAGCACTGTTGTCTTTGTGACGCTATGAAAGAAGTCATCGGCCGGGTAGCTGCCACGATACCGCTGGCGTTGAGCGAAATCGACGTCGATAGCGCGCCTGAGCTGCGCGAGCAGTTCGGCAACGACGTGCCGCTCCTGTTTATCGACGGCCGCAAGGCTTTTAAATACACCGTGACGGCGCGCGACTTGCAGAAAAAGCTCTCGAAAAGAGGCGGCTTGGGCAGGACGCTCGCGGCTAAAATTTTTGGCCGACCATAGTCTGGATTATTGACGAGATCGCGGCGGCGGCGAAAGCCGCTCCGGTGATGATTCGACCGTTCGACTAAGCTCACGGCCCTGTAGGTTCTCGAAGGGCAGGCTCACCCCCCCTGAGTACAATCGAAGGGCGGCCAGTGGGCCTGTTCCTTGAGGAGACCGGCAACCAAAATATTAAGCGCAACCATCGAGGAGAAATGAAAAACATAGCCAAGCACCATGCGGGTCGCCAATACTTGCCCGTAGTTCTTGTTCTTTATCTTTTAACCTATCCGCCGGCGCCCGCCGGCGCGGCTCAGTTTGACGAGTCCGAGACGGCGAAAAACGCCGCGGCTAAAGGCCAGACGGTTTCCTGGATGCTTGCCGGAAAAGAAGGCGCCTGCGCGCCGCTTTCATTGCTGGAGAAAAAAAGTAGCGAATTTCGCGGCATCGAAAGTCCCGACCAGTTGGCCAAGAAAATGCGCGATGCCGGCCATAAAGTAGAGGTTAAACAACACAATCTGGCGAGCCGGCCCGCTGTGGAAGTGCGCGTCCCGGAGCGCGACCTTTACGTGATGTTTGTCAAAGCAAATCTGTGCGACAAAAAAGAGACAGCCGGCGCGGCAGACCAGAAGCGCTCTCGGTAAAACTGGTACAGTGTTTCTTGTTCCTGGTTACTCGTTTCTAGTTTGAACCGGAACTTCTGTGCACAACCAGAAACCGGGAACTAGAAAACCAGAAACTCCCCGACTAGTCCTCTTCTTCGTGGCGCCGTTTAGGACGGTCCGCTTGCTTCAATACTTTTTTGCGCAGGCGGATCGACTGCGGCGTGACTTCTACCAACTCTTCATCGGCGATCCAGTCCAAGCCTTCTTCCAGTCCCATTTCTCGATGCGGCGAGATAATGATGTTTTCATCGCGGCCCGCGGCCCGGATATTGGTTAGTTTTTTTTCCCGGCAGATATTTACGTTGAGATCGACGTCGCGGGAATACTCGCCTATGACCATGCCTTCATAAACGCGCGCGCCCGGCGGCACAAAGATGACGCCGCGCTCTTGCAGATGAAAGACGGCGTAGGGAGTGGTCGTGCCCTCGCGGTCCGACACCATGGCGCCGTTACTGCGCGCTTGAATAGTGCCGTGCCATGGAGCCCAGCCGTCGAACAGCGCATTCATGATTCCGGTGCCGCGGGTATCGGTCAAAAAGCGCGAGCGAAAGCCGATCAAGCCGCGCGACGGCACGCTAAACTCCAGACGCACGCGGCTCGAGCCGGCGTGAACCATTTTGGTCATCTTACCCTTGCGCATGGCGAGCAGCTGGGAAACGACGCCGATAAAATCCTCCGGAATGTCGATCGCCAGCAATTCCATCGGTTCACGGAGGACTCCATCGACGTGACGAGTGACCACGGTGGGTTTGGAGACCATCATCTCGTAGCCTTCGCGGCGCATGGTTTCGATGATAATCGCCAGTTGAAACTCGCCCCGGCCGGTTACTTGGAAGGAGTCGGACAGATCGGTGTCGGCGATGCGCAAGCTGACATTTTTTTTCTGCTCATGATAGAGCCGCTCGCGCAGCTTGCGCGATGTCACGAAGTCGCCTTCGCGGCCGGCCCAGGGTGAGTTGTTAGAGCTGAAAATCATCGCGATGGTGGGTTCGTCGATGCGCAGCGCGGCCAGCGGCTTGGGATGCTCCCGGTCGGTGATGGTGTCGCCTATGCCGATGTCTTCGATACCGGCGATGGCGACGATATCGCCGGCATCCGCGCCGGCGACCTCGACCCGTTTTAATCCCTGCCAGCCGTACACCTGGGTGACTTTTACCGGTTGGGTTCCGCCGTCGGCGCGGCAGAGAGTGTAGTTTCCGACCGCTATCTTGCCGTTTTTCAATCGGCCGACCGCCAGGCGGCCGACGTAATCATTGTAATCGAGGTTGTTGGCTTGAAATTGTGTTACTTCCTGGGGATCCGCAATTGGACCGGGCAAGGTATCGACGATCAGGTCGAAAAGCGGCTTCAAGTTCTCCCCCGCCTGCTTCAAATCGCGGGTGGCCGTGCCAGCGCGCGCATTGGTATAGACGACCGGGAAATCGAGCTGCTCTTCGGTGGCATCAAGGTCGATGAACAAGTCGTAGATTTCATCCAGCACTTCGGCAACGCGGGCGTCCGGGCGGTCTATCTTGTTGATGCACACGACCGGTGGCAGGTTGGCTTCGAGCGCTTTCTTCAAGACAAACCGGGTTTGCGGCAGCGGTCCCTCTGAGGCGTCGACCAGCAGCATGACGCCGTCTACCATTGCCAAAGTTCGCTCTACCTCGCCGCCGAAGTCGGCGTGTCCCGGCGTGTCAACGATGTTGATTTTGACGTCTCGGTAACGGACCGTTGTGTTCTTTGCCATGATAGTGATGCCGCGTTCGCGTTCCAGGTCCATGGAATCCATCACCCGTTCGGCGACATGTTCGTTGGCGCGAAAGATGCCGCTTTGATGGAGCATGCCGTCCACCAGGGTGGTCTTGCCGTGGTCGACGTGAGCGATGATGGCGATGTTGCGCAGGTCTTGGCGGCGGTTGGCTTGAGCTTGAGTCATTCCACTATATTCGAGAGCTCGCGGCCAATGTCAAGTGGCGCCGCTGCGGAGCCGGTTCAAGGTTCAAAGTTCAACGTTCAAGGCAAGAACGATCAAGTACAGCAGCAGCATTCGAAACCCTGAACCTTGATTGAACATTCAACCCGTAAATCGGCTGCTAGCCGATTTTTCTATTTGCTTCGCCCGCGCAATGTGCTAACGACCTAACCAAACGCAGTAACTCCTGGAGGCTCTTATGGATTGGATCCTGGAAACCTCGCCGACTTTCTCCTACGTTTTTCTTCGTTTCGGCCTGGCGCTGACATTTTTCTTCCATTCAACGCAGCAGATATTCGGCTGGTACGGCGGTCGAGGCTGGCGCGGCATGATCAAAAATTGGCACGAAAAGTACCATGTGCCCGTGGTATTTGGCACACTGGCCTTGGCCATCGAATTCTTTGGCGCCTTATCGATGTTGTTGGGTTTTCTCACCCGTCCCTTCGCTCTCGGCTTGGCAATTTTCATCGCCAATGCGATGTTTATGTCTCATTGGGGGCACGGATTTTTTCTGGCGCGCAGGCCCGGGGAAGAAAGCGGCATCGAGTACGTGCTGGCGCTTTTCCTTATGGCCATAGCGCTGGTTGTCGGCGGCGGCGGCGCGCTTTCACTGGACTGGCTGCTCACTCGCTAAGAAAATGGAGTGATGGAGTACTGGAGTGGTGGAGTGATGGACTCAAGACCCAATACGCCATTACTCGACCACTCCATTTTGATCGAAGTACAAAGGGATTCCCGCCGCGCAAAGTTTCAACCTTGAACTTTGAACGCACCTAGATGCCCATATTATCTTCGGGCCGGCGCTTGGTTTTTTCCTTTGTCCGAGGAATACCGCTCCAATCATCCTTCATCCAATATTCCGTCAAGCTGCCGAAAGCGCCCAACGCCATGCCCGTGGCGAGGATGAAGTACCAAAGACTATTGCTGAAAGGACTTACAATTCCCATGAGAGTGGCTACTACTTGGGCTGTGCCGCCGCCCATTATAAGTCCGAGGAATAGCCGAGTCTCGCGTTGGAAACCGGCGTGCTTCGAATAAATTCCCAGCAACAGGCTCACGAAGAACGCCAGAAACGGCGCCAGCAAAACGGCGAAGATCGCGCCCGCGCCGGCGCCGCCGGTGGAGGCGTTTTCCAGGGCTTCTTCTGCAGTCGTGGTGGCAGCCCGAAACTCGCCCGAGATGACGCCGAAGATAAAATGTACAGCGCCGTAAATACCCAGATCGGGGCGCAGGCCGTTGATATAAAGATCGAGGTGCGACTGAATCTTTTTTGTCGTCTCGACCTCGGGAAAGCGCGCTTTGAGCTCGCCGCCCGCGACAAACGCCGCCAGGTGCTCTTTTCGCGCGATCACGACCAGCACGGCTTTTCTTAACTCTGTTTCGTCCAGCGGCAGTTTGCCAAACACCCCGGCTGCGAGCGTCTTGATGTTTTCGTCTTCTTCCAGACGCGCCACGGTCAAGATGCTGACGGTCTGACCCGTCTCGGTTTTGAAACGCTTCAAACGTTGCGTGAGATCGGCGTAGCTTGCCGGCGGAATCATGCCGGCAAAGTCGTTTATGGTTGGCAGGAGCGCGGGCAATTCGCGGCCCAGAGCCATCGGGCCATAAACCAGACTCGATAAAATTACAATGCGCAAGAGGGTCGTAGGCATCACAGCGTTTCTGCGCTCTTGGTCGGCGGATTTCGTTTCGCTTTGTCCGGGCTACAGTAATCGTGATTTAAGATGCCGGGCGCCATGCTGACCCGACCCATGAGAGTTCGCTGCCAAGGAGAGCCGTGCGCGTTCATCCAAGGCCGTCACCTGCGGCTCCGACAACGGAAAACCGAACTGTTCGTTGCGCATGCGCAAGCGTTGACTGAAGATCTCGGCGATAATCCGCGCCGCACGCAGAAATGCAGCGCGGCTTGTGATCAGCCGATCCAGGGAACGGCCGCCGGCGTCCTTATGGACGGTTTCATCCTTCAGAATTTCTTTGAACGCGCGCGCGATTTTTCCCTCGAAGCCTCCGGCCTTGAGCTTGCTGCAAACCGCATACAAGGCGCCGCCGCCGCCTTCGGTCAAGGTGATGGCGGCGCGCTCGAGCGTTTCATCTGTGCGGCGAATTTCCTTCGTCTTGATCGAGCCCGCGCCGTGCAGCAATGTTGCGAGGCTGGGTGAATAGCGGCCGCGAATCTTCGCGAGTTTCTTGTCCTCGGCCAGCCAGAGCAAGTCTGCCAAGGTCGTTTTTTTGCCCCTGACTTCTTCCAGCAAATCCATGACCAGCCCCATATGTCTAGTTTCGTCGGCAAGTTTTTCCGTCAGCTCCGCGAAGTCATCGCGGTCAATGCTGCGGTCCACTTCCGGATAGAGCTTGGCAATGGCGCTGAAAATTGGCTTGATGGCGGAGTATTCTTTATATGCTTGAGCGCTTAGCCACCTGAGATGATCTTGTTTCCTGCGAGGCTTTGCAAAAAAAACCGCGATGACGGCGACTTCGGCGGCGCGATAAGCTTCAGTGATTTTGCGCAGTTCTTTGAGGTAGCGGTTCACGTCTCTTCCTGGTTTGCGTGTTCACGAGATTACGTCCGAGGAGCAAGCAAGCTCTCCGGTCGATACTAACGACAGGAGACGAAGACGGACGATCACCCGGTCTGCGGTCCCCGGTCATCTGTCGCGGGTTCTCCTCGGCGCATGAAAAATCCGTCCTAGCGCTGTGGCAGCGGCACCACCCAGCCGCAATGGCGGCAGGTTCTCAGCGACTCATCGCCAAAAAATGTTTGATAAACCTGGCCGACGGGGTCTTGGCGGTAATCACCAACCTTGGCCTCGGCCTCGTGTATCTTCTCGCCGCAATGGTCGCAGAACCAGATAAACCGGTCTATCTCTCCGGCCCGGCGCTTGCGCTCAAAGACGATGAACCACGAGTTCTCTTCAAGCCGCGGCGAGTGTGGTACCCCGCCCGGGCAGAGGAGCATCTGTCCGGCCTTGATCACCGCGGTGTGCTCGCTGCCTTCCGGCGTGCGGTACACCAAATTTTGCACGCCGATGAGTTGCAAGGTGACTTCGTCTGCCGGATCGATGTGGAAGTCTCTGCGCTCTCTGCGTCCGCTGCTCAGGAACGCGATCGATTCGGAATCCTGCCACAAAACCGAGCGCGTTTTGCCTTCGGACTCGACGGCCTCAACGATTTTGTTGAGATCGATCGGGATAAGTTCTTTCATAACCGACTATAGCGCTTTCCAAACTGGCGGGGCAATCGAAAAAAGAAAGGAGATTCAGCGGGATTTCTCAAGACGACTTTGATGAGAGCTGTAAGCCTCGCGCATCATCTTGACGATCGGCGGAGCGTGATGATAAGTTTTTACCCAACGCAATCTATTATAGTTTGGAGGTGGCGCATGGCTGAACGAGTGTGGGAGCGTTTTCTGACGGAACAAGATAAAGCGACTCTGGTTAACAAGACTGACCGGCGCGTCGGCTTCGGCGAACGGCCGGCGTTATTGTTGATCGATCTTTATCGTTGGGTGTTCGGCGACAAGCCCGAGGTGGTTACCGAGGCGATCAAGACCTGGCCGGGAAGCTGCGGCCTCGCGGGTTGGAATGCATTGCCCTACATTCAAAAACTAATTGCCAAAGCGCGCGAGGTGGGTATTCCGGTCATTCACGTCACCGGCCTGGACGGCGTAGCGGTTGAGCCCTGGGCTTTCCGCCGCGATGGTAAAAAGCGCGCGACCATGAGCGCCGAAGATCTCGACCGTTTTCGCCGCCGCTATGACATCGTCGATGAAGTCAAACCGATCCCCGGCGAAACTGTGCTGAAAAAGACTTCGCCGAGCGCTTTTTGGGGGACGCCGCTCATCGGCCATTTGAATTTTCTCGGCGTCGATACGATTATCACCTGCGGCGAGAGCACCAGCGGCTGCGTGCGCGCCAGCGTCGTCGATGGCACCACCAATCGTTTGCGCATGATCGTCGCCGAGGAATGTGTTTTCGACCGGCACGAGGCCTGCCACGCGATCAATCTTTTCGACATGAACCAGAAGTATGCCGATGTCTTGCCGCTCGATGATATTATCAAATACCTCGACGCCTGGCGCGCCGAAAAAGCCGGTCAGGTGGGTTACGCCAACGACAGCATCGCGTATTTGAAAGATCTCGGCATTGGTGAGGAATACAAGGGACTGCGCTAGGCGCAGACTCGGTTCAAAGTTCAAGGTTCAAAGTTGATCGGAATCTTCGGATCCAAACACGTTGAACTTTGAACGTTAAACCTTGAACCGACTTCCGTCCCGGCTGGGTGCTTTTTTGAGGCCGTACCACGTGAGCACCAGTACGACGAACGAGCTTAGCGCCATCGCCTGAAATCCTCGTTCGTAACCGAGCTTTTCAATCATCACGCCGCACAGCCAGCGGGCCGATCATCTGCCCGAGCGACGTGAAAGCGCGCGACAACCCCAGGCTCAATCCTTTCGCGCTAGGCGGCGCCGCCTGCAGCGCGAACGTCGTTGCGCCCACATTGGTGAAGCCGAAGCCCAGCGTCATCAACGCGAGTGGCAGCAGCAAGGTGATAAAACCGTTGCCATAAGGCTGAAGCAAAAACATCGGAATGCCCAGTCCGACGCCGAGCAAGATCACCCGGTATGACTTGATCTTGTCGGCGAGCACGCCGCCGCTAAAACGCCCGAAGGTGTCTGTAAGCCGCGCGATCGATACCATTATGCCGAGAACGTCGAGACCGATGCCACGTTGATTGACCGCCAGAAAAGGAAACGCCACTCGTGTGACTCCGACCAGGAAAAAGAAAGATTGGGCGATCGCCAGGCACGATGCCAGAAACGGTGGCCGGCGCAGGAGCTTCACGCTTTCCTGCCATAGAGTCGTGGACGTATCCCTTGCCGTCTTGCGATAGCGATGCGCGCCGCCGAGTAGAAGCAGTATCAAACCCGAGCACCTCGGGCACTGCATACAATAAAAAAAGCGCATTCACGCCGAGCCACTTCCCAATAAAGCCGCCAAGCAGCGGCCCAAGAGTGAAGCCTATACCGAGCGCCGTGGCCATCAGTCCTTGAATTTTTCCTTGCTGCTCGGGCGCCGATTGGTCGAAACCGATCTTTGCGCAGCGACAGCGCGAACATCGCTTCGGTGAGACCGAAGATCGTAAAGACCGTCAGAAAGACCGGCATGACATCGAGAAACAGGTAGCCAATGACACTCATGACAAACCCCGTGACCACCGCCGCGATCAGCAAGCTGCCCGAGCTCAAATAGCTCGCCATGACGCCGGAGAAAAGATCGGAGCACACTCGGCCGACGACCGTTGACGACCAGCGGAATTCCCGCCAGCGCGATCGAGTATCCGTGTTCCTTCATGAAAAATGGCGCCAGCATGGCGGCGCCCGATGAGCCCGCGGTCTGGCAAACTGCAGCCATGACGAAGTAGGCGATCGGTGAAAGCTTCATGGAGCGCGGATTATAGCAGCCGATGGGGCGGGGCTACACCTTGAACCGGCCGACTGTCCGGTGGACAGCGGCGAGTCAGATTGATAGAAGGACAAAACATGGAGACTGCCATGGACATCCCGCAGATTCAGATTCAACGACGCCAAAACCAAGCTGGATCAAAAGACCTGTCTGTTCGTCGATGTCCGCGATCCGGATTCCTACCGCTCGGCGCATATCCCGGGCGCCGTGCATTTGCACGACGGCAACGTGCAGGAATTTCTCGCAGAACACCGACAAGAGAAAAGAGCATCGTGGTGTACTGCTACCACGGCAACAGCAGCCTTGGCGCGACCGCTTATTTAATCGAGAACGGTTTCAAGAATGTCGCGAGCATGAGCGGCGGCTTCGAGGCGTGGCGGCAGGTGTATGAGCATGAAAGCGATTAGTTTCGAGTTCCTGGTTCCGAGTTTTAGTCGACGAGAAACCAGAAACTTGAAACTAGAAACATAGTGAGCGCAGGGATTGATATGGCTACTGTCGTTGGAACCGGGGATTATCGCTACGAGGTGATCGAGGGCTGGGGCAAGTTACCGGACGCATGGAGCTTTCAAAGAAGTCGCCGCGGTCGCTGTTGACAAGAACGACAACGTTTATTGCTTTACCCGCGGCGAGCATCCGGTCATTGTCTTCGACCGCGACGGCAGTTTTCTGCGCTCCTGGGGCGACGGCGTGTTTAAGCGCGCGCACGGCGCGACCATCGGGTCCGACGACACGATTTTTCTCACCGACGACGGCGATCACACGGTGCGCAAGTGCACGCTCGATGGCAAGATGCTGCTGACTCTCGGCGTGCCCGGCAAAGCCGCGCCTTATCAGGGCGGCGAGCCGTTCAATCGCTGCACTCATGTGGCGTTCTCGCCCAAGGGCGAGATTTACGTTTCGGACGGCTACGGCAATTCGCGCGTGCATAAGTATTCGCCGGATGGCAAGCTGCTGTTGTCGTGGGGCGAGTCGGGTTCGGATCCCGGACAGTTCAACATCGTGCACAATATCGTCACGGACAAGGACGGCTGGGTTTACGTCGCCGACCGCGAGAACAATCGGATTCAGGTCTTCGACGGCAACGGCAAGTACGAGACCCAGTGGAACAACATGCACCGGCCCTGCGCGCTTTATATGGACGTCACGCAAAACGACCCGATTTGCTTTGTCGGCGAGCTTGGACCGGGTTTGGGCGTCAACAAGGACGCGCCGAACCTCGGCAATCGCGTCGATATTTACGATAAGACGGGCAAGCGGCTGGCGCGTTGGGCGATATTCATCGCCGGCGAGAAGCCGGGCCAATTCATCGCGCCGCACGGCATCGCGATCGATTCGCGCGGCGATATTTACGTCGGCGAAGTGTCGTGGACGATCATGGGCCAGCATCTCAAGCCGCCGCGCGAGCTGCGCAGCCTGCAGAAGTTAAAGCGGCTCAACTGAAGCTGAAAACTTGCGCAAAGATTTCGTGGATGATTTGACGTGCGCTCGTAGAGTGCGCCGCGCACCGATACCGGCGTGGATCACCGAAGGTCGCTTGCGTACCGGTGTCCAAGTCGCACTCGGTCAGTGGTGAAGGGAGACGCTATGCAAAGCAACGTCACTCAGCAGCGTGTGCCGGTCCTCGGCGATCCCGGTCAGTGGGTTCATGTGAGCGAGAGCCCGCGCCATGTGCGGGTGTTTTTCGGCGGCGAGACGATCGCCGACAGCAAGCGAGCCAAGCTCGTGCGCGAGTCGGATGTCTTGCCGGCTTACTATTTCCCCGAAGAGGACGTGCGCAGCGATTTTTCATCGCCAGCGCGCAGAAGACTCAATGCCCGCAAAAGGGCGAAGCGTCTTACTGGTCGATCAAGCGGCAAGCAAATCGGCCGAGAACGCGGTTTGGAGTTATCGGATCCATTACCGGCGGCGAGCGCGATCAAGGATCATTTCGCCTTCGACTGGCCCAAGATGGACAAGTGGATGGAAGAAGACGAAGAGCTTTTCAAGCACGCGCGCGATCCGTTCAAGCGCGTCGACGCGCTGCCGAGCAAGCGCCACGTGCGCGTCGTCATCGACGGCCACACGGTCGCCGAGACGCGCCGGCCCCATCTCGTCTTCGAGACCAATCACCCCGTGCGCTACTACATTCCGCAGGAAGACGTGCGCATGGACATGCTGGCGCCGAGCGCGACAACGTCGCGCTGTCCGTACAAAGGACCGGCGTCATACTGGTCGGTGAAAATCGGCGACGAGACCTTTGCCGATCTGGTTTGGGGTTATATGGATCCGATTCCGGAAATTCCAAAGATCAAAGGTCTTCTCTGTTTCTTTCACGAACGCGGCTGCGATATCTACGTCGATGGCGAATTGGTTCCGTCGCCGAATACCAAGTGGGCGAGCCCGCTGAAAGCTTAATCTCTCTCTCGGCAAGTGGATTTTCTCGCCTGCAGCCGAAGAAAAGAACCGTCATGCGCGCCCTTCGACGTGGCTAAGGATAAACTCCAGCGAGCATCCAGGCATGTCGCGATGAGGCGATAAAAGAGCCTGAGGCACCTCCCGACGGGCGAGATCCACAGGAGGAAGTCGCGATCCGCCTGGCCGCGAAGAGCAAAGCTTACGGTGTCAGCGTGGAGCATGTATTGAGGCATCAGGCAAACGGATCGCGAAGTTTCACGGATAGGGCGCTGCTTGGGTCGGGGGATGTCGCCGACCCAAACGCCCAGACACGCTCGGAACCGGTCGGACCATTGATCCGCCGGCTCAAGGATCACACGACGGCCCTCTCGGCGCACCAGTACTTCCTCCTGAGCTGTGAACCGACGTCTTTTGGCAGACGGACCGCGTGGCTGCCGCCATTTTGAATAGTTTTGCGCGCGCGGATTTCATACCCTGAATATTGACTGGTGTATATACACAGTCAAGACGAGTACAGATGACCTTTTTTATCCAGCTCAAGCACCTGCACCGGCCGAGCAAGCGTGGCGGCAAAGAGAGAAGTTGTTAGCGTGGCGATCATGAAGGCGGCGACCAATATTCCCGAGCACGGCGTTTGTGTCGGTCGCAACGTTCAGTCAAAAGGCGTTCAGGCGATGGGTGGAAAACCGTCCGATGACCGATGTCAATCGATACGAGCTGACGGACGGAAAGATCGTTATGACTCCACCGCCGGGGTGGGGACATGCCGAGATTGAAGCCAGAACGATTTATACAGCTTAACTGTAAGTGTTCAGCGCCATAAATCCCCTTTTCGTTGGGGGCTATATGTCCATCTCTTCTCATTCGCCAGTGGCTGACACACGACGTCCCCTTTCCCTTGCTCTTGGTGGCCTCGTGGCCCTTGCCACTGCAGTAGGCATTGGCCGCTTCGTCTACACACCGATTCTCCCGCTGATGGCAGAGGATCTGGCCATGACGAAGGGGGCCGCAGGCGTGCTCGCCTCGGCGAACTTTCTCGGCTACCTTGCTGGGGCGCTTCTCGCTGCCACGCCTCTCCTCCCCGGCTCGCGGCGCACGTGGCTCATGAGCGCGTTAGCCCTCAGTGCCTTCACGACGGGAGCGATGGCATTCGCCTCGTCCAACGCCACCTTCCTGACGCTGCGCTTCGTCGGTGGCGTGGCGAGCGCCTTCGTCCTCGTCTTTGCCTCGGCACTGGTCCTCGACCGCCTCCAGGCGGCCGGCCGGCCCGACCTGGCTGCCGTCCACTTCGCCGGGGTAGGGGCCGGCATGGCCCTCTCTGCCGTGCTCGTCTCCAGCCTCACCGCGTGGGGGTTTGGCTGGCGCGCGCTGTGGCTGGCGAGTGGCCTCACCGCGCTCGTCACGCTGGGCATGGTGGCCCGTCTGGTGCCCGATCGCGTGGAACCAGTGACGCGCGCAGCACGTGCAGGGCGGGGCACGCGGGGCCTGACCGCCCTTGTCGTGGCGTATGGCCTGTTCGGCTTTGGCTACATCATCACGGCGACATTTCTCGTCGCGATCGTCCGTGCGTCCGAGGCGGTGCGCCCTCTCGAACCGGTGGTGTGGCTCGTGGTTGGCCTCACCGCCGCGCCTTCGGTCGCCCTCTGGACCTGGGTGGGGGGACGGATCGGCATCGCCCGCGCCTTTGCGCTGGCCTGCGGGATGGAAGCGGTGGGGGTTGCGGCGAGCGTGCTGTGGCTCGCGACGCCGGGTGTCCTGCTTGCTGCGGCCCTGCTGGGCGGCACCTTCATGGGTATCACCGCGCTCGGTCTCGTGGGCGCACGTCGCCTTGCCCCACGGGGATCCGCGTCGGACGCTCGCGGTCATGACCGCCGCTTTTGGGCTGGGCCAGATCGTGGGGCCGACCTTCGCCGGGGTGGTCTACGACGCAACCGGGACCTTCCTTGGCCCGTCGCTCACTGCGGTCGGCGCGCTGCTCGTGGGGGCACTGCTCGTCCGTGTCGGCTCCGCGCAGGCGTCATGAGCTTGGCCCCGTGCCGCCAAGCAGTGGTGCCGGTCGAGACACGTCTAGCGTAGGCCAAAAAGTAAGTGAGTCTATTGGCAGGAGGGTCGGACATCCCCTAAAATCCATAATCACCTGGAGCGTAGGATGCCTTGCCGAACAAGGGTTTTCAGCCGACCGCTTACAGCGTACGCTCCTCCGTCGCTCCCGCTTTCAGCGGCGGCTGAAAACCTAGGGTCAGATTCTTCTCTCTAAACTCTTGACTGTGTTGATGTACCCTCCAACTATGGACTACCAAAAATATTACCATTGATCCAAAAAGCGTGGCCGCAAGCCGTGTGCACGCGGGCTACGCATTACAGTGTACGTGGTGATGGAATACCTGACCTCGGACATGACGGAAGAGGAAATCTTGGATGATTTTCCTGATCTCACACAGGAAGATCTTAAAGTATTGCCTTTGCTGCGGATCGCGAGCGCCGACTCATGGTGCCATCCGCGTGAAACTGCTCTTTGATCAGAACTTGTCCTCTAAACTACCGCACCGCTTAGCGGACCTCTTCCCGAACTCCACTCATGTCCGAGAGGCTAGTCTGCAAGACGGATGATTCAGCGGTCTGAGAGTCGGCTAAGCAGCATGGTTCGATGATTGTGTCGAAGAATTCGGATTTTCACCAGCGAAGTTTTCGTCTCCGGGTTTCGCGGGAAACAGTCCCCGATGAGACGACTCGAGATCAAATGATAGCTGAAACCAAGAGCTAATTACTTACGCGTGTGACAACAAAGCGTCGAGCTCGCGAAAGAACTCACCAATGGCGCCGTGGTGAACAAAATCAGCTATATCATCGAGCGGCGTCACGTCGCGGTTGATGATTGCAAGCAGCGCGCCGTTCTGTTTGGCGATCACGGGAAAAGAAGCTGCGGGCTGGACTTGCAGCGATGACCCGATGACGATGAAGATTTCTGCTCGCTCGCTCCATGCTTGGGCGCGCTGCATGGCTTCGAGCGGCATCGACTGGCCGAAGGAAACGTTAGCGGACTTGAGGAGACCGCCGCAGTCGTCGCAAGTGGGCGCGGTGAATTCCTCGGCGAGATTTTCATAGACCTCCGCCGGCTGGTAGCGCCTGGCGCACTTGAGACAAGTGACCAGCCGGTCGGTGCCGTGCAGCTCGACCAGTTTCGCATCTGAAACACCGGCGATTTTGTGCAGGCCATCGATGTTTTGCGTGATCAACCCAAGCAACTGGCCGCGCCGCTCAAAGTCGCGTATCGCATAGTGCGCTACGTTTGGCGCCACCGTTTTGAAAAGCTCATAAGTCGCTTTCTTCAACCGCCAGTGTTGAACGCGAGCGGTTTCGCTGGCGAGAAAGTCCTGGAACAGCACCGGTTGGTACCGGCTCCAGACACCGCCGGGACTGCGGAAATCGGGCACGCCCGATTCCGTGCTGATGCCGGCGCCGGTGAAGAAGACAACTGCCGTGGAACTTTTAACACGGCGAGCGAATTCAGCGAGGTCTATCATCTTAAGCGGGCGCTACCTATTTTTGCGCCGGCTCGGCCGGCTTTGCCGGCGCTGCGGCATCCGGCGGCTTCGCTGGAGCGGCCGGCTTCAGCGCGGGCGGCGGCGGCGCTGCCTCTATGTCAACGACTTTGACGTCAAAATTGAGGGTCTTTCCGGCCATCGGGTGATTGAAATCCAACACCACCGTTTTTTCTTTGACTTCATGGACGCGTGCCTGAATCGGTTGTCCTTGAGGTCCTTGTCCTGTAAGCACTGCGCCGATTTTGAGGCCGTCCGCTGGGAGTCTTTCTTTGGGAATTTCTTGAAAAGCTTCTTTGCTAATAGGCCCGTAGGCGTCTTCGGATTTGACGGTGACGGTTTTTTCGCCGCCGATTTTCATACCGGTGAGCTCTTTTTCAAGACCCGGGATCATCATGTTCTGGCCGTGGACATATTTCAGCGGCTCCTTATTCTTGCTGCTTTCAATGACTTCGCCGTCCGCGCCTTTTAAGGTGTAATGCAGGCTGACCATCTGGCCGTTTTTGACGACTCGGTTGTCCGTTGTCTTTTCCGCTGCGTTGGCGGCAGAGAACAGCAGAGCGACCGCCCACAACGCGGCACGAAACGAAAACTTTACGTACATTCAGGTCTCCTCTGGTTTGAATACCGCATGGAGTGGAAGAGTTTATCCGCTGCAGTGAATAAACTGCAGTGAAGAGAACATGTTCGCTCAATGCAGACGGCGTATGAGAAGGATGGCGTATCGGCAAAGTTAGTGGGCAACACGCGAAGCAAAAAGCGGCATGGAGCAGAGCGCGTAGCGCCGGGAGTGAGCAAGGCTTTGCGCTTAGCGCTTGGCTCTTTGCCGATCCAGTACGGGCAACGGCATATGGGTCTTTTTCAGCAGCCTGCTATAGTATTTTGCTATGACCCGCTTGCCCCATGCTTCCATGACTTCGTCATAAATTGCGTTGGGTGGCGTTAACAAAATGCGCCGGATACCTTGGGCTTCGAGCCGTTTGCTCTTGGCGATGCATTCTTCAGGTGTGCCGGCGATGCTGAATCGTTCCAGCAAGTAGTCGGTCACGAGCTCCGGATCGATCCTTTCTTCTATCGGTTTGGAAATATCGAAGTTCTCCATGAATCTTTGCACGCCGGCGAGCTCGCTTTGCGGCACGGTTTCCATCGTGAAGCGAAAGTTATGATGGGCGCGATTGGCCAGACGCGAGCGCACGCGCCGGCGCGCGCGCTGAGCGCTATCGTCGACGACAATCATACCGGCGGGCATGAGCTCAATGTCCGCCGGCGCCCGGCCGAATTCCTTTGCGCCTTCGGCCACACGAGCTGCGGCCCACTCGAGCACGTCAAGATCAAAGCCCGTGCCGAGGATAATCCCGTCACAGCTAGCGCCGCCAACGCGCAAGGTTTTCGGTCCTTCGGCGGAGATAAAGATCGGCACCGGACATTTGCCGGCTTTGAGCTTGACGTTGCCGCCGGCGCGCTCGTTGCTTTTCGCTACATCGATCCCCCGGCCGTGCAAGAGATCGCGGATAACGCACAGGCCGTTTTTAAAGTCTACCAGTTTGGTCGCGCTCCGTCCGAGGCTATACACCGGCCCATCGCCGGTGCCCAGGCCGACGATGGCCCGCCCTTGGGAAATTTCATTTAGCGTGGCGAAGGAATTGGCGATCACCGAAGGATCGCGATAAACGATATTGGTCACCGCGGTGCCAAAACGGATTTTTTTGGTCGCGGCGGCGCATAGCGCCATCGCCTGGAAAGGATCGACGTTGTTCATCTGGCTGTCGGCGAAGAAAATCGCTTCAAAGCCGAGCTCCTCGGCGCGTTTGGCGCGGGTCACCGCTTGCGCTATCGTGCGCGCAGAGCCGTGCAGACAAAAATTCATCGCCATTTCCTCCTGCTCGTTCTGTATGGGTAAAGCCAGGAGGGCGGGTTTCAAACCCGCCCCTTACAAATCCAATTCGTTTTTGCGTCCTTTGCGTTTTTTGCGGTTAATTTCTTCTTCCTTTGGTTGCGGCTATGTCAACCGGCGCGCCTGCCAGCGCGTGCATGCATAAATAGCCAAGCCGGAAATGATGTAGCAGAGGAGACAGATCGTGAAAGGCCAGGCGTATGAGCCCGTGATGTCGAAAAGATAGCCGCCAAGCCAGGAGCCGAAAGCGCTGCCGAAACCAAAACTGATTTCTAGAAAGCCGAAGATAACGCCGATTTTCCGACCCGAAAAGATGTCGCCGATGACCGCGCCATAGGTCGGGTTGCCGGCACTGTGGCCGATGCCATACAGCGCCACCGCGAGGTAAATCAACCACAGCGGTGCGCCGCGGTTCAGCGCCACCAGGCAAGCGACTCCCAAAGCGGTTACCGCCGTAGCGATCCCATAAGCTCTGGCGCGTCCGAGCCGGTCGGAAAGAGTTCCCCAGACTACTGTCGCGCCGATCCTGATAAAACCGATCAAACCGAAATATAAAGACGCGGTCAATTTGTTAACGCCGACGGCAACAAAGTGGGCGATGGCATGGGTATTGATCATAAAAAGCGCGGTGCCGAGGGCGAGATGGCCGGCGGTAACGCACCAGAATGGAAACGACGTAAGCGCTTGGCGCACGCTCCAGTCGCGGCCGCTCGCGCTCTGATTGCCGCGCCGCCCGGCTGGGGCGCGTGTCGCGGGCGCGCTGGCACCATCGGGAAATTGCCCGACATCGTCGGGGCTGCGCCGCTGCAGCAGCGCATTGGCGGGCACCAGCACGAATAGCAATAAGCTGCCTGTGGCAACGAACGTCCAGCGCCAGCCAAAATGAGTGATGAACAATTGGGTCAAGGGAACCATGACCAGCGCGCCCAAGCCCTGTCCCATTGAAGCGATACCGATGGCCGTGGCGCGCTTGCGCACGAACCAGAAAGAGATGAGCGCGTTGTGGCCGACGAAGCTGAGCGCGCCTTGGCCCAGAGCGGTGATCAAACCGTAAGAGAAGTGAAAACCCCATAGAGAGTTTGCAAACGACGATAAAATCAGGCCGCTGCCCACCAGGAAAGCGCCGAGCGGCATCAGGATCCGCGGACCGTAACGATCGAAGGCCAGACCTACCAGCGGTGCGGCGAGCGCATAGCTAACGAAATTGATCGACGCGATGCTGGCGCCCTCGCTGCGCGACCACTGGAACTCATCCAAAAGCGCGAGAAAGTAAACGCCGAAGGCGCCATTGACGCCGCGCATAGCGACCATATTGGCGAAGCACAGGGCGAGAATGACGTAGCCGTAGAAAAACTTGGGACGCATGGATAGGGATAGGAAGTTCAAGGTTATGGCTTTAAACTTACGCAGCATCAATGAGGCGCCTGACTAGCTGATGCGGGAGTGCAATCCAAAACCCAAATGGAATTGCGGAGATGCCAGAGGGATGAGCGGCGGTCACCTGGTGTCCGCGGTTTTGATGTCTTTGACTTTGACATCAAAATTGAGAGTCTTTCCCGCCAGCGGATGATTGAAATCGACGACCACGGTGGTGCCGGTAACTTTGTGAACACGAATAGGCATCATCCGTCCTTCCGCGCTCTTGGTCATGAGCATCGCGCCGACCTTGTGCGCCTCGGGTGGAACTTTGTCTTTGGGAAGTTCCTGATAGGCTTTTTCATCTATCAGCCCGTAGCCTTCTTCGGGTCGAACTTGCACTTTCTTTTCATCGCCGTGCTTGAGGCCGGTTAGCTCGCGCTCGAGGCCGGGCACGATCTGGCCGGCGCCGTGTATGTAAGTCAACGGCTCTTTGCCGGAGGTGGACTCGATCAAGTTTCCGCTACTGTCGGTGAGTTTATATTCGATGGTCACCACCGCCCCTTCCCTGATCTCACTTGCCGGTTGCAAACTCAAAGCGGGCGCCGCCGCGCTCCTGCCCGGCCCGGAAAGCTGGGTTAAAAAAAATAGCGCGGCTACGACCGCCCCGCTGATCGCGAGCAGGCCAAAAAGTTTTTTCATGATTTGATTGATAACAGATGAAATCGCGACGTGAAAGCGTCCGTCCCTAGCAGCCCGTGGTGAAAGTCTGGCGTCGCACCGAGACGGGCGAGGCGCCCCGATGGCAAGGCGCGACGACCGAGAATATCGGGAAATATTAAGCTAGAAGCAACGCAGCCAGCGGGGATGCATCGCCCGGTCTCACCCCGGGCTGCTAGCTATCTTCACGCTGGCTACGGCGAATTCAAGTCGTGCCTGACAGCCGAAGCGGCTGAGCTTAGGGGGAAAACTGAATGAGGTAAAGGGCGCGATTCACGCGTCTCGACGCGGCATCTTTGGACGCCAGGCGCGAATTTGATCGTACGGGAGGCTCGCGACCGTCTGGAAACGAATGCTTTATGCGGCGGCTGCGATAACGGCGGCACGCTATCCGCTATAGCAGCCTTTCCTGCACGGCGTCGCTTTGTTCGAGCACAAAAGCATTATCGAATGAGCTATAAGTCTTGTTTTCCAACTCGGATACCAGCTCGTTTTTTTCTGAGAGTTCGGCCATGAGCGCTTCCGATTGCACGGTTAGCTCCTGCATCAATTGCGCGAAGGCTTTTTCATGCGCCGCGGTGCTCTCAAGCGCAGATTGTTGCTCGCGCAACTCGGCGTCCTTGATCTGCAGGACACCGTCGATCGTCTGAAGCCGGTTTTCGAGCGAGCTGATGAGCAGTCGCGACTCTTCATCAAGCTGTCTCATCTCCGCTTCCTTTGCCTGTAGCAAATGCTCCTTACTTTTGAGCTCCTGGCACAAAAAACTGATCTTGCCTTGCTGGTGCTCGGCGAAATCACGAAAGCGCGATTCGGCTTGTTTCATCGCGTTGGCAGCGTCGTTCAAGCGCACGTTGAGGTTCTCCATTTCGCCGAACAGCGCTCGCGCGCGGATCTGGCAGTTTTCTAACTCCTCCTCCTTGTCTCGTAAAGCACTCTCCAGCGCTTCGACTTTATTCTTGGCGAGCGCCTCGCGCTCGCGCAATGTAGAGTCGCGGCTATCGAGGGCTTCGATTTTTTCCTTGAGCTGGAGGCGGAGGCTGGACAGCTCGGCGCCCGCCATTTCCTCGACCGTGGAAGAATGGTGCGATTCGCGCAGCGCCGCCGCGCAGGCGCGGTCAGCCAGTACTTTGAAGTCGCGGATCAAACCGAAAAGTAAACTGGCCTTGGAGTCTAATTCCTGAGCGTTCGCCCCGGTTTTGTGTTGGCTCACTTTTTTCCCGCTGCCGGCATCGTCGGCGTCCCCGGTCGGCGCTTCGATGTTGTTCCCGTTAACGGCCGGGTTCACGGAAATTTCGGACAATGTGTTGTCTCCAAACATGCGGCTTCTCCTTCTTTAAAATGGCAGCTGTGTGGCAGGTCGCGTCGTTAGCAGGCGACGAAGCAAAGCTCATTCCATGGAGAGCGCAGGCTGAAAAATCTTAACTATGAGGAGAAGTTTAGCGGTCCGGGAGGGGATAATAGCTCATCAACGAGATGAAAAGATGCTATAGCTTTGACGCGCCGTCACATTCTTGACAGCTCGGCAATTTTTTGCCGGCAGAGTCTTTCACGGGCGCGCCGCGGGCGGCCAGCCTGAGGGCGGAGTCGGCACGGCCGTGATACTGAACTTCGTTGAGCAGCAGCGCGTTGTGCGCCACCGTCGCCACCAGTCGGATCGATTCCAGGTCGATGTTTTCGTCTTTGAAGAAGCCGCGCTGGATGGCTACGATCAGCGGCAGGTAGCCCATGGAGTTGCCGGGTAGAGCGAAGCGCACGCGATCGGCAGCGGCAGCAGGATTCGAGAGAAGGCCGCCCAATAAAGCCACCAGGACAACACTAATGAGAACGGATCTACGAATACAGCGAAACATCGAACTTCCTCCAGATTTGAGACAGCCGGTTGTGACGCGCCGTTATGAAATTTTTTCCGTAACATGACCGTCTTTTGCGGTCAATCAAACTGCCGCGGCGCTCTTTACCGCTGTCCAGCGATCATGCTACGTTCCGGAGAAACAATTTCGGCGAGGGCAGGCCTAAATGCGAATCATAGAGAAATCGTTCACGGCAAAAGAAAACGGTGTCGCGGGGTTTTTGTCGTACCCTGAGCGCTCAGAACCTGGCCCGGCGTTGTTCTTGATTCATCCCAAAGGCGGACTCGGCGAGTACATCAAAACGGAAACGCGAAAATTCGCCAGACTGGGTTACACCACATTTGCGATCAACGTGTTTGAACAACTCGGCTATCCCGAGCCGACGCATATCGTCACGGGATCACAAATCCAGGCCAAAACGCCGGACCCTGAGTTCACGCGCGTGCTCACCGAAGGGTGGCGCTTCTTACTAAAGCAACCGAATGTGAACCAGAGCCGCGTGGCCGTGTGCGGTTATTGCATGGGCGGGCGTATCGCGATTCATTTTGTCGCTGCCACGCCTGAAGTGCGCGCCTTTGTAGGTTATTATCCGACGGTGCGCGATGAACCCGATTCGCCGCTGCGGCCGGTGCATCCATCGGCGGCTGTGAAGAAGTTTCGCTGTCCTTCGATCAATTTATATGGCGCTGACGATGTCACCACGGTGGTGCCGGTGCAGGAGAAAATGTGGCAGGCTTTTAAGGAAAACGGCCAGCCGCTGGAGTGGCACTTCTTTCCGTTCGGCGGCCATGGCTACGTCGACCCGGGGGCCCCCGGATACAACGGCCACACAGCCGACTTGTCATGGCCGCTGGTAGTCGATTTCCTCGAACGCCATCTCAAGTGGAACTCGCCGGAAGTCGCCAATCCCAACTCATAGGCTTGCGATGTTTCGGGTTAACTCGACAAATCTCAAGCAGGCTGCTCAAAGCTCTCAGAGGCGAGGCGCGCAAAAATTGATCCTTCGGCTTCGCTCAGGAACAGGCGAAGCGTAGTTTGTGGTACGTTGGCGCGAGGCAATTCAGCGTAACGAAGCCTATGAGACTTTTAGCAGACTGCTATTCGCGACCGCGGATCGTGCTCCTGAATCCTTCGAGCGTCATCTTGCCGGTGACGAGCCGCTCCAGATCGGATGCGCTCACGGGGTGGCGCAAATCAGGCAGTTTCAAGTCCCAATGGAAAATGCTTCCCAGCGCCGGCAGCGCATCGGGCAGACGCGGATCTCTATGTGATATGGAGATTTGTTTGTTGCGGTAAACGCCGCGCACCTCGGCGCCGTTGGCGCGGCACCAGCCGAGCACTTCCTCGAAGGTCATACTAGTCCCGTTTTTCTTCCACCCGGTCTACCGGATTGAACAGATGATCTTTCAGGCCGGTATGATAACCGTAAATGACTTTGCCGATCTTGGGTCGCGGCTTCGGTTCGGTGCTGACCTGATATAGTATCAGCCGCTCAGTGCCGGTGTTGTTGAGCTGGTAAAAGAAACCAGCGGGCACATGAACGGCCTGGTGCTGTTTCAATTTAAACTCTTCGCCGTCTTTGAGTCCCATCATCGTGCATTCGCCCTGAACGACGAGAAAGGTGTGGTCCGATCCAGGGTGGCAGTGCAGCTCGTCATTTACGCCGGGTTCATAACAGTTGAGCGCGATATGGGCGCGTTCAGTCTGCGTCGGGCGGACGTAGTTCCGGCCGGTCGGCCGCCCCCAGACCGCGTCTTTTTCGGTATCGACGATAGTTATTTTCTTGATTTCCGCCATTGTGATTCTCCCTTTGAGTAGTGGTTCGATGCCCGCGCTCTCTGTCACGCCAAATCTACAGGACAATTGCGCATGCGCGCAAGCCCCGTATTAATTATTCGCAGCTGCTTCAAGCCGTTCCAACCTTAGATCAAGCGGTTTTCTGCTGGAGGGCGGCTTGCGCGCCACGCGTAGGCCGAATTATGTTTACTCCTTGAAGTGGGTGCGAGCCGAACCTATTGACGGAGCCCGGCAAAATGAATAAGTAAGCGGACGAAAAAGTATAGAGCTGAGGAGGATAAATGAAGAATCTAAATTTTTGGCGCAGCACAGCGCTGCCGGGAATGATTCTTCTTGCCACCGGGTGCGCTGCCGGCAAGCCCTCTAAGATAATAGAGGAGGGCACCGCGCCGCCCAAAACTGCGGCGACTCAGTCGAACAAGGCGACGACCGGCATGGCGCCGGACGCTGCTGGCGGGCATGGCGAAAGATCGCCTGGCATGGTCGTTCATATCGATCCTAACACCGGAGAATTTCTCTCTGGGGCGTCTCCTGGGGCGCTAACGACGCCCGCGACACCGGGAGTATCTGCGGGGCCTGCTCCGCAACTTCTCGAGGTTCCGAGTCCGGTACCCGGGGGCGGGGTGTTAATGGACCTGCAAGGCCAGTTTCTTACGCCCTTGGAGGCGACATCGGACGTTGACGGCAAGATCAGGCTAAAACACAAACCTGTCTCCCGCTGATGCGGCAAGAAGGTACGCCGGAGGAATAATGCGACGGTTGTGGTCGATCATTTTGACGAACGCGCTCCTCATCTTCACGAATCTTATTTCTCCACAATTTGCGACAGCCAACGCAACATTTGAGATCGTCGATGGCGACAGCCCTGGTGAAGGATTCAACGATTCTACGCCCGCGGCGCCGGTAGGGGGCAATACCGGCACGACCCTGGGCCAACAACGCCTTAATGCATTTCAGCATGCTGCGAGTATTTGGGGCAATCTACTTGACAGTCCTGTGATCATCCGGGTCGAAGCACAGTTTGATTCGTTGGCTTGCACTGCGACGAGCGGCGTTCTTGGATCAGCGACCCCGATTAGTGTCGCCAGGAATTTCACGAACGCGCCGGTGCAGAGCACCTGGTATCCGATAGCTTTGGCTAATAGCCTTTTCGGCGGCGATTTGGCTCCGACTGGGAACGATATCCGAGCCGTTTTTAGTAGCACAATCGGCACCCCGGGCTGCTTAGAAAGCAGTGGCTGGTACTTTGGACTGGATGGTAATGCGCCGGCCAATCGAATCGACTTTGTTACCGTGCTGCTGCACGAGCTAGGGCACGGTCTGGGGTTCTTAACGTTTGTAGATCTCGCGACGGGAATCAAACTTAACGGTTTCGACGATGCTTACATGCGGTTTCTCGAAGATCATACAACCGGCAAAACTTACCCGCAGATGAGCGACGCGGAACGAGTCGCGGCGAGCATACACACGGGAAACCTGCACTGGACGGGCGCCGAGGTAGTGACCGGCAGCGGAGGCTTGACTGCGGGCCGCCATTCGAGCGGTCATGTACAAATGTATGCGCCGAATTCTCAAGACGAGGGTTCCTCTGTTTCGCATTTCGATACAGCATTGAGCCCGGATGAGTTGATGGAACCATTTTACGCCGGGCCACAACATAATGTGGGTTTAAGCCTGGAGCTATTTCAGGATTTGGGCTGGGGTACTGCCGCGGCACCGGTGGTTGACACAACCCCACCAAGTACGATTGCTGATTTGCAAGTCGTGACTTCCGCACAAGGCGATGTAACGCTAAACTGGACGGCTCCCGGTGACGACGATGACATTGGTACTGCGACCAGTTACGATTTGCGCTTTTCTACGACCAAATTTACCGAGGCCGACTGGAGTACTCTCACGCAAGTTCCCGGTGAGCCGGCACCTGCCGTAGCTGGATCTTTCCAGAGCAATACCGTTAATAACTTGCTATGCGCGAGATTTTATTTCTTCGCTATCAAAACCCGGGATGAACAGGGTAATGAATCGGCGCTATCGAACATAGCAAATGGGAAGACAACGGCGTGCAACAAGCTGGCTGTGACTCCCAAACGACAAAGCCCCGGCGAAGTCGGTGTTAGCTACGATAGCGGTCCCTTGACTATCACGGGCGCCCCAAACACCATCGGTCCATTCAGCGTGGAAATCGATCCGGCGACTTTGCCTGTGGGAATAACCTACGACGCTTCGCAGCAGAAATTCGCCGGAACTCCTGCAGAAGCCAGAACTCTTCACTATTGCCGGTGTTATAACTGATGGCGTTGGTTCGGTGCTGAAGGCGAAGTTTAAGCTTAAGGTCGCGACCGCGGTAGAGATCACGAATACCGCCTTAAAAGCAGGGAAGGCTGGCGTACGGTATAACGCGAGACTCAAAGCCAAGGGCGGCATAAAGGCTTATAGGTGGTCGCAGGACGGAATAGTCACATTGCCAGGCGGTGCGGTTCTCGGGTTAGATGCTGGAACGGGAAAAATTACCGTGCTGGCACCGGTCGCCGGGCCCCCCGTGAGTGTAACTTTCCGAGTGACTGATGCTGCGGGCGGAACCGATACGCAGGCGTTAATCCTCACGTTCAATTAGGTATTGAAAAATAGCCGTGCTGCAAAGGGTGCCAGCATGCGAGATTTGTGTGCGAGAGCCGCTTGCGAGCACGGCTGGATTGACCACAGCACAGGCAGAATCCTTCCAGTTCATGGTTCGCCAGACGCAGAGTTTTCTGCTCTAAGATAGGCGCTCCTGATTGCCGGGGCTTATGCCAGCGTCCAGTAGGCCCAGATGGTCAGTAAGTAGCTAGAAATGATAGAAATTCGTCGAAAGATTGGCCTGCGGGTGCACTGCGTTTCAATTAATGGTGTAATCCCCACAATTCTGAGCGACGCAGGCCTTGCTGGGCCGCCGCCGAGAGGAAAGGAGGGCAACGATGGCAGGTAAGGTCGATTGTTTAACTTGTCCCAAGCGGCCGAGAAAGCGCCGCCAGTCTAAATAGCATAATGAATGCTTTTAGCGCCTAACTAGCGTCCTTCGACGTCATGGTCGCATGTGCCCGCCGGTGCATGGAAAAGGCCGAGTCCAACGACTCAGGCCTTTTTTGTTTCGCTGCCGACAGGTTGGCCGTAGCGGATCAGCCGCGCAGCAGCGGCCGCAGGCCGCGAACGTCCTGGAGTTTCTCCAGGCGCCACACTGCGTCGCACAGCTTGCGCGCTCGCGTCTTGCCGAGCACCGGCTGAATCAAATCGTAACTCTTTTCCGCCACCTCTGCCCGCGTCATGGGATTTTCCGCCGAGCCGCGCACGGCCTTCGTATGGTGCGTGAGCTTGCGGCCATCGCCGAGGCTGATCTCGACGATGCCTTGGCGGCTCGGCAGCGCCCTGGACAAAATGTCGTCGCCGCGGAGCTCGATGCGTTTGCGCAATGCCAAGACTTTGCGGTCGCGCATGCGCCTTTCATCATGCGCCGATCGAAAGCTCGCCGTACCGTCGAGCAACATGATCGCGCACATATGCTGCATGCAGATGTCGGGCATAGCGCGGTTATCGACGGTGTTGGCGCCCTGATGCGAGACCCTCACGGTAAGTGCATGGACGTCATCCGCTTTGATCTGATGTTCGCGGATTAGCGCGCTTAGCGAATCCAGCGGCGCCTGGATCGGCGAGCCCACCGACCAGCGCTTGATATTTGTATTCATGATTTCGTAGGTTGTGCCGAGAGCGCGCGTCAACAGCGCCGGCTCCGGCTTGCGGCCGTAAGCGACGAAGAAGTTGCGCTCGCCGGCGAACACGTCATCGACTGCCGTGAACCCATGAGCGACCATGGTCGCCGCGGCGACGCCGTTGCGCGCCGGCATGCCGCCGAAGTCAAAGGCTTTCTCGACGTGGTCTCGGTCACGCATCCAGCACGAAATCCCCGACGCTTGTTGCGCGGCAAACGAGAGCAAGTAGCGCACCTGAATCTCTCTCAAGCCGGCGAGCGAGCCGGCTGCGGCCGCGGCGCCGAACATCGGTCCGAAACTGTGAGTGGAATGACCGTCTTCGCGGAACTCGTAGGCGTTTAGCGATTGTGTCAAGCGACAGCCGACGTCGTACCCGAGGGCGACAGCCCGGATAAGCGCAGTGCCGTTCTGCCGCTGGCGTTCCGCCATCGCCAGAGCCGCTGGCACAATGCCGCAGCCCGGATGGGTCAGCGACGGCGCATGCGAGTCGTCGGTTTCGTCGGCGTGAGCGAGCATGCCGTTGGCCAGCGCTGCGTTGACAGCGCGTGGTAACAATACGGCTGCCGAGCACAATCGCTTCTTTGGCGCCGCCGAGCGATTCGGCGTAGGAGATCGCGTTGCGTCCGGGAGCGAGCCGTGAACCCGAAATCATCGCAGCGATGGTATCGAGAATATGATGCTTGGTCTTTTCGACCACTGCCGCAGGCAAAGGCCGGCGCGCCGCCGCCGCAATATAACCGCTGAGCGCCCGCATCACCGGCGAAATCTGGGTTGCTCGCGGTCTATTCATCGATGCGCTCAGACTAATTCGCTCTTGACGGCAGGTAGTTTTTGCGGCGGGCGAAGAAACAGGCTGAGGCCGGCGGAAGCAAACAACATGGCGATGAAGATGCTGAAAGAGAGTTGGTAGCTTTGAGTGGCGTCGAATAGCAGGCCGAAAAAAGGCGGCCCGCCGGCGCCGAAGACGTGGGTGAGCAGCGCGCCCATGCCACGGATTTTGCCGAGCGAGACCCGACCGAAATAATTGGCCCAGATCATTTCCGACAAGATCGATGTGCCGCCCATGCCGATGCCGTAGAGGAAGAACCCGCCGTAGAGTGAAACAATCCCGGGGTCAGACAGAGCCCATAGAAGACCGGCCGCTTGGATGAGAAATTTGGCCATAATCAGCCGGCCGATTTCCATACGCTCGGCCAGGAGGCCCCATACCATCGGTGTGCTGAGCTGCATCACGGCGATGATGCTCATGACCAACGCTGCCACCATCGTTGAGTGGCCCTGATCGCTGACAAAGGAAAAAACGTGCAGGTTGAGACCGGTTACGCCGACGCTGGCTACGCCGAAAGTGGTAACGATGAGCCAGAACGCCGGCGTGTGAAGCGCTTCGCCGCGGCTCCACGGCACCTCGGTAAGCGCGCTGATACGAGCTCTGGCGGACCCGGCTTTCTTTGCAGGCGTTGTCGCTTTGTCCTGGCCGCCGCCACTGCCGTCAGGCTTCAGTCCCATGTCTTCTGGGCGGCGCCGCATCAGAAAAGCCGGGCCCACGACTAACAACAGCGTCAGAATGCCGAAGACCGCCCAGGTGGTGCGCCAACCGAGGCTAACGATGAGCGAAGCCGCTACCAGAGGCATGCCGACTTTGGCGAGACCATGGCCCATGCCGGCCAGCGCCAGCGCACGGCCGCGCATGCGCACGAACCAGCGTGAGATCGAGACGTTCACGACCATCTGGCCCATGAGCGCGTCACCTGGACTTACGAATAGCCAGCGCACGAGCAGGAACTGCCAAAAATCTCGCGCTTGACCAAGGAAGATAAAGCCCGCGCCGGAAATCACACCGCCTACGGCCATGAGCCATCTCCCACCGTGACGGTCAAGCAGAGAGCCGACCAGTGGCGCGGCCGCCGAACTGATGATGATCTCGCCCGAGCGGATCAGCGAAAAGACACCGCGGGAAATTCCCAGGTCGCTCGAAAGCGGTTTGAGAAAAACGCTCAAGGTGCTCGATATAGAAAATGCCGAGGCAATGTGGGCGAGAAAACCGACGGCGACGATGGTCCAACCGTAAAAAAACTTCGATTCGCGAGTTGCTTGCTCAGCGCTGTTGAGAGATCGCACGTTTCGTTTGTATCACAGCGTCGGCACCGCGACTAGAAGTATAGGCGGGAAAACCCTCTTGCAGACTGCTCAAAAGATCCAGAGGCGAGGCGCGCGAAAGCGCATGGCGCAGAGAGCAAGGCGCATAGCGTCAGGAGCCAGAACGCTTTGCGCTTAGCGCTTTGCCAGACAGTACGTTGACGCGCAATCGGGCGAGCGCACCCTTCGACAAAGCTCAGGGCAATCGGCCTGTGGGCCTTTTTCAGCAGCCTGCTAGAAAAACGCCAGGGTGCGCATCTCGATGCTCTCGCGCGGCTGAGCGTCCGGCGGGCTCGTCGGATCATCGAAGGCGCAGTGCGCGGTCCAGCGCGTGCGGCCGTCTTTTTCCGAATCGAAGGTTTTAAATACCAGCGCTTCGCTGCGTTGCATCTCGGGAAAGTAGTACCAGAGATGCTCAGGATTATAGGTCGAGTGATATACCTCGCCACGCCGGTCCGGATAGATACGCGCGCTTGGCACGAGTTCCTCGAGCCCGAGGCTGCGCCCGTCGGCGATCGCCAACGGGTCGCGCTCGACCGGTTTGTTGATCGGGCGCCATGTCTGGACAACGGCAAAGCGACGTTTGAGCAAGCGCCTCAGCCTCATCAGGCAACAAATCGCGGACGCGCTGCGGTCCCGACCATTCGGTGTAATCATTGTGCGCGTTGCGCACCGGACCGCTGATTTGTTTTTGCTCGCGCATTGCCTGGTCGGCGGAGCGCAAGGTGTGATCAAACACGAGCACGCGTCTTGCGCCGGCGGTCTCTTTCACCAGCGCTTCAGTTTCTTTGTAGTAAACCGAGCGCACCTCGGCTTCGTCGTAAAAGTCATTCATCCGGGTCTTGTGATTGACCAGGATAAAGCCTTCTCGCTCCAGCGATAGTTGGCCGGCGATGGCGCGGCCGTTGTAAACCCTCATCGGATGCTCTTGGTATTTTCCCTTGCGCATCTGATCAGCGACGTTTTGGCTGACGCCGCCGTAGCTCTCCGGTTTTTCGCCGCTGTTGTTCAGGTAGTTAAGCATCGCTTCAATGTATGGCAGCGATGGTTCTGCTCGTTCCGGCCGTGCCATGGCTGTTCTCCCAATTGGTTCTAAGGTTTTGGCCGAGACAGTTCGGTTGAAATGTGCCCGTCATTCCGGGCAGGCTGGCGATTTAGCTTCAGTCTCCGGCTGATCAGCCTTAGGCTGGGGCGCAAACCCGGAATCCAGAAAGGGCGGGTTTAAAACCCGCCCCTACAAGAACCCGCGCGCGGATTCACGGGCATGACGGTTAAGGAAGCCGAAATGCGAAACCCGAGACCCGAAACCACTACCGTGACGGCAGCATCTCACAGGGAGTCTGGCGCGGGCCGAGGCTTTCATAGTATTTGTTTTCTTCCGGAATATATCGCCCTTGATTGAAGTCGCCGCCGCGCTGGCTGCGAATGATCACAGCGACGGTGCGTTCGCCGACGGTGATCTCAGTGTGGACCTCGTAAGGTTTCACCAGGTCGATTTCACCGGGGCCGACGAGCACATCGGCAGCTTGGCGAATCTCTGCATAATCGGCTTTGGAGCGGTCATCGAGGCGATCGTAGCGCACCACCCGTTCACGGCCGTCGAGCACGCCGTAGAGCGTATAGATGTGCGCATGATCGTGGATCCGGGCGCGTTGGCCGTGGCGCGCCTCGCCCTTGGTGAGGCCATTAATGGCGAACCCGTAGTCCGGATCTTCATAAAACAGCAGATTTTCCGCCCGCCCGTTTGCCGGCACGCAATCCGGCCAATGCTTCGATGCGGCTACAACTTCGGCATCTGCCAGAAGCTCGGCGAGGATCGGCCGCAAGGAGTTCCAGCGTTTGTCGAGATCGGTTTCTTCGGCGAACAGCGCGCGGGTTTTGCGCACGAAGCGCTCCATGGCGTTCTCACTCTGCGTTTGCGTCTGAGGCCGAGTCTCGGTCTGGGTTTCCATTCTCTCCTCCTATGGATGGATAGTCTGTCTAGATTCTTTAGCTGGTTTAAACTTGGTCGCTTCGGGTCGCGCGTAGAAACGCGCGCAGTTATCCCAAAGAATCTTGCGCTTGTCATCGTCTGATAGTTTGAGTTCCAGGAAACTTTCCACGGCATGGGGATATTTGGAATCGCCGTGGGGATAGTCGGTGGAAAAGACCAACTGGTCGCAACCAAATTCTTCGATCGTATAGCGCGCCGGCGCTTCGTCGGGCTCGACGGAGATCCAGCACTGGCGCTTGAAATAATCGCTTGGCTTCATCGCCAGTTCCGGCATGAAAATGTCGCCTTCGCGCTCGTAGCCCTCGTCAAGGCGCCACAAAAGCCACGGCAACCAGGAGCAATTGGCTTCGAGAAAGGCGATGCGCATTTTTGGGTGACGCGCGAGAATGCCGCCGCCCAAAAACGCGCCCATGCCCATCATCTGCTCGAAAGGCTGCGCGTAAACGCGCCGCAGGCCGAAGTTGGGCTCGAAGTGCTCCGCCGCCTGGCGCGATCGCGAGGCGGACGCTTCATGAAACCCGAGCGGCAGATTTAACTCTTCCAGCGCGTTCCACAGCGGCTCGTAATAAGGATCGAACCAGTTCTTGCCGTTGATCACGTTCGACCGTAGAAACACCGAGCGAAAGCCGTATTGTTCCGCGACCCGATGGGCTTCTTCTATGGCATCATTGATATCATAGATCGAGATCATGCCGGCGCCGAGCAGCCGGTCTGGATCAGCGCAACAGAAATCGTGCAGCCAATCGTTGTAGGCGCGCGCCAGCGCCGCGGCGAAGCGCGGATCGTGATCAGGATAGGTGAGCACGCCCAACCCACGGGTGGGAAACAACACCGCGACGTCTATGCCTTCGACATCCATCGCTTCGAGCTGAACTTCGCCGCTCCAGCCGCGCTCGGAGTGATTGCGATAGATGCCCTGGTTCTTTTCGTAATTGTGACCCTTGTGCGGCGTGCCCCGGGTGCGCAGCGCCGCCTGCGCCGTGCTCGGAAAAATTAATCCGAGATCACGCACATTCTCAGACGTTCTGCCGCGCGGCGCCTGCGGGCGAAATTCAGGCGCGATATAACGTTCCCATAGATCCGGCGGCTCCATGATATGCATGTCGCTGTCGAATATCTTGAAACCGTTTTTCGCCATGAGCACTCCTGTCGCAAAAATATCGCGCCGAGAGATTTGTTCCGTCACACAAGCGCAGCCTAATGCTCGACATTGCCGCTTGTCAAGGCGCACGCTCTCTGCTCCCAATTCACGTTGACAAAGTTATAAAGGCGGCACTAGAGTAAACCCCGCTGCACGCTACAGTTGTCATTACGGGCAAGCTGACGATGGAGCTTCAAGCCTTCGGCTGAAGCGCGACTCCTCTCTTTCTCTCCCCCCTTAGCAAACTTAGCAAAGGGTGAGATACAGTGGGGGGTCTGGATGCCCTAAATTCACAAACCAAGTGCAACACTTTTTGTATAAGGTGTTGCAATGGGACGATGTGAGAGCGCCGAGTTATTAACGCGGGTTCCAGCGCGCCAGCCGAGAGCTCTATGCAATTGAATCTTGCCGTCCATCCGATCGACGAAATTCGCCTCGGCCAGAGTACGCGCCTCGACGGTGCAACGCTCACTGTGAATGTCGAAGAATTACGCCGGCTGGCGCTTGCTGATGACGCTTTCGAGAACGTTGACTTCACGGTTGCCCGCCCGGGCGAAAGCCTGCGCGCGGCGCCGGTCTTCGACATCGTCGAACCGCGCGCCAAAACGCCTGGATCGAGTCCCGATTGGCCAGGCATTTTGAGTGCGCCGGCGACCGCCGGTTCCGGCACGACGCATGTTCTCGCAGGCGTTGCGGTAACGATGTTGCGCGAAGAGTCACCGGGCGAATCTCGGGGCGCCACCGGTTACGTGCTGGAGATGAGCGGCGAGCCGGCGTCGCGCACGCCTTACGGCTCGCTTAATCACCTGATAATCGTGCCACACACCAGGAGCGAGCTGCCCGGCCATGCTCGCCAGCGAGCCTACCGTCTGGCACAGTTGAAAATTTCCGTGCATCTGGCGCGCGCCGGCTTTGATCACGCGCCGGCGCGCACGGATGAGTTGGCGAGCAGCGCGTCCGAAGACGGCGCCGCGCTGGCGCGCGTCGTCTATATCGGCCAGGTTTTTTCGCGCCAGCGCAAGCCCGAGCAAGGCGAACAGATTCTCTACGGCGCTAATACCGACGGTATGCTGCCGGTGGTGCTTCATCCTAACGAATGGCTCGACGGCGCGCTGCTGACTTCCTATCATTGTTCTCTTGGCGGCGCCGAGACGTACTTCTATCAAAATCATCCGGTCATTACCGAGCTGTACCGGCGCCACCGAGCGCGCGAGTTAAATTTCGTCGGTACCCTCGCCACCATCGCATCGGCTGATAATTTCGACCGCGAGCGCAACTGCCGCTTTGCCGCCAATCTCGCCAAATGGGCGTTCAATGCCGATGCCGCGGTGCTGACCAAATTTGGCGGCGGCGTGCCGCACACCGATCTTGCTGAAACCGCGCGCTTGCTCGAAAACATGGCCATCAAAACCGTCGTGCAAGTCACCGATCTCGCCCGCGACCGGCGCGTCGAGTCCGCGCTGTTGTTCAACTTTCCCGAGGTCAATGCCATCGTTTGCATCGGCGGCAATGGCACGAAGTGGCATCTGCCGCAAGTCGAGCGCGTGATCGCGGCGAACAGCGGCATGGCGGAATTGCTTGCCGGTCCGTTTGAAATCGAATCGCTGAACGTCTCCGGTGTCGCCAACCAGCAGGGCGCATCGAGATTGAGATCGATGGTGTATTGAAGAAGGCATGAGGCAACAGGCAATAGTAAATAGGTAGAGACAAAGGGAATTAGGCGGGCGAGCAGTGTTGTCCCTACTGTTGCCTGATGCCTGTTGCTACTGCCTGGAGGTTTAGATGCGCATTGTCCATTACTTGAATCAATTTTTCGGTGGACTCGGCGGAGAAGAGAAGGCGGGCGCAGGGCTGGAAGCCCGCGCCGAAGCTGTCGGGCCGGGAAAGCTCCTGGAGCAGCTCCTCGGCGGCGATGCCAGGGTCGTGCTTACCCTCGTCTGCGGCGATAACTATGCGGTCGAGAACCAAGCGGAGATGATTGCCGCTGCGGTCGAAAAATTCAGCGCCGCCAAGCCGGATTTGTTCGTTGCCGGTCCGTGCTTTCAGGCAGGCCGCTATGGCATGGCCGCCGGCGCGCTCTCTGTCGCCGTACAGGCGCAATTAAAAATTCCTGTTATCACCGCCATGGCGAACGAAAATCCCGGCGCCGATCTCTACCGGGAGATTCTTGTACATCGTCGATTCCGGACGATAACCCGGCAAAGATGCGCGATGTCCTGAGCTCCATGGCGCGGCTGGCCGTGAAGTTGATGAACAACGAGCCTATTGGTTTGCCGCGCGAAGAGGGTTATCTGCGGCGCGGCCTGATCCGCGATCAGTTCGTCGAGCAGACGGCGGCAGAGCGGCTCGTCGACATGCTTCTCGCGAAGGTGAAAGACGAACCCTTCGAATCCGAAATGGCGCCGACCACCTTTGCGCCGATACCGATGCCGCCATCAATTAAGGATTTAACGAAAGCCAGAGTGCATGCTGATCACCGACGGCGGGCTGGTGCCAAAAGGCAATCCTGACAAGATTCAGGGGTCGGCGGCTACGCGCTGGGGCGCCTATGACATCAGCGGCTGCGACGATCTTCAGGGCGAGAATTACGAAATTTCCCACGGCGGCTACGATGCGCAGTTCGTGCGCCAGGACCCTGATCGCCTGGTGCCGCTCGACGTCATGCGCGAGCTGGAAAGGGAAGGAGTCATCGGCAAACTTCACGATGCATTTATATCGACCTCAGGATTGGCAAACCCGCTCTCCAACACGCGGCGCATGGGACGAGAAATGGCCGAGCGCGCCAAAGAGCTGGGCATCGACGCAATCATCTTGACCTCCACTTGAGGCACCAGCACTCGCAGCGGCGCTGCGATTACCACTGAACTGGAAAAAGCCGGCATCCCGACGGTGCAGATCACCGCGGCGCTTCCAGTGGCGAAAATGGTTGGCTCCAACCGCACCGTGCTCGGTAACGGTATCGTTCACGTCGTCGGCGACGCCAACGTCTCGCCGGAGCAAGAGAAACAACTTCGCCGCCGGCTGGTGGAGCAGGCTTTAGAGCAATTACGGTCGGATGAAAAGCAAACGTAGCGCAAAAAAAGCTGAAGTGGATGTCTCAAAACGTCATGTCTTTTCTACTCTCGAAGAGCTTGCCATGTTAAGACCCTTGCGCTTATCCGCTCTCCCTCGTAACGAGTAAACGGTCCAGCTTTTCCTGCATAGCGTTTTTGATCGCTATGTAGTTTCCATTCTCGGGAAAAGCCCGAGCGAGCCGACGCAACAATTGGAAAGCTTCCTCGAATGAGGCCTGCGCAGTCTTGATATCGACCGATGCTTGCGCCACGTCGCCGACCTTAGTTCAAGGAGACACTGAGGTCGCGCAGGACTTCGGGAGAGTCGCCGAGGCGGTCGCGCTGTTGGCGCATGATCAGGAGGCTTTCGCTGTAGGCTTGTTGAGCTTCGGTCAGGTTACCCAGGGCCTGAGCCACATCGCCGACCTTATCCAAGGAGATACTGAGGTCGCGTAGGACCTCGTCAGAGTTTCCGTCATCTGCCGTTTGCGTTTGGGCGCTGCGAAGACGCGACATGGCCGAACGAGCGAAGTGGATGGCTTTACCCGCGATCTCTTCCGCCTGTTGTAATTTACCTAATGCGATGGCAGCGTCTACCGCTTGCCATCCTGCGTGGAGAAGGTCCTGCCCGTCGGTGTTCGAGGCGGAGAGCCGTTCCCATTCGGCAAGCTGAGCCACTTCGAGAGCGCCGCCCGAAGGTATATGACTCTTTCGCGGATTTCGAGCTGTCTTCCTTCGGGAGCGGGCGCTTCTATGGCAGCATCGAGGTCCAAGCCAAGATCGCGGATCGACCAGAGATCCGGCGCCAACCTGATTACCGCTTGGCGGAAATCGGCGGGAAGAGCAATAATCACCGGGCGGCGCAGATTATTGCGCAGAATCTCGCGGCGCTCGTTGAGGCGTTGTAAAAAATTGGCGCGTGCTTCGTCCCAGGCAGCGCTGCGACCTTCGTACAGCGCGATGAAGAGCGGCGCGCGGGACGAGCGGTCCAGGTCGGACGATGCGGCCACGACCGACATGATCTCGCCCACGGCGTTCTCGGGCGAGTGCGGCGCGATCTCCTCGACGTACGAAGCCTTGACTTGATAGATCCGCCGCAAACGATCATGCAGGAGTTTAAGGAGAGCCGAGGAAGACGAAAATAAGAAGATCAGGGCGAAGCCTTCAGCCCACTCCAATCGCCGGAGTAGACTCGACCATGCCTCTTCGCCGGCAGGACTCAGCTTGGGCTCTTCGGCCATCGAATTAGATCACGTCGGCCAGCAGCGGGTGAACGTCGTACCAGTCGGCATCGTTGCGATAGTTAATCACTACGCGCGTATCGAAAAATCTTGCCAGGTGTGGCAGTCCCTTGATGGTGTCCAGCTCGGGTTGTTTGCTGGCGGCAATACGTTTAAGCCATTTGGTATCTTCCGCTGGGAGCGGCAGCATCTCGCGGCGCAGCCGGTTTTCAGCGCCGGCCAGGATCGGATCCGGAAGCGGCAGAATCGGTTCTTTCATGGTGCTCACGCGAACCAGACAATCCTTAATCAGGTAAAAGAATCCGCGAATATCACCGCCCGCCTTGAGCGCAAGTCGATCGAGCTGTTCTACTTTTAAAAAACTCTGCCATTCGGCGACTCGGTTCTGAACGATGCGCGCCATAATCTTGAGACCAGTTGGATCCACATCGCCGTTTTTCTTGCGTACGTGAACGCTGGGCAGGTTGCAAACCGCATTGCCACCGAAAACCTGGCCGAGGTTAGGAACGAGCGGAATGAGGTACGGCGGGATCGTATAAACGACGTGCAGTTTTGGTATGTGCAAACTGTCGGCGTGTCCAGAAAATAGGTTTTCGACGCTTTTATAAACATTTTCAGCTTCGGAACCGACGCCGCGTATCTGTTCCACGGAATCGACGATGAGAACGACCTTGCGATTTGCATCCCCAGTTGACTGGCGGACAAAATCGACAACCTCGCTGGAAAACTCATGTGCTTGCCTCACCAGGCGGGCTACGTGGCCGCGCAGGTGCTGCTGTAACTGAGTCTTGAACGTGGGGTCGTCTCGTAAGGATGCGACGAACTCGCCCTTCGCTGCCCCAGCGTCGATGCCGAGCTTCAGATCCTTGATTTGAACGTCGGTATTTAAAAAATTGAATAATTTTGTCCAAAGCGTTTCTTTGGCCAGATCCTTATGGTAAGCGCTGTTAACCGAATCGCCCAGGGCACTCATGCTCGATATTAAGAAATCGGTTATCTCCACGGGCGTGGTCATGTTCATGTAGTCGCGCATATCGCAAAGGAATACGACGACGCCTTCGTCCTCGAGAATTTTCCGCAGCCGCCTGAGCTCGGTGCTTTTGCCTGTGCCGCGCTGACCTGAAAGCAGACTGACGCTCGCCGCCTCGCTCCAACTGATGCGTCTCGCCAGCGCGTTGATCGGATCTACGGAGTCGCTCTCTTCTTCCAAGAACGGAACGTAGGCGGGGTCGGTGGGTTCGAGCGGGCGATCGGCGAGTTGGTTAAAAAAGTTTTTCAGTCTTTGATTGAGGGCGGCATCCATAGCTTGACAAAGAGTTAGCATACCTGATGGTTACAACAAAGTTGGGTGTGGCCTTCTAAAGAGCACTGCGGTCGCCAAGCATTCGTAACCCTATCGCCCCAGCAGCGCGGTTAGCTGGACCAACTCTTCGTAGCGGCTACCCCATTTTTCGAAGTCGGGTACGAGAGTCTTGCGGCTTCCGACGTGCCGAGGGCACGAAAGGCGAACTGCACGTTGCGCTTGCCGTTATGAGCAGTGGAAATAAGAAAAAGCCCGGTGGGTGTGGCGCGATAAGCCTGGGGCAAGGGGACTTCACGCAACATAGATTAATAATCTCCGTTCAGCAAAAAAATCCGAAATCCGAATATCGAAACGCGAAATTCAAAACAAATGGCAATACAAATCAAAAAAAGCACCTTTGTTTTGAAAATTTCCCCTTCGAGCATCGATCACGTCATCTACCGGCACAACAAATGATCCAGCGATTCAGCGAACGACATAAAAACTCCTGTTTGATACTCCGGGTATAATCATTACAAATTTCTTGTGTGCAGGCTGCACGAAGAAGCGTGCAACGCACTGGAGTGTTGGAGTAATGGAGTGCTGGAGTGGTGGGTTCCGAAGCCGATTACTCCAATGCTCCACCACTCCATTACTCCAGCCCCACATGAGGTGATTGAGCGCGACGAAGCAAATGAGCCTTTCTTAGCAGCCGGTTAGAGCTTTGTTTCATCCGGCTTTGAGCTGTTTCATAAACCAGTCGGCGATGTAGGTCCGGCGTGAAAAATTCTTTTCGCCGTGGCCGACGCCGTCGAGCATCGAGCGATCCGGCGAATTGACAGCGTTTTCATAGAGCTTGAGCGCGCCGCGCGGGTCCATGACGCGATCATCGTGGCTGTAGCCGACGAGCAGCGGGCATTCGATTTTACTTGCCCTGCCGATCAAGAGTGAATTCTTTCATTTTTTCTCGCGCTTCTCTTAAATCTTTGGCGCCCATGAGCCAGCGCAGCCGGTCTTGGATCGGCGGGTAGTAATCGAAAATATCATCGACGAGATTATAGGCGCCGCTCCAGACCGCGACCGCCTTGATGCGTTTTTCCGCCGTGGCGCAGCGCGGACCGGAGTAGCCGCCCATGCTCGAGCCGTGCAGGCCGATGCGATCGGCGTCGACGTCGGGGCGAGTGACAAGATAGTCGATGACCGCTTTGGCGACGCGCTCGGAATCGGGCGGCGCATAGAGTTTCTTTTCGCGCAGCGCGCCGCCGTGGCCCGGCCCGTCGACGTCGATGAACGACATGCCACGGCGCATGTACTGACCGGCGCCGCCGTCTTCGCCGCGCAGGAGAATGCCGTCGGCGCCGCCGTAGTTGTAAACCACCGGCAGGCGAGCTGCCGGGTTTGCCGCGCCCAGGCCAAAAAAGCGCCGGCAGCAGGTGCCCTTCATAGGGAATTTGCACGCGCTCGAAGGGGGCCGGCGCCATGCTCCAGGCCTTGTTGAAATTCTCTTCGAGTTTGTTGAAGGTCGGGCATCATGCGCGAATCGGTGTCCGGCAGATAGACGACGGCACGCCGGTAAAAATCGGCAGCACGAAGATAAAACTCGTGCGCCGTTGTCTTGCGGTTCTCTTGTTACGAATCCGCGCGGCGAGCTCTTCGTTTTTCTCTGCGATCTCGGTCCATTCTGTGTGCCAGCTTTCCAGGTTGAACGACTTGACCCGGCGCGCAACGCCGCGAATGTCCGGGTCCGGGATGAAACTGCGAGATCTCCATGCGCACTTCGAGCTGGCCGCCGCCGGGTAGCCCGGGCGCGGGGAAAAGCGCCTTCTCCGCTTGTTGCCGATGGAGGATGTCGTTGGCCATGGGTATTTACTCCTAAGTTACTCAAAAGCGGCGACAGTGTCGTGAAACTAAACTCCACAAGTTAATTAGATTGCGTGTGCGCGGGAATGACCGTCAAAGGGCCTCTGATTACTTCGCTGAACTTGCATTCCGCCCTTACTCCGTCGGAGATTTACTTTGCGCCGATATAACTAACGCTTCTCGAACTGGACAAACGGGCCGGCACTGTAGACGACCCGCCCGCCGACCATTGTTAACAGTGACTCCAATGCCGGCATGCGATCTACCGGGATCGTAAGGTAATCGCCATTCAAGACCACGAGATCGGCGAACTTGCCGACTTCGATCGAACCCTTTCTTTTTTCGTCGCCAGTAAACCAGGCGCTTCCCAGGGTGTAGGCGCGCAAGGCTTCCAGGCGCGTTAAGTTCTGTTTGGGATCGCGCATCGCTGTTGCGGTAGTGCTCTTCCCGGTGATCAACCACCAGAGCGCGAGCATCGGCGAATAATTGCTCGAGCGAAAGCCATCGGTGCCGGCGCCTAGCGGAAGACCGGCGTCGACCATTGTTCGCAGCGGCGGCGCTTTGAGAATCTTTTCTTCGCCCCATAACCGCTGAACACTGTCGCCCAGAACTGCGAGCCGGCTCTGCACGGCGATGCCGGCGCCGAGTTTTTTTATGCGCTCGATGGTCTCGGGCGCCACGTCTTCGAGATGGGCGAAACCGATGCGCGAGCGCAAGAGCGGTGTTTCCCGGTCGACCGCTTCGATCACGTCAAGCAGTTGGCGCGCGCTATCGTCGTGAGTCGCATGAAGCTGAAAGTTGTGACCACCGGCAGCGAAGAACTCAAGCGCGCGGCGCAAGCTCGCTTGTGCCCGAGCGCTGAGCGTCATGGCTTTATCAGGCGAGCTCAAAACGCCAGCGCTGCTGCCCGGCGCCAACACTTCGGCGAAACCCGCGAAGCGAAACATGTCGGTTTGTCGAAGCTGTTTTATTTCGTCAAGCACGCGGCTGAACTGTTCGACTTGGTCTTCAGATTCATCCGGAGCGAAGTAAAAATTCAGGCGCAAGGTCAAATCGCCGGCGCGCGCCATATCGTTGAGCAAACGCCGCTGGGCAAAATTCACCTTGTCCGTGTGCAGGTCTGCGACCGAGGTAATGCCCAGCCGATTCAGTTCGCGAAAGCAGTTGCTGAGGCTCTGGCGCGCTTTGTCGAGCCCGGGGCGCGGTATTTTATCGTAGATATACTGCCATGCGCCGGGGCCGAGCGCGTAACCGGTTGGCTCGCCGGTTTTTGCGTCGCGCTCGAATCGGCCGCCCGGCGGGTCGCGAGTTTCCCCGGTGATCCCCAGCACTTTTAGTGCGGCGGAGTTCAGAAGCGCCGCCTGGTCTAATATCTGGATGTAAACCGGGTGGCGCGGCGCCGCGGCGTCGAGCTCGGCGCGCGTCGGTAAGCGTCGTTCGGCAAATTGCGCCGGCATCCAGCCGCCGGCAACCACGATCCAGGTTCCCGCGGGTTTCTCCGCGGCGGCCGCAGCGATCTGCTGGACGGCTCGCGTGAGCGTTCGGAGATTTTCCCAATGCAGCTCGAAGTCCCAGCTTAAACCCGCTGCGGTGGCATGCGTCCGCGAGTCATTGAGGCCGGGGATGACGGTACGACCCGCAAGATTAACTTCTTTCGTGTTAGGGCCGCGCCAGCGGCGCATCGCTCCATCGCCGCCGACGGCGACGATCACCCCGTCCTTGACCGCAACCGCTTCCTCAGTTGAAGAGCTTTTGTTCAAGGTGATGATCTTGCCGTTTAAGAGGAGCCAATCGGCGAAGCTTGGCGCATTCAGAGATCGAACGAACTCCTGCTCGTGGCCAACGCATGAAGCTAGAAGAAAATACAGTTAGAAAAAAGCAGACGTATCTTTTCATCGAGACTATTCGAACCATGGCCGATGCGATGATGCAATGCCGGCGGCTAGAAGGTTTGGCTAGCGCTAAATTCAAATGTCCAGGGTGAATTTCGTATGCGCATAGAAGCATTTAACCCCTTTCGGCACGGGCTGCGAGGCTGGATTATTCACGAGATTCCGTCCGAGGCGAAAGCCTCGCCGGTCGGCACCGACGGGGGAAGCGTTCGGCCTCCCGGGAGCTTTTCTGTTTGATCACTGGACGCCCGCTCATACAATGGCGCAAACGTTTGTGTCAAGGCAACTTGACGTGGTGGCCCTGGCCGCAGCATGACAGCCGCGAAGGCAGCGCCATTATCGACGTAAACTACGACGCCGTTGCCGCGTTTAGGCTCTCGAAACAGTTGCGTTGCCAGAACAGTTGTCGTAGAGCTGCAATCAGTGGCGCGCGCGCCTTCAGTCGAAAGAGGTGAACGATGAAACCGGTGCAACTTTTTTGTTGGCATTTCATGGCCTATCCCTATCTGGGACAAGGACTTCGATGAAAAATACGACACCGGCTGGGTCACAGTGCCGAACCATCTGTGGGACAACGGCAAGGCGCGCGGGCTTTATCAGGAGTACATCGACCAGCTCGCTTACGCCGACGAGTTGGGTTTCGACGGCATGGTGCTCAACGAGCACCATCAGAATATTTACGGCTTGATGCCGTCGCCCAACATGATCGCCGCTGCGCTCACGCAACGCACATCGCGCGGCAAGATCATCGTCCTGGGAAATCTGCTGCCGCTGCACATGAACCCGCTGCGGGTGGCGGAAGAATACGCCATGCTCGATCAGATGAGCGATGGCCGGCTGATCGCCGGGTTCGCGCCCGGCGGCGGGCCGGAAACTTTCAACTATGACGTGCCCTCGGCCAACTCCCGGGAAAAATTCTGGGAAGCCGCCGATCTCATCGTGCGCTCATGGACCGAAGACGGCCCGTTCGCCCACGAGGGACGGCACTTTCCGCTGCGCTACGTGAATCTCTGGCCCAAGCCTTTGCAAAAGCCCTTCCCGCCGGTCTGGATTCCCGGATCGCGTAGCGCGTCGACCATGACCGAAGTCGCCAAACGCGGCTATTGTTATTTTCTGTCGTCGCGCAGCCATGGCGGCGAGACCCACCGCTCGCAGCAGGAATTCGCGGCCGTCTTGGAACAGCACGGCGAGAAGTATCATCCGTTCAGATTCGGCATTCTGATGTCGACTTACGTCGCCGAAACCGACCGCCAGGCGCGCGCAGGAGTGCGAAGAGGGGGTCTGGTACTTTTTGAAAAACTGTCTCAAAGGTCACCTGCGCCGCGAAGGACGCCAGCTCACTTTTGGCCCCGGCGTCCCTTATGTTCCCACGGCTGCGTGGAAAGAATACTTGAAGGGATACAAGCCGGGACGAAAGCTTTTGGGCGACGTTGACAACTGGGATGAGCTGGATGCTTCGCAGTCGATCATCGTCGGCAGCGCCGAAACCGTGACCCAGCGCATCCAAAATCTTATTGAGAAAGCCAAAGTCGGCAACTTGTTGATCCAGTTCCAGCTCGGCAATATGCCCGACCTTCTGGCGCGGAAAAGCATGAAGCTCTTCGCCGAAAAGGTCGCGCCGGCGCTGCGCCATGCTTCGCTGAAGCAATTCACGAACGAGTATTCCGGGATCAACGTCGATCAATCCGCGAGAGCACTCCATTGAGCGCCAATAACCTCGAGGTCTACGGCCGCAAGGTCTGGGTCCTGGAAAACGGCAGCGGCGCGCCGCTTTTGTATTTACACGGCTTTGCCGATGTCCATTCGGTGCAGGAAAGCTGGATGCCGTTTCACGAGCAGTTGGCCAAGCGCGCAAGGATCATCGCGCCGGCGCACCCCGGCTGCGCTCAGACTGAAGAGAATAACGATCTGGATGCCATTGAGGATGTAGTCTTCCATTATCTCGAAGTTCTCGATGCGCTGAAGCTCAGCCAGTTCGATCTGGTCGGCAGCTGCGTTGGCGGCTGGGTCGCCGCCGAGCTCGCGGTGCGCCATCCGGAGAAAATTCGTAAACTGGTATTGATTGGCGCGCCTGGTTTATTTGTCAAAGGCGCGCTCATCGGCGACGTCTTTATGATGGCGCAGCCGGAGCGCGGCTCGAGCTACGCGAGCTTGCGCGAGATGCTTTTCGCCAGCGCTGAGGAGCCGCGCGCGCTGGAGCTTTTTCCCGACGGCATGGGCGAAATCGACGACGAGCTGCGCCGCTATCAGATGCTCCGTCTGGGATCGCGCATCGGTTTCAAACCACCCTATTTTTACAATTATTCGCTGCGTAGTCGCCTGCACCGCATCGCCGCGCCGGCGTTGGTGATCTGGGGCGAGAGCGACCACATGGTGCCGCGCGCGCACGGTGAGACTTATGCGAAGCTGATTGCAAACGCCAAACTCGAAATTATCCCAGGCGCTGGCCACAGCCCGCAAGTGGAAAAGCCCGATGAGACCGCGAAGCTAGTTCTGGATTTTCTCGCAGGATAGAAGAGCCGGGTTCAAAACCTCAAAGCTCCGACAACGTTGGCGCGAAGCAGTTGCTGTGAAATGCTTTGCTTTTCTGTGGTGCATTAAGGAAGCAAACAGACATATCGCCGACTTCTTCTCCCCCCAAGCCGATTTGTACTTGCAACAGCTCCTGCCATGTCTTAGGGACGGCTGGCGGCGCCACCATCCACGGCTGTGACCCAACGCAGCGAGATTCCATAGCACTCTGGTGCGGGCAAACTGCACCAAGGCCGGACTTCAAGCTCCGTGCGCCACCCTCGGGCCGGTGCCCGCGGGCCGTACCGGCGCGGCTGATCCAACATGGCCTGTTCCGGGTGGCAAAAAATTGACGTGTGACATTTAATTGACGCTAAGGTGCCGGTTCCAGAGCGTATCACAATCTCCTGCATCTATCGCATTGTAGAGCGATATCGGTGGGTTACGAGTTAGACAGACGGTGGCATTGAGCTTGCTTAAGGGTTCGTCAGCTCGCAACCAATAAGGAGTTTGAACATGGAAATGTTGGACACCAGTAAAACGGCGATCAGCTTCGATAAGACGGTATTGCATGCGGCTCTCTGCCATCGCTGCGGCACGAAAATATATCCGGTGAGCGAGATGGAGGCGCACATCGATCGCCACCAAGTCAAAGATATGTTTCTCGAGGGCGAATTGAAAAAACTTCAATACTCGATGAACCGAATGAGATAATTTTCTGCCCACCGGTTTTACCTTTTCATCCTTCTGCTCGCAGCAAGTTTCGGCTAATCTTTTTGGCTCATCATTGGAGGCGCGTAGAGTGCCTCTAATGATGCTCTAATCGCTGCTTAAAGTAATCTAACGAACTGCAGCGGGACCGCTTAGGCTTAAATTTTAAAGATTCTGCGCGCGTTTTCGCGCAGAATCTTTTCCTTGACAGAGTCGCGAAAGTCGAGCCTATCGAAGCTGATCAGCGCTCGCTCAAGATCCACATAAGGAAAGTCGGTGCCGAAGAGCGCCTTGTCCTGCAGGCGCCCGGCGATCGCCTTACGAAAAATTTCCGGCAATTGCTCGGCAAGGTAGCCTGAAGTATCGACGTAAAGGTTTTTCTTGTGGGTCACAACCGCAATTAGTTCTTGTTCCCATGGCCAGCCGGGGTGGGCGGCAACGATTTTCATCAGCGGAAAATCATGCGCCAAGGTATCGAGATGAATCGGCCTGCCGTAGTCGAGTGCTATGCCGCTACCACCGTCGGTGTCGGCGCCGAGAACGGTGAAACCGACGTGAAACATCACCGGCTTTCCGCCCGCCTGCAAGACATCCCAAATACCGTAGAATTTTCTGTCGCTCGGGTAGAAGCCCTGATCAGGCGGATGGAACTTAAAGCCGACCACTTCGGGTTTTCCGAGCAACTCTTCGGCGTAACTCGCCACGGCGTTTAGATCTTCGGCCGCGGTGTCGAGTGACGCCAAAACGCCGGCGAACGCGTTGGGATAGCTGCGCGCCAGGTCAATCGCATGTTCGTTGCTGTTGCGCGTGCCGGTGGAAACGGTCGAGGGGTGCCAGCCGATCAACAACGCTTTCACGTCCTGGCGAGCATAGAGCTCGGCGAAGGCTTCGGCCGTCTGCGGCACCTCTTTCAGATCGCGCCTGAAGTAGCTGCACGCGTGCGTATCGAGACCGCGCGTGCTCGGGTGAACGTGGACGTCGATGGCGCGCATAACTGCTTACTTCCCGGTTTGCGAGTGAAGCCATGGATTGGCTTGTCCGTTGCGGTAAAAAGTTTGCTCTTCGATCAGCCATAGCGGTGAGTAGCGCCGGCGCGGGTCAAGGCTCCGCCCGCAAGCCGCGCGTTTATCCGTCGCAATTCTCGCAGCACCTCGGCGGCGCCGATGTTGTCGATCTCCTGCAACGGCGGCTCGGGGAGCTTTATTCCCGCCACAGCCACGAAGTCTACGGTCGAGGGCTTTTCTCCCAGCTCCACAACCCGGGCGGCTGCGGCCGAGAGCGCTATCTTGAGCGCGCTCTTGACGGTGGTGTCATCGAGCTCGCGACCAGCCGCGCCGGCGAGTTGGTAAATTTCGGGATTGGGTTTTTGATCGATATAAAAAGCCGGATTCTCTTTTGCCAACCGGGCAAGGAGTTTGGAAGAACGCAAGAAGGAGTCGCCGCTGAGCTCGAACATGACCCGCGTGACATCTTCGACGATGGACGGCTTCCAGCTATCAAAGCTGACGAAAGGCGGCAGCAAGTTGAGCTCCTTGGCGGCCTGGTCGACTTGGTCGATGCGCGCGCCCGATTCAAGCAAGCGCAATGACATGACGGCGTAAACCATCAGGATGCCGTTCGAGACAAAACCGGAGATATCCTGTGTTTCCACCGGCTCCCGCCCCAGACTTTTCAGAAAAGAAAGGAGGGCCGCGCCAGAGCCGGCGTTGATGTCGCCTTTAACGACCTCCACCATCCGAGTGTATAGAACGGGATTGAAAAAGTGGGTCAGGGCAAATTTGCCAGTGTCGTATGACCCTTGGGCGAGCAGTGTCGCGCGCGTCACTGACGAGGTGTTGGTGGTGAGGATGCCGGCAAACCCGGCATCGGTCAAACCTTCGTAGACCGCTAGTTTGCTAGCTGGCTTCTCCGATACCGCCTCAGTGATTAGCTGAGCGCGCGCCAAACCGGCAAGCTCTTGGCACGGCACGAGCAAGCGACGGAGATTTTCGATTTCGCCGTCGCCGATGCGGTTGCGTTTCTTGAGCCGATCGATGGTCTGCTCGCGGCGCATTTCGACAGACGCCAGCGCTCTACTGGACGCGTCGTAGACCAGCGTCTGGTAGCCATGCGCCGCGTAAAGAAACGCAATATCGAAGCCCATAACGCCGAGCCCGACGACTCCGGCTGTTTTGATTTCCATCATCACCTGTCTTTCGGCCGCGATTCCTGACCCGCGCGGAATTTGAGCGAAAGCCGCGACTCCAGGTAGCGCAGCCACTGCCTTGACATAATCTCTATCGTTCCCTAACGTCAGCACGAATTGCCGCCGCGTGACAAACCGCGAAAGCGCGCGGCGCGGTAGAGAGGCATTCCATGAAGCCGGCTAAAATGATGCTATCAGTAACCACGCTTCGGCTTGGTCTTGCTCTTTCGATTATCGGGATTACTCGCGGCGCGCAAGTGGCGAGAGCTCGAGAAGCTAAATATTTGCATGGGGTCGATCGCCGCGACTTTCCTTACCACCTGGGTGGCGCAGGAAACGGGCATCTTCAAAAGGAGCTTGTCATGATTCATTGTACTCGCTCGAATGGGACCCGTGCGGTTTTTGGCAGCGTCGTTAACCTGCTTACATCTATTGTTGCATTGGCTATGTTGTCCGGCGCCGCTGCCGCGCAGCCTGCGATCTCCGCCGCGCCCATCAAGATCGGTATTATCGGCTCGGGCAATATCGGCAGTACGCTTGGTATGTTCTGGGCGAAGGCTGGGCATCAGGTCTTGTTTTCGTCGCGCCACCCGGAAAATCTAAAGCAGCTGGTCGAGAGCGTCGGCGCGCAGTCGCGCGCGGGCAGCGTGCAAGACGCGATCGCGTTCGGTGATGTAATTCTCATTGCCGTGCCGTACGGCGCGATGGCGCAGATTGCCAAGGACTACGCCAAGGATCTCGCCGGAAAGATCATTATCGATACCGGCAACGCGGTGTTGGCGCGCGACGGTGAGATCGGCAAGGAGGCGCGGGAAAAAGGCGTGGGTCTTACGACCGCAAGATTGCTCCCCGGTGCGCGGGTCGTGCGCGCCTTCAATACCCTGGGCGTGCGCCGGCTGCAACAAAACGCCAATCGAGCCGAAGGCCGAATCGCAATCCCCATGGTTGGCGATGATCAAGAGGCGTTGAAAGTCGCATCGATGCTCGTGCGCGATGCAGGATTCGATCCGGCGGTGTTGGGTGGACTCGATCGCTCTCGGCTATTCGAACAAGGCAACCCGCTGTATGGCCAGGAGATCTCGGCGGCGGAAATGCGCGAGCGCGCCCAGGCAATCAAGTGAGAATCGCCGGGCAGAAGAGTTTCGTTCTGAGCATCATGCAGGCCGACTCGCGGAGGGATTTATGAACGGAATCATCGACGCCGATACGCATATCTCGGAAGGCGAGGCGATGTGGCAGATGATCGGCGCTGATTTCTTGCCGCGCCGGCCGGTCATGCTCAAAGTCCCGCAGGATACCTGGTATGGCAACCGCGACGCCTTCTGGCTCATCGACGGCGAGATTTATCCGAAACCGGCCGGCAAGGGGAGCTTCGCTTTGGTTACACCCTCAGATCAGAGCGTGCAGATCGGTCGGAAAGACTCCACGGTCGCCACCCGTGAGATGATCGACATGCCGGCGCGACTCGCCGACATGGATAAGCTCAACACTGCGGTGCAGATTGTTTATCCGACCTTGTTTCTGGTCTACAACACCAGGGATGCCGGGCTCGAGCTGGCCCTGTGCCGCGCCTACAACCGCTTTCTCGCCCAAGCCTGCGCCGAAGCTTCTGAGCGCGTCAAATGGGTGGTTGTCCTGCCGCTCCAATCGCTCAACGAATCGATCGATGAGATCCGCTTCGCCAAACAGAACGGCGCCGTCGGCGTGTTTTTCCGCGGCATCGAAGGCGAGCACACCCTGGACCATCCGTATTTGTTCCCGGTCTACGAGGAAGCGCAAAAGCAAAATCTGTCCATCTGTGTTCATACCGGCTGCGGCGTCAAACAGGTTCTCAATATGTTCGAGCTTGGCCGTAATCATACCTTCGGCCACACGCGGGTGATGCCGTTATTGGGATTTCGCGACCTCGTGGCCAATAAGATTCCGGAAAAATTTCCCGGCTTGCGCTTTGGTTTTATCGAAGCCGCCGCCGGTTGGGCGCCGTTTCTCATCCATATTTTGCGGCGTCTGTTAAAAGAAAAATGGCAGCACGGCACGAGCGCCGATCTGTTCCGCGAATACCGGCTTTATATCGCTTGCGAGGCGGACGAAGATATCCCGTACATCGCGCAATATACCGGCGCGGATCATCTGCTGATCGGTTCGGACTATCCGCACAGCGACCCATCGCGCGAAGACCAGTTTGTCAACGTGCTCAACAGCCGCGCAGACTTATCGCCCGAGCTAAGGCAAAAAATAATGTATGACAATCCGCGGGCGTTCTATGCGCTTTAAAATGGCGTGGTGGAGGAATGGAGTGTTGGGGGGCGAAATCCATCACTCCACCACTCCAGTACTCCATCGCTCCAACGCGCTGGTTTCGTTGTGGCACTTGCATTTCGCCCTGAACGCGCCTAGTTGGGCGGCGGATGCGCCGCAGCGCGTGCGTATCGCTTACGCCAGCCGCAGCAGCTCGGCGATGCCGCTCTATATGGCCGAACCATGGCTGATATCCTGATCAAGAACGCGCTTGTCCTGCCGATGACCGAGGCGGGAAAACTCTTCACCGGCGATGTCCGGGTGCGCGGCGCGATCATTGCGGAAGTGGCGGAGCACTCAGCCGACGAGAGCCTACAAGACCAACAGATCATCGACGCTTGCGGCTCGCTGCTCATGCCCGGTCTGGTCAACGCGCACACCCATCTCTATCAGGTCTTGCTGCGCGCCGTGTGGGAAGATTTGGCGCTGATGCCGTGGTTGCAGCGCATCTATGGCTGCGCCCGGGCGCTCCGCCCGGAGCACTTCTACGCCGGCAGCTCGCTCGCTTGCGTCGAGGCGATCCGCAGTGGCGTGACGACGGTTTGCGAGCATAATTTTCTGAACCCGAGCCCGGAATGCGCCTTCGAAACCTTGCGCGCGATGCGCGAGTCGGGCTTGCGTTCGGTCTTTGCCCGAACCATCATGGACACGGGCGAGATCGTACCTGAGTGCACGAGAGAAGTCGCCGCGACGGCATTTGGACGAATAGAAACCTTGCTCGCGCGCCACGCGGGCGCGCCCAACCTTTCGTTTCTGACCGGCCCCAATACGCCGCCGATCAACACCACACCGGGATTGCTGCACGAAATCCGCCGTTTCGCCGACGCCAAATCCCTGGGCATCAGCGCTCACGTAGCGGAATCGCAGTCGATTGTCGAGCGCGTGCGCCGTGAGCATGGAAAAGACGGCGTAGTCGAGTTCCTGCAGCAGTTCGGCATAGCTTCGCCGAACGCGATTTTTGCCCACTCGGTGCATGTATCCGCGGACGAAATCCGCATTCTCAAAGAAACCGGCGCTTCGGTAGCGCACAATCCGGTGAGCAACATGATGCTCGGCGACGGCGTCGCGCCGGTGGTCGAAATGCTCCGCCAGGGCGTCAACGTCGCGCTCGGCACCGATGGCGCAGCGAGCAATCACTCGCAGGATTTTTTCGATACCATGAAGTCGGCATCGTTGCTGCAGAAAGTTCATCACCAGGACGCCGGCGTGATCAAGCCCTATGAGGTGTTGCGCATGGCCACCGCCGGCGGCGCGAAAGCCTTAAATCTCGACGCCATTTGCGGCACTATCGAAGTCGGCAAGCGAGCGGACCTGATTTTGCTGAACTTGAATACGCTTCACAGCCAGCCGATCAACGACGTCGTGAGCCAGATTGTGCACTGCGCGACGGCCAGCGACGTCCAGACCGTGATCGTCGATGGCGAGCTATTGATGCGCGACCGCCATTTAATGCGGCACGATGAGGATCAAGTGATTGAAAATGCGCGTCAGGCCAATCGCGACTTGATGAAACGTGTGGCGACCTTGGGTTTTTAGCCGCGCATGGTTTTTCTTTTTCTCGCCAATTTGGGCTCGGGCCTGATTGCGTTCTGTTTCGCGCATTCCATGATTGGCGCATAAATAAATCGGGCTAACTCGCCAAAAAGTCCAGCACAGCGGAGGGGGCTCATGCTTCGACTTTGTGTTGCGGGCGGAGCATGCGTAGACAGAAGGCCAACGCGATCGCGGCAACGGTCAAAAGGCCCATCTCCATCAGCGCAAATTGAAAAACATTTTCGCCTTCTTTGATGAGCTTAGAAAGCTCAGCCGAAAGCACGATAATGCGCCGGGTCACCGCGATCAGCCCGACTACCAGAAACGGGCTGGGCTCCAGCACATGTTCGCGAAATGAAACCTTGATGGTAAACAGCAGCTCGACAAAAATCACGATCAACAGCAATTGATCGAGCAATGGCACGATCAGATCGGCTATTTTTCCGCTGGCGATGCTTTGCGCCAACGAAACCGTCTCGGATAGCAAAAGCGCCAGAGCGCCGGCTGCAAGTAGTAATCCCAAGCCAACGTAGACGACGTCTTCGGCTCTGGTAAATACAAGGGTGATCCACAGCCGCGGACCGGTCAGGTTAGCTTGCTCGCCTTTGCTGCTTATTTCCTTTTTACTCATAACGCGACTCTAACGCGATTGTCGACGCGGGGCCGATGTTATCGTGCAGTGTCTCACGCTGTTGGTTTTTTTTCCACGTCGTCGAGCGGCGACAGCCGGTGTCCGAGAACCCTTCCAATTCACCGTGAGAATCTGGTCGCCGGTCGGCTCAAGCGTAAGCCGACATGTTCGAGCCCGTCAATTGACTCGCCTGATCGTTTGCGCCTAACATCGTAGAGAGAGTTAACCGTGGCGACATTGCAAGAACAGAAGATCGCCGGCAGCGCCGCCGTAGTCCTGGCCGGCGGGAAAAGCTCGCGAATGGGACGGCCCAAGGCTCTGGTCGTCTTTGATGGCGAGCCGCTGATTGCCCACCTGGTGCGCTCGCTGCATCGCATTTTTCATAACATCATCGTCGTTGCCGCGGCTGAGCAGGAGCTGCCGGAATTGCCGGTTACCTTGATACGTGACGAACTCGCCTTCCAGGGGCCGGTGGCGGGGATCTACTACGGCCTGCGAGCGGCCGCCGACGAATTTGCCTTTGTCACTTCTTGCGATGCGCCGTTCTTGAATCTTTCATTGGTGCGATTTCTCACCACCCAGATCCGAGACTTCGACGTCGTTGTGCCGTACTGGGAAGAGCGTTTTCAGCCGTTGCATGCGGTCTATCGCGCCAAGCTTGCGCCATTACTCGCGGAGCAGCTCGAACGCGGCGAACTAAGGCCGGTGACGCTTTTTGGCAGGGTACGCACGTTGAAAATTCAGCCGGACGAAATCCGCCGCTTTGATCCCGATGGCACGAGCTTTCTCAACATGAATACTCCGGCTGACTACGAAGCGGCATTAGACATATGGAGTAAGAAAGAGAAGAGACAAGGAGACCAGGAGACAAGGAGCAATGGAGTGACGGAGACAGAGACCGCTCCACGTCTTGCCTTGTCTCCTTGTCTCCCTGTCTCGCGTTCTGTGTTTGTCACGGTCGAGCTTTTTGGGGTCGCGCGCCTGTTGGCCAAGACGCGGGAAGTCGCGCTCGACTTGCCTCGGCCAACCGGTTTGGCCGATGTCTATAACGCGTTGGCGGATAAACATCCGGTCCTGCTCGGACGGGTGATCGCCGCTGATCGCCGGACCCTGATGCGCGGTTACGCCTGCAATATCAACGGCGTGGATTTTGTGCGCACCTTGAACGCACAGGTACATTCAGGCGATCGGATCTTTATTATTTCCGCCGACGCTGGAGGATGAGTTGTGTTCGGATTTCATGGCCGGCTGCTGCACATCGATTTGACCAGCGCGGAGCACACATGGCGCGATCTCGACGAAAGCCGGCTGCGCGCCTGTCTCGGCGGTATCGGTCTGGGCACGAGCTTACTCTTCGAACTGGCGGCGCCGGAACTCGAGCCATTTGCGCCGGCCAATCCGCTGATCTTTGCGAGCGCGCCGCTCGTCGGCACCGGTCTCACGACGACGGCCAAGTACGCGGTCGTGACGAAATCGCCGCTCACCGGCTTTATCGCCGACTCGCTCTCATCGAGTTTTTTCGCCCTGGAGCTAAAAGCCGCGGGCATGGACGCGCTGGTGATTACCGGGCAGGCGCCGAAGCTTGTCTACGTTTATATCAGTAAAGATAAAGTCGAGATTAGAGACGCAAAGGAGCTCCGCGGCAAGAGCGCCCTGGAAAGCGAAAGCATTGTCCGCGCCGAGCTCGGCGCCGCCGGCGCGCGGGTCGCAGCCATCGGCCTGGCGGGAGAAAATAAGGTGCGCTTCGCGACGATCAGCAACGAAGGCCGCCACGCCGGTCGCGGCGGCGTCGGCGCCGTGATGGGCGCGAAAAACTTAAAGGCGATTGCGCTCTCAGGCGATCAAAAAGTAGCCATAGCAAGGCCGCAGGCTGTTGACGCCATCGCCGAGTCACTCCGCCGTCGCAGCCTTGGCTCGGTCACCGATAAGTATCGGAGCATCGGCACGGTCGCCAATCTTGCGGTTTTCAACCGTCTCGCCAGTTTGCCGACGCATAATTTCCAACAATCGACGTTTGATCACGCCGAGCAGGTAAGCGGAGAAAATCTTACCGAAAACAGTTTCAGCCGCAGGCACGGCTGCGCCTCCTGCACGATTCGCTGCGAACGTTTGTTCAAATCTTTGGACGGTACCGAGCAGCGCTTGGAATATGAAACCCTTTTCGCGCTCGGACCGCTTTGCGGCATCGGCGATTCCGAGACCGTGCTGCAAGCCGCACAGCTTTGCGACTTCTATGGCCTCGACACAATCAGCACCGGCGGTACTTTGGCGTGGGCCATGGAATGCGCCGAGAAAGGACTCTTGCCTCAAGCTCAGGATCTGGGGTTACGCTTCGGCAGCAGCGCGGCTGTGCTCGCCATGATCCGGGCCATAGGCGAACGGCAGCGGAGTCGGTGATCTCCTGGCCGAAGGTTCGCGCGCCGCGGCTCTGGTGATCGGCCAGGGATCGTCTGATTTTGCCATGCACGTCAAAGGTCTGGAGCTTCCCGGCTACGAACCGCGAAGTTTGAAGACTATGGCGCTCGGGTTGGCCGTTAGCCCGCGTGGCGCTTGCCACAATCGTTCCGGCGCCTATGAGCACGACTTTTCCGGCGCTGTCGATCGCTTTGTCGCCGATGCCGGACGCGGTGCCCTGGTGGCGGATTCGGAAGATTATGCGGTGGTGATGGATTCGTTGATCGTCTGTAAATTTTTGCGCAAATGCTTTGAGGACTTCTACAGTGAAGCGGCGGAGCTTCTCGGTAGCGTTACCGGCTGGAACTGTTCAGGCGCTGAATTGCGCCGCGCCGGCGAGCGCGTCCATACGCTAAAAAAGCTTTTTAACATACGCCAGGGTTGGCGCGCACAGGACGACTGGCTGCCGCAGCGCTTGCTGAGCGAGACTCTTTCCACGGGTGTAGCGCGGGGCGTCGGACTTACGCCCGGCGAGTTAAGCGAGATGATCCAGGGTTACTATCGGGCGCGGGGATGGGATGAAAACGGCTTCGTGCCGGAGCGCAAGTTGATTGAATTGGGTTTGCCGGTAGAAGATTGTTCAAAGTTCAAAGTTTAAGGTTCAAGGTCAAACGGATTCAAGCCACAAGCGAACTGACTACATGCAGCGACGGACGGATCATCGTCAGGATGGGCTGGGCTTTCCTCGGAATTTCACTTTGAACTTTGAACGGAGGTATTTTCAAGCTTGACAAAGCCCCGCCCCGAGATAGGATTCCAGCTATCCGGTCTGATGAATCAAAACTCAGCGATTGTGAAATCATGTGGCTCTGCGGTCTGCTTTTGTAAGGCACCATTCGACTGTGAAGAAGGAGTCAGAACATGGAAGTTTCGCGGAGGGATTTTCTCCGGCTTTCTGTCGCAGCCGGCAGTGGCACAGCGCTTAGCGGCCTGATTGCATCAGGCGTAAACTTAGGGCCGGCGGTGGCGCGCGCCCAGGAGCTGCGCATCAAGGGAGCCAAGACCACGCCGAGTGTCTGCCCCTACTGCTCGGTCGGATGCGGCACTCTGATTCATACCATCGACGGCAAGATCGTCAACATCGAAGGCGATCCGCGTAGCCCGCACAACGAGGGCACCTTGTGCCCCAAGGGCGCGGCGATTTTTCAACTTCACGTCAATCCCAATCGTCCCGTGGAAGTGCTGCACCGCGCCGCGGGCGCGGCGGACTGGGAGGTGTGGGATCTGGAGCGGGCGATGAACCGGATCACCGAGCTGACGAAGAAGACCCGCGACGAGACCTTCATCGAAAAGCTGCCGAACGGCAAGCTCGTCAATATGACTCCGGCGATTTTCGCGTTGGGCGGCGCCACCCTCGAGGTTGAGTTCAATCACATTTGCCAGAAGCTCATGCGCGGTCTGGGAATTGTCGCGATCGAGAATCAGGCGCGCATATGACACAGCTCTAGCGTCCCCGGTCTGGGGACACGATTTGGCCGCGGCGCGGCCACTCTCTACCCAAGGTCGATGGCGGATTCCGACTGCATCATCGTCATGGGATCCAATATGGCGGAGAACCATCCGGTTGCCTTCCGTTGGCCGATGAAGGCCAAGATCGAGCACGGCGCCAAGATCATCCATGTCGATCCGCGCTTTACCCGCACCAGCTCAGTAGCCGATATTTATGCGCCGGTCCGCGCCGGGTCGGACATCGCCTTTCTGGGCGGCATGATCAATTACGTGCTGAAGAGCGAGCGCTGGAATCAGGAGCCGTTCTTTAAGACCTTTGTCGCGAACTACACCAATGCCGCGACGATCATCAATGAGGATTTCAAGGACACCGAAGAACTGAACGGCGTATTTTCCGGACTGCTGCAGGCCAAGGGCGGGATCAACGAATGGCCGTTCAACGGGTTTGTCAATCAGTACGACGGCGCCAGCTGGCAGTACGCCGGCACCAAGGCCGGCGAGCAGGGCCGGGCTGCGTCGACCGCGCAGTCCGGCGAGGCCATGGTATCTTCGGGTGCCGACGGAACCAAGAAGCCGCCAACGGCAAAATCCGCGCCCGCGCCTGAAGCTGCCAAAGCGCCGGCGGGTCCGCCGTTTGATTCTCTGGTCGCGGCGCTGGTGAAGCCGCCGCCCGCAAAGAGACGAGACGCTCGAGCATCCGCGCTGCGTTTTTCAGATCGTCAAACGCCACTTCGAGCGTTATACGCCGGAGATGGTGGAAAAGACTACCGGCTGCCCCCAAGAAACATTTCTCAAAGTAGCCGAGACCCTGCTGGCGAATTCCGGCGCGGAACGGACTTCTTCATTCGCCTATGCCGTGGCCTGGACGCAGCACACCTATGGAGTTCAAATAATCGGCGCCTGCGCGCTGCTGCAGCTACTGCTCGGCAATATCGGCCGGCCCGGCGCGGGGGTCATGGCGCTGCGCGGCCACGCTTCGATCCAGGGTTCGACGGACGTGCCGACCCTGTATCATTCGATCCAGGGCTACATGGCGGCGCCGACGGCGCTCAAGAAGCACGATACCCTGCAGGATTATTTGGTGGCTGAGACCTTGCCGACGGGCTACTGGGCGAACATGCCGAAATTCGTCGTCTCCTATCTCAAGTCCGTGTACGGCGAGGCTGCGACCCAGGAAAACCAGTTCGGCTGGGACTGGCATCCGAAGATTCTTGGCGATCACTCGCATATGGCGATGTTCGTGGCCATGAACGCTGGCAAGGTTAAAGGGATGTTTTGCGTCGGGCAAAATCCAGCCACCTCGGTGAATGCCAAGCTGGAGCGCGCGGCGCTGGGCAAGCTCGACTGGCTGGTAGTGAAGGACAACTGGCTCACCGAGACCGCCACTTTCTGGCGCAATGCGCCTGAGGTGAAAAGGGGCGAGATCAAGACGCGCGGACATCAAGACCGAAGTGTTTTTCCTTCCCGCCACTCAGGTCGCCGAAGTCGAAGGCACGTTCACCAACACCCAGCGCCTGCTGCAATTTCATCACAAAGCCGCCGAAGCGCCCGGAGATTGCCGGTCCGACACTCTGTTCTACTACGATCTCGGCAAGCGTTTGAAAAAACTCTATGGCCAATCAACTGCGGCGCGCGACCAAGGCTTCAAAAACCTCGTTTGGGACTATGAGCACGAGGACGAAAACGAACGCAAAAGGGGCGAGCCTTCGGCGCTGAAAATTTTAAAGGAGATCAACGGTTTTCAGAGCGCTGATCCCAATAAGCACCTGGCCGGTTTCGGCGAATTGAAAGACGATGGTTCGACGACGTGCGCATCATGGATCTATGCCGGCGTCTATCCGGCGGTGGGAAAAAATCTCGCCGATCGCCGCAGCGCCGACGCACCCGGCGAGCCCGGCGCGCAACTCAATTGGGGTTGGGCGTGGCCGGCCAACCGGCGCATCATGTACAACCGCGCTTCGGCGGATCCCGATGGCAACCCCTGGAGCGAAAAGAAAAAGTGGGTCTGGTGGGATGCTGAGCAAAAGCGCTGGGCGGGTTACGACGTGCCGGACTACATCGCGACCAAACCGCCTACCGACAAAGCCAAGCCGGGTGCGGCGGGGATGGACGCGCTGCCTGGAACCGCGCCTTTCATCATGCGGCCGGACGGCGTCGGTTGGCTGTTCGTGCCGGCCGGTCTGGTGGACGGGCCGCTGCCGACACACTACGAGCCGGTCGAGTCGCCGGTCGCCAATCCGCTTTACAAGCAGCAGACCAGCCCGGTGTTCAAGTACTGGAAAGATAGCGGCAACGAGCTCGCGAAGATGGGCGATCCGAAGTTTCCCTATGTGATGACGACCTATCGCTTAACCGAGCACTACCTGGCGGGCGCCATGAGCCGGTGGCTGCCGTGGCTGACCGAACTGCAGCCGGAACTATTCATCGAGATCAGTCCCGAGCTGGCCCAGGCGAAAGGCATCAAGAATCTTGACTGGTGCAGAATCTCCAGCCCGCGCACTCAGATCCGCGCCAAAGCTCTGGTTACGCGCCGGATGCGCCCTTTCACCATCGACGGCAAAATAATTCACCAGGTCGGCATGCCCTGGCACTGGGGTTATGAGGGTCTATCGACCGGCGACGTCGTCAACGAGTTGACGTCGCTGGTCGCTGATCCGAACGTTTCGATGCATGAGGGAAAAGCATTCGTGTGCAATGTCGAGAAGGCATGACGAAGACTGGAGTGATGGAATACTGGAGTAATGAGAGTAATGGTTCGGACAACCCAACACTCCAATACTCCACCACTCCAGCACTCCAGGGTTGGGGTTAGGCTAGGAGGCAATCATGGCCGAGGCAATGGGATTTTACACCGACACCACGGTTTGCATCGGTTGCAAAGCCTGTGAGGTGGCTTGCAAAGAATGGAATCAGCTGCCGGCCACCAATGGCGGTTTGAATACGCTCAGCGGCGACAGCTATGACAACACCCGGCGCCTCGACGGCATTCACTGGCGCCACGTGAAATTCATCGAGCAGTTTACTGAAGACCGCAAAGACGGGCGCTGGCTCTTGATGAGCGACGTCTGCAAGCATTGCGTCCACGCCGCCTGCCTCGAAGTATGCCCGACCAACGCCATCATCCGCACCGAGTTCGATACGGTCGTCATTCAGTCGGATGCCTGCAATGGCTGCCGGGATTGCATTTCGGCATGTCCCTTCGGGGTCATCGATATCAACCCGGCATCGGGCACGGCGCAGAAGTGCACCTTGTGCTATGACCGGCTGCAGAGCGGCATGGAGCCCGCCTGCTCCAAGGCGTGCCCGACCGATTCCATTCAGTTCGGCACGATCCGCGAGCTCCGCGACCGCGCCGGCAAGCGCGTCCAGCAACTTCATGAGGGCGGCGAAAAGCGCGCCTATTTATACGGCGCCGACGAGAAGATGCTCGGCGGGCTCAATTCGTTTTTTCTGCTGGTCGACAAGCCGGAAGTGTACGGTTTGCCGCCCGATCCGAAGATGCCGAGTCGCAATCTGGTCCCCGGTTCGCTCTTCTCCATGTTAGGCGCCATTCTGGTCGGCTTGATCGGCATCTTCAATTTTCGCAATCGCGGCGCCCGCCAACATGAGGAGGCGCGGCCATGAACGGAATTCCTTCGAGCACTTATTTTACCGTGGCTCCGGACTGGGGCTGGCTGATCGTCTTTTACTTTTTTTTCGGCGGCCTCGCCGGCGGCTGTTATTTTCTTGCCGCGCTGATCGATCTCGTTCGGCAGAGCGGAGGACCGCCCGCTCGCCCGCCTCGGCTACTACATCGCGTTTCCCTGTGTCGATCCTAAGCGGCATATTGTTGACGGTTGATCTCACGCGGCCGCTGCGCTTCTGGCATATGCTGCTCGAATCGAACACCCTGCGGCCGATGTTTAAATACTGGTCGCCGATGTCGCTGGGTTCCTGGGCGCTGCATGATATTCGGCCTATTCACCTTTCTGGCTTTTCTCGCGGCGCTTAGCGACGGCGGCCGTTTGTCGTGGCCCGCCGCGCGCCGCTTACGGCCCCCAGGAATTCTCGGCCGCGTGATCGCAGTCATCGGCGGTCTCTTCGGATTTTATGTCGCGGGTTACACGGGAGTTTTGCTCGCCGTGACCAACCGCCCGATCTGGTCGGACACGCCGCTTCTGGGCATGCTTTTTGTCGTCTCGGCCGCATCGGTGTCGGCGTCGTTAATGATTCTTCTTGCCCACCGATCCGGCTCGGCTATGCCCGGTATCTTGGCGCTGCACCGCATGGACGTCTGGGTCCTCGCGTTGGAATTTCTCGTTCTCATCGCGGTCATGATATCGCTCGGGCCGGTGTTCCGGGCCTGGCTCAGCGCCTGGGGCCTGGTGCTCTTTTTGGGTGTCATTGTCGCGGCATGCTGGTTCCGCTAGCGCTCCATTGGCGGCGCGATTGGCTCGGTGATCACAACATGACGACGGCGGCAGCCCTGGTGTTGGCCGGCGGCTTTATTCTGCGCATGGTCATTGTCTTTTCGGCTGAAGGGATATGATGTGAGGCATGCATTGATCATCCCGCTGATTGCTCTCTTATGCGTCGCCGGCTGCACCAGCCCGGAGAACACACGCATGCGCGGCGGCGGCCGCGGCGCCGATACCGGCAACCGGGGCGACATCGTGCGCATGCACGAAGGCGCGAACCCCTTCGAAGACACGCCCAAATTGATTCCAACGAAGAATGCACCTTTGGAAGGCGCCAGACACGCCGATCAGCTCAGCCGCAATGATCGCAAGCGTTAACGGCGTGCGAGAATCTTGAGCGCGAGCATCCCGAATGGCGCCCCTGGCTTGCCGTGCTCCAGGAAGTTTTGCGTGAGATTGCCGATCCCAGGTGGGATCAGATGGTTCCGCCCGGCGCGGCGCCGCAACAGCCAAAGATTCCGCTCCTGGCGCAAGCTAGCTTGCACCCGGAAGAGCGTTCGCTCGGCCGGCTGTTCGACCAGCTGATACGAATCTCCGGTCGGAGCGGCACCCCTAAAATGGCCACCTTACAAGCGCTATCACATCGGACGTTAGACGTTTTCGGGTTATTGCAAGCGGCGCTCAACCAGGATGACAATCTTATCAAAGCACTGGCGGCAGGCGCCGGCGCCGACCCCGAAGCTTTTCACGCGGTTGCGGCGCTGCTGCCGTTGCCGCTGCTGCACGCTTGTAACCGTCGTTGGAAGCCATCTGAAAGTTGGCTCGAGGGTTATTGTCCGATTTGCGGCGCCTGGCCGGCATTTGCCGAGATTCGCGGCATCGAGCGCAACCGCTATTTCCGCTGCGGCGGCTGCGGCTCCGAATGGCAGTCGCACTGTTTGTTCTGTCCTTACTGCGCCGCGACCGATCACAATCAACTCGCCTCGTTGGTGCCGGAGCAAAGTGGCTCGCGATCGGTAATCGACGCGTGCAACCGCTGTCTCGGCTACCTCAAGGCTTTTACGACCTTGCAGGGTAGCCCGCCCGCCAGGATTATCCTGGACGATCTTGCCACTGTCGAATTGGATTGCGCCGCCGCCGAGCGCGGCTACAAACGGCCTCCGGGCGCGGGCTATTTGCTGAACGTTACAGTGTCTAACAACGTTTCCGGTTTCGGGTCACGGGTCTCGGGCTGAACTCGAAACAAGGAACGCAGAAATCGAAACTGGCTAAGCTAAATGAATCTTTTTCAGCAGCCTGCTAGCGAAGTTTTTCGCCCCGCCGATGTCTGCAGAGCTCTGTTGGCGGCGCTTGAGGCTTCGGACGGACGCAGGAAAAAACGCAAGCGCGATCAAACGCCCGACTGCTATCGGCCTCGCCGTCAAGCGCCAGGTGCTCGAATGCGTTGTTAACGATGACCCGGACCCGCAAGATGTTCGAAGGTTGGCTCCTCAAGTTTTCGCACGACAACATCGGCACGCAATCTTTCGGCGCCATCGCGGCGATGGCGCGCGCGGTGCTCGAGGAATGGCGCCTGGCGCATGCCATGGGAGATTTCAAGGCATGGCTTGATCGCGGCGCGCCGAGCGACGATGCCGACGGTAATAAATCGGCTTAGCAGCCCGTGGTGAAAGTGTGGCGTCGCACCGAGACGGGCGAGGCGCCCTGATGGCAAGGCGCGACGACCGAGAATATCGGGGAATATTTGAGCGAGGAGCAACGCAGCCAGCGGGGATGCATCACAAGGCGAATGCAGTCAGACTTCACCGCGGGCTGCTTAAGCTTCGCGCCGCGTTACGGAGCCAAGATCGCGTTGTGAGGTATCGATTATGCCAAGTGATGAGACCCGCCGCCTGCTAAAGCTTTTCGGCGTTGCAGTGACGGAATTCGAAGATGCGGTCTGAGCGCTGCGCCTGCTGAAGAAATAAAAAAAACCGACGCGGCGATGCGCGCGCGTTTTGCGGAGATCGAAGCATGGGTCGAGCGTTTGCGTAGCGCGGCAGATGATCGAGCAAAATAGTTTGCCGTCATCTATGGCGAAATAGCGCGGCTTCTTTAGAGCGCCGTAGCGGGCCCAACTTTTGACCACGATTTTCGCCTGCCGACGACGAGCTTGGGTTTATGCTGGGCTCAGCCCAACCTGGTTCTCCGAAGTATTCCGAAAACGATCTGAGGCTTTAGGCGCGAGCATCAAACCGGTTTAAATAGCGCGCGGCGGCGCTTTGCTACGGGGCCCGTGGTCTCAGCAGCGCCAATTGCTCGGTTAGCTGATCGGCTTGAGATTTGGGCTCGGAGTTTTAGACTAGAGACAAGGAGGTCACCGTGTTTCAAGACAAAATCAACAAGGATGATTTAGAGAAGATGGACCCGGAGTATCGCGAGTTACTCGGTCGGGTCATGGCGATTCAAGCGGATTGCGAGATCGGTGGCCCGCATCTTTACGTGGAAGATATGTTGCCGTCGGCGCCAAGCAAAGTAGACCAACTCATCGTCGCTCGCACGGCGGCTGAAGAAATGGACCACTTTCGGAAAATCGCGCGCGTCGCCGGCGACATCGGATTGGACGTTTCTTACGTGCTTAGCTGGCCTAATCAGAAGCGTTATTTAGAAGCGTTTCGCGGCAGCATTAAGACCTGGGAAGATTTCGCGGTCTTCGGATTTTTGATCGACCGGGTCGGTCGTTATCAGCTTGAGGAATTTTTTGGCTGCACCTATAAGCCGTTGGCTGAGATCCTGCCGGAAATTATAAAAGAGGAAATCGGTCACGTCGGGCTACGGCTCGAGCAAGACTGCGGAGCTTGCGGATAAAGGCGACGAGTCCAGAGAGAAAGTTCAGAAAGCGCTGGATTTTTGGTATCCGAAAGCGCTCGATATGTTCGGCCGTTCCGAGTCTACGCGCGACCAGCGCTATATCCACTGGGGCTTGAAGCGCAGGACCAATGCCGAGGCGCGACGCGAGTTTATCGGTGAGGTCAATCCGCTGATTGAAAAACTCGGTTTGCAAGTTCCTGATCCACGCAAGGATCGCAAGTATCTGTAAGGAACAAGGCGCATGGCGCACGGCGCAAAGAATCGCCCGGTCTCGAACCGCCGGTCTGTTGAGAACGCTTTGCGCGCAGCGCTTAATCCTTTAAGACGTCGATGACGGACAGATTCAAAATTGCCGCTGATTTGCGGGAGATCGGCCGCTTCTTGACGGTGGTGGGGGAGAATCCGTTTAAGGTGCAGGCCTATGAGCGTGGCGCACGATCTCTTGAAAAACTCGACGGCGATCTTGACGCGCTGGTCGGCAGCGGCCGTTTGACGGCAATCCCCGGCATCGGCACGGCGCTGGCCTCGATTATCGAAGAAATTTACCGCACCGGAGAATGCACCCTGTTGCAGCGCATGCGCCAGGAGCTACCGCCCGGAGTTGTCGAGCTCAGCGCGGTTGCGGGTTTGACTCTAAAGAAAATTACGGCACTGCACGATGCTCTGCAGATCGAAAGCGTCGCCGATCTCAAGACTGCCTGCCAGCAGGGCTCGGTCAGCAACGTCAAGGGATTCGGTAAGAAGTCAGAGGCGAAGCTACTGGCCGATATCGAGAGGCTCGCAGACAGCAGAGAAGGATCGTTGTTGCTGGTTCATGCGCTCGAGGAAGCGAGCGAATACTTGGGCACCTGCGCGCCTGCCCGGACCTGATAGAAGCGGATGCGGCGGGCGCGCTCCGGCGCCGCCAGGAAACCGTAGAGCAGATTACCATAGTCGCCGCAAGCGCTTCTCCGAGAGCGGTTCTCGATCGATTTCTGAGCTATCCCGCGCTTGCGCGCACCGATGAGCTCGATGAGTCCCGCTGCGTTGGCCGGCTGGCGGGAGGTTTTCCAGCGGAACTTGTGGTCGCGCGCCGGAGCATTACATTACCGAGTTTCACGCTCCAGACCGGATCCGAGCGGCACGTCGCCAAGCTCCTGGACATAAAGCACGGCAATGACCGCCAGCGCGCGGCTGTTCAAAGCGAGAGCGATATCTACCGGCGCCGCGGTCTTCAGTATGTCCCGCCTGAACTCCGTGAGGACGAAGGCGAAATCGAGGCGGCGGCGGCCGCAACGTTGCCCGAGGCGGTGACTCTCGAAGACATACGCGGCATGACGCACTGCCACACGGTCTATTCCGATGGCCGCAACAGCGTTGAAGAGATGGCCCTGGCGGCAGAGGCCATGAGCATGGATTATCTCACCATCACCGATCATTCGGCGAGCGCCTACTACGCCCGCGGCGTGAGCATCGATCGCTTGCGGGCGCAGTGGGACGAGATCGCCCGGGTGCAGGAGCGCGTCAATATAAAGCTTCTCAAAGGCACCGAATCGGACATTCTTGCAAGATGGTTCGCTGGATTATCCTGATCATATTCTGGCGCAATTCGATATCATCATCGCCAGCATCCACTCGCGCCACAAGATGGATGCGGCTCAAATGACCAAGCGGATCCTAAGCGCCGTTAGATCGCCGTTTTTTAAGGTTTGGGGTCATCCGCTGGGCAGACTGCTACAATCGCGGCCGCCGTTTGCCTGCCGGATGGAAGAGGTGCTCGACGCGATTGCCGTCTCCCGATGTGCCATCGAAGTCAACGGCGATCCCTATCGCCTCGATCTGGAACCGCGCTGGATCCGCGCCGCGCGTGAGCGCGATATCAAGTTCATCGTATCGACCGACGCTCACTCCATCGCCAACCTGGGCAACCTGCACTTCGGCGTCGCCATGGCGCGGCGCGGTTGGCTGACGCGCGGCGAAGTTCTGAACGCGCTCGATGCCGGGAAATTTATCGAAGCGGTTCGCCCATGACCCGCGTGTTCGTGCTCTCGCCGGCGAATTGCAATGGCCTTCGGGCCCAGTGGGTGCTGAGAAAAAACAGCCGGCTGGAGCTGGCGCAACGATTGCGAAGCTCCGGCGCACCTTTGGGCGAGGTCTTCAGCTTTTTGAGCGCCCTTTACTTTCGCGGCAAGCTCGCCTACGCCAGTGCCTTTGCCCGCCCGCCCTCCGAGTGCGCCGGAATTTTTATCATCACTCCCTCTGCAGGTCTGGTACCGCACGACACCGTGATTCGATATCCACGACTGCGCGGATTCGGGCGCGTGCCGATACACGTCAAGAATCGGTTGTACTGTTCGGCGCTGAGGCGCAGCGCCAGGAAACTTGCGGCGGCAATGACTGCCGATTGCGAAGTGATTCTGCTCGGCAGCATAGCCAGCGGCAAGTATCTGGATGTTTTGGCGCCGATTTTCGGCAGCCGGTTGCGCTTTCCGGCAGAATTTATCGGCCTCGGGGATATGAGCCGCGGCGGATTGCTGTTGCGCTGTGTACGCGAGCAGAGCGAGTTAAACTACATCGACGCGGCTCAGCTGTTCGATGCGGCCGGCAAACGCAGTCGCGGGAAAAAACCAGACAGCGGGAGCTCAGGGGTGCCGAGCAGTTTGGCGCGCCCGCCCGAGTAGCAGGCGTCGTTTAGCATCCTAGCCCGGGTTACTCACGAGATTACGTCCGAGGCGAAAGCCTCTCCGGTCGCGGCCAATAGGCCTGTACCTTGAGGAGACCTCTTGAAATTTCGAAATTCGAATTTCGCAATTCGAAATGTGATACTCCGGTGTCCGCTCTCTACGAGGCTCACTCCTCGGACGACAGTCTGTCGAAGTTTCTCCTGGGGGATGCATAATCCGGGCGAGAGTTTGAAGCGGCGAATGTTTGAGGCGGCGCGTCCGAGTTTTCGTGTTCCCCCTCCGTCGTCCTCCCCCGCGTGCTCGCGGGGAGGAAAGAGGTGGGGGCGAATGCGCAATCTTTACATCGCGTAATAAGCCGCGCAGTTGTCCCAGAGGATCTTGCGTTTGTCGATATCGGTCAAAGGCAGTTTGAGGAAATGATTGACCGCATCGGGGTAGCGCGAATCGACGTGCGGGTAGTCCGTGGAAAAAACCAAGCAGCTGTTGCCGACCTGCTCAATGACGTTGTTGGCGATTATTTCATCGGGTTCGATGGACACGACGCAATGGCGTTTGAAATAGTCGCTCGGCTTCATTTTAAGATCCGGAGCAAAAACGTCGCCGTCGAGCTCCCATGCTTCATCAAGCCGCCACAGGAGCCAGGGCAACCAGCTGCAATTGGCCTCGAGAAAGGCCACGCGCAATTTCGAATGGCGCGCGAACACGCCGCCGCCGCAGAAGCATCCCAAAGCAAGCATCTGTTCAATCGGCTGGGCAAACACCCGGCGCAACATGAAATTGGGCTCGAGCCGCTCGCCCACCTGATTCTTGCCCGTGCCGGTGGATTCATGAAAACCTAAAGACAGGTTGAGCGCTTCCAGGGCGTCCCACAAGGGCTCATAATATTCGCTCTGCCACGTGTGTTTGACCAGAGGATTGGCGCGCAGAAACACGGCGCGGAAACCGAGTTGCTCGGCAGAGCGGCGCGCTTCGCTGACGGCATCATCCATGCTGTAAGGCGAGATCATGCCGGCGCCGATCAGACGCGTCGGGATCGCGTTCTGACAAAAATCATAAAGCCAGTCGTTATAAGCGCGCGCCAACGCGGCGGCGAACTCGGCGTCGACCTGATCGTCGACCAAAGCCCTTAGCCCGCGGGTTGGATAAAGCACCGCGATGTCGATGCCTTCGTTGTCCATCGCTTCGAGCTGGACCTGCCGAAGCTCCAGCCGCGCGCCGCGTCGCGCCCGAAGATGTCCTGCTTCTTGTCGAAGTTTTGGCCGCGCGCGGTATTGTTTTGCGGCGTCGATTTGTGCGCCCATTCAGTGCCGTCGGGATGCGCCAGGCGCAGATCGCGCACGTTGTGGCTGGTGATGCCGCGCGGCGCCCGCGCTTGAAATTTTTTGTCGATATAGCGCTCCCATAGATCCGGCGGCTCCATGATATGCATGTCGCTGTCGAAAATCTTGAAGCCATTTTTTGCCATGGGTCGCTCCCAGAGTCGCAAGGTTTCGCGTTTCGAGTTTCAAGTTTCGGGTTAAAAGATCAAGACCGCCAATTACGAATCATTTACTTACGTTACTTATCACGACAAAGCAGGTCGGGATCTAAACTCGAAACGCGGAACACGAAACTCGAAACTCGAAACTACCCAAGCCTGGAGGCTGAAGCTATATCTCAAATCGGGTTCGAGATCTGAACTCGAAACTCGAAACGCAAAACTCGAAACTACCCAAGTCCGTACAGCGCCGCGGCATTATCGCGGAGCACTTTCTTTTTAATCTCCGGCGTCAGGTGCGCCGAATCCTTCTCGATAACTTCTTTGGAAAACGGCCAGGTGCTGTCGGGATGCGGATAGTCCGAGCCCCACATGATGTGACCATCGCCGAAAAACTGAACCAGGTGTAAGCCCACCAGATCGGTTTGATAAGTCGCCCAGACCTGGCGCTTGAAGATTTCGCTGGGCATCGCCTTGAGCGGGATGTCCTCGGCCTTTTTTCTCTCGAACTGGCGCTTGTAGCGATAATCCATCTCCTGGACGACGAACGGGATCCAGCCTATGGCCGATTCCGCCAGGCAGAATCTCAACTTGGGATGGCGCTCCAGAGTGCCGAAGTTGAACATATTGACGAAGGGATTGAAAAAAGAAGTCGCGCCGTTGCTGAGTCCCATGTCGAAAACGCCCTGACGCTGGCCGGGTTTCATGGCGTCGATGGTCGCCCGTACCGTTCCCGTCTGCGTGCTGCCGCCGACGTGGTAGGACACCACGATGCCGGCCTCTTCGGCGGCGTCCCAGAACACGTCCCAGGGCTTTAAGTTCATTTCCAGAGTGACATCGTTCACGAGAAAGTTGGCTTCGCGAAAACCTAATTTTGCCACGCGCACGACTTCATCTCTGGCGGCTTCGGCGTCGACGGACGAAAGCATGGCGACCGGGAAAAAGCGCTTGGGTGCGCTCTCTGCCGAATTCCAAGGCCCAGTCGTTGTAGGCTTGCACACAGGCGTTTCGCAGTTCGGGTTCGCCTACCTGCATGGCGATGATCGGCGGAAACATCAGCGATGCTTCAACGCCGTCGCGATCCATGTCGGCGAGCCTTTTCGCCGTGGTGGTCGGCCGGTGCGCTTCACCGACTCCGCCCCGATCGAGTGCCAGCCTGGTTCGGTTCGATCTCGCAAACCAGCGCTCGCCGCGATAGTCGCCCCAGGTTTCGCCGTCGCACACCCAGTACTCGCCCTTTTCCCCGTTGTCCTCGACGTGCGGCGCGCGCTCGCGCAAAGATTTAGGCAGTCGCTCGGTCCACAAGTCTCTGGGCAAATAGCCGAGATCGATGTGATCATCGGCGGAAATCATCGTGTAGGCCATTGCTATTCTCCTCTCGAATCGTTTTCATGCGCGATCCTTCGATGGTGCGCGTTCAGCATCGACGAAATTTTCTGAGCCATTTGAAGTTTTCAGTGCGTCTCAAGCTTTGGTCAAACGATAAGCGGCAGCTAAATAAGCTCGGTCGGCAATCCGATTCTTTGGCGATTCCTCCGGCTTTGTCAACCGCCGCCTGAGAACCGCCGGCAAATCCAAAGCGAAAAAATTCGCCATTATTGAGGTTGACACGACGGCACAGGGTTGCATAGTCTCGGCGCAGAACAGCCCCTCCGCCTTAAAGATAAGCAGCAGGCGGCGCGTACTGCGAAGCTCAAAAACTTGAACGTCACCTTGTGAAAAAAGTCTTAGCCATCATATTGGGCGGCGGCGCCGGTACCCGGCTCTATCCGCTCACCAAACTGCGCGCCAAGCCGGCGGTTCCTCTCGGCGCCAAGTATCGTTTGATCGATATCCCAATCAGTAATTGCCTCAACTCCGACATCCAGCGAATCTATGTTCTCACGCAATTCAATTCTGCCTCTCTCAACCGCCACATTACGCGCACCTATGGTATGGCAGGATTCTTCTCCCGGGTTTGTTGAGGTGCTGGCCGCCCAACAAACCGCCGAGAGCCCAAGCTGGTTTGAAGGCACGGCTGACGCCGTGCGCAAGTACAAGTGGCTGTTTGCCGAATGGGATGTCGATCAGTACTTGATTTTGTCGGGCGATCATTTGTACCGCATGAATTACGTTGATTTCATTCAACGCCATCGTGCAACAAAAGCGGACATTACACTGTCGGTGGTGCCCGTCGATGCAGCTCGGGCATCGGACTTCGGCTTGATGAAGGTCGACAATCGAGGGCGCATCACGAGCTTTAGCGAAAAACCCAAAGGAGCGGCGCTGGCAGCGATGCAGGTCGACACCACCCTGCTCGGTCTGGCCGACGACAAAGCGCAGGTGCTGCCGTTCATCGCGTCAATGGGTATTTATGTTTTTGAAAAGCAGGTGTTGTTCGATTTGCTGAACGAAACCCCGGAGCGAACCGATTTCGGCAGAGAAATAATCCCGGCGGCGGCGACAGACTATAACCTCCAGGCATACCTCTTCAAAGATTACTGGGAAGACATCGGCACCATCGAAGCATTCTACAAGGCTAACCTGGCGCTTACCCACCAGCCCGATCCGCCGTTCAGTTTCTACGACGAGCAGGCGCCGATATACACCCATTCGCGCTATCTGCCGCCGACGAAGTTGCTTGACAGCCACGTCACTGAATCGATGCTCGGCGAGGGTTGTATTCTCAAGGAATGTACGGTCAAGCACTCAGTTATAGGAGTGCGCTCCCGGCTCGAAACAGGCTCTGTCATCGACCATGCCTTGTTGATGGGAGCAGACTATTACGAATCTCCGGCGCAACGCGCGAAAGCTCTGGAAAGCGGAAAAGTTCCACTGGGTATCGGCGCGAATAGCACGATCCAGAGAGCGATTGTCGACAAGAACGCGCGCATCGGCCGCAACGTGCGCATCGTCAACCAAGAAGGCGTGCAAGAAGGCAACCGGGAAGAACTCGGCTTTGTCATTCGCAGCGGCATTGTCGTCGTAATCAAGAATGCAACGATCGCCGATGGTACAATCATCTAGCCGGCGAAGGCGCGAAGCGCAGAGCGCAAGGCGCAAAGCGTAAAGCGCAGAGCGAAACCGCATAGAACCAGGAGCGGCAAGCCTTGCGCTTAGCCCGCGGACGGCAGCCCGGCGGAAGGATCTAAGGGTGCGAACGATCATGCTCGCAGCGATACTGCTAGCTTCAGTTTGCCTGGCGCTGGTCGTCGACGGGTTTGCCCAAGCGGATTTTTATAAGGGAAAGACAATTACCGTCGTGCAGATCGTCGCGGCCGGCGGCACCGGCGATCTGCGGCGCAAAGCTCTTTTCCCTTTTCTCGAGAAATACATCCCGGGAAATCCGAAGATCATTTCCGATTACATGCCCGGCGGTGGCGGCCGCAAAGCGGCAAACCACGTTTACCGGGTCGCGCGCCCGGATGGTTTAACCATCGGCGGCATGTCTTCTTCACTGGTGACTAACGCTATTTTAGACACCGGCGGAGTTCAGTATGACATTGATAAAATAATCTACCTGGGCTCCCCGGTCAGCGTCTTCCATTATGTTTTTCTAACCCGTAAAGAAGCCGGCCTGAGTAGCTTGGAAAAACTACGCGCCGCCAGCGGCGTACGAATCGGCGCCCAGGAGGTAGGGCATGACATCTATATCACCGGCCGGCTGTTCGCTTATCTTCTCGGTCTGAAGGAAGCTAAATTCGTAACCGGCTACGGCGGTCCGGAGATAGACATCGCGTTGGCGCGCGGCGAATTGGACGGCAGGGCGAATGCCCTGGAAACGTTGGGCGTCAGAAACGTTGAGGAGATGGAAAAAGGGCTATTGGATTTGCACGCGCTTGTCGAGATCCCCAAAGGAAATAGACCTGATGGCTTTGCCCGCCTGCCTGAGATCGAAACTTTCGCTAAATCTGAAAGAGAGCGAAGCCTCTTAACGATGTACCGCGCTTTCAGGCTCGTCGGCACGCCTTATATCCTTGCCCCGGGAACTCCCAAAGCGCAGGTACAAATACTCCAAGAAGCGATGCGCAAGGCGCTCAGGGATCCTGAGTTTCACCGGGAATTCAAAAAACTTTCCGGATTCGATGCCTCGCCTCTAATGCCGCAAGAGCAGGAAAAAGTAGTCCGCGAACTGCCGCGCGACCGTGACGTTGTCGACTTATTTAAAAAGCTCTCGGGCGCGGATGAGTTACCGCCGCGCTGATCCTTTTGCAGAAGTCGTGCCCGAGTCTTGCGAAGATAATTGTCATATAACGACCCATCAGTGGGAGATCGTTCGCTTCCTCAGACTTGTCTCAAAATGCTCAGAACCCTTCGACTACGCTGAGGGCTAGCGAATAGGCGATTGAATTCCGTGATCTCTCTTGCGCTCATGGGCCGCCACGAAATGCCGGACTCTACGGCTGCGGTTCAATTTGTTTTGCACAGAGGGGACAATGATGCAACTGAGAAACCGACTATCCTGGCGCCGTTTAGGAGGCGCTTTTTTATGCATCTTTGTTGGCGCCTCAGCGGAGCTCTGCCGCGCACAGGCTCCCTACTATCAGGGAAAGACAATCACGATCCTTCGTGGCGGATCGCCGGGCGGCTACGGCGATCTGCAGGCGCGCGCTTTGATCCCGTTCTTGAAAAAGTATATCCCCGGCGATCCTGCGGTCATCATTGAGCACAAGCAGGGCGCTGCCGGTAGAACCGCGGTAAATTATATTTACTCGACGGCCAAACCCGATGGCCTCACCATCGGTGCAGTTGGCAATGTTCTGGTGAGCGGGCCGATTTTAGGTTTAGCGGGCAGTAATTATGATCTGGACAAACTGATTTACCTTGGTTCCACCGAAAGCGGCAGTCCGACGGCGTTCGTCACCAGAAAAGACGCCGGCTTTGATAGCATCGAGAAGCTCCGCGCCGCGACCGGCATCCGCATCGGCGCCCATTCGGTGGGACACATCACTTACATCAACGGCCGCCTGGCCGCTTACTTGATCGGTTTGAAGGAGCCGAAATTCGTCGCCGGTTATTCATCACCGGAGAGAGATGTGGCGCTGCTTCAGGGTGAAGTGGACGGTGGTTCAATGTCGAGCGCAACCATTCAACAGAATCCATCCGTGATGGAGAAAGTGTACTTTCACACGGTTATCACGGTTCCCAAGGGCCGATACGTTGCGCCGTATTCTCGCAGTACTCCGGAAATCGACAGCTTTGCTCAAAGCGCAAAGGAGCACCGCTTGCTCGGCTTGTACCGGGCGTTTGACTACCCGCGTTGGCCCTACTTCTTGGCGCCGGCTACGGCCAAAGAGCCGGTAAGCATTTTGCGCGAAGCCATGACCCGAGCATTCAGAGATCCGGGGTTTTCCCAAGAGTTTAAAAAACTCACGGGTGTCGATCCCTCGCCGATAACAGCGGAGGAGATCGATGCCGCCATCAAAGAGCTGCCGCGCGATCCGGAAACAATCGCCTTGTACAAGCACTTGGCGGACCACCGGCCTTTGCCGCCGCGCTGACCGGGTGCGATTGTGATTTGGCACCTTGGCCGCTGCTACGCTCATGATTGATCCGACGTTAACCTTCGATGCCGATTTTCTGCAGCGCATCTCGGACGCGCTCAGCGGTCATTGGACCGAGAACCACGTCGCGAATGATGCCCTGACCATCGATAAAAAACGTCGCCGGCGGGCCGAAAATGCGATAGGACCGTTTGACGGTGCTGTTCAGGTCCAAAGCGACGGGAAAGACGATCTTGGCTTCTTTGACATATTCGGTTAGCGCGGCGCGCGTATCTTCGACCGCGATCCCGAGCACGTGATAACGGTCTTTAGTTCCTTTCGTGGCCAAGGCATTGATCAACGGCATTTCCTCGCGGCACGGGTCGCACCACGTGGCGAAAAAATTGATGACCAGCGGTTTGCCGCGAAACGCATCTAGCCCGGCTTGTTTGCCGTCTAAGGTTTTTAGATCGAATGTAGCAGCGGGCGCGCCCACCTTCGGCGCAGCGCTGGGCTCCGCCGGATGCGCATGTTGCGCTTGGGCAACCGCCGGTTTCACCACCGTGTCCGCGACGTCGAGCGCGGCTAACAAGGCGCCCATTAGAATGAAGCGGTGAAAGGCGGATTGACTCGTGTTAAGCTTCATGGGCGCACCAGCGCGCTTCTCATGATGATCCGTGATTGTTCGCCATCGGTTTCAGTCCAGGCGATCTGCAACTGATTCTTAAACAGCGCCAACACCGGCCGGCCGGCGTTGCCATTGGCGCTGCTGATCTGTTGGATTGGGCTCCAGGTGCGCCCGTCGGTGGCCAGGGTACGCACATAAATCTGCGATTTCTTATCATTGTCGAGATTGCTCCAGGCGAAATAGACCGTGTCATCGTCACCTACGGAAAGATTGTTATAGAGGGTTTCCGGCGCGCTGTTGGCGTGGATCAATTGACGCGGCGCGAAGCTCTCGCCGTTATCTGCCGACACGCTGTAATAAACGCCCGCTTCCTGTTGCGAGCGCCCGAGGGTAAACCAGCTGACATGCAGACGGCCGCGCGAATCGCGGCCAATGCTCGGGCCGGAATGCGGGCAAGACGGGACTTGCCAGCCATCGTTGCTGATTTCCACGGGCGCTTTGAAGGTTCTTGCGCCATCGATGGATTTTCGCAACACGTGATTGCGAATCTTGTTGCCGTCGACTTCCCGGTCGACCATGTAGACGGTTTTGCCGCCATCGGCGAAACTAATACCGAGCTTGCAGCATTCGCACAGGCCGTCGGCGACCCGGTAATTTGTCGTGAGCGCTCGACCATCAGCGGCAAGACGCATCAGATAGAGCTGGCGCGGTTTCGGATTATCGATACGCCGGTCGATCCAGGCGATCAAGAGATTGCCATCCGGCGCAAATTCTATGATCGGGAAACGGCCGGCGTCTTTGACCTCGTTGAGCGTTTGCGCCGGAGTGAAACCGCCTTTGCTGTCTTCCATGGCGAAGCGAATGTTCGCCCGGGTCTTGTCGCCTTTGTCACCCGGCATGGACCAGACAACATAAACTTTGTTGTCGTTTCCGATTGCCACCTTCGGTCCATTTTCCTCGCCTTGCACGGCCTCGACCTTTGAGTTTACGCGCTTTGGCGATGACCAGCTCTTAGCGCCGTCATCCGACCACGCAAGCAGCGCGTTGCGCATCGGTGACGGCGCCCCATCGCTTGCCATTGGTTGATGCCCGGCGCTGTGGCCGCGCCCTTCAGGCCAGAGAACGTCATTATCTTCGGCCCAGACGGCATACAGCCGCCGGCCATCGGGCGCGTAGCGCAAATACGGCGTTGATGGGTTTCTCTCCGGCTGGCCGAGCATGCGCGCAGGGCCAAATTTCAAGTTCTTAGCAGTGCTGGTAGGGTTGGGCATCTCGACAGTTGAACTGCAAGCCGTAAGTGTGAAGGCAATTATGACAACAATAGTTGGCAGCCGTTTAGATTGCATAGCTTTCCTCTCTCTTAGATGCGAAAGATCGTTCAGTTTAAAAACTGCTGATTGGGCGACCGCAGACCCGCAATCCGGCAAAAATTGATAGCGCGACCGAACATACCGGCGCATCGAACGCAAGAAAATTTCCGACGTTGCGCCCGAGGAATCAATTCAGTAATGAAAGCGGCGTGCGCGGCATTCAGGCGAGCGGCGGCGCCCGTTGGGAGAAAGGCGAAGGATTGAAGGAAGCGGCCCACGTAACCTTTGGCTCATCGGCGTGAGCACAGGCAAATGCTTGAGCAGGCGCTGCACTAACCGCAGGGATATAAGCGTGAGCATTCTGCACCAGTGATTGTACGGCACAATCCACCGGATTGCTTCGTGGACCGTTGGGCACGGGATTGTGTTCATGGCCATCTTGAGCGCGGTTGCCGGCCGTGACCGCATTATTCTGCGCTTGCGCAAACGGCGCTTGCTCCAACAAGTGATGGACGCGATGAGGCGCGGAGTAGAGAACGAAGAAAAAAAACGCTGCGGCAACTATGAGGCGGGCTTTACCTCGCCTGCCAGCGGACTGCATATAGTGGATGAACGCTCCCATGATCCCTTAGCATCAGCCCAGCAAGCCTAGCGCAAGAACTACCAACGGATCAATAGCGCCTGCTGTGCCGTAAGCTCATCACGTCAACTCAGCGTATCGCCTTCCCAGCCGACTGCTTAACGTGCTTTGCGATCTCGCGCTCAAGATCTGTAAGTTCTTCGCACGGCAGGAGACAAATCTCCCGTAAGGTCGCGAGGTGTTTCTTCGCGCTTTTCAAGTCGCCTTTCAACAGATGGGCTTCGCCGATGTATTCGTGAGCGCCGCGGTGCCGTGGATCTAGCGAGAGCGCTTGCTTGTAATGTTTGAAGGCGACATCGAGGTTTGTAGCTTTACGATAGCGTAGCCCAAGTAGTTCTGGATATCGGCATTGTCCGGGTTGCGCCGCGCGGCTGAGACAGTGATTTGATCGCGGCGTTCCAATCTTTCGAATCCAATGCTCCCCCCCCCCCCGGCCGCATAATCAGGATCCAAAGCTGCCCTGCGGGGTCTGTTTCCCGGGGTCCGCCATACTTAGCGCCGCTGTGCCCAGTGCGATTACGGCGGCAAGAATTAAGCTATGCGCTCGCCGCCACCATACTATTCGTTTCTGTTGATCAACAAACGCCGTGCAGGCGCTGAGCCAGGAATTCCTTGGCGCGCGCGATTCCGGCCGGCGGTATCCTGATCGCGAATGAGTGTAGAGGCTCTATCAAGTAAACCCAGTCGAAGTCGATCACATCTGTTACTTCCCTGTCGATCTGCTACGGTAGCCAATTCTCTGATACCCTTACTCTGCCGAGAGTGCTCCTTGAGCTTCAATGGCCTTCCTGAGTATTTCGCTTGGCCGCAAAGACCCTTTTCAGGTAGATAACTACGATAGCGGCAAGGACAAAATATGAAGCGGGGTTGAGATACTTACCAACGTCTTCAAATTTGGCGCCGAGCAGGTATCCTGCTGAGGCCAGCAGAGCGGTCCAGAGACCGGCGCCGATGGCGCTATAAAACAGAAAAGCCGCGATGTTCATCTTGGCAATACCCGCGGGAATAGAAATCAAAGAACGTAATCCCGGCACCAGCCGGCATATCAAGACCGCCAGCCCGCCGTGTTGCTCAAACCATTTTTTGGCTCTGTCGAGGTCTTCGGTTGAAACAGTCAGCCAGCGCCCATGCTTGCCGGCGAATGCTTTCAAGCGTTGTTCGCCGAGCAGCACTCCCGCGTAATAGAGCGGCAACGCCCCCAACACTGAGCCGACCGTCCCGGCGATAATAATTGCCGCCAAGTTTTGTTTACCTTCGGCCGCCAAAAAACCTGCAAGCGGCATGATCAATTCTGAAGGAATAGGCGGAAAGACATTTTCCAAAAACATCAGAAACACAATGCCCAAGTAGCCGGTTGACTCGATCGTGCTGATTACCCATTTCGCCATTTTGTGAAGTGCCCTCGAAAGCCAGCGCGAGCCGAAATCCGAGTAGGGGGGGTTTAAAACCCGCCCCTACAAGAGCCCGCCGCACCATCGGGCGAACGGTCGGCAAGCGGCGCCCTACGAAAATCCGCGCTGAGACTTTTATAGATCGCATTATTGATCCGGTTCAATCACTATACGCCAGGAGTTGAGCTTGCCAACATCCTGGCCGGCTGTGTCCGCCACACTAAGATGCCATGTGCCGCTGATCGGCTGTCCTGCAAGGCTCCCAAGTTCGGTAGTAGTCGCATTGGTGTAGTTCTTTACTAAGTTATCAGCAGAGCCGCCGGTATTATCATGAAGGATCACTTCCGTGCCCGCCGGCGAGCGCAGGCTGATGCGCAGATCGCGGATATACGTATGCGTGATATCCAGCGAAACTTCCATCGTGCCGACATTGCCGGCAGCATTGCTGGAAAGATTGCGCTGGATCCCGGCCGCATTGTTATCCGGAATGTGTGTGCCGGGCGCCTCTTCCAGCACGACCTGCCCCTGTGATGTTCCGGCCGTCGTGAACTCCAGCGCCCAACGATTGAGCTTGCCGGCATCCGCTGGCGCCAGATCCTGAACCAAGAGCCGCCAGTCACCCTTTGTGCTGTGGCCGTGGAGCGTCGCCAGGGTCTGCAGGTTCGACTCATCGAACGTTTGCTGAAGGTGATCTGCACTGCCGCCCTGGTTGCGTTCATGCAAACGAACCTCATCGCCCCACGGAGTCTGAAGAGTGACGCGCAGGTCGCCGCGGTAGGTATGAGTGATGTCGAGCGGCAGCTTTACGCTCGCGATGACGCCATCCTGCGCGATCGTGATGGTGTCGGTCACTCCGCCGGCCATATTGTCGGGAATGAGCATCTCGGGCGTGGATTTTCCGTGAATCGTCTGAGAACCGGCGCTGTCTTCGAACAGCTTGGTTCGTAGTCGCACCATGTCGCCCGGCGCGCTGATCTCAAAGATGTCCAGATTGGACGCCGTGCCATCCCACCACTTGCTGTTAGGAGAAGTCGAATCGGCAAAGCGTGTGTTCGCCTGGCCGTACAGATCCGTTGCATCGCCGTACTGATGCGGCGAGGTTTCCAGCCGTGAATGCCCATCCGCCTGTTTCAGCGAGAGCTCGTAGTGCTGAGCCGGAGTCATCTGTTCGTTGCTGTTGTCGCCCAGTTCGTCGACGTGCCAGATCGCCAGCCCCTCATCCGGCAATGAAGCGTCGCGGCCGCTGTTGCGCCGGTTTTCAATGAGAAAGTATTCGCTGCTGTTCTTCGAAAAAATCGCGAAGTCGTTCTGGCCTGAGGGTAGATCTAGCTGTTGGTTGTGTTGAATCGCAGTCAAGTTTCCAGCCCAGCCCGATAGCCGTTTCAGGTATGCGGAAATGTGGGTCGGGTTCTTCTCGTTGATGTTGCCGCCGGCGCACATCAGGCAATAAGCGCCCACGCCGCTCGACTCGCTGCCGTAGTCGTACAAATCCGGGTAGTCGCACAGCATGTGCCCGTTCTCATGGCAGAAGGTGCCGAGCGAGAGCTCGTGGCTCATGTCGGTGAATTGGTAGTCAAATGCAGCTTTGCCGGGCGCCAACGTAACCGGGCTCGCCAGATGCCAGGCATGCGGCCACAAGCCTTCAGACCAGTTGTTGACCACTTCGCCGGCATAGTAGACGTTCATTGCGTAGACGAACCCCTGGCTGTCGGCGGTCAATGGCGTGAAATCGAAGCCGTTGGCTTTCAGATGATTGAGCGCCTCGACAATGAGCTGGCGGGCGCGCACTCCCTGGCCGATATTAGGGTCAGTGTAATGCGTCTTGGGATGTTGGGCCCGGTAGTAGTTGGCAACGATGTTGGTGTAACGGAAGCGGCCGATGGAATTGTCGCGGAAATAGTCGGAGACCGAGCCGCTGTTGCCGAAGCCCGCATACCCCGGCTGATTGCAGAAGTTTTCGACTTCGTTGCGGGAAATAGTCGCGGGCTCGTCGGAGAAATCGATTAACAGACAAAGCCCGATAAAATCGCCCACGGTTGCGCGTTGCGGGGGCGCAGAGAGAGGACCTCCCAGCGCGCGCGCCGCTCGTACCAGGTTTTTGCGCTGTTCGCGGCGCTGATCGCAGCGCCGGCCGCCCAAGCGCCGCGCGCCCTCAAATCCTCGTGCGCGAGCTGCCTCGCGGTCGATCCGCAAGCCGCGCGCCACTGCGGCGCGCTCGCCATCCAAACTGCCTTGAGGACCGCCAGCCGGTTCCAGCCTGCTGCCGTCGTCCGATCTCTGGGCAATCTCGTAGAAGCCGGTGCTGGGATTCTTCACCACGGTGAAGCCGTCAAGGGTCTCGAACACCGCATAGTGTTGGTCGCCCCAGCCGCGTAACTTGATTTTGCTTCCGTCCGGTTGTGTAAACGTGAAGGTTTTTCCCTGGAAAGGCGTAGCCATATACTTACCTCCTGTTTTGGGTTTAAAACGTCTCCTGGTTTTCCGTCGACTATCGTACGATGAAGCGCTCTGCTTTATCGTTTTTCTGCAGAGCAACGGCCGTGCCACCGGCGAATCAAAAAAAATCACCGCTGCTTTTGCCAAAGGAGAGAATGACAGTGGAGAAAAGGACGGATCAGACTGCGTTAACGCAGCAGCTTGTGTACACGACTGGATACGCGCCGTGTAACCCTTGTTAACGTTGCCGTGCGAAAGTTGTCGACTAACAGGCTGCCGAAAAGAAACTCATTCTGGGTGAACCCTTAGCCAGCCTATATACTCCGCCACGCCGCGCTCAAGATCGTATTGAGGTCGGTAACCCACATCTTTCTTGAGCCGGTCTATGGTCATGTAAGCGTTGGGTCGATGACGAGGCCCGGTGCCGGACTGCAGTTCAATCTGCGTGTGCGGAGCTATTTTTTTTACGGCTTCGGTAAACTCGCGGTACTTGATCGGTCCATCGCCGGCGATGTTGTATATCCGGTGTGAAAGTTTGCCAGCCATCTGGAGGAGCTGTATGGCCATCGCGCAATCCTTCACGTAGAAGGCGCCGACCTCGTCGTCCTCGTGCGGCGCTCCACCTCGAGCGCCTGTAAAGTCAGCCGGGACTCCTTTGACCGCGGCATGACAGATTCGGCTCGTCGCAGCGGCCAGGCTGTGGTAGAGCGGTCCATACGGAGTACCGATTCGCAGCATGACCACCTCAAGGCCGGTCCGCGACGCATAGTGCATTGCCAATATCTCCATCGACTTTTTGAATGTCTCTGTAGGGTTACCGGACTGGATCGGTACCGGGGCATCCTCGCGGAACGGCCCCGCCGCGAGACCGGCATAGACGGCCACTGAGCTTGCGAGGCTGACGCGGCGCACGTCGCATAATCTTGCGGCTTCGAGGACGTTGATCCAACCGGCAACGTTGACTCGGTAATCTTCGGCTGCGGACAGAGCGCCCAACCCCGGCACCGCAAGGTGAACGATGCCGGTAATTTTGTGCCGGCGCGCCAGATCGATCACATCGTGGGCGCTGGTGACATCCAGCTTCTCGATGAAAGCGCGTCTGCCGATTTCATCTTTGAGGAAGTCAGGCTCGCGCCGCACGCGGTACTGCGTGAGCACGACGCCTTCTCCGGCATCGAGGAAAGAGCGCGCGGTGTGGAGACCGATAAAGCCCAGACCACCGGTGATGAGAATCATGGCGCGCCTCCTCGCTACAAAATCCGAAATTCGAATATCGAAATCCGAAGGAGCGAGGGTGAGGGTCGGGTGTCGAGGGCTAAATCCCTCGTCCATTGACACTCGTCACTCGACACGCTTGTGCTTTACCGTCACTTGAACTTGTCGAATTCGAATTGAGATTCAACTCCTCACCAGTGCGCCGTCATCGCTCCTTTCGCGCGCTCGTCCTCATCCCATTGCGCATCTGCAGGCAGCATCGCTTCACCCGAGCGAATGCGATAGACCTCCCCGTGCAGCGCCGCATAGGGCGCGACGCCTTCCTGGAGATCCGCTGCGGCCTTTAATAGCCGGCGGCGCATGGCGACGATGCCGATATCGCTGCTGCCCAAATGTTCCCGGGTCCGGTCCACGATCCTGACCCATACCCTCCTGCACCGAGAAGTCTTGCTCGCCGATTCCCTTTATGCCGGTGAACGTGAGAGTTTTCTGCTGTTCCCGGTCGATTAGATAATCGTTGGACAGGTTTCGCGCCGGGTAGTGGGTGCCCGGGATAAACTCGACGTGGACGCTGGCCCCGGCCTTCATCTCCGCGATCTCCTTGGAGCTCAATGGCCGCTCAAAATCCCAGGTGAAGACCCAACGTATAGAATTTTCGTCGTCGATGGGCACAAAGGCATGGGCGATTTTTCTGCTGGCGCCGCTGCCGCCGCCCGGAGGCATGGTGTAAAACGGCATGAGAAAATTATTGTAGCGCCAGTAGTCCATGCCGTCGCCGCCGCTATACTTTCCGCCGATTATGACGCCGTAATCGGTGTCTTTTGCGACCAGCTTGGGAGGATTGGTTCGCACACGATTCACAAGGCGCGGGTTGCCGTCCCGCTTTCCTTGTTCCTGCCATTCATTAAGCTTGCGGTGCGAGTCCAACGTGCTGTGCAAAAAAACCGAGTGGATGGTGTCGATGCCGCCATCGATGGCCTGAACAAAGTTATTTTGCTGGTAGTTCCACGAAATGAATCGCTGTCCCTGCGGCACCCGTGCCCACTCAAATTCCGGCAGCTCGGGAATTGTATCTTTCGGTCCCATGTAGGTCCATAAGACTCCCGCTCGCTCGCGCACCGGGTAAGCCGTAAGCCTGATATTGTCCTTGAAAGCGTTGCCGGCGTTTTCGGTGGGCATGTCCAGGCACTTGCCGTTCACGTCGTATTTCCAACCGTGATAGGTGCACCTGAGGCCACCTTCTTCATTGCGCCCGAAAAAGAGATCGGCGCAGCGGTGCGCGCAGGCGCGGTCGATGAGCCCCAGGCGACCGCCGGTGTCGCGAAACGCCACGAGCCTTTCCCCGAGCAACGTGACCCGCACCGGCGGCCCATCAGGTTCACCTAGATCCGACTCGAGCAAAAAAGGCAACCAAAACCTGCGCACCAACTCCCCCATGGGAGTCCCTCGCCCGACGCGCGTCAATCGCCCGTTTTCGTCATCGGTAAGCATTGCTTGCTCCTTTCTACAGGGAATTTGACCAGTGAATCTTAACCACCCGCGCCCTCTTCTAACTCGCTACTGCTCCATGGTGCTGGGCGCGAACACCTCTTCGAGCTTGAGCAGTCGAGGGGTCAGACCCTGTTCCGCGGAATATTGCGCGGCGGTCTCGAGCACGCGCCGGGTGGCGCCGCCGTGGCTATGCTCCGGGTTTTGCTCCATCCAAAATTCCATATCCCGCGGCGCGACACCGAACTCGTGCTCAAGCGCACCGCGAATCCATAACGCCGCGGTCTGCTGGTACTCCGGCACACCCACCCGCTTGCCCTTGAGATCCGCCGCAGTCTCGATGGCGGCATCGCGGCGCACGACAATCCGGGTATGAAAGAAGTTACGGGTTGTGAAGATCGGCAGGCCGACCCAACGTTGATCGCCATGGGCGATGGCGATAATCAATGACGAGAACGACATGTCGGATAGATCGAAGTCGGCAAAGCGGAGCTGGCGCCAAAATAGCTCAGAGGCGTGCACTGGCGACATGATAAGGTCGATGCCGTCGGGCTTCACAGTGCCGTCGAAGAGCGGCCAGGTCCGCGGGTTCGGTGCCATGCCGGCACTTAACTGAGTATTCATCTTGAGATCCCTTTCTACGGACGACTAGCAAGCGCATCAGTTTATTTGTCAACCGGAGATTTCACGCCGGTTCAGATTCGCCAGGTTCTTCATGTTTCCAGAATTACGGAAACATGATAAAAGCTCGGCGGCGGAGTCTGTTGCGGCGGCTAAAAATACTCAACCTTACTGAGAAACCTTGTGACTCGGTTTAAGTCAGATCTAAGCCGCGGTTGGAAGCTTTCTTCGGCGTGCATCGCGTTGTGCTTGGTGTTGCTCGACGTAACTTTAGGGTGGACTCAGTCAACCGGCAGCGCCCTTTACTTTGCCAACGACAGGGTCAGGGTCGCCAAGCTGATCGAGCGCAAGGAGGTTTTGAATTACCGGGTCGTCGCCGCTGGAGAGCGGCGCTACCGGGAAACGTTTTTCGACACCGCCGAGCTGTTTCTTTACCATCAACGGATGTTTTACCGCGTCAAGGAAAGCTTTGACGGGCAGGGGCAAATTGATTTTTCGCTCGGCGGAGAGGCCAATGATCGCGCTTCTCCTGGGATCGTTCATTCCGTCGTTCTTCCCGCCGCCGATGTGTTAGCGGCCAGAGAAGGACGGCTGGACGATCCGGCCTTGCACAAGCGCCTGCCGTTGCCCGAGGGGCGTGATTTCAAAAGTATCCAGTTGGTGGCGGAGTATGCCAGGCATAGCGTTGCCCTGGAGCGCGCCGGCAAGCAGGAGTTTTGGGTCAGCCTTTTGGTCGGGAGCTTTGAAGGCTTTTTCGGCAGGAAGCTGCGCAAAGAATTCTGGGCCCTGGAGGTTGAAGGTTTGCCGGGTCGCCGCACTGCGGCGCAAATACGCGAGATCGAGCGTATTACGGATTATTTGGTTGCCGAGCTAAGGCTCAACTCAGATGCCAAAAGTATCTACGCCCAGGGCGTGGAGAAGGCGGTGCTTCTGCGCTCAGATGAGCGGCGGATTCGAGCGGCGAGCGTTGTCGGCGGCGCCAGGGGGAATTTTCCCGAGCAGTTCAACGAGCCTGATTCCTTGGCTTTCACGCTGGACGGTAGATTGCTGGCAGGCGATTCCGACAACGCGCGCTTCAAGATTTACCGCCTGGACGATCAATCTCAGACGGTGCAGATCATCGGCCGTGAGGGATCAGGCCCTGGTGAATTCAGTCATGGCGTGGCCAACACCATCGGCAGTTTCATAGTCTACCACCAGGTGCAAGGAATCGCCGTCGATAAAAACGGCCTTGTTTATGTCATCGATCAGGGCAATCAGCGCGTTCAGGTGTTCGATGCTGAGGGCAAAGCGCTGCCCGACAAGGCGATACCATTGAGCTACTGCGGCAAGGAATCGCCGCGCTGCGCGGACGGCCTGTGGCGCCCCACCAAGCAGAACGAATATACCAGCCTTCAAGGGCTCGCCATCGATGACGAAGGCGCTATGTTTATTTCCGACAGCGGCACGAGCCGAATTTATCGCTTCCTGCCCGGCGGCAGGTTGGATCCGAGCTTTCAAATACAGGAGCTGGATGTCGCCACGGCGACAGCGAATCTCAAGGAGCCGGAATCGCTGGCGGTGTATCGAGACAAACTGTTTGTGGCCAATGAGGGCACCGGCGCCATCAAAATTTTCGACCGTAGAAGCGGCAAGTCAATCGGCGCGGCTGAGGGTTTCGGCGGCGCGGTGTTTGGCGGCGATGTCGAAGGTCTGGCGGTGGCGGGCGATTATCTATTGGCGGTGGATGTGCAGAATACCCGGATCGCGGTCTTTGATTTAAAGAGTGAGACACCGAAGTTCTTATTGGGGTTTGTCGGTGACTACGAGTCGGCGGATGGCATCGCCGTGGATCCGACGGGAAAGTATGTCGCCATCGCGGACCAGGGAAACTTCCGCATCGTTCTGTATTCGCTGCCGGAGATCCTGAACCACCTGGCCGGATCTGAACCCAAGAAATAGCACCGTTTTATGGCAGAGGCGGCGAATTCTCTGGTGAGGCGAAACGGCCTCGAGCGTTTTTTGCTGCTCTTTGCCGATGTCCGCGCCGGTGAGGGATTGACCGCGATACTACTCACGCTCAATCTATTTTTGCTCTTGTCTTCCTACTACATTATCAAGACCGTGCGCGAGGCGCTGATTCTTTCGGAGGGGAGCGCCGAGATCAAGAGCTATGCGGCGGCGTGCCAGGCTCTTCTGTTGTTTCTGCTCGTGCCGGCGTATGGCTACCTGGCGAGCAGGGTCAATCGCATCAAATTGATAAACGGCGTGACCCTTTTCTTTATCTCGAATCTTGCCGTCTTTTATTTTCTGTCCCGGCTGCAGCTGCCGCTGGGCGTAATTTTTTTTCTCTGGGTCGGTATCTTCAATCTTTTTATCATTGCCCAGTTCTGGTCGTTCGCCAACGACATTTACACTGAGAATCAGGGCAAACGGCTCTTTGCCATCGTCGCCGTTGGCGGGTCGCTCGGCGCCGTCTTGGGTCCGAAAGTGGCAAGTGCCTTGTTTGAGTCGTTGGGGCCCTATCTCCTGATGTTAGTGACGGCAGGGCTTCTAATCGTGAGTTTGATCTTTCCCAATGTTCTCAATCGAATGGAAAGCGCGGCCGGGAGCGTCTCCAAGAAAGCCGGTGATGCCGCACAGCCGTTGGCAAAAGGCGGCGCTTTTAAGCTGGTGATCGGTAAGCGCTATCTGTTGCTGATCGCTTTTTTGATGATCGTGTCAAACCTCGTCAATAGCACCGGCGAGTTTATCCTGGGAAAGGCGCTCACCCAGGAGGCGCAGCGGCTCGACTCGACGCCGCCGGGGACCGCGACTGAGGAGAGATCGCAACCCGTGGCGCCGGAACGAAAAAACAAAAAAGCACAAGATTTTATCGCGCGCTTTTATGGCGATTTTTTCTTTACGGTCAACTTGATTAGCGGGTTGGCGCAGTTGTTTCTGGTTTCCCGGATCATGAAGGTCTGCGGCGTGCCGGCCTCGCTGTATTTCTTACCGATCGTCGCTCTAACCGGTTATTCCATCATAGCGTTGATTCCGGGGTTGGCATTGATCCGGTGGGCCAAGGTGGTGGAAAACAGCACGGATTACTCGCTGCAGAATACCGCGCGTCAAGCGCTGTTTTTGCCGACCACGAGAGAGGAGAAATACAAAGCCAAAGCGGCTATCGATACGTTTTTTGTGCGGATTGGCGATCTCTTATCGACGGGATTGGTTTTGCTCAGCGTGCAGTTTTCGCTTGGCCTGCAGACGTTGAGCGTCGTCAACGTGAGCCTCACGGCGCTGTGGCTATTGCTGGTAGTCGGCATAGGGCGCCACTACCGCGCGCTGGCCGCGCAGACAATCACAGCCGCTCGAGAGAGCGCCGGACCCCGGCGCTTACCATAACAGCGGATAAGAAGAATTTTACCGCAAAGAACCCAGCGCGACAGGGTCGCAACCAGTTTGCGTAGCCCGGATGAAGCGCAGCGTAATCCGGGGCTTTTGGATCCCGGATTTCGTTTCACTTCATCCGGGCTACAGTGCTCCCATGCCATCGGTGATTTTACCGATCAAGATTTAAGATGTCGGGTTGCGTTAGGCTAACCCGACCTACCAGTTTTTTTCTTCTTCCTTTGCATTTGGGTCTTGATGTTGAGCGTTTCCGCCATGTTTCGGGCAAGTAACTTCGTGTACTCCTCAAGGGGCATGTCCTTTAGTCGCTCTATAGATGGCTTCGGAAATGCCGTTATTGTTGTCCCTTTTGCCTTTTTCATAAGCATCCTCCAGGGCCGACGACAGCGCGGGCCGCAAAGACTCGCGGGAATACTTATGTGCCATTCTCCGCACGAATCCAAAATCAGATGGGGTAGCGTTTCCCGTGCCGTCTCGGTTATCGATAATCGCAATGGCCACCCGCGGTTCATTCTTATAAGCTTCAGCGAGTTTTGAAATTCCCTGCACCGATCCTATGTGGGTGTTGATGATAACTTCCATCGGCACGGTTCGGCCCATGCTTCGGGCACGAGGCAGAATTCCTTCCACCAGGGCGTCAACAGGATCGCGGTAGACGTAAACGATGCTGACCATGCGGCCGGCAGCGAGGGCCTGAGCGATGTTTCGCACGGCCGAACTATAAGTCGAAAGTGTCGTGTCGTAGATGATTTCCGCCATTTCCACAAGGTGGGACATATCGGCGAGCTTTCGGATGCTGGTGGTCTTACCCACGCCGGCACCGCCTGCAGTGAAAACCACCTGCTTGCGCCGGTCGGTAGGGGTGTCCTTGCGCAGCGCCCGCAGAAACAACTCTTTTGCCAGCGCGCTGGCCGGTTCATGCACGGCGTGGCCCCAGCGCGTCCGCGCCGCCTTGGTCGCGGTGTCTTCAGCGTCAATCCCTCCCGGCGCATAGTCTGAAGAAAGTTCACGGACGTTGTCCGTGTTGATCTCGTTGCCGAATTTCTCCATGTACTGCGCTATGGCTTGATCGGTGTGCGTTTCCAGATAGGCCGCGAAACGCGCCTCGACCGCGCGCTCGGCCGGTGATAGGTCCCTGGCCTTGGCGATGCCGAGTTTGCCGGGATAATGATCCGTGTCCTCGGCACCGAAGACGACTGCAAAGCACAAGAAAATCCACAAGCCAGAGATGATGGTAGTTTGCGCTAGCCGCAAAATTATCGCATGCGCTTTTTGTTGTTTCACGCGCCACTTCCCATCGCCGCTGATCTTGGCCGAAAGTACACCAAACGCCGCCTAATGTCTCGACCCCTATAGCAAGGTAATCGGCCTCGGATCCCGGATTTCGTTCCATCCGGGCTACATTTGCTAAACGGCACGCAAAGTCTCGACCCCTACATCGATTTAACAGAAAATCCCACACGGTCAGAAATGTTGCGTAGCCCGGTTGAACATAGCGTAAGCCGCGGTTTTGATCCCGGATTCCGTTTCACTTCATCCGGGCTACGATTCATAACACTAGATTTAGTAGTTGACCGTCGAGCAGGTAAGCGAGCTCTATCATACCGTCGCGATCGAGGTTGATCCTCGGCAAGGAGTCATCGAGAATGTCGAAGGAGGGATCCTGAAGCGCTTGCCGTGAAAAATGCGCGACTTTGAAGTAAAGGCGAGATCTAGTTTCTCCGGCGCTGAAGATCAGGATGGTTCGATTGAAGCTTTCCCTCGACTCTTCCAGGGGATCGTAGATTTGACTGTAGTAGTGATCCGTCGAATCAGGAAACCACTCCGGGTGCAGCTTAAAGTCGGCCAATTCCGAATCGTCGATTCGCCGGAACATTTTTTGCGCCGCGCCGCGACCGGGAGTCAATCTTGTGGCGCCGGACCTTAGTAAGGCCGCCAGTTCCGTTAAGGCTTCTTGATCGAGGCTAAGATAGCCGCACGATTGGGTTGTCGGGTTAAATGACTCAGCGGCCAACTCATCGGCCTCGATCGTGTAAAGCTGAAACGTCATGATGTCGGATCGATCGCTCTGCTGCAAAAAGGCCAACAACGGCCAGGGCCCGTCGCTGTCGCGAGGGTGGTGTTCGGTGCCGTAGAACACGTTATCGGGTGATTCCGACAGCGCTAACGGCACGCGGTAAAAAGCATGGGTTTTTTCCCTGGATAATCGAATCCAAGCCGCCATGTTGCGCCGTCCAATTGGCTCAAATCAAGCAGAGCATGGTCATGGGAAAGCCAAGCGGTGGCCTGACGTCTCGATTCATGGGATTGGTGCGATGCTGCGACCGCGGTCGGCGGTGGTGAATTTCCATCGTTGGTCTCTCACGATTCTCAAGTTCGCCCATTGCACCGGAATCGTTTTTCTGCCCGCGAGTCGATAGGCGACGAGTCGCCGGTGATCCAGGGTGTAGATTTCGCCGACCTCTAGATTCTTTGGGTCGCCCAGGAAGCGCTCGCGCGATAACTGTCCCCAGTCGTCCATGAACGCTTGTTTGCGAAATATTCGAATGCCGCCGCCCCAGGGTAAATCTCTGCCGGGGTTTTCTCTCAGCCATTGAGTGTTTTTTGCTACAGTGTAGGTGTCGCCGTCTTCCGTGCCGCCACTCCAGGAATAAGTGGCCTGGGAGTATCTGATTATCTCGGTTTCGAGGCGGGCAAACGTTCCGGGGGCTTCGTTGCCGCCGCCTATGTACGGTTCGACGGCGCCGGCAGAACCGAGCGGCGTTCCGTGGTAACCCACGGCGCCACAGGCTGCCAGCGCGATCAGCGCCGTAACAACGACGATCGACCGAGCTAGTGCGAACAAGTTTTTCTTTGGCGTGAACCCGACTGAAGAAAGAAAATGCCGCCGCTGAAGGGAAGGCGAAATTACCACGGGCAACCAGGGCGGATTTTCTTGAGCGGCGCACCGCGCGCTTGATGGCGCGCGCGGTGCGCCGTTAGTCAATTAAAAATTTGCCGAGAGGCGAACACTTCAGCCATAATCATGGGCTCGCCGTCCGCCGATGTCGCTACTGGTCGCGAGTAAACCCTTGAGAGATAAATCGGCGCGAGAAAAAGGTCAGAATACCGACGCCTACGAGCATGGCGACGCCCAACGTGGAGGCGAGCGAAAAATCCGCTTTGCGCTCCCAGAAGTGATACATGACCACGGCGATGGTTTCGTTACCCGGAGTCGCCAGCATCAGCGGGATGCTGAAGCTCCGGATGGTGTGGGCAAAGACCCAAACCCAGCCGCCGATGAAAGGCGGCAGCAATAGCGGAAAGGTGATGCGCAGAAACGTGATGAAGCGGGTGGCACCGCTGGTACGCGCGGCTTCCTCGAGCTCGCCGTGGATCTGCGTCATCGCTGAATTTGCGGTCCTGGAAGCAAAGGCGATGTAGCGCGTCATCAGCGCTAGCATCATGATCCAGATGGTTCCGTAGATCGGTATCCAGCGCATGGCCGGGTGGAGATACAGGACGATCAAGGCCAGAGCGATAGAGACGGTCGGCACGGCGTGGGGCACGAAGGCGAGCCCGTCCAGCAACACTCCGCCCTTTACTTTCAAGCGCACGACCAGCCAGGAAACCAGGTAGGCCAGGCCCATCGTGGCGGTCGCGGTGATCACGCCGAGAACAATCGTGTTGATCGTCGAATTGATGATCGAAGGCTCGTTGATCAACGTGGCGAAATTATCCAGGGTAATATATTGCAGCGCGGCCTTGGATGGCACCATGTAGCTCGGCAGCAAAGCAGCCCAGAGCAGAGTGAAAAACGGCAGTATAATGTTGAGCGTGAAAAAGGCGATGAACAACCCCAGTCCGACCCAACGCCAGCGTCCAAGGGCGAGCCGGCGCGGCCGGTAGCCTTTACCGGTGATCGAGGCGTAGCGGTCGGAGCGCCGAATGATGACACGGTAATAGATCCACACCATGACGACGGTAAAGATGATGAAGATCGATGAATAGGCTGTCGCCAAACCGTAGCTGGGGCTGACATAAGCGGTGAAATAGATCAACGTCGGCAGCAGATAAATCCCGGCCTGCAGACCGATCAGCAGGGGAGTCTCGAAGTCATCGAGATTGCCGAGAAAAGCGTACATCGCCGCGGCCAGCACCGCCGGCATCATCAAACCCAAAGTGACGCGCCGCAAGGTGGTCAGGGTTTTTGCGCCGGAGATTCGCGCGGCTTCCTCCATCGATGGGTCCATCAATCGAAAAGCGCCGACCATCAAGAGAAAAAGCGTAGTGCTGCCGCTCATTCCCTCGACAAAAATCATCCCGGGCAAAGTGAAAATATTAAACGGCCCGGTATCCGGCTTGGCGCCGAACAACAGCATCAATTCGCGCAGATAGACGTTGATGATGCCGCTGCGCGGGCTGAGGAGCAGAATCCACGCCATCGAGCGCAAGATTCCGGGCATTGCCAGCGGCAGCAACATCATCGTCCACGCCCAGTTTGCGCCCGGCATATCGGTGCGCTCCACCAGCCAGGCAAAAATCGTCGCAAATGTCAGGCTGATCGCACTGACCGCCACCGCGTAAATCAGAGTATTGAGCAGCGCGGGATACGTCAGCGAGGTAAAATAGACGGTTTTGTAGTTGCCCAGGGTGAACGCGCCGGGGGAAATGAAATTGCCCTCGCGTAAACTGGAGAGCACCAGCATGATGATCGGCGCGGCGACGACCCAAAGCAAGAGCGCGCTTATTCCGAAAGCCAGAGTATGCCTGCGTAGCGTCTTGATGACGTTCCATGCGGGCAGCGCGAAAAATTTACCAGCGGTTTCTGTCTTGGCCATAGTCAGTCACTTCTTTTTCCGATTGGCGAATCTGTAGATCTTTAAACCCTGGATCGTTTCCCAGGTCTCGTCGAGGTCGTGTTGCCGAAAGCCAATAGCCCTGTCATTGTGCCGTTGCCGCTCGCTCGATTCATCCTTATCTATCTGATCTCCGCTGTGGGAAAGCCGTAAGCCTCTAAAATTAACTTCATCCAGTTGCCGGTCTTGTGATAGGTCCGGAAGTCGTTGACTGAGATCTTCTTGCCTTCCAGTATTTTGCTTACTTCGCCGCCGCTAAACAGGCTGGATTTGACGGGCTCGCTTTCGTCAAGAACCTTCTGCCCTTCCGGGCTCGCCTGGTGTTCCAAAAAAAGCAACCCGGCCGCGGGACTTGCGGCGTTCTTATTTAGAAAATCAGGTTCCTGAATACGGATTGAGACCGGCTCGATGACTTTGCAGGCGAGCGACTTACTTTTGTCTTTCCAGGTCGCCCTGACGCAGGAGTGATAGTTGGTAAGCTGGTGCATCGGGTATTCGCCCACCGAGATTGCGGTCAGCGCCCGGGTATTACCGCGCACCCAAACGGGATCCTGCTCCCTGATTTTGCGCGCATAGCTGACCACCCATTCCTCACCCTGCGCGGCCATCAGGGCGGCCATGCAATGGGGCCGGACATCGACCATTATCTTCTTGCCCTTGAACTCAGGCTTGAGAACATCTTCCAACTGATTAGGAACACGGTCCGCAGGCACCCGGTTTTTGTTGTAGGCGACGGCGCACAGGCCGCTCGCCACCGCGACGATGGCACGATTGCCGGGGTCGACCATTTTGGGATTGATTTTCAATACACCCTGCTCAGCCATGCCCAAAACATCTATCTTCATCGCCTGGCTGGCGAAGTCGTTGTAAAAATCCTCCGAGGCGTGGAGCACGTCCCAATCCTTTATCGTTCCGGCTTTGAGCTCCAGAAGGTGACGTTGTATCGCTTCGGTGCCGGTGATCTCGTGAATCTGAATATCGATGAACGGGTATTTTTTCTTAAACGAGTCGGCCATCGGCTTGAAGCTGCCGGGATCGAGCGAACTCAAGACGCGCAACCGAGTCTCTTTCTTGGCCTTGGCGATGATGTCGTCGCGCTGAGTCTCGAAGCTGAAGCCCTGAGCCTCCGCATCCTGCTTGGCTTTCAGCAATGATGGGCTGGCCGGCGCCGCCAGAGCCTCGGCGGCACAGTACCAGCATGCGATGAGCACGATCAAAGCGCATGCTTTAACGAGAGTGTTGTTCACGGCATGCCCCCAAAGTTTCAAGTTTCTAGTCTCTAGTTTCTGGTCTAAGATCCGAAATCTCTCTTGCACAACTGGAAACGTGAAACAAGGAACTAGCAACGACTAACCTCACTTCTGGTCTTTTTCGAGCTCTTCGAGAAACGAGCCATGCAGCGGTTTGAAATTTTCCCACCCCGGCATCGCTTCCTTGGGCGCTTTCTCGACAAAGCCCTGATAAACCAGCCCCATAAAAATGTGCAGGGGTTTGGCTTTCATGATCAACACCCGCGCCGGCCGATCCGCGAGCGCGTTGAAGTGCTGATGGACGCACCCCGGCGTTACCAGCACGAGATCTCCGGCGCTCCATTCGTAGCGCTTGCCGTCATGGACGTCGTACCCCTCGCCTTCCAAGACGTAAAGCAACGCCGGGTTCTGATGGCCATGCTTTTGAGAACGCCCGCCCGGCGCCAGCTCTTCCTGCGAGCAGTGCAGGCTCTGAATCAAGCCGTGACCGGGGTTCATCATATTTTTATGCCAGACCTGCGGTCCGCTGCGCCAGGGTAGATTGGCGCCTTTAATGACCCGCGGCAAACTTCGTAGCCGCTCCATTTCCTGCTTGAGGTGGTAACCTTTGCTGCCGATGCCGCGGACGTAACAGCGCTCCTGATCGTAGGTGTATTGTTCCAAATCCGTGTCCTCCCTAACTATAATCCCGCTTTTTTGTCAAACGCCGGAGCTTCTTCGAGTTGCTCCACTTCGCCCCATCCCATTTCTTTGTAGATCCGATTGCTCGCCGAAATAAACCGCGCGGGCTTGTCGGGATCACTGTTAAAGTGCTGGTGCACCGTGTTTACCGGGATGAAAACCAGATCGCCCTCTTCCCATTCAAAGCGCTTGGCTTCTTCGTCGGTGCGCCACTCGAAGCCGTCGTCATCGGTGAGATCGAATTCGACGTCCCAGTGCAGGGAATAGCCGCGGCCTTCGAGAATGAACATCAGCTCTTCAGCCATGTGGCGGTGCTTGCCGGAACTGCCCCCGGGCGCCAGCTCCTGCATATACATATCCACATCTTTGATGCGCGGATTGATGCCCTCGCGGGCCAGATGCTTGAGCCGCCCCTGCGGACTGTCTTCCCAGGGCATTTCTTCCGGCTTGACCGCTTTGCCATAGGCCGAGTCACGCTCCTTTTCTTCTTTCGCCCGGCGCAAGTCGTCGGCGTAATACGTCGCCTGACGATCGCCCTTGCGCCATTTTTTAGATTCTTCCAACGGCATCGAATTCTCCTCCCAATTAATGAAAATTTTCAAATCATTCAAATCGTTCAAATCGATTTCCGGAATCCCTAAGGATTGAACCTTTTGAACGGCTTGAACCCGCGACAAGCGCTATCTTTGCATTCTGCGGCAAAATTTCTTCTCTTCCTTTGGTTACAGCGGTTCCGTCTATTTTTTTGTTTCCACTTTGGGAAAACCGTAAGCTTCGACAACCTTGGCTTGCCACCCCTCCATATTTGGATGGTCCTCCCAGTTCACAATCGACAGTTTTTTGCCACGCAGCTCTAGCTCCACCACGCCGCCGAGGACGTGCAGCGACGAGCTTGACGGCTCGTGTTCATCGGCCAGTTTCTGCGCCTCGGCGCCGGCCATCCATTCGAGCCACAACAGCGCGGCGTGCGGGTTTTGGGCGCCGCTTTGAATCGCCTCCTCGAGTGAAAGTCGCACGGGAACCGGTTGCAGCGCGACATACTGCAGGACCCCCGAGGGATCCTTTCCCTGAGCGCGCCGGGTGGTATGAAAATTCGGCCCGATCATCATCGGAATTTCGCCGGCCATGATCGCCGTCACGGTCCTGCTGCCGCCGCGCACCCAGATGGGCTCCTGGGCGGCGACTTTGCGGGCAAAGTCGATAGTCTTCTCCAATCCCCAGGCAGGCACCAACGCGGCGATTTCGGTGGGACGGATGTCGGCGGCGAACTTTCTGCCCTTGAATTCCGGCTTGAGAATGTCCTCCCAAAATTTAGGCACCCGATCAGCGGGCACCAGTTTATTGTTATAAACCGTGACTTGAAAACGGCTGTAATAGCCGACGATGTTGCGCTGTTTTGGATCGATCATCGCCGCCGGTATCTGCAATATGCCCTGCTCCGCCATTCCCAGAATATCGATCTTCCAGAGATGGGGCAGGTACTCGTTGTAGAAATCGGTGGAGAGATGGACGATATCCCAGTCTTTGGCCATGCCGCTTTTTATTTCCAAGATATTGCGGCGCGCGGCGTCAGTTCCGGTAATCTCCTCGATGTGGAGATTGATAAACGGATACTTCTTGATGAACGCCTTGACCGAGGCCTTGATCGTCGGCGGTTCCATCTCAGCCAGGACCCGGAGCTTTCCCTCCTGCTTGGCTTTAGCAATGATCTCATCGCGGCTTGAGTGGAATAGATAGCCTTTGGCCTCGGCGTCCTTTTTGGCTTTAGCGATAGCGGCTTGGTTTGGTGTTGCCGCCAGAACGCTGAAGCTAAAAAGCCCGTAAGCCGCTAGCGCAGCAACCACCGAAACTGCAGTGTTGATCTTCAACAACATTTGAAATCGCTTCCGTTGGATCGAGAATCGCGATCCTCAATCTGCCATTTTCGATCCGCGCGACATTAAAACTATCTGGCTGCTGTGACTGTTTCTGTAACTCCAAAACCAACGGACGGGCAAACTCGGGCACCTGGTCCAAGGCGTACTCTTCAAAGCCAATATCGAGATCGATCATTTCCTGGTCTGCCGCCAGGACTCCCTTGGGCCGCCGGCCGTTCGCCAGGTCAGCGATTCCTTCGCGGATCATTTTGCGCAGCAGCAATATGGCGCGGTCGCCGTAGCCGGGATGTTCGAGATAGCGATCGACGATGGCGCCCTGGCTTTCCACCATTGCCTTATCTTCAAGAGGCACGAGGCCGCGGATCTCGCCGTAGCGGCGCCGGTCGTACGGCTTTCTGGCGCGCGCCTTGGCCGCGTCGACATCGATGCCATGATAGCTGCGCTGATCGGGCGGCTCGGGATAGACCGTGATCCTGATCTCTTCGCAGTGCGTGTCGTCGATCGGCACCACCCAGATCGCCTGTTGAATGGATGCCTGCAGGCGCTGCTCGCCAGTTGCGCACGGCTCGCGCGATTTGCGGTTTATGGTCGGCAATACCGTGCATCTTTTTCTGAGCTTCACGGTATTGGGTTCTGACCCCGGCGCCAGGATATAAAGCTTCACACCGTGGTCATTTTCCACCGCAGTAAAGATCGGACAGCGCTTTGAAAAGCCGTGCAGGTAAGTCAAATGGGTCGTGTCGGTGGTGTTCTCAACGCCCTGCAGCCAATTGCAGTCGTAGGCTTTGCCGGCGTCAGGGTCGCCGCGCTCGGCGACTCGATAGCCGTCCATGACAAGAACGTCATAGCGCGGCAGCGGCGGTGGGTTTTCTTTCTCCGGGCCCAGGTAGGCGAACATAAGCCCGCCAAGCTCCTCTACCGGAAACCAGGCTTGTCTGATCTGATCGGTCTGTTTGATGTGCTCGGCCGGACGGTCGAGAATCTTTCCTTGACAGCCGATGTGCCAGCCGTGATAAGCGCAGCGAATCCCATCTTGTTCGATTGTGCCGTACTCAAGCGACGCGCGGCGGTGCGGGCAGTGGCCGTCGAGCAAACAGAGCCGCCCCGATAAGTCGCGGAACAAAACCAGCTCTTCGCCGAGGAGCTTGACCGGCACCGGGATGTCGCGCACCTCCTCGGTCAAAGCCACGGGCCACCAGAAACATCTCAAATATTTGCCGCCCGGCGTGGCCGCGCCGACCCGCACCACATCATCCCAAGTAAGATCACTCGGCTTGAGCATCGGTTAGTTTCCGCCAGACTGTTGAAACCATTTTGGCGCCATTCGAATCCGCTGCCGAAAATATAAGGGATCGGCGTTGCTGTCAATCATTGCCTGAGCCGAATTATTCATGAGATTACGTCCGAGAAGCAAGCCGCTCCGGTCGTGGTGCGACCGTTTCGACTAAGCTCACCGCCCTGAGGTTCTCGAAGGGCAGGCTCATGGTTCGACTTCGCTCACCATCCTGAGCCCTGGTCGAAGGACCACCCTTAAGTCAAATCGAAGGGGGCGGCCAATGGTCCTGTATCTTGAGGAGACCGGCAAACATGTGCTCAGAGCGAGTTTGGCGCGATCCCGGCGGATTTCTCTTCAACCATGTTTGTGATAGCAAAACTGTAGCATTGCAGAATGCACAAACATTTATTCTCGATTGATCTCGGCATACCCATAATCTCGTTTGGGGAGGTGTTCCATGAGGATCGCGTTGTTTAGACAGGTTGCTCTGTGCTTTGCCGGCGCGGTTTTGTTGGTCGGCGCCGCGGCTCCCCAGAGCCGGCCCCTGGTGCTGGCCGTCGCCACTGAACCGTCCACGTTGGACGGCCAGGCGGTCATCGATCGCAACTCGCGGGTCGCCAGCGGCAACATCTTCGAGAGCTTGTTGGATCGCGATCGCAACGGCCAGATCGTACCCGGGCTGGCTGAAAGCTACCGTGCCGTGAACGACAACACCTGGCGCTTTCGCCTGCGTAAGGGGGTTAAATTTCATAATGGCGAACCCTTCAACGCCGAGGCCGCAGCTTTCAGCGTCAACCGCATCGTCGACAAGAAATTCAAGACCCAGCGGGCGTCGTACATCGAAAACATCAGCGGCGCCAAAGTCGTCGATCCAGATACGGTCGATGTATTGACGGATGGCACCAATGCGGTGCTGCCGGTGCAGATGACCCAGCTTGTCATGGTCCCGCCCAAGGCGGCTAATGAGAAAAACTTTGGCGATGCGCCCGTGGGAACCGGCCCATATAAATTTGCCCGCTGGGATCGCGGCCGCGACATCGTGCTCGCGCTCAATGAAACCTATTGGGGCAAGAAGCCGGCGATCAGGGAATTCGTCGTGCGCGTTATACCCGATGCTCAAACCCAGCTTGCCGCCTTGCAGGCGGGCGAAATCGATCTGGTGCTCGATCTCTTGCCGGAGCAGGCCAAGCTCGCCCCCAGGTTCATTTCGGTCCCGGCGACCGAGTTCAGCTATATTCAATTCAACGCGCTTAAGAAAGAAATGGCCAATCCTAAAGTGCGGATCGCGCTGAATTTAGCGATCGACAAGGAAACCCTCGCCAAGAGTCTTTACCTGGGTCACGGCCAGGCGAATCACGCGCAGCATTTAGCCAAGGGCATGCTCGGCTACAACGCCACGCTCAAGCCGTTTCCTTACGATCCGAATAAGGCGCGCCAGTTGCTCAAGGAAGCCGGTTATCCCAGTGGTTTCGATCTCGTGCTCCATGCCCCCATCGGCAGATATCTCAAAGGGGAGGAGACCTCTGAATTCGTCGCGGCGCAACTGAAAGAAATCGGTGTCCGGGTGAAGGTCCAGCTGCACGAGTGGAACGCTTACCGCAAACTCGGGCGAATTCCAGGGAACGAGCCCGGCGCATTCGATCTCAAATACGGCTGGAACTCTAACGAATGGTTCGATGCTTCGCGGATCGTGTCGCACATCACCTGCGACGGCACATCGAGCAAGCTGTGCAACAATAAAATCGACCAGTTGATGGATCAGGCGATCAAAACGCTCGATCAGAAGGCGCGCGATAAAATTTACCAGCAGGTCTGGGCGCTCCTCAATGAAGATCCGCACTCCATCTACCTGTTGCAGCAGAACTTGATCTACGGTCTATCAAAGCGGCTCGAATGGCAGCCGCGGCTCGATGACGAAGTGCGCATTGCGGCCATGAGCTTGAGCAAATAAGGACCGGCTCAGTTGGACCCGCGATCGCTTCTTGGCTTCGCCGCGCGGCGCCTGCGCGACGGCCTGTTGGTTCTGTTGCTCGTAACCCTGGTGATTTTTGTTCTCGGTCATGTCGTCGGCGATCCGGCGCTGGTCATGGCTCCGGTGGACGCCAAACCCGAAGAGATTGCCCGCTTGCGCCAGCAACTCGGCCTTGACCGGCCGTTCGGTGAACAGTTCATTAGTTATTTTGGTTCGTTGGCGCGCGGTGACTTCGGCCAGTCCCTGTGGCAGAACCGTCCGGCGCTGACCGTCGTGCTCGAGGCGCTGCCGGCGACGATCATTTTAACGGTGGCGGGGATCGTTATCGCCGGACTCGGCGGCGCGCTCCTCGGCGTGCTCGCAGGCGCGCGGCCGGAGTCTCTACTGGATCGCGCCGGTAACTTTTTTTCGGTGATTGCGCTTTCGGTGCCGAACTTCTGGTTGGGGTTGCTTCTGATTGTTGTTTTCGCCGTGCAATTGGGCGCGCTGCCGACTTCCGGTTTTGCCGGCTGGCCGAGCTTGATTCTTCCTGCGGCCGTCCTTGGGATAGTGCACGGCGGGCGTATCTTTCAGCTCGTCCGTTCGGCAACCTTCGAGGAGATGACCAAACCCTACGCGTTGGTGGCGCGCAGCAAGGGTTTATCCAGCGCTGTGATCTTGTGGAAGCATGTTTTGCGCAATACGGCGATGACCATTATGACGACCGTGGGTTGGGAATACGTGCGCATGATGGGCGGGGCGGCCTTTGCGATCGAAGTCGTGTTCGCCTGGCCGGGCATCGGTCAATTGATGATCCACGCCGCGTCACGGCAAGACTTTCCCGTGCTTCAGGCGGCGGTGATCGTCGCCGGAGCGTTCGTGATCCTCACCAACGCTCTGGTGGATTTAATGTATCGGGTTTTCGATACGCGCATGCGGCTGGCGTAGCAGGCTGCTGAAAAAGACTCATATGCGCATCTTCTGTTTCGGGTTACGAGTTCCGGGTTTCGGGTTTAACTCCAAACTCGAAACGCGAGACTCGAAACTACTACACGCGCGTCTCGCCTCTGAGATCTTTTTGAGCCGCCTGCGATCAGGGCGGAAGCCTCTGTTTAGAATCCTGAGTCAATGTGAGCGAATCAGAATTTTTATCGAGCCCATCGCATCCAGAGCAAAAGTAGCGTGCGGCTGCGCACGATCATGATTTCTCGGCATGACTGCATCTGAAATTCCATCTCCGCCTGCTGCAGCCGCGGCGTCAAATCGCGCGCGCGGCACATTTTCAACAGCCGCTCCATCCTGGTGGACCGATTGGAACGTTCTTATCTGGACCGGCTATCTCCTCTTCATCGTCGCGTTTGTTGTGATCGGCGTTCGGCTCGCTCCGTACGAGCCCACCGGGCAACTGGTCACCGCGCGCCTGCGGCCGCTGCTCACCGAGTCGAGTCGCGGCCTGCATCTGTTGGGCACCGATCAACTGGGCCGCGACGTACTCTCCAACATCATCGTCGCGGCGCGTTTGACGCTCTTTATCGGACTCGTCAGTACCTTTATCGGCATGATCATCGGCGTTGCCCTCGGCATGCTCGCGGGGTTTTACGGCCGCATGGTTGACCGTCTGGTGATGCAACTGACTGAAGCCCAGACGGCCATGCCGATGTTTCTTGTGGCGATTTTTTTCCTGAGCATTATCGGACCGTCGATCATCAACATGCTGATTATTTTGCCGACCCTGGTCTGGCCCGCCTTCGCGCGGCTGGTGCGCGCCGAGACCATGCGCATTCGCGGAGCTCTGTTCGTCGAGGCGGCGATCGCGTCGGGCTGCACCGACTCGGCCGTGCTTGGATTACACATCCTGCCCAACCTTGCGCCGCGCATCGCCGTCCTGGCGGTCATCGAGATCGGCCATGTGATGCTCGCAGAAGCGGGTCTGAGCTTCCTCGGCGTCGGCGTGCAACCGCCGGACACCACCTGGGGCTTGTTGATCGCGCGCGGCCGCCCCTATCTTGCGGTAGCCTGGTGGCTGGCGATCATGCCGGGAGTTTTTCTCGGCTTGACGGTATTGGCGCTCAACATGTTGTCGCGCCGCCTGGCCGGCGCCAGCGGCACGGCAGCATAGGGAACGTCAGCATGAAGAAATCCGAAGCACGAAAATCCGAAGCACGAAATCCGAAGCACGAAACAAATTCAAATGGCCAGAACTCAGAAAAATTCCAAACAGGAGAGTCTGCGCAGGTTGTATTGATTTCCTCGCGTCAAGTTCCGATTCTGTCATTCTGAACGAAGCGGAGCGAAGTGAAGAATCTCGGCCGAGATCCTTCGCGTGGCTCAGGATGACAGAGACATGCGTCTGAGAGCGATCGAATATGCGTCGCCTGAGTTGTTTCAAACTTGAAGGTTCGAATCGCGGCTTTACTCTTTTGCGCGCATCGAGACAGCCATGAATATCAGCGATTCGACCTGGTAGGCTCTGCTCTTCATGTCTTCTCCTTTACTGGAAGTCAAAAATCTGAGCACCCGCTTCGCGACAGCGCGCGGCTCGCTACGCGCGGTGGACGGGGTTTCGTTTTCCCTCGACGCGGGCGGCGCGGTCGGCGTCGTCGGTGAAAGCGGCAGTGGCAAGAGCGTGACGGCGCTCACCCTCCTGCGTTTGTTCGGCGCTCTCGACAAGGTCGAAATCGAGGGTGAAGTGCTGTTCGATGGGATCGACCTCTTGAAACTAACGGAAAAGGAATTGTGCCGCGTGCGCGGTGCCCAGATCGGTATGATCTTTCAAGATCCTCTCACGTCGTTGAATCCGGCAATGCCCGTGGGCGAGCAAGTCGGCGAAACCTTGCGTTATCATCGCGGCTTACCAGCCGCGCGCGCGCGCCAAAAGGCGCAGGAGCTCATGGCGCGGGTCGGTATCGGCGATCCCGGGCGGCGCTACGGCGACTTTCCCGATCGTTTCAGCGGCGGCATGCGCCAGCGCATCATGATCGCGGTCGCCATTGCCTGCGAGCCCAAGCTGCTGATCGCCGATGAGCCGACCACCGCGCTCGACGTCACGGTACAGGCTCAGGTATTGAGTCTCATTAATGATTTGAGAGAGCAGTCGGGGATGGCGCTGATGATGATCAGCCATGACTTCGGCGTGGTGGCTGCCACTTGCGATTCGGCTCAAGTCATGTACGGCGGCAGGTTAGTCGAGCACGGCAGCGTGCAAGATATTTTGGAGCGCGCCAATCATCCTTATACCGCCGCCTTGCTGCAATTGGTGCCCGGCATCGAAACCCAAGCCGGGCAGCGACTCAAACCGATTCCCGGACAACCGGTCTCGGTCTTTGATAATAAGCCGGGTTGCCGTTTCGCGGGACGCTGCGAGTTTGTCGTTGAGCGCTGCCGCGGCGAAGACCCGCCGCTGACGCAGGTGAGTGTCGAGCACTCGAGCGCATGTTGGCTGGCGGCGCAGCGACTGGCCTCATCGCTCTCGCGCGAGGTCTAATCATGATCGCCACGCAAACAGCCACGGGCGGCGAAGCCGGCGAATCTGAGACGCTGCTCAAAGTTGACGGGCTAGAGGTTAGGTTCGCTGTAAGCGCGAACCAATCCCTCACAGCGGTGGATCGGATTTCATTCGAGATAAGCCGCAAAGAGGCGCTCGGATTAGTGGGAGAGAGCGGTTGCGGTAAATCGAGTCTGGCGCGCGCGGTGCTGCAACTGATCCGCCCGACCAGCGGCAGTGTTTGGTTCGCCGGACAGGATTTGACCAAGCTATCCGGTGCGGCGCTGCGCTCCATGCGCCGGCATATGCAGATCGTTTTTCAGGATCCCCGCGGCTCATTGAACCCGCGCTGGCGCGTCGGCCGGATCGTCGAGGAACCGCTGCGTGTGCATCACATAGCGGCTCGCAGCGAGCGCCGAAAACTGGCGCGCGCGATGCTTCAGGAAGTGGGCCTTGATGAATCTTTCGACGACCAGCGACCTTCGCAATTGAGCGGCGGGCAGCAGCAAAGGGTCGGTATCGCACGCGCGCTGGTGACCCGTCCGCAGTTTGTCGTTTGCGATGAGCCGGTGTCCTCGCTCGATGTCTCGATTCGCGCTCAGGTGATCAATCTGCTGCGAGAGCTTAAAGAGCGTATGGGCATCGCCTATCTATTCGTCGCCCACGATCTCGGTGTGGTGCGCTATCTGTGCGACCGTGTAGCGGTCATGTACCTGGGACAAATCGTCGAGACTGCGCCGACGGTAGAGCTATTCACGCGGCCGCTCCATCCTTACACGAGAGGGTTGCTGGCATCGGTGCTCTGCTCTAATCTGCGGGCGCGCGAGCAATTGAAGGCGGTTGAACGATTGGCGTCCGGCGACGTTCCCAGCGCCTTAAATCCACCGCATGGCTGCCGCTATCATCCGCGCTGTCCTTATGCTCAAGCCCGTTGCCGTGAGGAGCGTCCAGTGCTTCAGGAAGTCAGCGAGAGCAAGGAAACGCAACGTTCCGTGGCATGTCACTTCTGGCGCGAGATCGAAGATAATTTCCGGTCGGCCAATGACAGATGATCGTTTTGACTACGGGCGGAAACGCCAACCACGAGCACGCATGAGGTAGTTAATGGCTAAACTCCACCAACGCGAAACGGTTAAGCAGCTAAGAAAAAAAGTGATGTTGTCTTGCCGCATCATGGGCGACCGCGGCGTGACGCGCGGCTCGTTCGGCCATGTCAGCGCACGCATTCCCGGCAGCGAAAAAATTCTGATCAAATCCAAAGGTCCCAATGAAGCGGCGTTGGAGTTCACCACGGAGAAAGACATCATCACCATTGATATTCAGGGGAATGTATTAGAAGCGTCCAAGGGGCTCGATGCGCCGCAGGAGACTGCGATGCACCTGGCGGTTTACCGCGCGCGGCCCGAGATTATGAGCGTGATCCATGCCCATCCCGATTGGGTGGTGGCTCTGACGGCGAGCGAAAAACCGCTGCTGCCGATCTATGCCGCTTATAACCCGCCGGGGTTAAGGCTGCTGCTTGAAGGAATTCCGATTTACCCGCGGAGCGTCACCATTGTTGACGACGAGTTGGGTAAAGATTTGATGAAAGTGATGGGTGATAAAAACGCCTGCCTGCTGGTCGGACACGGGATCACCACGGCCGGCCACAGCGTCGAAGACGTGACTCTGACCACTCTCAATCTTTTTGAACTGGCGCGCTTGAACTATCTCGCCTACGCCATCGGCAATCCCAAACCGATTCCGGCCGAGGACATCGAAGAATATCAGCGGCGTTGGCAAAGCCGCCCGCGCGCAGAGGTATGCTGCTGATTTGGAACATCCAGACTGGCGCTATTTCCGAAAACTGCTCGGCAAAAAATGACGGGATGATTTGATAGCGGCGCAGGACGTGAGAAAAAATTCCCCTCCGAGACTCCCGACTCACTGCTTAAAGCCGGTAGAGGCTCGCTGCGTTTTTCCAGAGTATTTTCTCGCGCGCTTCCGCTGAGACTGACTGGAAGCAATGAACGATGGTTTCCCGGGTGCGCGGCCACGTGGACGTCGCCAGCGGGAAATTGCTTGACCAGAGAATATGCTCGGCGCCGACGTGGTCGACAAACGGCGCGACCGGGTCAAACCACGCGGTGAAGTAGACACTGGTTTTGAAACATTTGAGACGGTGTTTTCTGGTAACCTTCGCGGGCGAGCCCGTCGTGGTCGAACTGATGGTCGGCCCATTCCATGTAAAGCGTGCCCCAACTGAGCGCGCTTTCGGCGAGCACGATGCGCAGCTTCGGGTGGCGTAGCAGCACACGGGGAAAGGACAGCAGTGAAATGACGAATACACTCGACACCGGCCTGGTTACCGCGGCGATAGCTTCGGCCAGCGCCGGTCAAGCCCTGATAGGGCGTGTATTGCAGTTCCGGCGAAGCGCCGGCGTGCAGGCAAACCGGAACATTCAGCTCTTCGCAGACCGCCCATACCGGGTCGTACTCCGGTCCGCTCACGTGCGGCACCGGGCGCAGGTGCATTGGCAGAGCAGGAAAGATAACGCCGCGATGGCCCAAGCCGACGGCGCGGCGGATCTCGCTAACAGTCGCTTCGATCGGCGCGATCGGCACAATGCACTGCGGAATGAAGCGTTCGCTGGCGCCGCCCCACTCCTCGATCAGCCAATCGTTGTAAGCTCGCACGCAGGCGAGCTCAAGCTCGGGGTCGCGCAGCCGGCCGAACGCTTCTCCTGCAATCCCGGCGACGGTCGGATAGAGCACCGAATAATCAACCCCCGAAGCGTCCATCGCTTTCAGTCGTTCGGCCGGCAGATAAGCGGCTCGAGGCACTTCCTGCCAGGATCGAGGTTCGCGGTTTCGATCGGCCATCAGTGCGCCTGCTCTGCTAACGCCGTGATCGAAGAGCACCTGGGCGTCCGCCAGCCAATGCTCGGAACCGTCGGAACTACGCTCCAGATGGGGAATGCGATCGCCCCAACGATTTCTCGACAGGCGGCTCGTCCAGAGGTCCGGCGGCTCCTGAATGTGGTCGTCGACGCTGATTACACCGTGCTTAAGACGCATCGACCTTCGCTCCTGAATGGTTTTTCTCCGGCAACGTGGCTTCGATGCGGTAGACGCTGAGCGCGTTTTCGTAAAGCAACTTGCGGCGGTCTTCTGGCGGCACGCCTTGGAGCACGCGCTCGACGGATTCCCAGGAGCGCGGGTAAAACGAAGCGACGTGCGGGAAATCCGATTCCCACATTATATTGTCAATGCCGATGTCGTGGCGCAGCCGGATGCCTTGCGCCTCGAACCAGAAGTTAACGTACATCTGGCGGCGCACGGTTTCGCTCGGGCGTGTCGCGATTCCCATCGTCCAGAGATGGCGGCATTCCCACTCGTGATCACAGGCGGCGAGCACATAGTTGAGCCCGCCGATACCGGCTTCGGCAAAAACCACTTTGAGTCGCGGAAAACGCTCGGTGACGCCGGAAAAAATAAGCTGCGGGATGATCTGTGCCGGTGTCACCGCCGAAGTCGCGGTCTGGGCCGAGTGCGCTTGACGGATCGAATAACCGCTCCACTTTCTTATCGAAGCGCCGGCGCTCAGTCCCGCGGAGCCATGGAAGTGAATGGGTACATCGAGCTCCTGGCAGATGTTCCAGACCGGATCCCAGTGCGGATCCGCCAGGTGCGGCAGCCCTTCGGGAGTCTGGCCCATGACGTTGACGCCGCGATGGCCGTTCTGCGTCGCCCGATCAATCTCACCGGCGATCAGCTTGGGGTCGTTTAGATATGGAATAATTGTGAGCGGCAGGTAACGGTCGCTGGCACGCGTCCACTCGGCGAGCGCGTCGTTGTAGGCGCGCACGACGTCCATCTCGAAAGCGGCGTCGCCAAACTCGAAGAAAGTTCCTCCCGGAGGATTGGGGAACAATACTTCCGCATCGACGCCGTCGCTGTCCAGAGCCTTCAAGCGCTCGCGCGGATCATAAGCGGTCCTCGGCACCTGTTCCCAACGCTCTGGATAGGTGGGGAAAGGCTCGCCCATGACCGCAGGACAGTTGCACACGTTGCCCTTCGGCGGCTTGCCGTAGACCGTCCAGCTTTCGCTGCTGTGGCCATTGTTTTTAACCTCTGCGACCCGGGGGATGCGCTCGCCCCATTTACTCGCCGACATGCGCGAGGTAAACGAATCGGGTTCGAACGCCGCGTGAGAGTCGGCGCTAATCAGGCCGTATTTGATTTCCATCCGGATAACATAGCCAACCTGTATGGATGAGGCAAGCGACACGGCGTATCGATAGCTTCAATAAAATTGCCGGCTACCTTTTAAAGACGCGTCGCGCCTGGCAAAGTTTTTTGAATCTTGGTAGTTAGGGGCCGTGGGCAAATACTTTGCGGGTTTTCCACGCATGAAGATTGTGCCGTAATGTCGCTGGAACGCTTAGCCGACGCATGTCTTTAGCGAGCTTGAAATGCCAGATGCTTCGCTTTGCTCAGCATGACTTCTATCAGGGAACGATCACTCGCGGAAATGATGAAGTACGGCGATGCTATCACCTGAAGAAAATAGAACTCTGACGCAGATCGGTCCGGGGACGTCGATGGGCGACATTATGCGGCGCTACTGGATGCCGGCGCTTCTTTCGACTGATATTCCGAAACCCGATTGCCCGCCGCTACGAGTCAAGCTTCTCGGCGAGGAATTGGTTGCTTTCCGCGACACCCAGGGAAGAATCGGCTTGCTCGAAGAGTTCTGCCCGCATCGGCTCGCCTCGTTGTTTCTCGGCCGCAACGAAGAGAATGGTTTGCGATGTGTTTATCACGGCTGGAAATTCGATGCCTGCGGCAATTGCGTCGACATGCCCAATGAACCGGAAGAAAGCCGGTTCAAAGAAAGAGTCCGGGCGACGGCCTATCCCACAGTGGAACAGGGAGGCGTTGTCTGGGCCTATATGGGACCGCCGGAAAAGCAGCCGGTAGAGCCGGGTATGGAGTGGAGCCGCGCGCCTGAGCGCCAGCGTTTCGTTTCCAAGACGCTCGGAGCATTGCAATTTCGCCCAAGCCGTCGAAGGCGGTATCGACACCGTCCATTCGTCGTTCTTGCACAACAACGATCTCGCCAACGAACGCCACTTCAAACGCATCGATACCGCGCCCAGGCTGGAGGTTGAACGCACTTCCTATGGCTTTCGCTATGCCGGCATCCGAAACCTGGGCGAGATCGGCAACTATGTGAGGATCTATCAATTCGTTTTGCCGTTTCATCAGTTCAGATCGCATCAAGTGGATTACGAAGGCAGCGGCGAACGCCAGGCCATGCCGCTGATCCAGGGACACATGTGGGTGCCTATGGATGACGAAAACACAATGGTTTTTAACTGGCTGCTGGTTGCCGACGAAGATAAGGCGCTAACGCCTGAGTTTATTTCGAAACGCGAGACGTTTGCCGGCCGCGGCCCGGATGGCGAAGGTGTTGTGCGCCATCAAACTCGCGCCAATGACTGGCTCATCGACCGCGCCGTGCAGCGCACCAAGACATTCACCGGAATCCCCGGTCTCAATACCCAGGACCTGGCGGTGCAGGAGAGTATGGGCCGGATCGTGAACCGTTCCCGCGAGCATCTGGGAACGACGGACAAAGCGGTCATCCAATTTCGCAGATGTTTGCTTGATGCGGCGCGCGATCTGCAGAACGGCATCGACCCGCCTGGGGCGGATTCTAGAAGCTATCGCAAGGTTCGTCCCGCGGACCTGACGATTGCCAGGGATGTGCGCTGGCAGGATGCGGCGCAAGATAAACTAACAGCGCGCTGGTGAGACTTGTAGCGTTCAAGACGTTCAAGCAGTTCAAAACGTTCAAGACGTAGGAACCTCCGAAAATCGATTTGAACGGCGTGAACTGTTTGAACGATTTGAACTCGGTCAGAGCATTGGTCCGGCATAAGGAGAATAACATGGCAGAAAAAGTCGTCGCCGCGGTAAAGATCGGCCCCAAACAGACCGAGCTGCGCGAGTTCACTATGCCGGAGGTGCCGCTCGACGGTGGGCTGCTCAAAGTCGAGGCCGCGGGTATCTGCGGCAGCGACGTTCGTTCCTATCCGCGGGCGATGCGCAATGGAGCGCACATTATGGGGCATGAAAATATCGGCTACATCGCCAAGGTCGGCAAAATCGCCGCCCAGCGTTGGGGCGTCAAGGAGGGCGACCGGGTCGCATTGGAAGAGTATCTTCCCTGCGGCCACTGCGAATGGTGCCGGGCGGGCGATTTTCGCATGTGCTATGAAACCGATATTCACAATACGCCGAACGCGGCGCGCTATGGCTCGACGCCGGTGACAACCGCGCCCGCGCTATGGGGCGGGTTCAGCCAGTATCTTTATCTCCACACCAACTCGGTGTTTCATAAAGTTCCGAGCCATGTTCCGGCGGAACAGGCCGCGCTCGCCTTGCCGCTCGGCAACGGTTGGCAGTGGGCGCACGTCGAAGGCGGCGTCGGTCCGGGCAAGTCCGTGCTGATCCAGGGCCCAGGCCAGCAAGGCTTAGGTTGTGTGCTGGCTTCCAAGGAAGCCGGCGCGACCTGCATCAAGCAATACGCTAACTGTCTAGGCATAGACA
>CAWDHA010000006.1:0-227275 GCA_963801935.1 uncultured delta proteobacterium
GGTTCTGACGGGGGTGTGGCTCTTGGGGTCAGTGGCCTGTTTATTCAGGCTCGCTTGAGCCTGAAATGCCGCCCCCGTCACCTGCATCATCCGAGGGGTCGACCGGGATGGTGCCATATTCTCACCAGAATACGTGGCTCTGTAAGTAGACGAGACCTGAGGATGATCGATCTCGATCTACAGAAGGAGGAGCTACGTGTCAGAAAGCAAATCAAAAGAGCTGAGGGTGAGTGTGGATGTGGGGTACCGTCGTCATCGAGTGGCGATGGGTTTATCCGGCGGAGGAGTGTTGGAAGAGTTTGAGATCGAGCACCGGATAGAAGGTTTTGAAGATTTCTTTTTCCGGATTGAGAAATACGCAAAGCAACAACTGTTCGGTTGCCATTGCAAAGGAAGGTTCAACGGCTGGGCGCGACACTCGTCAGCATGTTGCACCAGCGCGGCTATCGGCTTTACAACATAAACAATCTGGAGCTAACGCGTAGCAGGCGATTGTCTGCGGTCCATTCGAACGGCGGAAACTCGTCCATACTTTGGTCCTGGATTAAGTGCAGAAGGTAAGCAAGCTCATTTTGGCTTCGAGCGGAGCATGATCGTCGGAGACCAAAAGCAACCCGCTAAAGCTTGGTCAGGATATGATTGAAAAGGGACTCGAAAGGTAGTTTCACCATCACACCATTGAAACCTGATTTACACACGAGTATGTTGCGTCGCATCGAGACTTCGTCGAGAAATGTTCTCAAAGTTCGGTTGGCAGGAATCGCTCCTCTGCCATGTGACTTGCGCCATGTCGTAGCCAGGCAGGAGCATGACACAAGCGCGTGTTTAAAGACAATCAAGTTCCTACTCTGGTGCTCATCGGAGAACACGAGCATGCCGCGATCAGCGATCTATCCCACCGCGCCAGCACGGAAATCCTCGGGGGAAATCGCGTATGCGAAGTTCCTCGTTCTGCCCAGACAAAGACATCACTACTGCGTCAGCGACCCATCGCCGTCCACAGTGCGATTCAAGAGTTTATCGGGTAACAGGGGCGTGAGATCGGCCATAGACCTCTTCAACCAGCGATTGCGGAAGGATTGCAGCCATGGAGATCACGGAAAGAGTAGCCGAGTTTGTCTCGAGAACCGCGTACGATACGTTGTCAACAGAGGTTGTAAACGCCGCTAAATCGGCAATTATCGACTGTCTCGGCGTTACGCTCGCGGGCAGCAAAGAAGAGAGCGCGATGGTTTGTGCGGAAATAGTGCGGCAGGAAGGAGCGATTGCCGAGGCGACGATTTTTGGTCAGGGATTCAAATCGTCCGCGGCTCAGGCTGCATTTGCCAACGGAACCGCCGCTCATGCGCTGGACTTCGATCATAGCACCTATTTAGGGCAGCCGACTTCCGCTTTGATTCCCGCTCTATTTTCTCTCGGTGAATCCTTGGGCGTAAGGGGGTCTGAACTGCTTCAGGCCTATGTGGCAGGTTTCGAAGTCACCGCCAAAATTGCCAAGTCGATTACCGAAAACGGTCGAGGCGATTGGCATAGCGCGGGGACATTGGGAACACTGGGCGCAGCGCTCTCCTGTGCCAAACTGCTAGGGCTCGATGTCGAGAAAACGCGCATGGCCTTGGGTATCGCAACTTCAATGTCGAGCGGGATCGCGGGCAACTACGGAACCATGACCAAACCTTTGGATACGGGACTGGCGGCAAGAAATGGGATCATTGCGGCAAAGCTCGCCCAACGACGATTTACGGCCAATCTGCACGCGCTCGAAGCAGAAGCAGGTTTTTTTAAGACTTTCCTTTCCTCGCCCCCAGATCCCGCTCCTTTGGGTCAACTCGGGCATTCCTACGAGCTGCTGACCGGAATTAAGATTAAGAATTATCCTTGCGGCGGCCTTACCCATCCAGCAATCGATGCCGTCCTTGAGCTGCGCGCGGTTCATCATATAAGACCGGAGACGATAGAGTCTATACAAGTCGAGGTGCCGACGCATACGTTCAAGAGAATAGTTTTCAAAATCCCACAAAACGGTTTGGAGGGAAAATTCTGCATGGGGTATATCGTGGCGCGTGCCCTGATCGATGGTAAAGTTTCGCTCGACGCGTTTACGGATTCCGCGGTCCGCGACCCGCATATCCTTCAACTTGCAGGCCGCGTCAATATGACACTCGACAATGAACTACGTGATGACGCAGGATATAGACCCTGCAGGGTGTCGCTCCGGTTGAAGGATGGGCAAAGCTTTTCGAAGACGGTCGAGCACGCCAAGGGAAGCCGCGAGGTTCCGCTTTCCGCGCTAGAACTCAGAAGCAAATTTTCGGAGTGCGCGCGCCGCCGTATCGACGACCAATCGATTGATATTGCCGTGAAACAAATAGAGCGATTGGAAGCGTTGGAGGATATCAGGCCTTTGTGCGAGCTCCTTGCGGGCTAAGACCGCTAACGAAGCTAACCCAAATCGCTGTCATTGCTGTCCCGCTTTGGGAAATCCGTAAGCCTCGAACACCTTCGCTTGCCAAGCCTGCAGGTTCGCTTGATCTTCCCAGCCGACCGTCGAAAGTTTCCTACCTCTAAGTGCTTGCTCTACAGCACCACCACGAAAATAGCGGGAAGAGCCGAAAGGCTCGAGGTCGTCAGCTAACTTCTGAACCTCAGAACTGGCCATCCATTCCAACCACAAAAGCGCTGCGTGACGATTTTTGGAGGTCGCCAATATCGCTTGCTCGGAGTGAAAATAAGTGGGAATCGGTTCCAAGATCGCTGTCTGCAATACGCGCGCGCGGTCCTTACTTTCCACCCGTTTTACGCTGCTCGCCATCAAACCCATCATCATGGGAACCTCACCGGCGATCATCGACACCAACGTTCTGCTGATTCCCCGAACCCAAATCGGTTCTTGCGCTGCGAGTCTGCGCGCATAATCGACCGTCTTCTCCAAACCCCAAGCCGGAACCAGCGATGCGATCCCTCGTGGGATTACATCCACGGCAAACTTTTTGCCCTTAAATTCCGGCTTCAGGAAGTCTTCCCAAACCTTCGGAACGTGCTCCGCAGGCACGCGATTCTTATTATACGCCGCTGCGATGAAACGGGTGTAAAAGGCAGCCACGTTGCGGTTTTTCGAGTCTATCATGGGCGCGGGAATCTGCAGGACGCCGAGCTCGGCCATTCCGAAGAGATCCACACGCCACAAATAGGGCAGATACTCGCTGTACAGATCCCTGGTTGCATAGATAACGTCCCATTCCATCGCCTGTCCGCTTTTGATCTCCAAGAGGTTGCGCTGGGCCATCTCGGTCCCGTCAATCTCTTTTGCCTGTACCTGTATAAACGGATATTTCCGAATGAAACCGTCCGCGGCGGCTTTGAGCGTGGCTACCTCCATGTTGATCAGCAAGTTAAGCTTTGCCTCCTGCTTCGCTTTAGCGAGAACCTCCTCGCGGCCGGAGAAAAATACATAGCCCTTGGCTTCCGCATGTTGCTTGGCATTCGAGAGTGCAGCAGCGGCTTGCCCGGCAAAAACACTCCCAGCGTTAAACCATCCCATGATTATCGCAGCGATAATGATGAAGAACGCCATCTGTCTCCTTTTTATAGAACCGCCGGCGATATCCAAACAACGCGCCGCCAGATTGATTGCAAGTTCTGATATCCACTACCACACGACCGGATTGACCGTCAAGAAAACTGGAAGAGCGAAGTCCGGACAACCACGAACGGCGCATTAGAGTTAGGCTCGCGTTGTGTGTTATGGCGGCATTATGGGAGAAGGCAGAAATAGACAGAAGGAGACCATCTAGGGGACATCCTATAATTTTCCTGTCAAGTCTTAATTTTCTGACACGTATCCATTGAGCTTTATCAGCCTTTGAGAAAACGATTTCTCGAAACGGCGAGTCTCTCACTTGATCGAACCCTGCACCTAATCGTTACAGATATCCGGCGTACTTTTTTTCAGTCGCCCATCATCCCTTATCCAGGTTGCAGCAGTTCAGTGAGAGAGGCCCCGAATATTGTCCCCCACGAGGTCCATTGGCCTCCACGCTGTTGACCGGGGTCCTCTCTCGCCCACAGAACGGCACGCAGCCTTCGCTTACGGGCCGGCTCTGCAGTATCTCAGCGTGGCATTTTGCACGCTGAGGGTTCGTTTGGGTCGTGACCATTCAAAAACGGCCTTCATAGAAGCCCTATAAGCGACGATCTCGCTCGGGTTGGACCCTAGGTATCCCCCCATTATTGGTCTTGACAGCCTTGCGAGCTGCGATTGGTGGAGTCTCTCCAGAAAGATACTTGGGATCGAAGCGCTCCTGTTTTTTCATCAAGGTCCAAGCGATCATCAACATCTTGGCGGCCAGTTTCACTCGCTTTTTGGTTTTGATCCCTTTTTCTTTTTCCCGTCCGCGCAGTTGATCGGTGAAATAAGCCACAAAGTGTTTATTGCGACTCGATGCCACCATGGCGGCTTGATATAACGCATAGCGAATCTCCGCCTTGCCTTTCTTCGACACGATGGGTGCCCCCTGGGATTTTCCGCTTTGGCTGGCCGAAAGGTCCAAGCCCACCATCTTGATAACCTGCGCTCCGTTCTGAAAGCGCCAGGGATTGCCGATGGCGCCCAGCACCATGGCCGAAAGCGTTGGACCGAATCCCGGTATGCTCAATAGATAGCTATACTCTTTGAACTTCAGGCATACCTGTTCGATCTGCTCCTGGGTGCTGGCCAGGGTCTGGCGCACTTCTTTGAGCAGCTTGACTATGCTCTGACCTTCAAATTCGACTGACGATCCAAAATTACAGCCGATGGAGCTCGATGCTTTGTCCTTCAGTGCCGACAAGCGCTTTCGCTGGGCAATCGTTCGGCCTTGGGTTCCCAGCCGTTTGCCAAGCTCTTCGTCACTGAGGACTGACATCACTGCCGGATCCAAACACCACCGCACCAGTGCTAATCCTTCGTTGGCTCCCCAGTGACAATACTGATCGAGCTCCGGAAAGTACTGCGCCACCAGATGATTGCGGATGCGCAGCCGTAACCCCTGTTCGAGCTTCTTTACCTTTCGGTTGAGCGATAACAGGTTGCGCAGATCGCGCAGATCTGGTGACGGGTACTCGTAGTACAAGCATTTCCCTTGACACATCAGGTCGGCAATGTTGGCGCAGTCTTTCCCATCGTGTTTGTTCCAACGCCCATCGAGCAGCGGGCGATTCTGTTTGGCTGCTTCGGGCGAAATCAGAACCACCTGCTTCTCTTGGTTGATCAAGAATTCCCCCAGCGGCTTGTGATAGTTCGCGGTCGGTTCCAGGCCAAACACCACTTCTTTGAGACCGTGCCCTACCCGCACCGCTTCGACTTGCAACAACAGGGTCTCGAACCCTTCGCTCGTGTTGTTAAAGGTCAATCGTCGGTACAGTATCTTGCCGCTGGTGTTTCTCATCAATGCGTTGTGGGTGTCCTTGCTGATATCGATTCCGACCACCAGATAGTCTTGCGAACCGCGTATCTCTTTGCGCAGTTGCCGAAACTGTTCGAGCCGTTTTTCTTCTCGTTCCATCCTTTGCCTCCTCATTAACAATGATTTCTCAGTGCACGATTATCTTCGTGCCACCGGGAGGCTTCTGGTTGGAAGTGCCGCTATTGTGAAAAACTGGGGCTACAGGCCCTGGGTATGTGATGAGATATAACGCTGTTGACTAGCTGGACAAAGTAGTGAGAAGACGGGCCCGGTCTACCATCGGAATTTATCAGGTAGCCGGAACGGAGAGAATCTTGTATAGAAGGCCCCGATGGGGTGTGGCTCTTGGGGTCAGTGGCCTGTTCATTCAGGCTCGCTTGAGCTTGAAATGCCGACCCTCGTCACCTGCATCATCCGAGGGGTCAATCGGGATGGTGCCATACTCAAGCTTGCGCCGTTCAAAACGTTCAAGCCGTTCAACCGCTGCACTCTGTTCAAGTCGTTAGCTTAAGCTGCAGTTCAACAGTTGAAAGGTTCAACGAAATTAAATCAGCGACGGTTTAGCGGTTCACTGCCCAGAGACCGACTCGGTCAGGAGACACTGAAGTCGCCTAACAGCGAGATCGAGATGTTGGTGTACTTGGGACGGGAATGGCCGAGATCAAGTGTAAATGAACTCGGGAAGCAGTTGCATTGTGATCCTTCTGTCATCAGCCGGCTGTACTCAGGATATGCGGCGGCTTGGGATGAGAAAAGGAGGCAGCCCTGCTTCGACAACTAAGAGCATAGTGCAATACGCGAGCTCAACACCTGTGTGTAAGGTTTAGGACTAGGAAGTAGACGATTGACTGAAAAGGAGAATCAAAGCGCTCTATGAGTCTCTAACCTGTACGCCGTGTCTTTGGTCGCGGCATTCTTGAACGCTTTCGCATCCGTGACGACCGTTGCGCGAGCCATTTGCTAAACGATGCCTGACTTTCACCCGAGCGCTTTCCGGCTAATAGATTTTCGACGCTAATATCTTCGTCAAGATCTTCCCAATGGATGCCGCCGCCTCGGCCGACTAGCCGCCAACGCTTACGCTCAGGTGAAGATGCGTGGGACAAACGCGGATACCATGCAAGTGGAACGGAAATGCTCCGGCCGTCGCTAAGGTCCACGGAAAGTGTATCACTGGAAATCGTGACATCCTCAATTAAAGGTATCTCAATCTGCCTCGCCAAAGTACTCATCCCAGGCCTCCATAAGAGCCTTCTGGTTATTTCTCACGATCGTCTCGATTCGTGCAAGCTCAATTCGGGAAAAGCCGCCACTGCTCTGCAATCGAATTGGGTCTAGCCAAAACTTCGCGGTTTTTTCATCCCTTTCAACGTGGACATGTTTAGGTTCGTCACGGTCACCCGCATAGAAGAAAAAGCGATAAGGACCGGATCTGAAGACGGTCGGCATACAGTTACTTAACTTGTGAGTATACGCATGAAATGGGTCTATTTCTAGATCAGCGCTAGCCATGTGAATGTGGCTCAGCCGACGTGGCAACAAGGCTTTCCCAGGGCACATCCTATGATTTGTCTGTCAAGTTTTAATTTGGTGACACGTGTCCATCGAGCTTTATTAGCCTTTGAGAAAACGACTTCTCGAGCGGCGTCCGCTTGGGGTCAGGCTTTCTGTTCTTGCGAATCTTGACAACTTCGCCTCACCTCTGCTAGAGCGGGGTGCATGGGCAAGGCGCCCCCGACTGTTTGCACGGGGAATTCTCTACCACGTCATTTTCTGCAACGGCTAAGAAGCCGTTAGTTCCAACCGTTCAAAACGTTCCAATCGTTCCAGCCGTTAAAGACACTCAAAGCCGCGAGATACAGGCGATTGAGAGACTCGGTCGGTATCGGAAACGCTTCGGGGTAACGATCTACGCCTACTGCTTGATGGCAAATCATGTTCACCTCCTGGTTGAGACGGGTTCCCAGCCGCTATCGAGATTCATGCAGGGGCTGCAACAATCTTATACGCAGTATTTTAACCGTAAGCACCACAAAGTCGGCCATCTGTTTCAGGGTCGATACAAAGCCATTCTCTGTGAAAAAGATGAATACTTATTAACGCTGGTGCGCTACATTCATTCGAATCCGATCCGGGCGAAGCTCGTTCAAAAGCCGGATGACTATGCTTACAGCGGCCATGGGCAGTATTGCGGCAGGCGAGTCGGCGAGGTACTGGTAGACCAGCGGTTTTTGGGAGAAGAGCGCTTTGTCGAAAAGCTCAAAGTCCAAGCCGCGGAAGAAGCTGAAACACCACATCCGAACAGACCGTTTGAGTCTGCTTTCCGAATCGCCGTGCGAGCGCTTGGCATGGAGCCGTCGGTGCTTGCAGGACCGGACCGCGGCTGGGCGGTATCTCAACACCGAGCGCTAGTCGGCTATGTGCTGATCCGTCGGATGGGTTACAAGCTCAACGAAGTTGCGAAATGCTTGGGGCGAGATACGGCGACCGTGAGCTCCTTGATCTCACGATACTCGGACCGCATGACCATGGATCAACAACTAAAGAAGCGTGTGAGCCGAATGGTAAAGGATTGCCTGGAACACAAAGTCTGATCCCTAACACAGTCAAATCAATTACGTCCGAGCGTGCCGATGAGTCCCTCCGGAGGAGAAAGGACCTGCTGGATGTATCCCGCCGATCGCAAGTACACGGATGATCACGTTTGGATATCCATTGAAGGATCTCAGGCCACTGTGGGCCTAACGGATCACGTGAAGAACAGTCTCTGCCCTGTCGTAGCAGTCGAGCTTCCCGAGGTGGGCCGAACAATTGGGCGTCAAAAACCTTTTGGCACTCTTGAATCAGCGAAGACAATAACCGAAATGTTTGCGCCCCTCAGTGGCAAAGTTGTCGCCGTCAATACGGATCTGAGCAAGCATCCGGAGCAGCTATGCGAAGATCCGTTCGCCACTTGGATCGTCAAACTCGAAATCACGAATGCAGCGGAACTATCGAAGCTACTTTCAAACGATCAATACGCAAAGATAGCCGCACCACCAGCCAAACCGAAAGAGCCGCCGAAGAAACCTCCGCAAAATATCAAACCACAGTCACCGCCCAAACCTAAGCAGGCAGCAGTCGTAGTTAAACCGCCAGACATAGCAGAAGGTGATGAGATCAGCGCTGCGATGTGGACGAAGCGATTGCGTGATACGAGATTGCGTTGGGAAGAACAGCCGTTGAGTGATCGGGACTATTCGGGCGGTTCTTACTTTGCTTGGCGCGAGCGGGAAATCATGCTGGGTCGCGATCAGCGGTTTGTTTGGCAGGACTCGAGCTTCAGTCGTGTGAGTAGCGGTGGGACCTCTCGCAGCGTTCCGACGCAGAAGCAGTATCGAGGCACGTGGAAGATCACCATTGTTGCCGGCTCTCCCCGGCTTGTTTTCGAAGACAGCGAGCGCGGAGTACTGATATTTCGCCTCGGGGGCGGGAGCGGTCGACTTCTACTCGACTCTCAAACCTATCGCTGGAGCCGACTCTGAATGTAACCGCGGAATCGAGCGGCTGAGGGATACTATCGGGAACAGGTTATTCTCTTTGACTGGAGCCAGCGTCTCGTGTTGCCAGCAATTGCGAGAGCTTCGAAGGCGCTCGCATAGAGTCATTTCTCGGCTCTCGGGAAACCAGAAGCGTCCACAATCTTCTCTGCGTATTCTCCGGTTTTTTGAAAGTGATCCCATGCCACGGTCGCGCAGCATCAGCGCCTTGCCGTTGCCGGACCGCAGACACATTTATTGAAGCAACTTCTTCGCCCGCTCGATCATCTCCTGAGCCGAGATCTCTTGCCCGTAGAGCGGATTACTCTGCTCGAACAACCTGGAGCGATCAATGCCGCCCAACACTGCGGGGTCGAAGCCGGCATCGCGCACGAGTATCGAAGCAACTTTAAGGGCTTCTGGATCGTCGCCGGCCATGGGGATGGCGATGCGGCCTTCGGCGCGATTGGCATTATTCCTGAGCCGATTGACGCCCAACGTATTAAAGGCGCGAACGACACGCGCTCCAGGCAACAATTTTTGCGTCGTTAAACCTACGCCTTTTTCGCGCGCCTCCGCGCCGATCTCACCGTCGCGTTTCAACACGGCGTTGCCGGTGTCGATGACGACCTTACCGGCGAGGTCCCTGGCGAAATCTTTGGCGATCTGCGGCATCGAGCCGTAAGGAACCGCGATCAGAATCACGTCACCAAACGCGATCGCCTCGCTGACAGTTCCGGCGCGCGCCCGCGGCCCGACTTTTTCAACCAGTTGCTTCAAATTGTCCGGATTGCGTGACGAGAACAAAATCTCATGCCCGGCCTGCGCCCAAAACGTTCCCAAGGTTCCGCCGATATTGCCCGAGCCGATGATGCCGATCTTTATCGGCGAAGAAACCACAGGCTGGCCAAAAGCGACTAGCGGAAGCAGTGCAAGCGCAGTCGTGAGGATCATATTGAAGCAACGCCACTTAAATGCGCGCCATTTCAGATTCGAGGCAAACTTTCCTTTCATTACGGCATCCTCCGGAGATAAAAAGCCGCTTTCCTAGACAATGTTTTAACCAACCGCGCCGTTGTTTCTCAAGTCCTCACACCCTGGCAGGTCGCCCATTACCAGACAGGTCAAGAGGGTACAGACGTTCCTGTAGGCGAATAGGGTCATTCATTAGCCCATCTGGCTCCTGGTTTGCCGGCAGGCGACCGGCTCAGCTCGGCAATATTTGACGAACGGCAAAGTGCGGGCCCGAACGGGGTTCACAGTCCAAAAATCTATCCCGCGCCGGGATCGAACGAACCCATTATGATCAGCCGGGACTTCCCACCCGCGCCAGCGATTCGCGGGTCAAGTATTATGAACCCTGCAAGGAGCTTCGCGAAGTTTTGAACGCTCTCGGTTTAACCGATGCGTTTAACAATCCCCGCCCGCATCGAGTGCGGCTGGAGTAAGCCTTCAGGAGAAAAAATCAGGACAATGAGGGACCCAACCGTGCACGTACTGGCTGCCGAAGTAGTGATCGCCTACTGGAAAAGCAAGGGTCGCCAATACTGGAGGGCTGAGCCATGAGAGGTTTCTATGCCGTGCGCACCAAACAGGCATTTAAGCGTCATCGGTGATCCCGCGCCGATGTTTCGGGACCCCTGGCGATACGTTTTCATATTGCAGTATTCCAGTTGATAAAGTGGGATGGACGGATAGCTGCTGATTCGTGCGGTTAGGTTACTACGAGCTTAAAATGTGGCGAAGTCTTTAGGCGAGTCATGGCGACCGTCAGCTCTTTGGTGCCGCAATTTTCCGACCGCATGGCGCGAATGAAAAACTGAAGACGACGTGACTTACCCCGACGATCGTCAGTCCACAGTGGAAAGAACCGCCGTTTCGGTTTGGCGGCGCTATTCTTAGCGGCGCTTGGCGCGAGCATGCGGGGCGAGTAGCTAATTTTTGTCTGGCTACAACGCGTGGCCCCTGCATGCCACTTCAGGTACCTCTTTTGGTTGTTTCCGGATTGGCGATCCGCGATTTATGCAATGATTGGACATTTTGTCTGTCGTCATATTATGTTCGCCTGCCGAAGGGATTCGATCTCGTTCGCATCATATCCTAACTCAGCAAGAATCTCTTGAGTGTGCTCGCCCAGCTCTGGCGTCGCGGTGGTTACCTGTGCTGGTGTTCTCGACAACTTGACCGCTTGGTTCACCAGTCGGATGTCCCCGAGTGTCCGGTGCTTTACCGTTACGGCGGCATTTAGGTGCTGGACCTGTGGATCGGCGAAAGTCTGGTCTATGGCATAGACGGGCCCGCAGGGAACCCCTGCTGCGTTCAGAATCTCGATCCACTCCGATACTGTTTTTTCGGCAGTGACTTGATTTATTTCCGGGCTAAGAAGTTCGCGATTTTTGGTCCTGTCGAGCTCGCGTCTGTACTTGGCCCTATCGATCCAATCTTCGCGCATCAACGCCTTACAGAACCGCTGCCACATCGTCTCCCCGTGTGCAGCAATGTTGATATAGCCGTCCCTTGCCTTGTACGTTCCCACTGGTGTCCCGCTGGGGTGATCGTTACCGGTCTGCTGCGGCACGACGCCGGTCATGAGATAACGCGCCGCCTGAAAATCGAGTAAAGCGATTTGCGACTGCAACAAGTTTGCTTGCACCCATTGGCCTTCGGCCGAGCGCTCGCGTTCAATGATCGCCGTCATGATGCCAAGCGCCGCGAACAACCCAGCGGTGAAATCTGCGATCGCCGCGCCGGCGCGTACAGGGCCGGCTCCTGGAAAACCTGTCACCGACATCAACCCGCCCATACCTTGGGCGATCTGGTCGAATCCTGGTCGATCACGATACGGTCCATCCTCGCCGAAACCGGATACACTCGCCAAAATAATTCGGCCGTTGATTTTTCTCAGGCTTTCGTAGTCGATACCGAGACGGTACTTAACGTCCGGACGAAAGTTTTCCACGACCACGTCAGCGGTTTTAACCAGCTTTAAGAAAACCTCTAAACCTCGCGACTCTTTTATATTGAGTGACAGCGCGCGCTTGTTGCGATGCATATTCTGCATGTTGGAACCATGCCGTGGCCCCATCATCGTATCCGTCCCGCTGCTTGGCGGCGGTTCGATTTTGATGACGTCCGCGCCGAAATCCGCGAACTGCCTGACACAGGTGGGTCCGGCGCGTACCCGCGAGAGATCCAGTATGCGCAGGTGCGCGAATGCACTAGACATTGGAATCTGAGACATGGCCCGTAAGCCTGCTGATGTAGCATGCTGGGACGGCGGTTTTCAACCGTTGCAGCTTCATGAGGACAAACCGCGGCGCTGAAAACAGCAGCCGGCGACGTCTACTTTCCTCGCCGCTGTGGCGTTATTCGCCCGACTTCGACTTGGGCTGGCGCTTTCGCAAGCAGTTATCGAAAAGCAAGTAAGACTTCTCGCGGCATCGCCCCGAGTTTGCAGTGAAGAGCTCGAAATGGCAGGGGATAGAGGATTGTCATCTCGAAGTAACAGCGAGATCTTGACGCTACCGAACCACCAACTGACTTGACACCCCAGTCGCACACGGAATAGTCTCGGCCAGTCGTTGTTGTGCTGGTCACGCAGGACGTCCTGCGCTCGATACGGCGGCTTCCCAGTTTGTTCTTCGCGCCTGAGAAGCCAACGAAAACGTTGCGGTGTGACCTATTCCGTCACTTCAGATGCAGGGCATCATAAAAAAAAGAAGGAGATTTGACATGCTCTTCCATCGCCGTGGGCGCCATCGGTTTGTCTTCGTTGCCTTGCTTAATGCGGCTTTACTGCTGGTTCTGTCGACGATTGGCTCCGCATCTGATCCAAAGATTATCGAAGCGGCGAAGAAGGAGGCCGGACCCCTCAATGTTTACGCTGCCATGCGACTTGAGACAACGAGCAAGATGTGGAATTTATTCCACGCCAAATACCCGTTTTTGACCGTCAACCAGTACAAAGCCGACACCGACAAAATGTTACAGCGTGTCCTGACGGAATACCGGGCCGGAAAGTATTTGGTGGATGTGCTGAATTTCGCTGGCTTCCATCCGTTGGTGTTGCTGGAGAGCGGCGTCGCCGGCCTGTACGAGTCACCTGAGGCTCAGTATTTCAAGCCGGTCTTTAAAGGCAAGAATGGTGCATGGACCGACATTTATTACAACCCACTTACGATTAATTACAATACCAATCTCGTCACCGGCAAGGCGATCCCTCGAGATTGGCCGGATCTCTTGCATCCTCAATGGAAAGGAAAGTTGGGCATCGAAAAGGACCATATCGCCTGGTATGCCGGCATCCTCAAACGCTACGGCGAAGAAAAAGGCAGGCAGTTCATGCAGGCTTTGGCAAAGCAGGAGCCACGAGTGGACAGTTCCTCTCGAGGCAACGCCTTGCTGGTTGCGGGAGAGTTCCCAGTTTTCATCGGCCGCGGCGGGACAGCCGAAATTTTTAAACAACGAGGAGCGCCCATCGACTGGGTAAGGAATCCGGACCCGCTGGTTGTCCAGCCTGGGACCATCCAGATCGCCAAGCATCCAGTTCGACCCAACGCCGCCAAGCTGCTGATAGACTTTTGGTTATCCGAGCCGATTGCCAACCTCCTCGCGGACAACGAGCGCATACCCGCGCGCTCGGGGATCAGGAATCTGGCGCCGGCTTTTAAAGAAATCGATGTCGATAAAATATTTCCACTGACGATGGCAGAGCTGAGGAATGATTATCGGAAGCACCTGGACGGTTTTAGATCTTTTTTTAAATGATGCGAGTGGCGTTACTCTGATCTTGGACCCCAAGATCGGAGCGCGAGAATTTGTAAAGAGGTAGGAGTAACAAGAATGAATTACGAACACCTGTTAAGCGAGCGCCTCGATACCGTAGGCCTGATCACGCTCAATCGACCTGAATCACTAAATGCCATGAGCTATGAGTTGTCGCGCGAACTGGAGGAAGAATTGACAAAGATTGAAGATGACGATGGTGTGCGCGCCGTTATTCTAACCGGAGCCGGCCCGCGCGCTTTCTCCTCCGGAGGCGACATTGTGCAAACGGTCCGATCCACGCCCGACGAGTTGGCCGCGCGCTCGAGCTTTCGCAATCAGGCGACCTGGCATATTGCCGATTTCGCCAAGCCGATAATCGGTGCCATCAACGGGCTGGCCTATGGTGCCGGCGCGGAACTCGCTTCTTTCCTCGATTTCCGCATCGGTTGTGAGCATGCCGAATTCAGCTTCGTCGCAGCGAAGTACGGCCGTGCCAATGCAACATGGTCCTTGCCTCATGTGGTTGGCATACCCATGGCCAAAGAACTGCTTTACACCACCCGGGTCGTCAAAGCAGAAGAAGCAAAAGAGATTGGTTTGCTCAATCGTCTGGTTCCATGCGCCCGACTGCGCGACAGTTCGATCGAGTTAGCGCGATCGATCGGGGCGAACGATCCGCGCTCGGTGCAGGGTATCAAGCGATTATTGCACCAGAGCATTGGCATGCCTTGGCGGGAGAGCTATGACGTCGAGCGGACCGCCCGCAGCACCTGGTTAAAATCCAGTAATCCCCGTGAGGCTTTCAAAGACTTCCTCCGTCGAAAGGGCTACTAGCGTCTGCAAAGGCGTTGTGACGCTCGTCGATCAGCGTGCTGGCAGCGGATCGCCACCGGAAATATGCTTGAATAATGCGGCGATATCCGCGTCGCGTGGCATTTCCTTTATGACTTTCTCAAGTTCTTCAGGCAACAACGGGGTCGCGTCGTCTCCGGTTTGGCTTTTGAACGCCTTATGAAACTCAGGATCCGTCAACGTTTTCCGCATTGCCAGTTGCAGGATCTGCGCAACGCTTGCCGGAGTGCCCGGCGGCAGGATGTACGGCGAACCTGCCAACCTGAAGCTGCGTTGCATAGCCAAAAGCTTTCTTTCTCTTTCATTTTTCGTGAAACTTTCAGCTTCAGGGAGATGTGCAAATCGGGGATGCCTGTTACCCTTGGGAATCTCTATGGTCGCATGGAAGTCCATAAGGCCTTTCGCAAGCCAGTCCGGATTTCTCATCATCATTGTGTGGACCGGATTGTTTCGGGCATCTATCTCGCCACTTTTTAATGCGAGATCGACTTCCGCACCGGTGTAGCCCGTGACAAATCTTGGCTCCTTGAGACCAATGAGGTACGTAAAAATTCGACCCGCGATGTAGCTGCTATGCCCCACGGATTGGCTACCGATTCGCACTCCCGAAACCGCGCGCAGCTTCTCCAGGCTATTCAGGCCAGCATCTTTTCGGGTTAAAAAAACATACTGTGCGCCAGTATCGGCGGAACCCAAATAGATAAACTTGTCGACGTCATAGAGAGCGCCGCTCTGCCGGAGAATAGCATTCGATACAAATCCCGAGCCGGCCACTCCAATCGTAAGACCATCGGGACGAGCTGATTGGAAAATGTAGTTGGCTAATTTTCCGCCGCCCGCCCCGGGCATATAATCGTTCATTAAGGTTGGAGCGCCGGGAATGTTTTTCTGTAAAAAAGGAATAAGGACACGAGCTCGAGTATCCTCGGCATCTCCAGGTGCGCGTCCCTGAATGATTTTGATCGTTTTGCCTTCATAAAATGAGCTTTGCGAGACAGCCGGCGCCACCCAAAAGCAACTTAGAAGTATTGCGAATGATGCACGAACCAACGTGTTAACCAAATACGCCTTCGAAACCATTGTAGGTTCCTTTCGCAGATTCAATACGCGTCTACCATCGTTGTCGCAAAACTGTCAATCGGTTCGTTCTTGCGATGACACTCTAAAACAGTCAGAGCACGTCCCGCACATACAGACTGGTATCAGAGAGATACAGATGACTGTGCCCGAGCAGCCAAGGACGCGCATGTTGGTTGACATATTTTGAGTCGTGGCGTAAGGACAGCTCCACGGAAGTGGGTTTGACGAGTTGCTAACGTCAACCTTTGATTATGGAAGCGCTGTCCAAGTATGTTCACGACAACTCATTACAGGCAGAGTTCTAGATCTTGCGTGCCATCTTTGCCGGAGCCCAGCACATCAATCTTGTAGAACGTCTCAGGCACGTTCCCGCGGCAAGTTATTCCCGCCGATCCCACAATCCTCAGCTATACACAAGAGGTGCAAATGAATGAGACATCCATGATAGCAGAGTTCGTGGCAAATCTACGTTACTCAGATCTGCCTCAGCGCGTCATCGAGACGGCGAAACTATGTTTTCTCGACACATTGGGTGTGGGTGTCTTCGCCAGCCAAATGCCCTGGACGAAAATGGCGGTTCAGGTTGGAACCGATGTGCACGGTTCGGAGGAGAGCGTCGTGTGGGGTCAAAATTGCAAGCTTCCTGCCGCATACGCGGCGCTCGCGAATGGTGTTGCGGCTCATGGCATTGAGATGGACGACCGTAAGCCACAGATCGGGCTTCACCCGGGGTGTCAGGTTATTCCTTCCGGCCTCGCGTTGGCAGAGAAACTTCATGTTGATGGCAGAGAGTTGATTACTGCGATTGCAACTGGATACGAAGTGATCCTTCGCGTGGGCAAGGCTATTCCTCGGCTGCGCCGCGGGATGAATTCTGCGGGTCACAAGGGAGTGTGGGGTGCAGTTGCAGCATCAAGCAAGGTATTGGGTTTAACAACAGATCAGACACTTAATGCCTTCGGATTAGCAGGGTTTGTGGCGTCCGGTGTCTCGGACTATTCGGAAGACGGCTCTAACAGCATGATGAAGCGGCTCGTCGGTGGATGGCCGGCGCAAAACGGCGTAACGGTTTCGTTACTGGCACAACAGGGTCTGACCGGTTCGAAGACAATCTTGGAGGACAAATGGGGTTACTGCCGAATCTTTGCCGGCAATGACGAGCCCCGCCTCGACGAACTAACAAAGGATCTGGGTCGAACATTTCAGATTTTAGAGCGGGAGGTGAAACCATATGCCGCGTGGGGCGGCTCGCATCTTTGCATCGACGCGGTAAACCTTCTCAAAGTGCGGCATAAGATCCAACCGCAAAATATCGATAAAGTAATCTTGTCATGTGCGAGCAGGCTTTATGAAAATCGGCAGATCAGACGTCCTCGGTCGATCATGGCAGGACAAATGAGCATGCCGTTCATAACGGCTCTCGCGTTCTTTCATGACCTGCGCGATCCAGACGTATGGAGAGAAGAGATCTTGAGCGATGAGAGAATTCTACAATTTCTCGAACGTTTGGAGTGTCGCGTTGATGGCGAAATCGAAGAACGCTGGCGTCTGAGCGGCGGCCAAGGGGAGGTAAAGATCGTCGCGCATTTAAAGGACGGCAGCGAGCGGGCCGCGGTCATCTCCCATTCGAAGGGTACGGCGGAGAATCCAATGACGGAGGCGGAAATCCGGGACAAATTCTTACTGCTTGCCGGCCGACGGCTATCAGCTGAACGCTGTATGCAGATTGCGACTGACGTTAGTCGTCTGGAACAAATCGCCGACGTATGCGAAATCACCGAGTTGGTCCGAACAGCCGAGGCAAAATAGCCTTCTGTCAGGGATTCAGAGATGTGGTTTCGGTCGGGCGTCTTGTTCTTATGTCTTTCTGAAACATTTCGGATTCTCTTTGTTAGAGCGAAATACACGGCAAGGCGGGTGCCATGGCTGCCAGCGGATTTCTTGATCGAGCTATTACTCTCTCAGTCCCTTCAAAGCCTTGTGCTTCGTAACTAACTATGATCAAAGATCCTAAGTCGGAAACTCTGAAGGAGATAATCTAATGACAACCGCTGTCGAAGAGAAACGCGCTGGCATCGTAGGGCCGACGGTCGTCCGTTCGAAGGATGGGTCTTCTTTGGTGCGAGCCAGAGAATCCAAAAGTCAGCAGTCGTCCCAGACGACGCTGTTTGGTTTCTTCGGGGGGGCACTTAAGGGACGTTGTTGCCTAGACGGAATAACTCGCTGACGCCAGAAGCCGGAGCCGCACGCTCGAGGTCATCTCGGGTCGTGACGTCAGGCAGGATGCGTGAAGGAGCTCGCGAGGCGGCTGCATCGCGATCCCTCGGTGATCAGCCGGCTATACTCATCGTATGCGGCGGCTCGCGATGTGAAAACGGAGAAGGCCCTCCTTCAGCAACTGAGGCTATAGCGCAATACGCAAGCCTGACACGAGACGCTTTAGGGGATTAGCTCTCAAGGCTAGTAGTGTCGGTCAGCGGCCGCCATTCTCCCAGCAATGCGCCCGAAAACCAGTCCCCTTGCGATACCAGAGCCGCCAACATAGTTGTCGTAAAGAGTGCCCAGGATATCCCCGGTCGCATAAAGACGAGATATGATATTGCCCTCCGTGTCGAGAACTTGAGCATTGCGGTTTATTTTCAGCCCTCCAAGGCTAATGGTAATGCCGCAGGTTACTGGGTAGCAGATGAATGGCGGAGTATCGATTCTCAATGCCCAGTTGGATTTGGGAGGGGCGATTCCTTTCGTCGCCTTACCGTCGAGGATACCCGGATTGAATTCCCCCTCCTGGACGGCAGCATTGAAATTCTCAATCGTGAGTAGCAATGACTTTTTGTCATTTATTGTATTCAGTTTACTGGCCAACCCCTCTAACGATGGGGCGCTCACAGAATGCGCCGTTTTATACTCTTCTCCGAGAAGGTGCGTTACTTTGGAATCGAAGATCTGAAAGGCAATGGACCCGGGCTGGGCGAACACTTCCCGGCCGAGCCGGGCATAAGTGTAACGCCGGAAGTCTGCCGCCTCATCCACAAAGCGCTTACCGAGGACATTAACTAGGATTCCGAAGTGATAGTAGTGTGCAAAGCCGTCGTCTCCCATCTCCACGTCGGGACCACTGAGAAAAACCGGATTAGCATGGCAGCCACTAATCTGGCCAGAAATTGCTGCGCCGAGTTCCAACGCCATCTCCAAGCCCTCACCGGTGTCGTAACGCGAGCCGCGCACCTTGACCGAGATCCCATCCCGGACCGAGATATTTCACGCGCATTTCGGGATTGGCCTGAAACCCTCCGCTGGCAAGGATCACGGCTCTCGCGGGAATGTCATGAAACCCATTGACATCTTTGACCTTTATGCCGCAAACGCTAGCTGTCTCATCCACTAAAAGCTTCACCGCCTTGGTTTCATATTTCACCTCAATGTCCGACCTGTCCTCGATGATGCTGAAAAGTTGTTTGTTTAGGCCTCCATGGCCACCTACGATAGTGGTGGGCATAGTTATTCGAGGGTTAAAATACTTTTTCCCATTCCTTTCTAAACTTCTGTTGTAGTGAACATCATATTTTACACCCATGCTCATCAACCACTTCATCGCAGGGTACGATTCCTGAGCGAGAATCATCGCCAGCTCGGCATCAGCTCGGCCCAGGGAAATTCGCATCAGGTCACCGTAGTAGTCGTCGACTGTGTAGGGATCGACTTCCAGACATTCGGCCTGTTCATCCGTAAGGTGTGGGACAAGAGCTCGGACGCCCTTCATGTCCTCATACGCATACTTGGGCCCGGAGGTGACGCGCCCGTTTCCTCCACGGAAAGACTTCGGTGCCTTCTCCAGAATTAGTACGCCCGCTCCCGCCTCTCCCGCAGAAAGGCCGGCGCTCAGGGCCGCATTACCTGCCCCGACCACAATCACGTCGTAAATCTGCTCTGGCATACAACCGCTCTCCTTTATCGTTGATCGTATCCTCCTTGGTACTAAATCGAATGCAAAGAAATCTTTCCCCAATAACCGGCGTTCACTAACGATTAACAACACAAATCATTTCGCCTGCGCACGCGGGAAACCAAAAGCTTCCACGATCTTCGAAATCCATTGCTCCATCTTCTGATTCTCCTCCCAGCTTACCACTGACATTGTCTTTCCTCTGAGTTTCTGCTCGACTTCAGAACCTTTAACGTGGAAGGACGAAGACAAAGGTTCATGTTCATCGATCAACTTCTGTGCCTCTGCACTAACCATGAACTCCAACCACAGAAGAGCCGCGTGACGATTGTTCGAAGTCGCCAAGATCGCCTGTTCTGTTCCGATTCTGACGGGAACAGGCTCCAGAATAGCAAAATCTAACTTGCCCCCTCGGTCTTTGCGTTGAACTCCTATCACGCTGCTATAGTTAGGGCCAAGGAACATAGGTATCTCTCCGGAAGCGACAGAGACGAGTTCGCGGGTTCCGCCCCGGACCCAAATGGGCTGTTGGGCCGCTATCTTACGTGCGAAATCCAAAACCTTTTCAATACCCCAAACCGGAACCAATGACGCCAATTCCTGCGAGCGAATGTCAACGGCAAACTTTTTTCCTTTAAACTCTGGCTTAAGCACGTCCTCCCACGTCTTCGGTACTTGATTGGTGGGAATGAGGTCCTTGTTGTACGCGGTTACCTGAAACCGGCTTAGGAGCGCAACGACGTTTCGACTCGTTGGATCGATCATCTTTGGAGGTATTGAAATCGTTCCTTGCTCCGCCATCCCCAACAAATCGATTTTCCAGAGATGGGGAAGATATTCGCTGTATTGATCGGTATAGGTACGCGCGACATCCCATTGTTTTGCCGTGCCAGCATTGATTTCCAAGAACGCTTGTTGAGCGTTTTCACCGCTCCTGATGGTTCTGATGTCCTGAAAATCGATGAACGGGTATTTTTTTCTAAAAGCCTCGGTTGTTGCCTTCACGGATCCTAAAAGCCCTGTCATGACGCGCAGTTTGGCTTCAATTTTGGCCTTACTGATGATCTCATCGTGACTCGTGATAAACGTTAGTCCTTTGGCATCGGCTTCGTGCTTGGCTTTGAGCAAAGCGGTGTTGGCGACCGCAGCAGAGCATTTTGAACTGAACAATTCCAAACAGCTGAGGAGAAATAGTGTCACAACCGGCGCGGTTTTCGCTGTCTTAAAAAGTCGCATGGTGTTCATCCTCTGAATAGCATCGTAAGCAAGTCCAGCAGAATTGCTCAGCCGAGTATCTTGCTATCAACACACAGCATTAACCAAGACTACAAAGGTGACTCTCTCATAGCACAGTCAACCTGCTTCTTCCACGGGAACACTCATCACAAAAAACTTGTCAACGTACGAGTTTCCTCGAGTCAAATGGGGTCATCTGCTGGCCTGGGGGGCAACTAGGGTGAAAGCTTTATCCATGAAATTCACGCTCTCCCGGGTGCTTACGCTTGCACCTTTTAAATCGTTCAACGAATCTGAGCTAGCAAGGCCCATTTCAACTGTTTCCGATCGTTTTAGTCTCTCCGACAGGTCGGGGCGAACCAGACCAACTTCTCGATTAAACAATACAAGATAGGGTAAAAGGCATCGTTTACGAGCCTTAGAGATGGCTTTTTGAGGCCGAAAAACCAAGTCTAAGGAAGAACAGATCCGGTGCTGTGAGGTCTATAGATGACAGTTCTGATAGGAGGAACCGATGGGTGCGCAAATGGCTGGCTCTGCATCGAGCAGGCTGAGGATGGTGTGCTTAGACCGCGGCTCCACCGCACGACCCGCGAATTACTGGCTTACGCCGCCACGATCGACCTTCTTACAATCGACATTCCGATTGGGCTGACTGATGATGGACCTCGACAAGTGGACATACTCGCACGCCGTCTTCTCGGGCCGCGTGCAAGTAGTGTGTTCCGGCGTCAGTTTGTCCAGCACTTGACGGAGATTCTTATTTACATGCGTGCACGCGCTCTGCCGCTGACTGGGGTCAGATCTGGGGTCGGGCTTTCTAGTCTTGCGAATCTTGACAAGCCCTCATCCCTGTTGCTACAGGGCGCATATGGCGAGACGACCACGAATGTTTGCGCCGGGGATTCTCTACCACGTGATTGTGCGAGGGAATCATAGACAGAAAACATTCCTGAACGGGCGTCATTACGAGGCCTACTTAGAGAGACTCGGCGCTATCGGAAACGCTTCGGTGTGACTGTGTACGCTTATTGTCTAATGTCGAAGCATGTTCATCTCCTGTACGAGTCGAATAGTAAAAAATCGTCTAGAATACAAAGTCAGACCCCTAACCCAGTCAAATCAATTACGTCCGAGCGTGCCAATGAGTCCCGCCGGAGGGAGAAAGGACCTGCTAGATGTATCCCGCCGATCGCAAGTACACGGAGGATCACGTTTGGATATCCATTGAAGGATCTCAGGCCACTGTGGGCCTAACGGATCACGTGAAGAACAGTCTCTGCCCTGTCGTAGCAGTCGAGCTTCCCGAGGTGGGCCGAGCGATTGGGCGTCAAAAACCTTTTGGCACTCTTGAATCAGCGAAGACAATAACCGAAATGTTTGCGCCCCTTAGTGGCAAAGTTGTCACCGTCAATACGGTTCTGAGCAAGCATCCGGAGCAGCTATGCGAAGATCCGTTCGCCACTTGGATCGTCAAACTCGAAATCACGAATGCTGCGGAAGTATCGAAGCTACTTTCAAACGATCAATACGCAAAGATAGCCGCACCACCAGCCAAACCGAAAGAGCCGCCGAAGAAACCTCCGTAAAATATCAAACCACAGTCACCGCCCAAACCTAAGCAGGCAGCAGTCGTAGTTAAACCGCCAGACATAGCAGAAGGTGATGAGATCAGCGCTGCGATGTGGACGAAGCGATTGCGTGATACGAGATTGCGTTGGGAAGAACAGCCGTTGAGTGATCGGGACTATTCGGGCGGTTCTTACTTTGCTTGGCGCGAGCGGGAAATCATGCTGGGTCGCGATCAGCGGTTTGTTTGGCAGGACTCGAGCTTCAGTCGTGTGAGTAGCGGTGGGACCTCTCGCAGCGTTCCGACGCAGAAGCAGTATCGAGGCACGTGGAAGATCACCATTGTTGCCGGCTCTCCCCGGCTTGTTTTCGAAGACAGCGAGCGCGGAGTACTGATATTTCGCCTCGGGGGCGGGAGCGGTCGACTTCTACTCGACTCTCAAACCTATCGCTGGAACCGACTCTGAATGTAACCGCCGAATCAACTGGTAAGTGAGCCGGACAGGTTGAATGAAAACAGTTGCGGCAGCTTTGGCCGAATTGGTTTCGACGGTCGTTTTCGACGCGTTACCGGATCCGGTGGTGAGAGAAAAGAAACGGCGGCTCCTCGATACTTTGGCTGTAGGTGGGTGGTTACCGAGGCGCTGGCGCAATCACAGGGCGTACTTGGGTAAAGAGAATGTCGTCACGATCGAAACCGCTACTGTTTTGGGAGAGTTCGCGAAATCGCTGGGAAGGCCTGGCTGGTTATCTAAACTTCATGGCGGAAGGGAAAGCTGACGGTCACCAGCCGGATTACTATGATGTCCGGCACCAGAGATTTTTGAGTGACGAAAGATTTGTGGAGGAGATCGAGGAGCGAGTCCAGGGCGATCGGGAGATTGCGATCCCAACGTCACGCGTAAAACTCGCAGCCATCTGCCGTTGGTTGCTAAAGAGCGGAACCAAAAGGGGTCAAGTCTACGTTTAGCTCTTGACAGACGACCGGGCATGAAATAAACGATCGCATGGCCCGGCCTCTGCGCATTGAATACCCCGGAGCGTTCTACCACGTCATCAATCGTGGGCAATCGCGCCGCGACATCTTTCTCGAAGATAAAGGGCGGCAAAGTTTTCTCGACTTACTCGCCGAGATCAGCCCGGCTCTGGAAAATTGAGATTTATGCCTACTGCTTGATGAGCAATCATTACCATCTACTGATATCGACCCCGGCGGCGGGACTGTCGCGGGCGATGCGACATCTCGATGGAATCTATACGCAGAAAGTTCAACCGGGTGCATCACCGCGATGGGCCGTTGTTTCGGGGTCGCTACAAAGCGATCCTCATCGATGCGGAAGAGTATTTTTTATCGGTGGTGCGCTACATCCATCACAACCCGATAGCGGCGGGCATGATAACGGACCTCGACCGCTACCGCTGGAGCAGCCATTGGGGATATCTTAACAAGAAACAGTGCCCGACTTGGCTCCAGAGCACGGCCGTGCTGTCGCGGTTTGGGGGACTCAAGGATTATCAGAAATTCATAGGGGAGGGAGTGGAAGAAGAGATCCAGGAGTTTTACCGAGGTCCGTATCAGAAACCGGTTTTGGGCAGCAAAGCATTTATTCAACGGGTAATTGAAAAGCTTGGGGAAAAGGCGCGAGTGGAAGCGGAGAAGCCGCAGTCGCGGCAAATCTTTGGTAGGGGGATAGAGGAAATAGTTGAAGCTACGGCGCGGGAGTACGGCAAACGGCCGGAGGCATTAAGGGGTAGACGAAAGCGCGGCAATGAGGGCGAGGCACGGATGGTAGCGATCTACCTCAGTCGGCAATTAGGCGGCCACAAGCAGGGTGAGATTGGCAGAGCGGTGGGGTTGGAGAAATCATCCTCCGTGAGCTCAGCTTTTTTGCGGATGAAGTGGAGAGTGGGACAGGAAAAAAAGCTCGCCCGGCGCGTACGGAGGATTGAGGATGCTTTGTCAAAGAGCAAAAAGCGGATTTGATCCCCTTTTCCGATCTTGCCCTTACGGTGACTATCTTGTGAACAAAGTCTCCAGGGTGTTTTGTAACTGAGGTGTCAAATCGGATAACATTTAGCACTACATCTGAACAGAGAGGAGGAACCCAATGAGATTCTACCTACATCTTTGCTCGCTCGTGATTGCCGGTTTGCTGCTGGCGGGTAACCTTGCCGCCTGCAAAAAAGAAGGCGGCGAAGGTCCGACGGAGCGGGCGGGCAAGCAGATCGATAAGGCGATGGAGAAGGCCGGACAGGAGATGGAAAAGGCCGGCGGCAAAATCAAGGAAGCGGTGAAAGACGCCACCAACTAGCCTGCTACTTTCAACCGCCGGTGAAGTACAACTCGGCTAAGTGTCGCCTAATTAAGTGTCCGTGAAACTCGGGACAGCTCAGGGTGACCCCTTTGACGCTTTTGGAAAGACTCCCGATGTAGACTTTTTTCAATTCACTTTTGACAATCGCTCAAGAATCTTATACGCCTGCCCGTAAAACCGTGGGGCGAACTGTCAGTTAATTTCCAAAGGGATGGTCACATCGCCTGCTCCGATTCTGCCGTCCGCGGAAAGACGAAGCTGGCGAGGGAGAGCAATGGATTACACAAGGAAAGTAGCCGAATTTGTGGCTCAGACCACGTATGAAGACCTTCCGGTAAAAGCCATAGAGTTGGTGAAGCAGGCTATTCTTGATTCTGTGGCCGTAACGTTGGCAGGCAGCATCGAGCCTGCCGCCAAGATTTGCGCGCAAATGGCGCGCGAGGAGAGCACCAGTAAAGATTCGAGCGTTTTTGGACAGGGGTTCAAAACGTCTTGTTCTCAGGCAGCGCTCGTTAACGGAACCGCCGGTCATGCGTTGGACTACGATTATAACTACACCTATATGGGTCAACCCACTTCCTGTTTGGCTGCGGCAACCTTTGCGCTTGCAGAAAAACTAGGAAGAAACGGGCGGGAGTTTTTGCAAGCCTACGTCGTTGGTTTTGAGGTCACGACCAAGCTGGTGTTATCCATTCCGGACCATTCAATCAAGGAAGGTTGGCACAGCGCGGGGACTCTTGGGGCGCTGGGCGCGGCCGTTGCCTGCGCCAAATTGCTCGGCCTCCAGGTCGAGGCGGTGCGCACGGCACTCGGGATCGCTGCCTCCATGGCGAGCGGTTTCATCTGGAACTATGGGACGATGACCAAGCCGCTTCATGCGGGCCTCGCCGCGCGGAACGGTGTATTGGCGGCGAAACTGGCCAGCAATGGTTTTACCGCCAATCGTTCGATCCTTGAGGGAGCCAGGGGGTTTCATGAGAGTTACTCAAGGGGTTCTCCCTACGATTTGGCAGTGATCGAAAGCCTGGGGAAATCTTTTGAACTGGTGGAGAGAGAAATTGGCTTCAAGGCGTATCCCTGTGGCGGTCTCATTCACTCTGCCATCGATGCGGTGCTTGAAATGCGCGCGCAAGACCTTGCGCCGGGCACGATCGCTGACATTCATGTGGGCGTGACGCCGCACACTTACCATAAGGTCCTCGACAAAATTCCGGAGACCGCGATCCAAAGTAAATTTAGCATGGGTTATATTCTCGCAAGAGCGATCATCGACGGCAAAGTGACGCTCGCTACTTTCACTGAGGAGGCCATCCGCGATACTTCGGTTCTTCGTCTGGCCGAGAAGGTCCGCATGCAAGTGGACCCGGAATTAGAGGAAGACGCGGAGGGGAGCCACCCGTCCAAGGTCACGATTCGCCTGAAGGATGGCCGGACGATTTCCGGTCGAGTGGACTATGCGAAAGGGACCGCGAAGAAATGGCCCCTGACTCCCGATGAGCTCAGGGACAAGCTTATCAATTGCGCGCGCAGAGCACTGGAGGAAAAAGCCGTGCTTGAAGCGGCTGCGATGATCGAAAGGCTCGAGACTCTCGATTCCGTCGCACCGCTTTGCCAGCTTTTGGCTGGAAACGCATCACCCAATGCTCTCATGGGCAGGGAGTAGACCATGAAAAAACTTGTTTCGTTCGCAGCCTCTCTGTTCTTTCTGTTGGGTTGGTTTCTCCTGCTGCCGCGTTCCAGTTATTCACAGGCGGACAACTTCTATGCCGGCAAAACCATCAGACTCGTGGTAGGCTACGGTGCCGCAACCGCCACCGATCTTTGGGCCCGTCTGATTGCACGCCATATGCCCAAATATATTCCCGGCACTCCGACCATAATCGTGCAGAACATGCCGGGAGCGACCTCGCTGATCGCCGCGAACCATGTCTACGGGGTGGCTAAGCCGGACGGCTTGACTCTCGGAGTCATCGCCCCGGCCCTCTACTTCGATCAACTCGTAGGCCTGAAAGAAGTGCAGTTCGATTGGGCGAAGTTTGGCTACATCGGCAGTCCGACGCGCACTGAACGAGATCTTTTTCGCCCGAACGGATGCTCCCTTCAAAAGTATCGACGATATCCGCAAGGCCTCGGTGCCGCCCAAGTGCGGGGCAACCGGAACCGCGTCAACCGGCTATTATTTCCCCATGCTCATGGAACAGACTCTCGGCACCAAGTTCAATATTATTACCGGTTATCAGGGCGGAAACGACATTGACCTTGCCATCGAACGAGGAGAGATTCAGTGCCGCGGCTTCAGTCTGAATTCATTTTTTGCCAGGGAACCCTTTGCGACCTGGCGCAAGAAAGGGTTTGTCCGGGTCCTCATTCAATCGGGACAAGACAAAGATCCAAGGCTGCCCGACGTTCCGACCATTTTTGAGCTGATGAATCAGTACAAGACTCCGGAGTCGGGCCGGCGCCTGGCCACCGTGGTTCTGGCTGCCGGCGAGATCGGCCGGCCATATGTCGCGCCACCGGCCATCTCTCCCGACACGTTAAAAATCCTGCGCCAAGCCTTTGCCAAGGTCATTGCCGATCCTGAGGTGAAGGCCACTGCGGAAAAACAAGACCTGGAATTGGATCCGACGGAAGGCGAGCCGCTGCAGGTCATAGCTAAGGAAGTGGTTACACAACCACCAGATGTCATCGAGCGTATGAAAAAGCTGCTGGGAAGATAAAGGAGATTCCCTGCTAGTTTTCAACAGCCATTAGGCAAGAGGCAACTGAAGTAGGCAATAGGCACGAGGCAACAGGCAATTGAAGACGGCAATAGGCACTAGGGAACAGGCAATAGTAAGAACTGCTCCGTTCAAATCGTAAAACCGTTCAACTGCTTCGCTCGGTTCAAAACGTTTTACAAGCGAATACCAAAGCATTGTGATGTGATCGAAGCAGACAACATATCGCGAGCCCGCCTTTTCTACTGAAAGACGATCATATCCGCACGGCTCAGGGTTGAGGCGTTTGGCTTCAACGGTTCGTTCGTGGCGTTCGCGCTATTCTGATTTAGTATTTGGAATTGACCGATCGCCACTTCGTAGTCCGTTGCCGCTAAGCTGGCATCTGTGGGTACAACCACAGTGTACCCCCGCAGCGTCGCTCCGACCGATGTGTAGACCACTGAGCCGCTGACCTTCCAACCGGTGAGAATCACCGTCGTAATCCCCTTGGCCTTCAGCGTATTGTCGAGGTTCGTGTTGTAGAATCTGTCCTGACCAATTGACTTAACGACGGGGTCGCCCGGAGCGGGAGCGACCTCGGCATCCACTTCGAGCTCTCCGGCTCTTTAGTAGAGTACAGGACGAACACGCCGGCTTTTCGTGCCCGGATCCGGCCTAAGCCAAATTTTGGGGTTAGGTCTTTACTCTTGCTGTTTGTTGATGCTCATTACGTACACGGTGCCAGACTGAACAGACGAAAAAGTAAAGAAGGCATTAATGGGCGACCCGAAATACACTGAAGCAAGTTTAAATTCAACCGCTTCGCTCCGTGGATTGTGATGTGATCAACGTTCGGGGATGAGTGGATTGGGGTCAGGCTAGCGTTGTGTGTTATCGCTGTGATAGAAGGCCGAAATGGCGCGTAAACCGCGAGTGGAATTTGTGGGAGCTTTTTATCACGTGATCTATCTTGGCAATCAGCGGCAAGTGTTTTCGCAGTGGCGCAGATCGGAAGTATCCATGCGCCAGCCAAGCCGGTGGTAGCTGAAGCCCATCGAGCCGGTAATTCTTCGGCAAGCGTTGAAAGTCTTCACTTCCCCACCAATCCTACATGATCGATTTCGCGCATGGGATAAACGATTCGCGCACGGCACCTCTCTCAAGACTCTTTGAAATGGCCTTTGCCTTGCGGCACTTCAAAACGTGTTTGGTCGATGCTCACGTGAAGTTCCGAGCGCCATCCATTATCCACTGAGACCCAGTATCACTGGCCGCTCCGGACTGCGATCACGTTGTTAGTGTCGGGTTTAATAAACCTGCCGGACTGCGTCGTGCTGTTACCGACAAATCCATGGTGGAAATCCACTGTCCAGGCATTGAGTGGATTCGCAGCATGAGTAGTTGAGGACCAGTACGATGAAGCTTGGATGTTAAAGGGTAACCGTTGACGGGGTAAGCCTGGAAATCTTTCGTCAGCGCAGGATTTGACGTGCCGTAATCCACCAAACTATGAAGCTCCCTAACATTCGGTAAACGCGAGTCGGTTTGCTGTGTTCCGCCGTTGCTGGTGTCGCCGAGTACCGGCACTAATCCCCACCCGATCGAGAGCGCGCCTGCCAGCTATACGAGTTATTCGGTGTACAGGCGGGATTCTTCAACCAGATCAAGCCCGTTAGATTATCAGTCACGGTTCCGTTGGAGTTATCGGTGAAGCGTGGCCTGTGGTAACGTTACGCCTTCTTGATGGGAACCGTCATAACCCATGGCATAACTTGTCGTTCGGCCGCTTTGTGGAACTAGCGCACCCGATGACAAAACGAGCGCACAGTCTTGTACGACCACAAGAATTGGTGTTCCGTTGCTAAGCGTGCCGACGCAGTCTGCCGGCACAAGTCGGGAAATGAGAAATTGCCTCTGTTATTAGCTTGAGTGACGTTTACACCTTCCCAGAATATATTCTGTATTCCGGGAAGCTTTATTTCACTCAATTACCGAAGCGCCACTTTGCACTTCCGCCACTTTAATGTTGATTGTCGCCTCTGCTGACGCTGATCCCGTCGGCCAAATGGGCAAAACGCCAAGTGCGAGACCGAATAAATGTCTGCGACCAATCGGAATTTTCCGGACCATTACTGACAATGTTCCTCCATCCGTTCGCTCCGCTGAAATTCATCGGGCTGCCCTCCTCATGTATTCTTTGTCCATGATGCCCGACTTTCTATAATGCTTGTCATGCAGAATAGTGTCTAAAATTGAACGGGATCAGGAAGATTGTCGCTGTGGAGGCGGATGTACCCAGATGACCCGCTGGAGCAGCTATTGCCGGGTGACTTTTGACAACACGGGCAGCGGCCATAGTAGCCATACAACGATCTCTAATGTAGTACCCTTGGGTATCATCCCCTCCTATCTAAGATTCTGAATGGCACTTAAGTAACTCGCGCGAGTTTAAAGATTTGTAACGCCGACGTGCAACCGCGGTTGACACACCTGTATACGTTCGGGCAGCCGTTAAGACAATGGATGGACCCCAGAAGCATCGATCCAAAACGAAAAGAGGCATTTTTTAGTCATTTCAACATTTTGTTCGCTCAAATCTTTTGTTCTAGTCGGCACCTCGTTTGCTCTACCTTTTGGTGGGAAAGGTAAATGAGATTGATCGGAGCACTGTAGTAGAGGGATACCTAGACTGAGAGGAGGATTTCGATGTTCCAATCGCTAGTAATGAAGCTGTCCCCCACGGACGGTCAACCGGTGAATAGTCGGATTTCGAAGGGGATCGTAATCAATGTCGCACTGGTCGCCGGAGTGATCCTCGTCGCCATTGCCTTTTTCTGGAGCAACCCGTTTCGGGTAGGCGAAATCACCATCGCTACACCGAACGGACCTTCAATGACCTTGAAGGTCGCAGAGAGTAACGAGATCTCCGCGCTTATTCGAAAAGGGCTAGAAAACGAGAAGAGCGCCGCTTTCTTGACCAATTCGTTGTTAAGTGTGATTGAGAATCTTCCAGCCGGAAATAAACTGGGCGAGAAGCTACTGGAGCTAGCCGAACAGCGCCGGTCTCCGTTTTCGCCGAGCTCGGTGCCCGTGCAACTAGTGTACGACTCGAAACTGCCGCAAGGGATGGCTGCAGTCTGCGAAAAAAGCCCATTTGTGGCGAAGAACATCGTCATATTCGTGCTTAGCGCCGAGGGCGAGTTGCTTCACACCGTCCAAGCTTATGCGGATGTGAGCAAGATGTTTCCGTGCCTCGAGGGCGCCGAAACTGTGCGCCTCAACTCAACGGATATGCTGAATTTAAGTCGCGTTAAAGTGATGGCTAAGCGAGCCCTCTAACGTAGTTCACAATTTTATAGAAAGGTAAAACCATGAAAGTCATTATGAGATTTGCGGCGCTGGTCTTCCTAACCATCTTCGCGGGGACAGCGCAAGCTGATTGTATCTACAATGGACGAGCATACCCGACTGGAACGAATATCGGCGGCGTCGTGTGCCAGCCTAACGGAACGTGGCGCTAGAACTTGGCGGTCTCCAGTTTGTCGTTTTCAATACAAGACGCGGCAGCCCTCTTGTGGCCTAGCTTGGGTAGCAGCATAAAGAGTAATCGAGATGCTGAAGCCCTACCGACAAAGCAGCGGAAGGCCACCTGTTCCGATGCAAATCGGCCACACATTCCGGAGTAATTCGGCCACCGTTCCGGAGCAAATCGGCCACCCCATTTGGGTTAGCTTGAATTAAGCGACGCTGGATAACCGGGCTGTTACAATCCGGTCCTTGAATGACAAGGAGGGTTGATGGCCAATACGAGGTCATCCATGCGCAAGATCAAAGAATTTCTCCGTCTGACTGAGCACGGCGGCCTAAGCGATCGCCAAACGTGCGTCAGATCTGGGTTTCTATTCTTGCGAATCTTGGCAAGCCCTCATCCCTGTTGCTACAGGGCGCATATGGCGAGGCGACCACGAGTTTTTGCGGCGGGAATTCTGTATCATATTATTGTACGAGGGAATCATAGGGAGAAAACATTCTTAAAAGACCGCGATTACCAGGCGTATCTAGAGCTGGCTCGGGCGCTACCGCAAGCGATTCGGCGTGACCGTGTATGCTTACTGCCTTATGTCGAATCATGTTCACCTCCTGGTGGAGACCGGTCCCGCGCCACTATCGCGCCAGTCCTCGACCTTCCTGTTATTGGGGTATGTGGTAGAGACTGGGATGGGCGCGCAACCGCTGATGGAATCTTCTGGAAGCCTTTACCATGTGATCTGCAGTGGCGCCTAAGCTTACGTCGTTCAAGCCGTTCAGCCAATTTACGCCCGCGGCCCCTTCAAACGTTTCAATCGTTCAAATCGTTTCACTCCGTTCAAGTTGAGCTTCGCAGGGACGTTGTTGATATACTGGACAAACTCCATAAGGTTCGGGCCTCGCGAACCTCTGGGAAAAGTTTTCAGGTCAGGATGTATGTTATGTTATGTATGAATAAACTCGGTAACTATCTTTCCTGAAGCGTGAATCCAACCGAATTACCTACTTGGCCGATTCGATTTCCGCTGAACCGGCTCGCGTCAGTTTCTGATCTTCTCGCAAAGTCTCCTAAAGATGTGGACAGGTCGCTCAAAACCTTGGGTTGCGTTTCCGATCGGGGACGGCAAACGGACAATGTTGACGAGATAAAGACGACGATGACAAATAAATCCGGGGAGTTCTAAAGGAGCGCTGTTGGTAAACCGGACAACGTCGAAAGAGTACGGGCGTTAAAAGAGATGGGGAAATAAGAAAAGTAGTGAGAACTAAGCGGCAATACAACTTAGTTCAAGAAGTGAATCAACGAGCGACGAATATGCCCCACGATTTCGCCCGGTCGCCGGATCAGCGGTGGAATCTTACGAGGACTGAAGTGCCGAACGTTGAAGGTTGCCAGAAAGTCGGCCTCGTTGGCAATCGCCGCGGCGAGAATCGGCACGTCTTTGGCGTGCGCCTGGTCATCCAAACTCTGGACGAGAGACGAAGTGGGAGGCGCGCGATGGTCACTGCGGCTTTCAGGATCAACTGAAAAGGGGCGAGTGCGGCCGGCAGTTTCGCCGCGAGATTTCGTTCGGCTTCGTTAACCGCGTATTGAGAGGTCAGACCTGTCACAAGAGTCAATTCTGCTAGTTGGAGCAGAATGTGGCTTGCTCCAGTCGTGGAAGCCGCGCCCGCAATGAGGACGTCAGCATCGAAAAAAATACCGACTGGTCGTGCGGCGTCCACGTCCGCTCTACCGGCGTCGCTGAGCCCTGCCGCGCCTGGTTCGGCGAAGCGGAGCTGTCGTCAGGAGGTCTTCGACCGCAAGGCCCGCTGCTCGTCGCAATCGCTCGATTTCGGCAGCCAGCTTGGGAACGATTGGGACTTTCGGCGAGAGCAGGATGGTTCCATCGAGGTCAAGCACCGTCAAGCTGTCGCCATCGTCGAGGCGGTACTTTGCGCGAAGTTTCGCCGGGAGGGTCAGCGTTACGCGTTGACGAATCTGTACTGTGGAGGTTCGCATGATTGAGAGTTTTCTCAGAAATACTGAATTTCTGCGGAGATCCACCGCACACCATCGACATCGACGAACATCTCAATCGGCGCGGTGGAATGATCCTGCGCAGTGGAAACATAGCGGTTTTTGTGAAATCCAAGAACCACCAAGCGATATGCGATCGTCACTTTGCGAGCATTAAGTGAGTTGTGCGGCTTTGGGAAATTGGCGGATTTTCAACGAGCACAGCGCGAGTGGGTCGAGCCAGCGCTAGAGGACGGACCGGCCGTGCGCGATGATCGCTGGTCCGAATCGATCGCGGTGGGAAGCTTGGCGTTTATTGACAAGGTGAAAAGCGAGCTTGGCTTCAAAGCTGCCCATCGCGACGTGATCGAAACCGATGGAACTTACGCGCTGCGCGAGCCCGCCGAAGCTTACGCAAGCAATTTCACCGGTGAAAGTGAGGCTCTAAGGTCTCAAAACACGTTCTTTTGGAATGAAATCGTTGATGAAGCAACGATATAGCTTGGTCCGACCCGAAATATTTACGACAACATATCACGAGCCCGCCTTTTCTACTGAAAGACGATCATATCCGCACGGCTCAGGGTTGAGGCGTTTGCCTTCAGCGGTTCGTTCGTGGCGTTCGCGCTATTCTGATTCAGTATTTGGAATTGGCCGATCGCCACTTCGTAGTCCGTTGCGGCTAAGCTGGCATCTGTGGGTACAACCACAGTGTACCCCCGCAGCGTCGCTCCGACCGATGTATAGACCACTGAGCCGCTGACCTTCCAGCCGGTGAGAATCAGCGTCGTAATCCCCTTGGCCTTCAGCGTTTTGTCGAGATCCGTGTTGTAGAATCTGTCCTGACCAATCGACTTGACGACAGGGTCGCCCGGAGCGGGAGCGACCTCCGGCATCCACTTCGAGCTCTCCGGCTCTCGAGTAGAGTACAGGACGAACACGCCGGCTTTTCGTGCCCGCGCCAGCAGCGAGGCGAGGGCCGGCACCATGACCCCGGTGCAATTCGGCTGGCTTTTGCAGATACGATCGATCATGTCGAACACCAACAACGCCGTCGTCGCGGGTTGGAGGACGACTTTGACCGGGTCGGGAAGGGCCGGCATTTGCAGTGTCAGCAATGACATGGGGTTCCTCCGTAGAGCGCGAGCGCTAGCAGGCTGTTGAAAAAGGCCCACCTGCTTCGTTGCGCTCCAGCGATTTCGCGTCAACGTACAGGAGTACGCCTCCGCTTATCGCTATTCGCGCGCCTCGCATCTGGACCTTTTTGAACAGCCTGAAATCAGGTTTTTCAACATCCGGTTAGCTTAGGCCGATTGCTCGAACGAGGTTACAAATCAGCGTCATGCTAGCTTATGCGAGCACGGGTCTTATGAAAATACAGCCGCAACAGCGCCCACAATTCCGCGCTTAATACGCCGAGCTCCGAGTCGGAAATCGAACACTGTCAATCTCTTGCGAAAGGAATATCGCCGATGGGAGAAGGTGTCAATCACATCGTAAAAATTGGAGAGGTTTAAATCGTTCAAGCCGTCCAACCGCTGCGCTCCGTTCAAGTCGTTGAAAATGGGAAGGGCGGTTCCATTTGTTTTAATCGTTTCAGTGGTTCCAGTGGCTTGAAAATCCGACGGGTAATGGGAGGTTTGGAGAACGGACTGGCAGAACGCTCGGAAGCGTGGGGTTTGTTGACAGTTTATTGCGAATCCGCGCGCAATGGAGTGCTAATAGGCCGCTTGATTTGCAATCAAGTTCGTTTTCCTGAAACTGCCTTCAATGGTGATTCCTGCTCCATGCGTTGTGATGAGCTCGGCTACGAATATGGTGTACCATCCTTACGCACGAACCGGCCATCGGCGTTGGAACTCATCATGTCGATGCACGCTTCGAAGATTGCAACCTCAACCGCGGCGCGCCGCCTCGATTGCGGCGATGTCGATCTTTTTCATCTTCATCATCGCATCGAACGCGCGCTTGGCGGCAGCGGGATCGGGATCGGTGATCGCTTTCGTCAGGGCGATCGGCGTAATCTGCCAGGACAATCCCCATTTGTCCTTGCACCAGCCGCACGCGCTCTCCTGGCCGCCGTTGCCGACGATCGCGTTCCAGTAGCGATCCGTTTCGGCCTGGTCGGCGGTTGCGACCTGAAACGAGAACGCTTCGTTGTGCTTGAACGCAGGTCCGCCGTTGAGCCCGAGGCACGGAATGCCCATCACGGTAAACTCGACGGTCAACACGTCCCCTTTCTTCCCCGACGGAAAGTCTCCCGGTGCGCGGTGCACCGCGCCGACGGACGAATCGGGAAAGGTCTTGGCGTAAAACCGCGCCGCGTCCTCGGCGTCGCCATCGTACCAAAGGCAAATCGTGTTCTTTGCTGGCTTCACCATGTCACTTCTCCATCGAGATGAGCCACCCGAGGCCGGAGTCAACGATGTGCTCGCAGTCGAAGGGCATTGGCTCGGCCGACTTCCGCGTCAATGGGCTGAAATACGGATGCCTAGACCAATCAAACCACCGTTCCGTCGGAATGTCGAGCGACTCCTGCGACATAACGGCTGAAGTCAGCCGCACGGACCCGGGACGCCAGATTTGCGGAATCAGCTTCACTGCGTCGGCGCTGAAGTCAGGCAACAGCAAGAGGCAACACGCAATAGGCGAGAGGCGAGAGGCGATGTCGCGCCCCACTAGATTCGGAACACTGGATAAGTGAGAGTTGTTTGGCCAATAATGTGCAGGGAAGCCAGCGGCGGAGGACAAATGGCGGAATACTTCGAAGGGGTAATTCTTCGGCGGCTATTATCACGGCATATCTTCCAGTGCGGACCAATGGACGAAAGATTTTAGGCAAAGGCGTTAATATGGAATGTATTCATTGCAAAGGGCGGATGAAGCGCGGAACAGCTCCGTTTAGTTTGGATCGTAACGGGTATCACGTCTCTTGGGACGCTGTTCCAGCATGGGTATGTACGCAATGTGGAGAACCGTTTTTTGAAGCGCGGGAAGTCGACTTAATCCAGAATGCCCTACGCGATCTAGACCGGGAAAGTGCTGCGCTCATCTCGCCTGCTTCCTCAGCATTCAAGCCGTGACACCCCCAGGCATTCGGTGGCAAGAAGCCCCGGCGGCGGCCCGAGTTGAGCTAGGCGCGGTTCAGTGTCCGAATGGAGCCGAACTCGCTCCCGATGCAATGTATGATGCTGTCCGCGAGCATGGTCAATGGATGCGGAGGATAGGCAGAGAAGGGCGTCGTCAGAAAGTCACACGCTCCCCTGAAGTCAGCTAGTCCGCTTTTGCAGACTTCGTGGGCGAAGCGCTGGCGCGAACCACGAGCAGGCTTGCAAGTTGCGCGATCAGGGTTGTCTTGTGCGTCGCGGCGGTCTCGTAGTTCACCGTCGCCTCCGTGGCAATCAGAAAGGCAGCCCATAGAGCGAGACTGACGGCAAACGCCTGCGCGACTTCTGCAGCCGCGCCGTTCCCGTGACACCGCATAACTCCCCATGCACGCCAGAACAGGATGCTGCCGAGCAACTCCCACAAAATAACTCCGGCGAAGAGCACGCCCGCAACGCTCGTCGGTATCCCATGAGCGCCGACCGTCTTCTTCACAAGATCAAAATTGTAAGAGGCGAGCTTGAAATCACTGGGGAGCACGTCCAGCTGCCTCATCGCATCAGCGAAGTTCGTGAGCGTTACGAGGGTCAGCCAGATCGCCCAGAAGAGTACGAGACCGGTCTGTATGGTTGAGAATCGGAGCTTCGCGAGCATCACTAACGCCATGGTGAAGCAGCAGTGGCGAGCCGTAGAACTTAGCACTTGCAGCGAAACTAATTAACCGTGACACGCCGCCCGCTAAAGGTGTCGGAAAAAACGAACTCGCCGGGCTCCGAGACGGGATCGTCGTCCGGCCCAAAGAAGCGAACCTCAAAGGTTCCTTCCACCTCCTCACATTTATTTGTGAATGACATAACGGCATCGACCCGAGCGGTCCGAAGCGGCGGAACACCTACGTCGCCGTTGCCGTCACTAAAAGTAAAAGCCAAACCTGTCGAGCGCAGTTCTCGAGCCCCGGTCTTTTTCCAGGCACCCTGTATGTGACCAAAACTGCGGGCCACTTCCGCCGAGCTGGCGCTTTGATAAGTACCATCTTGTGAAAACGTCCATAGGCTCTGCGTGCCGCTGCTCTCTCTGACAAAGTAGGTTCCCTGAAAGCAGCCGCCATCAGCGTCGGCGTAAGGGGTTACGGTCAGGATGCCACTCAGTGTTAGGATAAAGGATAACAAAGCCGTACGAACCTGCGATGTCATAAAACCTCCTATGATAGTTGCCCTTCTCCGTAGGACAGTTGTTTGTTGTCGTAAGATCAAGAAATTGAGCAAACACGTCAAGAGTTTAGTCGCCGGTTGTAATATCCCTTTTTGAAACAATTCTGTCAAGCACTTCTCCTCCGATAAGCATTGTGATCACGGCCCGGCCTATACGACTATTCGCCGCGGTTGTTTTTGGATCCGGGTTCTATCGTCCTGATAGGTCATTGGGCATGGACGCGTGTCGCTCCTCAATCGAACGCTGTCCGGGATTTCTTTGAGGGCGCATCCTGTGTTAGAAGGGCATGCGTTTCGAGAACTCTGCACAATAACCGCAGCAAGGAGTGCACCATGAAATACCGACTTGTAATCCTGTCGTTTGTCTTGTCAATCACGGCTTTCTTATTGAGTTCGACGCGCGCTAGCTCGCGCGATACGGGAGCACAGGGCGGCTGTTTCCCCGGCACTTATCTTGTCGTTGAAGGCAGTGGCACTCAAAGCCTCTGGACACTGTCACAAGATGGCGGATTTCAGGTTACGAGCTCCGCCGAAAGGGCGTTTGGCTTCAGCCACATACAAGGTGTGTGGAAGAAAACCGGCGCTCGGGACGCGAAGGCGAGGGGTCTGGACTTCAATTTTAGAGAAACTCCCGTGAACGGTGGTGTTCCACCGTCGCAGATCACCAGACTCGATATTGTCATGAGGTTCGCTGACAGGTGTGAAGAAATGGAAGGGAGCTTCGAGTTGCGCGCTTTCGATCCCAATGACGATCCCTTGGATTCGAATACTCCGGCCATCGCTTCTGATACTTTCTTTGGGCGAAGGGTCAGCATTGATTAGCACGGTCGAATAGCGTGCAGCGCGTCGCCAGGGACTAAATACGACGAACGAAAATAGTACAGCTACTTTTACGCCGAAGTAAACTCATGAGGCGATCATCGTTGGCCATTGTTCGCATTGCGGCGATTGGAGAGCGGATGACTGAGATGAGTAAGGAAAATTGGCGAGGTGGCGATCCTTACGAGCTCTATGTCGGTCGGAAGGTGAAAATCGGCGTTCGCGATTTCAATGTGAGACGCTGGATGAAGCCGCGGAGACGGCCAAAGCCGTGGCCGCAGGGAAGAAAGTGAAGCCGAAAGGGCATCGATTGTTTTTCACCAGTCCGGAGGCTCTCCGACGATTCCTGAGTCCGAAAAAGCCTGAGCTAATCCGCTTGATTCGAAAGCGTCATCCCAATTCCATAAACGAGCTTGCAGTACTTGCGCATCGTGGTTTTAAGAGGGTCTATGAAGACGTCAGGAGCTTGACCGATGCGGGCTTGGTCAATTTGACAAAGAAGGAAGGGCGGAAAACTGCTCCCGTGTCGCGGATGAGCTTCATCTGGAGATCGTGGTGTGACTACTCTCAATGGCCAATGCCATTCGACCGCGTCGGCCTGGGGGCAGGCTTTCTATTTTGCGGATCTTGGCAACGTCGTTTGTGCTAGCGCGGGATGCATGGCAAGGCCCCCCTCGCGCTGTAGGAATCCAAAGCGGGTTTGCCCGGAGAAAATACACCGGAATTTTTTCCTCTGCGGACCGTAACTCAGGCTACGCGTTTCCCGAGAGGCCGAACGGTGAGCTGCATTCCCATTGCGCGCAGAACGGCGCGCAAGCTCTTCAATTCAGGATTTCCTTTTGACGATAAGGTGCGGTACAGGGTATTGGCGTTTAAACTGCGCCTTGGCCGCGAGTTGTTGTACGCCGCCAAAAGCTTCCGGAGATGCGGCGTAATGCGAGCATCAATTCCTCCTCGTCTCCATCCTGGAGAATAGAGTTCAAGTACTCTGCCGCAAGCTTCGGGTCTTTGCGAAAACTCTCTACAGTCGCTTCTTCGTGGCTACGGAATGGTACTGATTTTGATTTGCGCGTGATTTTTTTCTCCGCTGGTAGTCGAGCCAACGAACCGCTTGTTTGACATCAGCTGATTGCGAGCGCTTTGACCCACCACAAAACAAAAGTACAATCGTCGCTTCCTCCTGGGCATAATACACTCGGTAGCCGGCTATCGAAGATCCGCCGGCGATCGTCAGAATCCTTATTCATCTGGGCCTGCCTAGCCGTACCCCGCCGCGCGCCGGCGCACCGATTCGATTTATTCCAAACGGCTTTAAGAGGCGAAATCGGTTACCAACGCAAGCCATCGCCGCCGCTCGGTCTGAGTTCGAGCGAGCGGTGCGACCTGAAAAACTTCGCGCGCCTCCGACTGCTGCGCCGTCCCAGCCAGCAAAAGCAACGCCGGGATTTTCATCAAACCGAAAAGGGCTTGACGACTCCCTGGTCCGGCGATATTGCTCGAAGCAGAAAAAAGGTGGTTTGAGTTTCGTATACATTGGGCGAAGCATTAGTACACGCTACCTCAGGAGGCGCGGCATGAAAAAACTCTTGTTGACCACTCTCGTCCTGTTTCTGGGTTGCTCGTTTTGGGATACTGCCGCCGCTGCCGCTGACGGGTATCTTGCCGCCGGCAGCCGTGACGAGATCGTAGCCAAGGCCAAAAAAGAAGGTAAGCTCCGTGTAATCTCCTCTTTGGACCGACGAAGCTTAAAGCCCATGACGGAATCTTTTTCCAAGAAATACCCGTTCATTGATACCCGTATGCAGGAAATCGGCGGCACGGACGGTTACCAGCGGTTTCTGCTCGAGTTAAAAGCGGGAACTGTGAAGGACTTCGACACTTCCGAGGCGAGTTCGGAATTCTACGTCGAAAACGCCGCCCACGCGATGAAATTCGACATCTTGGGTATGGCCCAAAAGGGCGTGCTACGAATCAATCCCAAAATGGTCGATCCTGACTACCGTAATGTTGTTTCGGTAGCAAGTACGATCTGCTCGATTGCCTATAATAAAACCCGCATTTCAGAGGCTGCACTTCCTGCAAAGTGGGAAGACTTTCTCAAGCCGGAGTTTAAGGGCCGAAAATTTATCGCAGACGTCCGGCCCCAGTGCATGGCTTCCCTGATGGCGGGAATGGGTGAAGAGTGGGTGCTAAAATACGCCCGTCAAATAAAGGAACAAGACCCGGTCTGGGTCCGCGGCAATCAGCGCGCGATGAGCGCTCTGGCAAGCGGAGAGCTGGCGATTCACCAGATGACTTTTTATCAAAGCTGCGTCGAAGCCGCCAGAAAAGACCCGACCAATGCTCTCCAGTGCAAGATTATCGAGCCCGCACCGGTGTACTTGCGTGAGAATCACTTTATTCTAAAGAGCGCTTCCCATCCGTATGCTGCGCTTCTTTTTATCGAGCATATGGCTAGTCCTGAAGGGCAAAAAGTAATCGACGAATACGAACCAGTAAAATCCAGCATCTTTGGCGATGGAGAGGTGGCAAGGCTCGCGAAGGGAAAAAAAGTTGTCGTTAACGATTTTCGAACCTTCCAAAACACGCCCAAGTGGATGGCGATGGTCGTCGAAGCCTACGGTTTTCCGCGCGCAGACAAATGATCAACCCGCTCGTATAACTAGAGGTGTTGCCGCTAACAATCACCTATTGATCCTTTTCGCTGGCAGAAGTACAGCCGCGGCTAAGCAGGCACCTGATGTGAAAAGGGCCTTGTCGCCTCGCTCGCTTTTCAATCTGGCTTGCATGCTGTTTAGTCGCACCGGCAAGGTAAGATCGGACGTCGAGATGGGTTGAACACTAAACTATGTGCTTGGCGAGAGAAAATCTTGAATTAGTTTTGCCTAACAAACTTCAGGATAGAATCTATAGCAAGAAGGAGTCAAAATTATGCCCGAATACCAAACCATCAAAGTCACCCGGCAGAATAATTGCGCGACAATCGAATTTACCCCGCCGATGCTGGTCCACGACAAGAATGACGTCGCACCCAAGCCTGGGCGTCACCGCGAACTTGGCATCGCGTTGGAAGAGATCCGTTTCGATAATGAAATCCGTGTGGTCGTTATTACCGGGCAAGATGACGTTTTCTGTATGACCGCGCCCAACCATCCGCACTTTCACGGCCATTCGCCGGACAAGACCTGGGACGGTCTGCAGGCGCTGCATTACACTTTCCAGCAGATTATCGAGATCGAAAAACCGATCATCGCTAAAGTCAACGGCGGGGTAAAAGGATGGGGCTCCAGCCTGGTTTTTTCCTGTGACTTTATCCTCGCGCGCGAGGACGCGGTCTTTTGCGATCACCATCTCGGCATGGGCGACGGCAACCCTCCCGTCGGGAGACCCGGTGCCGGAATCGTACCCGGAGACGGAGGCTCGATCTTCGTACCGCTCCATATGAGCCCGCCGCTCGCCCGCGAGTACCTTTGGCTGGGTAAGCAGTTGACCGGTAAGGAACTCTACGAGAGAGGCTGTATCAACGCCGCGGTCCCGGCAAGCGAACTCGACTCGGTTTGCGACCGGATGGTCGACGCTCTGCTGCACAGACCGCCCTACGCCTTAGCGTTTGCCAAGAGATTATTCAACCGCTTTTACGCGGAGCGGTTTAATTTGATGTTCGACATCGGCTACGCCTACGAAATGATGAATAAAGAACAGCATGAACGCTACGCTAATGGCCGAGGAGTAGGGACGCTGTGAGTGCGGCGAAGACAGCATGGGCTATTTCATACTGGCTGACGAATAGCTCACATCGGCCAGGCATGATTTGGTTTTTGGGAGGAATTTCTTAATGCTTAACGGCAAGCTGCGGATCGCTCCGACCTGCTATCATATTCTTCATCTGATACCAGTTACATCGGCGCACGAGATGGGATTTTTCTACGATGAGGGATTGAAGTCGGATGACGGGGAGCCGGGGTATCAGGTGCTGCGCCAGGCGATGGTGCCCTTCGGGCTTGAGAAACTTGGGATTTCCCAGGCCATGAAAGAACAATCGGTGGACATCGCTCTCGATGTACAGTCGCGCACGGTTTTTTATCAGCGCGCGCGGGGCGCCGACCTCTACATCATTTCAGGATGGCGCAATCAGCACATCCACAGCTGGGTCGGCGCGCCGCACATCAAGTCGCTCAAAGACCTAAAGGGGAAACGTGTCGGCATCAGTGACTTTAACAGCAACCGCCATTGGGCCATTCAGATTCAGCTGCGCAAGGCGGGCTTGGATCTCGAAAAAGACGTCGAATGGGTCAGAGGCATGTTTCATCCCGTCGGTGAGCCGGCGCTCAGAAGCGGTAAAGTTGACTGCATTCCCTGCGCGCCTTGGGTGGCGGAAATGTTGATCAAGGAAGGCTGTAACCTTCTGGTGACGCCGGCTGATCAGTATCCGCACGGGCGTCCGGAGCGCATCATTGCCGCAACCGGCCGCATCCTCGAAGAGCGGCCCGATTTAGTGAAGAGCTTTCTCAAAGGAATGATTCGCTCTTATTGGTTCTGCCGCGACATGCCGAAAAACTTCGAATATATCCGGCAACTCGAGAAACGGCTGCGCTACGACAGCGCCGATCCGGAAGAACGGAGGGTCAAGATCTCTAGCGCCACCCCGGTGGATTTGGAAACGATGCCGTTTCCTATCGATGGGCTGGCAACGGGTTTTGAAGATATGCTGGCGGAAGAGGAGAAGCTCGGTGAGCTTAACTATGCTGTTCCGCCGATCAAGGACGTTTGCGCTCAGGATTTGGTCGCGGAGGCGTACAAAGAATTGATCGGGCGAGAGGAACTACAGGAAGAATACCGAAGAGTGGCGGCGATTGCTCAAAAATGGGGTTATTGATCGGCCGATCAAAGGATCAATCCGCCGGTCAATGCCTCACAAGTCTTCTCGGAGTCTATACACGGATCGCCGGTATTCGGTTTACTGCTTCTCCGCTCGCGGAAAGCCAAAAGCTCGCACTATTTCTTCCTCATACTTGCCCATCTTGGAATAATGCTCCCATGCCAGCACAGAGACTTGCTTTCCCCGCGTGAGCTGCTCATGCATGGAACCCGGAGTGAAGATTGACGCAGCCAAGTCGACGTCGTCGAGAATTTTCTGGCCTTCCGTGCTCGCCTGAAACTCTAACCATAATAGGCCGGCATAAGGGTTAGCGGCGGCATTCAGAACCGCCTCTGCCTCCGTTAAACGCGCCGGTATCGGTTCAACGACTTTATAATCCAACTTTTGGAGGCGGTCTTTAGCCTGGACCAATTTAAACGACTTGTAATTAGGCCCATATAAGACTCCCAATTCGCCGGCAATCATGGAAACCAGGACGTGTTGCTCGCCGCGGAACCAGATCGGTTGTTGAGCGGCGAGCTTGCGCGCATAGGCCAGCGTTTTCTCCAGTCCCCAAACTGGAACGAGCGCGCCGAGAGTTTTTGGGCGGACATCCAGCGCGAACTTTCTGCCGTTAAACTCGGGTTGCAGAAACCCTTCCCACGAATCCGGGACTTTTGCCGCCGAGGAAAGTTCCTTGTGATAGGCAACAACTTGCATGTTGCTCTGGAGCGCTACCACATTGCGGTTGACGGGGTCTATGAGCTTCGGCGCCATCTGCAGGACTCCGCGCTCCGCCATCCCCAACATGTCAAATTTCTTTTGGTGGGGAAGATACTCGGGATAAAAATCAGCGGCCAGATAGTTCACATCCCATTTGGCGAAGCCACTTTTCATTTCCGCCAGCGCGCGCTGATAGTTCTCCAGGCCGATCAACTCGTTAACCTGCACGTCGATGAAAGGATATTTTTGTTTGAACGCGCTGGCTATTGCTTTGACCGCGGGGGGTTCCTGCGAGCTAAATATGCGCAGTTTGCCCTCTTTCTTGGCGCGGGCCACGATCTCGTCATGACTGGTATGAAACACGTAACCCTTGGCTTCTGCTTCCTGCTTTGCTTTCGCCAGCGCCGCGCTTGGCTCCGCCGCCGCCGCGCCGCCCGCAGAATTGACCGCCCATCCGAAAAGAAGCGCCGCGAGCCAATGGTATCGTGATCGCATATTATCCTCCCACCTCAGTCATCAGCTCAAAACGAGCTGAAGCTTTTCAATGCGTGGAGAGATCGCTTGCCACCGCTAACTCTCCTGATCCGTGCTGCCCATTCCTCGGCCTCAACTTACGACATATAGACCAACTTGGCTCGTGCGTACCCCAACGCCGTATATCTGTCAAGTAATGAATTTAGAGCACGGGCGACATGTGTGGGGCGTGCGGGGTTTTTATGCCCGCAAATCTTGAAAAGTTCAAACCACCTCTGCTAAAGCGGGACGTGAAAGGCGAATACATGAGTACGTCTCCGGCACGGGAAACAACACGGTCGTGAATCTCATCCAAATTTGCACCGAAGACAGCGTCGATTTGACGGCGTTGCTCTACCGTTCCGAGCAGGCGCGGAGTCGCACGGGAATATTGCCGGTGCATGGAACCAACGGAAACTTTTACTCCGGCGTCGTGGGATTTATCGCTTCCGGCCTGGCGGCGAAGGGTTATACCACTTTGGCCATGAATCTCCGCAATCATGATCATCTGTTTGCGACGTCACGCTTTGAAGACTGTATTGTTGATCTTAGAGCTGGAATAAGGCGACTGAGAGATGAAGGATGCGACAGAATAGTTCTCATCGGCCACAGCCTTGGCTGTACTGAAGTGGTTTTCTACCTTGCCCGGACGGAGGATCCTTCTGTCGCAACGGTGATCCTACTGGGGGCGCATCTCGATCTACGGGGCGATACATGGCGGTTTTTCCGTGCGACCAATCCGGACGACGCCAAAGGTGCTTATGAACGCGTGCTGAGCCAGTGTCGTCAATGGATAGCCGAAGGCAAAGGCGAGCAGTTGGCCGTTTTCCCTCAGGGCGCGCCCGATCCGAGACTCAACTTGCCGATCAAGTGGACGGCGCAATCGGCCGCGTCTTTTGTTTCATACAGATCTCCTGAAAGCGCGTGTAACGCTTCCGCGTGGATTGGCCGTGTAAAAGTTCCGATATTATTTGCCTCCCATCCGATAGCCAATACAGGTGCCCGGCCCGAGTTCAGCGAGGAGTTGTGCCGGCTCGCGACATCGAGCCCCAAGGCAGAGATTCGCACAATTCCAGGGGCCGATCACTTCTATAAGAATGTCGAGCCAGCGACCGTGAGAGTTGTCGCGTCCTGGCTCGACGAAATTGGCTTGGCAGGCTAACGGAGGGAAAACGATGAATGGAGTAATCGACTCCGATGGACATGTTTTTGAGATAGACGAATCGTGGGAAACCTATGCGGATGCGACCTATCGTGACCGCTGGCCGAGACTGATTACTGACAGTATCGGTAGGCAGATTTATCTTTTTGAAGGGCGCTATTCGCACACGGGGCGGGAGGTTGGGCCGCCGGAAGGTACCTCGGCCGCGAGAGTCCGCGAAGGCGCGTCCAATGCGCACGCGCGTCTTAGTGATATGGATGTCCAAGGTATAGACGTTGCCGCATTATTTCCAGGGTTCTCGCTCCGAGCCAGCGGCTGGATAGAAGATCCCGACCTGGCCTGTGCGATCGCCAAGGCGTATAACAACTGGCTTTATAGTTACTGCAAGACCGCGCCGGATCGCCTCAAAGGACTGGCCGTCCTTCCCCTACGTGATATGGCGGAATCCGTGCGCGAGTTAAAACGGACGGTCAACACACTAGGCTTTATCGGGGTGGCTTTCCCGCCTGGGGCTCTGAATAAGGCAGTGTCCGATGAATATTTCTATCCCGTCTTTCAAGCGGCAGAGGAACTGCACGTACCAATTATGTTCCATGCAGGTAGCCTGCGTATACCCGGCGTCGAGCGGTTCAACTATCAGTATCTGCCCACGCATACCCTGAGCCATCCCTATGAACAGATGGTCGCACTGATGTGTACAATGTACGGCGGCCTGCTAGAGGAATTTCCCAGCCTCAATTTCGCGTATGTCGAAGCTGGAGCCGGCTGGCTGCCTTTCTGGATCGAGCGAATTACAGAGCACTACGAGCGTCGCGCGCGCGAGGTGCCCAAGATGAAGCGGCCACCCCAAGAGTATCTGCGCAGCGGCCGGATCTTTGTAACCTGCGAAGCGGCTGAGAGCACTTTAGAATGCGTCGTGCGGCTGTGCGGCGAGGATGTCGTTTTGTATGCCTCTGATTATCCCCATTGGGACAGTCAGTTCGATGCTGTTCAGGAGATTCGAAACCGTCAAGGCTTATCCGACGCTGCCAAAACAAAGATTCTGAGCGGCAATGCCAAACGACTGTTCGGCTCGGTACTGTAATTTAGAAAACCAGCCATCGGGAATCGCCATGATAAGAATCGCATCGATTTGCTGCTCAGGTTTGCTTCTAGTCCTAGTGTTGGGTCGGCAAGCTCATGCTCAGCGCGATTTTTACAAGGGAAAGACGATAACAATCGTCGTCGGATATAATCCGGGTGACGCCCACGACCTATGGGCGCGTGCCTACGCACGCCATATCGGAAAGCATATTCCAGGCATTCCCAATATCATTGTCCGCAATATGCCTGGCGGTGGCACGATGATCGCCGCCAACTATGTTTATGGCGTTGCGGAGCCGGATGGTACGACCTTGGGTTCGATTTTCCCAGCGTTATACTTCGCTCAACTGACAGGCCGAAAAGAGGTCAAATTCGATTGGGCGAAATTTACCTGGATCGGATCGCCGGAGCAGAACGGCAGCGTGTTATATGTGCGGGCCGACTCGCAATACAAGACTTTGGAGAATATACGCGCGGCTGCAGAAGCTCCGAAATGCTCGACGACGGCGGTTGGTACGAGCAGCCACTACGTTCCCCGGCTCGTGGAGGAAGCTCTGAAGATTCGGTTCGATCTCGTCACCGGGTATCCTGGCGGGGCGGAGCAGGATCTTGCGCTCGAACGCGGCGAAGTGCATTGCCGAGCAGTAGCGATAGCGACCTTCTTTGGTAGGGAACCCTACTTTACATGGCATAAAAAAGGTTTTGTTCGCTTGCTTTTACAAACCCCACGCAAACGCGATGTGAAATTACCTGATGTCCCGACGATCTATGAGTTGATGGATAAGGAGAAAACACCGGCGGCGACCAGGCTCTTGGCTAGCGTGATCCTGGGCTCTGGAGGCTTCGGGGCATATCCGATAGTCGCTTCTCCGGGTATTGCCGTGGAGCGGGTAAAGATATTACGCGAAGCCTACAGCAAGACACTCAGGGATCCGGAGTTCCTGGAAGAGGCATACAAAAATCGCTGGGAACTCAAACCCGTTGCCGGGGAGGATTTAGAAGCCTTGGCGCGAGAAGTTACGGTCCAATCTCCCGAGCTAATTCAACGCATGACACAACTGTTGGAAAAGTAGGAAGAGGAGAACTTCAGGCATTAGGCAATAGGCATGAGGCAGTAGCAGGAGAAAACCGACTAAGATTTCCCAGAGGGCACAACACCTTGCAGTAGCCGCCCCAGAACGGTAGCCGCATGAAGAGCCTACCGACAAAGTCAGCGCAAGACTGATGAGCGACTTGCCGGTGAGTGAACGTTCTATTTCCAACCATACAGTTGCGCCGGATTGTCGCTCAATATTTTGTTGCGTGTTTTCTCGTCCGGAGCAGCGGCCAGCAGAAAATCCACCAGGTCGCCGTCGTTGGGAGTGGCTACGCTGATGCTGGCGTGCGGCCAGTTGCTGCCCCAGACGACGTGGTCAGGGCGCGCGGCGATGATCGTCTGGATGACTTCGACCATGTCGGCGTAATCCGGCGCGCCGGTTTTTGATAACTGGTAGAAGCTGTAGAGGTTGATCCAGGCATGTTCTTCGTTTTTGAGGATTGCGATGAGCTCGGCATTTTGGTGATCCGGCTCGGCGTGGGCGACGTGGTCGAAAAGGTAGGGCACGTTCAACGAACTCAAAAACGGCGTCGTGGCGATCACTTCTTGCATCGATTCGGACATGAATTCGATATGCCAACCGAACCCTTGCGTCCGCTCGATCATGCGCGGCGTTTCTTTGACACTCATCCCGCCGCGGCTCGGAGGATTTCTGCCTTTGATGCGAAAGCCGGTGATGCCGCCGCTCCGTAATCTTTCCAACTCGGCGTCGCTCACGTTGGGATCGAGCTGCGCCAGGCCTTTGAAGCGGCCGTTCATACGCGCGATGGCGTCGAGGGTGATCTGATTGTTTGTCCCGTTGCCGCTGCCGGTCACGATCACGGCACGCTCCAAGCCCAAGGGCGTTGTGCACTTTAAGGTAGTCGTCAAGCGTCGAGTGGGGATCGGGATCGTAATGGCGCTCGGGCACGAGCGGATAGCGATCGAACGGCCCGTAAATGTGCAAGTGAGTGTCGCAAGCACCAGGGGGTAATTTGAAACGCGGCCGTCGTGTTTCGGCAATCGGCGGTTTTACTTGTCGCATGGTCGACTTATGGACGAATTGTGCTCAAGCTTCAAGCTTTCGACATCAGAACCGATCACCATAGACCGGGCATCGTATCTACCCCAGAGGATTTCCCAGCAAGGGTCACTCAATCCATCCCCAGGGGTTTGGCGCCCTGGCTGCGGGTCTGAGTGAGAAGTGGGCGCTGGATTATGCTGAGAAAATTACCGCGCAGACGGGGCCAAAGATAAAATCCAAGACGTGAGCTGCCCCGGGTTTAACTGACAGTCAATTAGGCACTCCAACTGACTTGTACTTTGCGGGCGTTTGATAATTCAATGACTGATGAAGCCGTTGCGATTGTAAAACAGTTCAATGTACTCAAAGTTAAGGTTCCCGACTTGATCGGTGATCGGTGAAGGACTGCCGGAAATCCTGTAGCAGCAAAACGCAAAAATGATTTGTTCAAACTGCATCACTACAAGTTGGGCTAGTGCTTGACGGTGTCACTCGCCTGCTATATCTTCGGCGCCGGGTAAGAACGACTTGGCTGCCCCCGGTGGTATCGACTGATCTCTACAGCGAATATCCGCCTTACAGTAAAAGATTTGATATTCTGGGAATGGCGAAGCATGGGGAGAATCCGCAGGCGATGGGAGAGATTCTGCGTAGTCCGTATTTATTGATCGGTAGCTCTGACGCCGGAGCCCACGTGCAATACAGGGCGGACTTCGGCTACGCGACAACTCTGTTGGCGCTTTGGGTGCGGAAGCGAGGGGTGTTAAGCCTGGAGCAGGCGGTCAACAAGCTGACTTTCTTTGCTGCCTCCGTCTTCGGTCTGGAAGGCCGAGGGCTGGTTCGTCCGGGATATGCCGCCGACCTCGTGGTGTTTGACCCCGATACGGTCGACGCCTGCGAACCCGAATGGGCGCACGATTATCCCGGGGGCACCAAGCGAATGATTCAACGCTCGGTTGGAGTGCATCACACGATTGTTAACGGGCGGGTCATATTTACCGACGGACGCCTTAGTGGCGATCTGCCAGGGCAGGTGCTCCGTAACTCGGCTTGCAGAAGAGCCGGCACGGCGCCGCTAGGATAAAGTACTCTAGCTGATGTGTTGACGCGAAAGGAGGCCACGGGTCAGGCTTTTACGATGTGACGATCTTTGGATGAGGCGGATTCCCTAACTCGCTTTCCTCATCTCCTCGGCCAAAGTCTCGTTGACAAGTGGCTGGTGAGGCACCCTTTTCTTGGCGGTCTTTCGCAATCACCTCAAGCCTTTGCATCCAAACGAAATGCGATGAGCTTTCCGATGCGTGTAATCTTGACCATCCCGTATTCATTCGGCGGCAAACCGGCTAGCCGACCGGAGATAGGAAAACCGTTATGAGTTTTAGCGGAATCTTAAGAAAGTCTGCTTTGCTTCTCATTGATTTTCAAAATGACTTCATTGATCCGCCCGATACGCTCGCTGATCTCGGAATCAACCCGATAAGCGGCAATGATCGTATTGCAGCCTTCCGGAACGCCAGGATGTTGTTGGAGTCAATCCGCGATGCGAATCGACCTGTCTTTCACGTGAGGACGGCTTTTCGGCCTGACCTTGCAGATTGCTTATTTCCCCCCTTTTGGATTGAACGTATCGGCTCGAAGATTCCCTTCTTGGTGGAAGGAAGCCATGGCGCTTCCTTTGTAAAAGAGATTGCCGTTCGGCCATCTGACTTCATCGTTACAAAAAAAGGGCACAGCGCTTTTCAGCACACTCCCCTGGATCGCATGCTCACGGAACAGAACGTGAGCGGTTGCATTGTGGCCGGCTTTAGCGGAGTTGCCGGGAGCGTGGATGATACGGTCAGACAAGGAGCTGCGCTTGGCTATGACATCGTGCTCATTTCAGACGCAAGTTTTCCGCTTGATTCTTCCAACTCGGGCTCTCTAAGAAATCGGGCGTTAATCCAAACTACGACGGAAACGGTAGACGAACTATCAAAAGTGGATCAGCACGGAGCCGAGCGTGAAACTGGCCTAAGGCCCGCGCTAATTGTTGTGGACATGCAAAACGACTCTATCCATCGAGAGGGATGCAATGAGCGTTTAGGATTTTCGCATTTAACAGACGCGGAGAGAGAGTTAATAATATTGAACAATCAGCGCTTGAGCAATTTCATGCGGGAAAAAGGACGGCCGGTTGTTTATGTAAATCTGGCTCATCGGATAGATCTCTCCGACAGTGCCAGCCCTAAAATGGTTCACAGAAATAAACAGTTGCCCTCTGGAACCGGCCGGCGCACAGAAGGAAGCTGGGGAGCTCAGACTGTGGCGGAACTTGCGCCACACGAAAAGGACTACGTCCTCATCAAGAAGGGGCAAAGCGCATTCGGTTTCACTCCCCTGCATCGCTTGCTTAGGAATTTGGCCGTAAACCGCTGCTTCGTAACCGGGGGTGCAGTCACGGGATGTGTGTCCGACACCGTTCGAGAAGGCGCCGGGTTGGGGTACCGTACAGTTGTGGTTTCTGATGCTACCTATCCGCCTGGATCTCCTCATCTAGCATCGCTTGCAGGCAGGGCAGAGATTAAAACCACAGACGAGGTTATGAGAGTTCTTCAATCTGAAGAAGAGCTCTAAGATTGACGAATGGAGGCATGAATGAAAGAAACTTACACGAATGTGATTAGGGTGTCTTTCTGGACGCTGTCGTGCTGGGCATTCTTGACGAGTGCCGTGTTCGGAGCTGATGCGCCGCTTGTGAGCGCCAAAAAGGCTGCTGAATCTAAAGGCTATATCTTCGAAACGAGCCATGACGAGATCGTGGCTAAGGCTAAAAAGGAAGGAAAACTTCGCGTTTTGGTTGCGCTTGGTCCACGCCCGATCAAGGCCGCCAGCGAGGCATTCAGGAAGAAGTATCCATTTATTGACGCTCGCGTGGAAGAGCTTAGCGGGCTTGAGAACTATACCCGCATGGTGCACGAGATGAAGGCCGGACTTGCTAGGGGATGGGATGTCAACTATTTGGCATTCGAACACTACAATGACTATCTTCCGTACCAAAAAAAGTTCGACCTGCTCGGTATGGCGCAGCATGGAATTATCCGAATTTCGCCAAGATTGGTAGATCCAGCGAATCGTCATATTGTCGCGGTACAAAGCAACATTCAGGTGGTTGCATACAACAAAGAACTTATTTCAGAGGAAAAGGTGCCAAATAGCTGGGAGGATTTTCTTAGGCCTGAATTCAAGGACAAAAAGTTTGTTGTCGATGTCAGACCGAAAACTTTAGCTGCGCTCGTTCCAGCTTGGGGCCTGGAGAAGGTTCTTGACTTCTCTCGCAGGATTGCTGCTCAACAACCTGTATGGTTCAGGGGAGATGCGCGCGTCCTCACTTTTATGCTGGCAGGAGATCAGCGCCTGTTCTTGGGACCCAATTACAAGACTCTCAAAGAGGTCCAGCTTAAGGACCCGAGGGGTATTTTGGCGTTCAAAATAGCCGAACCTGTTCCCACTCGACTCACCGAAGCCGAAGGCGTGCTAAGTACAGCAGGAAATCCTTATGCAGGTCTTTTATGGCTGGAGTTCGTCTGTAGTCCGGAAGGGCAGAAGCTTTTAGATGAAGTTGATCTGGCCGCCTCTCTGTTTACTCCCGGCTCGATTCACGAGCAGATAACCAGGGGAAAAACAATATCGCTTATGGCGTGGGAGCATTATACAAAAATGGGACACTACGAAGAACAAATCGTGAAGGCATTTGGATTTCCAACAGCGGCGCCATGACGATATGGGTGGTGCCGTCCTCTGGCCACGATCTCGTCATGGCTCGTCGCGAAAATATATCCCCTGGTCTCGGCCTCCTGTTTGGCTTTAAGCAACGCCGGACTGGCAGCGTCGCTATCGCCAGCAAAAGCCGTGAGCCAGAGCCCCAGAGCCAACACGAACGTTATCGGAATCGCTTTCATCCGCGTTACCTCCCAAAAAAATATTCAAACCTGCGATCCGTGCTCTCCGAGACAATGTGTTCACGTATGTCTGGCCGGTCGCGTAGCTCGCACTACGTGAGTGTTCGCGAACTGCGGCGCTGCGTCGCAGTCAAAGTGCATAGAAGGTCTTGGGATTGTCGTAAACTATCTTGCGTACCGCCGAATATGGGATCTCTCCGCGGTCGGCCGCCTGCTGTAAGGGGATGATGAAGCCATGCTCCTGGGAGGGATCCTCGTGGCAGTAGTCGGACCCAACGAGCAGGTTGTCTTCACTGATGTACTGGAAGATCAAGGAGAGATTTTCGTCCATTTGGAAAGCGACGTAAATACGGTTCGTCGTGAAGATGTCTCTTGGTGGGAGTTGACGGAGGGTATGCTTCTTCTCCGCCCGCCTGATGGTGTGCTCTACGAAGGAAAGCCATGAGGCGCTCGCCTCGATGCAACCGGTCCGAAGTTTCGGGAACAGCGCCGGGATTCCGCGTTCCAAGAATGAGTGGATACCGGTAATGGCGGTCGCCTTGCTGCGGAGGAACGTTGGAGCGGCGGCGCGTAACCAGCGGCGCTCCTGGGCGGTGCCAGTGCCGGTATGGAAGCAGATCGGCAGGTCGAGCCGCTCCGCCTCTTCGTAGAGGGGGAAGAAATAATCTTCGGCTGCGTAATGGCCTGCTTCCTGGTCTCCCTTCTTGGACACACCACAGGCTCCGTGATCCTTGGCCCAGCGCAGCTCCTCCACCGCCTTGTCCATCGTCTTGAGGGGCGGTACGCAGATCCAGCGCAAGCGACCGTTGGAAAGAGCACAGCGATCGGCAAGCCATCGATTATAGCTGCGGGTAAGCGCCAACTCCACTTCCGGTCGTACTGCCGGGTCGCTAATGAACAATGTGGGATAGATGACTTGTATTTCGGTACCGAGCTCATCCATGTGCCTAAGACGAGCCCCTACATCGAGCAGTTCCCGCGTTTCAACCGTGGTCTTGGACTTGGTGTCGCTGCGTGCCGACCTACGCTCCTTGTGTCCGTCTATCAACCAGTACGGGAAAGGCGGGCGGGCCGGATCGGGATGGGAAGCAGACCCTTTCGTAGGCTTAAACGCTTGCTCCTCCGGAGTCATGTATTCCCAGGTCGCTTCAGTTTCGTCAACGTGAGTGTCAGCGTCGATTACCCGTAGTGTTTCCGTCTCGGTCGTCATTTCGCCTCTTTCCTTTTTGCTCACGTCCCCTTAAGTGCTTAGCAGCCCGTGGTGAAAGTCTGGCTGCATTCGACAGCCGATCGATCCCCGCTGGCTGCGTTGCTCCTCGCTTAAATATTCCCGATATTCTCGGGCGTCGCGCCTTGCCATCGGGGCGCCTCGGCCGGTGCGACGCCACTTCCACGGGCGTGGAGCGCTGCGGATTTTCGTCGAGGATCTTTCAGCGCGCGCTTTCGCTCTCTATGGAAAATTTTAACGACCCTTTTCTCGGCCGAGCGATATCACCGGACCGGGGAATCGTCAAGGCGCGTGTGTTGGGTTGAATATTAAGACTTTGCGTCAATGGGAGGGTGATCTGGTGGCCCGTTTCGTTCAGGCTCGCTTGAGCCTGAAACGTGACGCCGTCACCTGAATCATCCGGTGCCATCTTCTTACCAGAATACGTAAGCCGGGGGGCGTTCCCGTTGGGTTCTGGCCTATACTCTTATCGCTTCGACTCTGAGACCGCGCGCTCTCGCGGCTCTACACTGACGGTCGTCGGCAGAAACGAACAGGTCAGTCGACCACTCCGAGGCGCAGGCGATATGTAACGCATCGGCGCTACGGAGCGAAAACTGCTCAAGCAATGCCACGCCGTGAGCTATCACTTCCTCAGTAATACCAATGACACTCGCGTCATCGATGTCCGTAAGTACCGATGCCTTCGCGTTTCGATACTCCTCGGTTGAAAGCCTGCGTTCGCGGCGGCGGCGACACAGGGCTGAGACGATTTCTGGAACGCAAATCACCGCGACGGCTAACGCCGAAGCAGAAGACAGGATGGCTTGAACCTGATCGCTTCCTTTCTCTTCGATGTATCGTTTAGCGAGGGCTGAAGAATCGAAGAAAATATTCAACGTGACTTCCGCCTTTCATCTAGAATCGCCTTGCTGAGCGATGCACTGGGCCGGACCAACCTCAAACCGGGCCGCTTCCATGACGGAATATTCTCGCCGGTTTCAGCAGGAACGATCTTTGCCACTGTTTTGCCGTGACGAGTGACGCGAACTGTTTCACCCTTCTCAACGAGAGTTAAAATTTCTGACGCCCTCTTTCGGAATTCAGTAAATGATAAACTTTTCATAGAAAGTCCACCGCCATAGACCAGATTGTACATTACTGCACATTAACGTGCTATCTGCGGGATTCGCCGCGGCAAGAACGCCCAAGCCGACGTTCAAGTCGTTCAACCGGACTGGCGGACGCAGCAGCTCAGCGATTATTCATGGTTAAGCGAATAAAAAAGCCATCGGCACCGTCGAACTGTGCAATAAATAAGGTTGGTCACCACACTAACCTTTCACAGCAGACGGAGGAGCGATGGCTACACAGTGTCATAATCAACTCACGCTCAGTTTTCAACCGAAGATTGTTCTCGACTTTAACGGCGGCCAGATTACTAGCGACTCAGGCCTTTTGCTTTTGCGCCAGTTTGATGCGCAACTGGCGCTCACTAAAAAGCTTGCGGGGTTGTTTAATGACTGGCGTTATCGGCCGTTCATCGAGCACGACATTCATGAGATGCTTTGCCAGAGGATCTACCAGATCGCTGCAGGCTACCACGATCAAAATGACGCTGAGACGTTACGTAACGATCCGATTTTTCAAACCGTCGTCGGCAGATCCGATCCTCTGGCCTCCCAGCCCACGCTCTCGCGTTTGGAGAATCACGCCGACTGGCAAAGCATCCGCCACCTTAGCGAGCTTTGTCTCAAGTGGTTTTTGCACCATGGCTATGGCAAAGGGGAAAACCCGCACGAAATCCTGTTGGACTCTGACTCCACCGATGATCCCTGCCATGGTCAGCAACAGTTGGCATTTTTCCACGGCAAATACGGCGAGCACATGTATCACCCACTGTTTTTCTTCGACGCCAAAACCGGCTCTTTACTCTCAGCTCGACTGCGCGCGGGCAACGCCTCGGCTTCAGAGGGGATCGTCGCCGAACTTCGTCGCCTGGGTCCATCTCTTAAACGGCGTTTCTCTAAAAGCCAGATCAGCTATCGCGCCGATGCTGGCTCGGCCACGCCGCAGATTTACCAGACCCTGGAATCCCTCGATATGCTCTACGCCATCGGGATTGGCACCAATGCGGTCTTTAAGAGAAAAACCGAGCCGTGGCTCAAAAAGGCCAAGCGTAAATACGCCCGCACCAAAACACCTATCCGAGTCTTCTACAGTTTCCGTCATCGGGCTCGAAGCTGGAGGAGACAGAGAAGGATCTTGGTCAAGATCGAAGTGGGCCCCTTGGGCGTCAATCTGCGCTTTGTCGTTACCAACCGAGCGGGCAGAGCCGAACAGATCTTCAATGGTTACGACGAGCGGGGCGAGTGCGAGAACCGCATCAAGGAATTTAAGCGCGATCTTAGCTCGGACCGACTTTCCTGCCATCGCTATCGCGCCAATGCCTTTCGCCTTCAACTCCACGCGCTGGCTTACCAATTGCTCGTCCTTTTCCGTCTTCATGCCCTTAGAAAAACCCAACTCGCTCATGCCCGCTTGGAAACTCTACGGCTTAAACTGTTTAAAGTGGGTGCCCGGTTCAATCGCACGGCTCGCCACCTCTGGTTTCATCTCTCCTCTAGTTGGCCCCGACGCGAACTGTTCACGGAAGTCTGGCAAACACTTAAAGGTCTGCTTCCGGCTGCGCCCAATTAAATTCCTGTGTCGAAACTATCACGATGGCTTGCAGCTCAGCACTTATAACAGTGCAGCCACAAGTGTGTTTTCCCTAAACGCGTTTTTCCCTTCGCCTCATGCCAAGGCTATAACGTTTTTTTCTCTCGGCCATGCAAAAACTTAAAATGTACATGCTCATTGTAAGCGCATCGCAAACTAATGAAGTTCTATAGCCAAATTTCAAAAACCAGGCGTAGCAAACCTTTTTGGCGTTTGACAAAAGGGCGGTTCGAAGATTAAAACTCAGCAAATCCCGCGTAGGAGCAGATGAAATTCACGACTAGCCTTCTTGTGGGAGGCCTTGTCCTGCCTTTATTGCTTGGCCGTCAGGTCCATGGCCAGGCCCCTTTTTACCAAGGCAAAACCATTACGCTGATCCAATCGGGTGAGGCGGGGGGAACCGGCGACCTGCGCGTTAAGGCGGTGATCCCCTTCCTGCGCAAATACATTCCCGGCAACCCCCACATCTTGGCGGAGTACATGCCAGGGGGAGGAGGGCGCAAAGCGGGCAACTACATGTTCAGCTCGGTTCGCCCGGATGGGCTGACCTTAGGGCACGTCGGAGGCGTCGTGGCCAACGCCGTTCAGGGGCAGGCCGGGGTGCAGTACGACGTTGACAAATTTATTTACCTGGGCGCCCCGAACACCGCGAGCCACTACGTCTTCGTGACCCGCGGCGAGCTTGGCCTCAACTCGCTTGAGAAACTGCGCGCCCACGGCGGCCTCCGCGTCGGCGCCCATGCCGTCGGGCATTTCGTTTACATAACCGGCCGGTTGTTCGCTTGGCTCATGGATGCTCAGAGACCCCCGCTTCGTGACCGGCTACTCGGGAGTAGAGCTGGACGTAAACCTGCATCGGGGAGAGATCGACGCGCGCGCCAACGTCGCGGATACCGTGCTGCAGCGCGGCGCCGATTCGCTGAGCAAAGGCCTGGTCCACGTCCACGCCATCCTGGAAATTCCCAAGGGGGATAAGCACCCCCATCCCCGCTTTGCATCTCTGCCGGAGATCGAGAGCTTCGCCCGGAGCGACAAGGAGAGCAAGGCCCTGGCCATGTTCCGCGCGTTTCGCCTGGTAGGCTCCCCCTACATCCTCTCTCCGGGCACGCTTCAGGAGCGGGCGGAGATTCTCAGAGAGGCGTTCCGCAAGACGTTTCAGAGATCCGGAGTTCCTCAAGGAGTACAAAAAGCTCACGGGTGACGACGCCACGCCGCTCCTGCCTGAGGAGATGGAAAGGGCCGTCAGGGAGTTACCCAGGGAGCGCGAGATCGTGGACATCTTTCAGAAGATCGCCGGCCCGGACGTTCTTCCCGCGCGGTAGAACCGATCCAATCAAGGAAACGCACAAATAAAGCAAACAAGAGAGCAGTGGTGATTGACTATGCTGGCGCCAAGCGGTGCCGTTTATCATGTGATCTGACACGAGCCGTTCAACAGTTTAACGGTTCAAAATAGGCAATAGTCACTAGGCAATAGACAAAAGGGTTACACTGAAGGCCGTTAACCGGTTTAATCGCCCTCCGTTCAAGCCGTTTGCCTAACGCGGTTCAAGGTTTAAAAAGTTCCAGGCGGCTTGCGCGGAGATAGTTGCGAAATGGAAGGAGACCAGCCTGTGAAAAAGCTCCAATTCATCGCTGCGCTGGCAGTGATCATTTTGGCTGGATTGATGCCCGCGCTCGCTGATGCGCAGGCGAATTTCTACGAAGGTAAGACGATCACCGTGCTGGCAACCAGGGCCGCCGGAGGAACCGGCGATCTGCGCACCCGGGCGGTGCTGACGTTTCTCAAAAAGCATATCCCCGGAAATCCAAACACCGTGATGGCATACATGGAAGGCGGCGGCGGGCGCAAGGGCGCCAACCACCTCTACAGCTCCGTAAAACCGGACGGCCTCACCATCGGCGCAGCCAGCGGCTCGATGATCTCCTTGGCCGTCATGGGTGAGTCGGGCGTGAACTACGATATCGACAAGTTCATTTACCTCGGCACACCCGAACACGAAAATAGCAACGTGATCTACACCCGCAAGGAACTTGGGCTGGACACCATCGAGAAGCTGCGCGCCGCTTCCGGTGTTCGGATCGGTGCACAATCGGTGGGCCACGTCTCCTATGTCGCCGGCCGGATGTTCGCTTACCTTATCGGATTAAAGGAGCCTAAGTTCATTGCCGGCTACTCGTCGCAGGAGGTCGATGCCGCCTTGACTCAGGGTGAGCTGGACGCGCGCGCCAACAACGCCATCTCGGTGCTGCGCCGCAACCCCGAGTGGCTCGACAAGAAGCTGATGAACTTTCACAGCATCTTGGAAGTGCCCAAAGGCGAACGCCTGCCGATTCTGGGGCACCTGCCGGAAATCGAAACCTTTGCCAGAAGCGAAAGAGAAAGAAGGCTCATCAGCTTGTTTCGCGGTTTCCGCGCGGTCGGCTCTCCCTTTATTCTTCCTCCGGGCACGCCCAAGGACAGAGTCCAGATAATCGAAGCCGCTTTTCGCAGAATCGCCAAAGATCCCGAGTTCCTGGTCTATTTCCATAAGCTTGTCGCCGATGACGCTTCACCGCTCGGACCGGAGGAGCTGAGGAAGATCGTGGCGGATATTCCCCGCGATGCCGAGGTGATCGATACGCTGAAGCAACTCTCAGGTGCGGGACCGCTTCCGCCGCGGTAATTTGGTTCAACGCAGCCAACGGAGATGCATCGCACCGTCGATGCACCAGACTTTCACCACGGGCTGCTAGAAGCGGCGTAATCGAGAAGCAAAAGGCAACGACGGGTCAGCGCGTCTCGATGAAGAGAGTTTTGAGTCCATCGAGATCCGGGGCCTGGAGAAATTTCTCAGCGAGATCCGCCGGGAGCTTTTGTCAGGAACCTTGAAGGCGAGCAAGAACCGGCGGTAGACCAAAGGCAACGGTAAGACCCGCGATGCTCGGAATTCCCACCGTAAAGGATCGGTGAGTCGGGAGAGAACCCGGCTGCGTGAGTGAATCGAATTCGATAAGCGTCTGGAGAAAAAATTAACTGAGATCGACTTGTCGCTTCTGTCATAGGTAAAGATTTGACCTGGCTGCTTGGCAAAGATTTGACCCAGCTGATATTCCCTTTTTCTAATGGCTGGTCCGTGAAAGGTGAGAATTTCACTGAATCCAATTTTCAACGTGCAATCCACGTACTCGTCTGAATTCCTGTTCGTTGTTGGTCGCCAGCCGAGCGTCCAGGCTCAGCGCGTGGGCCGCTATCAGGAAATCCATGGCACCGATGGGACGGCCTGATTTCTCCAGGGAGGCTCTGATCGTCCCGTACGCTTCGCTTGCCGCGATATCGAACGACGCCACGTCCAACGGCGTGATAAATTCCTTCAAACTTTCTCGGTTCTGTTGCGGCCGGGCACTTTTCATCGCGCCATATTGCAGTTCGGCGAGCGTAATCGACGATATCCCGACATCGCCCACCTGGAAGGCGCGGAACCGCTCCAATACGGATTGGGGTTTCTGCTTGATAATATAGATGCAAATATTGGTATCGAGCATCACTTTCATCAAAACGCCTTTCGCCTTTTCTGGGTCCGCGGCTGTTTTCTGCCATTCTTCATGAAGTCATCCGTGAATTTATTGAGACTTCGGAAGAGCGGAGCCCATGATTTCTTGCAAGGGCGAAGCACCAATGAGGAACCGCTCTTCACAATCTCAACCTCGCTGCCTTCCAATTGAAATTCTTTTGGAATCCGCACGGCTTGACTGTTGCCGCTGCGAAAGATTTTGGCCGTTTTCATAGGAACCTCCGTATATACGCAAGGATATACTGCACGCTAGCGCATGTCAAAAGTCGCGTCGCGCGCTCATGGCAGCTGCCGACCGGTCAAAGCTAGCAGACCGCTGCAGCCTCTCGAAATGAGGAAATGGAATCGAAGGTGATTCAACAACTGCGGTCATAATGCTGACCCCACAGCGATTGTGAGAGAGTAACACGGCTGATGTGGAGTTGGGCTTTGCTTGCGCATGAAAAGCGTGAAGAAAATCTGGGTCCTGAGTTTGGTATTGGCGAAGTCTTACGCGTCGCTGAAACCGCAGGGTTTGACTAAGCAGATGTTGTCTTCGACACATCGAGCGGTAGGCGGGTGGAGACTTTTCCGGTGGAGCTACTGGAGAAAACCAGTGACTTGTGGCAGAGGCTAGCAAAGGGACTATTTGACGATCCGATCGCATATCGCGTTAAACAGATCGCTATCGACCTGGCACATTAGAACTCGAGCGGCGAGCTTTCGGCGAGTCGCGTGAACTTACTGCCTCACTAAATTCTGCTGGTGCATGATTTAGTCGAAATGGCCGAACGACGCATGTTGGTGGCTGATGAAGTCGGGTTGGGAAAAACTATTGAGACCGGGATGCTCCTCCGAGAGAATTGATGCTCGGAGCGAAGCGAATAGGGTCCTTATCGTGACGCCGTGAAAGAGGAAATTGAGTTGTATGACAGGCAAGCATCCGGGACGGGCAGCCAAAGCACCAGGGGATGAGCGCCGGCCAGCAGTCGCCGCGCTGCGTCACCGTGATTTCGCCATTTACTGGAGCGGATCTGTCGTATCACTGGTGGGGACTCAGTTCACCACGGTGGCGATGGCCTGGCAGATCTATGAGCTGACCAACTCACCGCTTCAACTCGGCCTCCTGGGGTTGGCCCGCGGCGCGCCGATGCTGGTATTGCTCCTCTTTGGCGGAGTTTTAGCCGACGCGGTTAACCGGCGTCATCTTATGATGGTGACGCAGATTGGCCAAATGTGTGTCTCGGCCAGTCTCGCCGTAATGGCCCTTATGGGGTGGGTTTCTCCCCCGATCTTGTATACTGCCACCCTATTTCTCGCGCTATTCAGCTCGCTGGAGCAGCCAGCGCGGACAGCAATTATCCCGAACCTTGTCCCGCGCCGAGATCTCACCAGTGCGCTTGCCTTGAGTGGCACGCAACGCCATGTGGCAACTGTTCTCGGCCCCTCTCTGGCAGGACTCCTGCTCGCCCACAGCGGCCCGACGCTTTGCTACGCGGTCGACGCCGTGTCATGGCTCGGGATGCTCGCCGCGCTCGCCATCATGCGGCCCCTCGCCCAAGTCGCCCGCGGGCGCGGCGCCGTCACCATGCAGGCTCTGCGCGAGGGAGTGGACTTTGTGTGGACGCACCCGGTTATATTGTCAATGATGGCGCTGGATTTCAGCCAGAACTTCTTCGGAAGCGGTCGCGCTCTGCTGCCGATCTATGCACGCGACATTCTCGGCGTCGGACCTCAGGGACTTGGACTCCTCTACTCAGCGACCTCGGCAGGAGCGCTGGTTATGGGAACAATGATGAGCGTCCGGACACACGTACGGCGCGCGGGAGCGTGGGTTCTCATGAGCGTGGCTATGTATGGGGTCTTTATGACCCTCTTCGGCGTTTCTCACTTCTTCTGGTTCTCATTTCTGATGCTCGCGGCCGCGGGGGCGGCCAACACGGTAAGCTTCGTTCTACGCAACACAATCAATCAGCTGTTAACGCCCGATGAGATTCGCGGCCGGGTCACGAGCGTAAACAACATGTTTACGAATACGGGTCCACAGCTCGGACAGTTCGGAGCAGGTGCCCTGGCCGCGGCGATCGGCGCTGCTGGCGCGACTGCCATAGGAGGATTGCTTGTCACCTTGATCGCCGGCGGCCTTGCGACCGTTGTATCAGTCCGGAGATTCGAGGTTCGCGAGAGCGCGGAAGCAGAAACGGGCCAAGCGCCGGCACGCGTCTGAACGGAGTAAGTGGTCACGACAGAACTCTTGGGATCAGGGAGATTATCCATGGCTAAGATCGTGTTCGCCTTCGGAAGTTCGCACGGACCAACCATCGAGACGCGTCCGGAAAATTGGGACGACATCGTCGCACGCGATATGAAAGATCCCAGATACCGGTATGATGATTTGCTGCGAAAGACCAAGCCTGACATCCAAAAGGAAATCACGCTTGAGCAAAAACAGCGCCGCTGGAACGCCTGCCAGACTGCTATTACCCGGCTGAAAAATATGCTGGCCGAGGCTGAACCTGATGTGGCAGTGGTCGTCAGCAACCCGCACGGAATCTTGCCCGACGATACCATTGCAGTGTTCGGCGTTTTTCGCGGAGAGACCCTGGCCGGCCGAACCGCCGCCTCTGTTGGACCCCAGAGCCAGACGCGGTATTCAGGAGTCGCGCATCCGCCCAAAGAACGCCATAGCCGCAGTTACACGGGCTATCCGTCTCTGGCCGAACATCTGATCGCCGGCCTGGTTGACGAGGGATTCGATATCGCTTCGATGGAAAATTACCGGCTGGAGCTCGGTATTGATGATGCTTTTGCGTGTTTTTATACTCACTACCAGATAGACGCCACTGTGCCAATGGTTCCGGTGATCGTCAGCCGTTATCTGCCCAGTCAGGCGACGCCGCGACGCTGCTTTCAATTCGGCCAAGCCCTGCGGCGCGTTATTGATGCGTGGCCGGAGAACAAACGGGTGGCGCTGATGGCCTCAGGCGGCTTGAGCCATCAAATCCTCGACGAAGACTTCGACCGCATAGTGATTGATGCGCTCGAGAAAAAAGACTTCGAGCGTCTGTGCGCCCTGCCGCGCGACCGATTGAACCTGGGCCCCGGCACTCCGGAGACCCTCAACTGGGTGGTACTCGCGGCGGCGATGGATCCGGTCCCCATGACCCTGATCGAGTATCAGCCTTGCTACCGCTCGCCGGCGGGTACCGGCCACGGCATTACCTTTGGTGTATGGAAGACGTAGCAGCCCGTGGTGAAAGTCTGACTGCATTCGACGGGCGATCGATCCCCGTTGGCTGCGTTGCTCCTCGCTCAAGTATTCCCCGATATTCTCGGTCGTCGCGCCTTGCCATCAGGGCGCCTCGGCCGTCTCGGTGCGACGCCACACTTTCACCACGGGCCGCTAAGAGCGAATCGTAAGATCAGGTCGTCGCAGAAGGAAAGGAGTCTCTCATGAGCCAGCTCTGCCATAAGCAAAGGACCCCCGTCCGCGATTGGCTCGGGCCGCCTGCTGCGCCTCTGGCTGGCGAGGTGAAAAACGCCTACATATTCTGACGTGCGATTAGTTGAATCTTAAAAGGCCGCGAAAATAACTGAGGAGTTTATTTTATGAAGGCTAAGTTCATCACGGCCGGGGTTGTGTTTTGCGCGCTAGCCCTGGGAATGTTCGCCGGCAGCGCGGGTGCAGCGACGGCGCCCAGCGCAGAACTGGCTAAAGCGAAGAAAGAAGCCGAGTCCAGAGGGTACGTCTTCTATGCCAACCGGGACGAGATCGTTGCCAGGGCGAAAGAGGAAGGTCGCGTGCGGGTGTTGAGTAATATGGACCCGGACAATATTGAAGCGCTGCGCAAAGCTTTTATGAAGCAGTACCCGTTCATTGACGCGCGCGCGGAGAGGATATCCGGGGTTGAAGGCGGGCAACGGTTTGCGCTCGAACTGCAGGCCGGGAGAAGCAACTGGGACGTCTTTGAAGTCGCGCAGGAATTGTATCAGGACTTCCTGCCGCACCTTAAAAAATTCGATGTCTTGGGGATGGCAAAGCAGGGAGTGCTCCAGATCCCGGGCGAAATTATTGATCCGACAAATCGTAACGTCATCAGTCTTGCCAGCACGATTTACAGCCTCTCGTATAACAAGAACCTGGTCGCCCCGGAAAGGGTACCCAACAGGTGGGAAGATTTCCTCAGGCCCGAATTCAAGGGCCGGAAGTTCATGGTCGAAATTCGCCCGACAGGGATGGCAACCCTGGCGGCCGGGCTCGGCGAAGAATGGATGTTGGACTATGCGCGCAAGATCAAAGATCAGGACCCGGTCTGGGTGCGCGGCATCAGCCGTGCAATTATCGCGATCACGACCGGCGAACAGTCTATGCTGCATTTTGTCCTACTATCATTCGTGTATACGGGCAAAACGAAAGGACATCTCCAAGTCCCTGGAGTGTAAGCTGATCGAGCCGGTGCCGGTGCGCACCCAGGAAATGACCACGATCGCGCAGGTCTCGCCCTATGCGCACGCGGCGCTACTGTGGCTCGAGTTCCAGATCTCGCCGGCGGCGCAGACGATTATCGAGAGCCTCGAGCCTAAAACATCGGTCTTTGTGCCCAGCTCCGAAGCGGCTAGAGTGACGCAGGGAAAGAAACTCGCGGTGAATAGCTGGGAGACTCTGCCGAACAGCAACAAGTGGGAGAAGAATGCGCTCAACGCTTTCGGCCTTCCCCAGGCGACTTTGAAATGACGCGGGTTTCTGGCTCCCCCGTTTGGCCTTGAGGTTGCTCCTGTTCGCCTCCCGTTCAACGGTAGAGATCGGTCGCGCGGTATTGCACTTTTTCCAATTGCAGCGCGAGCCCTTCGATTTGCTCCTGCCAATAGTGCTCGGTACCGAAGTCAGGAAACGCCACTTTGAAAGCGCTGTCTTCCCAGCGGCGCGCGATCCACGCGGAAAAGTGAATCATGCGCAGCGCCCGCAACGGCTCGATGAGCTGCATCGTCGTCATGTCGAAAGTTCTGATCTGTTCGTAGGCATCGAGCAAGATACGCCTTTGCTCTTTGCCGTAGTCGTCGTCTGCGCCCGTGAGCATCCAGATGTCTTGAACGGGAGGCGCGTAGAGCATGTCGTCGAAATCGATGAAGTACGGATCGTCTCTATTCCACAAAATATTTCCGGAGTGGCAATCCCCGTGGAGCAGAACGTACTGGACGTCCTCGAAACGAGGAGTAATGGCGTCGCAAATTTGCGTTACGATCGTTTCGAATCGACTGGCGAGTTCCATCGGAACGAAGTTTCCGTCTTTTAAAAACTTCAAAGGGTCTCGCCCATAAGTTTGCGGATCAAGCCGTAACCGGGGGGCGGCTTTTACCGTCGCCCCGACGTTATGAAGGCGAGCCATGAACCTTCCCAGGCGCGTGAGCTGTTCCGTCGTCAGTTCCGGCTCGAGTCGCCCCGGACGCTTCGGGAAGATGGTGAACATCACTTCGTTAATTTCGAAAATACTTTGTCCCTTGTCGTCCGTGAGCGGGCAGACGACGGGAATTTCGCTTGCTTCGAGGGCCTTCAGAAAATCGTGCTCGGCCTGAATCGTGGCGCGGCTCCAGCGGCCGGGGCGGTAAAATTTGATGACGACGTGCGGGCCTTCTTCCATCTCGATGTCGTACACACGGTTTTCCAGCGCATTGAGCGCGTAGAAGCGGCCCGTGCAACGCCCGCCCAATTTCTCGGCGGCGTCGAAAATGACCTCTGGAAGAATCTGCAGGAAGTTGTCTAGCATAGCCTTCATCCTAGACGAGCGTACCCTCCTTGTACACTGCCGGCCAATGGCCGGGGGATGGATAAAGAAGAAAGGTAGATCAGAAACGCGCCTGCGGCACGCTTTCCAAATCTCGACAATCTTTGAATCCGAACCGACAGTGACAAAAAGCGGGCTTTTTCATTGTTAAAATTATTTTGATCGTGCTAGAAGCGCGCTTGTGCATTGCTTTTTTTGAAGGGATCGGCATTCGGTCAAGATCTTGCTTTTTGCCTGATGCGAGATCACTGCCACTCGGTTCTGGCGCCAGTTCATGCAGTGGCTCCTGACACCGGTGTGGACTTCAAAGCACGTTTGCGAGCACGCAGACGCCAGAGAAATAAAAAGAAGTAGGTCTTTTATAATCCTGTAACAGTTATCGAAGGAGGCATTATGCTAGACGGAAAACTCAGAATAGGTCCGACTTGTTATCATACGCTTCACATCGTCCCCATCATGGCTGCTCACGAGATGAATCTTTTGTCCGACGAGGGACTTAAAACCACGGAGGGGTTACCGGGTTATGAGATCCTTCGGGATCCCATGGTCCCTTTTGGTCTGGAGAAGCTCGGGATTGCGCAGGGGATGAAGGAAAGATCGGTGGATATCGCTCTCGACGTCCAGTCTCGGACGATCTTTTTCCAGCGCGCGCGCGGCGCAGACGTCTACATTATCGCCGGCTGGAGAAACCAGGTACCGGGAGTTATGATTGGCCCGCCCCATATCAAGTCCCTACAGGATGTAAAGGGCAAGCGAGTCGGCATCAGCGACTACAATAGCATTCGCCACTGGGCGCAGCAGATTCAGCTCCGTAAAGCGGGGTTGGACTTGGAGCGCGACATCGAGTGGGTGAGGATCGGGCCTTCCAGGAAGCGTCATTTGGATGCATTGCTCGGCGGAAAAGTGGAGTGCGCTCCCATATCGACTGCGGATGCGGAAGATTTGAAGAAGCAAGGTTTCAACATCCTTGCCACACCGAAGGATCAATATCCCGACGGCCGACCGGAACGCATCATCGCTGCCACCGGACGAATCCTCGAGGAGCGCCCCGATCTGGTCAAGAGCTTCCTCAAAGCCTTGATACGCTCTTACTGGTTCTACCCGCGATATGCCGAAGAATTTTGAGTACCTCTGTCAGCTGCACAGACGGCTGCTGGCCAGCAGTGCAGATCCGGAGGAACGGGAGAGAGCCACGTGGCGCGCGCCACGCGATCTGGAGGTGATGCCGTTTCCGATCGATGGCAAAGCGACGGGATTGGAGCAGATGTTAGCCGATGAGGATAAGATTGGCGGGCTTGATTTCAATGTTCCACCCATCAAAGATGTGTGCGCACAGGACCTGGTGGAGGAAGCTTTCAAGGAACTCAGAGCGCGAAAAGAACTGGAGCCGGAGTACCAGCGCGTCGAAGCTATAGCGAAACGTTGGGGTTATTAGGCAGGCTGTTGAAAAAAGCCTCACCTGCTTCGTTGCGCTCGCTCGATTTCGCGTCAACGTACTGACTGGCAAAGCGCCAAGCGCTAAGCTCAAAGCGTTCTCGATAGACCAGGGACGGAAGACTGGAGGGGAGTGATTTTCTACGCCATGCGCTATGCGCCTTGCTCTATGCGCCCTCGCGCGCCTCGCATCTGAGACCTTTTTGAACAGCCTGTGTCAGAGTTCAACACTCTGTTTACTGAGGACAGTCGTGGCCATTTTACATAAGAAGATGCCAATGGCGCGTCCGGTTGAGATAAACAACTTTTGTGCGAAGCCGCGTCCAAGGTTGAACGAAAACTAGCAGCCCGTGGTGAAAGTGTGGCGTCGCACCGAGACGGGCGAGGCACCCTGATGGCAAGGCGCGACGACCGAGAATATCGGGGAATATTTGAGCGAGGAGCAACGCAGCCAGTGGGGATGCATCGCCCGTCGAATGCAGTCAGACTTTCACCACGGGCTGCTAGGCCTGTGGCTTGTTCAAAACGTTCAGCCGTTCAATCGCTTCGCTCCGTTCAAGCGTTAGCCTAACGCCGATAAACCGTTCTTCCACACTTCGATATTCAGTTAATCAGGTGAGTCCAGGAGAAGACTCGGAACATCTCGGAATCCTGCTTGACAACTTCGATGTGTGAACTGTCCGTACCATGCTTTTTGCTCGCGCCATCCACGAAGGTCAACAATCTTCCGACCACCTCTTGACATGGGTAATTTCGGTATTGTAATGTGGAGACGAATCATCATAGGTTGCGCTGTACCGAGCAGCAGTCTTCCGGCGCGACGCAATCTTGATCGCGATCGCAGCCCGTCGTTCTTACAAACCGAAGCGAGGCAGGTGAGTTATGGCGACAATGGCCCGCTATTTCAGGACAGCGTTGTTCGCGTCGATTGTGTTTGCGTTGCCGGGACTTTCTACAGACGGAATGTCGCAGACACGCGTCGGCAAAACGTTGGAGCAGGTTGAGAAGTTGGCGGCGAAAGAGGGAAAAGTGCGTATGGCCAACTCGTTGAGTGCGGCAGACGCCAAACAGGTGCTGAAAGGCTTCGGCCAAAAATACCCCATGATAAAAGTCGAGCACACTCAGGCCAGCGGCACGCGCCGGGCGGAGCGCGTCCTGAATGAGGCGCTCGCGGGATTGGTCGAATTCGACATCTTTGACGTTCCCGGAGGAATGGTAAAGACATTTGTGGAAAGAGCTGTCCTCGAGCGCGTAGAGTGGCAAAAGCTTTTTCCAAATCTTCCCAAGGGCCACGTCAGCCCAGACGGCGTTTTTAACGCGCTCGGCTTCAACTTGCGCGTGATTGGTTACAATCCTTCTTTAGTGCCGAAGGAGCGGATTCCAAAGGACTGGTCCGATTGTCTCGATCCCTATTGGAAAGGGAAAATGGCGGTGGACACGACTCCACGCTCCTTTGTCGCCTTATACAACGCCTGGGGGGAAGCAAGGATATTGGAATACGCAGCGCGGCTAAAAAGCAATCAGCCCATCTGGGTGAGCAATCAGACACAGGCTATCACTCAGCTCGCCACGGGCGAATTTTCCATGCTTTGCGGCGCCCACTCTAACACCATGCTGCGGGTGTTAAGAGTAGATCCGAAAGCGAATGTGGCGCTGGCTCTACCGCGCGACGTGCCGGTAGCCATGACCGAAAATATGGCGCTGATGAAGGGCGCTCAGAATCCCAATGCCGCCGTGCTCCTGATCGGCTGGTTGACTGCTTCCAAAGAAGGACAAGCGGCAATGGAACAGCTCGGGAGAGGCTCGCCGTATATTGACGGGACCACGACATCGAAGCTGATCAAGGCCGCGGGCGCGAAGCCCGTCTTCCAGGGTTGGGAGCGCGCCGAACAGGAACCCATCCTTACGGCGAAGATTCTTGCTGCCTGGGACCTTCCCGTTTCAAAGTAGGACAAAGGGAGCTTCTAGCTTACTGGGCGGCCTCTCCACATTGCCGCGCCGACTTTGCGACTACGGAGGTGATCTATGATAACGGCTTATCTATTTTTGGTTGCCTTCTATGTTTTGGCTTTCTCAACAGAGGGAATCTCTCAGACAAGGATCGGTAAGACTCGGGCAGAAATCGAGAAGCTGGCGGTCAAGGAGGGCGCGGTAAGCATTGCCGGCTCGTTGGGGCGCGACAAATGGCTTTTCGACGGTTTTACCAAAAAATTCCCGATCAAAGTCGAGGCCACTTATACGAGCGGCGCCGGCGTTCAGGAGCGGGTCATGAGCGAAGCGCTCGCGGGAGTTGTCCAATATGACGTTTTCGACGTGGGCGCGCCGATGCAAGAGAACTTCATGAAAGCAGGAGTCATCGCCAATCCTATAGAGTGGCGGAAGCTTTTCCCCGATGTTCCCGAGGTCCACTTCAGTCCGGGTGGACACTTCGTTGCCACCGGCTTCAATCTGCGCGTCTTTGCCTACAATCCTTCTCTGGTGCCTCGGGCTCGCGTGCCGAAAGATTGGGTGGATTGTCTCGATCCCTATTGGAGAGGAAAAGTGGCGGTAGATTCGCAGCCCAAGCCTTTGAGCGGCTTATACAAAGCCTGGGGAGAAAAACGAATCCTGAAGTTTGCCACCGATTTAAAAAACAACCAGCCGATCTGGGTTAGGGACCAAACAAAAGCTATGACGCAACTTGCGGTCGGCGAGTTCGCACATGATTTGCGGTGCCAACTACGCGAGCTTGCAGAATTTGTTAAGACGCGATCCTAAAGCGAGCGCCGCCCTGGCGATACCTCGAGAGGTGCCCGTCCCTCTGGGAGAGACGATGGCAGTGCTGAAAGGCGCTCGGAGCCCGAACGCCGCCGTGCTTCTTGCCGGCTGGTTGGCTTCCGCTGAAGGACAGAAAGCTGTGGATCGGGCCGGCAGAGGTTCGCCCTTCATTGAAGGAGGTGAAAAGTCGAAGCTCATCAAAGAAGCCGGCGCCACGGCGATCTTTGAGGGGTGGGACCGCGCCGAGTATGAACCCATGCTGCTCGATAAGATCATCGCCGCCTGGGGTCTTCCTGTCGCCAAATAGAAGAGCGCAAGTGCGGCTACGCGCGCTTTATCGCATCCCACTTCAATCGAGATGGAAGTGGATCATAAACCGACCTGTGCTCAAAGAACCCAAGATCTCTTCCGTGAATAGCTGATAAATTAAAACATGACCACCACAACGGCTCGGGGCGCGCTCCCCTATTCAAGGATACTTCCGTCATGGGATCGAATCCGAAGCCATGCGGTTCTCATCGGGATCACGGCCTTTCTTATCTTTCTCGTCTTGATCCCTCTGGTTCGCTTGCTGCTTAGCAGTTTTCAACTGGGCCATCCGGCAGTTCCCGCCGGCTGGACTTTGCAAAACTACATCGTCGCCTATACCATGCCGCGTTTCTACGAAGCCCTCGGCACGACGGTTTTGCTCTCGGCTGTCGGTACATTCATCACCTTGGCCATCGCCGTCCTGTTCGCGTGGCTGATCGAGCGCACCGACATGCCGCTCAGGAATCTCGCGTGGACTCTGATCTTGATCCCGATGGCGATCCCCGGGGTCTTGTTTGCTCTCGGCTGGGCGCTCCTGCTTTCGCCGAGGACCGGCGTGATCAATGTCGTCCTCAGAAATGCGTTGGAATGGATCGGCATCAGCATCAACGCAGGCCCGCTCAACATCTACTCTCTGGGAGGGCTCATCTTTCTCGATGGGCTGCGCGGCGTCACAACGATTTTCCTCATGCTGGTGGGCGCTTTTCGCATGATGGACCCCACTCTCGAGGAGGCGGCGCGAGTGGCCAAAGCCAGCGGTCGAAGCACCTTCTTTCGTGTCACGTTGCCTGTGCTGCTCCCGGCGATTCTGACCGCCGGCATGTACTCGTTCATTTCGAGCATGGATTCTTTCGAGGCGCCGCTGGCGGTGGGCCTACCCGCGGGGATCTTTCTCCTGAGCACTTTGATTTACTTTACGACGCGCATGCAAGCGCCGATAAACTACGGCCTGGGAGCCGCCTTCAGCGTGCTCTACATGGTCATGATGATCCTGCTCTTGATCGCCTACCGCCGCGCCGTGCGTTATTCCGACCGCTTCTCCACGATTACGGGCAAAGGCTATCGACCGCGCGTGATCGCTTTGGGAAGGTGGCGCTATCCCGCCCTGGGCATTTTCGTCGTCTATTTTCTGCTCACGGTTGCAGCGCCTTTTGCGATCCTTTTATGGGCTTCGCTGCTGCCGAGCTATCGCGTTCCGTCAATTGAGTTCTTGAGCTTGGTGTCGCTCAGAAACTACGCCGAGGTCTTCTCGCAACCCGGCATTCTCTCGGTCATCTGGAACACCCTCTGGCTGATGGCCATATGCGCCACGGCCACTATGGTGCTCGCCTTTGTGGTCTCTTGGGTGATCGTGCGGACTCAGGTGCGTGGGCGAGCTTTCCTGGATACCTTTTTGTTTTTACCCCACGCCATTCCCGGCATCGTCGTTGCGCTGGCGCTCGTGATGGCTTATCTCACGCCGCCCCTCAATCAACTGCGCATCTACGGCACTGTGTGGATTGTGGGCATGGCTTTGATCGCCGGATACATCGCTTTCGCGACGCGCTTGATGAACACGGCGATCGTGCAGATCCACAAAGAGCTTGAGCATGCAGCCTACGTATGCGGCGCGACGGTCACACGCACGCTCTTCGCCATCACGTTGCCGCTCCTGTTTCCCGCGTTTGCGGCCGGCTGGGTCTGGGTCGCGGTGCACAGCCTGCGCGCGTTTTCCGCCCCGTTGATGCTGTCAAGCAAGGGCAACCAAGTGTTTGCCATTCTCATGTGGGAGTACTGGGAAGCCGGCGAAGTGCCGATGGCGTCGTCTCTGGGCGTCCTGTTGATCCTCGTGCTGATTCCGCTGACGCTTTTCATGCGGCGTTTTATCGTGCGCGTGAGCGAGCAGCAGAATTGATCGAGGCACGTTCTGCGTTAGCCCCGGCGGACGCTGTCGCTCTGGGTCTTGCCGTGATTCCCTAAACCGAAAGCGGAGACTTTTAATTGCTAAGATTTTCTAGATCGGCAACGGGCCCGGGCAGGCTTCCAAATCGCGACAATCTTTGAATCCGACCGATTGCTAACATTGTCTTGATCGTGCTAGAAGCGCGCTTGTGCATCGCTTTACGATGCTATTATCGAGGGAGGCATTATGCTAGACGGAAAACTCAGAATCGGTCCGACCTGTTATCATACGCTGCACATCGTCCCCATCATGGCGGCTCACGAGATGAATTTCTTGTACGACGAGGGACTCAAAACCGCGGAGGGATTACAGGGTTATGAGATCCTTCGGGATCCCATGGTCCCTTTTGGTCTGGAGAAGCTCGGGATTGCCCAGAGCATGAAGGAAAGGTCCGTGGATATCGCTCTGGACGTCCAATCCCGAACGATTTTTTTCCAGCGCGCGCGCGGCGCAGACGTCTACATTATCGCGGGCTGGAGAAACCAGCGACCGGGCGTGATTATTGGCCCGCCCCACATCAAATCGCTACAGGATGTAAAGGGCAAGCGAGTCGGCATCAGCGACTACAATAGCATTCGCCACTGGGCGCTGCAGGTTAACCTACGTAAGGCGGGGTTGGACTTGGAGCGCGACGTGGAGTGGGTGAGAATAGGACCTTCCAGGAAGCGTCATTTGGATGCATTGCTCGGCGGAAAAGTGGAGTGTGCCCCGCTCGGGTCTTCGGATGCGGAAGAGCTCAAGAAGCAAGGTTTCAACATCCTTGCCACACCGAAAGATCAATGGCCCGACGGACGACCCGAACGCATCATCGCTGCTACCGGACGAATCCTTGAGGAGCGGCCCGATCTGGTCAAGAGCTTCCTCAAAGCGTTGATACGGTGCTATTGGTTCTGCCGCGATATGCCGAAAAATTTCGAGTATCTCTGCCAGCTGCACAGGCGGCTGCTGAACGCGAGCGCGGATCCGGAGGAACGAGAGAGAGTCACGTGGCGCTCGCCACATGACCTGGAGGTGATGCCGTTTCCGATCGATGGCAAAGCGACGGGGTTCGAGCAGATGTTAGCAGGATGAGGAGAAGATCGGCGGGCTTGATTACAATGTCCCGTCCATCAAAGATGTGTGCGCACAGGATCTGCTGGAGGAAGCGTTCCAGGAACTCAGAGCACGAAAAGAACTGGAGCCGGAGTACCAGCGCGTCAAAGCCATAGCGGAACGGTGTGGTTATTAGGCAGGCTGTTGAAAAAGGCTCACCTGCTTGGTTGCGCTCGCTCGATTTCGCGTCAACGTAACTGACTGGCAAAGCGCCAAGCGCTAAGCGCAAAAGCGGTCTCGATAGACCAGGGACGGAAGACTGGAGGGGAGTGATTCTCTACGCCATGGGCTATGCGCCTTGCTCATGCGCCCTCGCGCGCCTGGCATCTGAGACCTTTTTGAAACAGCCTGTGTCAGAGTTTTTTCAACACTCTGTTTACTGAGGATCGTCGTGGCCATTGTTACATAAGAAGATGCCAATGCGCGTCGGTTGAGGATAATCAACTTTGTGCGAAGCCGCGTCCAACGGTTGAACGACATTGGGGCCTACGGTTTGTTCAAAATGTTCAAGCCGTTTAAGCATTTTCTGGTCCGTTCAACAGGTCAATGGTTCAACTGCTCAACGACAGAAAACAGCGCTCGTTCAAACGTTGTGAGGGAAAGGCGGTTCCATTTGTTCCAGTGGTTCCACGCGGTTCCAGTCGTCAGCCTGACGGCGGTTTTAAAAGATCCACAGGTGCCATAAAAGGCCTTGATGCGAAGGTGCTGCTTGATCCACTTGAAGAACAACTCCACCTGCCAGCGGCATCGATACAGTTGGGCGATGATTAAAGCCGGCAAGGTAAAGTTGTTGGTCAGGAAAACTAAAGCCTTGTTGGTTTGCTGATCGAAGTAACGGATGCGTCGCAGTTTGTCGGGATAATCTTTTTGGGCATAGAAGCCGCAAAGCACCACGGTTTGATCGCAGCGAAGGCCAGAGGATTTGTTGACTGAGTGGGAGTAAAGACGTTGGCAGCGGAAGTTTTTCTTGGCGCGCGTGACGAAGAAAGCCGAATCTTGTTGGATGCGGTAAAGCCGGGAGAAGTCCACGTAGCCGCGATCCATTACGTAGATTGAACCTGGCTCCCAAAACAGCTCGTCGATGATGTTTACATCGTGGACTGCTCCAGTAGTGACAATCACTGTGGTGGGGATGCTGGCACGTAAGTCCAGAAGGGTATGAAGTTTCACGGCAGCTTTTCGTTTTCGAAACTTCGCCCAAGGAAATAGCGACAGGCATAGATCGACGATGGTGGAATCTAAAGCACGGTTTGATCGAGTTGAACTTGGAGAGGATCGTTTTGATAAAGTTCTCTGGCGCTTCGGATTAGCACTTGAGCAAAGTCTTGGTAGATTCTCCAATCGCGCACCTCGTTGGCGTGAGCCAGGGTGTTGCGAGAGACCTTGCCGCGAATGCCCATGTGGTAGAGCTTGTCCCCCGCAGCTCTCAGGCAGGTCTCGATTTCTCTGAGACTTTCGCGATAGGTGAGCTGAGCAAAGGCCATCGATAGAAACTGGTCCCAGCATGAAAAGCTTTGCACTTTGTAATTGCCGTGGTAGCGATCCACAAAGAGGCGAAACTCGTATGCCGGTAAGAAATCCATCAGTTGAGAGAACACCGTCTTTCCAGAATTCATCAGCCATCTCCTTGCGCAGGGATGCGCAAGTGTGGCTTTGGAGCGGTTTTGATTTCAAATCGATAAATTCCATTTTCAACAAAAAGTTAAGTGTTTCTAATAATTTTCAACGGGTCTCAACTTCAACGTTGGGACAGTAGTGATAAGGTATAACATCGGAATTTAGTTGGTAGCAGGACTGTAGAATCTAGTGTAGAAGGTCCTGACGAGGATGCGGCTGTTGGGTCAGTGGCCTGTTCATTCAGGCTCGCTCGAGCTTGAAATGCCGCCCTTGTCGCCTGCATCATGAGAGGGCTCGCCCGGATGACGCCATGTTCGCACTACGCTATGTGCCTGTAAATGAGACGGGACCTGAGTGTTGACTGAGAGGAGAAGGTCAATGAACAAATCACCCATTCAAATCGGACGTTGGCTGTTGCTGGCCGCTTTGGTGCTGCCGCAAAATCTTTGGGCGGCGCAGGCCGTCGATTTGAACGAGGCGCGCAAAGAAGGAAAATTAACGATCTACGCGTCGATCTCGCTTGACGATATCAACATCCTGGCTCGGGCATTTGAGAAAAAATACCCTTGGATCAAGGTCACGACCTACCGCGCGGGAAAGATCAACCTGGGCCAGCGTATGGTCACCGAGGCGCGCGCCCGCCGCCATACTTTTGATGTGTTGCTTTCCAGCGCCTTTACCACCCTGGAAATGAAAGCGCAGAATCTGCTCGCCCAGTACCGGTCGCCGGAAAGCGCCGGCCTGCCGGCCGAACTGCGCGACCCCCAAGGGTACTGGGCCGCCGGGCAAATCAACACGATGTCGTTATCCTACAATACCAAGCTGATCCAAAAACAAGATCTGCCGCAACAGTGGTCCGATCTGCTGCATCCCAAGTGGCGCGGTAAAATAGCCGTCAACGCCAATCGGCCGGAATGGTACATCGGGCTATTGCAGTTGTTGGGCGACGAGCAAGGGCGCAAGTACATGAAGTCGCTGGCGGAGCTAAAGACGATTCCGATCGACAGCGCAAGCCTGGCGGACTCACTTTTGTCCGCGGGTGAGTACCCTGCCTATGTCAACTCTTCGCCCGCAACCACAGAACGCGAAAAGAAAAAAGGCGCGCCCGTGGAGTGGGCCAATATCACGCCGTTGCCTACTTATCCGATCCTGGTCTCCGTGTCGTCGCATCCGAACAACCCGCATGCGGCTAGATTGATGGCTGATTTTCTCCTGTCGCAAGAGGGCCAGGAAGTCTTCGCCGGAATTCCGCGCATCCCGGCTAAGGCCGGCATTGAAACCAAACCGGCGAGCCTTACCAAGGGAGTGAAACTTTTTTACATTGACGTGAACAAGATGGCGGGAAAGTCGGATGATCTCGAAGAGGAGTTCCGAAAAACTTTTGGCTTGCGTTAGTGTGATGTCCCCGAAGTGCGCTAGATAACTCAATCGTCATTCCGGGCAAGCTGGCGATTGCTAGCGCGACCCGGAATCCAGCATAAGGGCGGGTTTAAATCCGCCCCTACAAGCCCGCTTCGCGGGCATGACGCCGCGCCTCGACAGGAGAGCCAAAAGTTTCTTTTCTAACATATGGAAGCATCCTGGAAAGAACTGAAGACCGAGAGCGGAATCATGCGCGTTTATCTGAGCCTTCCTGATCGCGCTGGACCGTTTCCGGGGATCGTCGTCATCCATAACCAGGGTGGCATTAACGACATTCTGCATCTTCCGGCGGAGCTTGCGAGCGCCGGTTATGCCGCGGTGGCTCCCGATATGTACTACCGCGATGGCATCGACTGCCGGGATCCCGCGCCCACCCGGAGAGCCCGCCTGCGCGATGCCAGCGTTATCACGGATGTGAACCTTACGGTCGATTTCTTCAAGGGCCAGCCGAAGGTCGATGGCGCGCGGCTCGGCATCCTCGGCTTCTGCATGGGCGGGCGGGTGACGTATCTCATGGCGGCGGCAAACCCAGGCTTCAAGGCTGCGGTGATGTATTATGGGGGCGGAATTTTTCGCTCCTGGGGCGATGGCCCCTCGCCGTTTGAGCGCACCCGCGAGATTCATTGCCCTATGATGGGACATTTCGGCGCGGAAGACGAGAACCCATCTCCGGAAGATGTTCAAAAGCTCGCCGCCGAACTGACCGCGCACGGCAAGGTCTATGAATTCCATTCTTACAGCGGCTCCGGCCACGCCTTTATGAACAAGTCGCGCGATACCTATCGCCAACACGCTGCAGACCTTTCTTGGCCCCGGACCATAGGATTTTTCACGAGACATCTGGCCGGTTAACACGGCGCCTTTTGACTTTCAACCTTGGGACAAGCAGCCGTCGGGCGCGCCAAGCATGACAAGGATGCTACGGTGGTTATTGTTTTAGCGGGGGCCATTGTTCTCATCGCCTATTTGGCCCTTACACCCTTGCTCATGCTTCTCTACAGCAGCTTGAGCGATGCCCCGCCCGGAAGTCTCGGCAATCTCACACTCGCGCATTATTCCCGCGCTTACTTAGATCCCGAGTTTTATGTGCTGTTTTGGAACACGCTCAAGTTCGCTCTCGGCGCCGCCGCGCTGTCCTTTACTTTCGGCGGTGTGCTCGCGTGGATCTGCGAGCGCACGAACACGCCGCTGCGCGGCGTGATTTCGAGCCTGGTGCTCGTGCTCTTTATCATTCCCGGCATTTTGGAAACCGTCGCCTGGATTCTACTGCTCTCGCCCCAGATCGGCCTCGTCAATCTTTTCATCAGAAACGTGTTGGCGCTGCCGGATTTCTCACTCAATGTCTTTTCTCTCGGCGGCATGATCTGGGCGGAATCGATGAACCTTTACCCCCTGGTCTTTCTGCTGCTGTCCGCCGCGTTCAGATCCCAGGACGTTGCCATGGAGGAAGCTTCGCTGGCGTGCGGCGCCGGGAATTTTACGACGTTTATGCGCATCACCCTGAGGCTGGTCATGCCCGCGCTGCTCTCGGTTTTGCTGATCACGTTTATCCGCGCTGTCGAATCCTTTGAAGTCCCCGCCTTGATTGGCGCCCGCGCCGGGGTTTTCGTTTTCACGAGCAAGATCTACAGCGCGCTTCAGAGATTGCGACCGCAGTACGGCATCGCCGGCGCCTATTCGTTAATTCTTCTCGTCATTAGCGTAGCGGGAGTCTGGCTCTACACGCGCATGACCAGGGCAGGAGAAAGCTTTGCCATCATCACCGGCAAGGGATATCGCCCGCGCCGCATCGATCTGGGGCCGTGGCGCTATCCGGTATGCGCCTTTGCTCTCCTCATCATGGCCGCGACCGCTGTGCTGCCAGTCGCCAACCTGCTCTGGTCGTCTTTTACTCCCTACATGGCTGTGCCATCGTGGGAAATATTGTCGCGACTTTCGTGGCAGGGCTACGGCGACCTTTTTGCGTATCCGTTCGGGCAGAAAGCGCTCACCAACAGCCTGGTTCTCTCCTTTGCGAGCGCAACCGCCGTCATGTTGCTGACTTCACTGATCGCTTGGATCACCGTTAAATCGAGGCTCAGCGGCCGCGTCCTCCTCGACAATCTTGCTTTTCTACCCATCGCTGTTCCGGGGCTTGTGCTAGGAGTGAGCCTGCTCGTGCTCTATCTCACCATTCCGATTCCTATCTATGGCACCTTGTGGATCCTGTTCATCGCTTACATGACCCGATACTTGCCTTACGGAATCCGCGCGAACTCGGCGTCGATGATCCAGATCAGCAAAGAGCTCGAAGAGGCGTCCGTGACCAGCGGCGCAAGCTGGTTGCAGACGTTTTACAAGATCTTGCTGCCGCTGCTCATGCCGGGTTTTATCGCCGGTTGGGTTTATATTGCGATTGTATCGTTGCGTGAGCTTTCGACCTCGATTCTGCTCTACACACAGGACAGCATCGTGCTATCGATTCTGATATTTGACATGTGGGAATCGGGACTCTACAACACCGTCTCAGCCCTGGGCGTGCTCATGGTGGTCTTTCTGATGCTCGTGACCTGGGCGGCGCGAAAGGTCGGCGCGCGCATCGGGTCAGTCGATTAGCAGCCCGTGGTGAAAGTGGTGTCGCACCGAGACGGGCGAGGCGTCCTGGTGGCAGGGGGCGACGACCGAGAATATCGGGGAATATTTTAAGCGAGGAGCAACGCAGCCAACAGGGATCGATCGCCCGTCGAATGCAGTCAGACTTTCACCACGGGCTGCTCGAATCACCCCTTGCTGCGAAAAGGCCAGGAAGTGCCGCTTTTCGCATCGCTCGGCGGTTGACGTACCTGGCGCGCGTCGGATAGAAGGGAAAGCAGAGGATGCAATCAATGAAAGGAGAGAAATAATCATGGAAACGAACCAACGCTCGATACGCACTTTCAAGTGCGAATTCAGCGATCCGGACTTCAAGGGCATGCCGAAGAAGACGGAGCGATTGATCAAAAATAGCGAGAGCAACCTGCTCGGCTTAGGCATGCAGGTCGTCCTCGCCGGCGGTGAGACCAATAGGCACGCCCATACCGGCCAGGACGCTGCTTGGCTAGTCCTGGAGGGCCGTGCTCGGTTTTACGGCAAGACCGATGATGAAGTATTTGAGATCGGTCCAATGGAAGGCCTGTTCATGCCGGATGGCCAGGATTACTGGTTCGAATCGGCGTCGGATCAACCGCTTAAGATATTACGCATGTCTGCTCGTGACCCTCGAGCCGACGCCAAACGGATGAATTACGAAGATTTGAAGGGGTGGCAGGAGCATCTCGGCGGCGAACGCGTGAGCGCGCGCAAATAGCGGTTGACGCTGAACAATAACCAAGGTGACGGTGGTTTCTCGATGCTATCGGGCGCCGGTCAACAATCGCGCGTATCAGCCCGAAACGCCTGATACGCGCGAGCGGCGAAGCCGAAGGAAGATAATAGATGGGCTTGCTGCTGCTGTGATTTCTGTTCTCGCATCGAGAAGCAGTGCAAGGCAAAGAACTGTTCGGTGGCCGTGGCGATAGCTTGCTGCTTCTATTGTTGCGTGCGTCTCAAGAAAGAAAGATCGGCAAAGTCCTCCAAGCGGAGTGGCCTAGCGGCATCCTTCTTGAGCTCGAGTACCTCGACGATGTGCGCGATGGCAGTCTCAGTAATTTCGTTGGAGTACCAGTCGCGCAGCACGTCATAGTTGCCCTGAACGGCCTCTTCGCCGAGATAGCCGACGTGGTTCATCGCCACCGCGACGGCTTCCTCGCTATGGTTCCTTGCGTATTCAGTGGCGGCGACCACCGCATTGACGACTCTTTGCACGATCTCCGGACTCTGGGCGATCATCGTTTGGCTGGTGGCGAGACACCCTTCGGGCCAGGCGTCATCCGTGTCCGGGTAGGGTAAGAGATGAAAACCGCCTTTTTTGAGCCATGACAAATACTGAGGCCGGCCGAATACCGCGGCAAAGCCAGGGTCGCTGAAGGCTTGTGCCCGCTCTGACAAATCGCCTGAGACAACTTCGAGATCCACGTCCGCTTGCCAGCCGAGCCGCCGGCAGAGCCACAGAACTTCGTTGCGCGACCGGCCGCTTCCCACCATCACTTTCTTGTTTTTCAAATCACTAAACGAGCGGATAGGCTCTCTGGCCGCGCAGGGATAGCGCGAGTTGCTCGTGGCGCAGAGCGCTCTTACCTCTACTCCGCGGGTAACCGCATCGACGATAGCGCTTATAGAGGTATAGAAATCGACGTTTCCCTCAGCCAGTAACTGGACGATCCTTCGCTTGGGATCATGTGAATGGATGCACCGAACGCGCCTCGTAGTCAACGCCACTAAAGCGATACGGTCATAAGCGCCGGCGAGTCTCTATGCCACCTGGCTTATCTGTGCGCCGTTACCATCGACGCGCCATAAATCCACAAGATCGCGGAGATCAGCGAGGCGATCGATTTGCCAGCAGGCCTCGAGCAATCGTTCGCTCTGCGACGTGGCAAGCGCTCCTGCCGTCAGGGCGCGAAACTTGGCCTCGACCTGGGCATCGCTCATGGGTCGCTCCGGTGACCCGGTGGGGTGTTCGACCACTTCTTTGTAGCTCCGGGCGTCGTTGAGTTTCACCGTCGCCGCAACGACGCCGCGCGGCAGCGACGGATCGGCGATGACCTCGATCTTGTCACGAACGGCCGCAATCGACAGATCGTTGGCTTTTTCATCACTGTACGGGGCCGGGAACGCGGCGCCGTCTACAAGTGCCACCGCCATCGAATGATGGTACGAGAACGTTGCCTGCACGCCGGTGGCGGGATGGCGGAGCGTGTCCTGGCTTTTGAAAGCGCGCACCGCGCCGGTGATACTCGCCACGTTTTCCGGCGTCACGCCGTCTTTCGACCTGAGAGAGAGGATCGCGTCGGCGCCAAAGGCGCTCATCATGCAGAGCGAACACCCGATAACCAGCACGGTCAAGCAAAAGACCATCTTTTTCATGGCGTCCTCCGCCAGGTTAGCCGGACCAAAGGGGTACCGGCTGAATGAATCGACCTCCGCTCCGTCCTCCCGGTTTGATTTGTGCAGAGCGGGTGTATTAAGTCAAATAAATAATTCCAATCATATCCATTTGTCCCAGGTCATCGGATCGCGCGAGAGTTTCGCGTCATAGCTCTCCTTGTTATCAACTCAGTCGAGATTAAATCGAAATTGCGTTGAGCTATTAAAATGGAATCGCGCCGGCCTAACGGCGAGTCAAAAGTGAAGGGGTCAAACTTGCCATGACAAATCCGTCTGTCGTGAAACTTGGTTGGCTGGGGCCGAGCTTGCCTTCGAGCTCGCATATGCAAAAATTTCACAAACTCGCCCCAACCGGCGTCGAGATCGTCTACGAGCAGCTGATTCTTCATGCGGGCGTGCTTGACGATGTGCGGGATAAACTGGATTTTATCGTCGAACGCGCCGTGCGCTTTGCCGAGGCGCAAAGGTTGGACGGTTTGATTTTCCCCGGCGCGCCGCGAGAAGTCCTCAACCCAGGCTTGTTTGAAGCTTTCTCCGCCGCATTGAAGATACCGGTCACGACCGCGCTCCGGGCGTCGTCGGCGGCGCTGCAAACGTTTGGCGCAACGCGAGTTCTCTTGCTGACACCCTTCGACACGGCGTTGAACGCGGGTATCCGCGCTTTTCTGACGGACTTTGGCATCTCCGGCGTGTCGCCCTCAGAAGTTCTGGGTCATTACACCGACGCGCTGCAAATGACACGAGACGATGTTGTCGCCTATGCCGCGCGGGCGATGGCGGAACAGCGGCCCGTGGACGCGATCTATTTTCAGGGTGCGGTGCTCGATCCTATGGATTGCTTGGACGCGATGGAAGCCGACCTGAGGGTTCCAGTGGTGGCGAGTAATCCGGCAATGCTCTGGAACATACTCTCCAGACTCGGCAGAAAACATCCGCTGATCGGCCATGGCAAGCTCCTGGCGACGTGGCCCGCGCTGCCCGGCACAAGTCACAAGAATGAACCGTGAACGGAAAAAATCGTCCCCCTTGGATAATAAATCCGCCGCGGGGTTGTTAGCAGCCCGCGGTGAAAGTCTGACTGCATTCGACGGTGATGCATCCCCGTTGGCTGCGTTGCTCCTCACTCAAATATTCCCCGATATTTTCGGTCGTCGCGCCTTGCCATCAGGGCGCCTCGCCCGTCTCAGTGCGACGCCACACTTTCACCACGGGCGCTAACTAGGCCGCAGCGGCGAAGCTTTCCTGAACTTGTTTCTCGAAAGCGAGCAGCTTCTTGACGCTCGGGCGCTCCTGCATGCGCTTGAAATGCGCCGCGACGTTGGCGAAGCCTGAAAGGTCTACCTCCAACTGGGTGGCGCGCCGGCAACACCAAAAGAAATGCGCGTCCGGGGCGGTGAAATGGTCGAAGAAGTACTCACGCCCGGCGAGCAGATCGCCGGCGATTTGGAAGTTCTCGAACAGACCTTCGGTCGCCAACTTGATCACGCTGTCGGAACGCCGGCTGCGTCGCAGACCTTGGGCGGGTTGTTGATCCGGCTCAGAAACGGGTGGATGCCGCTGGCACACCAGGAGTGTAGCGAGATCGCCTTCAACTCGTCCCACGGATCGCTCGGCAGGATCTTCGCATCGGGGAAGGTCCGATGGACCCATTGATGGATGGCGACGTTCTCGGTCAGTATCTTGCCGTCGACCACAAGCGCAGGCACTTTGTGCTTCGGGTTGATCTTCAGGTACTCGGGCGAGAAATGCTCCCGCTTGCGGAAATTGAGCGGCCGGACCTCGAAGTCGGCGCCCGCTTCGGTCAGCGTGACATAGGGCGCGAGCGCGCAGGTGTTCGGCGCATAGTAAAGAGCGATTTCCATTTGACGTCTCCTCATTAGTTTGATTGACCAATTTGCAATCTAGTACCAACGTGTGGTAAGTGCAATTCATCCCCGAGCCGCAACGAATCGCGCGCGAACCCAGGAGGTTTCTGACGGCGTGAATCTTGGCTTCGATGGCTGCAGGACGGCCGGATGGGTCTGGAAGTCTTGGGCGGCGCCGAACTGTGCTCTTGACGGGGGAAGATTAAGATGGCGTATTTGGGGAAAGGTATTCGGCAGTCCAGATCCGTCATGACCATGAGTGGTTTTACGCAATGAAAACTCTGATCGCGCGCTTGCTCGTATTGTGTGTTTGTGCGTCGGGCACAGACACTTACGCAGCCGAAGCGAAGCCGAACTGGCAATCGGAATGGGAGAAAACCGTTCAGGCGGCCAAGAAAGAGGGCAAGCTTTCACTCTATTTATTACAGGGCGAAGGCGAACTGAGCGCAGTCGCGCAGCTGTTTCAGAAAAAATATCCCGAGATCAACGTGGTTACGACCGCCGGGGCGGGGCAATACGCTGGCGCCGCGCATCATGGCGGAGCGGCGCGCGGGCAAGTATCTCGTCGATGTCTATATCAGCGGCGTGACGACGGCCTATGAAGTATTTTATCGCGCCAAAATCTTGGACAGCGTGCGCGCCGCGCTGATACTTCCCGAGGTCATCGATGAGTCCAAGTGGTGGCTCGGCCAGCATCAATACGTCGATCCGGAGAACCGATATATTTTTCTCTATGTCGGCAACGTCGGCGAGTATGTTTCGTACAATACCAAGTCGGTGGAGGCGGGCGAGATTCGTTCCTATTGGGATTTTCTCCAACCCAAGTGGAAAGGCAAAATTCTCTCGCGCGATCCGAAGATTTCCGGCAGTCAACGAATCGGCTTGCGGATGTATTACCACACGCCGGAGTTGGGCGGCGAATTCATTCGGCGCCTCTATGGCGAGATGGATATGACGATGACTCAGGAAATCCGCCAAGCGACGGATTGGCTCGGCGAACGGCAAGTTTGCTATCTGCTTTTTTTGTTCGGAAATTCTGAAAGTCAAAGGTCAGGGCCTGCCGGTCGATGAATTTCGCACGGCGAAGTGGAAAGAAGCCGGGCGATTTCCGCGGGCAACATGGGCTCCGTAGTGTTACCGAGCCAGCCGCCGCACCCAAACGCCGCGCGCGTGTTCGTCAACTGGTTGCTCTCGCGCGAAGGCCAGACGCGCTTCCAGCGCACCGCCAATACGCCGACCAATTCCGAGGAGTCGATGCGCACCGATATTCCGAAAGACGTGGTGCGCAGCGAAGTGCGGCGCATCGACGGAGTCAAGTATTTGTTGGCGGATAAGCCGGAGTTTATGGAAATGGCGCCGATCCTTGAAATAGTGGCGAAGGCTCAAGCGCAGTCAAAGGGCGGTAAGTAACGTCGGCTCGGTCTAGCAGCCCGTGGTGAAAGTGTGGCGTCGCACCGAGACGGGCGAGGCGCCCTGATGGCAAGGCGCGACGACCGAGAATATCGGGGAATATTTGAGCGAGGAGCAACGCAGCCACCGGGGATGCATTGCCTGTCGAATGCAGTCAGACTTTCACCGCGGGCTGCTAATACACCAATAGGAGCACGAATGCGCCGCGGTTTTAAGATTTTTGATGCGGATACACACTTGAATCCCATGGCCGAAACCCTGGAGCCCTACTTCGATGCAGCCATGCGCAAGCGCCTGCCCGAATGGCAGAGCTGCAAGGTTCCCTTTCGCACCGGCTGGGCCGGCGAGATTCTCGAAGCACCGCACCGGCACCGCTACCAATTCAAGAAAAGAGCGGGCTGGCGCGAGAAGCTGCGTATTCTAGGCGAAGCGGGTCCCAGGGAAAAGCTTGAGCCTCATTTCCCGAAGTTCATGGGCAGCCGTTTTCCTACCCCTGGCGGGTCTGATCACGACGCCGCAGCGCGCATTCGAGATATGGACGAGGAGGGAGTGGACGTTCAGCTCATGCTTCCCGGCCTACCTCCGGCCACGGACGAGGTCGAGGTTGAGGTCGGATTTATTCAAGCCAACCACCGCTTCACTGATGACTTCTGCAGCAAGCAACCGCATCGCCTGAAGTCTCTCATCGTGGTGAGCAGCAGAGCGATCGAAGCGTCGGTGCAAGAGATCAAAACATGGGCGCGCGCGCCATGGACCGCCGGCATCCATCCCCATCTGGCCGAAGGCGTTCCCATCGATCACCCCGATTTGGAGCCGATCTGGGCCGCGGCCAACGACGAAGGATTGTGTGTGGCGCATCACAGCTTTACCTCCGGTTATCCCGGCTACCGTGATCTCTGGGACAATCCATTCATCGGCCGGACCGCCTCGCACCCGTGGGGCGCGATGAGAGCAGTCAGCGCGTTTTTCGGCGCCGGGATCATGGACCGCTATCCGCACATTCGCTACTGCATTCTCGAGTCCGGCTTTGGCTGGCTGCCGTTCTGGGGAGCGCGCATGGATGATCAATGCGAGTACATGCGGTACGCCCTGCCGGACAAACTGGCTCATAAGCCCAGCGAATACATGACCAGTGGACGTTTTTTCGCCAGCGTCGTGATCCACGAAGGCGAGAAGATGGCGCGCATGGTCACCGACTTTCTCGGCGACAGCATCCTGATGTATTCGTCCGATTACCCGCACGCGGAATCGCGCTTTCCCGAGTCTACAAGCAAGGTGCTGGCGTGGAAATCACTGGCTGACGAAGTCATGCGAAAAATGCTGTGGGACAACGCGACCAGATGCTTCGGCGAGCCCTAGCAGCCCGTGGTGAAAGTCTGACTGCATTCGACGGCGATCGATCCCCGTTGGCTGCGTTGCTCCTCCCCTCAAATATTTCCCGATATTCTCGGTCGTCGCGCCTTGCCATCAGGGCGCCTCGCCCGTCTCGCTGCGACGCCACACTTTCATCACGGGCTCCCTAGCCCGGTCTATTAAGTGCGCGAGGAAAGCGCAAAGGACCAGTGGATGAGAGATCCGCCAGAGCAACTGTCGATTCGACCCTGTAGCTATTGGAGCGGTTGGATTACTTCGCTGTCCGGCACTGCTACCAACAGGTTTCCTCTCTCTCGCTTAATGCAGCTTCTCCCCGCCAAGATTGCGAAACCTTCGCGCTATTTCGACTGGCCGCCGATGAAGTCGAGCACGGCGCGGTTGAAAAGCTCCGGCTGCTCCCAGTAGATCGAGTGCCCGGCTTCGGGTATCAGTGCCAGCCGGCTGTTCGGAATCTCCGCCGCTATCATCCGCGAGATCGACGGCGGCGTATACAGGTCCGCAGCGCCGGCAATCAGCAAGGTCGGCAGCTTGAGCTCCTTGAGCCGCGCCTGCGTGATCTGATTCTTAAGTGTTTGCGAAACTCGGGGCCCGACCAGCGCCTTGTGCTCGAGATCAATCCACGCCTTTACGCCTTCGGGGTTGGCTGCTCGATAGGATGGGCCGATCTCGCGAAATTCGGGTGGCAATTGGTCAAAGCCCTTGGGGCGAATGGAGGCCGCCAGCTTGGCGATCTCGCCCTCGCGTATACCGAAGGAATTGCTGGAGATGGTCAGGCTCAGGAGCCGCTCCTGGTAAGAGAACGCGAAGTCCGACGCGATGCTGCCGCCGGCGGCCGACGCCAGCACATGAAATCGTCCAAGGCCCAGAACATCGGCGAGATGCTTAAGGTCTTCGGAGCCAATGCCGGGATTGTTGCCGTCGTGGGGCGCGGAGTTGTAGTAGCCGCGCCGCGAAAAAGCGATGACGCGGTAGCCGGCCTTGGCGAATACCGGCTGCTGGTAACCCCAGATCAGCGCGCTGCCGGTCGCCGGATGCAGAAGCACGATCGGCGCGCCCTGGCCGCCCGTGTCCCAGTACCAGAGACGGGTGTCGGGAATCTGAGCCATGCCGTCTTTGGCCGGAACCTGCGCGGGGATGGGGATGGGTTTCATTGGATTGGCGACGGTTTGGCCGTGTGCCGTCTCTATAGGGCCGGTGCCGAGCGCTGCCAAGCCGGCAGCGAGCCCGATGGTCCGGAAAAACACGCCCGCTTGCCGGGCGCAGTTGGAGAAATGGCTCTTGTCCATCGTCGCAGGTGCTCCTTTCTGTGTGCCGATTTTTTTAAAAGACATGGCGGAGGATTTCTTAGATGCAAAACATTCAGTGCTCGTTTGCAATGAACGGGTTTCAACAAAGCGCCTCGAGAACAAGCGTTGCCGGGTTGCGTGCCGGATCAGATCCCGGTCGGAAGCGAGTAAATGTAAAAAACCTCATCCGTTGTAGATATCCTTTAGTACGAAAGCCTGACAGTATTCAAACCGACGCGCGATATTGTGCATATGTCAGGGTGGGTAATCCACTCCTTCAAATATCACTTTCACGTGTGCGCCCTGGAAAAGCCGAAATCCTTTTACAATCTCCTCCTCGTACTTTTTGCATCTAGGGGTAATGCTCCCAGCTCAACAAGGAAACCTTCTTACCCCCCCCCCCGCGTCGCCTTTTCCTGAAAAGTGCCCGCGATTAAATGCGAGGACGCCCTGTAATTCTCCTGTCAACTCGATCTCGCTGGCACCGAATAGCCAAACTCTTGTTAGAATAGAAAGCTTCGCTCCGGGCCTCGGGCCTTGACTGGACCTTGGACTCCATTTATCTCTCGGTGAAGAAACAGGTCGTCGTAAAGGGAAGGGAGTCGCTCATGAACCAGCTCCGGCATTTGACAATACCAAGAATTGTTCATTTTACGGACGGTAATCTCGGACCGGCCATTCCGGCCAAGAGGATGCCCGTGTTTTCTGCGGAGCAATCTAGGAGATCAGGATTGTACAAACGGAGGCTTACTTTGCTCCGGCAAATTGCAGTCTGCGCTGTTCTGATTCTAAGTCTCAATATGGTACGAGCCGCGCCGGCCGCAATGGCGGCGGAGAAACCCGGTTGGCAGTCGGAGTGGGAGAGAACTCTTGCCGGCGCCAAAAAAGAAGGCGCGGTGTATCTGTGGGGCGATGCGGAGATCACTCACTCCGATATCATAGCGGCCTTCACGAAAGAGTTTCCGTTCATTAAACCGATCACGGTCACGGGAAAAAGCGGCGACCTTACGGTGCGTTTGTTATCGGAGCGGCGCGCAGGGAAGTTTTTGGCCGACGTTTATAGCGGGACAATGAGCGGCGCCGCATTCTTTGAATTTTATCGCTCCGGGGTCTTCAGTCCGATCAAACCCACTTTTATCCTGCCGGAGGTTACCAGCGAGGCCGGGTGGCTCGGCGGTAAACACTATTATGTCACCGCCGAGAATTATATGATCCTGTACGAGGGCAATGTCGCGGGCACGAGCATCTACTACAACACCCAGCTAGCAAAGCCGGACGACTTCACCTCTTACTGGGATCTTCTCGCTCCGAAGTGGAAGGGAAAAATTGGCATGTTCGAGAGAGCCGGCTCCAGTTTTCCGAGTTTGACGCCGGTCTATTACAATCCACATCTCGGCCCCGACTTCATAAAGCGCCTGGTGGGCGAGATGAACGTCACGGTTTCGCGCGATCGGCGGCAAGCCACGGACTGGCTGGGAACCGGCAGGTTTGCGCTGTGCATCGGTTGCGGCGACGTGGAGCGCGCAAGCAGAGACGGCATGCCGGTGGGCGAGCTGGAGCGCAGACACCTTAAGGAGGCCGGAAACAACATCACTCTCAATGGTAACAGCGCGCTTGGCCTGGTCAGCAAGGCGACTCATCCGAACGCCGCCGCGGTTTTCATTAACTGGTTTCTCGCTCGCAGAGGTCAGATGGTCTGGCAGGAGGTCATGAACACAAAGGTGGGAGAACCATCGAATTCCATGAGGATCGACATCCCCAAAGATAACGTGCTGGCCGGAGCGCGGCGGGATGACGGAGAGAAATACCAGGTCACCGGTTTTCTCGACCCAGCGCCTCCTACCAAACTCATTGAGGAGATGTTGGGGAGGAAAGGCGCGAAGTAGCGGCGTGTGTTCCTGTTATCGATAGTCCGTATCCCCCTGACAGTGAGCAGGCTCTATTGTTGTCCGGCTTACAACATGGTGCCAGGAAACAGGGGCAGTGTGCTTTTGGACCCCGACGATTACCCCAATTGTGGGCGCGCGATTGAAGTAATCCGCGAGCTTGCGGGTAGGCTTCAATAAATTCGCGCCGATGTCGCGCGCCAATCGCTAGTGCTGGTCGCGTCTAGCCATACTCGTTGCTGCCATCGCCCCAGCCAACCAGTTTCACGACAGACGAATTTGTCATCTACAAGAGAGGGCAAGACATCATGCATGGTCACGGGCGCTGGATGGGGCATAAGAGCATCGCCGGTGAGGGGCCCGGCGACATCGGCCAGCGCCGGGTGGTCATTCCATCAGTGGAGAAGTGGGGCGATCGCTAGAACGAGCTGGTCGGGCTATATGATAAATTGTTGCTGCGCAAATAAACGACGGCTCCAGCCATTTGCCCGAAGCAGCAAAGGACGACTTAGGGAAGATGAGTTTATCTGAGTGAGAATCCCCCCGGCGCTACGCTACCGCGACTTTCGTCTGTTTACCGCTGGTTATCTGCCGGCGGAAACCGGCGAATATATCCATTTTGTCGTCCAGAACTGGCTCGCTTGGGAATTAACCCATTCCGCTTTTGCCCTGGGCTTGCTTGGTTTTTGTGAGTTTGCGCCGCGCTTCGTTTTCGGTCTCATTGGCGGGGTCATTGCGGACCGCATGGACCGCCGTAGATTACTGGTCATCAGCCGCAGCGCCAATCTCGCGCAAACTTTGATCTTCGCTGCGCTGGTTTACTTTGACGCGATTCAATTCTGGCACATCGTCGTGCTGGTGATTTTCATGGCCATCGTCAGCTCTTTCAGCACAGCGGCTCAGCAGGTAATGATTGTTTCGCTGGTGCCCCAGGAAGGAGTGATGAGCGCCCTGGCACTGCACTCCGCCACCCATAACTTGACCAAAGTCATCGGTCCTTCCATCGGCGGCGTGCTTCTAACGCTCATTGGCGCGACCGCATGCTTGCTGATTCAGGCTCTGACAATCGTGTGCATGCTTGTCGCCTTATGCAAACTGCGCGCGCCGACGAGCGAGCTGCCGGTGGCCGGCGCAAATTGGTGGACGGATATTCTCGAAGGGGTATCGTACTTGCGCGAGAATCAGCGCGTTCTCACCACGATCCTTACCACATACTCCAATGGCTTCTTCGGTATTTCCTACGCTCAGTTTCTGCCCTACTTCGCCGAGGAGGTCTTGCGCGTAGGACCATCGGGCTACGGCCTGTTGGTCTCCGCTCCCGGCGCCGGGGCTGTGGTAATCAGTTTTTTTCTTTCCACCCGGGGCCGGCTGCCGGGCATGCGCCGGTTGCTTACAGGCGCCAGTCTCATTTACGCCGGAGCTATTTTTCTCTTTGCCATCTCGCCATTTATGATTTCATCGCTGGTTTTGCTGGCGGTGGTTGGCTCTATGCAGATGAGCTATCGGGTGTTGGCCCGGGCAATCATTCAGGAGGAGTGCCCCGCCCATCTGCTCGGTCGCGCCATGAGCCTGTTCTTTCTCGACCGCGGTTTCGGCTCTCTGGGCGCCTTGGGCATCGGCAGCATTGCGTCAGTGTTTCCAGTCCCTATTGCCGTGGCCGGCAGCGCCGTGGCTAGCGGCATCGTCGCCTGGATCTTGCCGCGCCGCGCCGCCATTGAAAAGACCTCTATTTAGATTCTTCGCGCATTACATTACTTTCACTTGTCCGCCCTGGGAAAGCCGAAAGCCTTCACGACCTCTTCCTCGTACTTTTGCATGTGCGGGTAGTGCTCCCAGCTCAACACGGAAATCTTTTTGCCGCGCATCGCCTTTTCATGGAACGTGCCGGCAATTAAATGCGAGGCCACCCAGGTCCACTTTATCGAGAATGGCTTGAGCCTCCGGGCTCGCTTGGAACTCAAACCATAACAGGGCCGCGTAGGGGTTTTGCGCCGTGGCCGAGACACCCTCCGCCTCCGTCAGCCGCACCGGAATGGGCTCGAGAATTTTTGACGCCCAAGGACATCTTGAACGTCTTTGTCCTTAAATCTCAGATAGCTTTTGTAGTTCAGACCGAGATTCATGGGAATTTCTCCGCCCGTCATATACGGCAGGCTCCGGGAGTCGCCCCGGAACCCAGATGGGCTCCTGGGCCGCCAGTCTTCTTGGCATAAAGCAACACTTTCTCCAAGCCCCAGGCCGGCACCAGCGCGGCAACAGCTCTCGGCCGAATATCTGTGGCGAATTTTCTCCCCTTGAATTCGGGTTTCAGCATGTCCTCGTAGGTTGCCGGGAGCCTTACTTTCCGGAACCAATTTTTTGTTGTAAGCGAGCAGCTTGCATATTCGTCTGTAGAGCGACGATGTGGCGGTTGACCGGGTCGATCATTTCCGCCGGTATCTGCAGCACTCCGTGCTTGGCCATGCCGAGCATGTCGAACTTTTTCTGGTGCGGAAGGTACTCGTTATAATAGTCAAAGGCCACGTAATTGACATCCCACGCCGTGGTCTTGCCGATCGCTCAACTCCTGGATCATCCGCCTGTAAGTATCCGTACCGGCGATCTCAGTCGCCTTGAGCTCGATGAACGGGTATTTTTTCCGGAAAGCGTCTGCCACGACCCGGATGGCTTCGGCATCTTGGGAGCTGAAAACTACGAGCTTTCCTTCGTTCTTCGCCTTCGCCACGATCGCGTCGCGGCTGGTCTCAAAGATATAGCCTTTGGCCTCCGCCTCGACTTTTGCTTTGGACAGCATCGCACTGCTCTGAGCGGCCGCAGTCGCGGCAAAAATCCATGCACCCAGGAAAAAAAAGATTGCGGCCGGGCCATGAATTTCGATTTTCATAGTTCACCTCCAGTCTTTTTCATGGACCTTCTGATACTACACCCACCGCTATTACAGACGCTCTGCGCTTTCAATATGCCGCTAACGGCTAGAAACCGTTGGTTCCAGCCGTTTAAAACGTCCCAGTCGTTCCCACCGTTCAAGACATTAAGGATACGAGCCACGGAACCACTGGAAGCATATGACGCTACGAGCCTTTAACTTTCAAGCGTGATATGTGTTGTTGGTTGCACGCGTCACAGCGGCAATGTCAAACGGTGCCGCTATGATCATCAGGACGGGCCGTGTCCCTGCACTTGGAACCAATTTGACCGATACCCACACTACCGAGCAATCAGGAAAAAAGCGGCGGCCGATTTTCTTCGGCTGGTACATGGTCGCCGCGAGTGTAGCCACCAACACGATCTTCTCCGCCGCCTATTTCCAGGGTTTCGGCGTTCTCATCATCCCCATAGAACGCACCTTCGGCTGGGACCGCTGGGTGATTTCAGCCGCCATGTCGCTGCGCCAGTTGGAGTCCGGCATCATCAGTCCCGCCGTCGGCTTCCTGCTCGACCGCTACAGCGCGCGCAAATTGATTTTCTGGAGCGCTGTCATCTCAGGCACCGGCTTCATTGGCCTCAGCTTCACCAGCGGCATCGTCGGTTTTTTTCTCTTCTTCGTGGTCATTTCCCTGGGAGCATCCGGCGTCAGCCATGCGGTTACCTGGCCGGTGATCATCTCGCGGTGGTTTCGGCGCAACCGCGGCCTGGCCACGGGGCTTGCGGTAACGGGCCCGATCTTCGGCTCGCCCATCGTTATACTGAACACGCAGATCGAGGAAGCGTACGGTTGGCGCTTCGTCCTCATCGGCTACGGCATCATCATCTTAATCGGCGTGACCTTGCTCAGCACCTTGGTGCGCGACGGGCCGGAGCGCTACGGTCTCAGCCCTGACGGAGACGCGCCGGAGGTGGGCGCCGCCACCGACCGCCTTGCCGGCCCATCGCCGCGCCGGCCCGACACCGGGCTCACGCTCCGCGCGGTGCTCCGCACCAAGGAGTTCTGGCTGTTCACGAGCTACTTGTCGGGTACCTTTGCGGTAAACTCCGCCGTCCAACTCCACATGATTCCCTACTTTCAGCAAGATATCGGATTTACCGCGACCTGGGCGGCCGTAGTCATGTCCATGGTCTTTATTATCAGCGGTATCGGGCGCATCGGCGGCGGCTATCTGCTCGACCGGCTTGACTATCGCCTGGTTCTGGCAGCCGTCGCCGCGATGATGGGCCTTGCCTTGTTGTATCTCCAGGTCGCGCCCGTCAAAACGGTCTCGGCGACATTGCCCTTCGCGCTGATGTTCGGCGTCAGCTTTGGCTGCCTGGTGCCGATGCGCGGCGCCGTCGGCAGCATCATGTTCGGCACCCGGACCATCGGTGGCGTCTTGGGCCTGCTGCAAGGAGGGCCGATTGCGGCGGGAGTCATCGGCCCCTTCGTCATGGGTATAATCTTCGATCTGAACGGGAACTACTCCGTCGCCGTTTGGGGGCTCATCGTCATCAGCGCCCTCATGGTGCCGCTGTCCCTGGCGATGGCGTCTCCCGCCGCATTGGCCAGGCGCATTGGCGCAGCGGCGGACGAGCGCTAGGCTAATTAAATTTTGTCGTGGGTCATGGCATTATAAGGGTATGCCCGGAGCGAATAGAGATATCAGTCTTTTTGAAGTCTCGGCAAAGGTGCCAGCTGGATTTATTTACCAGCAAAACTTTATCTCGGAGACCGAAGAGCACGAACTTAGCGGGGAAATTCAGAAACTTAACCTTACGCCGTTTCAATATTATCAATTCACTGGGAAGCGGCGAACAGCGAGTTTTGGCTGGCAATACGAGTTCGGCGCAAGCGAAATCACAACGGCTCCGGACATGCCGCCATTTCTGTTAATCGTTCGGGCCCGCGCCGGAAGACTCTTCAACATTGATCCGAACAGCCTGGTTCAAACGTCGATCATTGAATATTCTACTGGATCGCCGATCGGCTGGCACCGGGATATTCCGCATTTCGGCGTCGTCCTTGGCATTTCTCTCGGTGCAGCATGCCGGATGAGGTTTCGAAAATATAGCCGCGTCCGATCGAAGCACTTACATCGTGATGAAATATTATCGATAGAACTACAACCGCGGTCAATTTATCTAATGAGCGGAGATGCCCGCGAGATCTGGCAGCATTCGATTCCACCCGTGAAGGAGCTTCGCTACTCGATCATGATGAGGACGTTGCGGGCGAAACCGTAAAAGGCCTTGAGACGGAAACCTTTCACTCCTTTGAGGTGCCGGCTGGCCGCGTGAGTGAACGCCGAGCCAAGATCAAGAAGCTTTGACGTTCCTCGATTTAATTGCAACTCGGCCAGCTTTCTGATCCTTATCAGCAGTCTTTAAGAGAAATATAGAGCTTGCGTCTTTGGAAAACCTCCCCCGGGACGCTGCATCACGTGCTCACTTCGCGGGATCGAACGGCGATGATCGTCGCTGCCGCATTTAAATTGCTTTCTTCGCGGGGCGCCTTTATCGTAATTACTTCTGCCGTCAACAGCGAGCGATCATGGCACCCACGAAGGACACTCGGCAGCTAAACTGGTTGTTGGCCTGGGCGGTCGTTTTTTGCGACATCGGCACCTCCGTTTACTATGTTCCTGGCATTCTTTACGGCAATGTCGGTGACAAGACTCCGTTTTTCATACTGCTGACTATTCTCGGTTTCATTCCACTCGCCCTAAAATACGTTGAAATCACCTGGCGCAATCCCGAAGGCGGCGGCGTCGTCACCATTACGACCAAGGCATTCGGACCCCTATGGGGTTGCCTGGGCGGAATGTTGATTACCACCAGTTACTTTCTTACTGCGGCCATCTCGTCGGTTTCCGCTTTTCACTATGTTGGCAGTGTTTTGCCTTTCCTCGACGGCTATATTGTGCTCCTTGCCTGCATTGGACTGGTGGCTTTAGCCGTTCTCAATATCATTGGCATCAGGGAAAGCGCCCGCGTGTCGCTCGCCATGGCAGCGACGGCACTCATCGTTGATCTCATTGTGATTGCGTTGTCAGCGAAAGAGCTATCACTCAATCAGTGGGCGCAAGCATTGGAAACATTATCGCCCGGCGCGGAGATGTCGCTTCATAGTCTATTGATTGGCTTTGCTTCCGCGTGGCTCGCCTTCTCTGGATTGGAAAGCATCAGCCAGCTGAGCCCGACTATGCGCTTTCCATTACGCCGCACTGCGAGATGGGCGATGTGGGCGATCATCGTAACCACCATCATTACATCACCGCTGCTTTCAGTCTTATCGATCAATCTGCTTCCGGCTCATTTCAAAGCGACCCAGAGCGAGCGGTTTATATCGGAGCTTGGCGTTATCTCCGGTGGGTTCGGCATAAAGTTAGCCGTTGTGATCAGCGCCTCAACACTGCTCCTGTTCGCGGCCAACACCGCCATCATCGGCACGTACCATATTTTTCTTGCGCTATCGAACACGGGTTTCATGCCGCGAGTCATTTCGCTTCGCAGTCAGAAATTTCACAGCCCGCACGTCGCGATTTCCATCGCCACTTTAGTTCCTGTGACAGTCATCCTTGCCACTCGCGGAGAAATCAAGCTGCTTGGAGAAATGTACGCCTTCGGCCTGCTCGGCGCATTTGTATTCTCCTCGGTGAGTCTCGACAGGATCCGCTGGAATCTCGGACGGCGCGACCCTGCGTTTTGGATCGGCGTTCTCACCACCGCGATGATCATGCTGGCATGGGGCATCAACCTGGTTGAAAAAGAGTTGGCGACGTATTTTGGCGGGGCTGTAACCGTCGTGGGTATGCTGATGGCGGTTGGCGTGCGGCGAGGCTGGTTCTTGGATCTGCTGGCGCGGCTTCCTTTAATTCAGCGTCTGCAAGCCAGAGCCTATCGCGCCTCAGAAGACCTCGTGGAGGACGAACTCAAGGGACTGATGACCCTCGCGGAAGCTATCGAACTGAAGCCGCTGTATTCCTCGTCAACGTTAATCGCGCTGCACGACGAAAGCCCGCGCCTGATTGAGGAAGGCATCACCCGGGTAAAAGGCAAGGGCAATTCGGCGCTGTATTGCATCTACGTTGAAGAGTGGCCGGGACTTTTTGCCGGTGATACACCGCACACGCCCAATGAACAGGGCGTCAAGACGTTGCGATTCGCGCTCCAGGCGGTTCACAAGAAGCAAATTGAACTGATTCCCATCTGGACAGTGTCGCATAACGCCGGCAAAGCCATCGCCCATGCTGCGAAAGCCCTCGATGTCGATGCGGTCGTCATCGGCGCCTCGCGACGTTCGGCTTTTTATCACATGATCCGGGGCCACGTGGTAAAGGGCCTCATGAGACAACTACCCGTTGATTGCCATCTGATTATCACAAACTAGCGCGAGGCAGAACATCGATGCGGGAATCGTCCAAAAATAGACTCTGCTGCCACCGGTGTTCAGGGCCTGCTGCGGTTTCCAACTGCCCAAGTCGAATGCGTGCGAGACGATGCGATGCCTTTGCTTGTTGGTTGCCAGCCTCTTGACCGATTTTGAGAACGAGAATAGGTTTCTCGCTGAGCTTTCGGATTGTCGTGCTTACGCACTTCGGTCGACGGACGGATCGATCTTGAGCTGAGAGCGCGGAGGGTAAATGAGACCGCTTAGCTATTGTCTCGCATTAGTTTTTTGCCTGCTTGCTTTCTTGTCTCCCAAGGACAGCCACTGCCAACCGCTTTATTACAAGGGAAAAACAATCGCAGTCATAGAAGGGCGCAGTCCCGGCGGCGTAGCAGACTTAAGAATGAAAGTTATCTTACCCTTCCTGCAAAAATACATTCCCGGGAATCCAACTTTTCTTCCAGAATATATGCCTGGAGGAGGCGGCCGCAAGGCTGCGAATTACGTCTATAGCGCAAAACCGGAGGGATTGACCATCGGCGCCAGCTCTCCAGGAGTACTCGCGAGCGCCGTACTGGGCGAGCCCGGCGTCGAATATGATCCGGATAAGTTTATCTACCTGGGGTCGCCGTTTAGCGAGAACAATAATATTTTTGCGACCCGAAAAGCTCTCGCGATCGATAGCGTGGAGAAGCTCCGCGCTCTTTCGGGGCTCAGAATCGGCGGCCAATCGGTAGGCCACGTGCAATATATTCGGAGCCGTTTGTTCGCTTGGCTTTTAGGTCTCAAAGATCCGAAATTCGTTGTCGGCTATACGGGGCGTGAGATGGATATAGCCTTGGAGCGAGGTGAAATAGATGGTAGAGCGGTCGCGCTGGATACGCTGTTGATGACGGACGGCTATAAAAAGCTCTTTGACTTCCATGCGATTCTGGAGATTCCCAGAGGACATCGTCCCGCTGGAGTCAGCGCTGTGCCTGAGATCGAGGCTTTCGCGCGCTCGCAGATGGAGACCCAAGTGCTGACCATGTCGCGGGTCTTTTGGGGAGTCGGGACGCTTATTTATCTGCCCCCGGGCACACCGGAGAAACTGGTCGAGATACTCAGGCAGGCTTTTCGCAGTTCGTTCGAAGATCGCCAATTTCACGAGCAATACAAAAAACAACTCGGAGTTCTGCCAACGCCACTGATGCCGGAAGAGCAGCAGAGACTTATCGCGGCGCTGCCGCGCGATAGTGAGGTCGTTAAAGTTTTTAAAACCGTCTCCGGTATAGATCCCCTGCCACCACGCAATTAACAACTTGACGATGTCAGGTAAAATCAGATAATCAGTTTGCTGTGATGGAACGATACAGGAGATGCCAAAAATTTCGGCGGGATGTATTTCGCTGGCAGCTTTTTTGTGGATCTCTGGTTGCCCTTTTCATTCCTGCTTACGCCGTATCCCAAACCCCTTTCTATAAGGGGAAGACCATCACTTTCATCAACGGTGTCGGGCCGGGTGGAACAGGAGACCTCCGTGGTAAACCCATCGCCGCGCTTCTTGCCAAGCACGTTCCTGGAAACCCGACGATCGTGACGGAGTACATGCCGGGCGCCGGAGGCCGAAAGGCGGCCAATCATATGTACAGCGCCGCTCGCCCGGACGGTCTCACGTTCGCCCGTATTTCCAGCAGCATGGTGCCGAACGCCGTACTGGGCGAAACCGGAGTCCAATACGATCTCGACAAGTTCATCTATCTCGGGGCGGCCGAGAGCGTTTTTCACTTCGTTCTCTTTACGCGCAAGGATGTGGGACTCAACAATCTGGAAAAGCTGCGCGGCACGCCGGGGGTGCGGATCGCTGCCGGGCCGGTAGGGCACAGCACGTATTACCTGCCACGGCTATTCGCTTACCTCATCGGCATGAAGGAACCGAGAATCGTTCCGGGATACAGCGGGGCGGAAACCGATGTTGCTTTGATGCGAGGCGAAGTCGATCTTAGCGTGGAAAGCACCGGTAGTGTGAAACCAGAATGGATCCAGAAAGGTTTTGTAGATTTCCACGTCGCGCTCGAGATTCCGCAGGGCAGGAAGTTTCCCGGATTTACGCATCTTCCCGATCTTGAACGCTTTGTCAAATTGGAAAAGGATAGAAAACTTCTGGCCATGGTGCGAGCGTTCAGACAAACCGGCGCGCCTTGGATTCTTCCGCCCAACACGCCGAAAGAGCGGGCACAGACCTTACAGGAAGCGATGCGCAAGACTTTTGCCGACCCGGAGTTTCACAGCGAGTACAAGAGAATCGCTGGCGATGATGCGACGCCGCTGGTGCCGGAGGAGTTAGAGAAGGTGATACGTGAACTCCCTCGCGATCCTGAGGTCGTCGAACTTTTCAAAAAGTTTCTTGGCGGCGGCCCTTTGCCCTCCCGATGATCGGAAATGGCGCCAGCCGCCGAGTTATCTACCTGCCGGTGAACGCCGAGCTGAGATTAAGAAACCTTGACGTTTGTTGATTCAATCCACGACTCGCCAGTGTCCCTTTACCTTAACACGTTGTAGCCAACGCCGGGTTTTCTGCGCATCGCGCTCGCGCCATTTTACTTATCCAGCCAGGCCCGATTCAAACCGCCGCCACCCCACACGAACTCTCCGTCATAAGCAGTCGTGAACCCCTTCAAGTAGTCGCGCACCGCGAAAAAGCGCGATGTATGGCCGATAGTTATCGTCGGCGTATCCTCCTGCAACCGGGTAACGACTTTTCCGAGCAAGGCGCGCAACTGATTTTCATCGTGCTCGGCCGCCGCCGCTCTCAAGAGCGCGTCAACTTCCTTGTCGCAATAGCCGGATTCGTTCTGATTGCGATTTTTGGGATCGGACTCACATGCGTGGATCGGCAGGTAAAGATCGACGGGATTGGGATTGACCCCGGGATCGCCGGAGAGCTTGAAGGCGTATTGGCCCCTGCGGCGCATTTGAACATTGGCGCCGCGATCCGCCATTTTGATCTTGACGTTCATGCCGATTTTTTTGAGCTGGGCCTGTATCGTTGCGATCTCCACCTCCTGGGTCCCGCCCATGCTGCCCAGCATCTCGATTTCCTCGCCCTTGTAGCCCGCCTCCTTAAGTAGTGTCCGGGCTTTGTTGAGATCATAGGCAGGCGATGAAACGCCCTCGAAATACCACTTGTGGCCCCTGGGATAAATTTGATCCGACGGTTCGCCGAAGCCAAAGTAAGCCGCCTGAAGGATTTCTTTGCGGTCGATGGCATGGGCGACGGCCAAGCGCAGCTTCTTGTTGTTGAAGGGTGGATCGACGACATTGAACTCGATGGCGCGACCGGCCGAGTAGCGCGATTCGGCGAATCCGATGCCCTTGAGCTTGCCGTCGCGGATTTCCTTGATCCACTCGTAGGGCGCGCGCTCCGTCATATCGATATCGCCGGCGCGGAGCGCGGTGAAGCTCACTGTGGTTTCGCCAATGACCCGCAGGATCGCCCGATCGACGTATGCTTTGTGCCCCCAGTAGTCGGCGAATCGCTCGAATACGATGCGTTGCTGCGGTTGCCACTCGACAAATTTGAAAGGGCCGGTTCCGGGAGGAAATCTGTTAGGACTGCGCATGCCCTCCGGCACCGAGTCTTTGGGAATTAGCGAAAAGGTCTCGATGCGAGCGAGCGCGTAAGTAAACCCCGGGGCGGAGCGTTTCAAGTAAATGTCGAGAGTATGTTTGTCGCGCGCCTCGACGCGATCGACAATTGACAGCTCGGCGAAACCGCGGGCGCCGTTCTTGGCATTCGCGCTGTAATCGATGGCGAACTTTGCGTCTTCGGCGGTCATCTCCTGGCCGTTGTGAAACTTCACCCCTCGCCGCAGCCGGATGGTGTAGAGCTTGCCGTCCTTGGAAACCTCCCATCCTTCCGCCAGTGCCGGCTGCAGGTTGCCTTTGAGGTCAATCGCCAGGAGCGGCTCGAACATTAAATCGCGAATTCGCTTCTGGGTTGATCCGGTGTCCACCAAAGGGTTCATGACCGAAATGTCGCGGGTGATGCCGAGGGTGATGGTGCCGCCGCGCTTCGGCTCTGCCGCTGCCGCTTGCGGGTTTTGTGCGCTGAGCGAGGAAATAAAAAGGATCAAGCCCAGGATGCAGATGCTTGAAGAGCGCTTCATCAATTCCTCCTCTGTGGTCGAGGCCGGTGCTTACGCTGTTTCGAGTTCCGGGTTCCGAGTTCCGGGTTGACTCGAAACTCGAAACACAAAACTCGAAACGGACCGCCGCTGTGCGCTCACGCCGCTTCGGCTTTGGCCGTACAGAATGGATGCTTGCCGCCCATCCGGCAGGTCACGCCCTGCGCGGCCAGCGCGGCCTCGTAATCGCGGTGAATCGCCGGGTCTTCTTCTTCGTACTCGATCTGATCGCCGCCCTCTTTGACGCTCTTGTAGACGTACTGTTTGCCGCCGGCCTTGGGTTTGTCGCTGCCCCAGCCGATGGCGAGAAAGAGCACCGAATCGCTGCCGGTGTTGAAGTGCTGATGAAACCACATTTCCGGCGGCACGAACACGCTGCCGGGCTCCCAGTCGATCCGCTCGACGGCTTTGCCTTCCTGCCACATGAGCGAATAGCCATGTCCCTTCAAGATCACGACGTGGATGCCGGGGCCGTGGCGATGGGCTTTCTTGTAGGTCCCCACCGGCCAGAACGAGCTGTGCGATTTCATCGTGCCGTTGACGAGAGCGAATCCGAGAGATTTGACGCCGATACCTCGGCCGCCCTCTTCCATCTGACAGGCCATCACGTCGGCGACGAAGTTGGTTTGCCAGCGGCGTTGCTCGCTCTTGCGGTTCGACTCCCGGAAGTATCCCTCTTCGGCGTTAAAGCGGTCCTCGAATACGAAGGGGTTCTCGAACACAAACTTGTAATTGTCGAAGCTGTCGATCACCCGCGGCGCGCTGGTCATGGCGACGTAACGCGCCGGCTCGGTGCCGGAAGCGTTGAAGTGCTCGTGCCAGGCGTTCATCGGGATGGCGAAATAACTGCCGGCGTGCCATTCGAAGGTCTGCTTGCGGCTCTCGTCAAGCCACACCGAAGTAGCGCCCTGTCCTTTGAGAATATAGATGGTTTCTTCGAACAGGTGCTTGTGCGGCTTGAGCGATTTGCCGGGCGGAATCTCGGCGACGTAGGAGTCGTTAAAGCCGCCGGTGCCCTCGAGATTGATGATCGCCGCCGCGCCGTCACCGCTGGATTTCCATGGCGCGAGCTCGAGCTCCAAGAGATTCTTGACAAAGTAGCCGCGCGCCGTCGGCAAACCCTCAGCCTCTTTCCACCTCTCGTAAGGCGACTTGTAGACTTCGGCTTGCTTGACCATGTCGCGCTCCGCCCGCGCCATCGTTGCATCTATGATTGCCATGGGTCCTCCTTGATTAGCCGACTCCCGTCTTATCAATCCGCTATCGACGTTGTCAAATCGCAACAGGCTTGTTAAAATCTAGGGGTCAATCGCGCCAGAACCAACAGGCAGTAGTAAAATCAAATACGATTTTCCGTTCATGCTGAAGCTCTCGAAGCATTCGGAACCTTTTTTCAACGGGCCCGCGAAAGTATTGCTCAACCGCCCATGCCCGGCAACTGCGTGCGCGCCAGCAATCTGCGCGCGAGCAGACCGATGATCGCGGTGAGAACAATCAGCACGACGCCGATCGCCGAAGCCTGTGGAATGAAACCGTCCTGCCAGTGAATCCATAGCCAGACCGATAAAAGTTCATTGTTTTTTCCTGACAATATGAGCGGAGTGCCGAACGCCCGCGACGCATGAGCGACGACCCAGACCCAGCCGGCGACCAACGACGCGATCATCAGCCGGGCCGTGATCAGCCACATCGTGCGCAGCCGGCTCGCTCCCGAAACCAGAGCAGCTTCTTCCATCTCTTTGTGAATCTGCAGCAAGCCGGCGTTGGTCGTGCGCGTGGCGAAGGCCAAGTACTGCGTCATCAAACCGATGACGATGATCCAAACCGATCCGTAAATCCCCAGGAATCGGAAAGGCGGCTGAAGATAGACAAAAACCATGGCGAGAGCGACGACGATGCCGGGGATCGCGTAGGACACAAAGGTCAAGCCGTCGAGCAGAAAGCGCGCCCGGAAGCGCGTGCGCACGGAAATCCAGGAAATCAAAAACGCCACCACCATGGTGGCGCAGCCGGCGCTCAACGCGACCACCAGTGTATTGATTAAATCTCTAATAAAGCGCGGATGCGCGAAGAGCGCGATATAGTTATGCAGAGTCGCCGATTTTGCCGCCTCAAGCGAAGGCACGACATAGAAGGGCAAAAGCGACGCCCACACGAGAATCAACAGCGGCGCGAGGATCGTGAGAACGAAGTACAGCGCAAACAGTCCGAGCGCGGCAAAGCGCCAGCGGCCGAGTGGATAGCGAATGGGTTGGAAGCCCTTACCCGTGATGACGGCGAAGCGCTCGCTGCGGCTGATCATGCGCAGGTAAAACGCCGCGAGCAGCGCCATGATCGCCATAAAGAAAACCGCATAAGCCGAGCTCAGGCCGTAATCGAAAGGCGCATTATAGCGCGAAGTAAAATAAATCAGGGTGCTCAGGACGAAGATGCGCGCCGCCAAGCCGAGCACGAGCGGCGCTTCGAAAGAATCGAGATGATCGACGAAAGAATAGATGCCGGCGGCAAATAGCGCCGGGCCGGCGAGCGGCAAAGTGACGCGGCGAAAAACCGTCCACGGGCCGGCGCCGGAAAGGCGCCCGGCTTCCTCCAGGCGCGGGTCCATCATGCGGAACACGCCGACGATCATCAAGAAAATCGTGCTGACACCGCGCAGGCAACCAAGAAAAATAATTCCCCACAGAGACTGAATATCCAAGGGCCCGCTCTCCAGCGGGTAGCCCAACAGGCTGAGCGCCCAACGAATCGCGATATTGATCAGTCCCACTTCGGGCATGAGTAACAACATCCAGGTGAGCGCAAAGATCACGCCGGGCATGGCGATCGGCAATAGCATCACGACCCAAGCCGCGCCGCGAAGCGGCATATCGCTGCGCTCAACGAGCCAGGCGAACAGCACCGCAGTGGCTAAGCCCGCCGACGGTCGCGATCACTGAGAACAACGCGGTGTTGAAAAGCGCCTGTAAGAAAAACGGATTGTGAAACGCGGCGGCGTAATTTCTCAAGGTCCAGGTGCCGCCGGTAAACGACGGCGGGCCGATGCGGAAGCTATTCAAAACCAAGAAGCGTCATCGGCAGGACCACCAGCCACAGGACAAAGATCAAGGCTAGGACAAGGACGACGCTGGCGGGATTGACTCTAACAGGCTGCTTAAAAAGACCCATATGCCGATTGCCCTGAGCTTTGTCGAAGGGTGCGCTCAATCGCCTCACACCGGACCCGGGGTACTGGAGTGATGGAGTCGTGGAGTGATGGGTTCCGAACAATACTCCAATGCTCTAATACGTCCATTTCATTGGCGCCTCGCCTCTGGATCTTTTTTTAGCAGCCTGTTAAGGCGGCGCATGACGCTTGAGGTGTAGCCAACTTATAGAAGAACCGATGCCCATTTCGAAGCAAACAAATTCGCAGCCCGCATTAATCACCGTAGAGAACTCGCGCCGAGTGTGGCCGAGGAGTAAGCCTCGGTGAATGGGGTTAAAACGTTCAAGCAGTTCAGCCGTTCAAAACGTCTGGAACGATTTGAACTTTCGACGGACGCTCGGATAAGTCATCATTGGCCGCGACCGAGAGACTTTTCGGCCGCGATCTATTGCCGGGCGTTTCACTTGGCTGCTTTCGGAAAGCCCCAAACTTCGACGATGCGTTTCGACACTCTCTCGGCCTGCGCGACGGCATCCCAGTCCTCCACTTTGACAGCCCTTCCTTTCAACTGCTGCCCGAGCTTAGTGTCCGGGTGAAAGAGACTTTCGCGCCCGGTGTCGAGGATCGGCAGCCCTTTGCTCGCCACCCAACCGACAAACAGTATCGCCGAGTTGGGATTGGCTGCGCCCTTCATCGGGCTCAGGAGCAGGCTGCGATCGCCCAAGATGGTTCCTTCCGGGAACACCCAGCCGACTGGGAAATTGGGATTGCGGCTCGCCTGGCGATACCAGGTACCGTAGCTGGTCGGACAGAGCATGAGAATTTCGCCGGCCACCATCAACGTCAATGCGGCGGTGCCGCTGCTCATCCATCGCGGCTTGTTAGCGGCAATCTTTTTGGCGTATTCCACCGCCCATTCTTCACCCATGGCCGCGGCCAGTTCGGTGAATTGCTGCGGTCGAACCTCGGTCGCCATTTTGCCGCTGAAAAAAGGCTTTGTGCAGTCCTCCCACGTCTTCGGGATGTGCTCATTGGGAACCTTGGTCTTGCTGTACATGATGCCGCCCAGGGTGTTCGCCACCGCCACGCCGAAGCGGCGCGGGTGAACCATGCGCGGATCGACCTTAAACAGGCCGTTCCAATCGATGGGCTCAACCAGAAAGCCGAGACTCTGGAAGCGCGGGATCAAGTCTGAACCGACATGGACCATGTCATGGGTAAATACCCCGGCTTGCATCTCCGACAAGAGCCGTTCATTTTCTTCCGGCCCGCGCATGCGCGCGTACTCGACGCTCTTGATGAACGGAAACTCTTTCTGAAAAGCCTTATTGAGCGCAACAACCTCCTCGTCCACCAGGTTCGAGGCCCAGGACAGCTTGCCTTCCTTGCGCGCGCCCTGAAGAATCGATTCCATGGACAGCTTGGTTTCGGCAGCCTGGCTCGCGGCGCCAAAACTCCAAAGCAGCGACGCTGTAAGCAGACAAACAACCAGCGCAAGCGCGACCCGTCGATTCGCCATAAACACCCCTTTGACTTTATCTTGCCGATTTTTAGCAACCTCTGTACGTAGTTCCACGACTTTCTCCGATAATTGTTCCGTCGGCTTGATGTTGTGAGTCGACTGAATGATAGGAAATGGCTGCTAACCAATTATCCAGTGCGCCGGCAACCGGCAGAGTCCAAGCCGAGGAGTAAGCCTCGGAGAGAGCGGACACAGCACCGGCTTCGAACGTGAAGTGAGCGCCGCCGAGATAATGTTAATGACGCCGCCCTCAGCCCCTAAAGAATCATGGATGATCCGCCGTCCGCGATGAGATCTCCAACCTAACGCGGCGGCAAAGGTTTGTTGCCGTTGACGGTTTGAACAGTTCGATGGTCTCCGCGTCGCGCGGCATCGACTTGATGATTTCTTCCTGGGCCTCCGGCATCAGCGCGCTCGGACTCGTCGCCGGCGAGCTTTCTTGAACTCCTTGTGGAACTCCGGATCTTGAAAAGTTTTCTTCATCGCCTCGCGTAGAATTTGCACTTGTTCTTTGGGCGTGTTGGGAGGAAGGAGGTAGGGCGTTCCCACCAGTCTGGTGGAGCGCGTCAGAGGCAGGAAGCGCCGTTCCCTCTCGGATTTCACAAAGGTGTCGATTTCGGTGATATGATCGAATTGCGGCTCTTTGTCTTCCCTGGGTATTTTCAAGATGGCCGCAAAATCGAACAATCCTTTTTTCACCGCGTCGGGGTTTCGCCGGACCATTTCGGCGGTGTTGTTGCTGCGCGCATCCAACTCGCCGTTCGCCATGCCGACATCGACCTCTAGAGACGAGTAGCCCAAAACGAATTTGGTCTCTTTGAGACCGAGAAGCCAGTTAAACGTGCGTCCGTAGGTGTAAGTGGTATGGCCGAGGGAAGTTGCGCCGATTCTAAGCCCGGAATAGGCGCGGCAGCTTTTCCAGGTTATTCAGCCCCAGCTCTTTCCGGGTAAAAAACACATAGTGAAAGGCGCTATCCGTCGAGCCCAGCCAATGGAATTTATTGAGATCGTATTGCATGCCGCTTTCGCCGAGGACAGCGCTGGTCACAATGCCACTGCTGACGTGTCCGATGGTGAAACCGTCAGGTCGCGCCGAGCCAAATATATAGTTGGCCGCTTTGCGACCGCCGCCGCCCGGCATGAACTCGCTTACGATGTTGGGATTTCCCGGGATATGCTTTCTTAAGAAACGGTATGACCGCTCTCGACCGGGTATCTCCTGAGCCGCCGGCCTCGCGTCCCTGAATCAGTCTTATGGTCTTGCCTTGATAGTAAGGCGTCTGCGCATGAACTTGCCCGGCCCATCCCAGATAAAAAACAGCCGCTAGAATCCAAACTCTCACCATTGCGCTCGTTTGCATTGCGTCCTCCAGAATTGGAACCGCCTACCATCCCCGTTGCAGATCAACGACCGTACGGGCCTGCGACCGACCCCCTACCTTAGCGCCTCGCGCCTTCCGCCTCAAGGCCGGGAAAATAAGCTCCGCCGGCTAAAATTTTTCCGCCCACGGCCGCAGCTCGACCTGCGAAGCCCAGGCGCTCCGATGCTGCCGATAGAGGTGTAGATAAGTTTCAGCGATGGCATCAGGATCGAGACAACCGTCGGGACCTCGTGACGTGGCGCGCTCCGGGCGACTCGGGTCGCAGATGCCGCCATCGATCACCACCTGAGCGACGTGAATGTTCTGCGGCTGAAGCTCACGCGCCATGCTTTGTACCAGCCCGCTCAATCCTACCTTGCCCATCGCGAAGGCTGCAGAGTTGGGATAGCCTTTGACGCTCGCCGAAGCCCCGGTGAATAGAATCGTGCCGCTCCGCGCTTTGATCATCCGCTTCGCCGCCGCCTGCCCGACCAAGAATCCGCCGTAACAAGTCACCAGGATCGTCTGGCGCACAGCTTCGGGATCGAGCTCCGTGATCGGGCCGCGCACACGGCCGCTGGCGTTGTAGACAACCAGATTGGGTTCGCCAAGGTCTTTAGCGACGGAGTCGAACAAGCTTGCCACGTCCTCTGGGCTGCTCGCATCACAGGGGTAAGCTCGGCCCTCGACCTCGGTCGTTAAACCGTCGAGTTTCCTGGCATTGCGCGCGGCCAGCGCTACTTTCATGCCAGCTTTTCTAAAGAGCCGCGCCAGCGCGGCGCTCAGTCCAGGCCCGGCACCGACGATCAATGCGATTTCCTGCGCCATTGGGAACCTCCACAGGCCGGATATCAAGATATCCGAGAGGTGTCAATTATTGTGGGACGGTATCGACACAAAATCCAAAATCGCGGATGCGGAAATCGGCAACGCGATTTGTTTGAGCTAGATCAAAGTAGCAGGTTCTCGATAAGAGCCGCCGCTTTCAGATCTTTCGCTCGCGGATCCTGCAGGGAAACTTCTTCCAGGATCGCCTCCAGCGAACTGGTGGAAGGCGCCAAGGTTGGCTCAAAAAGTTCCGCGAACACACGGTAACATTTCTCGAGGACTTCGGGCCGGTTATTCAATGCCGGGAGCTGGCGGCCGATCACGTCGAGGGTCTGTTGCGGCGCGCTTTTGAAAAACCTGATGCTATCGCGGTAAACAGACGCGACCCTGGCCACGAGATCTCGGTTCTCGGTCAGAAAACGCCGCGTGGTCGCGAGCGGCACCCAGTGGCATGTGAGATCGAGACTGTCCGCCACCACGCGCAAGCCCCCGGCCTCCGCCAAAAATGCCTTTTCCGGCGGCAACAGCGCCGCGTCCAGATCCCCTGCGAGCAAAGCATCCATGCTCCTGTCGTTGATGCCGAGATCGACAAGCTCAAGGTCCCTCGCGCTATCCAGGTGCCATCGCCTTAGCAAGGCCAGCATCACCATACCCGCCATGCGCCGCGGCTGGTTGATACCGACTCTTTTTGCTTTGAGATCGCTGACCGAGGAGATCGTTGCGTTGCCCACCAAATAGAACGCGGGGCGGTTCAAAATACCGCCGACGATCACCAGATCATTGCCGTCGAGGAGCGAAAAGATCAACGATGGGGCATTCGGTGTGCCGATAGGCGTCGTCTCATTAACAATATCTGCGACGACCTTCTCTTCGTCCTGCTGGTTTACCACCTCGACGGTGATGTTCTGTTTGTCAAAAAGTCCAAGCGCCACCCCGATCCAGGGCAAGAATCGTCCGATACTGGAGACGCCGATACCGATTTTGATCTGATCCATCCGTACACCTCGAATTGTTGCGCTCGCGCCCTGTTTGGTCTCTTATACTGCTGTTGGTGACACCACAACAATGGCCATTACCATAAGACCCTCGACCTGGTGATTTTGCAAAGCCGAGATGTTTCGCGGATGCTGTTCTGAGAGTGTGTCAAAAGATCCGTTCATGCTTCGAGAGCCTCAGCACGAACGGCGATTCTTTCACACGCGCTGAGCTTTGCCGAAAGGCTTATGACATCGAGCCATTTGCCGCACCTGTTGGCGCGTTCGAGCATGAATAGAGGCATTGCGACGAGCGCGGCAGCTGTGGTAATCGGCATCTTGGAGATGTGTTTACCGCGATCAGCTGGCGAAACGAGCGGGCCGTCGTCCACATGATAAACAAACCTCAGGAGAGATTTCCATGAAAACAAAGACGCCAAGCAAATACAACGTCGGCGGCGTTGCGCTCGAACGGCCGTTCAAAATCCGCCGCCTGGGGCACTTCGGCTTTAATGCTGCGGACCTCGAGGCCAGCCGGAAGTTTTATTTCGATCTGCTCGGTTTCTTTGTCACCGAGCCGGCGGGCGCCGGCTATTTCGGCAGGCATGCCGGCGATCATCACTCATTCGCGCTGTTCGACAAAAAGAAATTCAACGAACGCCAATTCGCCGGTCACAACGCCAAGCATTTTCGGCCCGAGAACGATATCAACCAGATCACCTGGCAGGTCCAGAGCGTCACTGAAATGGCCGAGGCCAGCAAGTATTTTCGCGATCTCGAGGTTGAAATCATGCGCGAGGGCCGCGCCGGCGGCGGCGGTTCTCAATTCCATCTCTATGTTTGGGCGCCGGACGAGCAGATCTTCGAACTCTACTACGGCATCGAGCAGATAAGCTGGAACGGTTATGCGCGCCCCGCGCTTATGCGCCATGGCACGCCGACTGCGCCCAATGAGCCTCAGCTCCCCGACTATGAGCTGGTGCGCGTCGATATGGAAAAGGGCATCAACGTTCTCGATGGCGCGCGCCACGTCAGTAAGATGCCGCTCAAATATAACGTCGACGGCGTGCTCCTGCCGCAGCCCTTCAAGATCACCCGTGTCGGTCCGGTGAAACTTTTCGTCGACGATTACGAATCGTTGACCCGCTGGCACCAGCAGGTTCTGGGTTTCACTTTAACCGAAGAAGTCGACTGGCACGGCGAGCGCGGCGCCTTCTTACGCTGTGACAATGAACATCATTCACTCGCTATCTTTCCAAAATCGTGGCGCAAAAAACTAGGTCTCAGCGAGGCCACCTCGAATGTGTCATTTGGCTTGCAATTGGCAAACTATCAGCAGCTCAAAGACGCCGTGCGGTTTTTGCGCGAGAACGGCGTGCGGGTTGAAACCGATATCATTCCGCCGGAGCTGCATCCGGGCATCGACTATGCCGCTTACGCGTTCGACCCCGACGGCCACTGCCTCGAGCTTTACTATTACATGGAACAGTTGGGCTGGGACGGAAAGCCGCGTCCCAAGGAGCTGCGCCGGAAGGTGGATCCGAAAAACTGGCCGGAAGTTCTCGAGCCGTTGTCGGACACGTATAGCGGCGAGCCCTTTATCGGCCCCTGGGCATAGGCAGGCTGCTGAAAAATCTCATATGCCGATTGCCCTGAGCATCGTCGAAGGGTGCGCTCGATCGATTTCGCGTCAACGTAGTGATTGCCAGAGCGCATATCGCAAAGGGCATAGCGCAAGAGAGCCCGAGCGAGAACCCTCGGCTTTGCGCTATGCGCCAGGCGCATTCGCGCCTCGCCTCTGAGCTTTTTGAGCAGCCTGCAGCGACAGTTTCACACGGACTTTACCGGCTTGCGAGTGGAGAAAAGGGATAAGTAAGCGTGATGTTTGATGAAAACCTCTGGTAGTGTAGTTGGGACACTATGCTTAACGGGTAACTTATATGGAAATGCGAAACGCGACTCAAATGATGTTTTTAATGACCGGCGTATTGCTGGCCTATCTGGTGCTGCCGCCGTTCTTTTTTATCCTGCACACCAGCCTGGTCGTCGATCGCGGCCTGCAAGCGGGTAGCTTTCACCATCCAACATTTTGCCAACATCATCGAATCGCTCGGCGACGTCAAAACTCTGTTGAGCAATTCCATGATCTTTTCCATCGGCAGCGCCGGCATCGCTCTGGTTTATGGAACTCTATTGGCTTGGCTCGCCGAGCGTAGCAATGCGCCGTTTCGCAACTCGCTTACGTTTCCGCTTACGTATCGTTCGCGATCCCGGGCATCATCAAGGTCGTCGGCTGGATCATGCTCCTGGGACCCAAGGCGGGCATTCTGAATGCTTCGGCAGTTGCTTGGACCGTGGCCAACCGTTTTTCAACATATTCTCTATGGAGTGGCATGATCCTGGTCGAAAGCTTTCTCTGGATTCCGATCGTATTCCTGCTGATGTCGACGCCGTTTCGTTCAATGGATCCGTCGCTGGAAGAAGCCGCAACCACCGCCGGTAGCAGCGGCTGGCAGGTTTTCCGCCGGGTGACTTTTCCGCTGGCGTTGCCCAGCGTGTTGGCAGTTTTGATATTGACTTTCATCCGCTCGCTCGAAGCGTTCGAGATCCCGGCGCTGATCGGCATCCCCGCCGGCGTCGAGGTGCTCACGACTAAAATCTATTTGCAAATAAAAGGCGGGCTGATTCCGAAGTATGGCGAAGCCAGCGCCTATTCGATCTATTCTCATCGCTCATGGTCGGGTTGGGACTGATCCCGTATTACCGCATCACCAGCAAGACCTATAAATTCACCACGATCAGCGGCAAAAACTTTCGCCCGAATCGTATCGAACTCGGCAAGTGGCGCTGGTTTGGCGGCTTCCTGATGCTTGCTTCTACCGCTTGCTCCAGTTCTTGCCCATCGCCGCCATCGCCTGGTCATCGTTCCTACCGTTCGCCCAGGTGCCCTCGCGCAAGGCGCTCTCGATGATGAGCCTGAACAATTATCGCACCGCGTTCGCCGACAGCAGCATCGTCGCTCGGTATTGAACAGCTTGACAGTGAGCATCAGCTCGGCAACCGTTGCGATCGCTCATTACCTTCATCGCCGCCTGGTTGATCGTGCGCGCTTCGATCAAATCACGTTGGCTACTGGATCAGATGGCGATGCTGCCTCTGGTGTTTCCCGGCATCGTCATGGGCATCGCGATTCTGAAGATGTATCTTATGATTCCGGTGCCGGTTTATGGCACGATCTGGATTCTTGTGCTGGCATTCATCGCGCGCTATCTGCCCTACGGCATTCGCTTCAGCCATTCGGCGCTTTTGAGTCTGCATAAAGAACTCGAGGAGGGCGCCACCGCCAGCGGCGCCAGCTGGTTCCAAATGGTCCGCCACGTGGTCGTGCCGCTGATCATGCCCGCGCTTGCTCGCCGGTTGGATTTACATCTTTCTGATTACCTTTCAGCGAATTATCCATTGCCTTGTTGCTCTACTCGCCGGGCTCCCAAGTGGTGGCGGTCACAATCTGGGAGCTATGGGACAACGGCCACGTCGGCGAGTTGGCGGCCTTCAGCCTGATCATCACCATCGGCACCGTGATCGTGGGTTCGATCTTTCTCAAGCATCGCGCAGCGCTATGGGCTTGCAGGATTAAAGGATAGAGTTTCGGGTTTTCGAGGTTCACGTTCATTGCGAGGTTTAACTGCCTGAAACTCGTCGAACGTTTCGAACGACTTGAACAGTCACCTGTTATTGGAGGTTAAGTCGATGGCAATTTCACTGTCATCGACGCGGACTGCGCATCACCTCGATGGTCCGGCTTATAAACAACTATTTGCCGGAAAGTTTTCGCATCAGCAGCGGTCCGTACTTTCCTTCGTTCGGCTGGGATATTTTTCTGAACGACACCACCGGCCGGAAACCGGCCATCCCTCAAGAGTACTGCAGAGATCTTGATGTAGAAAAAATCGGCGATGCCGTCGCCTATCCGAGTAACGCGCTCTCCATCGGACTCGTACGCGAGCTCGATCTCGTCGTGGAGTTGGCCAAGGCATACAACAACTGGGCGTGCGATTTCTGCAAGAGCAGCGGCAAGCGCGTAAAATACGCCGCGGTGATCGCGCCGCAGGTGATCCCTGAAGCAGTCAAGGAAATCCGCCGCGCGGTCAGCGAAGAAGGCGCCGTCGCCGTGATGATGCCGACCTATGTCCAGTCGGGACTGGATCTCGGCCAACCCGAGTTCGATCCTATCTATGCCGAAGCGCAAGGGCTCAACGTGCCCATCGGTTTTCACGCCACCGCTCAAGTGGCGGACGGCAATAGGCGTTTTCACAAGTATCTCGGCGTGCACATGACGTCGCATCCGTTCGAGCAGATGCTCTCGCTCGTGTCGATCATCTCCAATGGCGTGCTCGATCGCTTTCGCGAACTTGAAGGTCGGATTTCTCGAAGCGGGTGTCGGCTTTCTGCCCTACTGGATGGAGCGCTTCGACGAAAAATATTTGCTGCGCAAAGCCGAGATGGAGCCGCTCAAGATGCTGCCCAGCGAATACGTGAAGGACCATCGCTGCTACTTCACCTGCGAAGGCGAGGAGTCGGCGCTACCATTGGTCATCGAACAGTTCGGCGACGAGTGCATGATGTACGCATCGGATTATCCTCACTGGGACATGGAATGGCCGCATAGCGTGAGCCAGGTAGTACGGCGCAAAGATATTTCGGATCAGACCAAGCAGAAGATTCTGGCCGACAACGCCAAGACCTTCTATCGCTTCTAGGCGCGCAGCCAATCTCGGCGTCTGGTGTTCGTGCTCGTGGCTCGTGTTTCTGTTAGCTTCAGCTCACATTGAAGATTTCATCTTAAAGTTAACCCAACGGAGAAAAAAGATGTCCGACAACAAACTCATTGCAGCGGATATCGACGAGAACAGCGGTATCGCCTGGCTGACTCTCAATCGCCCGGAAAAGAAAAACGCGCTGAGCATCGCTCTGCTCAAGGAGTTAGCTGATCTGCTGCGCGTTATCGCTGACACCGACAAGATCCGTTGCGTCGTTACCCGGGGCGCCGGCGATTCGTACTCGTCGGGACGCGATCTCTACGACATGCGCTATCAAAACAATCGCCATCGCGCCCACAGTTTGGGTGGCGTCGCCGAGATTGTGGATCTCATGCGGCGCATGCCGCAGGTGACGCTTGCCGCCGTGCGCGGCTGGTGTCTCGGCGGCGGACTGGCATTGATCAACGGCCATGATCTGGTCGTCGGCGCCGACACGGCCAAATTCGGCATGCCGGAAATCATCCGAGGGAGCTACGGCGCCACCGCGACTCCATCGCTGTTCCATGGCGCGATTCCCTTCAAGAAGGCATTTTACATTTCACTGACCGGGAGAAACTTGACCGGCAGCGAAGCCGAACGCATCGGTTTGATATCCCAGGTCGTTGCCGAGAAAGAGCTCGATGCTTACGTTCAGACCCTCGCCCAAGAAATCGCCAGCCGCAACGGCGCGACGTTGGAGAACGCCAAAATTGCCGCATACATGCAAAAAGATCTGCCCTTCGATATGGCGCTTAGAGCCGATGACCTGGTGCAACATCGCCTGCGCTACTACACCAACCCGCTCAATGACGTCGAAGGCTATCTGCACTCGCAAAAAGGCGGCGGCACAACCGGCTACGTCAAGCCGGAAGATCGAAAGTAAAAGAGGATTGAGGGAGGTGTCCCCTGGGTGACCTTATCTCGATAACCTAGTCTCATTATTTGCGGCAGTTCTGGAACCTGTTGAGTTCTGTTGTTGTCTTTAGTGGCGGTTTGCGTCGCTTGCCAGAGATCATGAATGCCGCTTAATGTTTATTCCGATATTTATGCGTCCGGCGGCATCCCGCACGGCTGGAAACCAAACCGCTCAGCACCGTCAAGTATCCGGTGCGAAATCGGAGAGTGCGCCGAGAGCTAAGAAGATTGCGTGCTGGAAGGTGGCAAAAAGTAATAAAAATGGGAAATCTTGGAGAGGTCCATTATTTCGAACATCGCTCTGGTAATGTTGTTGTAGTCAAGTTTTATACTATGACTGCAATCTGATGAAACCATCTCGATTTTTAAGAATCAATCTCCTAGCCAAGGGCGCAAACCCCCTTGGAGCAGCAAGAACTTTTCGCTCTGATCAATCTAGGATCGTCCAGACCTTGGCCAGTGGGTCGTTGAGCCCTACAGACGCAGTCAAACGTTTCTACCACGCCGAAAATTGCCTCTATGTTCGAAAGCATTTCAAGCAGGAGGAAGCCAATGCAATCATGAGCCACGGCGTTCAGCTTCCAGATCTTTTCGAGACTTTGCCTATCGAGGAAGCACGACGCGAGTTTTACCACGAGCTGGAGACTATCCGGTCTTTATCCTTGAAGCTCATGGAAAAGGTACGGGTGTTGAGTTCCGCTGCTCGCGCGGTCGCATGAAGTCGATTTGGGTGGCAGAGGATCGGGGGATGTTCAAAGAAGCGTGGCAACATAGATACGCTTCCTCATCTGTGCAACGGCTTCAGGATAAGCTGACTTCCTATCAATCATTTTCCAGCGAGCGCCAGAGATACCACGACGCAACGGAGCGGTAGGGCCGCCACCCTTCTGCGATGCGCGTAAGCAACGTCAGCGATCTCCGTTTTTTACCGTAAAGCAGGCGCGCCGCGCGCTGCAAACCGGCGTCGCCGAGCGCCAGCACATCCATGCGCTTGAGTCCAAAGAGCAGAAACATTTCGGCGGTCCAGCGGCCAATACCGGGCGACTCGATGAGCGCGGCAATAATCGCTTCATCATTATCATTGAGGAGCGCGTCGAAGGCCAAGCGGCCCTCAGACACACGCGCAGCCAACTCACGAATATAACGCGCCTTTGCTTGCGACAGTCCTGCGGCGCGCAGTTGTTCGATAGTCAACGACAGTACCCGATCGGTTTGGAACGGTACGCCGACCAATGCGCCGACGCGCTGCTTGATCGCTGCCGCCGCTCGAGTCGAAAGCTGCTGGCTGATGATCGAATTGGCCAGCATGTGAAACGGCTCAAACTCGCGCTCGGCCAACGGGCACGAGCCATGGCGCGCGATCAGCCGCTTCATGATCGGATCAGTACGAGACAAATGACGTTCGGCTTGGCGAATCAGTGCCGTGCTTGACGGACGATGCAGCAATGAGTGGACGGGTTTATCTATCGGATTGATTTCGGGTTCAGGCTTTCTGTTGAGCTTTCCAGCCTTGCTGATTTCAGCTTTCATCTCTCAGCTTTTCTTTCTACCGCAGCACCTGGCGTTCGGTGAGCTCGGCGATCTCCGCCTTCGACAATCCTAGCAGCTCGCCGAAAACCGCTTCGTTATCGTCGCCCGCTTGATGGGCTCGGCCGCTCGGCGTGGATTGATGGTTGGCCATGCGCAGCGCTCGACCGGCGCGCGCCAGCCAACCGACTTGCGGATGAAACACCTCGCGGGCAAAGCCGCGCTCGCGGAGATGGGGATCGCGGTACAAGTCTTCCGCCGTCTGCATGATGCCGGCGGCAATTCCGTCGCGCTGCAATATCATCATGACTTGATGCGGTGTATGCCGTTTCGTCCAGGACTCGACCAGCGAGTCGAGTTCGCCGCGGTGAACTACTCGAGCGGCAAAATCGGCAAAGCGCGCATCGGCTGCCCAATCTTTGTGATCCGCAATTTCGCAGAATCTGAGCCACTCTTCCTGGGTTTCGATGGCGATCGCGCACCAGCGGTCATCGCCCTTGCACCGGTAAGCGCCGTGGGGCGCGGCCGATGAACTGAAATTGCCCTGAGGCTCGGGCTCGCGGCCGTTGATAAGATATTCGAGGTAGGCGGGGCCCAGCATCGATGCCGCGGTTTCGGCCTGGGAGATATCAATGTACTGGCCTTTGCCGGTCCGCGCGCGATAGTTGAGCGCCGCGACAATCGCAAGGGCGCCATACGAGGGCGCGATGAAATCAGGGAACGCCGTCTGACAACCAGCGCCGGGTCGTTCTATCTCCGGGTCGCGCCATAGATAAGCCATGCCGGAAAATGACATAAGAATCGGCCCGAAGCTTACAAAGTCGCGCCGCGGCCCGGTCTGGCCGAAGGCCTGAAGGCTTATCATAATGATATCGTCGCGAATTGCTCTTATATGCGGGTAATCCAGGCCCCAACTCGCCATAACACGGGCGCTGAAATTTTCAGCAACCACGTCGGATTTCGTGATGAGTCGTTTCGCCAGTTCCACGCCCTCGGGATGTTTCATATTGAGCGCGACCCGTTTTTTGCTGTGATTGCTTTCCAGATCCGAGGCGACCTGCCAGCGCTGACCGCGCTGCGGGCTTCGCAGCGAGCGTCCGGCCTCGATAGTAATCACTTCGGCGCCGTGCTCCGCCAGCAAACTCGCCAATGCCGGTCCGACGATACCCGTGGGAAAACTGATCAGACGAATGCCTGCTAAGGGCGCTTTCCCCGGCATCGAGCCGGGAGTGCATTCACCCAACGACGCCGATGGCTGGGATAAAAGCCGCGCGATTTCGTTCTGGTGTGCGCCGGCACGCGGCGCGGCCCGGTCGATGTGCCATGGGGTTTCGGAAAATTTATACGGATCACCGGGAAATTTATGCGCCCCGATAGGAGAGTCGGCAATCTCGACGACGTAGCCGCGATGCTGTGTTTGCTTGTCAGCGAGAAAGGCGCCGGGAGAATTGATCGGCGCGGCCGCCAGCCGCTTTGCCTGGAATTCTTCGAAAAAGGCCGAGGTGTCGTAACTTATTGTCCGTGCTTCCACCAGCCGGTCGATCACGGGACGGAGCGCCATCCGTTTAGGCACATTCTCCAGTTGCGGGTCCAGCAGCTCCGGCGGATTGCCCAGCCATTCGACGAAACGGCGCCAATGGTCCGGTTGATTGACGAAGATGCGCGCATAGCCGTCTCTGCACTGATAGGTCTCAGCGACCGTTGTCGTTTGGCTGTGGCCGGTGCGCTCGGGCACCTCGCCGGTGACACTATAACGAGTGATGATGCGCAAGAAAGGATCGGAGACGAGCACATCCTGCAGCGACACATCCACATGATCGCCGCGCCCGCTGCCGCGCCGGTTAAATAACGCGACTAGAGTGCCGAAGGCAGCATGGACGGAACCTAAATGATAGGCGATGTCGCACGGACCCATCAACGGCGCCCGTCCGGGATGGCCGCAAAGATTCATCAAGCCGCCCATCGCAAAGGCCACGATGCTCGAAGTCTTGAATTCGCGGTATGGGCCTGATTGTCCGAAGCCCGAGATCGAAGTCATCACCAATGCAGGGTTGAGCGCGCTCAATGCGCCGTAGCCGAGGCCGATTTCGTCGAGATACCCCACGGGCTTGTCCTCAATAACCACGTCGGTATTAAGCGCGAGCGCGCGTGCGGTCTCGCGGCCGGCTTCTGCTTCGAGATCGAGAACGATGCCGCGCTTGTTGGTGTGATAAGCAGCGAAGGACAGGCTGCCGTCCTCATGCGGCACGTCGTTCTTAAAAGGCCCTTCGCGGCGCAGCGGGTCGCCGCCCGGCGGCTCGACGAGCACCACTTCCGCGCCGAGGTTGGCGAGCAAAAGCCCGCAATAACCGCCCTGGCGCCCTGTCAAATCAAGCACCCGCAAGCCTGTTAAGGCTCCCTCTTTACGAGATAAATTTTCCATACGCCCTGTCCGTGCCTCCGCATGCAACATAGTTCAAAAGCCATTGGAACTACAAATCTGTTGTAGGAGGAGCTTCCCGCGTTGAGGCATTATTGTGAAAAACTTGAGCTAAGGGTAGGTGTGTTCCAACCGTAAGGTTGGGGCCCACGCGAGTTTGCCGGCGCCGGCTCGCGACCGGTAAATCTTGGGAGCATGCCGCCAGCATGCTAGCGTTTGACATGGCCAATATTCAAGTAAAAAACATTCCCGAAAAACTCCATAATCGCCTCCTTCGCTATGCACGGGAGGAGCAGTGTACGCTCGGTGAAATCATTCTCGAGGCGATAGAGCGCGAGGTGGCGCGGCGGGATTGGCATAAACGTTTCGTCGGGCGTCCGAGGACTTTTCTTGGGAGCTCGGCTGCGAAGCTGCTGGAAAATGAACGGCGGCAACGTGAGGGCGATCTCACGTGAGCCTTTACGTCATTGACGCATCGGCCGCCACGGAATACCTGCTTCGGACTCCGGTCGGAGTAAAAGTTGCCGAAGCGATAGAGTCTGCGTCTTTGTTGGCTCCGGAGTTACTGAACGTGGAAATCCTTTCCGTACTGCGCCGCGCCGTTTTGCGCCGCGAGCTCACCGAGCAGCGCGCGGCGCTTGCCATCGAAGATCTTATAGATTGGGCCATCGATCTTCTGCCGCACGGATCACTCGTATGGGCCGCATGGCGCCACCGCAATAATGTAACGGCATACGATGCCTTTTACGTAGCCGCTGCGCAAATGTCTGGTGCATCGCTGCTCACCGCGGACGGGCCACTCTCGCGTGCGCCATCCCTGGGAATTGCCGTAGAGAATATCCGACTCGCTTAGTTCAGCAAAGGCCAACTTCCGGCCGCCGCGTCTCGCATCACATAATCGGAGCATCGGGATGGGAGCTGTAAAAATAATTCTAAAAACCAAGCCGGGAAAAGACAAATACTGAGTCCCACTTATCCCATCTGACCGATTTCATGTACCATGAATGCTCTAACGCGACTCGCAGCTTTTTCTCTGCCGCTTCTTGCGGAATTAAGATTTTTCAACACGTCGCGAAATATATACGCGGCGCGTCGAAACAGGAGTTCAAAGGTAAATAGCGCCCGTTATGGCGTCGCGGCAGGGATCGCTTGGCCGGTATCGTCGTAAATTTCCACCCGGCCGTATTTTTCCAGCCCGGCTTTTATCTTGCTGCCGTCGCCGACGGCCACCAGTTGTATGCTTTCGGGATCCAAATACTTCAGCGCTACGCGGCGCACGTCGGCGGCGTTTACCGCCATAATATTTTCCGCGTAGCGATCCCAATAATCCGCCGGCAAGCCGTAGCGCTTGCTGACGATCGCAAAGTTCAGCGACGAAGACGGCTCGCTCGAGAGACAGAGCGAAGCTCGCCGCAATCGCGCGTTTGCTTGCTTCCAACTCAGGGGCTGGAACCTCTTGATCGCGGATCCTACGGATCTCGGTAAAAAACTCCGCCAGCGCTGCTTCGGTGACTTCGGTGCGCATGTTGCCGCCCGGCGCGCCATGGGCCGGGATAGTGCAGCGCGGTGAAGTCACTGTAAACGCCGTAGGTGTAGCCCTTTTCTTCACGGAGGTTGAGAAACAATCGGCCTGTGCCGGAGCCGATGACGTGATTCATGACCATCATAGAGAAGTAGTCAGGACTCAGGCGGTCGATGGCAATGTTGCCCAGCGCCACCGTCGTTTGAACAGAATTGGGCCGGTTTACCAAAAACACTTTGCGCGTAGCGGCGGCAACCGGATTACGCGGCCAGGTTTCTTTAACCCCACCCGCTTGCCAAGGCGCCAAGGTTTTTTCCAATTTGGCGACCAGCTCCGCTGCGCGAACGTCTCCGGCAAAACCCAAAATGGCGTCCTGGGGGCGGTAGCGTTGGCGGTGCCACTCGACGAGCGCATCGCGCGTGAGCGCATCGATGGCTTTCTCGCTGGTCGTCACAATCGCCGCCGGATGCTCATTGCTAAACGGCGCTATTGAAACGCTCGCTGGCGAGAAAACTCGCGGAGGAGCGCTGCTGGCGCAGTTGCACGCGCTGGCGCTGTTTGAGCTTCTCCAACTCGTCGGCGGGAAAACTCGGATCGAGCAAAACATCGGCGACAACTTCAAACCACGCGTCAAAATTATCGCTCAAACCCGAGGCGCTCAATACGGCTTCCGACGAGCCAAAGGAGGATGCCGCCCCCAGCGCGGCGCCGAGGCGGTCGATGGTTTCGGCGATCTGCAAGCTCGTGCGTGATTTTGTCCCCTCACGCAGCATCTGCGCCGTGGTACTCGCTAAACCGGCCAGCGGAGCCGGCTCGAACAATGCGCCGGCGCCTTTGATATGTAACTGGAGCGAGATGAACGGCGCCCGGTGATCTTCCATCACCAGCACGGTGAGGCCATTCTTCAGTTTGACCTCCACCGGTTTGGGCAGCTTAACGCGCAGCATGTCGCGCGAAACCGGAGCGCGGTTCTTACGTTCAATTTTGCCGGGCGAGAGCGCCTCCCCCTCTTGCGCCTGCAACGGCAACCGCGCCGGCAGCGCCATAGAGCATAGGAATACAAGACAGACCGCCAGCGGCGAACGATTGCTTACGGATTTCGGCATTGAAAATTTTACCGCGCCTCCAGCGCCGCACCCGGCGCTTTACTTTTGGGCATCGTAATGACGACGGTCCGGTTCTTTGGGCTGAAATACGTCTGGGCGACGCGCTGCAGGTCAGTTTTTTCGATCGCCTGGTACTTCCGCCAGACAGTGTTGATCAGAGCGGGATCGCCGTAATAAACGGCGTAGTGTGCCAAACTGTTGGCGCGGCGCCGCGTGCTGTAAAGCTGCTGGGCGCGCTCGCGCCGGAGCTGCATGCGCACTTTATCGTGCTCCCAATCGGCGATTAATTCACGGCGCAGCCGATCAATCTCCTCATAAACGAGCTGCTCCAGCGCCTGTAGATCGGTCCCCGGCCGGGCGCCGATGGAAAACCAGAAGAGCGAGGGGCCGCGGCGTTCATCGGGTCCCGCCGACACGCTCTGGGCGATCTCTTTTTCCTTGACTAATTTCTGGTGCAAGCGCGACGACACGCCCTGCGATAACACTTCTCCGAGAACACTCAGCGCGTACCAGTCGGCCGTGTTGCCGGCCGGTATCTGGTAAACGATGTCCAGACGCGCGGTCGGTGCGAACACGTCTTCAATTATTTTCCTGCGCTCGGCGTTCTGTGACGGCTCGGCGACGTTCGGTAGCGGAGCCGGCGGCTGCGCCGGGATGTTCTCGAAATATTTCTTGATCAGTGGCAACGCCGTGTCGGTCTTGAAATCGCCGACCAGGGTCAAGACCGCGTTATTTGGCGCATAGTAGATACGAAAGAATTCCATTGCGTCCGCCAGGGTGGCTGCGTTCAAGTCTTCCATGGATCCGATAGTAGAATGTTTGTAGGCAAAGTTATCGTAAGCGGTATCGATTACTGCCTCGTAGGTTTTACCATAAGGACGGTTGTCGTAACTCTGGCGCCGTTCTTCCTGCACGGTCAAGCGCTGATTGTCGAAATTGGCCTGGTTGATATTGGGCGCGCGCATCCGGTCAGCTTCGAGAAATATTCCGAGCTCGAGTTGGTTGGCGGGCAAAGTTTCAAAATAATTCGTGCGATCAGCATTGGTTGTGCCATTGGCACTGCCGCCGTTGTTCTGGACTAAAATAAAATGCTCACCCTTGCCGACGTTCTCCGATCCCTGAAACAGTATATGCTCGAACAGATGAGCGAAGCCGGTTCGACCGGGGCGTTCGTCGCGCGATCCGACGTTATAGGTCACATTGATCGAGAAAGTCGGCGCCTGATGGTCCTCGATGAGTAGGACGCGCAAGCCATTCTTTAGCTGGTATTCTTTAAAAGCGAGATCAAAGGATTGTTCCGGCATTTTAACAGCCGGCGCGGAAGCGTCTTGAGCGCTCGCGAGAGAAGCTATACTTGCGGCGAGGATCAAGTAAGGCGCTAGCGCGATCAGGAGAGCGCGTTTGGCCGTCGTCGCCGCGGCTGTTAAGTTGGAGAATAAATTCATCTTTGTTCAAAATCGGCGCGGAACCTCCGCCGGCATGCTTATCAGTATCATAGCAATCCGGATAAAACATTCTAGCAGATTGCTGAAAAAACCTCCTGCAGGTCGCGCGCTGAGCGCAGGGCGGATAGCGCAGAGAGCCGAAAGTGAGCAACGCGCTGCGCTTAGCGCTTTGCAGATCTTTCCGGGTTGACATAAACCCGGGAGCGCACTAATAGAATCAACAGCCATCAAAAAGTTTGGGAGGTCTTTCATGCAAGCTTCTTGGGAAGAAGTAACCGTCGATAACAATTCCATGGGACTTTATGTCGCCCAGCCGGAAGGCGCGGGCCCGTTTCCTGCCGTCGTCGTTATCCAGAACAAGGACGGCGTGAAGGAATTTACGCAGGCGATGACGCGGCGCGTTGCCGAAGCCGGCTACGTCGGTGTCGCGCCAAAGCTTTATCACCGTAAAGGGGAACCGACGACCACCGAAGAAACCGAAAATTTGAGACCGTTCCGGAGTGACAGCCACGTCATCAGTGACATCAATGCGACCATCGATTACCTGCGCGGCTGCGGCAACGTGGATACCTCGCGTTTGGGCATCGTTGGTTTTTGCATGGGCGGGCGTATCTCTTTTTTGATGGCGGCGGCGAGCAAGTCCTTCAAAGCTGCCGTCGATTTCTACGGCGGCGGCATCTACTCGAAATGGGGCACGGACCGGCCGGCGCCGGCACAGTTGGCAGCCGATGTTTCATGTCCGATTCAAGGCCACTTCGGCGAGCTCGATACCAGTCCACCGCCGGACGAGATGCGCACGCTTGATGCTGAACTCCGCCGGTTGGGCAAAGAGCACGAGTTCTTCTTTTACCCCGATGCACCTCATGGCTTTAATCGCAGCGGTTGGAAGGGTTATAAGCCCGATCATGACGCGACCTCCTGGAGGCGCTCCCTGGAGTTTTTTGCCAAGCACCTGGGCCAGGTGCCGCACAAAAAAGCGGCGGCCGGTTAAGCTCGGGCAGGTAATGAGACTGCTCTGCCATGCGCTGAGCATCTGTTACCTTTGTACTCGGTTGCCAGGCCGGCGCGGCGGAGCCTAAAACCCTCAACATCGGCTGGACCGGAGGTTCGGGTTGGACCGCGCTTCCGGATCGAGTCGCGTCCGAACGCGGCTTCTAGAAAGGCGGCTTCCAGGGTTCAGTCATACCGGCGCGAGCCCCCATCGTAATATTTGCCCAAATTGCCCGACGGCAATTGTCGGGTTCCGCCGCTCCGACCGAACTTCGAAGGAGGAGGAGGAACCGTGAAACATAGAAATCTCTTAGCCTTCTCGCTGTTGATCCTGGTCGTCGTCGGACTGATCCCGGCCGGTGGCCTCGCCCAGGAAAAGATCCGCATCGGCGTGCCGCTCTTTCCAACGGTCTCGTTTCCCGCTTATATCGCTCACGAGAAAGGCTTCTTCGAAAAATACGGCCTCAAGGCCGAGATCATCCGCATCAACAGCGAGCCGACGACTTATCAAGCTCTTATCTCCGGCGATATCGACGTCACATCGGGAGCGCCGACCGGATTGGTCCAGTCCAACCTCCAGGGGGTGCCGCTCGTCTCCCTCGGTAGCTGGGACAATCTCGTTTCCTACACGGTGGTCACCAAGGAAAAAGTCGAAGATCTCTCGCAGTTGAAGGGCAAGAGAATCGGCATCAACCGGCTCGGTGGCAAATCTTCGCTGATCCTCCGCGTCATGCTTGAAGATGCCGGTCTGAATAGCAGCAAGGACGTTACTTTGTTGCAACTCGGCGGCTCGCAGGAACGGCTGGCAGCGCTGGTGCGCGGCGGCATCGATGCGGCGCCGGTGGATTTTGCCTTCGAGCCGAAGATGAAACAGCTCGGTTTTTATCTAGTGGCCGGCAAAAAGACGCCGTTCATGAATGGTCCGATGGTCGTAAAGTCCGCTTCAATTCACGCGAACCGCGGCAAGTGGCTGCGCTTTGTCAGAGCTTACATGGAAGCAACCTATTATATTACCACCAGCAAAGAAGGATCGCTCGACAGCTTGCGGCGCCTCATCGGCAGCGATGACAAAGAAACTTTAGATCATGCCTACGAACAGATGCGCGCGCGCACCGACCTGGACTTAATTCCGGCGGACAAAGCAGTCGACAATCTGCTGAAGATGATGATCTACGTCGATAAACGGGCGGCGACAGTCGACAAGAGCAAACTCGCGGACTATTCCATCGTCAAAGAGCTGATTCAAAGCAAAGCCGTGCCGGCACGAAGATAAGATTGGAGTGGTGGAGTAATGGAGTGATGCGGTAATGGGCCGCCCAACCATTACCAGCATTCATCCAGCATCCGGATTCTTGCTCAGGCTCGGCAAGCAACGCGCCCCCACCTCCCCTTCGACGTTACTCAGGGCATGCTTTCTTCCCCCCGCGCTCGCGTATGAAGGAGGGGGTTCAACTTTTTGAACGGTTCGAACGACTGGAACAAGCGCCTTTGGCGCACTTTGAACTTTTAACCTTGAACTGGTCTTAGCCCTGCCACTCGGCCGGCTTTAACACTTTGCCTGAATACGCTCCGGTCGCGGCGCCGTTTTCGATCACGACTTCGCCGTTAACCACTGTATGGTGCACGCCGGCGGATTTCTGAATCATCCTGGTCTCATTACCGGGCAGATCCTGAACATACTCAGGTTCCAAGGTGTTTATAGTAGCGGGATCGAAGACCACCAAATCGGCAGCCATGCCCGGGCGCGCCAGGCCGCGGTCATTGAGCCCGAAGACCGAAGCGACGCGGAAGGTGAGCTTGGAAATCGCTTCTTCCAACGGCATGATACCGCAGTCGCGCACCCAGCGACCCAGGAACGCCGTGCAGTAACCGAAGCGCGCATCGTAGCCCATATGGGCGCCGGCGTCGGACTGGCCGATCATCACCGCCGGATGCTTGAGGATTTCACAGACCGCAGTCGGATCACCTTGGGTCGTGATATGCACGAAGCGGGTTTCGAGATCTTCTTCTAAAGACAGATCGAGAAAAACATCCAGGCCATCTTTACCCTGGATCTGCGCCAGCTCTTCAACCGACTTTCTTTCCAGCGATTGGTTCTTTGCTAGTTTTACTTTATCGACGAAAATGACATCCCACCGGCGTGGGAACACCGAGGCGGACTTATCTTCGATGGCTTCCGCCCGCAGAGTTCTCCGGCAATCGGGATCTGAGAACATCTGCTTACGCACCTCGACCGGGCTGAACATCGCCGTCTTCCAGGTCGGGAACTCATCGAAACACTGCGCCTCGAGCAACGTGTAGCGCATCTCGAAGGGTTTGGCCTGAGTCATGGCGTAGATCGGCAGCCCTTCTTCTTGAAAAACCTTTGCCGTGGCATCGAGCATGCCGCGCCAGTGATCGGGACGGCTCCAGCTATGGCTGATGCTCTGCCACAGCACTGGCCGCCCCGTGCGCCGCGCCATGGTCGCGGCGTAGGCGATGCGCCCGCGCGCGTCCGTGCCGCCGCCGCTCAATTGAACTACGCCGGTGTTCATCTCGCCTAACACATCAAGCAAAGCGCTCAATTCCTGATCGGACGCGAGCCGGCTCGCCACCGGCTTTTTGTCCTCACGAATATGGCGCGGGTTCTGATTGGTCGAGAAGCCCACCGCGCCTGATTCCATTCCCTGGCGCACCAGAGCGCGCATTTTCTCGATTTCCTCCGGAGTGGCGGCGCGCTCGACGGCGTCTTCACCCATGACATAATGGCGTACGGCGATATGGCCCACCAGTGCCGCGGCATTGATCCCCAGCTTTGTCCCCAGCGCGCTCAGATATTCCGCAGTCGATGTCCACTTCCACTGAATGCCTTCTTCCAGGACGCGCCGGCTGATCGCTTCGACGCGGACAAAACTTTTGATGACCGCATCGCGATCCTCGGGCTTGGCCGGTGCCAAACTCAGCCCGCAATTGCCGACGACAACCGAAGTCACGCCGTGATAGCAAGAGGAGGTACCGAGCGGATCCCAAAAAAGTTGCGCGTCGAGATGCGTGTGCGGATCGATAAAACCCGGCGCGACGGCTAAGCCGTCAACGTTAATCGTTCGTTTGGCCGCGCCACTGAGCCGGCCGACGTCGACAATCTTGCCGCCCGTGACCGCCACGTCAGCGTTATAGCTTGGCAGACCGGAACCGTCGTAGACTCTGCCGCCTTTGAGCATGAGATCGTGCATCGTGTTCTCCTTGATTAGACCGGCGGATCCCTGCCGGCCAGTGTTGAACCTACTGGATGAAGCCTCAAGGGGTCAAGCGCAGGTTGCCAGTTTCTTGCCCACTCGAGAGTTATTCGTTATGCAGGATGGGCGTGGCACGTGGGCGCTTTACTGTGGTATGTTCCGGGAAGTTTTTGCCGGTTAGCCAATAAGGGAGGCATCTGCTTATGGGTTTCATACTTTGCATTCCACTCATGATCCTGGCGCTCGTACTATGCGACGCTCGTGGGACTTATGCGGCCAGCGCCGACACGATTGACGCCGCAAAGAAAGAGGGAGAGATGAACTGGTACGGCGGCGGCTCCAGTGAGATCGACGAGAACATCAACCGCGGCTTTATGAAAAAGTACCCGTTCATACAAGCCCGCAAATTCCGCATCCAAAGCCAGCGGCTGCTGGTGCGCTTCGAAACCGAGAGCCGGGCGGGAAAACACAGCGCGGACATTGTCCGGACCACCGACTGGTATATCGACATATTCAAGAAAAAAGGATTACTGCTGAAGTATGAGTCGCCCGAGGGAAAACAGATTCCCGACGAATTCAAGGACAAGGACGGGTTCTACACCTCGCTTTACATGGCGGTCCACGCGCTTGCTTACAATCCCAAAATGATAGCGAAAAACGAGTTGCCGCGCTCCTACGATGACCTGCTCAATCCGAAGTGGAAGGGCAAGCTCGGCATGGAAGACGCCGCGTATGTTTGGTTCGTGAACTTGCTCAAGCTCAAGGGCGAGAAACAGGGCATCGAGTACATGCGGCGGCTGGCGAAGCAGGACGTAAGCCTACGCTCGGGCACCACTCTTTTATCCAACCTGGTGGCGGCTGGAGAGCTGCCTCTGGCTATTGATCTCTACGCCTATGAAATCGAGCGCTCGAAGAAATCCGGCGCTCCCTTGGACTGGGTAGCCTTCGAACCGGTTATCGTACACACGATTGCCGGAGCGATAAATAAAAATGCGCCGCACCCGAATGCTGCCAAATTATTCATGGACTTTTTGCTGTCGGAGGACGGCCAGCGCATCTACCTGGGCGAAAGCATGCAGCCGACGCGCAAAGGATTGGCCGCGCCCTGGTTCCCCAAGAATCTCAAACTGCACGTGAACGATCCCGATATCGGCGACAAGGTCGGTGAGTATCAAAAATTGTTTCACGAGATCTTCGGCGGAAAGTAACCTCGCATAAGTCGCAAAGCGGCAAGCGCAGAGCGCAAAGCGTTCGCTCCCCTTGTCCCTTGCGCTCTGCGCCATGCTGTTTAACAAGCCGAGATTCTTCGCCGTAGTCTACCCTGAGTCTATCGAAGGGGCTCAGAATGACATTGCGATACAATCTCGAATACGAGGAATGAAGAGGGAAACATCTGATCAATGAACCTCGAATCTTCAACTGGACCAACGGCTTGAACGATTGAAACGTCTGGAACGACTGGAACGGGAGCGTAGCGACATTCGGAGGAGAGCACGATGAAAATCATGGTTGTCATGGGTGAATACCCGCCGGAAGAGCAGGAACGGCGCCGCGCCGCCGTGCTCAAGTGCGCAACACAGGGTACCGACATTGGCTTTAGCGTGATCAAGGCAAGCTTCTTCGTGCGCGCCAACGCGCAGATCAATGCGCTCAGCGCCGGCCCGCTGGTGGCTGAGGCAGCGCAAAAAGCCGAGGCCAACGGCTTCGATGCCGTCGTGCCCTTCGGCACGCTCGATGCCGGAATCGAGTTGGCGCGAAACCTGGTGCGCATACCGGTCGTCGGCGCCGGGCAATCGGTTATGCATCTGGCGGTGCAGCTCAGCAATCGTCTGGGCATCGTCGGCTACGAAACCAGCAGCATTCCCTTTATGCGTAAACAAATGCACGTCTGGAAAGTCTTGGACTCGGTGGTCGGTTTTCGCGCCATTGAAATTCCTTTACTCAACAGCACGGCCAACCGCGGCGCGATGCGCGAGCGCTTTCTTCAGATGGCGCGCGAGCTGATCGACAAAGAAGATGCCGAAGTTATCGTTCCCATGGGCGTGACGATGGTGCCGGTGCAGTATTCTCCCGCGGAATTCAGTAAAGAGCTTGGCGTCCCCGTCATGGATGCTCTGGCGACCAGCATCCAGACCGCGGAGATGATGGTGCGCACGGGAACCATCCACAGCACGAAAACTTACCCGCGGCCGCAGGCGAAATAATAATTTCTAGACGTCAAGGCCAACCCTGGTCTTGGAAAAACCGGATATGGCGTGCGAGGCCGCTCGGGTGGCACTGCATCGTCCGCCGGGCCATCAGGGCGGCTCGCCTGTCTCGGGTGCGACGCCACACTTTCACCACGGTTAGCCCCGGTTCGTACCGGCGCCATGGACCGCAATGCCGATGATCAAACGTCTCACGGGCGCGTCATAACCGAAGCGTTAGCCACCGACCGTTACACGGCGATCTCTGTTCTTGCCAACCTATTTGCCTTGTGATTACAATGTGACAACCGAGGTGAGTGTCGAATGAAAAGTCGCATCGTTCAAATTGGAAATTCACGGGGCATACGTCTGCCAAAGGTACTGCTTGAGGAAGCCCAACTCTCGGACGAAGTTGAACTGGAGGCCGAGCCAGGTCGCATTGTGATTCGCAAGGAGAGTCGACCCCGCACAGGCTGGGCGGCGGCAGCTCGAAAAATGCGTGAGCGGGACGAAGATCGGCTCCTTGATCCAACGACGCCTACGCGATTTGACGAAAAAGAGTGGAAGTGGCGATAGGCACGCCATGGCAGCCAGGGGTGAGGTCTACTTAGTTCGGCTTGATCCGACACGAGGGAGCGGAAATTCGTAAGACACGGCCCTGTCTTGTCGTCTCGCCAGACGAGTTGAACGAGCATCTGCGGACGGTGATGGTAGCGCCGATGACGACCGGAGGGCAAGCGTATCCATGGCGAGTCCAGTGTCGCTTTCAAGGTCGAAGTGGATTTGTGGCTACGGACCAACTTCGGGCGGTCGATATTGAGCGATTAGCGAAGCGACTCGGGCGCTTGGCTCCGAACTCTCTGACTGCTGTATTGAACGTTCTTCAGGAGATGTTTGCGCCTTGAAAAGGGTGATGGGCGAACATCACGCTTCAGGCCGATCGCTAAACGCGACGGATGAGCGAATCGGTTTAGGTCGACAGATGCGAACTGCGCAGGTTCGTAGAGCCAAGAGTGGAGGACGCTTCCGGAATTGCGTTCGTCCTGCGACCTAGTCAGGCGTTTCCATCATCTGACCTCGATTACCCCGCGTCCATCTTTCCATTTAACCTCCGTGCCGCGGCGCTCAGACAGACGCGCGACTTTGTCGATAATTTCTCGGCCGAGTTTTTCATCCGCCAGGACTGGGCGGCCGCGTTGCCAGCGCGGCTTGCCGAAGCCGAGGTCGAGCGGATAGAGCTCGATCTGAGATAGCTTCTTGTCGCGGAACTCGCACCTGGCGATCATTTGCTTCCAATAGTTCGGATCGGCGGGATGGCCGACAGAATCGTTCTGATAGCGTGTGTCGGCGAAATCGGCGGGACCGGCGTTGTTGCCGAGCCCATAACGGGCGTAGGCTTCTTCGGCGAGGACCTGGGGAGTTTCCAATTGAAAAATGGTCGTTCCCAGGCTGTAAAAGATCGGCCGGCCCTTATAAAGTTCGACGCCAAAGGGTTCTTGCGGTCCATGGGCGACGAAGATATCGGCGCCGGCATCGATTGAGCGGTGGGCAAAATCAACGACGAAGTCCGCCATCTCATCGATCTCGCTGCGGTGCGCCGCGCTCAGTAATTTGGCGCCGCCGAGCTCATGGCAGTGCAGGCTCACCACCACCCAATCCGACATGCGCCGCGCTTCTTTGACGGCCTGCAAGTTTTCTTCCGCATCGCGCTTGTTAACCGCCGCGCGTAGCGCGAATCCTTCGCCTAGCTCAAAGCGCATCGGTCCGAAGGAGTATTCTTTTGGATCGCCGGCCCCGGCGCGAGATTTGGCGTCGCCGAGATTTTTGCGCCGCTCGCTTGCCGCATCGAAACCCAACGCCGCGCCGAGACGTCGGAGCTCTTTCAGACCGCGCTCATCGACGACATGGGTCATACTATGGCGCAAGGGATTGATACCGGCGCGACCCGGCGCGTCCGGCCGTTGTTCGCCGGCGACGGAGTGAGCGGGCATTGTAGCGGTCGTTGCGATCAACGCCACCCGGCCGCGCGCTGTGTCGAGATACGCCGGGCTGCGCGCTTCTCTCAGATGACGCCCGCTGCCGGCGTGAACGATGCCGGCGGCGTCGAGATAGCGACAGGTGGCGACGACTCCTTCTTCGCCGTAGTCGTAGGCGTGGTTATTGGCGGTGGAAACCAGGTTCACTCCGAGCCACTTCAAGTCGTCCAACAAGTGCGGCTCGGTGGTCATATAAGTACCGCCGCTGATATTCTGGTGCCCCTCGAAATACCGGTGCACGGCGGTTTCCAGATTGGCGAAGGCCGCATCGGCATCGCTGACGATATCCCTCAAACCAACATAGCCCTCTTCACGGAAGACACTCAGACGCCGGGTCGGCATCACATCGCCTAGCAGCATCATCCTAAAGTCACCGCGTTCAGAGTCATAAATCATGGTGTAATCCTCCTTTGTCCGGCTCTTTCAAATGGGATAAAAGTAGCTATCCGTTTAGCCGGCTGCCGCGCTGAGGGAACCCCGTCTATGACCGGCTGCGGTCTTGCGCCAGCTCTATAAGGTGGCCGTCGGGATCGCGCACGTAAGCCGTTCTTTGTCCCCAGAAACGATCCGTCGGCGCCATTGCTAATGCCGCGCCGTGCGCAACCAACTCAATCACGGCTGCATCGACGTCGTCCACCTTGAAGCCGATCTCAAAGCCAGGCGCGTTGGCACTTGGCGTTTCGAGCGGCATACCCAGCGTTTGCGCCATGGCGCTGCGGCTGTAAAGCGCCAGGCGCGTCACACCGGTGTCGAGCTGCGCATAATCACCTGAACGATGGCCGAGCTTGAGGCCCAAGACTCCGGTGTAAAACTCGAGCGCCCGGTCCAAGTCCTCGACGATCAAAATTACGTAGTCAGGCGCGGTTAGTTTCACGTCTTGCCTTATCCCTCATTGCCAATGCTATTAAATGACTATGGCGTCAAGGTCAATAAAAGGGGCGAAGATCGCGGCGCTCTCGTTGCACTCGTGAGCGTGCCCATGATACAGCGCAATTAACGTCAAAGACCGGCGCACAGGAAATACACTCTTGCCGATCATGCAATCGATAGCGGTGTTTCTCGCAACTGCTTTAAAAAAACAATTCGGAGGCTCCGTATGGCAGAATATAAACTGATTTCAGCGGATTCCCACGTAAATGAAACAGCCGCAACATGGGAGCGCGTACAGCATAGATACGGCGCCCGGGCGCCGCAGGTTGTGTGGAATCCCAGCGCAGGCGAATACGGCCCATACTTATCGATTCAGGATTGGGAAACCAGTCTAGAAGGCAAGAATCGTGAATCCTGCGCTATGGAGTTTGTCGGCATGGTCATCGGCGGGTTGGGGGTGGGCAGCGTTGTCGGTCGCGCTTCTGCCAAGGCTCTGGACTTTCGCAAAGATTTTCGCTTTGAAGACTGGCCAGGGCCCTGGGAACCGACTGCCCGCCTCAAGGACATGGATCGCGACGGCGTAGAAGTCGACATTTTATATGCAAGCCACCTGCGCCATATTTATGGGCTGAGCGTAAAGGATGAGCCGTTTTTTCGCGCCATCGCGCAATCCTATAATGACTGGTTGATGGAGTACTGTAGTGCAGCTCCGGAGCGCCTCATTGGTCTGCCGGTTCTTTCGATCCTCAATGTCGATGGCGCTGTTGAAGATCTCACGAACTACGCCAAGCGCGGCGCCCGGGGATTTATGATCGCATCCTCGACGCCTGTTGGCACGAACTACGGCGAAGCAAAGTTCGACCCGCTCTGGGCGGCGGCGCAAGATGCGGACGTGCCACTCTGCTTGCACACGACCACGGGCGCGTGGAAGAAAGTAAAGTTTCACCATCCAAGGATTCGCACTTTCATTCGCGGCGAAGGAGAAATCCAGACCTCGCTCATGGAGATGATATACGGCGGAATTTTCGATCGCTTCCCGCGCTTGAAAATCGTCGCTGCGGAATGGGACATCGGCTGGGTCGCGCACATGGTGGGAAAACTCAAGGATCATGATCCAAAAACCGGACTCAAGCTCGCTCCCGCTGATTACTTTCGCCGAAATGTCTGGTTCACGTTCGAGAACGACCGGGCGGGAGTTTTAACGAGTCCGCTCTATGGTGCCGACCGCTTCTTGTGGGCGAGCGACTATCCCCACGGCAACACGACATGGCCGGACTCTCAACAGATTGTCGACCAGCAGTTCGACGGCGTCTCGGCAGAGATCAAACGCAAAGTGACGCGCCAGAATGCCATCGATCTCTACAAGCTGGAAGTCTGAGTGGATCGAGCAGAGATTCCAGCCATTGAAAAGATTCGTCGCGTAACGATGCTGCAAAGCATCGCAAGAATCAGGAGGTGCGCAATGGGCGATCGCGCCAGCGCCACGGTGCTTTCTTATCTGTTGTTCTGCGTCATCGCGCTGCCGGTACTTGCAGCGGCTCCGGGGTCAAACAAGTCAGCGCCGGAGGGACAGGCCAAAGGCTACACATTTATCGCTAAGCACGACGAAATTGTCGCTAAAGCCAAGAAGGAAGGAAAGCTGCGCATCCTGACCACGATGGATGATGCTGATATCAGAGCTAATACTGCCGCCTTTAAGAAAAAATATCCGTTCCTCGATGTCAAAGGGCTGCAAAGCCGGGGAACCGATTCGGCTCAGCGTCTACTGCTGGAGATCAAAAGCGGAATGGCTAAAGAGTGGGATGTGGTCCTGGTATCCGCTGACTTTTACAGTGAGTATCCGCCTTATCTTTGGAAAGCAGACGTTCTTGAAATGGCCAAGCAGGGAGTGTTGCAGATCCCTGCCGCGATGATAGACCCGCATTCGCGAAACATTCTTGCCGTCTTTAGCTACTTCCAGGCGACCGCGTACAATACCAAGCTGGTGCCGGCTAATCTCGTGCCGAAGAGTTTAGAAGATCTGCTCAGGCCGGAACTGAAGGAGCGCAAATTCGCTCTGGACATTCGCCCGAAGGACGTTGCCGGCCTAGTTCCGGCGTGGGGATTGGAAAAGACCGTTGATTTTGCGCGCAAACTCGCCGCACAGCAGCCGATCTGGGTTCGTGGCGGGACCCGAGTGATGGCATCTATTATTTCGGGAGAAATCCCGATGATGATAGGCAACAACTACGGCAGTGTCAGAGAGGCCCAACAGAAAGACCCGGAGGGTGTGCTCAAATACATTTTGCTTGAGCCGGTGCCGGTCCGGTTCGGCAATGCGCAGGCGATCCTGGCAAGCGCCCAGAACCCGCACGCGGCATTGCTTTGGTTGGAGTGGTTGGCGACTCCCGAAGCGCAGAAAATTATCGATGACACCGAACCTTTCAGCTCTTCCGTCCATGTGCGCGGCGGCGTGGTCGAACAAGAGCTACGCGGCAAAAAACTCTCGGTTGTTGATTGGCAGCACTACCCTCGCATGGAACACTGGCAAGCTAAAATCGTCGAGGCGTACGGGTTCCCAAAAGCTGATACGCAATGATGGGACACCCATGAATCAAGCGACAATAACTATATTGGCCGCCGAATCCATTATAAGGAGGTTCCTTGATGTCTCAGGAAAGACCGACCACGCGCCTCAAAAAATTGATCAACCGGACCGATCGCGTTCTGGCAATGTTGCACCCACCCAGCGCAGCCCATGCGCGAACCATGGAAGCCGCGGGAGTGGAGGCTGGATTTGTCGGCACAGGAGCGGTCGTCGGCGCCTATACGGGTTTTGCCGATGTGGGCGTAGCGACTATGACGGAGTGCGTAACCATCGGCGGTTGGATTGCGCGCAGTGTCAACTTTCCAGTGATGTTGGACGGCGACACCGGTCATGGGGGAATTATGGCGGTGCGCCGCTTGGTCACGGAATGCATCAGAGCAGGGCTCGCCGGGCTGCGTCTGGATGACCAACCGATTGAAACCAAGCGCGGGACGCAGAACGCGGGTGTAGAGGTGGCGCCGCTGGAACTGGTCCTGGCTCGTTATCGCGCGGCGGTGGACATCAAGAACGAGTTGGATCCCGACTTTGTGATCATGGCGCAAAGTTATACGCGAGATGCCGCTAATGGCGGATTTGATGAGTTCCTGCGTCGTAGCTTGGCCTATAAGGAGCAGGCACAAGTGGATTGGATTCAATTCGAGTCGCCCCACTCCATTGAGGAGATCAAAAAAGCTCGCAGCGCCATATCCGGAACTTTCTCGGCGCAAAAGGGCAAGCTGCCGCGAATGTTGACACTCAAGGAACACCACGAATTAGGCCTGAACGTGGCCTGGTACTCCGGTCTCGGTACCGCGGTTACTCACGTGGCTCTATGGGATTTTCTAAAAGATTTTCAGCAACGCGAGCTGGCAGCATGGGAGGATTTTCGCGCGGCCCACAAAGACAACCCGTATTTCCGAGATGACCGCGGTAGGATCCCCGAGGGGCGAGAGAAACAACGCGAGCTCGAGGAACGTTATTATTCGAAAGAGATGCTGGAAAAATATCGCTCATAGTTACTTTCGTGACGCGCGGCGCGTTGCTTGTCCCTTGTCCCCTTCCCTCCCTCTCTCCCACCAGCCGCTGGCCCCGGCCCACGAGATGAGCGCCTTTCCACATATGCCCGGCGGCCAGTTACTGTAGGCGTCACGGGCTCAAAGAATTTTTTGTTGACTTAATGTCGGCTCATAGAGCAGTTGGATGACGATGCCGTCGGGATCGGCGCAATAGAATGATGCGCTGCCGTCGCGATGGATCTTGAAAGGATGAAGGATCTTCACGCCTTGAGAAATAAACTCTTGCTCCAGTTGTTGAACTCTCTCGATGGTCTCGACGACGAAGCCTAGATGGTCGAGTTGTAATTCGGCGGCGGCGGCCGCGAACTCATCGGTGATTTCGTGGATCGCGATGTTGTCGCAGCCTGAAGTGAGATAAACGTTGTGCGGGTCGGGGTGCCAGACCACATCCATACCGAAGCGCTCGCAATAGAATAATTTGGAACGCGCCGCGTTTTTTACCTTTAGCGCGATGTGGCGCATGCCTTTGACGCCCGCGACCCTGCCCATGCGACGAACTATACCACAGCGAGAATCAAATGTGGCGGTCATCAGTTTCGCAAAATTTTGGTCAGCGATGCATCAGGTCGCTGCCGTATGTTTCGCAGTCGGCACTCCTGGGCTTTGGCCTAGCAGCCCGTGGTGAAAGTCTGACTGCATTCGACGGGCGATCGATCCCAGTTGGCTGCGTTGCTCCTCCCCTCAAATATTCCCGATATTCTCGGTCGTCGCGCCTTGCCATCAGAGCGCCTCGCCCATCTCGGTGCGACGCCACACTTTCACCACGGGCTGCTAGCGCTCGCCATGACACCTAAAACGTGACGCCGCCGCGTTGTCTCGGTGGCGAAAGCTCAGATATTATGTTTTATAGAAAGCTCCAGCTCGCGTGGCACTGCGCATGGCCAAAAAACTCACCAACCGCAAAACGCTGCCCCATTTAACCATCCTCGAAGACATCAGCACCCTCATTAGCCACTCGCACGATCTCGAGGAGACGCTGAATCAAATCGCCGCGATTGTCGCCCGCCGGACGGCGACCGAGGTCTGTTCGATCTATATCTTCGATGAGTCCAAAAAGCGGCTTACCCTGTGCGCCACTGAGGGACTCGATAAAGAATCGGTGGGCAAAGTCTCCATGGGCGTCGGCGAAGGCTTAACCGGGTTGGTCATCGAACAAATGAAACCGGTGATGGTCGTGGATGCGCTTGCCCACCCGCGCTACAAGTATTTTCCGGAGACCCACGAGGAACACTTTCATTCGTTTCTCGGCGTCCCGCTGATCGAGAAGAAAAAGCCTCTGGGCGTTCTGGTCGTACAGACTTCGCGGCGCCGCCAGTTTTCCCGCGATGAGATTCGCCTGCTGATGACGATCTCGAACCAGGTGTCCGGCATCATGGTTCAAGCGCGCCTCGCCGACTCGCTGAAAACCAAGGAACGAGAAAGCAAGGAGTCTGAGAAACGCATGGTCGAAGCCATGCGCAAGCTACGTTCTTACGAAAACAGGCGCTCGGAGCGGAAAACCAAAACCAGCCAGCATTGGCGCGGGCGCTTGGTCGGTCTGGCAGCGTCCCCGGGATTCGGCCGCGGCCGCGCCCATGTGCTCGAGCCGCGCATGGACCTCGGCGCGATTCGGGCGAAAAAGGTGCGCAACCGGCCGCATGAAATCGAACGTTTTCGGAGCGCCGTGGAGCGCGGCATCGACCAGATCAGCGTGGTAAAAAACCGCATGAGCCGGCTCATTTCCAAGGAAGAGAATGCGATTTTCGACGTTTACCGTCTGATCCTCGAAGATCCGGCGATCATCCAGCAAATCGAAAATCAGATTCGCAAAGAGGGTTTCACGGCGGAGTATGCGGTGCGAGTCGTGTTCGAGCGCTACCTGCAGCACGTTGCTAAAATCGGCGACAGCTACCTGCGCGAACGCACTGCCGACATCAAGGATGCGGCCCAGCGCTTGCTGGAAAATCTCACCGGGATTGCCGGCCGGGAGCTCGATATACCCGATAATGCGGTGCTGGTAGCCGAGGATCTTTCGCCGGCCGACTTGAGCATGCTCGAGGGCGACCACTTCAAAGGCATCGTCTTGTCCACCGGCGGCGTCACGTCCCACGCCTCGATCTTGGCCAAGTCCTTCGAGATTCCGAGCGTCGTGGCGGTTGAGGGCCTGCTCGAGAAAGTGCACCAGGGAGACTTGCTAATCGTTGACGGGAACTCGGGCGGCGTATACGTCAATCCGGAAAACGAAGTTATCCGTGAATACGACCGGCTGGAAAGAGACTACGCTGAACTGAACCGCGAGCTGGAGGAGTTAAGAGACCTGCCGGCGGAGACCACTGATGGCCATCGTGTCGCGCTCTACTCCAATGTCGGGTTACTGAGCGACGTCGCTTTCGCTCACCTGCACGGCGCCCAGGGCATCGGCCTGTACCGCACAGAGATTGCCTTTCTCGCGCACCGCGACTTTCCCAGTGAAGAGGAACAATACGCGCTTTACAGCCGGGTCGTCGAAGGTATGGCAGAAAAACCGGTAACCATCCGGACCCTGGATATCGGCGCCGATAAATACCCATCCTACATGCGCAGCGTTGGCGTCGAGCCGAATCCGTTTTTAGGTTGGCGCTCGATTCGCGTTTCACTGGAGGTGGAAGAAATTTTTAAGACCCAGTTGCGCGCGATTCTGCGCGTCGGCGATCTCGGCAGGGTGCGCATGCTTGTGCCGATGGTCTCGAGTCTCGAAGAAATCACCAAGGTTAAAGAACTGCTGGCCGAAGCTAAAAGCGAGCTGGAGCGCGAGGGCACGCCGTATGACCGGCATATGGAGATCGGCGTCATGGTGGAAGTGCCGTCGGCGGTCCACCTTGCGGACCGGTTTTTACGCGAAGTGGATTTCCTGAGCATCGGCACCAACGATCTGATTCAGTACATTTTGGCCGTGGACCGCAGCAATCGTAAAGTGGCAAACCTGTACGAACCGCTTCATCCCGCGGTCTTGGCGGCGCTCGCTTCGACCATCGAAGCCGGCAAGCGGGAGGGCAAAAGAGTCGGTATGTGCGGTGAGATGGCCGGGGATCCGCTGAGTGCCATGCTGCTGCTCGGCATGGGATTAGAGGAGTTCAGTATGGGCGCCCAGTATATCCCCGTCATCAAGAAAACTCTGCGCTCAATCTCATATCGGGCGGCCAAAACGACCGCCGAGATCGTGCTCCAGATGGACACCGTGGGCGAGATCAAGAAACACTTGTTCGACCAGATGCGCTCGCTCGGAATGGTCGAAATACTTGAAATGTATAGATAATATAATCGGTGATAATGCTTCAGCGGGCCCATTTGACCACTTGACTTGATATCTATGTCGGAGTTAACTTAGCAATCGAACGATCGTTCGAAAAAGAAAAGGGACTCTGATTATGATAAAAATTTCCACCTTTGATGATTGGATCGATTACTTCCACCAATGGCAAAAAGATATCGGTTATGAGCAGGAACTTCTTCAAGGGCAAACCTTCGAAACCAAGCTCGGCGATCTGCATAGCTCCGAGATTGAGTTTGGCGATTACCGCGGCCAGCAGAAGTGGCAGAGGATCGGGCAGATTCCCAATCAGTCGATCCGCGATGCGCTGATGAACCTGATCGTTTATCAGGGCGATACCGAGTTCGCGTCGGTGGAGCAGCAAAAAAACCTGCTCGACACCGCGCCTACCGACTACGACCGCAAGGCGCTCATTCGAGTAAACAGCGAAGAGATGCGCCACGGCTGGCAGATGTGCTACCTGCTGGTCAACTATTTCGGCGACTCCGGTAAACTGGAAGCGCGCAAACTTCTGGAACGGCGCGCTTTCCGCGGCGACCGGCTGCTCGGTTCGTTTAACGCGCCGGTAAACAATTGGCTCGATTTTTTCACCTACACGGAATTCGTCGATCGCGACGGCAAGTACCAGTTAACGATGCTCAGTCATTCGGGGTTCGCGCCTCTGGCGCAAAGCGTCACGGCGATGCTCAAGGAAGAGCACTTTCATATGTTCACCGGGCACACCGGTTTAACGCGGATTCTTCGCGGCGGAAAAATTCCGGTGCCGATCATTCAGAAATATTTCAACAAATGGTTGTCGACAGCTTACGATTTATTCGGCACCGATCACTCCTCGTCGGCGCACTGGGCCTATACCTGGGGTATTAAAGGCCGCTACGATGAGCACGAAGCGGCAGCGCCCGCCGACAAAGACAAACTTAACGATCTTTCGCGCAGTCATTATATGATTGAATCCGCAAAACTGATCGACCAGCTGAATCAGCTGACAGCAGAGGGCGAAGCCAAGCTCTACGCGCCGGATCTCAAGTTCAACCGCTCCATCGGCGAGCATATCGGCAAGACCTACAGCGTCACGGGCGAGCTATTGTCGGCGGATGATTATGCAAAACATATCAGAGAAACCTTGCCTACGCCTGAAGACGAGCAGGTTTTAGCGGAGATCATGAAAGGCAAGGAGTGGGTGCAGCAGATCCAGCTTAACTAATCGGGGCTGATGGACTGTTTGCATCTCGGCTGAGACGCGGGTAATTACAGTTCAGGAGTGAGCGGTGAAACAGATTTGTCTCGTCTGCCAGAATATCGATTGCAAGTCGCGGGGCGCCGAAGTCGTCATGGCTGAACTGCAGAACCGGGTCGCGGCCAAGGGTCTCGACAACGTCGAGGTCAAGTCTTATATGTGCTTCGGCGCCTGTCAGGAAGGGCCCAACATCGTACTTTACCCCGAGAAAAGCTGGTACGCTAACGTGCAAGTAGCTGACGTCGACGCGATCGTTGATCATCTTGGCGGAGCGCCGCATGTTCAGCGACTTGATACCATCGACTCGTCTTTGAAAGAGCTGATCTATCAACTCCTCGACACCGGAATCATGTAGTCTATGGAAGGCGTGCTTTTTCCTGACGGCGTTGCCCAGGGACGAGAAAATCTGGCGCAGTATCGCGCCCGCGGCGGTTATCAGGCCTTAACCAAAGCGATCAACGGGGCGCCCGACGAAGTTATCAGAGTCATTTCCGATGCCGGCCTGCGCGGCCGCGGCGGCGCCGGCTTCCCAACCGGTAAAAAATGGCAATTTACCCGCGACGCCATCGAAGAGCCGCGCTATCTAGTGCTGAACGGCGGCGAAGATGAACCCGGCAGCAAAAAAGACCGGGTGCTCATGGAGAATCTGCCGCACTTGATCATCGAAGGCATCGTGCTCGCCGCCTTCGCCATCGGCGCCTCCAAGGCCTACCTCTACATTAACGCCAACTACGACCTCGCCAGCGAAAGCATGATGCGTGCTCTGGCTGAAGCCAAAGCTCTCTGCTATTGGGGTACAAATATTCTCGGCTCGAGCTATAACCTGGAAATCGAACACATCCCCGCGCCGCATAATTATGTCGCCGGCGAGGATACCGCGGTCTTAGAAGTGATCGAAGGTAAAAAAGCCTGGCCGCGACAAAAGCCGCCGTTCCCAGTCACGGTCGGCCTTTTCGGCAAACCTACTTCCATAAACAACGTTGAGACCCTAGCCAACGTCGCGCCGATAGTTCTCAAAGGCGCAGAGTGGTACAGAAAGTTCGGCACAGCGGAAAGTCCCGGCACGATGATTTTTTCGCTCGACGACGATGTCAATCATCCGGGGGTTTACGAGCTGCCGCTCGGCACGCCGCTCAGTTATCTGATCGAAGCCTGCGGCGGCGGCATGAAAGGCGGCAAAAAAATCAAGGCGATCATGCCGGCGGCGCCGTCCTCGGCCTTTCTCGGGCCTGACAAGTTCGATACGCCGCTCGATCACAACTCCATGCGCGATGCCGGTTCGGCGCTGGGCTGCGGCGTCGTGCGTTTGATCTCGGAAGATCGCTGCATCGTCGAAGAAGTTGTGAAGATCTCGGAGTTTTTCACCGCCGAATCCTGCGGCCAGTGTCCCGCCTGCCGCATGGAAACGAACACCCTGACGATGCTGCTGAAGAAAGTTCAACAAGGCCAAGGCGGCCTGATCGCCCTGGAACAGTGCGGTAAGGTCCTGGCCTTCAACAAGGGCAAGGGCTTCTGTAATCTCATCGCTATGCCCGGCCCGCCGATCGAAAGCGCCATCAAACTTTTTCCCGGCGATTTCGAGGCCCACCTCACAACCGGCAAGTGCCCGGTTAACTGAGCGTCGCGCACCTGCGGCCGATCGCAGAGTCCTTCGCTCGCGCCAGGACGCGGCCGGTCAAAGCGGTGTAATCGGAGCAAGGAGGATGACATGACCGTTCTGAAGACCGCGATCGCGACCTACCCGCACACCAAAGGCCTGAAAGATGGCACCGTGTCGGTGCCCGGCGTCGCAGTTCGAGCATGTCGAGGTCTCGCCGATCATCGGCGCTTTCCGCCGCATGTGCCGCACGTTCGACTTCGACGTCTGCGAGATGGCGATTACGACGTACCTGACTGCCAAGGCTCACGACAAAAAGTTCACGGCGCTGCCCGTGTTCGTCATGCGCCAGTTCCACCACTCCCCGATCGTCTATAACATAAAGTCCGGCGTAAAGTCGCCGAAGGATCTCGAGGGCAAGAAGGTGGGCGTGCGCGCCTACACCGTCACCACCGGTGTCTGGGCGAGGGGCATTCTCGCGACCGAGTACGGCGTCGATCTCGACAAGATCACCTGGGTGGTGGTCGACGAAGAACACGTGCAGGAGTACCGCAAGCCCGCCAACGTGTCGAGCGACCCGGGGCGAACCTGGCCGAGATGCTCGTCGAGGGCGAGCTCGCCGCCGCCATCGGTATCGGCAAGGTCGACTCTCCGGATGTAAAACCGCTTATCGCTGATGCGACCGCGGCCGAAGCCGCCTGGTACCGCAAGACGGGCATCTATCCCATCAACCACACGGTAGTGGTCAAGGACGCGCTGCTCCAGTCCGATCCCTCGCTGGCGCCCCGGCTGTTCGCCGGCTTCGAGGCCGCCAAGGGGCAGTTCTTGCAGCAGCTTAACTCAGGCGCCGAGCTGCCGGCCGATGCGCAGGTCCTTGCCCGGCGTCGCAGCATCGTCGGTGACGATCCGCTCCCTAACGGTGTGGAGCGCAATCGTAAGGCGCTTGAGGCGATCATCCGGTTCGCGTATGAACAGCAGATCCTGCCGCGCGCCGTGACGCCGGAAGAAATGTTCGCCGGCTGAAATTCACGAGATCACAGGGCGGCGAAAGCCTCGGGAGTCGGCAGCGATAGCTCGCTACTCTAAAGCTAATAGCCGCACGTAACCGGGGATCGGCTCCCACATCCCCAACAAATCGAGGCGGTGCCGAACGTAGGCGGGCGAGTTGCTGAACACCGGCTTGCCGAACTCCTCTTCCAGGCGCACCGCGCTGGGTAGGCCGAGCCACGAGCCGCCGCCGACGTAGAGGCCGTCGGCCTCGGGATACTTCTTAAGTGCGGTCGCACCAAGCCGGTAGGAGAGGTCGAGTCCCTCCTGCACGCGCATGCCGTCGAACTCTTTCGGCGTCATCACGTGCGTCGACCAGCCGGCGACGTCAATACCCTCGCGCTTGAAGAACTTCGCGAGGTTCTCGTTCATCGGATCGGTCCACTTGTTGGCCAGTGCGATGTTCTTGAGTCCGAGGCGTTTCGCGCCCGCCACCATGCTGAGCACGTTGGCGGTCGTCGGGATCCCAGTCGCCTCGCGCATACGGCCCAGGAGGTCATCCAGAAAGTCGGGGCCCATCACGCAAGGCAGGGGCACGCCGCCCTGCACGATCAGGTCTGCGCCGTTCTTCGCCAGCGTCCTGGCGTAGTCCGCCGCAGGCGCGAAAACGCGCTGGATCTCCTTGGGTGTAAACTCCTCCATGCCGACCGGCAGCGACACGGTCGAGACGCGCCGCGGGATCGAGAAGTAGTACCACTCATAAGCGCCGACCGTGTTGGTCGGCGACAACTCGCCTAGCTTCTTTTTGGGCCAATAGGATTCTGGTAATGGCATGACTGACCTCCTGTTCGCGATTTCAGACGGCCTCTGTTGGGTCTCTCAAGCGTGCATGCGCCATGAGCCTTATCAAAGCGTTAAACATGGTCGGGTAGGTCCAATTGAGATCCCTTCCTAGAGCTTCGATTTCACGCTGTCAGCGCCTTTGATTTCTTCTCCGCCATAAACTTTTTCAAAGCAAGGCGGCGCTTTTGCCGCTTGCGCCTGTAGGAATTTTTGCGTGCATCTTGTTTCATACGTTTTTCCTGTGCGCCGGAAACCGGCGGGTTAGCTGCGGATGGCAGTGCCTCGCACCCAAAGGTTTGGCCGCCCGCGTCGGACGCTGTCCGGGCTATAAATCGTGTGCGCCGCGTTTTGATCTGGCGAATACTGACACTTTCTCTCCACCTGCGCTAGAGCAAGTGCGCAAATCTCGCAGCTAGCGGGAGTTCAGAGAATCTAGTATACCAAGTTCTGACGAGGGTATGGCTCATGGGATTGGTGGCCTGTGGATTCAGGCTCGCTTGAGCCTGAAGTGCCGCCCTCGTCACTTCATCTTACGTTTGGTTTCTCCAACCTTGCGCATCGGCCGCAGGCGCCAACGTCGACAAGGGGTCCCCAGAGGATTCCATGCTCTTGCTAATTGGACGCTTCGAAGTCACCTGATGCGACCAAAAGCGATTCTTTGGCTGAGCAACTTGCCGAACTGTGAAAAAGTAATTAGCGCGAGTGCAATAAACAGTGTGAGGAAAAGCGCCAGCAGGTAGACATTCGCGCGCATAGTTGGCTCTTCCGGCACCGGCAGATCCGACAAATCGGCCTCGAAGCTTCTCTTCTGAAAATCGTAGACATAAACGTTTTGCCATTCAAAACAGGTGATCGGCTTTGCAAAGTCTATTTTGTCTCGTCGTGTTTCTGCTGGGAACATCGCTTGCCTTATAGATACAGGTTCTGAATTCCAGCGCGGCATTTTTTACGCCGGTTCCGGTAACGAACGCCCCATCCGGATAATCGGTCATGTAGACAACCGGGATCTTCGGTTTTTCGGCGCCGTAATATTTCTGGGTGCGATGATCATACGACCCTGGTTTGTTCCACCTTAACAAATAAAACCTGCCGTATTCAGGATCGCTGTTGTAAACCGGATCGCTGTCCTGCGAATCGATCACCCATTGCGGAAAACACAGAGAAATATTTTCGCCGAAGCTCGGTACGATATAACCGAGCTGGCGATTTATCTTACCTTCGGTATTTTTTGAACTGTCAAAGACACAGCCTTTTGTGAATTGAACAATCGCGTATTTCTCGAGCGCAGCTACCGAGCCGGTCTCGTATTCCATGATGACACCGTTGCCATAAGTCGGATAGTTTGGGTCGTCACTGAACCAGACTTCATAAACCGATGTTGTGAGCGTGAATCTTTTGAGATCGCAGCGTGTCGGTCGCTCGGCACTGCGGATTCATAAAGGCCTGTTTTGTCTCCGACAGCGTGTGAACATGGCCTTTTTCGGTAAAGTGTCCATAAGAATTGCCCGCAAAAAAAGCGAAGAGCAAGAAGAATGAAAAGCAGAAGGCTTTGTTCATTTATTCGCAAGCCAGCCTATCGGATTCAAATCTCGGCTGTCAACGCCATTGCGATTTCTATGCCGGACCGCCATTGCAGTGAGTCCGCGGCAGAGCTGGGTTCAGCTCTCCGAAAGGCCGGTTGCCACGATTATCGAGCTCTTCGGGTGGTTGTTTTCAATTCTCCATCCCTGTTATCTTGGCCGCATCAGAGGCGCTGTATTGAACAATCGCGCAGTCGGCAGGAAAATCACCGGCCGCCCTTCGATTGTATCCAGGAGGTGAGCCCGTCGAACCGCGACCGCAGGGGCTTGCTCCTCAGAGGCAATCTGGTGATTAATTCGCTGCTAAGTTTAAAACGGTGGGCTCACCGCCGAGAAGCTGAGAGACCAAAGGAGTGCGTATGAAAAATAAAAAAGCTGTTTTCCTATGGGGTGGCACGCTCGCCGTCGCCGCGCTTATCGCGGCTTGCGCAATCAAGTCGGGAGAGGAACCAAGCGGCCGAGCGGCGGTCTCGATCGATGCCGACGACATCGGCGGCGTCGTCAGCAGCGCGACCGGGCCGCAAGCCGGCGTCTGGGTGATTGCCGAGACCACCGAGCTGCCCACGAGATTCACCAGGAGCGTCGTCACCGACGATCAAGGCCGCTACGTTCTGCCCGATCTGCCCAAGGCCGGCTACAGCGTTTGGGTGCGCGGCTACGGCCTCGTCGATTCACCCAGAGTTAAAGCGACACCAGGGAGAATGCTGAATTTGACCGCGGTGATCGCGCCCAACCAAGCCGCGGCGGCGCAATATTATCCGGCAATCTACTGGTACTCGATGCTGAAGATTCCCGACAAGAGCGAGTTCGGCACGGGAAAATTTCCGGCGAAGATGACGCAGGATGAGTATCTGAACCTGATGAAATCGAACGGTTGCGCCAACTGCCATTCTATCGGCGTGCGCGCCATGCGCACATTTCCCGAGAATTTGCCCTACCCGCTCGGTAAGTTCGGCAATTCCGAGGAAGCGTGGTTTCGCCGCATCCAGTCGGGGCAAGGGGGCGTCAACATGTTTGCCAACTCGGTCAAGCAGCTCGGCGGCACCAATATCCATTATCTTGCGGACTGGACCGATCGTATCGCTCGGGGCGAGCTGCCCCATGCTCAGCCGCCGCGACCCCAAGGCGTCGAGCGTAACATCGTCGTCACCACTTGGGATTGGCTCGACGATAAGCATTACCTCCACGATCTGATCGCCTCGGACCGCCGCTTCCCGACGGTCAATGCCTATGGCCCGGTTTACGGCTCTACCGAGTTAAGCGTCGATGTGATTCCGATCCTCGATCCAAAAACCCATACGGCTACGAACTTCCCGGCTCCTGTGCGCGATCCGGATACGCCTGTTTCGATGACGGAAAAACCGATGCAGCCGTCACCTTACTGGGGCGACGAACAGGTCTGGAAAAGCAAGGCGAATAATCATAACGGCATGTTTGACCGTAAGGGGCGCGTCTGGTTTGCCGCGACGGTGCGCGGTTCGAACAACCCGGACTTCTGCAAGAAAGGGTCGGAGCATCCTTCGGCCAAAGTCTTTCCGACCGAGCGCGCGAACCGCCAGCTTTCGCTGCTCGATCCCAAGACCATGAAGTACAGCTTCATCGACACCTGCTTTGGCACGCATCACTTGCAGTTCGACGCCAACGACATCCTGTGGACCAGCGGCGGCGGGCAGGTGGTCGGCTGGCTCGACATGAAAATATTCGACGAGACCGGCGATGCGGCGAAAGCACAAGGCTGGACGCCGATCATTCTTGACACGAACGGCAACGGCAAGCGCGACGTCTATGTCGAGCCCAACCAGCCGGTGGATCCAGACCAAGGACAAGCGCATTGCGGCCGGCTTTTACGCGGTGATGCCGAGCCCGGCCGACGGCTCTGTCTGGGGCTCGTTCCGCGGTTTCCCCGGTGCCGTCGTGCGCATCGCACCGGGATCGAATCCCTCCGAGACCGCGCTCGCGGAGATTTACAATATCCCGCAACCCGGCTTCGGCATCCGCGGCGCCGACATTGACAAGCGGGGAGTCGTATGGGCGTCGCTCGCCAGCGGCCACCTGGCGAGTTTCGACCGGCGAAAATGCCAGGGTCCACTCAACGGACCGAACGCAACCGGTGATCACTGCCCTGAAGGCTGGTCGTTTCATCAGTATCCCGGTCCGGGATTTCAGGGGATCGGACAGAACAGCGCCGAGTCCAGCTACTACTCGTGGGTTGATCAACACAATACGTTCGGTCTCGGTGAGGACGTGCCCATGTCCACCGCCAACTTGCACCACGGCTTGGTCGCGTTGAAAGACGGCAAGATGATCCTTTTGACTGTGCCCTATCCGTTGGGTTTCTATGCTAAAGGCTTTGACGGGCGCATCGACGACCCGAAAGCCGGCTGGAAAGGCCGCGGCTTGTGGAGCTCGAGCGGCGATCGCGCGCCGTGGCTGATGGAAAACGGCAAGGGCTCCAAGCCGCTCGCCGTCCACTTTCAATTGCGTCCCGACCCGCTGGCGCACTAGCAGCCCGTGGTGAAACTCTTGGCTGCATTCGACGGGCGATGCATCCTCGCTGGCTGCGTTGCTCCTCGCTCAAATATTCCCGATATTCTCGGTCGTCGCGCCTTGCCATCGAGGCGCCTCACCCGTCTCGGCGCGACGCCAGACTTTCACCGCGGGCTGCTGGCCTGAAATTTATGCGCCGAGAATAACCGACAGCGTGTCAACCGAGGAGTATGTCCGACACTGATGACCGGAGACCTACCCGCATAATTCATGGCGCCTGGGAAATGCGCGGCAGAGTGTAAGTCCGAGGAGTGAGCCTCGTAGAGAGCGGACACAGAGGTACAAAGGTACGCCGACGTGTATGGTGCTTGGCAATCAGTTGTGTTTCTTCTCGATGCTTGCGTATTCACTTACGTCAGCCGGTCTCCTCAAGGTAGTGCCCTGTTGGCCGCGCTCGGAGGCTTACTCCTCGGGCGCGATGCCATGAATATGCGGGCTAGCAGCCTGTCGTGAAAGTGTGGCGTTGCACCGAGACGGGCGAAGCGCCGGCCATTACGCCCGTGCCGGCGCCGCGGCGTACAAAAAAATTATCCCGAGCAAAGAGAACGCCGGTGGATTGTTTGCCTGCGAAACTGCAAAAGCCACTCTCTTAAAACGTTTAGTCGCAGGAGCCATCCGATGAAAATCGACGGCATCGACCACGTGGTCTTCACGGTAAACGATATCGTTGCGACCTGTGCATTCTACGCCCGGGTGCTGGGGATGGAGATCGTCACCTTTGGCGAGAATCGGAAAGCTCTTTCCTTAGGCTTTCAGAAGATCAACTTGCAGCAGCTCGGGCGCGAGAGCACTTTGATCGCGCACAGGCCGACACCCGGTTCAGCCGATGTTTGCTTTACTACTTCGGTGGCTCTAGCCGACGTCGTCGCTCACCTGAAAGCCTGCGGGGTAAACCTGATCGCAGGTCCAGTTGAAAGAAATGGCGCAAGAGGGCTGATGAAGTCGCTTTATTTCCGTGATCCCGACATGAATCTGATCGAAATATCTAACTATTGCAGCGAGCAAAACCAGGCCTGAAGTCGGCGCTCATGCAACGCTTTTGTCGAAATAGCACCTCACGATTTCTCCCGAGCGCGGCGATTTTCCTGAGCGCGCTAGTTACCGTTGCCGCTGACGCTCGCGCCGCCTGTCGCGATTTGGATGTGGCGCGCCGCGGCTTTATGCCGCTCGCCCACGCGGCGCATGTCGACGCGACCATTCAGTATTTCGGTCACAATTTTTTTCTGATCACCACCAACAAGGGAACGCGCATCGTTACCGACCCTTTGGGCCCCGGTTGGTATCCCACGCCCAACCTGGCCGCCGACATCATTACCGTCGGCAAAGAGCAGTTCAACCACAATGCGGTGCAGATCGTCGGCGGCAATCCAGTCATTTTACGCGGGCTCAAGGACTTCGGCGCCAACTGGAACACGGTAAGCATGAGCTTCAAGGACGCTTACATCTATAACGTGCCGATCCATCAGAACTCCGATTTCATCGAGGGCATTCACGGATCGGCCTTTGTCTTCGATCTCGGCGCTCTGTGCATCGCCCATCTTGGAGATCTGAGCCAAAAGCTCACCGAGGGGCAGATCAAAGCCTTTGGCAAAGTCGACATTGCTCTGACGCCGATTGGCGGGCGGCGCACCATGGACCCAATCCTGGCGCGAGACGTGCTTGCCCAGCTGAAGCCGAAAATCGCTGTGCCGATGCATTATCGCGATAACGGCCATCTGGTGCGACAATTTACCGCGGGAATGAAAACGAAATTTCTAAAAGGCGACACGCTGGCGCTCAGCAAGGATGCAATGCCCGCGGCACTCGAGATCCACGTGCTGCAACATCACGGCATCGCTGTCATGGAATGAATTTTGATTCCGCTGAAAAATCCCTGGGAATGCTTCGACCCTTCGAGGCGCCTCAGGGCAGGCCCTTCAAGGGGGCAGCATTTACCGGAAACTCTTAACGTTATCAATCCCCCGCCCGTGCGCCGGAGTTTTTCAGCAGAATCAGATTTGTTCGTCTGCCTCTGTTGGCCGCCGGCAAAATTTTCGCTGGGCGAGCTCCGGCTACTTCTCCCAGTTGCAGATTTCAGCAGCGGCTAGCGCATAAACCTGAGCGCCGACGTAGATCTCTTCAATGTCGATCTGCTCGGACCGGATCGCGTGCTTTTGGCCGCCGAGACCGAACTTGAGCGTCGGAATACCCATCTCGTTATAAATATTCGTATCGGTCCAGATGCTAGCGCGAAAGGCGTTGGCTGGCGGTGGTTCCTTGCCACAGGCCATTTTGTAGGCGCGCTTGACGGCGTCGACGATCGGCTCCACGTTTTGCGCCTCGTAACCCATGAGCGATGCGTACATGTCCATTTCAAATTTGATGCCGGTCTCTGCCAGCACTTCTTTCAACTCGCGCTGGACTTCTACCGGCCTGATTCCCGGCGGCGTGCGCACATCAACGTAAAGCGAGCAGACGCCCGGGAAATAATTGGGCCGAAACGGCGCGCCGCCTTGAATAGCGCCGATGTTGACCTTCGGAATGATCGGGCCGATGGCGGATTGATAGACACATCGCTTCTCGAAATCCGCCGCCCATCCGTCCACTGCCTGGATGATTTTCATCATCTTCAAGACCGCGTTGTTTTCCTCCGGCGGTTCTTGCTCGCGGGTCACGCCCCAGGCAGCGTGCGGGTTGCCAAAGGTGTTGATGCGCAGCTGGACCACGCCGTTTTGTGCCCAGACGATGGAATGGCCCGAGCGGTCGGCGCAGATCGCGTAATCGGACTGGATGCCGTGGGTTAACAGGTGGCGCGTGCCGGTGCCTTCGCCGCGGTAGGCGCCGGACTGATACGGTCCGATGGGCGTGCGTGAAATCTCACCGGCGACCGCGGCCATGATCAAATCGCCAGTGAGGCGCACGGCGCTCTGTTTGAGCGCTTTGCCTGCTATCATGAACGCGGCGACCCCGGATTTCATATTCGATGCTCCGAGGCCGAAGACTTTACCGTCACGGATCGCGCCGCGGAGTTCGCTCCCCGGCTCGAGTTCGGCGCAAAACAGGCGATCTTCTTCCGTGCCCGTATAGCTAGTATCCACGTGACCATTGATCTGCAGGGAGGTTCCTCGGCCGCTGCCGGCGATAACGCCGACGGCGTTGATGCGGTTGGCATCGATCTCCTGCCTGATCGGTTTGATAAGATGGCGGGAGTACCAATCGAGGATAAACTCCCCGATTTCACGTTCAGCGCCGGTCGGGCTGGGAATATCACAGAGCTGTTTGGTCAACTCAGCGCATTCCTCCCGGCTGATTCCCGTCAGTATCTTCTGCTTGTCGTTTTCACTGATCATCGGTTACTTCAGGCTAGCAGTTGATAAGCTTAATTAACCGTTGGTGGGTAACGCCATACCGCGTTATCGAAGAGAGGATATCTCTACAAACCTTTCAGTTTAACGATTTCGCTGGCAGGCTGCTGAAAGCCCCATATGCGCGTACGCAGTTTCGAGTTCCGAGTTTCTTGCTTCGAGTTTCAACCCGAAACGCGAAACCCGAAACGCGAAACACCTGGCGCGCGCGCCGTGCCTCTGGGCTTTTTTAGCAGCCTGCAATGAGCCGCGCCTTTCGCGCCGGTGAGGTGTTAGCCCGCTCTATCGCGCCGGTAGCGGCGCCGCGCCGGAGAAAGTCTTGAACAATTCGATCAATTCGGGGTCGCGCGGCGTATCTTGAATGGCCTTGGTCAATTCTTCCGGCGTCATGGGGCTGGCATCATCGCCGACGATTTTGCGGTATTCGCGATGAAAGTCGGCGTCTTTGAAAGTCTTGCTCATTGCCTCCTGAAGAGTTTCGACTCGATCTTTGGGAGTCCCAGGCGGCAAAACATAGGGTGAGCCCGTCAGTCTCAATGTTCGCGAGAGCGCAAGGAGCCTTCTTTCTTTTTCAGATTTAGCGAAAGTCTCAATCTCGGGCAGCTGGCTGAAGCGGGGAAACTTGAGACCCTTGGGAACCTCCTGAATCGCGTGGAAATCCATCAGACCTTTTTCCACCCAATCGGGATTACGCTGCCAGATCGATGTTGCGGTGTTCGCCCGGGCATCGACCTCGCCGCGCAGCAGCGCAAGATCCAGTTCGGGCGCGCCGTAACCCGGGATGAACTTTGGTTCCCTTAAACCGAGAAAATAGGAGAAAAGCCGAGCCGATATGTACGCGCTATGTCCGACCGGCCTGGCGCCGACTTTGACCCCGGACGCGGCTCTTAGTTTTTCCACATTGCTCAGGCCAGCATCTCTGCGGGTATAAAATACCAGATGGCTTTCGCTTTCGGGTGAGCCAAGGTAGAAAAATTTATCGACATCGTACATGACGCCGCTCTCGCCCAGTAGACTCAGTCCGATAGCGGCGCTGCTGAAGGCTCCGATGGTGAGCCCATCGGGCCGGGCATTGCGGTACATATGATTGCCCGCTTGTCGACCGCCGCCGCCGTCCATGTACTGGACTACGATGGCGGGATTTCCCGGGATATACTTGCGCAGAAAAGGAGTCATAGACTTTACGCGATTATCGCCGATGCCTCCGGGAGCGGTACCGGCAATGATCGTTATGGTTTTTCCCTGGTAAAATGGCGTCTGAGTGAAACCGTCGTCGGGTGAAACTCCGGCGCCGAGCGCAAGCACGCCAAAAACTGCTATACGCATAAACGCTCTACGTGTATCCATAAAGATCCGCCTATCCTTTTGTCGCCGAGTCACAAGCCAGTAAAAATCCTTCAACACCGATCCGCGGAAAAAGATCTCATGTCGCGCCGGAAGAAATCCTTTGGCCAGACAAATGGCCTGGACCATCGTACACCAACTAATTTGAAACCGTACTAGCCCATCTAGTCGCAAATGTCCAAGCCATCGATTAGCGGCAATCCTATAATTTCACCGTCGATGTGGGTCTCGCTACACCGCACCATCAGTTGTGCTTATGAATCATATCGAGATTATTCGCGGTGCCAGGAGCGGTCGTTGATTCTTTGGATTTACAGGTCGAGCTCGTCGATTTACAAATAGGGTTTTTTCGGATGCCGATTTTTCGATCATAGCTGCACAGTCTTTAATCTGTTCCCGGGCCGCTCGAACTGCGCTAGGATGTAATCGTTTGATACTTCTATTGCTTGCACTATATTATCGGGTGGTACAATTTCTGCACCATAAATAACTCAGGCGAAAAACGAACGCTCGACGGGCCATAATTTCACCCTTAAAGAGGGCAGGACCCCTCGTCGGCCTTTAGTCCCGAATCCGTCGTGGGTCAGTAGAACGGAAAATTCTGAACTTTGTCAATGCCACTCCGGTTCGCCCTGAACCGGCCGAAGTTTGAGCTGGAGTTTTTCAGCACAATCGTTGTATAAGGGGAACCGGTCGCCACAGCTATTGAGCCGTCAACGCTTATGACTCCAATAGAAATTCGACCCGATTACATTGCATATTTCTCGATGGAAGTGGGACTCGATGACGCGATGCCCACCTATAGCGGCGGTCTTGGCATTTTAGCCGGAGATACGTTGCGCGCGGCGGCAGACCTACACATACCCATGCTCGGGGTTACGCTCTTGCATCGCAAGGGCTTCTTTCGCCAGCAACTGGATGGCGCAGGCAACCAGCGCGAAAGCCCGGCGCCATGGCAGTTCGAAGAGGTCCTGGAACCCATGGTGCCGCGTATTTTTGTTCCCATCGCGGGCCGCGCCGTCGCGGTGCAAGCCTGGTGTTATCAGGTGCGCGGCGTGTTCGGCCACACGGTTCCGGTTTATTTCCTCGACACCGGACTCAAAGAAAACACTCTGGAAGAACAAAGTTTGACCGATGCGCTCTACGACGGCGATTTACGCCGCCGGCTCGGTCAAGAAATTGTTTTGGGCATGGGCGGGGTGGCGATGCTCCAGGCGTTGGGTTACAAGCACGTCAGCACTTACCATATGAATGAAGGGCATGCCGCGCTGTTGACCTTGGCGCTCTTGGAGTCGGAAACGTCGCGAGGCAATTTGAGGACCGTGTTAGAATCGGACAGAGAAGCCGTGCGCCAGCGCAGTGTCTTTACCACACACACCCCCGTGCCGGCGGGGCATGACCAGTTTCCGGTCGAGCTCGCGCGCGAAGTCTTGGGCGCCGAGAGAACGGCCGAACTGGAAGACATGCAGTGCATTAAAAACGGTATGTTCAATCTGACCTTTCTGGCGCTGCGCTTATCGCGGTTCGTCAATGGCGTCGCCATGCGCCACGGGGAAATTTCTCGCTGCATGTTTCCCAACTACCCGATCGACTCGATTACCAATGGGGTCCATGCGCTGACCTGGACGGCGCCGTCCTTGCGCAATCTTTTTGATCATTACATCCCTGAGTGGCGGCGTGACAACTTTTATTTGCGTTATGCCGTCAAAATTCCTTTGCCGGAGATTCGCCGGGCGCACGCGCTCGCCAAACAGGAATTGTTGGCGCAGGTAGCGAGCCGCACCGGCATGGAGCTGTCTGAAAGCGGGATGACGATTTGTTTTGCGCGCCGCGCCACGGCCTACAAGCGCGCCGATCTCATATTTACCGACCTCGATCGGCTGAAGCGCATCGCCGACAAGGCTGGGCCATTTCAAATCATTTTCGGCGGCAAGGCACATCCCCAAGACGAGTTGGGAAAACAAATCGTGCGCAAAATCTTTGACTATGCGGCGTGCCTCAAGGACTCTGTGCGTATCGTCTATATGGAAAATTATGAAATGGATCTGGCGCGCCTGCTGTGCTCCGGCGTCGATATTTGGTTGAACACGCCGAAACGGCCGCTGGAGGCGTCAGGCACTAGCGGCATGAAAGCGGCCCTCAATGGCGTGCCCAGTTTGAGCGTGCTGGATGGCTGGTGGATTGAAGGCCATGTGGAAGGCGTGACCGGCTGGGCCATCGGCGAGAGCTACGACCAGTTATACGATCCCGCTGCTGAAGCGGACTCGCTTTACGACAAGCTGGAACACGCGATCCTGCCGATGTATTACGGCAAACCCGATGATTACACTGCGATACGGCGCTCCGCGATTGCGCTCAATGGCTCGTTTTTCAACACCCAACGTATGGTGCTCCAGTACGTGCGCAATGCCTACCTCGGCGTCGAACCCTGACGCCGCCGCAAAGATAAAGACATCGCTTCTGGTGCGAACAAAGCCCCCGGTGAAAAGCTGCGGATAAACTCTAGCAGCCCGCGGTGTGGCGTCGCACCGAGACGGGCGAGCCGCCCTGATGGCAAGGCGCGACGACCGAGAATATCGGGGAATAGTTGAGGGAGGAGCAACGCCGCCAACGGGGATCGATCGCCCGTCGAATGCAGTCAGACTTTCACCACAGGCTGCTAGCCACGAGCCGTGCTTCTTTTGATGCATAGGTGTAGACCGGAGAGGGGAAGATCATTGCTCACTGGAGACGCTAAAATGTTTCGCTATGTCGAGCTGCCTGCGGCGCTCCCCGGCAGATTGCTACTGCACAGCATGCCGGGTCGCTTTGAAGCGATGGAGCGGGTTTGGCATCAGCTCAAGAACGAAGCGGTCCGAGCGATTATATGCTTGTCGGAAGCTTACGAAATCCGCATGAAGTCTCCCGCATACGCAGCGGCTTTGGAAGCGGGAACAGTTCCCTGTGCAGTCCTGGCTTTCGAGATCCGTGAGGGAGGCGTTCCTAAAGACCGCGAAGCCTTTTGGAAGCTTGCCAATGATATAGCAAAGCGACTCGAGTTGGGCGAGGCGGTGCTGGTTCATTGCGCTGGCGGGGTTGGCCGCACCGCGATGCTTGCGGTCGCGGTGCTGCTGGCGTTGGGTGAACCGATGAATGCGGCGGAGAGCGTCGTCTCAGCGGCGGGGTCGATTGTGGAAACCATGCCGCAGATTGAAATGCTTTCGTGGTGCGCCAGCCGCGCTGCTACGCTAAAACCATGCGCGGAAGTGTAATTCACACAGCTCGCTTGAGCGTCGTAAGTCTCTTCGCCGATTCTTTCCGAGGTTGTGACCCTTACTAAAAATTAAACACCCGCTTGGCAGTGACTCCTATGTTCAGGACTCAAGCGCAGCAAGAAAAAACTGGCGCCGTGCGCTCCATAGGGATATTTCAGGGGATTTGTCAGCCGAGTGCGCGCTCACAATTGGCACCGCGATTGCTCCTTGCTGTCGTCAGGTCGCAACAATCGAGAGTGGGAAGGAGGCCGGACTCGGTGAATAAAAGACTGCAGGTTATTGGGAGCGTCATGGTCACAGCAACTGTTGCTCTGACGCTGCCGGCTTGCTCGCAATTTGATTCCGGGACTCAAGCTCGCGCCAATCAACGGTGCCGACGACGCCAGACGAAAGAAGCGGCAACGGCGATGGGCGAACCGACAACAGAAACAACAACAGCGGCAATCAAGGTGCTGGCAGCTCGTCAAGCCAAGGCAGTAACTCTGGCGGGTCTTCGGGCCAGGCTTCTTCTGGTAGCTCAGCCTCTGGCAATGCCGGCGGCGCGAGCTCCGGTGGCAGCGGCAGTGGCTCTGGATCTGGCGGCGTAGTTCCGGCGGCGGCGGCTCAGGTGGCGGAGGCGGCGGATCGGGTGGAAGCGGTGGCGGCGATTAACCTACCATCTCGATTGTTGCGGCTCAAACACATAATTTGTTCAAGTCGGCGGAAAACCTCGAGTGAGCAGCGCGGGTGCGCGCAAAAAGGAAAAAATCGTGGAAAACTACCAGTTGACTGAGAGCGACACACTGCGGTATCCCGGTGAGAGCGAAGATCGGTTCACTGAGGCTGTCGAAAAGTACACTTCATCGGTACCATCGTCGGCTTACCTCGGCGTGGCGCTCGGTGCCATGGGCGTTTCTCTCGCTTTGCAGTTGCGAGGGCGAGGGAAGTGGGGCAGTTTCATCGCCCAATGGGTGCCGACTTGGTTGATTCTCGGTCTTTACAACAAGCTCGTTAAACTTGAAGGCGCCGACCGATCGCCACAGGGAGACACAGAACCGCTTGGCGAGTACCGCTGTGAATTCTGCGAAAGCAACTTCAGCCTGCAATCGGATCTCGAAAATCATCAGGGTCATTGCGGCGCCGCGATGCGCGTGAGCTAGCCCGCCCTTCCGGGACGATCGCTCTTCGTGGGTTGACGCTAGTCAAAGCAGCCGCGTCGTTAGCGTTAACGTGCCGCAATGGTGCGTGACAGGGTTTCATTTCTGCTCGATGATTGCGATGTACCTATGCCTTACCGTCAATCGATAGTCCGATTGGCAGCAATTTTCGGCCGTGGTTCATGAAACCGCCGGGTGCTCGGCTGTCCCAAACTCAAGATTGATGAGTCCCGGTTGTAGCGGACGAGGCACAGTGTCGGCGCCGGTGGATAATTGCCGCGTCGAAATTGTACTTTCCTTAGAAAAATCAATCCGCCGCGGTTCATCCTGATTTGGCTGCTCATGGCATGACAATTGCCGTGTGCTACGTGACTGCCCACCATAATAACGAGCGGCGACTCCGGGAGGTGACCTGATGACACTCAAGCAACGATCTTTCCGATTGCGCATTATCGACTTGCGCTCGCGGCAATGTCGGCATGGCGCGTTTTTCTTATTCAGTGAGTTACCGAGCGATTGATGTCCAAGCACATCTTAATCACCGGCGGGGCAGGATTCATCGGCTCTCATCTAGCGGATGACCTGTTGGCGCACGGCCATCGTGTGCGAATTCTTGATCGCCTATCGGCGCAGGTGCACGCCGGTCAAAGGCATCGACCGGCTTACCTGAATGAAGACGTCGAACCAATTTGGGGCGACTTACGCGATCCGGCGACGGTCGAACGAGCGGTGCGCAACATAGATGCCGTCTACCACTTTGCGGCCGCAGTGGGCGTCGGCCAGAGCATGTATGCGATCGCGGACTATACTAGCCATAACGATCTCGGCACTGCGGTTCTTCTGGAAGCGTTGATCAAGCATCCCGTCGAGAGGCTCGTTGTTGCGTCCAGTATGAGTATCTATGGGGAAGGTCTCTACCGATCCGGAGCCGAATTAGTGGCGACGGCGGTCGAGCGATCGATGAACCAATTGCGAGCCGGACTATGGGAACCGACCGACGGCGAGGGGAATTCGTTGGAGCCGATTGCTACTCCCGAATCGAAAGCGCCGGTGCTCTCCTCGGTCTATGCGCTTTCCAAATACGTGCAGGAACGTATGTGCCTGATGGTCGGTCGCGCCTATAATATTCCGGCCGTTGCCCTGCGTTTTTTCAACGTCTATGGGCGGCGCCAGTCGCTCTCGAATCCTTATACCGGGGTGCTAGCCATTTTCGCTTCACGCTACCTCAACGGCAAGCCGCCGGTAATCTTTGAAGACGGTCGCCAGAAGCGTGATTTTGTCAGCGTGCACGATGTCGTGCAGGCATGCCGTCTTTGCCTCGGCGCGCCCGAAGCGGTGGACCAGGTTTTTAATATCGGCAGCGGCCAGGCGTGCACGATCCGCGGACTTGCCGAGCTGATGGCGCAGGCCCTGGGGTGCGCCAGGATCGAACCGCAAATTACCGGCAAGTACCGCATGGGAGATGTTCGTCATTGCTTCGCAGACATCGCCCGCGCGCGCGTCCTCCTCGGCTTTGCTCCGAAGGTGAGCTTGGAGCTCGGAATCGTCGAGTTGGCAAGTTGGCTAGAGGGCCAGCAGGCGGAAGACCATTTCGACCGCGCCGCCGAGGAGTTGACCTCGCGAGGATTAACGGTATGAGGAGTTCCGTCTCGGACGCTTCCGGCAGCGCTGCCAAATCCGCAGTCTTACGTCACGGGAGCTTGCGCAGCCACCTCGCCGAAATAAACGGCGGCGCTGACGGGCGAATCGGCGTCGTAGAGAACTTCCAGATCGGCGATCACGACCATGTAGAAAGCGTCCTCGCCGATCTTAGCGCGCTCAACGTCGCTGACCTGCGCACATTGGTATCCTGGGCGGATTGGGAAACAAGCGCGGGGCAAAGCTGGTATTGTTGGCTGCTGCCGCAGCTGGCGCGCCGGGTTAATCTGGTTCCCTGTGTGCTTTATACGCCGTTATCTCAGGCTGCGGCGCCGCGCGTCTCTGCGCCGCCGTGGGATGCCAAGGCTTACGGCAACTTTATCGACGTATTGATCACCCAGCTGGGCGATTGCTTCGAATGGATCGAGCTCTGGAACGAGCCGGATCGATTATGCGAATGGGATCGCACTCTGGATCCGCACTGGCAAAGATTCTGCGCCATGGTCGGCGGCGCTGCCTACTGGGCACAGCGCCGCGGTAAGCGAACCTTGCTCGCCGGGCTCAATGTGTTCGATCCCAACTGGCTGGAGCTCATGTTTCGCCGCGGCGTGATGCAGTATATCGATGCCGTCGGCGTGCACGGTTTTGACGGCAGCTCGGAGTCGCCGTGGCAGAGCTGGCCGGCGATGGTGCATCACGTGCAGCAGATTCTCGATCAACATCGCTCCGGAGCTGAGATATGGATCAGCGCCGCGGGATATTCCACTTGGCGTCACGATGATTATGAGCAACTGCGCGCTTTTACCAGCGCGGCGGCGGCGCCGGTGGATCGCTTGTACTGGTATGCCGCCCGTGATCTCGACCCGGAGTTCTCCACACGCGACGGCTTTCATGCCGACGATCGCGACTATCATTTCGGTCTGAGCCGCAGCGACGGCACGCCTAAATTACTGGCGCGCTTGTGGGTGCAGGGCGGGCTGAACCTCGTGGCAGAAGCTCTGGAGCCCAAAGCCGGGGCTCGGCGTGCTAAAGCGAAGCCGGCGCAACCGGTGGTCATCTCGGGCGGCGCGGGTTTTGTCGGCACCAATCTTGCCCATCGGCTTTTAAACGGCGGCGAACACGTGCTGGTTTTCGACAACCTGTCGCGACCCGGCGCGGAGAAAAATCTGCGCTGGCTGCGCGAAACTCACGGCCGCCGCTTGCAAGTGGAATTCGGCGACGTGCGCAACCCTTACGCCTTACGGCGCGCCTTGCGCCATGCTAAACAGGTTTTTCACTTTGCCGCACAAGTCGCGGTCACCACGAGTCTTGCCAACCCGCGTCACGACTTCGATGTCAATGCGCTTGGCACCCTCAATCTGCTGGAAGCATTGCGCGGCGCTGATGAGCCGCCGCCGCTTTTCTTTACCTCGACCAACAAAGTCTATGGCGGCCTCGATGATATCTCACTTGTTTGCGGAAGCGGCGGCTATGAGCCCGCGGATTCAGCGCAGCGCAGCGGCATAGACGAAACCCGCTCCTTGGATCTGCACAGCCCGTACGGCTGTTCTAAGGGTGCCGCCGACCAGTACGTCATTGACTACGCGCGCACCTTCGGCCTCCCTGCCGTAGTTTTCCGCATGAGTTGCATTTACGGACCGCATCAGTTTGGCAATGAAGATCAAGGTTGGGTTGCCCATTTTTTAATTTCCGCGCTGGAGCGCCAGCCAATAACGATCTATGGCGACGGCATGCAGGTGCGCGACGTGCTCTTTATCGATGATCTGGTGCGCGTTTTTCTGCACGCCCGGGACCATATCGGCGCTATCTCGGGACACGCATTTAACATCGGCGGCGGCCGCAACTCCAAGCTGAGCCTGCTCGAACTCCTCGGCATGATCGGCGCGCTTCACGGCGAAACGCCACGATATGAATTCAGCAAGTGGCGCGCCGGCGATCAACGTTATTATGTTTCCGACACGCGTAAGTTCAGCGCGGCTACCGGTTGGACGCCCAAAGTCGCGCCGCTGAGGGGCGTACAGCGACTTTACGATTGGCTTTTGGAACAGCGGCCTGGCTACGCAGCGCATCATAGTAGCGCGGCGACATCGCGGCGCGCGCCGGTATCGACCCCGTCGCTGACGACGAGCCGAGCTTAACCGTGTTGCCAGAGCATGCTCTTTCACAAGACGTTTGCGGCGCCAATTCGCAGGCGCAGCGCCGCGGAACTCCGCCGCACAACATGCGCGCTGCCCGCCTGGTGGCGCCACAACGATTTGAAATCGCCACGGTCGGTTTGCCGCAGCCGAGCCCCGGCGAAGTAAGAATACGTCTGCAGGGGTGTGGTTTATGCGGCTCGAACCTGGCTGTTTGGCGCGGCCAGCCATGGAACCGTTATCCCCTGGAACCGGGCGCGCCCGGACATGAGGGTTGGGGCGTGATCGATGATCTGGGCGCCGATGTGAACTGCGTTCAGCGCGGCGACCGCGTGGCGTTTCTTTCCAGCCATGGTTTCGCCGAATACGATCTGGCCAAAGCCACGGAGCTCGTGCCGGTCGCTCATCGGATCGAAATCTTTCCGGGTGAAGCGCTGGGTTGTGCTCTCAACATCTCCAGCCGTTCGAATATTCGTTCTGGTGAGTGGGTCGCCATCATCGGTATCGGTTTCATCGGAGCCTTACTCGTCGGCCTGGCTCGGCAGAGCGGCGCGCGCGTGATCGCGGTATCACGACGTTCTTACTCACTTGATGTCGCGCGCCGCATGGGCGCCGCCAAAACACTGTCGATGGCGAATTCACGGGATACCATCGAACAAATACTCCGGTTAACAGCGGGCTCGGGCTGCGAGTGTGTCATTGAAGCGGCCGGGGAACAAACCACGCTGGACCTGGCGAGCGAGGTGGTGCGCGTGCGCGGCCGACTCGTGATCGCCGGCTATCACCAGGAGGGCGAGCGCTGTGTGAACATGCAGTCGTGGAACTGGCGCGGTATCGACGTGATTAACGCGCACGAGCGTGATCCGGAAATTTACATCCGCGGCATGACGACTGCCGCCCGGCACATTGCCGAGGGTAAACTAGATCCGGCGCCGCTCTACAGCCATGAGTTTTCACTGGAACAAATCAGCGCGGCATTTGAGACTCTTAACACCCGTCCGCCGGGATTTGTTAAGGCGTGGTTGCGCATGGCGGAAAGCGCATAGCGCAGAGGCGCATCGCGCTAGAGCCGTAACCAATTAGAAAAGACATTTCACCACGAAGATCGCGAAGATAACGAAGTTCAAAAAGTATAAAATAGCCGAAATCCTTTGTGCCCCTTCTGGTGAAATTTTTTGCAGTCGATTAAACAATCTAGGATTCGTGCTTGAGAAAATTCGCGCAAGCTGCGAAACCCGTGAACCATCGTAATCTAGAATAGGGCGCAGCGGCCAGACGCTTTGCGCTCAGCGACTAAGGGAGGGTTATGGCGAATCACTCGAAGAAAGTCAGAGTGGCGATTATCGGCGTAGGAAACTGCGCTTCGTCGCTCGTCCAGGGCGTTGAATTCTATAAGAACGTGCCGGTCACAGAGGCAGTTCCCGGTCTCATGCATATCAGCCTTGGCGGTTATCACGTCGGCGACGTCGAGTTCAGCGCCGCCTTCGACATCGACGCCGCTAAGGTCGGCGCGGATCTCGCCACGGCGATATTCCAAGCGCCGAATAATACGATCCGCTTTGCTGAAGTGCCCGCGACCGGCGTCAAAGTGCACCGCGGCATGACTCATGACGGCCTGGGAAAATATATGAGCCCGCGGATTCGCAAAGCCGCCGGCGCCACTGACGACGTCGTTGGCATCCTCAAATCTACGCGTACCGACGTGGTCGTGTCTTATTTGCCCGTGGGCTCGGAAATGGCAACCAAGTGGTACGTGGAACAGGTCTTGGAAGCCGGCTGCGCTTTTGTCAATTGTATTCCGGTTTTCATCGCATCGCAGCCCTACTGGCGCAAACGCTTTAAACAACGTGGCCTGCCGATCATCGGTGACGACATTAAATCCCAGCTCGGCGCGACGATCGCGCACCGTATGCTGGCGACTCTCTTTCGCGAGCGCGGCGTGCGCCTCGACCGAACCTACCAACTCAATTTCGGCGGCAATAGTGATTTTTTGAACATGCTCGAGCGCGAACGTTTAGAATCCAAGAAACAGTCCAAGACCCAAGCGGTCACCAGCCAGCTCGACTATCGACTCGCCGATGAAGACATCCACGTGGGTCCCAGCGATTATGTGCCTTGGCTCAAGGACCGCAAATGGTGTTACATCCGCCTCGAAGGCACAACCTTCGGCAACGTGCCGCTAAACTGCGAGGTCAAGCTTGAGGTGTGGGATTCACCAAATTCGGCCGGGGTGGTGATCGATGCCGTGCGCTGCGCGAAGCTTGGCCTGGATCGCGGCCTGAGCGGCGCGCTTATCGGGCCGTCGAGTTACTTCATGAAATCGCCGCCGCAGCAGTTCACGGACCACGAAGCGCGCGCGCGCACCGAGGCGTTCATTAAACATGAAGTGGCCAGACAAACGGTTGATCGCATCGGCGTGACCGCTTCCTAAAGTGCAGCAGGGCGTCTATGAAAATCGTTATCTTCGGATTGACGATCAGCTCATCGTGGGGCAACGGCCACGCAACCCAGTGGCGCGGTTTGTGCCGCGCGCTTGCGCGCCGCAGGCATAAGATCGTTTTTTTCGAACGTGACGTTCCATATTATGCTGTGCATCGCGATCTTTGGGAGATTGCCCATGGCAGCTTGGTCTTGTATCCGGATTGGCCAGCCGTGCTCCCGTGCGCGGCCGAAGAGCTTGCCGACGCCGAGCTTGCGATCGTGAGCTCCTACTGTCCGGACGGCGTTGCTGCCGCGGATCTCGTACTTTCCTCGCGCGCTATCAAAGTCTTCTACGATCTCGATACCCCGGTAACCCTGGATGAGCTCGACCGCGGCGCAACGGTGACGTATCTCGGCCCAGGCGGCTTGCGCGGCTTCGATCTGGTGCTGAGCTTTACCGGCGGTAAGGCTCTTGACGCTCTGGCGCGCCGCTTAGGAGCGAGACGGGTCGCGGCTTTGTACGGCAGCGTCGACCCCGATGTGCACTTCCCGGTAGCTCCACGGGAGCAATTTGCTGCTGATTTTTCTTATGTCGGAACCTATGCCGAGGACCGCCAGCAGACTTTGACAGAGCTTTTTTTGAAACCCGCGCGGCGCATGCCGAAGCGCCGTTTTCTCATTGCCGGCGCGCAGTATCCAGCGGTTTTTCCGTGGCTATCCAATCTTTATTTCGTACGTCATGTTGCACCGCCGGACCACCCTGCGCTCTATTCCTCGTCAAGTCTAACTCTCAACGTGACCCGAGGCGCGATGGCGCGCATGGGCTATTGTCCTTCGGGACGGTTGTTTGAAGCCGCTGCCTGCGGCACTCCTATCGTTACCGATGAGTGGGAGGGCCTCAACGACTTTTTCGAACCGGGCCGTGAAATAATCTTGGCTCGCCGCGCCGGCGATGTGCTTGACGCGTTGGATTTGCCCGGCAGCGATTTAATTCGGCTGGCGCGACGCGCGCGCGAGCGCGCGCTCGAAGAACATAGCGCTGATCGGCGCATTCTTCAGCTCGAGTCCATGGTTGAGGCGACGGCCAACAAGGTTAGCCGCATTGAGGCGGTGTCATGACCAGCCCAGGCGAGTCAAGGCCGCGATCCGGCCGCCAGTCGGAAGAACGCTGAATTATGTGGGGAATTATTCCGGCCGCGGGCGCCGGCAGCCGAATTCAACCTTTGGCATTCTCAAAGGAGCTGCTGCCGGTGGGAAGCCGCCACAGCGACGGCGTCGAACGTCCCCGGGCGGTGAGCGAATATATTGTCGAGCGCATGATCCTCGGCGGCGCGACGCGGATCTGTTTCGTCATATCGCCCGGAAAATCCGACATTCTCGAATATTTTGGCGGCGCGTTCGGCGCGGCGCGCATGTGCTACACCGTGCAGCCAGCGGCCGTCGGGCTCTGCGATGCGATCTTTTGCGCGTTGCCCTTCGTGCCAACCGATGAGCCGGTCCTGGTCGGACTACCGGATACCATCTGGTTCCCCGCCGACGGCTTTTCGGCATTAAGCGACGATCGGCTCTCCTTTCTGTTATTTCCGGTAGAGCGCCCGGAATTGTTCGATGCCGTCCTCACCGACGATCAAGGCCGCATTCAGGAGATCAGGGTCAAAGAGTACGGCTCGATGAGCGGCTGGGTTTGGGGAGCCTTTAAAATGCCCGGCGTTGTGCTTAAAGAGCTGCACCAACTTTGGCAGGCTCGCGGACGCGCCGACGAATATTTCGGCACTCTGGTCAACGCCTATATTGGTCGCGGCGGCGAAGCTTTCGCGGTGCGCGGCGGCCGAGCGTATGTCGATGTCGGTACCCTCAATGGTTATCGCGAAGCCATGCGGATTCTCAGTAGCACTGCCGCAACCATGGACGCCGGACGCCTAAACGTGGCACTGCGTTAACGCCGAGGACCTAAACACCGCGCCAGCCGAAGCCAGAGAACAAGGAAACTTACCACCGAGAATACGCACTTAAAACTTCGCGCTTAAATTTGGAGTTTTTCCAATTTTCGTATCCTTCGTGCGCTTGGTGGTGACAGCGCATTCTCGAATGCCCAGGATACCAGCATGACTACAGAGCAAAACCATCCCTTACGCAACGATCGCGACGAGATTCAACGCCGGGTGCGTCGCCTCGGTCCATGGTTTCACAACTTCGATTTTAGCGGCGTGCAAACGGCTCCCGATCATTTCCTGGGAGACTATCCGGCAGCCAAATTTCGCGGTTTCGCCGATGCTTTGCCGAACGACCTGAGCGGCAAGACGGTGCTGGATATCGGCTGCAACGGCGGCTTTTATTCAATCCAGATGAAACAGCGCGGCGCGGCTCGGGTGGTGGCGATCGATCACGACGCGCGCTACTTGGAACAAGCCCGATTCGCCGCTGACATGGCCGGCGTGGAACTCCAACTCCAAAAGCTTTCCGTCTATGACATCGGCCAATTGAAAGAAAAGTTCGACATCGTGCTGTTCATGGGCGTGTTCTATCACCTCCGTCACCCGCTTCTGGCGCTCGATTTGATCCGTGAACATAGCGTGAAAGAACTTCTGGTTTTTCAATCCATGCAGCGCGGTAGTGCCACTGTAGCGCCGGTCGCGCCGGACTATCCTTTTTCCGAGAAAGAGGTCTTCGAACGTCCGGACTTCCCATGTTTGTACTTCATCGAGAAGAGCTATTCGGGCGATCCGACCAACTGGTGGATCCCCAATCGGGCGGGCACCGAAGCGCTGCTCCGCAGCGCCGGATTCGAAGTGATGCAAAATCCGGAGGCAGAGGTCTACATCTGCCGGCCGGCGCAATTATAGATGCACTGGAGCTGTGATGATCGAAGCCGTCATGTTCTGGAACGAGCCCAATAATAAATCGCATTGGGATTTTGAAATCGATCCCGAGTGGCGCATCTACGGCGCGATGGTGAAACTGGCTGCCGGGTCGGTAGCCGCGGAAAACCCGGAGCTCATGCGCGTGCTCGGCGGCATCTCGCCGATAGATCCAAACTTTATCGCGAACATGGACGGCCAAGGCGTGCTGGAAACTATGAACGTGGTTGCAGTGCACGGGTTCCCGCTGGATTGGAATCACTGGACCATTCATGAATGGCCGGACAAGCTGGAGGAGATTCGCGCGGTGACCAAGCTGCCCGTCTGGGTTTCGGAAGTCGGGGTTTCGAGTTTTGGCGCCGAGGAGGTGCAGGCGTGGGGGCTTAGACACACGGCGAAGTTGCTCATCGGCCGGGCGCCGCGCATTCACTGGTATAGCCTACACGATCTGCCGCGCGCATGGCCGGCCACCACACGCCATCGGGAAGCGGAAGGTTCGTCTTATTATCGGCATTTCTATATGGGTTTGCTGCGCGAGGACGGCAGCGTGAAGCCGGCGCTAGATTGTTTCCCCGACTACACGCCCGAGCTCGGCGTCTGCCAATGGTTTCACTTTGAGGATCACCGGCTGGAGGATTCCGTACGCTGCCTCAAGCGCCTCGGCGTCCGTTATCTGCGCACCGGCCTGAGCTGGTCGGACAGCCTGAGGCCCGGAGCTCTCGCATGGTTTGACCGGCAGATGAAGGCGCTGGAGCCCTTTGACTTGACTGTAACCTTCTGCTTTACGCCTGAAGAACGCGGCGTGCGCCCGCACCACACCAGCCCGCCCGAGCGGATCGAACAGTTTGCGGATTTCTGCGCGCGCATGGTTCGCCGCTATGCGCCCGGCGCGATGGCGCAGTCGCGCTTCGATGAGAAGACGGCGGCTTGCGGCGCGCCGATCATTGATTGATTCAATAACTCGTCAACGCTTTAAGTTATGAGTTCTGCTTCCAGCTTTGCCATACGCAAAGGCTCCAGAGTTGTGATGGGCCTTGCAAAAACGCCACGTCACCGGGCCAGTTGTTAAAATGATGATCTTTTTTGACATCGACGGCACGCTCATCGATCAGCGCAAAGCCGAAACCATTGCCGCGGCGCATTTTCTTTCGATGTACGGCCATCTGCTGGGGCATCGCTATTCACTGTCTGAGTTTTGCTCGCTCTGGCGCCACTTGCGCGAAACCCATGCTCGCGGATTTCTTGAAGGGCGGCTCTCCTGGACCGAGCAGCAACGGCGGCGCATGCGCGACTTGTTTGCTGCCGGCGAGCCGCGCTTGTCCGATAGCGAAGCGGACGCGCGCTTTCTTTTTTATCAACGTCGCTACTCCGCTAACTGGAGTCTGTACGACGACGTAGCGGACGCTTTGACCGCGCTGTCGAGCCACCGGCTCGGCATCGTGTCCAATGGCAATGTCGAGCAGCAAAGGGCCAAGCTTCGCCGCACGGGCATCGAACACGTGTTTTCCCCGGTGCTGATTTCTCAGGAAGCCGGAGTGGCCAAGCCAGACCCGGCAATTTTTTTGACCGCTTGCCGGCAAGCGCGCTGCACGTCGGAAGAAGCCCTCCACATAGGAGATCATTTCGATTTGGACGTCAGATCGAGCCGTGCGGCGGGCCTGCGCGCCGTCTGGCTCGACCGCATGCGCTCCGGTTTTGTGCCCAATGGAATCGAAGTCATTCATTCACTCCTCGAACTGGCGCCGCGGCTGCCCAAGCGGAGCGTTGCGTGATGAAATTTTACTTTGTCCGCCACGCAGCTACGGATTTCATCGGCAAAACCATCAGCGGCCGTATGCCGGGAGTTCATCTAAATGAGTTGGGAAGAAAACAAGCGGCACAACTCGTAGAGCGGCTGGCGCTGGCATCGATTGACGCCGTTTACTCGAGCCCGCAGGCGCGCGCTCGCGAAACGGCGGAGCCGCTAGCGCTATGCGCTCACAAAGAAATCGTGATCGCGGCCGAGCTCGATGAGCTCGATTTCGGCGCCTGGACCGGACGCACGTTTGATGAGCTGCAAGATGTGCCCGAATGGCGCCGATTCAACTCAGCGCGCAGCACCACGAGAATTCCCGATGGAGAGTTATTGCTCGAAGTTCAAAGCCGCGTCATCACTTTTGTAGAGCGCATTTCGCAAAGCCAGGTCCGGGGATCGATCGTCCTCTTCAGTCACGGTGACGTTATCCGCGCCGCGCTCGCCTTCTATCTCGGTATCGCTCTAGAGTTTCTGCTGCGCTTCGAGGTCGGCCCTGCTTCAGTTAGCCTTCTCACCCTGGATGACGGCACTCCCCGCATATTGTGCGTCAACAGTACCCAAGGGATCTTTGATCCGCTGGCGACCTCTCTATGACAGAGATCGCTGATCTTGAAAGAACGCCAAGTTATGAACACGGCTCTACAGGCTCCTAGCCAGGAGAAAATTAAAGCGCCGCAAAGCCCGGGCGCAGCACAACAGCCTAGGGTGGGCTTTCTGGGCGTCGGCTGGATCGGCATGGACCGGCTTAAAGCGATTGCCGCAGCCGACGCCGTGCAGATCGCCGCAGTTCTGGACGTTAACCGCGAGGTTGCAGAACGCGCCGTGGCTCGGCTACCCGGAGCCCAAGCGCTGACTTCCTTCGATGAGCTCTTGGCGCTGGCACTCGACGGCATCGTTATTGCCACTCCCAACGCTTTGCATGCCGACCAGAGCATTGCTGCGCTGCGTGCCGGCAGCGCCGTATTTTGCCAGAAGCCGCTTGGCACCAATGCAGCAGAAGCTGGGCGCGTGGTTGAAGCCGCGCGTCGCATGGAACGCCTGCTCGCAATGGACATGTCATACCGGCATCTGCGCGGCGTTAAGAAAATTAAAGAACTGATCAGCGCTGGGGAAATTGGCGAGGTCTTCGCCGCTGAGCTCGTCTTCCATAATGCCTATGGCCCCGATAAGCCGTGGTATTATGCACCGGCGCTCGCCGGCGGCGGCTGTGTCATCGACCTGGGTGTGCATCTTGTCGATCTTGCGCTCTGGGCGCTCGACTTTCCCGCCGTGACTCGCGTATCCAGCCGCTTGTTTAGCGGCGGCCGGGCGCTGAAGCAGGGCGTCACAGCTCTCGAGGATTTTGCCTCGGCGCAAATTGATCTTGCGACCGGCGCTACTTTGAATCTCTCTTGCTCCTGGCGTCTTGCGGCGGGGCAGGACGCCGACATTCGCGCCTTCTTCTACGGCACCCGCGGCGCCTTGATGCTCAGCAACGTTAATGGATCGTTTTACGATTTTTGCGCGCAACGCTGCGTCGGCACCTCGATGATCTTGTTGGACAAAGCTTTCGACCCATGGGGTGGCCGCGCCGCCGTCCAGTGGGCCGTAAAATTGTGCGCCGGCAAAGCTTATGACCCAAGCATTGAGAAAAGCCTGCAAGTTGCCGAAGTGATCGATGCGATCTACGACTCGCGGCGCTGACGCGCCAACGACGGACACCGGTATGTCTTCCCCTATTCGGCGCAACCGCGTCGCGCTCCGACGCGCTCCGGTTAAGCTCAATGGCGGGCTTCGCGTACTCATGACAGTCGATGCCGCCGGCGGCGTATGGGACTACGCCCTGCAACTGGCCCAGGCGCTCGCGCCCTACGGCGTCGAGCTGGTACTTGCGAGCATGGGCTCATTGCCGCGCGCGCCGCAGCGTGCCGCTTTGCGCTGTCTTGCTAACGTCGTCCTGTGTGAAAGTGAGTACAAGCTCGAATGGATGCAGGAACCCTGGCGCGATGTCGATGCGGCAGGCTCATGGTTACTCGAACTTGAGTCACAAATGCAACCATCGGTGATTCATCTGAACGGTTACTGTCACGCAAACCTGCCGTGGCGCGCGCCAACTCTCGTGGTCGGTCATTCGTGCGTTTATTCCTGGTTCGCAGCCGTCAGGGCGGAAACTCCGCCGCGGCACTGGGATGAGTACAGATGGCGGGTGGCGGCAGGACTGCGCGCCGCCGGGTTGGTTACCGCTCCCAGCCGAACCATGCTGGCAACGCTCAAGCATTACTATGGAGACTTTTACAGCGCCGGTGTGGTTTATAACGGCCGTTCAGAAATTGATTTCCGACCCGGCGAAAAGCAGGCGGTCATCTTTACGGCCGGGCGCCTCTGGGACGAAGCAAAAAACCTTAGCGCGCTGGCGCGCGCCGGGTTCAGACATTCAGTGGCCGATCTATGCGGCAGGTGATTTGACCAGCCCCGACGGTAACAGGGCGCACCTGCAGGGCTTGCATCGGCTCGGCCGGCTCGCTAGCTCGGAGCTCGCCGATTGGTTGAGCCGCGCCGCGGTGTTTGCGCTGCCGGCGCGCTACGAGCCCTTCGGTCTAGCCGCGCTCGAAGCCGGTTTAGCCGGCTGTGCTTTGGTCTTAGGCGACATACCTAGTCTACGAGAAATCTGGCGTGACGCGGCGATCTTCGTCCCACCGGACAAGCCCGAGAAGGTTTCGGCTGCACTTTCGCGGCTCATCGGCGACCCGCAACTGCGCGCCATCATGTCCAGACGCGCGCGCCGGCGCGCTTTAGGCTTTTCAGTCGAACGGATGGCGCGAGGGTACGTGGATCTTTATCATCGCCTGAAGGTTAACCACACCCTATGAACATCGCGCTTTTTTACCATTCGCTGCTCTCCGACTGGAATCACGGCAATGCTCATTTTCTGCGCGGCATCGCTTGGGAACTCCGGGCGCGCGGCCATGAAGTGCGTATCTTTGAGCCGGCGGATGGCTGGAGTCTCACTCACCTGTTGCGCGACCATGGTCAAGCCCCCATTGACGAGTTTCGACGCGCCTACCCGGGCCTGACGAGCCAACTTTATCATCTGCAGGATTTCGACCTCAGCCAGGCCCTGAGAGGCATCGATATCGTGATCGTCCATGAATGGACCGCCCCGGAGCTGGTTCGGCGGATCGTCGAGCACCGCGCCGCGTGCGGCGGTTATCACCTCCTCTTTCATGATACTCATCATCGATCTCTCACCCGTCCCGCCGCTATCACCGATCATTATCTTGGCGGGTTCGACGGGGTCCTGGCCTATGGCCGCTCGGTGCGCGACATTTATCTCGCGCGCGGTTGGGCGACGCGAGTCTGGGTGTGGCATGAAGCTGCCGATACCCGAATTTTCCGGCCGCTCGATCGGCAACCGGAAGGCGACTTGGTGTGGATCGGCAATTGGGGCGATGAAGAGCGCACGGTTGAACTGGAGGAATTTCTTATTGCGCCGGTGAAGGCTCTCGGCATTAAAGCCGCCGTATACGGGGTCCGCTATCCCGCAGCTGCGCTGGCGGCACTGGCCGCAGCTAACATTGAGTACCGGGGCTGGCTGCCGAACTTTCGCGTACCTGAAGTCTTCGCGCGCTTCCGCGTTACGGTGCATATCCCGCGCCGCGTTTACGCCTCCGACCTTCCCGGTATTCCAACCATTCGGCCGTTTGAAGCCATGGCGTGCGCTATCCCGCTGGTCTGTTCGCCGTGGCAAGACTCGGAAGGACTGTTCGAACCGGATGAGAGCTATTTGACTGCGGGCGACGGCGCTTCGATGCAGCGTCTGTTGCGCAAATTGCTAGACAATCACGACTATGCGGAGGCGCTGGCGGCGCGCGGCTTGAAAACGCTGCAGCAGAGACATACCTGCGCCCATCGCATCGATCAACTCTTCAGCATCTGGCAAGAACTGGCGCAAGCTCCACAAGATGCGGCGCATGGCCGCGCCAGCTCGGAAACATAAATGAAAATAGCATTCTTCGGATCGAGCCTGGTCTCCGCTTATTGGAATGGCGCAGCGACCTACTATCGTGGTCTGCTCAGCGCATTACATGCGCGCGGCCATGAAATCACGTTTTATGAGCCGGACGCTTATGAGCGGCAAAAGCATCGCGACATCGATGACCCGGATTATGCACGCGTCGTCGTCTACTCCGCGGAGACGGAAAGCGATGCGCTGCGGGCGCTCAAACAGGCTAGCAACAGCGACTTACTGATCAAGGCCAGCGGCATCGGAGTATTTGACTCATTCTTGGAGCAAGCGGTGCTCGAGTACCGCGGCGCTAGTATTGTGGCCTATTGGGATGTCGATGCGGCGGCCACCCTGGAGCGCATGGAAGAAGATCGCCAAGATTCATTGCGGCCGCTTATTCGGGAGTATGACGTCATCTTTACCTATGGCGGCGGCGACGGCGCGGTAGCTAGCTACCGCGGCTTTGGCGCAAGGCGCTGTTATCCGATCTATAACGCGCTCGATCCGTCGACGCATTTTCCGGTTGCGCCGGTTTCACGCTTTTCCGGTGCCTTGGGTTTTCTCGGCAACCGCTTACCCGACCGGGAAAAACGGGTCAGTGAGTTTTTCTTTACTCCCGCGCTGGAGCAGCGCGATAAGCGCTTTCTACTGGGCGGCAGCGGTTGGGAAAGTAACATTCCAAATTGTGAAAATATTGCATATCTCGGTCATGTCTATACACGCGATCACAATGCCTTCAATTGCACTTTGCTCGCGGTTCTAAACATTTGCCGCGACAGCATGGCGCGCCAAGGATTTTCACCGCCGACGCGACTTTTTGAGGCTGCCGGGGCCGCAGCCTGTGTGATTACCGACGCCTGGCAAGGTATCGAAAATTTTCTCGAGCCCGGCCGCGAATGTCTAGTCGCTGAGAGCGGTCAAGAGGTCGGCGCGATACTCAAAGACTTAACCGAATCGCGGGCGCGGGCACTCGGGAGCGCCGCGCGCCGAAGAATTCTCGCGCAGCATACTTATGCGCGGCGAGCGGAAGAGCTCGAAGCAATCCTCAGCCATTTATGAGCCCTGAGTCATTGAACATCGTGATTCTCGGACTGTCGATTACCTCCTCCTGGGGCAATGGTCACGCGACGATTTATCGCGCGCTCGTGCGCGAGCTAGTGGCGCGCGGACACAAAGTACTTTTTTTGGAGCGCGATGCTCCCTGGTACAAAGCGGCGCGCGACCTGCCCGATCCGCCATTCGGCCGCACCGTGCTCTACCAGAGTGTCGCGGAGCTTAAGCGTCGCTTCAACCGAGCGATTGTGCGCGCCGATCTCGTCATCGTCGGTTCCTATGTACCGCAAGGTATCGCCATTGGAGAGTGGGTCGTACACAATGCTCGCGGTGTTACAGCTTTCTATGACATCGACACACCGGTAACCCTGAAGATGGTCGAACGCGGTAGCGCTCCTTACCTCACAACCGGGCTCATTCCGCTGTATCGGCTCTATCTTTCGTTTACCGGTGGACCGGTTCTGAATTTATTGGAAAAAAAATACCGCTCGCCGATGGCGCGGGCGCTCTATTGTTGTGTGGACGCGGAAATCTACTATCCCACCCGTCATAGACAGCGCTGGAATCTGGGTTACATGGGAACCTATAGCAAAGATCGCCAGTCGACCTTAAACCGGCTGATGTTTGAACCGGCCCGGCGTTTTTGCAAGGCGCGTATGGTCGTAGCCGGTCCGCAGTATCCGAGCGCCATCAAGTGGCCGGCCAATGTCGAGCGCATCGAGCACTTGGCACCGAAGTCTCATCGAGCTTTCTACAATCAGCAGGCATTTACATTGAACGTGACGCGCAGCTACATGGTGCGCGCCGGTTATTCTCCAAGCGTCCGGTTATTTGAGGCGGCGGCGTGCGGCCGGCCTATCATCACTGATCGCTGGCCGGGAATCGAGACTTTTTTCTCACCGGGTAAGGAGATCCTGATTGCTGACTCTCCAGAGCAGATGCTCCAATACCTCTTCGACATGCCTGCGGCCGAGCGTGAACAGATCGGCCAGCGCGCACGGCAGCGAGTGCTCGGCGAACATACCGCCAAACAGCGCAGCGCCGAGATCGAGGCTTACATTCGAGAACTGCTGTAAAGCTATTTCACCCACGAGCAGTAAACGGCCCATGCTATGTGGAGGAAGATCAGATAGAAAAGCGAGGACGGAAAGGTTCCGTACCCCGCCCTTCGTCTTGTAAATACTAGCCTCGCCGGGTTATCCGACTGGTTTCACTTCGATCTTATCGTTAACGGTAATTCCGCTGTGGGCGCTCTTGGCAAGCTCAACAGCCTTCGCGCGAATATCCTGAGACGGCGCTGTTCCGGAAAGAGTGACGGCGTTTTTTTCCGCATCGGCGCTGACCTTGATCGATGCGTTGCGCAACTGCTCATCGGATTGTAACTTTGCCTTGACTGCGTTCTCCAGCTCGCTGCCGCTCAATCCCTGACTGGTCCGGTTTGGCTCGGTCATACCTCCGCCGCTGCGCGGCGCCGTGGCGCTATCGCGCGGCTTACTGTCGCAGGCCGCAAGTCCGCCCACTAATGCGAAAGCCGACTAGAGCTGTCTTTAATTTATTATTCATAAAATTTCCTCCTGCGGTTTGATTTCATCGCTCACGAGCGCGATGCCTAGGTACAAGTGCAAGCTCCGTGCCAGTAGTGACGAAAGGTCGCGGATAATTATTCCTTAAAGATAGCCGCTCCGCGTCTTATAGTTGAAACGTTCTCGCCAACGCCGATCCCTAGCTTGGTACATGGGGTCGGGAGAAGTAGGAAGTCAGTCACGGAGCGATCGTCTACCCACGCGCGCGTCAGCGCGGGCGTGTCACCAAAAATTCGCAATTCGCCACGCAATGCGCAGTCAGCGCCGTTTCCTAGTGCTTAGCGCGCGTCGCTGCCGTATTTTTCCAGAAGGCTCGACATGTCTTCTGCATGCTCTTCTTCAACAGCGAGTATCCCCTCGAGCATGCGCCGAGTCGTCGGATCGTCGCTAGCGAAATACTGGATCATTTCTCGATAACTGTCGATGGCAATCCGTTCGGCGATTAGATTCTCGCGGATCATGTCGACGAGTGACTGTCCCTCGACATACTCGGAGTGGCTCCTGCTCAGCATACCTTCAGGGGAAAAGTTTGGCTCACCACCGAGTTGCACGATACGCGCGGCAATCTCATCCGCGTGGCCTTGCTCCTCAGTCGCATGTTTAAGAAACTCGGCGGCGGTGCCCTGAGAAACCAGCCCGGATGCGGTGAAATGATGCCTGCGATAACGCAACACGCAGACGATTTCCGTCGCCAATGCTTCATTGAGAATTCGTAGGGCGGTTTGCAGGTCAACTTTGTAACCCGGGGTTACCGCTCCATCTTCGATATGCTGGCGCGCTCGCTCACGGAGAGTCTTGATGTCGGTGAGAAAATTGGAATCAGCCATTGGCTACCTCCTGATATTTAGTGTTATGCAGATGTCGCCGCAAAGTATGTGCCAGCGGCGCGGGCTACTAGCCTGCATTGTTCATGGCAGCACGCCCGAGGAGCAAGTCTCTCCGAGCGCGGCCAATAGGGTACTAACTTGAGGAGACCGGCTGACATAAGTGGATACGCAAGCATCGAGGAGAAACACAACTGATTGCCAAGCACCATACACGTCGGCGTACTTTTGTACCTCTGTGTCCGCTCTCTACGAGGCTCACTCCTCGGACTTACACTCTGCCGCGCATTTCCCATGCGCCATGAATAATGCGGGCCAGGAGCTGCTCCTGTGTAGCGGCGCCTACTGCCGCGGGTTATTTTTCTTTGAACTTCGCCGCGGCCATGCGCCATAGTAAAAAAAAGATAAGCGCAGCGCCGATTATCTGGATCGCCAGAATATATGGATTAACGCCGCCCTGATGATAAAGTAGCTGGCGCAGCCGATCGCCGATAAAAATGCTCAGGACAAAACCCGGCAAAAGGCCGAGAAAAGTGCCCAGAACAAACGGGCCGGTTCTGACGCGCAATACTCCCAGTACCAGATTCACGACGGTAAAGGGCGCTACCGGCACAAGCCGAACCAGCATCACTGCACCCACGCCGCCGCGCCGAATCATTTCTTCTAGCCGCGTAAGCAGAGGCGAATGGCTGAGACTCTCTAACCTTGCGCCAGTGAGCTTACGCCCCAGCCAAAACCCCGAGAGCGCTCCAAGCAAGAGACCCGACATACCGCTGAAAAACGTCATCCAGGGTCCAAAGACAAGCACCAGCGGAATAGTAAATAGCGCTCGCGGCAGAACCAGTAAAACGCTGCAGAGGTATACCGCGGCAATCAACAGTGGCGCGACCGGATGGCGCGCCAGTGGCCGGCTCAGTGCCGTGAGGTTGTCGACGGAAACGAGAGAACGAAGCGCATCCGACTGATAAGCTTGCCACATGGCAACCCAGACAAGCAGCCAAAGCGCCGCGAGCGCGATGAAGATCCGCAGTGCGCGCGGTTTGCGCTCATTTTTTTGGATGATGGGTATCTTCGGCCCCTCTCGAAGTCCTGTGCTGAGCCTGGTGGCCCTATCAGTGGGTCGGGCAAGGTCACGCAAAATTCAATCAAAGCATTTTTTGTCGGCCGCTTCTATTACTGCTACTGTCCACAGGGGTGGCAGAAGGCACGTTACCGATGGCGGGGTAAAGGCATAGTTAACGGCTTCGGCGCTGAGCGCGTGTTTGCCGGCACGAAACTCATGGGCGTTTGGCGCAGATTGAAATGATCAGCGGCGCTGAGAGTATTTAGGTTTTGGGGTCCCATAGCGCGAGTTTTAACCTGGCATATTGCTTGCGGCCGCGATACTGGGATGCTTTACTAAAGGTGACTAACTGAACAGGAGTAATACGCGCATGAAAACCGCCACGGGGATCTTTAATTCACGTTCTCAAGCCGAACAGGCGCTGCAGCGTTTGCAAAATGCCGGGTTTACTGACGCGGAGATCAGTTTTCTCACGCCTGAGACCAGCGATAAAGAGCTAGATGCGGTTCCGACCACCGAGGGGGAGCAACCAGGTATGGGCTCGGCAATCGGCGGCGTCGTCGGCGGCGCAGTCGGCTTGTCCGGTGGTATGATTGCTGCTGCGCTTTCGAGTATGCTGATTCCGGGGGTCGGCCCGGTGCTTGCCCTTGGCTTTGCCGGCGCGGCGCTCGCGGGAGCCGCCGGTGCTATCGGCGGCGCCAAGGCCGGTGGCGCGGCCGAGGACGCGCTTACCGAGGGGCTGCCTAAAGATGAACTGTATTTTTATGTGGAAGAGCTAAAGAAGGGCCGCACCGTCATAATCTGCCGCACTGAGGATGAAGCCAAGCTCGAAACCGCCAAACAAACCTTCGATTCCAATGCTCAAAGTTTAGACGCGGCGCGAGATCAGCGCTGGATCGGCTTGGGAGACGCGACAGATCAAAAAACCGACGATCCCGACCCCAAGAAATCTTAGCGCGCCGCGCCGCCACCGATGACGACCGATTTTAGCAAACCCGCCTGTCCGCCGTATGTCAGTACGACGCGCTGGCTTGTTCGGCGCGCACCGCAGAGATTATGAGAAGGAGCTATCAAAAAGAGCTGATGGACGCGCCCGTGCTCGACCCGGCGATGCTGGCCGGCGACTTGCGCAACCTGCGCGCCATGAATCGTTTTCTCGGCGGTTCGCGGGCTTTGATCTGCGGTCTCAAACAGTTGCTGCGAGAGGAAAAGCTCAGAAGTTTCTCTATGCTCGATGTCGGCACGGGCAGTGGCGATATTCCGACGGCAATCGCGCGCTGGAGCCGGCATCGCGAAGTGAAGCTGCGTATTGTCGCACTCGAAGCCCAATCCATTATCGCGAGCGTTGCGGCCGCACAGACGACCGACTTCCCGGAAATTTCAGTTATACAGTCCGATGCCGCGGCTCTGCCGTTTCGCCCCGGCGCCTTCGACATCGTTACGGCGTCACAGTTTCTGCACCATTTCGCTGAAGATAAAATTATAAGATTGCTGCGCCATTGGGCGATCCTTGCGAGAAAAGCCATCATTATTAGTGACCTGGTTCGACATCCTGCCGCTTATTACGGAATTTATGCGTTGACTCGACTGTGTACGCGCAACGTGATGACCATCAATGACGCAGCTCTGTCGGTACATCGCGCCCTGACCCTGCGCGAGTGGAGCCGGGTTTTTAATAAAGCAGCCGTCGGTACGGTTAAGCTACGCGCCATCGCGCCGTTTCGAATGTCGGCGGTTATCCTGCTTAAGCCAAGCTGATGCGCACATTCGACGTCGCCGTCATCGGCGCCGGACCAGCCGGCTCGTCCACTGCCATAACCCTGGCCGGTCTCGGATGCGCAGTGCTGCTGCTGGATAGAGCACGCTTTCCCCGGGAAAAGCTGTGTGGCGATTTTCTCAACCCAAGCAGCTGGCCAGTTTTGGCAGATCTCGGGGTTGCCGACGCCGTGCGTGGCTGCAACCCTGTAAGGATCTCCGGATTTTCAGTGCACAGCGTTAATGGTCAAAGTGCCGCTGGCCCTTTGCCTGCGCAAGATGCGCTGCATGGCGCCCTGGGAATCCCGCGCTATTTGCTCGACGACGTACTGATAAACCGTGCGAAGCAGGTGGCGGTCACCGTGCAGGAAGGATGTACGGTCAGAGCGATTAGCAGGGAAACCGCGAGCTGGGCGATTCACTGTCGCAGCGCGCCAGGGGAGGAGACCTGGCGCGCCCGCTTCCTGGTAGGAGCGGATGGGCGCAATTCTAAAGTGGCGCGCGAGTTGAAACTCGACGGCGCGGCGCCGGGGCGCCATAGCGCCGTGGGATTTCAGATGCGATTCAAGCTCGCTTCGGCAATCGAAGATACTGTACAACTTTATCATTTTCGCGGCGGTTATGCCGGCGTAGTGCGCATCGATCCTGCGACCATCAATGTCGCTTTCGTGATCGATCGCGCTTCTTTGCGCGATCGGATATCGTTCCCGGCGCTACGCCGGCAATATCTGGAGCAAAACCCGAGGTTGCGCGCCCTGCTGCGCGCCGGCGAGCCCTGCGGCAAGCTTCGTTCCATTTGGCCGGTTTACTTCGCCCCGCGGCGACGCCATGGCGATGGCTTCGCGCTGGTGGGCGACGCAGCCCAGGTTACCGAGCCGCTTACCGGTGAGGGAATTTATTTCGCGCTGAAGAGTGGTCAACTGGCGGCACGGTGCATTGCCGAGGCGCGGCGCCATGCCCCATCCTCAGGCGTTGATCTGACGCACTACCAAGACGCCAGCAATCGCGAGTTTCGCAAGCGCGCGCGCTTCAACTTGGGACTGCGTTTGCTCATGCGCCGTCCGGGTTTGTTCGGCGCCGCCGTGCTTTTGCTCGGCTGGAGAAAGGATCTTTTGCAGGCCCTGCTCCGTCAGGTGTGTGGTCACGGTTGCCAAAGCGCCACGGTCGGAAAATTATCTTGGGAATAAAACCGCCGGCAAGAAACCAGCCAACGTCAGGCCCGGCTGCCGTCGCTTCGAACAAGCGTTAAGAGATACCTAATTGTTCGATCTTGCGGTAAAGCGATGACCGGCTCATGCCAAGCATCTCGGCGGTGCGCGTGCGGTCACCGTCGGTTTCCTTGAGGACGTTCTCTATGTGGCTTTTTTCATAGGCTCTAACTGCTCTTCTCAGGTCATGCCTGACGGCGACATACTGGTCTTCGTCCGGTGTCTCCGACCCCGGTAAGTCCTTCACCGTGATCCACTCGCCGTTGCCTAGAATCATCGCTCGCTCCAAAACATTGTTCAGATCGCGAATGTTGCCCTTCCATGGTTGCGACATCAGAATTTTTAAAGCAGCGCTCTCAACTCCTTGATAGGTTTTCTTCATTTCCAGGTTATGCGACCGAATAAAATGCTCGACCAGAGCCGGAATATCCTCAGGCCGCTCGCGCAAGGGCGGCACCTCGATGCGTATGACATTTAACCGATAATAGAGGTCCTCGCGGAATTTTCCTTCATCGACCTCCTTTTTCAGCGATCGATTGGTCGCCGCAATGATTCGGACGTCGACTTGCAAAGGCTTGGCGCCGCCGATCGGTGTAACCGCTTTCTCTTCGATAGCGCGTAGTAGTTTAGGCTGTAAAGTAATCGGCATTTCACCGATTTCGTCGAGAAATATCGTCCCGCCATGGGCGCGCTGGAAGTAACCTTCCTGATAATTAGACGCGCCGGTAAACGCTCCTTTGACATGGCCGAATAACTGGCTTTCAAAGAGCGTCTCCGGAATCGCGCTACAGTTGACCGGCAGAAACACTTTATCGCGGCGCTGGCTTTGTCGATGAATCGCCCGCGCGACGACTTCCTTGCCGACGCCGCTTTCACCGCTGATAAGCACCGTGGACGAGGTCGGAGCTACCTTGCCGATCAAGTTTTTTATGTCCTCCGCGGAACGGCTCCTGCCGATGAATTCACCGATGTCTGTGTCGCGGCTTAGTTGGCGCCGCAGCATCTGGATCTCCCAGGCGAGGTTTTTGTGCTCCATGAGGCCGTGGACCTTTGACAAGACCGCATCGATGACCACCGGCTTGAGAATATAATCCTGCGCCCCCAGGTGCATCGCCTCCACGGCGGTTTCCACGGAAGCGTACGCAGTCATCAGAATTACTAACGTCTGCGGCGAGTTTTCTCGGAGGTATTTGAGCACCGTAAGTCCATCGGCGCCCGGCATCTTGAGATCCAAAAGAATCAGGTCGAAGTCGGTGTTCTTGATCGCCTCGATGGCCGCGCTGCCGTCGGCCGCCTCCTCGACCCGGTAGCCTTCATCCTGCAGGACCCGACAGATGTTTTTGCGCGCCAATAGCTCATCATCCGCAACCAGAATACTTTGCAACATAGAGGAACCTTCCTATTTAGAGAGCAGGTGAAACAGATACAGGCGAAGATGAGCGGCAATCTCTGTGCCAAAAACGAGACGTTCAAAACAAAGCGACTTCTACATCAGCCGTCCCGTAGTTGCAACCTATTATGAAGGCGCGTCCCAAAAATGGAACACTGGAAATGACATGCGCAAAGTTGGGCGATCGTAAGATCCATCGCTACAAGCCATTTTTTTCTTGTAAGTCAATGGCATAACGCTTGCTGTCCGATGCTCTGCCTGGTTAAGTTTCGTCCTAGGATCGGGTTTCGGCGCGGCCAATTTTTGGTCCGAACTCAATCAGCTCTGCGCGTCGCATCTACTGTTCTAATGCAGTCTCGGTCCGACCCTTTTGCGCTCGACCCATGAGTTATATTGCGTTAACCTGCGATCATTGCCCGGTGGACGGCCGCCAAGCGGTCTCGTTCTTGAAGCATATTAAGGAACCGTTGAAGAACCCGCTCGGATTCTTTTTGCTGCCTGAGCCTACTAGCAGCTCCAGGATTGGTCTCGATGCCGCTGTTGACGGTTGCCAGTTATAACATTCATCAGTGTATCGGCAGAGATCGCCAGTGGCACCCGGGCCGAATTGCCCGCGTTCTACAGGAACTCGACGCCGATATCGTCGGCTTGCAAGAAGTGCACTCGCGGTCCGGCGCATCGGAAGAGTCCTATCAGATGAAGTATCTTGCAGATGTTACCGGGTTCGAGGCAATCGCCGGGACGACGATGTTTAAACCCGATAGTGAATACGGCAATGTATTACTGAGCCGCTATCCGGTAACCAACGTGCGCCGGCTTGACTTGAGCGTTCGCGGCCACGAACCGCGCGGCGCCGTCGATGCTCAGATTCAATATGGTAACCGGACCATTCGCATTATCGTTTCTCACCTAGGCCTGGGCCCTCTCGAACGCTGCCGCCAGATGCGACAACTGTTGGAGACGGTTGAATCGGATCACTCCAACCTCTGTGTGCTTCTCATGGATCACAACGAGTGGATGCCCTGGGGACCTGTGCTGCGCTGGTGCAATAGCAAATTCGGCGCAAGTCGAGCGGTAAAAACCTTTCCCGCCGCGTTTCCCATGCTGGCGCTCGACCGCATCTGGGTGCAGCCTGCGAGGGCTCTGGTCACGGTAGAACGACACGTTTCAGCGTCATCACGGATCGCCTCGGATCATCTGCCGATCCGCGGTACCATCGACATGGCAAAAGCCTAGTTAAAGAACGGCGCGGCTTGCCTGCGACTAGCAGCCCGTGGTGAAAGTGTGGCGTTGCACCGAGACGGGCGAGGCGCCTGATGGCAAGGCGCGACGACCGAGAATATCGGGGAATATTTGGAGCGAGAAGCAACGCAGCCAACGGGGATCGATCGCCGTCGAATGCAGTCAGACTTTCACCACGGGCTGGTAGGATTGCCGCCAGTAAACTGTGCGGTCTTCAATACCGCTCTATTACGTGAACCCGCCTGCTCCGTTTCCCAGAAATTATTAGAATTGCGACGGCGACTGCCAGCGCACCGATCGCCAGCCGCACACGGGAGGGTTGTTTTAGTTTATTTCTAGAAATGAGCGCTGGCTCAGAGCTTTGCGTTCGCGGCGCCCGCTCAGCTCTGGTGTCCAGCAGATTACCGACATTCAAATCTTCATCCATCGAGATATCCTTTCTTGTTCCGGCTAGGACGATCATATCACAGGCTGTGGCCAAGCGCCGGAATTCAACCGCCGCTGTGCCGAGCAGCAGTTAAAAGCAATCGCGGTGCCGACTACTACTCAGAAAATCGAGATTTGCAAAATGAAGCCGAAGCATGCTCGCAGAAATGCGCCAGCAACAAGCCAAATTTTAGTTTAGATGCCACGGTGATTATTCTTTAAAGCTGCTTTCTTTGTTGCACAATCGATACTGGCAGGCTAGCGTCAAATCATTCGCCCGTCGTACTTAGCGCAAAAACGTGACATACCCCGGACTATTCAGGAGCTTACTTCCGAGGCGGAAAGCTTCTCCGGTCGGCGCCGACGACAGCAGACCAAAGAACGTGTGAGCGGCCGGTCTTCGGTGATCGGTCATTCATTCTTTTCGAGGGCTTACTCTCCGGACGAAACTCTGTCGCAGATTCTCCTCTGGGCATGAAGCTCTTAAGGGGATGTTTAAAACCGCAGCCTGAGGGTCCCGCATGACCGAAGCAGCAAAACCAGCCGATACCCTGGAGCGGGGCTCGCTCAAACGCATCATCGGACGCCGGATGCTGCTTTATTTCGTACTCGGCGATATCCTGGGCGCCGGCATTTATGCGCTCGTCGGCAGGGTCGCAGGGAATGTCGGGGGTGTGCTCTGGCTGCCATTTTTGCTGGCCTTTGTACTCGCCTCGCTGACTGCCGCTGCATACGCCGAGTTGGCGGGCAAGTATCCCCAAGCGGCGGGGGCGGCGCTCTACGTCAATAAAGCTTTCGGCGCTCGTTTCGTGACCTTCATCGTCGCTTTCGCCGTCATGATGAGCGGCGTCACCTCGGCGGGCGCCGCCGCCAGGGCTTTCGGCGGCAGATATCTCGCCGAGTTCGTCACCCTGCCAATTCTCTTGAGTGCGTTGATTTTCCTTGGACTGGTTACGCTCGTGAACTTCGTAGGGATCGCCGAGTCCATGAAGACCAATCTCGTGCTAACGATTATAGAGGCCTTCGGTTTGCTCGTCATTATCGCGATCGGCATCTACGCGCTGTCGATGGGCCAGGGGAACCCGGCGCGCGCCATTGAGTTCAACCCGGCAAACGGCGCTCTGCTAAGCGTCCTCGGAGGCACAGCGCTGGCGTTTTACGCGCTGCTCGGCTTCGAGGACGCGGTCAATCTCGCCGAGGAGGCCAGCAACCCGGCCAAAGATTTTCCCTTCGCACTCTTCGGCGGCCTGATCGCCGCCGCGCTGATCTACATCGCGGTGGCGTTCACCGCCGCCATGCTGGTGGATACGAAGACCTTGATGACTTCATCGGGGCCGCTGCTCGAAGTGGTCAAGGTCGCAGGCCTGGCGTTTCCGCCCAAGGTATTCGCCCTGATCGCACTGCTCGCGGTCAGCAACACCGCATTGATGAATATGATCATGGCCTCGCGCCTGGTCTACGGCATGGCGCGCGAGCGCGTCGTGCCGCCCGTGTTCGCCACGGTGCACCCCGTGCGCGGCACTCCATGGGTAGCGATCCTGTTCACCGTCGCGATCGCCGTCGCGCTGGTCGCGACCGGCGACGTCGGCGACCTCGCTGAAACCACCGTGCTCCTGCTGCTGTGCGTATTCGCGCTGGTTAACGTATCCGCGCTGGCGCTGCGCCGGGACCGGGTTGATCATGAGCACTACCGCGCGCCGACATGGATGCCGGTGCTCGGCGCATTGGTCTGCCTGCTTCTGGTCTTACCGATCACCGGCCGCGCCGCCTCGGTTTACGTCCGTGCCGGCGTGCTCATCGGCATAGGTATGGCACTGTGGTTTGTCAACCGAGCGTTCGTGCGCAACGTCGAAGAGCCGAGCTTGCGCCGATAATGCGCCGAACAGGCGTTCTCCGCGATCGTAATCTCGTGCATAATGCGGGTTAGCGTTTCCGGGCACGACGATTTGTAGTGAGAATTCATTCATGAGCACTGAACCCAACAAAGTTATCTATTCGATGGTCGGCGTCAGCAAGTACTACGACAAGACGCCCGGTTCTAAAAGATATTTATCTTTCCTATTTTTACGGCGCCAAGATCGGCGTGATCGGTCTCAACGGATCGGGCAAATCTTCGCTGCTGCGCATCCTCGCCGGCGTGGACAAGGAGTTTAACGGCGAGGCCGCTCATCTCGCCGGGCTATACGGTCGGCTATCTCGAGCAGGAACCGTTGATCGACGATTCGCGCACGGTGCGCGAGGTCGTGGAAGAAGCCGTGCAAGAGACTGTCGATCTGCTCAAAGAATTTGAAGAGATCAACGCCAAGTTCGCCGAAGCGATGTCTGACGACGAGATGAACGCGCTGCTCGAGCGCCAGGGCGAGGTGCAGGAGAAGCTCGACCAGCAGGACGCCTGGGATCTTGATGCGCGCCTGGAGATGGCCATGGATGCGCTGCGCTGTCCGCCGCCGGACACCCGGTGAAAATTTTGTCGGGCGGCGAACGTCGCCGCGTTGCCTTGTGCCGTTTGCTCTTGCAGAAGCCCGACATCCTTCTGCTCGATGAGCCGACCAATCACCTCGATGCCGAGTCGGTCGCGTGGCTCGAGCATCACCTGCAGAGTTATCCGGGCACGATCATCGCGGTTACCCACGATCGATACTTTCTCGACAACGTCGCGGGTTGGATTCTGGAACTGGATCGCGGCCAGGGCATTCCGTGGCAAAGGCAATTACACCTCGTGGCTGGAACAGAAGCAGGAGCGCCTGCGCCGCCAGGAAAAGTCCGAAAGCGAACGGCAGAAGACGCTGCAGCGCGAGCTCGAATGGATTCGCATGTCGCCGAAGGCGCGTCACGCCAAGGGCAAGGCGCGCATCAACTGCGTATGAAGCATTGCTCGACCAGGAGTCGCAAAAACGGCGCGAGGATTTGGAGATTCACATTCCGCCGGGGCCGCGCCTGGGCAACGTCGTGATCGAAGCGGAAGGAGTCAGCAAAGCCTACGGCGATCATCTGCTGGTCGAAGACATGACGTTCGCACTGCCTCCCGGCGGCATCGTCGGCGTGATCGGTCCCAACGGCGCCGGCAAGACGACGTTGTTTCGCATGATCACCGGGCACGAAGCAACCCGACAGCGGAACGATTCGAATCGGTGAGACAGTCGCGCTCGGCTACGTCGATCAGAGCCGGACGCTCGATCCGCAAAAATCGATCTGGGAAGAGATCACCGGCGGCACGGATATATTGAAGCTCGGCGCCCGCGAGGTGAACTCGCGCGCTTACGTGGCGCGCTTCAATTTTTCCGGCACCGATCAACAAAAGAAGGTCGGCATGTTGTCGGGCGGCGAACGCAATCGCGTGCATCTGGCGAAGATGTTGAAAGAAGGCGCCAACGTCTTGTTGCTCGACGAGCCGACCAACGACCTGGACGTGAACACGTTGCGCGCGCTCGAAGAAGCGCTGGAGAATTTTGCCGGTTGCGCGGTGGTGATCTCCCACGATCGCTGGTTTCTCGATCGCATCGCCACCCATATTCTGGCCTTCGAAGGCGACAGCAAAGTCGTCTGGTTCGACGGCAACTATTCGGAGTACGAGGCCGATCGGAAGGCGCGACTCGGCGCAGCCGCGGAGCAGCCGCATCGGATCAAGTATCGCCAGTTGACGCGAGCGTGAGCAGGCTGCTGAAAAAGGCCCATATGTCGATCGCCCTGAGCAACGTCGAAGGGTGCGCTCGACTGATCTCGCGTCAACGTACTGACTGGCAAAGCGCTAAGCGCAAAGCGTTCTCGATAGACCAGGGACGGAAGACTGGAGGGGAGTGATTCTCTACGCCACGCGCTATGCGCCTTGCTCTATGCGCCCTCGCGCGCCTCGCATCTGAACCTTTTGAACCGCCTGCGCAAACGTCCTCTACTTTTTAGTTTGGAGTTTTAATCCATTGCAGATTTTTGATTCGCGCGAGCGTGAGAGTAGCTGCTGAGCCGTTTCGAGTTTCGCGTTTCAGGTTTCGGGTTAAACCCGAGACTCGGAACCCGAGACTCGAAACCGCGTAATCGCGATTGGCATGAGCGACAATCCTCCTTCTCGGCCGACTTCAGAGTCACCTGCCAATTCACCGAGCACCGCAAAAGAAGAAGCCCACGAACCCTTGAGTGCGGTCTTAACGCAAACCGGCGCCGAGCGGCGCGCGCGGGTGTTTCGAGCTTTGACCCGCTTGCGCATGTTCGATGCGTTGCGCTACCGCGAGTACCGTTTGATCTGGTATGGCCAGATCTTCGCATCGATGGCCACCTGGATGGACCAGGTGGCGCGCGGTTGGTTGCTTTACGAATTGACCAACTCGAGCTTCCAACTCGGTTTGGTGCGCGGCGTGCAAGCTATCCCGCTGCTTCTGTTGTCGCCGCTGGCGGGGAGCACCGCCGATAGATACTCACGCAAAATGCAAGTGCTGGTGGCGCAGGTGGTAGACGGAGTGCTCTACGCCGGCCTCGCCGTGTTGATCTTCGCGGGTGAAGTTGCAGCGTGGCATGTGTACGTAACGGCCATCGGCATGTCGGTGGTGCAGGCTTTTCAGCAGCCGTCGCGCGCCGCCATGATCGGCGATGCCGTGCCCGCCGAACACTTGACCAACGCTATCGGGCTAAACTCCATCATCTTCAACGTCGCGCGCAGCGCCGGTCCCGCTCTCGCCGGTTCACTGATTGCTTTGGTCGGAACTGGCGGCGCCTATACCGCCCAGGCGGTTTGTTATTTTCTGGCGACCCTTTGGACCTTACAGTTCCGCGCCGGCCAGAACGCTTCAAGCAGCACGCATGGGAAACACGGTCATGGCGAATCGCTCGGCAAAAGCATCATCGAGGGCTGGAAATTCAGTTGGCATAATGAAGCCGTGCGCGCCAGCTTGCTGATCGTTGCCTGCGCATCCATCTTCATCATACCGTACATGACGCTTTTACCCGTGTTCGCGCGCGACGTTCTCCACGTCGGCGCGACCGGGCAGGGAGCTCTGCTGAGCGCCATGGGCATCGGCGCGCTGTTCAGTTCGGTACTGATCGCCTCGTTCGGTGACCGGGTGCCTCGAATCCAAGTGATGTTAGCCGGTGTCACGGTGTACGGCGTGCTCATCGCCGCATTTGCCGTTTCACCATGGTTTAAATTTTCGGTTTTATTGATGGGGCTCGCCGGCGTCGTCCATGTCACTTCCCACGCCCTGGCGCAAACGGTGATTCAGACCTACTCGCCAAGAGAATTTCGTGGCCGCACCATGGCCGTGTACCACATGACTCACGTCATCTTATTGGTCGGGGGCATCCTTATCGGCGCGCTCGCTTCGTGGGTCGGAGCCCAGTGGGCGACCGCTTGCTTGAGTCTTGCCGGCGCTTTGAGCATGGCAGCGATCTATTTCGCGCTGCCGCGCGCCCGCGCGATACGCTGACAAACTCGAGAATTATGACCGGCCCAATCCGAATGGCATCCTGGCGCGTAGGCGGCACCGCCTCTGGCCGGTTCACCCCCGCTGCTGGGCGACGACTTCGCGATTTTACTGGTTCGATTTGAAAACCGGCGCGGCTAACTCGATCGCCAGCGGCCGCTTCCTTTCCGCTTGACGGTTACCACTTCATGCGCCTAAATCGCCTGCGCACTGCGCTCCATATTCATTTTAAGCGCGCCGCTGGCGGCCTCTCAGGCTATGGACGGTCGCCCGACCGCGACGGATATAAGCCCAAAGCAAGATCTCGCGAAAACTCGCGCCAGAGGTTTTGGTGGCGGGGCAGGTGAAATCCGCTGCTCGCCGCTCGCCAAGGGTCCAGGAAAGGAAACCCTTATGCGTCACAGACAAATCAATCACGTTCGCAGACGATTCCTGAAACATGGTGCGGCGCTCGGTTTGGGCGGCCTGGCCGCCGCGCTGCCAGCGCAGAGAGCCGTTGCGGCGTCGCGCGACCGCGTCGTCGTCTATCAGGGAGTCGGCCTCGATTCACTACATCCTTACGCCTACAGCGGCGGCGGTATCAGCGGCATCTGGCAACATGTCATCGAGCCGTTGATTGAAATGGACTACACGCGGGGTGAATACGTCGGTGTGCTCGCCGAGTCCTGGGAATTCCAAGGGAGAAAATGGCTCTTCCGCCTGAGAAAGGGCGTCAGTTTCCATGACGGCACTCCGTTCACGTCCAAAGACGTGGTGTTTTCCATCGACCGAATGCGTAACGACAAGAAGAGCCTGCAGGTCTCTAACTTTCTTGATGTGACTAGCGTCGAGGCTCCTGACGATTACACACTCGTTGTGACCACGAAAAAACCCAGCGCCGTTTTGCTCGAGCGCTTGAACAACCGCTTCATCGTGTGCAAGGAGGCGGTCGAGAAAAACGGCAATCAACTGGACAACTATAAGATTGGCACCGGGGCCTACAAACTAACCAGCTGGCAGCGCGACGGTAATTTGGTGCTGGCACGCAACGACGATTACTGGCGCGGTAAGCCCGAAGTCAAGGAAGCGATTTTCAAAACCGTCAAGAACGAAGCCGCCCGGGTGGCAGGATTACTCGCGGGGCAAAGCGATGCAATCAGCAATCTGCCCATCGAAGAGATCGAAAGGGTGCAAAAGCACCCGCGCACGCGCGTGCAAAAGGTTCCCGGATTTAGAATGTACTTCCTGGCGATGAATCTGGCGCTCAAGCCGTTTGACAATAAGCTGGTGCGCCAGGCGGTAAATTATTCCGTCGACCCGCAAGCTATCATGAAATACATTTTCGATGGCAACGGCGACCCGCTCAATGGTCCGCTGAACCACAATATGATCGGCTACGATCCCAACACAAAGCGCTATCCTCATGATCCTAAAAAGGCGCGCCAACTTCTAGCCGAGGCCGGCCACGCCGGCGGACTCGACTTGAAGTTGGTTTACTCGCCGGATCGCCATCTGAAGGGGAAGGAGATTTGTCTGGTGTTGGCGCGGCAGTTGGGTGAAGCCGGTATCAGGGCCGAACTGGTGGCCCAGGAGTACCCGGTTTACTGGGGCAGTGACGGCGTCAACGGCGGCAAGACGGCCTTCTATTATGCCGGGCGCACGGCAGCCGACGCCGATACCTTCTATGATCAATACTTCCATACCGGCGTTACCAAGCGCACCGGTTACAGTAACCCGCAATTCGATAAGCTCATCGAGGAGCAGCAGCAAACCGGCGATCACAAAAAGCGCGTCGCCATCCTGCAACAAGCCGGCCGCTTGTTAATGGAAGATGCCGCGTTCGTGCCGCTCTATACTCTTTACGAGATTTATGGTCTGGCGCGAAATATCGTCTGGAAAGGCAACCCAAACAACGAGGTAAACGTCTCCGACATGAAAATCAGCTCTTGATGACGGACCATGAAGTTAGCGTAGGGTGCGCTCAGTGCACCAGAACGAACCGGTGCGCGAGCGCACCCCTATGAATTCACAAATCTTCGCAGTCAAAATCTCCAGGCGCGTATATCGACGCCGATGACGTCCAAATGCGCGATCAGATAAGCGAACACGGAAACAAAACAAAGCGCCACATACCCAATTTGAATCCATTCCGATCGGTGCAGGGTCTTGCCCGCGTGCAACCGTTTAGGGAGAGCGGGAAGCAACGTGAAAGCCTGGTGCCTGAGCATCGGCATCGCCAGCAGATCAGCCAGAATGTTGTAGCCATCCAGGTCCAGAAAGCTGAACGGATAGAGATTGATCACGGCGCCTTCCCACAGCAAAATGCCGGCGCCGAACAGCAAAGACTGTTCAAGTCCGGGCGGCGCCAGATAAGCGCCGATAAACGCCAGACTGCCCAATGCGACCTCGACCATCGGCCCGGCCAGGTCGACCATCACGCGGGCGCGGCGGCTCGACATAAAAATATCGGTGATGTCCGCATAGAATGTCGGCAAAATACCCTGGAGTAGAAAAAACCCCAGCTCGCGCACCTTTCTGCCGTAGGACTTGCAAGCCAGCGCATGCACCAGCACATGCAGCATCGAGACAATCGGGAACAGGGCGATGATGAGAATGGTGGTGAGTATCGGCCGATCGCCGAGGCGCATGGAGATTTGCCGCGCTTGCGGCGCCAGATCAATGACGGCGAGCAATGCCACGGCCGTAAAGACCACAACCGACCAGAAAACCAGCGGATGAAAAAGCACAAAGCCGCCGCGGCGGTAAATGATCGTGCAATACCGGTCTGCGCCGGTTATTTTGACGGCGAGCCTGGCCCAAAGCTTCACGAAAGAAACGCCGGCGCGGCCAAACCAACGGTCGCCTCTGTCTGAAAAGGTCCGATGAAAACTTGATGATGTCTCGATTCCTTGCAGCAAGCCCGCATAGTAGAGCTTTGCCAAAAATTCACGGATCATGGCATAGTCAAAAGCGCCAAATTGAAAGTGAAAGGCGCGGCCAATCTCAGTCAGCGAATGGTTGCCATCAAAGTGTTCCCAAAGGAACTTCTCTTGGGGACTTAGCAGAAGGTAACGGTCGCGCGCGAAACTGCGCAAGGTGAAGTTTTGCGAACCGTCGGGACTGCGCGGCTGAGGCGTCATCTCCCATTCACTCTGAGGGAGACGTTTCGGTTTAAAAAGCACATGCGCTTGGCTGCTCTGCACATCGTAGAGTTGGAACCCAAGCTCGCCGCCAGTGCGCGTCAATAGTTCCAGTTTTGCTGGATCAGCCATTGCCAATTACGTGGATTTTCGCCCGAGTAGCGATGGATCGCCGATGGGAGAATAACCGGTCGCTTCCAGTCCCCAGCGAATCGCTTCACGCGCCTGCTCGTTGGTGGCGCGCAGCCGGTGAATAAATACGCCGACCATCCGATAGCAGATCTTCGCGGCCAATTCTGTATGATCGGAGAGAATCTCGTTGAAGGCATCGCGCTTTAATGTCCAGAGCAAGGTTTCCAGCTCCGCCTGCGCCGTTGCCGAACGCGGCGCCGCGTCGAATAGTCCCATTTCGCCAAAAAAGTCGCCGGGATGAAAGCGCGTGAGCACAACGTCGACATCGTTGTGAACGTGCTTGCTTACGACCACTCGGCCGCGCTCCACAACATACAACGCATCCGACTCGTCGAGCTCGCGAAAAATAATCTGTCCGGGTTTTATTTTCTTCGGCTGCAGTAAGGACGTAAGCGTGTCAAGGGTCGGGCGATCGAGGTCTTGAAACAATGAAACGCTTTGCAAAAATCCCGAAATGTTCACCATGACGCAAATTAATTACGCCAATTTCAGTCGATTATCCAGCGGCGGTTGCGCGGTGAATGATCAAGAATTCGATGCTCGCGATCGGGGCCTAATTTGTCCGCCAGACAGCTAACAAAATGCTCTGGAGTCGCTTTGACGGCCAAAACGCTCCCTGGTTGTCGCGCAAGCGACCAGGAAAAAGCCTGGCTGAGGGTCCACCCGCGCTCAGATCATCGCTTGCAGGGCATTACGGAAGGCGGTTTTGTGCGGCCGATCTGGCGCTCCTGGTACTTTTTGGACTTTGATTCACCGCAAATGCTCGGAGTACTAGCTAGAGCCCGTGGTGAAAGTGTGGCGTCGCACAGAGACGGGTGAGGCGCCTGACGGCAAGGCGCGACGACGAGCTTGACGCTTCCGTGCAGCGGCTGGACATAGTGCGGGAGTCGATTTAGACAGGGACTATAAGGGGGGAATCCATGGAAACCGTGATACTGGAAAAGGTTGCCGAAACAGGGGTTGCCAAAATCATCTTGAATCGGCCAGAGAAGCGCAATGCCATGAACGCGCAGTTGGTCGAAGATGTGATGAGCGCTCTAGAAGACATTCGCGCCGATCGTCAGATCAACGCGGTCATCACCAAAGGCAGCGGCGCCGCGTATTGTTCGGGCCTCGATCTCTATTATTTGCGCTCACAAAGCGAGGGTCCGCCAGAAGACTGGGACAAATTCAGTCCAACGGCGATCATGTTCGAGGCGATCAGGAATTTTCCAAAGGTAACCATCGCCCAGGTTCACGGTTATTGTCTCGGCGGCGCCCTGGCCCTGATGAATTCCCACGATCTCGTCATCGCGGCGGTTGACGCTCAGATCGGCATGCCGGAAATACTGCGGGGCAGCTTCGGGCAGATGGCCACAAGCACCCTGTTCCATTCCGGCGTACCCATGAAAAAGGCGGCATTGATCCAGCTCCTGGGTCGAAACTTGTCGGGCGCCGAGGCGGATCGGCTCGGGCTGGTTTCAATGTGCGTCGAACCGGGCGAATTGGAAAATGTCACGCTCAAGCTGGCCGAGGAGATTGCGTCGCGCAATCCGGGAGTCCTGTCATGCGCCAAGATTGCGGTCCAGATGGGAAGAAACCTCTCACTTCCCGACGCCATGCGGCTCGATCAGCTGGTCGCTTTCAGGCAACGACTACTGGTCGATCCCCTCGGCAAAGTCGAGGAGTATCTCTCGTCGCAAAAGGGCGGGCCCAACGTCGCCTACCGTCGCTCCGAAGAGTCCTGAGTGGATCGCTTCCCGCCGGCGCATACACGTCGAGTCCGTCAGAGGAATGTGCCGATGGCCATCACGAACAGAGACTCGGGAACCAACGTCAATGAGATCGCCGAGCGGATTACGCATCAACACGCCCATCGCCAGCGAAGGCGGCCCCGGTGCATTCTCATTAAACCAGTTCTAATCGTCGATGACGAGCCGATGCTCTTTCACACCGGCCCGCGTAAAATGTTTCCGTTGGTCCACGAGGCCGTTGCCGCCAAAAAATGGCGCGCCGGTCCTGCACTATTCGGAACGTGAAAAAATAACTCAATGCCGAAAGCCCCGACGCCGTTGCAAGACTGCCGGCAGCAAGCCTGCTGCTGGACTGATGGAACGCCTTGAACGATCCTTCACCTGCTGGCCTGCTGCCGTTACTTTACGCTTGTCTTGCACGTCCGGCAGAGGCGTAATACACTAAAGACGATGAAGACATTGACGGTACGCTTACCCGAGCCGCTCGTTTCCGAAATCGAAGCGGAATCGCGAGGGACGAAAATGCTCGAAGTCCGATATCGTCCGCGAGCGTCTGGAAGGCGCCGCTCGGCCCTCGCGGCGTAAGTCTGCAGCACTCGATGCCATCGCGGATCTCATCGGCGCGGTGGGCGGCCTGCCGGCGGAACTGAGCACACGCAAGAAGCACTATCTGAAAGCCACGGGATATGGCAAGAAACGTGCTCGTTGACGCGGGTTTTCTGGTCGCTTTACTCAGCCGCCGCGACTCCCACCATCCCTGGGCCGCTGCGCAGGCATCCAACCATACTCTCCCTTGGAGAACCTGCGAAGCCGTCCTGTCCGAGGCTTTTCAGCTTCTCGGGCCGCGCGGAGTGTCGGCACTCGGCGTCATGCTCCGCCGCCGCGCCTTATTGGCGGCTTTCGACCTCGACGATAATATCGACGCTGTGCTCAAACTCCTGCAGAAGTATGCCAACGTCCCGATGAGCCTCGCCGATGCGTGCCTTGTGCGGATGAGCGAAACCTTCGCCGACCCGGTCGTTCTCACGACCGACTCGGATTTTCGCATCTACCGCCGGCATAGCCGGCAGATGGTTCCCTGCTTGCTCCCGACGTAACGCGCCCAACCAACCACGGCTGGCTTCAAGCCGTTCAAGCGTTTAACCGCAACATTAGGAAAAATACGGACCGGTTGGTCGCGCCCGTCAAATTACGAATTTCAGATTGTTTATATTCGGTTTGTCGGTTACCCATGCGCAGTACGACAAATCAGGCACGAGGTCGCCGAAAGCGCATTCACCGGCTTCGCCGTTCAATGAGAAGGAAGGGGGTTGGCGCCAGTAAACAGCTTGAACAGTTCGATGACGGACGGTTCGCGGGGCAGGCCCTCGATGGCGCGTTGGACCTCTTCGGCAGCCAGCGGCGACGGATGGTCGCCCACCAGTTTTCTATACTCTTTATGAAAATCGGGATCGTTAAACGCTTTGTTAAAGGCGGCGCGCAAAGTCTGCACCCGCTCCGGCAGCGTGCCCGGCGGCAGGACGAAGGGAGAACCGACGAGCCTCAGCGTGCGGTACAGTTCGACCAACTTTCGATCATTTTCCGACTTGACCAATGTGTCGATCTCGGGCACATGGGCAAAGCGCGGATGCTTGGTCGCTTTCGGGATGTTGATGATCGTATGGAAATCCATCAGATTACTTTCGAGATACTCCGGCGTCCTCTGCAGAATCGTGTCGGCGTTGCTCGCCCGGGCGTCAACCTCGCCGCTCGTGAGAGCAATATCGACTTCCGGGCCGGAGTATCCGACCACGAACCTGGGCTCCTTGAGACGAAGCGTGTAGGCGAACATGCGGCCGATAACGTAGATGGTGTGCCCGACCGACTGCGCTCCCACCCTCAACCCCGGAGTCGCTCTCAGTTTATCGAGGCTATTTATGCCGGCGGCCTTACGGGTGTGAAAGACGTAATTGAACGTAGTCTCGGCCGTGCCGAGATAAATGAATTTCGCAATGTCATAGTCGACGCCCGTCTCGCCCATCACCGCGGAGGTGATAATGCTGCCCTGCGTAAATCCGATGGTGAGGCCGTCGGGACGCGCGGCTCGATACATATGATTGGCAAGCTTTCGACCGCCCCCGCCTGCCATGAATTCCTGGACCATGGTCGGCTCCCCGGGAATGTATTTCCTCAAGTAAGGCAGCATCGCTCTCACGCGCATATCTCCGGAGCCGCCGGCAGCGCCTCCATTGATAATGGTGAGGGTTTTTCCCTGATAGTACGGCGCTTGAGAAAACACAGGGTAGACAAAACTTAAAAGCCCGATGAAGCTCAAGGCGAACGAAAGTTTGCACGTGCGCTTTAAGAACATTCCCACCTCTTGACTGTTCGATGATTGAGTCCGCCGGTAAACTAAGGCTTGAGACAGGGCAGCATGTATTACGACCCCCTCTGTATGTCAAGGCGCCACTCCGGATCTGTGGTTTTCAACCACTCGTCAACGAGATATTGTTCGAGGAGTCAAAAGAGAGGCTTCGATGATTGAGACCGAAGCGCCGCTGGAGCCGGAGCTGCCGATCTGCGATGCGCATCATCATCTCTGGGAGCGACCGCCGCGCGGCTACATGCTCGACGATTTGCTGCAGGACTTGCGCTCCGGACATAATATTGTCTCCACGGTGGCAGTCGAATGCCGCTATGCTTATCGCAGGGACGGACCGGCTGAGCTCAAGCCAGTCGGCGAGGTCGAGTTTCTGGAAAGCGTCGCGGATCGAGCTGCCACTGATCCGAAGATCAAACATCGCCTTGCGGCGGCGATCGTTGGACACGCTGATCTTCTCTTGGGCGACGCGGTCGAGGCGGTGCTCGAAAAGCATAGCGCGGCAAGTCCGCAGCGGTTCCGCGGCATTCGTCATGCGGCGACACGGGATGCGAGCGACGCGCTGCGCAGCGAAGCGCCGCGCGGGTTGATGGGCGATCGAAATTTTCGCCAAGGGCTTGCGTGCCTGGAAAAGTTGCATCTCAGCTTTGACGCGTGGGTTTATCATCCACAGCTGGTTGAGCTTACAGAACTTGCGCAGGCGTTTCCGGGTGTGCAGGTCATCTTGAATCATATCGGCGCGCCGCTTGGCATCGGCCCCTACACCAGCAAGCGTGCTGAAGTCTTTCAGCTGTGGAGCAATGGCATCGCCGAACTCGCCAAATGTCAGAACGTGGTGGTAAAGTTGGGAGGCGTCGGTTCGCTACGTTCGGGCTACGACTGGCACGAGCGCGCGGTCTGTCCGTCCTCGCTGGAGCTAGCCACCATTTTACGACCATACTTCGAGCATTGCATCGATCGTTTCGGCGTTGATCGTTGCCTGTTCGAGAGCAATTTCCCCGTGGAAAAGGTTGCCAATACTTATGCCAATCTTTGGAATGCGTTCAAGCGCATGACGGATAGTTACACCGCCGGCGAGCGAACGGCGCTATTTCACGACACGGCGATGCGGGTTTACCGGATTGCCTGACTGCTTGGCTCTCAAGGCAAGCCGCTCGCAACGTCCCATTCGTGATTGTTCGGAAGAGGCTGAAGGCCCCCAAATTCTTACGGAGCACGATGTCCGATAAAATTGCCGGGCTCTTATGTTTTGTCTTTTCGCTCGCGGGCGCGTTCCAAGGCGTTTCGGCCGCGAGCCAGGACAACCCTCAGTCTTTGCCTGGACGGGAGGCGATCTCACCCGCGAAGGATAACAGAACGCAGAAATCGCTGCCGCGGTGCATCGGATAGTGAATGAGCTTCGTCAGAATGAAGGGTTAAAGCCACTCACATTGGATCCGATTATCAGTGCCCAAGCACGAGCGCACAGCGTCGAAATGGCGGGAGGCGGCGGCAGCATAAGCCATCGCGGCTTCGAGCAGCGCCTCCAAGACATCGGGAAAAAGATTCGTTATCGAGCTGCGGCAGAGAACGTCGCCGTGAATGTTCGTTACGAGAACCCAGCGCTCGCCGCGGTGGAGGGTTGGAGCAAAAGCCCCGAGCATCGCAAGAATATGCTTGGCCGCTTCAGCCTCACCGGCATCGGTATCGCGCAAGGCGAGGACGGCCGCTACTTCTTCACGCAGATATTTATCCAACCGCAGAATTAACCGCGCGAAGAGCGTATTATGCGCCGGCGCTCGGACGGTGATGTGCGGCAATTACACAATTAGTGTCAGCCCTTTGGTGCTCCTATGAGCGCTCGACTCATCGCCGATAGCTATGTTTAGCGCTTGTCAGGAATGATTAGCGGAAGGACCTCTTTCTCAGAGCACAACGGATTTCTTTACGAGGCCTGCGGTATCGAATGGGAAATTCTGCGCTAGCCAGGCGTCAATTCCACCTTCTAGTGGGCGGACCCTGGTAATTCCTTTCGCTCTCAGCAGCAGCGCCACCCGGGCGCTGGTCACTTCGTTAGGTCACGAGCAGTAGAGGACGACGTCGCGATCCCGGGGAATCTCGCCGTGGCGGTCTTCGATCTCTTCCATCGCTATGCGAAGCGCGCCGGGGATCACCTGGGGAAACGCCTCGACATCGATGGGCTGGCGCAAGTCCACGATTGAAATGTCATCGCCCGAGGTCAGTTTGTCCATCAATTCCTTCGGACTGATGCGCGCGATCCGCAGGCGATACAGAAAGCGCCATCGTTGGATGTACTTCCACAAAACATAAGCTGCCAAACCTCCGGCTAAGACTATGACCAGCCAACCGCCCCAGCGCAGCGCGCGGGCCGCAATCTGTTCGAGTTGATTGCTGAAAATAAAGCCCACGCCCGTGAACGTGGCGACCCAGAAGAATCCGCCCAGGGAATCAAAAAGCATGAAACGCCGTAGGGACATGCGAAAAATTCCCGCCAACGACGGCGCCGCGGTGTTCAGGCCAGGTACAAATTTCGCGACGAGCAAAGAACGAGCGCCATGGCGGACGAAAAGATTCTCCGTGCGCCGAACGCACGAGTCAGGTTCCAGAGAAATGCGGCAGAGTAATTTCAGTATGCGGCCGCCGCGATAACGCCCTAGGAAGTACCAGAACAGGTCAGCCAAAATAGCCGCAAAGAGCGCTGAACTCACTGCGAGCGCCAAAACCATTTTGCCCGAGCCGGCCAGCGCGCCGGCAGCAATCAACAGAGGAATAGCGGGGACAGGCAAGCCCATCTGCTCGACCAGCACCCATCCGAAGAGCAGAGCGTAGCCGTGCTCAATCAGGAATTCGCCCGCTTCTTTCAGACTCAAGCCCTGATAGGATCGCGCCGCCTCAGGCAATACGCTCGCAAAAAAGAAGCTAAGGCCAGTTACGATCAGTGCAGCAATCGCCGATTCGACGTAGATCCGACGTGCCTGAGACTGGAGTCGCTGCTCGGCGGCTTCGTCTCGGAGTGGCTCTTCCGAGCCGTTCATGTTGCGCGCGCCGCGCGCGGCGAGAACCACTCAAGTCTTTTTGCGAGCCTGGGAAAGCCCGAGAGTCCCCAACCAGAATGGCAGGAATAGCCCCGAATACCACCCGCGACTTACGCCTGCACGCGAGAAGATAACCGCCATGACAACGCCCACGGTGATCATGACGACACCCATTAGCAGACGCTTTCGGGTTTCTTTCCGCCCGACATTAACGAGCTCTGTGTTGGCGGCCATGAGCGAAAGCTAGCGACTATAGGGTGAAAACACCAGTCCACACAACCCGGAGGTAAACTATCATATACGTTTGCCTTGGATACTTTGACGAGAAAATGTGGGCGCATCGCTATTGGTAATCAATTTCGATGAAATCGCCCGGCGCGATTGCGTCGAGGACGGCGGCGATCCTGGCTGTATGTTTTTGGATCCCTGGCCAGCTTGTCGTCGGCAATACAATCATTGCGATCCGACGATCTGTAAGATTTTGCTGATGTTCAAATTCTGATCGCTGGTGAGGAACACTTCGAACATTTGTTGATCAGCAAGCCAAAGCAAACCGCCGTTCCTGGTGCGACTCCACCCCTGCTCGTAAACCGTCGTGACTGTATGGGAGTTTAGAAAACCGCCTAGAGGCACCGGAGTGCCTTGATCAAAAAGAACCCGCATGCCTCAGTGTGCTTCGGTCTGCAAGCTGCGCTGAGCGTGCTCCAACACGGCTTCAGCCAGCTCTCTGGAGACCCCGAGAAACCAGGCGAGGAAATCGTCGAGCCGCGCGCCGCTTTCAAGATTTTCGAACAGCGCTTTGACTGGAACGCGCGTATCGCGAAATACCCAGGCGCCACTGACTCGGTCAGGGTCACGCTCGACAGCGGGGCAAGAGGACCAATCTACCATGGTTAAAGGTTAGCCGATTTCGTGCCAGCGGCAAGGTCACGAGCGTGGACAGATTTGCTTCGGCTCCGGCTTGATTTGTTCTACGCCGCCAGGGTGCGCAATAAGTAAATACGAGAACTCGACACCAAACGCCGGTCGGTCACCGGGACGGCCGGAACGCTTATAAGTTTAGGTGGTGGCCTTGAGAGAAAGCACAGGCTCTTGACTCTCAGAGCATGCGCCGCGGCCGCCGACCCGCACTTGAGCGAGCTATTTCTTCTTACCCGGCTCCGCTTGGTAGCCTTGTTCTTTCCATTTGTTGACAGGGCAAAATGTCGTCGCTGTAAACCCGAGATCTTCAGCTAGCTTCGCAGCCTGCGAGCTCGATGAGCCCGTCCCTCAGGTGAAGACAATGCGGGTATCCTTCGGGACTGTTTGTAAATAAGTTTCGAGCTGCTCGAGAGGAACGTTAATGGCACCGGGAATGGTCTCCCTCTCGAAATTGGCGGCAGGCCGTACATCGATGACCCTCACCGTACCGGCATCGAGTTCCTTCTTGAGCTCGTCAGCAGGCGTCGGTTTCGCGCCAACGGCCCACTTCGTTTTCGGATCAACGTCGTACTTTTGTTGCTGCTGCGCAAAGGACCATTCGGCAAATAGCGAGAGCGCCGCTATTGCGAGCACTGGGATCAACGATTTCATGAATCCTCCATACAAAAGGATTGACGACGGTAAACGTAACCGGAGCGGCCTACCCTCGTCAAGGCCACGAAACTCATGGCAGAAGTCGAGCGCGTTAAAGAGCATCTGCGCGAAGAAGAAGTCGATCGCTTATAGCTCGCGGGCTCAATTCATATTCAAGTGATCGAAGACGGCAGCCATTCAGAAGGCTAGCAGCCCGCGGTGAAAGTGTGGCGTCGCACGAGACGGGCGAGGCGCCCTGATGGCAAGGCGCGAGGACCGAGAACATCGGGGAATATTTGAGGGGAGGAGCAACGCAGCCAACGGGGATCGATCACAAGTCGGATGCAGTCAGACTTTCACCACGGGCTGCTAGTATGGTGGCCCAGAAATTCGTTGAAAAAGTCCAAATGATGGCAGTCGCTAAAGTCGAACTGAAATCCCCCTTTCTCCCCCTCTTTGAAAGGGGGATTTTTCTGCGTGTGATCATAACCCCTCTTTTCCAAAGAGGGGAAGGGGAGATTTTTTTTCGGACAGATTGACAGAGGAGTTATGCAGCGAACTTCTGGGCCAGTACACTAGATAAGTAACCGCCTGGTGCAGTCGTGATGCCCCTTCGAAAATTCGGGACAGAGGGACCTCGGTCAGTTCAAGCAGAAAACCTCGAGTACGTCATTCCAGCATGGAGTGCTGGAATCCAGGTTAACATGGACGTTTCCGGACGCGTCCTCCGAACCTGGATGGTAGCAACGGCAGTTTCTGGTTTCAGGGTTTCTGGTTTCTAGTGTAGTGTCTCACGCTGTTTGTACTTTATCCAAGACGCCTTACTTGTCATTCTCGCGAAAGCGGGAATTCAGAACCCCCACTAATCTCCCCCTTTGCCAAGGGGGAGAGACAGAGGGGGTAGATTCCGGCTCGCGCTAGCGATCGCCAGCTTGGCCGGAATGACGTGCAAATAAGCCCCCAGATTTAAGAGACACTACACTAGTTGATAGCTGGTTCAGAGTTCCTTCATGTTAACTAGAGACCAGAAACTAGAAACTTGAAACTCAAAATCCATGCCGGCATGACGAAAATCTGCATGTTCATGCTCTGTGGGCGAGCGTAAGCTCATGACCCACTTCGCATCAAAGCGGTGGACGTTTTGCGTTACGCGCCGGCGTTGTTATAAAACACCTGATCATGAAAATGAAATCTCTAGTCTGCGTTATTGCGGTCGCTTTCCTTCTTATTTCGCGCGAATCGGGCAAAGCTCAGGAAAAAGTGCGAGTCGCCATTTCCAATTTTTCCGCCTCGTATATTTCCATGCACATTGCCCAGAAGCGCGGCTATTATGCTGAAGAAGGCATGCTCGTCGAAATCATTCTAATGGCGGGGCTCACCAGCACGCGAGCGTTGATCGGCAACAGCGTCGAGCTTGGCTCAGCCAGCAATCCAACCGCGGCAGTACAAGGCGCCAAGCTTAAAATCCTGATGGTATTTAATGACAAACCGCCGGGCATGTTGATCGCTCAGCCTTCGATCAAAAGTGTCGGCGAGTTGCGCGGCAAACGAATCGGCGGATCGACCGTCGGCAGTCTGGAATACGGTTGGATGAAAGAACTGTTGCCGAAGTTTGGTTTACAGCTCGAAAAGGACGTTATTTTTGTCCCGGTTGGATCGACCAGCACCCGATTCACGGCGCTGCGAGCTGGGACTATCGATGCATCGCCGCTAAGCCCGCCGTCGAATTTCTTGGCCCAAGACGCCGGTTTCCCAGTGCTGCTCCGCACCGCCGATCACCTGGAAGACATCCAGGCTTCGATCGTAGCAACCGACGAGCGTTTGGCCCGCCAGGGTGACATGGTTGGCCGCTTCATGCGCGCAACCGTCAAAGGAAAGCGTTTTTATCTGGCCCATCGGCAAGAGGGAATCAGCGCGATCATGGAATTCACACGGCATAAAGACCGTGATCTGATGGCGCGGGTTTACGACGACCACATGAAAACCATTGCGCGCGACGGCACGGTTTCAGAACGGTTGCAACAAATCGTCATCGACAGGAGCAAACGCCTAACCGGAGTCACCCGCGAGATCAGGTTGGAGGAGATCTTCGATTTTTCTTTTATTCGTAAAGCGCAAGCCGAAGTGACGCAAAGCGGTTGGAAGCCGTAAGCGGTGAACTTCGGCCGTGCCTGATATAAGCCCTCGCAACTTGCTCTTTCGCCGCCCCAAATCGTTACCTCTATGGCAATCGTCTCCGTTACCCGACTTCGCCTGCGCTCTTTGCGCTTTTTACCCGGGTTCATCTGGTACACCAGGCTATCGATGAGGCAAGCGAGACGGACGCCGGGAAATTTCGGTGTCGGAGTGAGAAAAACGAAAGGCCTTGCGTTCTGGACGTTGGCGATTTGGCGGGACAATCAAGCGATCCGAGGGTTTGTGCCGGCGTCCCCTCATCGAGAAGCCATGCTAAAACTGCCGCACTGGTGTGATGAAGCGGCGTTCGCCGATTGGGAACAAGATACGGCTGATTGGCCGTCCTGGGAAACCGCCTCTGAAAGATTGACTGCCAGCGGTCGTTTGGTCAGTGTCCTCCATCCATCCGAGCACCAGAAATCAGGCACGATCGAAACCTCTTAACCGGTGAGGCTCGAAGCGCCAAAACACACTCCCGTAAAAAAATTATTGCAAGCTCACGATGAGTTAGCGTGGTGCGACCGCGACACTGCCGTGATGGAACGGCAAAGTAAAGACCTGAGCCCCACGGTTTCCCAGCGTTATGATGTACGTGAGAGAATGGCTTTTTTTGCAAATTGAGTTGTCAATGGTAACAAGATATACAGGTCACGGCGGCTGCCAACTTCTACTACCATGGATAAGCATCTGATACAGCTTGGCTCTTCATGTCTAGAAGCTTGGACCAAGGAGAAAAGTTATGCGCAGGGTTTCTAAACTGTTCCCCGCTTTGTTTCTCATCATGAATCTGGCTATTGCGTGCTCGACCCAAAAAACCGTGACGACCCGTTATTCGCAATATGACCCGCGCACAGGCGAGCCCGTAACGATCGAAAAAGAAACAACCACCACTAGAGAAAACTCTGGCGCAGGCGCAGCGGCTTTGAGCGGAGCTGTGAGTGTGATCGGCACCGTGCTCTTGTTACCCGTCCGTGCGGTCGGCATCCTGATCGGCGCAATTCTGTAACGAATGGGTTTCGCCTGCGCTATGCTGTAAATCCAACTGGGCAATACATCGACACGGCGACGTTGGTGCCGTCGAGGTCGAGCAGGGGGATGCCCGACTTGCCACCGGCGGTGGCGGTCAGGATGGAGTTGCCGGGGTCGACCACGAAGTCGGTGACCTCGATGGACTTGTTGCCCTTGGAGAACTTCAGCCCGCTGCGCCTGGTGGATGACCGTGCCGGCGATGTAGCCCGGCTTGTAGCTCAGGTCGGAGTGGATGGCGGCGAAGCCACCGGTGATCGGGAAGGACACGGTCGCCGGTCGCGGCGTCGAAGGTGGCCGAGCCGACCGGGGCGACGGCCACGCCGAGGCTCTCCAGGGCCTCGGCGGTGCCGGCGTCGAGCGTGACCGACGGTGGACTTGCCGCGTCAGGCGGCTGATGGCGGTGGTCTTGTCGGTGGCGGCGTTGTAGGTGGTGGCCGTCGCCCTTGGCCACCAGGCGGACGACGCCGAGGGGCGTGCCGGCCTTGATGGCGTCGACCTTGAACGCCTCGTTGAGGGCGCCGGCGGCGGTGTCGGTCAGCTTGGCCACGGTGCCCTGGAAGCACGACGTTGGCGCCCTCCATGCTCACCTTGACGTTGGTGCCGTCGAGGTCGAGCAGCGGGACCATCGGGCGTGCCGCCCACGCGTGCCGTAGAGGATGGAGTTGCCGGGGTCGACGATGAAGTCGGACAGCTCGACCTTGGTGGCGCCGGCGGTCAGGGTGAAGCCGCTACCGGCGTGCTCGACCGAGCCCAGGATGTAGCCGGGCTTGACGCTCAGGTCGCTGTGGATCTCGGCGTAGCCCGAGGTGATCGGGAAGGTGATGGTGGAGGTGGCGGCGTCGAAGGTGGCGCTGCCCGAGGGGGCGATGGCGACGCCGAGGGACTTGAGGGCGGCGGCGGTGCCACCGTCGAGGGTCACCGACGTGCCCACGCCGGAGAGGCTGGGGATGGCGGTCACCGTGTCGGTGGCCTGTGCCTGCGAGCCGGCCGACCCTTGTGAGGTGGCGGCGCTGTCATCGTCGTCATTGCCACAAGCCGCTCCGGCCAGGGCGAGGATGCCGAGCGGTGAGCTAAGCCCTTCGTCTGGTGTTCATGGTCTCTCTTTCGTTGCCCCGTCCGGCGCAGCTGACTGTATCCACAGGTCTTGACTATTTCTCCGCAGTTTTCACCGAGCCCCGTCCGGCGGAGGCAAGCTTGACCACAGTCGCGACCACGCTGCCCGTTGACCGGTGCCTCTCGGAGAAGTTCGGCCATGCCATCCTTGGAGTTATCGCCTGATCCGGACGAGGCGACGACGCGGTCGGGGCGGACGGGCACATACGCCGACACGTTGGGCACGGTCGTGCCCATCTCGCTGATTCTTGCCCGTTCCGAGGAGGTTGCTGTCCTCGTGACCAAAGTCGTCGCCTACCCGGCAGGTTTCAGCTTTGATGTCATCTGCGTAAGCCGCTCACCGGAGCCTGTCCCTCCGGTCCAGCCGTGGTCGATGACCCGCGGTGGCCCTGTGGATCCGACCGTCCTGCGCTTCGGCCTGCGATTTGCGGACGGCTCCAAGGTCACGAATCTCGACCTGGGGGCCGGCCCGTCCCCAGAGCAGGGGCCGATCCTCCGCCCTACCGGCGGCACCGGCGTCGACCGCACCTACACGCTGGGGTACTGGTGCCAGCCTCTTCCGCCAGAGGGGCGCATGGCCTTCGTCTGTGAATGGCCGCGGTGTGGACTCGTCCTGAAGGAGACGCACCTCGAAGGCGGGCTTCTCCGCGCTGCGGGGCGCCGGGCCACGGCGATCTGGCGGAACGACAGCTAGCTCCGGTCGCCGCTCACCGTGGCCGAATCTCACAGACAGCGCCTAGGATGCGGCTGCTCCCGGCTCCCGCCGGCTTGGGGCACGGTGGTAGAGGCGTCGGCGGCTCACCAATCGGCAGTCGACGCCTCCCACTTTCGTATGTGCTGCTTGCAACCCTTCGGTCGGTTACACCTGTGGTGGGCGGGGCAGGCCCGCGGGTGAGCCGCGCCACCTAGGGGGTCCGATTGACGGGGACGGGTTGAACTCCCAGCCAGTCCACCTCCGAGACGTCGATGATGCAGCCGGCCGAACGGGTCGCCGCCCCGCTCCGGCGACCGAGACGCATCCCAACGTCTCCGACGCCCTCGGTCGCGACCCGTCATTCCCAAGATGCCGTCCGGCGGCGCCCTGGTCGAGCGAGGCCGTCGCTCTCGACCCAGGAGCTACTAGTCGGGATCAGGCCTCGAACCCCCAGTCGACTCCGTGACGCCTGGGGGTCTCACTCATCGCCGACGATTGCGAGGGCGCCCCCCGCAGCAGCCGCGTGGCGCCGACGTTGGCCCCTCGTCTCACCTGCACGCGCACCACGGCAAGAACTGCGCTCAACCGCCCCTGCCTTGTCCTGAACTGTCCCTACCCCTAGGCTGCGCGCACAGGAGTCACCGCCCACCCACTCTCTCTTCAACAGAGAAGGCACCATGGTGGAAGTCATTGGCGCAGTCATGACGCCGGACCCGATCGTCCTCGCCGGGAGCACCACGGCCCTGGGAGCGGCGAGGGCCATGCGTGACGCGCACCACGACGCCGTGATCGTCATCGAGGCGCACGGGCTCGGGATCGCCACCGCAGAGGACATCGCGCTCGGGGCCGTCGCCGGGGGCGGAGATATCGACCACGTCGAGATCGCGACGGTCTGCGTGCACAACCTCGTCGCCCTCAACCCGGACCAGACCATCGGCGAGGCCATCCAGCTCATGCGCGAACGGGCCTTCCGCCGACTTCCGGTAGTTAACGACGGCACGCCTGTCGGGATCGTGTCGTTGGGTGCTTTGGCCCTCGAGCGTGATCTGGACGGAGATCTCGGGAGCGACAGCTTCTTCTTCGAGGGCCCGAGCGGGCACCTCGACTTTCGTGCTCCGAGCTTGATCGCCTTCGTGCAGGTGGCGGCCAAGGTCAGCGATGAGACGTGGCTGCGTCACCTCCGCCAAGGCAACTACTCACGCTGGTTCCGCGAGGTCATCAACGATCCGGTGCTCGCCGAGGAAGCGGCCGCGTTCGAGTGCCGAGACGACGTGCCCGCGGCAGCAAGTCGCTCCGGCCTACGGGCCGCAATCAAGCGGCTCTACGCCACGACGTAGCTGTCCCTCCACCCGCCGAGGCCGCTCACCGCAGCCCGCTCGAGCGGCAATTCGCTCCGTCGCCCAGATGGCGAGCTCTTCCTCGAAGGGAATCCAACCATCGCTTGCCTACGGCCACTTGCCTACGGCGACCGTCGTCGGCGCGGGGCGGCCTGAGGGAAGGACTTCCCCACTCCTCGCCCCTTGACGGCGGGTTGCCCATCAGATGCCAGAATGGCGCCCGCCAGTTGGGGTCATCTGAGTAACGGCGTCAAAGTGGCCAACAATTCATCCACTAGCGCGGATTAGACGGAATCGCAGGGCTTGATCCCTCGCCGCGAATCAGGACTTTCGCAGAGCGTTGTCGAGATCGGCCAAGACTGCCGCGACTTCGTTCGCTGAGGGGCTCGCCCGCGAACACCTCCACCGCTACGCGCTCGGCCTCCTCAGCACCGGTCGCTCCGACGAGACGGGCGAGGACGACGATGTCGGCGACATCGCTCTGGCGGGCGGCCCGGACTTTCAGGGCCAGCAGGTGGCGGGGGGAGGCCGCGCGGACCGTGAGGCCAGGGCGCTCCAGCACCACCGTGACCTCGACGTCCTGCGTAGCGGGCAAGAAGGAGGCCGCCTGTTCGTTGAGCCACCAGTACGGGAGACCGAGCTCCTCGGCGACGACGCGGGCCTCGGCCAGGACGGGTCCGTGATGTCGCCTGATCGCCGTGTCGAGGTCCATGGTGGCCTCCCGGGCGTGGTGGGCCAGGACCATCGCACCGCCGCCAAAGACGTAGAGCTCGGCGTGGACTCCCCGGCGGTGGAGGTGGTGGGCAAGACGTTCGAGGGCGTCTTGGAGCTGGCGTCTGCTGAGAAGCGGGGCGTTCACGCTCGGGCCAGGTCGTAGGGGTCAATCAGCACCCCGTGGCGACGGAGCTCCTGTGGGGCGTTGTCGGCGGCCAGACGTCGCAATGAGGCAAGCTGGTGCGGGCTCCACGGCTCGGCGAGTGTGCGTTCGGGCGTGCCCACCCACGACGGTGCGGGGAAGCCGCCCCGGGCCGCCAGCCACTCGGCGATGCCGGCCAGGAGTGCGTCCCAGCAGGCATCTCCGGTCCTGGCCGGCTCGGCTTTAACGAGTGACGGGTGGTCGGTCGCCGGCTCGTGCTCGTACTCCTCGAGGAACTCGAGCAGCAGCGACCAGCGGCGGTCGGCGTCGGCCTCAACGGCCACATGGGCGGACAGGCGCTGGATGGTCATGGGGGTGAAGGTGGTCATGTCCGGAGGTACCTCGTCAGTCTCATGGGCGGCGAAGGGGTCGCCGGGAACGGTTGAGGACGCTGGCGGTGTCGAAGACCAGCGTCCCGTAGGGGTTGATGGCCTCGAAGTGGGAGAAGCTCAGGTGGGCCGGCCTCGTCGCTGACCTCATGCCCGTCGGCCTCCTCGGCGTCGACGGCGTCCTCCAGGTAGCCGGTGGTGGACAGAACGCAGGCGTTGACGACCAGGGTGCGGCAATGGGCCTGGGTGGTCTGGTCGTCGTGGTGCGGGGAGCGAACTGCGCCCCGGTTGGCGAGGAAGATGAAGCGGCGGAGGTCGTTGGTCGCCTCGCCCCGGTTGAGCTGGCGGCCGATCCGACGACGGAAGGCCTCGTCGGTGAACCGGCGCAAGGCGTGGAGAGTGCGCAGCAGCTTGCCGTACTCCAACATGGCCTTGGCCAGGGGGTGCTGTCGGGAGCCGGCCTGCAGCTTGGCGATGAGCAGCGCCGCCGAGACGTGGCCCAGCTTGAGGGAGCCACCGATGCGGACCAGATCGTAGGAGATAACCCTGATGTTCGTTGTCCCCTCCGGCGGTGATCGCGTACGCCTCCTGGCCTGGACCAGCGTGTTCGCCTGGCGTGGAAGCGTAGTCGGGACGGATCGATGAATCTTCAGTATCCCTGAAGTTCTTCTAGGTCTGTGCCTAGTCTTGCCAGAAGTCCGAAGGCAAGGAGGCGTGGGTTGAGTCTGGCCGTGGTGCGGGACCTGCGTGAGGTGCGTGCTGCGGCGGGCCCGGAGGAGCTCGCGGAGTTCGAGACCGACGTGCTCGCCGGGTTCGTGCTGGCTCGGGCGGCGGCCGGGCTGTCCGACGGCACGATCAGCTCCGACGTCGTGCATGTGGAGCAGGTGCGGGTCTGGTTCGGGCGGCCGTTGTGGGAGATGGAACCCCCCGACGCGGACGCCTACTTCGGCAAGGTGCTGCGGGGATCGGCGAAGGGCACCAGGCTGGCCCGGGCGCAGGCGTTGAAGACGTACTTCTTGTTCCTCGAGCTGCGGCACAAGGTCGAGATCCACAACCTGACCGGCCGGGTCGTCGAGTGCCCGATCGACGAGATGAACCGGCCCCGGGGCCGCAACGACGCGGCGCTGCGCATCCCGCCCAGCGCCGAGCAGGTCGGGCGACTGTTCGCCGGGTGGCGGGAGGAGCTGGCGACGTGCCGCAAGTTCGCCCCGACCGCCCGCAACTACGCCGCGGCCCGGCTGATGGCCGAGGTCGGTCTGCGGGTGAACGAGGCCCGCAGCCTCGACCTCGCCGACGTGAAGTGGGAGCTGGGCCGGTTCGGCAAGCTGCACGTCCGCATAGGCAAGGGCTCCCGCGGCTCCGGGCCCCGCGAGCGCATGGTGCCGCTGATCAACAACGCCCGCCAGACGCTGCGCTGGTTCGTCGAGGACGTGTGGAGCCACTTCGACGACGACCACACCCGCCACGGCGCCCCGTTGTTCCCCTCGGAGCGCAAGAACGCCGACGGCACCTCGGCCCGGGTGGGCGACGAGGCGTTGCGGGCTTCGCTGGCCGACGCCGCCGCCCGGCACCTGCCCGACTGGCCGGACCGGGTGACCCCGCATGTGCTGCGCCACTTCTGCGCCAGCCAGCTCTATCTGCCACGGCATGGACCTGATCGCCATCCAGGAGACGCTCGGGCACGCGTGGATCGCCACCACCATGAACTACGTCCACGTCCACCGCACCCACATCGAAGACGCCTGGATGGCCGGGCAGCAACGTGCCGCCGACCGACTGAAGGGGCTGATGCCATGAGGTGGAACCTGCGGCTGGCCGCCGCCAACCGCGGCATCTGGAAGGCCAGCGAGTGCCAACGGCTGCTCGCCGAGCGCGGCCTGGTCGTCAGCGCCGGGAAGATGTCCGGCCTGTGGTCGGGCGACCGGCCAGCATCAAGCTCGAGGACCTCGACGTCATCTGCGCCGTCCTCGGTTGCGGGGTCGAGGAGCTGCTGGTCCCCGAGCCCGACAAGGTGCAGTCGCCGGGCCAGGACGGCGATCAGCGGAGCGCGGCCGTCGGCCGGCCCCGGCTCGGTGACGCCCAAACGGCGGAAGGGCCGGTCCCTGCCGCCTGTCTGATGGGCCGGGTCTCGCCTCACAAGCCGGCGACGAGCTGCGCCGGCTGCTTCGCCTGGGGGGTGCTCTCCGGGCGGTTCTGCTCGGCCTGCTCCGTCTTCAAGCACCACCATCCCGGCCAGGCCGAGTGCAGCGGCTGCGGCCGGGTCGTGCCGGTGAAGGACGGTTACTGCCGGCTGTGCTGGCGTCAGGCCAGCCTCGAGGCCGACGTCGTCGGCGGTCTCCCAAGAGGCGCTGTCAGCGTCCTCGGGTCAGGCCGGCGACTGGCCCAGCACCAGCTGTTCTTCGACCGCATGAAGCTCCGGCGGCGGCGGGCTGAGTCGCCCGTTCGCACCCACGACCGCCGTGGCCGCCCACCCAAGCCTCCTCCCTCACCAGCTGCTCGGCCGGCGTCACGGTGGGCCCAACCGAGGCTCTTCGACGCTCGCCCGGACTTCACCCGCTTCGACGAGAGCGTGCACGCCGATCCCGCCAACCCGTGGCTGGCCTGGGCGCACTACCTCGCACACCGACGAGCGGAGGCCCGGGGCTGGACACGCCGGGTCCGCTTCGGGGTCCAGCGAGGGCTGGTCATCGTGTTGTCCCACCACGCCGAAGGCGACACGGTGCGCCACTCGGAGATGTTCCCCGTGCTCCGAGCTCTCGACATCGGCGCTGAGCGTGTCGCCGAGGTGCTCGAGCGAGATGGGCGTGCTCGTCGACGACCGCCGCCCCGCGTTCGACGACTGGCTGGATCGCAAGCTCGACGGCCTCGCCCCGGGCATCAGCCGTGAGGTCGAGGCGTGGCAGCGGGCACTGCACGACGGCGGGCCGCGCACCCGCGCCCGCCACCGAGCCACGGGCGGCAACTACATGAACCGCGTCCTCCCAGCGCTGGCCGCCTGGTCGGGCCGCTACGACCATCTGCGCGAGGTCACCCGCGACGACGTCATCGCCGTTCTCGCCACGGTGCACGGAGTCCAGCGAAGCAACACCATCGTCGCCCTGCGCTCACTGTTCGCCTTCTGCAAGCACAACGGCACGGTCTTCCGCAACCCCACCGGCCGGATCAAAGTCGGCGAGCACGGCTACAACGTCATCCAGCCGCTCCGGCCGGTCGAGGTCGGCGACGCGGTCGCCGCCGCCACGACGCCGGCGGCCCGACTCGTCCTGGCTCTCGCCGCGTCCACGCCGCCCGCTCGGGCGCCATCCGGGCGCTGCGCCTCGACGACGTCGATCTCGGCAACCGACGCCTCATGATCGCCGGCCGCATCCGCCCGCTCGACGACCTCACCCGTCAGATCCTGCTCGGCTGGCTCGACCATCGGCGCACCCGCTGGCCCAACACGGCCAACCCGCACCTGATCGTCAACCAGCAGACCGCGATGGAGACCGGCCCGGTCAGCAGCGTCTGGGTGACGAAGGCGCTCCGCGGGCAGGCGGCGACCCTGGAGCGCCTACGCGTCGACCGTCAGCTCGAGGAGGCCCTCACCCACGGCCCCGACCCGCTGCACCTCGCCGCCGTGTTCGGGATCGATCAGAAGACCGCCATCCGCTACGCCGCCTCCGCTCGCCAGCTCCTCGAGACCGCCGCAGAGCAACACGACGCCGACGGGTAGCGGACCTCCTCTCCTTCGCCAGAACACTCGAGCCGGTGGAGGCCGATGGTGGCGTCGCCGCGGATCGAGTAACAGCCGGCTGCACCGCGGACACCCACTGTCCTTGAAGGTCCCGACTGGTTCGATACCGAGCAGCTGGGGCGATGATCGACAATGATCGGAGAACGGTGCGACCTTCGGGCACAGGGGCTGACCAGAAGCTTGAGAGGGAGGAGCGCTTCCGCGAGCTGTTCAACTCCTCCTATCACCATGTCCTGGGGTACGCCCTCCGCCGGGCGGCTTCCCGTGATGACGCAGCGGACGTCGTGGCCGAAACCTTCTTGGTCGCATGGCGTCGCCTGGACGACCTCCCTAGCGAAGCGCTCGACACGCCCCTGGCTCTACGGCGTTGCCCGGCGGGTTCTCGCCAATCAACGGCGGTCGACCGGTCGGCGCGAGCTCTTAGCCGCCCGGCTACGGGAGGTGCCCCGGCTCCCGGTCATTGACGCCCCGTTTCTCGAGGGTCTCTCCGAGGTAGGGGCCGTCTTGCACCGGCTCGCTCCTGGCGATCGAGAGATCCTCGCTCTGCATGCCTGGGAAGGGCTCGACTCGCAGGAACTGGGTGCCGCCCTTGGTTGTTCGAGCGGCGCCGCACGAGTTCGCCTCTACCGGGCAAGGCGACGCTTCGCGCAAGCCAGCGCTGATTCCGATCTCTCCTTCGTCCCTCGGACGGAGCAGACGGGACCACACACCTTGAGGACGCGCATGAGCACGGAGGATTCGGCATGAAGCGAGGAGTCGGCATGGATTCCATCAGGGCTGCTGCTCCTGTCTGTGACGAGGATCTCATCGGAGACCGCAGCGTCGCCGGAGGCACGCCGGCTCCTGGCGAGCATCCTCGTACAGCCTCACGCCACCGAAGGCGGCAAGGTGGTCGCCCTTCCGGACGCTCACCGCCCGAGACGCCTTCGAAGCCTGCCAGCGGTCGCCGCAGCGATCGTCGCTGTCATCGCCGCCGCATCCATGTATGGGACGCTCCGGCCATCGCCCGCAGCCGCTGGGATCGAGATCCGACAGGAGGGGGAGTGGTTGGTGGCAACGGTCACCGACCTCAACGCCAAGCCCGAAGAGATGCGCCGGGCCTTTCTGGCCAGTGGTCTCGATGTCGAGCTGAAGCTTGTTCCGGCGTCGCCCAGCCGAGTAGGCACCATCGTGGCTCTGGTCGACGACGGGAGTGTCGGCGGCATCGACTCCCTCAACGCCCCGGGCTGCGCTGAGACGGGATGTGGCCCGCTCGGCGTTCGAATCCCCATGAGCTATCGGGGTCACGCCGAGATCACCCTCGGCCGTGAGGCCAAGCCAGGCGAGGCATACGTCAGTGTCACCTCGGCCTTGGCGCCGGGCGAGGCGCTTCACTGCAGCGGGCTCATCGATCTTCGAGTCCGCGACGCCGCCACCGAGCTTGCCCGACGGGGAGTGAAGGCCCTGTGGAACGTCGAGGTTCGACCGGGGAGATGGGAGAACATGGAGCGCCCTCCGGCCAGCATCCTCGACTGGTACGTCGAGAACATCCACCCGAAGTCAGTCGGTGAGGTCATCGTGCGGTCAAGCGATATCTCCCTGTCCACCCGAGCGGCGGAGAGAGACCCGCGGATCGGTGAGTACCTCGCCCGACTCCAGGCGGGATGCTTCGGTGCAGGATCCTGAGTTGTGGACGCGTCGGGTGGCGCTTTGGAGCCGCTTCCCGGCGCCGTGTCAGATCCAGAAAACGACCGTTTGTCGGAATCGAAGGGTTGCTCGGCATATCCGCTGGGCGTCCCATTCGTCTTGGTCTCTCGTCCGGCGGTTCCCACGAACCCAAGGGCTGACATCCGTCCTGGCGCAGATTGACCGTGGGTTCCCGCTGATACACCTTCAGTTTCGCTGAACTCCGGGGCTTGTCGGCCCTTGAGGAACATCGGAACGAAAAGTCACGGTAAGGCCGCACCCAGCGTCAGCGGCGCCGGGGAGCGATGTCCAGAAGCTCGGTGACTTCGGCAACGGCGACCCCACCGGGCTTGATGTACCGCATGGCCGTACGCGGGTTGCGGTGCCGGGTCTTGGCCATGATCAGCTGCAGCCCGACGTTGGCTTCGCCCAGATGGGTGGCGGCGCTGTGGCGCAGCTGGTGGAGGTCCCAGCCCGCCATCCCCGGCCCCGGGCTGGTGTAGCGATCGAGCAGGATCCGGGCCCGGTCGTAGCCGAGCCGAGCCCGACCGGTCTCGGGGCACAGGTCCTTGGTAGCCGGGCGGCGGGCCGGCCCCGGTCGGCGCTGGGAGAGGAAGACTGGCCCGCCGCTCCGGCCGCGGAGAAGGCGCGGCAGCAGGTGGGCGGTGCCGGTGGCCCAGTACACGTACTCGGTCGCCCCGCCCTTGCTCACGATGGCGGCCCGCCGGGCTTCGAGGTCGAGGTCAGCGACGTCGAGGGCCAGGATCTCACTGGCGCGGGCGGCGGTCTCATAGAGCATGCGCCACAGGGTCTTCTCCCGCAGGGGCACGTCCCGGCGGGTGAGCAGCCGTTCGATGGCGGCGCGGTCGATCGCCCGGGTCTCGTCGGCCGTCTCGGGGCGACGCTCGGCGGCGCCGGGCAACGTCGGCACCGGGTAGCCGTTCTTGGCGCACCAGGCGAGCCAGGAGGCCACCGCCGCTCGGCGCTGGTTCCACGTCGACGCCGCGGCGCCACCCCAGAGCGCGTTGAGAGCCTCGGCGATCTCCCCGCCGTCCAGCTCGACGAGACGCCGGTCGGCACCGACATGGTCGGCGAGGCGGTCGAGCACCCCTGCGTATGCTCGACGGGTGTTCGGATTGCGGCACCGGGCCGATGACAAGAACCGGTCGACACCGGTGCGCACCATGGCCTCGGAGCTGTCCTTGGGCACCGTCGGCGCCTATGTACCGGATAACGTGCCCGAGTGGCGCACCACCGCCGCCACCGAGCGATCAAGGTCAGACCAGGTCACGAGCAGTCACCCTACTCGTGATGTACGAGATAACAGCTAGTTATCCCGTACTTGCTCCGCCTCTGTGCCGCAGGCCTCCCAGCGTGGTTGCTCGCCCTCCTACCTCGCTTATGCGGGGTACACGTCGATCTCGGTTGCCTTCACCGAAACCCAGATCGGCTTGGTCTCCGCCAGGCCGATCCGCTGCGCGCCGGCGGCGGTGACTTCGGCGACGACCGGCGGGATGGCGTCCACGCGCACCCTGAGCCGATCGCCCATCGCTTCGATGGTGCTCACGCGTCCCGCCCAGACGTTGCGGGCCGAGCCTTCCGGCCGCTGGTGGTGCAAGGAGACCGCCCGGGGGTGCAAGACGGCGAACACCGGTCCACGGTGCGGGCCGTCGCCTGCGACGAGCGAACCACCTCCATCGAGTTCGATACTGCCTCCCGGTCCCGCGGAGCCAGCGAAGAGGTTGGTGCCGGTCAGCTCGGCCACCCATTGCGATCGCGGGCGGGCGGTGATCTCGGCCGGCGTGCCGGCCTGGGCCACCCGGCCGGCGTCGAGCACCACGACGTGGTCGGCGAGCACGGCGGCATCAACGGGGTCGTGGGTGATGAGCAGGCGCACGCCGGGAAAGCTGGCTAGGTGGCTGCGCAGGTCACGACGCACGTCGTTGCGGGTGGTGGCGTCGAGGGCGGCCAGGGGCTCGTCGAGCAGGAGCATCCTCGGCTCCAGCGCCAGGGCCCGGGCCAGGGCGACCCGCTGGGCCTGCCCGCCGGAGAGCTCGGCGGGACGGGCCCGCTCGCGGTCGGCGAGGCCGACCCGCTCCAGCCAACCAGCGGCCAGGCGGCGGGCCTCGGCGCGACGGTGGCCACGGTGACGGAGGCCAAAGGCGACATTGTCGAGGGCGTCGAGGTGGGGGAAGAGCAGGTTGTCCTGGAACACAACGCCGACCGGCCGGCGCTCGGGTGGGACATAGATGCCCTCGGCGGCGTCGTCGAGGACCACGCCGTCGAGGGTGATCCGCCCGGCCGACAGCGCCCGCAGTCCGGCCAGGGCCCGCAGCAGGGTGGTCTTGCCGGCGCCGTTCGGTCCCACCACCGCGGTGGTGGTACCCGCCGCGATCCTCAGCTCGGCGTCGAGGGTGAACCCGCCGAGATCGACGCCGACGCCAGCGTCAAGGCTCATAGGCCGCGCAGCGTCATCGGGCCGTCAGCCAGCGGTCGCGCAGAGCGATGAGCACCGCCATGGAGACGACCAGAAGCACCAGGGACAAGACGATGGCCGAGTCGGGGTTCGATCCCTCGAGCTTCACGTAGACGAACAGCGGCAGGGTCTGGGTAGTGCCCTGGAGGTTGCCGGCGAAGGTGATGGTGGCGCCGAACTCCCCGAGGGCCCGGGCCCAGCACAGCACCGTCCCGGCCATGAGCGACGGGGCCACCAGGGGCAGAGTGACCCGGCGGAACACCGCGAACCGCCCGGCCCCCAGGGTGCGGGCCGCGTCTTCCAGCCGGCGGTCGGCGCTGCGGAAGGCCGCCTCCAGCGTCAGCACCAGAAAGGGCATGGCCACGAACGCTTCGGCGACGACGGCGCCGGCGGTGGTGAACGGGAGGTTCACGCCGATCTTGTCGAGCTCGCTGCCGACGATGCCCCGCCGCCCCAAGGCCAGAAGCAGGGCTACGCCGCCGACGACGGGGGGCAGCACCATGGGCAGGGTGGTGAGGGCCCGGACCACTCGTTTGCCCGGGTAGTCGACCCGGGCCTGCACCCAGGCCAGGGGCACGCCCAGGACGAGGGCAATGCCGGTGGCCGACAGCGACGTGACAAGCGACAGCCGCAGTGCGTCGCGCGCCGGTTCGCTCCGCAGCTCGGCCCACGCCGAGGACCAGGGCGCCCGCCACAACAGCCCGGCCAGGGGCAGGGCGAAGAGCAGCGCCCCCAGTGCGGCGGCGGCCACAGGCAGCAGCGGTGCCCGGTCGGGTATGGCGGTGCTCCGCCGGCGCCGGCGTACCACCCCCGCCGCCGGACGCCGAGCCGCCATCGATCAGCTGGCGGCGATCTCGATGACAACACTCGTCGACTTGACGGCTGCCACCACCAGCACCCCGGGGGCGAGCCCGAGCTCGTCGGCCGCCTCGCGGGTCATCAGCGACACCACCCGGTGCGGGCCGGCCTGGATCTCCACCTGGGCGGCGACGGTGTCCTTGACCACCCTGGTCACGATGCCGGGGAAGCGGTTGCGGGCTGATCGGCCCACCACCACGTCGGGCTCGTGGGCCTCGGTGAGCTCGACGGCGAACCGGGCCAGCGCCTCGCCGTCGATGAGGCGTCGCCCGCCCTCGTTGCGGGCGGCCTTGATCCGCCCGCCGTCGACCCACCGCCGGACGGTGTCGACACTCACCCCGAGCAGCTCGGCGGCCTGTCCGATCTTGTACGAAGGCATGGTCAGCACCCTAGAACTCGCAGGAGCCAGGTCGCAGAGGCCAAGTGCTTGCGCCTGCCGGAAGGGATATAACAGCCGCCGGGTGTTCCGCCGATCGGTCAGAGTCAGGCTGGGGAGAGGAACCCGCGCTGGCGAAGCGCCCCCTGCCCGGCGCCCTTGACGACGGAGTCGACGAAGGCGGCCGCTGCGGCGCGGTTCTTGGTGGCGGTGACCACGGCGATGGGGTACTGGGCGATCACGTTCTGGGCGTCGGGGATGTCCACTCCCTGGCCTCTCGAGCCGGCGGCCTTCACATCGGTGACGTAGACGATGGAGGCGTCGGCTTCGCCACTGGTGACCTTGGCCACCGCGGCCTTGACGTCGACCTCCTTGGACACCGGCTTCACCGTCACGCCCGCTGCGGCCAGGGCCTGGGCGCCGTACCTGCCGACGGGAACGGTGTCTTCGCCGAGGACCACCTTGAGATCGCTCCGGGACAGGTCGGACAGCGACTTGACCCCCTTGGGGTTGCCCGGAGCCACCAGGATCTCGAGCCGGTTCTTGGCGAAGGTCACCGGCGCCTCGACCAGGCCGGCGTCGCTGAGCCTCTTCATCGTGTCGGTGTCGGCGGTGGCGACGACGTCGGCCGGTGCGCCCTGCTGTACCTGGGCCACCAGGGCGCCGGAGCCTCCATAGCTGTAGGTGACCGCGAGGCCGGGGTCGGTGCCCTTCAGGCTGCTCTGCAGATCATTGAACGACTCGGTGAGCGACGCGGCGGCGAAGACCGTCACCGAACCGGTCGCCCTCGGCGCCACCGTCGAGGACGCCGAGGCGGTGGGCGCCGCCGCGGTCGGGGACTTGATGTCGGACCCGCACGCCGATGCGGCCGCCAGCAGCGACAGTGCCATCACAGTGACCACGGGCAAACGGCGGGACAACGGGACCTCCTTGGTCCAGGGGTGCACCTCCCGGCACGGGAAACGCCTCGCACTGTAACCCTCATTTGCAAGATGATGCGGTCGCCTATCTCGCAGACCGCGCCAATCGGTCGGAAATACCCCGTACATGCCCAAATGCCTCCTCCGGGGACTGCGACCTGTTTCCTCCCAACCAGCCAGCTGACGGGCGGGGAGTGGTCGTGCTACCGAGCGCCGACCACGGCCCCCATCGCCGGTTCAGCGGCGATGTCAGTCCTCCACGAGGTCGGCGTCGGGATCGAGCAGTGGTCGCTGCCCGCCGAGCAGCTCGGGCAGCAGGAACGAGTACTTGCCGTGGACGTTCAGGTGGTGCCGCACGAAGGGCGACAGGCGGGCGACGTCCTTGTCGAGAACCGGTACACCCTGGGCCCGCAGCTGCTCCAGAGCGGCGTTCATATAGAAGGTGTTCCACAGCACGCAGTTGAGGACCAGCCCGAGGGCGCCCAGCTGGTCCTCCATGCCCTTGTGGTAGCGCTGGTACAGCTCGCCCTTCTTGCCGTGGAAGATCGCGGCGGCGAGGGAGTGGCGGCCCTCCTGGAGGTTGCGGATGCCCTTGATGTCGCGCCGGTAGGCCTCGTCGTCGACGTAGGCGAGGATGTGCAGGCTCTTGAAGATCCGCCCGTAGGAGGCGATCGCCTCTCCGAGAGGGGTGGGGTGGCCGTCGCGCTGGAGCATGCGCACCACGTCGTAGGCCCGCACCGCCCCGGTGAAGATGGAGCCCACCACCCGGAGGATGTCCGGCCAGTGCCTCCGCACCCGGGCCAGGTCGATCCTGCCCCGGGCGGCGGTGTTCAACGGGCCGTAGTCGGCATGGGCCTCGGTGCGCCACAGCCGCTGGTCGGGCGGGTCGGCCAGCTCCGGGCGGTACTCCATGTCCAGCAGCTCCACCAGCCCGAAGACCAGGTCGGAGTACGACCCGGTGTCGGCCACGATGATGTCGGGGCGCTGTCCGCCGTCCTGGCTGAAGATGACGTCGATCATGTGCAGGGAAGGGAGTCGCGCTCGGTCCCCGACACCACCTTCGCCCCCAGCCCTGATCCCTGGTCGTTGAGCATGTTGAGCCAGGTCACGCCCCGCTTGGGGCCGAAGTACTTGCGGTTCGGGCGGGCGTAGATGCTGGGTACCGGCACTACGAAGCGCATCCCGTCAACGGCGGCCACCAGCCCGCCCCCCAGCGCCTGGGCGAAGGCGATGTCGGCCTGGGCCTCGATGAGCCACCTGTTGGCGGGCGAGTAGGTCTCCGCCCCCAGGTAGGTCTGGTTGACGTGGCTGATCCAGTCGCGCTCCAGGGCCTCGACACCCTTCTTCACGATCGGGCCCTAGCCGATGTTCAGGGCATGCGCGGTCAGGCAAGCGGCAACGCTCACGTGCAGGTCGCCCAGGCGGGTCCGGCCCCCCGATGCAGCGGTGAACGCCTCGACGAACCTCGGCTCCCAGTTCATCACCTCCAGGATCACCTCGGGCAGGTCGACCCGGGGCAGCATGGCGTTCACCTGCCGGCGCACCTCCACCAGGCTCGGCGGCTCCGCGATGGCCTGGAGGCGCTCCACGTGGTCCGCCGTCAGCCGGGTGTACGCCGCACAGTCGTCGAGCGGCTCGGGTTCTGGCCAGCGGCACGTGGATATCCAGGCTGTCTGGTCCGCGGAGGGTACTTTCGGACCATACAAGGCCAGCAAACCGGTCCGCGCCATCCAGTGGCGCCGAAGTCCCCCACCTTGCGGGTCAATTTTCCTGTCTCGCGCGGCGGAGCAGCCGACGGCTCATGTTCGCTCACGGATACCAAGGCCGGCGGTTGGATCCCCGGGGTGGCGTCCCTTTCGGTCGCGCTGCGTCCTCCGGCGACCCCTCCTCCTCTGGCGGAACGTCGTCGGCGCCCAAGAGCCCTCGCAGCACGTCCTCCGGGTCCGCATCTAGAGGGAAACGCTCGTCCGGGTCGTACCGCCGCCTACGCTCAGCCATGCGTCGGAGAGTATCCCCGGTCGACTGCAGGCGCTGAGCCATCCTCAGCGAGGTCCAGAGCGGTGGCCCGCAACCCCCATGGCCGGAGGGAGCGCGCCGGGGCACCGCCCATGCGCGTGGCAGATGGGGCAGCCGTCGATCGCTTCGGGGTGACCCTCGAGCCTGTGATCAATCTCCAAGGTCGCGCGCACGAGGATGCGGATGTTCTCCTCCGCCTCCTCCAATTCTTGAGCGCTGATTCTTTCCAATGTCGCTGTATCGACACGTCAGCGAGAACGCTTGAGCCGGCCTGAGCCCTGGACCGGCTGCGGTGGCGTTCGGCCGCCTCACCTGGCTTCCACAAGCACCAACAAAGTCCCGACAGGGCCGGCTTACACCGGGCACTTCGAGCGGTCGTAGCCATTCGGATGGGGTCCGCCGCCGGCAAGCTGAAGCTGGAGGGGCACGATCCAGTCGGCGCTGTTTCCTGAGCGGGAGGCGGCAGCCCGCTGGGGAAGAACTGAACGCCGAACTCTCCATTGACCAGTGTCCTGTTGGTGCCCAGCTCGTGGGGCCCGAACCTCCGAGAGCGGGGCGGCGACTCGTTCGGCGGGCGCGTCATCGACATCTCGGAAACTGGGACGGGCTTGGAGTTGAGCCTCCGTCAGTCGGACCCCTAGAGGCGGTACAGCTCACCCCGCGGGCCTACCCCGCCCCGCCACAGCTATCACCGACCAGGGTCGCGGCTGCACTCACACAGGCGGAACTCGCCGACCGCCGATTGGTGAGCCGCCGGACCGCGGCTACCACCGTGCGCCAAACCGGCGGAAGCCGAGAGCATCCGCATCCCAGGCGCCGTCTGTGAGAGTCGCCGACAGTGAGCGGCGACAGGAGTCAGCTGTCGTTCCGCCAGATTGGCGTGGCCCGACGCGATGCGGTTCGGAGGAGCCCGCCAGACCATCCAGCGCCTGTCCGCCCATGTGGCCGTTGAGGCCGACGCCGACCGCCGCTGGTCGCTGCTGCTCGAGTTCCTCGAGGAGTACGAGCACGAGCCGGCGACCGACCACCCGTCACTCGTTAAAGCCGAGCCGGCCAGGACCGGAGATGCCTGCTGGGACGCACTCCTGGCCGGCATCGCCGAGTGGCTGGCGGCCCGGGGCGGCTTCCCCGCACCGTCGTGGGTGGGCACGCCCGAACGCACACTCGCCGAGCCGTGGAGCCCGCACCAGCTTGCCTCATTGCGACGTCTGGCCGCCGACAACGCCCCACAGGAGCTCCGTCGCCACGGGGTGCTGATTGACCCCTACGACCTGGCCCGAGCGTGAACGCCCCGCTTCTCAGCAGACGCCAGCTCCAAGACGCCCTCGAACGTCTTGCCCACCACCTCCACCGCCGGGGAGTCCACGCCGAGCTCTACGTCTTTGGCGGCGGTGCGATGGTCCTGGCCCACCACGCCCGGGAGGCCACCATGGACCTCGACACGGCGATCAGGCGACATCACGGACCCGTCCTGGCCGAGGCCCGCGTCGTCGCCGAGGAGCTCGGTCTCCCGTACTGGTGGCTCAACGAACAGGCGGCCTCCTTCTTGCCCGCTACGCAGGACGTCGAGGTCACGGTGGTGCTGGAGCGCCCTGGCCTCACGGTCCGCGCGGCCTCCCCCCGCCACCTGCTGGCCCTGAAAGTCCGGGCCGCCCGCCAGAGCGATGTCGCCGACATTGTCGTCCTCGCCCGTCTCGTCGGAGCGACCGGTGCTGAGGAGGCCGAGCGCGTAGCGGTGGAGGTGTTCGCGGGCGAGCCCCTCAGCGAACGAAGTCGCGCAGTCTTGGCCGATCTCGACAACGCTCTGCGAAAAGTCCTGCCCATCGCCAACAGCCGGGCCGCGCTGCTGGGAACCTCTCGGCGAGCCGCCCGGCACCCCGGTTCGCGCCGAAGGGTTTCAGCCGCCTCGCTCGCCTCGGGTGCCGGAGTCGAACAGGACCGTCGCCCATACCACCTTGCCCGAGTCCCCACCGCCCCGGGCCGGGTTCCATCCCCAGTCGGCGGCGACCGCTGACACAATGCGCAGTCCACGGCCGCTTGTCGACGCCGGGTCGAGGCCCATGAGCATCGGGGGGCGGGTGTCGTGATCGAGGACCTCCAGGCGAAGGGTGTCTCCGCTGATCTCGGTACAGACGGTGAAGTCAGTGCGGGCGTGGCGGATGGCGTTGGACACCATCTCGCCCAGCACGAGCAGGGCGTCAGCGATTGCGCTCGAGGGGACGGCCGCAGTCCTCAGCGCCTCCTCGACTGCGAGGCGCGCCAGGCGCGCCGAACTCGGATCGGGAGCGAACGTCGCCTCCCGACGCGCCGAGGAGTCTGCCACTGGGCCTGGCACCCCTCCTCCGCTCCCTTCACTCATCTCGTCGAGCCGCTCGCATCCCGCCTCTGGTTACGCAACCCCCTGTTGCGGGAAGGCATTACCCGGACTCAGTCAGCGCCAATCCAACCGGAGAGCACAGTGACGAAACCGTCGATGGGCGGCCTACTGAACGACAACGAGGCGGAGCTTCTCGCCCTCGACGGTCTCGCAGCTGCGATCGAGGACAACGCCCGCGACGAGCGGATACTGGCGAAGCAAGTTCGCCAGCTGCGCGCCGACCGGACCAAGGGCCGGTCCTGGCACGATCTCCTGGGCCACAAGACACGCCCGCCGGTGATCGAGCTGTCGACACGCATCCTCGGCCGGGCGACGGCGGTCAGTGCGGCGCTGCGCCGGAGGCTCGTTCGTGGCCTGCGCGCCGAGGGCGCCACCACCCCGGCGATCGGTGAGATCTTCGATGTGTCGCACCAGAGGGTGTCGACGCTGCTGCGGGACGAAACCGCCAGCGGCCGGGGCGCGTGATTCCCGGCCATTAGGCGAGAGGTTCTCGCCTCGCTACGGGCCCTGCCGGTAGGCGTCGAGGTCGAGCGGTCGGAGGCGGAGGCGGCGTCCTGGGCGAACCACGCAAGGACCGTCGATGCATTTCGGTGGCGGGAAAGCGACGGCGCCGGGCTGCGCTGGGGATGTCAGCCCGGCGCCACCACCGGATGCAGGGGGACCAGGGCTGCAGCTGGCCGACCCGACGGTGGCCGACCCGCTTCGGTGTGTTTTCCCCTGCAGGCAGTCCATCCGCCTGTCGCATTCTTGCCGATGAACCGATGGCCTGCAACCCCCCATTGCGGCCACCATGGGCCTGGTGTCCCTAGCGCGGCACCGAGCGCGAAGAGGGCGGCGCCTACCCCGCTCGACGTCGGACCAGCCGGGTGCATCGGGGCGCTCGACGCTGATGCCCTCACCTCCCGCGTCGGGCGCCGGACGTGATGCTCTTGTGCACCGATCGCCGAGTCATCCCCAGCGCCTCTGCGATCGCCTGCCAGGACCACCCGAGCGACCAGGCACTATCGACGTGCAGCTCCTCGAAGACAATGTCGGAGCGGGCGCGAAGTACGGCGGTGGTCACAAGTTCACTATCAGCAAGGCCACCACTTCGGCCAAGGTCCTCCAGGGCCCGATTGACCACGACGTCGCTTACGAGCCGCCGAGCCGCGCCGCGCTGGAGCCTTGGGCCAAGCGTGTTGTCGTCGCCCATAACTTGCTTCCGGAGTCGTCGCCACGCGCCTTCCTGCATCGTCATCCGGTCAGGTGCCACGTCGCATGGCCTCCTCCTGCGTTCGCTTCAGGGGGCAGCCTCTGAATGGGTACACCAGACACGACGCCCGATCATGCCTCGAACCCTCGGCTCATCATGTGCCCAAAGCCAGAAGCATTGGCCGAGGCCCGTCCCGGCCTGAACCCATCCCTGGTGGCGGCGGTCGAGCGGGCCATGGCCAAGGATCCGGGCCGGCGCTTCAGCTCGGCGGCGGGAATGGCGGCGGCTCTGAGAGGAGACGACGACCGGCGCCGACTGGTCCGGCGACCGTTGCCGACGCCGTCCCGTCCTCGACCGAGGTGCTGTCGGCACCGACCGCTCGACAACCGGCCGAGGTCGGACGACCCGCCATGGCCTCGATGACCACGACGGTCTGGGACAAACTGCGCCGCAGCCCGGGCACCGCCCTCGCCGTGGTCCTCGTCGCCGTGTTCATCCTCGTCGCCGCCGTCACCAGAAGCGGCGATTCTCCCACGACGCTGTCGGAGGTCACGTTGCCGACGTCGCAGACAGCCCCCGGCGGGGCGGTCCCCGAACCCCTCGACCGCGCCATCAAGTCGCTGGAGGAGGCGGTCAGCCCGTGATGCGCCGGTTCGGCGCCCTCCTGATTCTCGTCCTGATGGCTTGCGGTCAGCAGGCTGATGGCATCGGCCGAAGCGCGGCGGCCGCACTCGAACCCGAGGTGCAGCAGGTGCGGGCGGCGGCGACGAACGGAGACCGGGCTGAGGCGGCGGCCAAGACTGGCCGAGCTACGCCGGACCGTCGCCGAGCTGCGCCAGAGCGGGGAGCTCGACTGAAGAAGGTGCCGCCAGGGTGCTGGCTGCAGCGGCAGCGGTCGAGGCGCAACTGGTGTCGCCCGGTTCGCCCCCTAGCGCCCAGGTCAGTACCACCCTGGGTCAGAGGGACACCCGCGGGACGACAAGAACGAACAAGAATGAGGGCAAGGGCAAGGGACGACAAGGACGACGACTGATGCGCTCACGCCTGATGCGCTTCCCGGGCGCCCACGTTCTCAGGCGGGAATGTGACGTCTCGACCCGCCTTCCGCTCGGGGAGCGGCCGACTGGAATGCGTCACCGGACGCTGGGCGACGTAGCCCCGGCTGCCTAATCGTTCAATGTCGTACCTGACCCGGAGCGATCAGACCGGGCCGCCAGCGTGTCACGATGTCTGAATCCATCCGTTCTGCCAGCGGGACCTCGAACGTCATGAGGGCTTGCTTCCTTGGGGGCCGCACGAGCACGAGTTTCGACGTGCCCGGAGGGCGCCCCTAACCCGCGTCCCAGAACACTCCGCCGGGACCGGTCTGCCGCGCCCAGTGGTGCCGTTGAGTGACGCGGCGAGGTTATGACCGACTGCTGACCACGGCAGCGTCGGCGCTGCGCCGAAAGTCGTCCCGCTTGTGATCCCGACTTCCTGGACGCGCGCTCCGTCGATGTTTCCCGAGGCACTCGTCGGGCGAGCTCCCAAACGACCTCGGGCTCGAACCCACCCGTCTCGCCGTACGCCCACTCCAGTCGATCGAGGAGCTGGTCGGTCGATAGGTGGCTCCACGGTCTGCCGACGACAACCTTGGTATCGGTGCGGTCGAGCGCCTCGCTGCTCATGCCAACACCCTACGTCGGGGCGCGAACCGGGTACCGTGCGCACGTCCCTTTCGCGGAGGAGAGCCGCCTGCGTAGGCCAGCACGTGTCGTCCGAGTTGCTCCGCTCGATATCCGTCGCAACCGTCTCCGTGATCTGCAGCGCATCTTCGACGGACCTGTCGACGTCATCGAAACTTCGTCCACCGACCCCGCCCTCGTCCATGCCGCCGCACTGTCAATTGGCGCTGACGCCATCGTGATCGACGTCGTGTCACCACTGCAGCTCGCCGCCCTCGTCGGTGATCTGCGTTCGCACCTATTGCTTCGTCCAACGTTCGAGCAGCTGCGCACCAGCCGCGGGGAACTCCAGCCGGTATTCGCAGGCTATGCCCGTCTCACGGCGGACGGGGCCTGGACTCGTCTGGCCGACGGGGCGCTGACCATTGAGTAGGGGGCGCCGACGGCGCTCGGGAAGCGCAGCGGGTCGTCGAAGGGCATACTGACCTCGATCTCACGGCGCCTTCAGGGGTGCGCTCTACGTGCACCTCAAGTACAGCACCTCCGCGGAGGCGTTTCGTTCAGAAATCTACGTAGCAGCAGGTCAGAGGCACAGCGCTGAACGGTTGCGCCTTATCAGGGGTGCGCTCTAACCGACTGAGCTATAGCCCCGGCGTTTGTGCAGGTCACAGGCTATCTTCTCCTGTCAACGCGGTGGACCATGGTGTAAGTACAGCACACCCCTATGCGGCTTCAGGCGGCCCGACCGAGGAAGCGCCCATACAGCACACCCCTGCGGGATGATGCTCTCGTGGGCCAGGGGTGGCCGACCGAACGTGGCAGGTCACAGCTTTGTCTGGTGCCCACCAGCTTCAGCACAGCGCTTCTACAGCACACCCTGGAGGCGCGCTGCCCCTGCGAGAGGCCCGCTCGCAAGGACCGTCGCAGACGATGACGGGACGAGGGGCGCACGTCTCCGACCTCGGGCGTGGCGAAGAGCAGGGTGGCCCTCGATCACGACTTCTACGTCCGTGGCGTGCTGGCCAGCGGGGCGGTACAGGTCGACGCCGGGACCAATCAGCGCCTCGTCCTGCAACTCGATTCCCCCGTGCCCTTTGGGCGGGGGCCGACGTCCCGCAGGGGCGGTGGTGGCTGGCACTCCCCACGATCGGCTCGAACTTTCGTTCCGCACGCTGCGATAGGAAACCGAAGTGCCCGTCCGAGCGCTTCGCACCTCAGGAACCTCAGAGCCGAATGCTCCGCGACACCGACGGAGCGGCTGTCGGGCTCGGTCCGTTCTCGCCCGCCTCAGCGGTGTCAGGATCGACAGCGAGCGACCATGGACCGCCGTCGCCAATAGGCACGATGGCCGATGTGCGCTCGCGCCGCGCAGCGCACGATGCAGCCATGACAAACAACGACAACACCGGCCACCACTCCGGTGGATGCAGATCGTCGGCGCCTTCTACGTCCTCCAGTTCGTGATGATGGCCATCGTCCGGGCGCCGATCCGCACGTTCGGGCCGGCCGGCACGCTCGCCGAAGGCGGCCGCCGGCGACACCCTCGCCCGGTTCGTCGTCGACACCTGGACGATCTTCGGCCTCGAGGTGGTGGCGGTCGGCGTGGTCCTGCTCATCGCCACCCGCCGCCCCGAGCTGGCGCCGGGCGCCATCTGGACCGTGCTGGCCATCGAGGTCGGGCGGGGCCTCATCGCCGACAGCGTACATGATCGCCCGCGGCATCCACGTCGGCGGGTACCTGGTCTGGATCGTGCATCCACTCGGTGGTCATCGTCACCGGCCTGCGTGGCCCTTCGTGCCGAGCCGGCGGGTCGTGGATGTCCCGGTGACCCCCGCTGCCGACCCTGTGATCGCCCGGTCGAGCCCGTAGCCTCGCGAGGCGGTGACCGCACCGCGAGCGCGACCGCCTGGCGAGCCTGTTCGGTGCGCTCGTGTCGTCGGCCGACGTCGCCAGCGGGTTCCATCCCGAGAAGGCGATCCGCACGGCGATCCTCGCCACCCGCCTCGCCGGCGCCCACGGCCTCGACGACGCCCAGCAGCAGGACGCGTACTACCTGGCGCTGGTGCAGGTTCCTCGGCTGCACGTCGTTCTCGCCCGAGGCGGCGCAGCTACGGCGGCGGCGACGACCTCAGCCTGCACTCGGTGATGAGCTTCGTCGACCCCGACGAGCCGGTGCAGCTCATCGGCGACATCCTGCGGGGAGTCGGGCGGGGGGCGCCGACGGTGGATCGGGTCAAGGGCCTCGTGAGTCTCTTCGGCGACCGGTCGGCGCCCCGGCGCCACGCCCAGGCGGAGTGCGACGTCGGCGAAGCTCTGGCCCGGCCGCTGGGCATCCCCGAGCCGATCGTCGTCGCCCTCGGCGACCTGTTCGAGCGCTGGGACGGAAAGGGCTACCCCAGCGGCAAGAAGGGCGACGAGAGCGCGCTCCTCGCCCGGGTCGTCGATCGTCGCCGAGGTGCTCGAGATCGCCTTCACCCGCTACGGGCATCGACGCAGCCGTCGAGACGGCACGGAAGCGCTCGGGCGGTCGCTTCGACCCGAGCGCTCGTTTCGACGTTCTGCCAGCACGCCCCCGAGCTCGCTCGCCGGCCTGGCGACCGGCTCGGTCTGGGAGCTGTTCCTCGAGTGCCGAGCCCGCAACCGCACTGCCACGTCACGCCGGCCCTCGTCGCAGCGCTACGCCGAGGCATTCGCCCGCGCCGTCGACCTGAAGTCGGTGTGGACCGCCACGCACTCCTACGACGTCGGCGTCCTCGCCGCCGCCGTCGGCGCAGGTCGCCGGGCTGGACCAGTCGAGCGGTCGACGCAGCTGCGCACCGCCGGCTGGCTCCACGACCTCGGCCGGGTCGCCGTGCCCGAACCTGATCTGGGACAAGCCCGGCCCGTTGAACGACGCCGAGCGCGAGCAGGTCCGCCTGCACGCCTACCAGACGGAGCGGTTGCTGGCCCGCAGCCCCGTCCTGGCGCCGATGGCCGCCCTCGCCGGAGCGGTCCACGAGCGGTGCGACGGCTCGGGCTACCCGAAGTCGCTGAAGGCCGCCCAGCTCGACGAGCCGGCCCGCCTGCTCGCCGCCTGCGACGTGTTCTGCGCCCTGCGGGAAGACCGCCCCCACCGCCCCGCGTACAGGCTGGACGCGGCCGCGGCCGATGCTCACCGACGAAGCCCGCCGGGGGGCGTTGGATCGTGGCGGCCGTTCGCCACGTGCTGGAAGCGGCCGACGCCGCTCCCGCCGCGGCTGCCCGGAGCGTGGCCGTCGGCCTCAGCGACCGCGAGGTCGAGGTGCTTCGCCTCGTCGCCCGCGGTGGCACCAACAAGGACGTGGCCCGGGCCCTCGGCATCTCGGCCCGGACCGTGCAGCACCACGTGGCCCACATCTACACCAAGATCGG
>CAWDHA010000007.1:5000-101139 GCA_963801935.1 uncultured delta proteobacterium
AGACCGTCCTTTTCTTTAGCCTGATTTTCGAGGTACTTGACCGTTTGCTCAAGCGCGTGGATTTTTTTCTTGAAGTCGTCGTCTATGGTGTTTTTGGCGGCAGGCTGCGCCTGCGCGTTCTTTTTAGTCATAAGGCCTAGTAGCCGGTCTTTCTCCTTGATCTCATCCTCAAGATACTTTACGGCATACTGAAACTGGTGCAGTTTTCTCCTGACCTCATCCTCCGAGGTGCTCTTGTCATCCGCAGCCTGAGCCTGGAGCGATTGCCGATTGGTTGGTGATGACGGCTTGATTGCGGCCGCGCTCTTGATCGCGTCCGCCGCCTTGGCCTTAAAGTCAGCGCTCTCTGCATCGCGCTTTTGCATAAGGCTCTCGCTCTCTTTCAGCTGATCTTCGAGCTTGGCGATTTTGGCATTGAGTTCGGCTTCCAGCTTTTTGTTGTTAGACGAGACCTGGGTTGTGTCCTTTTCCAACTGTGCCTTAAGCGCGAGCGCGCTCTTCTCGGCGTCAGAAGCCTTCGCTTGAAGCGTTGCGATTTCTGAGTTGCGGACCTTCAGCAGTGTTTCACCCTGTTTTAGCTGTGCTTCGAGTTTGGTGAGGCGTCCGTTCAGTTCGTCTTTTGACTTTTTCGCAGAGGTGGCCTGGGTGGAGTATTTTTCCAGTTGCGCTTTCAGGACCGCGGCGCTTTTCTCAGCCTGTGCGGCGTTTGCTTTAAGCTCGACGACTTCCGTATCGCGGCTGTTTAACAAGCGCTCGCTTTGCTGAAGCTGCGTCTCGAAGTCAGACATCTTTATGCCGAGTTCCTCTTTCAACTTGGTGTGGACCGCATCCAGCCGGGCGTTATCTTCTTCCACCTGAGCCGCAAGCGCTGTGCTGCTCTTCTCGGCTTGGCTAGCTCTGGTGTTGAGCGCGGCAATCTCCGAGTTGCGATTTTCCAAAAGCGCGTCGTACTGCTTGAGCTTCTCCTCGAGCCCGACAATTTTGCCATTGAGTTCCCTTGCCAAATTTCTGTTGGCAGCGGCATCGCTCTCATGGTCTTTCTCTAGCCGAGTCTTGAGACCCAGGGCGTTGTTCTGAGCGTCGGCAGCTTTGACCCGAAGCTGAGCAATCTCCGCGTTGCGCGTTTCTAAAACAGTCGCGGCCTGCTGCAAGTCATTCTCAAGATTGGCTATTCTGCCATTGAGTGCCTCTTTGAGCTCGATGTTGGCGGTCGCCAAGACCGCCTGCTCTTTTTCCAGTTGCCCTCGGAGATTCGACACGTCTGTCTCGGCGCTGCGCGCTCTCGCCTTAAGTTCAGCTATTTCCGTCTGGCGTATGGCCAAAAGAGCCTCTGCTTGCTTTAGCTGATCGGCAAGGCCGACGATACGCGCATCCAGTTCTTCCTGCAGCTTCTTGTTGGCCGCGGATTCTTGGCTCTGATCTTTTTCGAATTGGGCCTTGACTGCGCCGGCGTGCTTTTCCGCATCGGCGGCTTTGCCTTGAAGCTCGGCGATTTCCGCGCTGCGTTTCTGTATTAGGCTCTCGCGCTGTTTCAGCTGAGTTTCCAGCTGGCTGACCTTTGCATTGACTTTCTCTTGCAGCTGCTTTTTCGAAATAGAACCTTGGCTTTGTTCTTTTTCTAATTGAGCTTGTAAAGCCGCCGCCTTTTTATCTGCTTCCAAAACGGTGGTTCTGAACTCAGCAACTTCCGCGCTGCGCACCGTTATGAGGCTTTCGCTTTCCTGCAGCGCGCTTTTGAGCTGATCTATTTGGCGCGTCAGTTCCTCATCGGACTTTCTAGCAGCCGCGGCCTGACCGTCGAGCTTCTTTTGTAACTCAGCGTTAACAGCGGAAGTCTTGGCTTCGAGCTGGGAAGCTCTAGCTTGCAGCTCGGCGATTTTTGCGTTGCGTTTTTCCAGCAAAGCTTCCTTATCGCCCAGCTCGTCCTTGAGCTGATCAATTTGAGCGCGGAGCTCTTGTGCAACATGGCTCGCGCGCTCGCTCTCCGCGGCGCCTTGTGACCGCGCTTCCAGCGCCGAGGCATTTGACTCAAGGTCGGCGGCCCTGGCCTTAAGTGCAGCGATCTCGGCGTCACGCTGCTCGAGGAAACTTTCGCCGTCGCGCAGCCGATCTTGCAGCGCGTCGATTTTGGCGTTGAGCTCTGCCTCGAGTTTTGTTTTGATATTCGATTCTTGGGTCTGATACATCGCCAGCAGCGCTTCCAAGGCCGATGCGTTTTTTTGCGCCTCAGCGCTGTCAGTCTTGAGCGCGGCGATTTCAGCATCGCGTGTTTCCAGAAGGTGTTCAGCCTCTTCCAGTCCATGCTCAAGCTTTTCTATGTTGGCGCTGAGCTTTTTTTCGCGCTTCTTTTTACCGGTGCCGTCCTGGTTTTGATCTTTTTCTAGCTGAGCCTGCAGGCCGGCGGCTGTTTTTTCAGCGTTCTTTGCCTGTGCTTTAAGAAAAGCGATTTCTTTTTCGCGTTTCGCTAATAACGAATCTGCATCTACTTCCAAAAACGTAAGAGCGAAAATGCTTAGCAATATGAGCGCGAAGCCGAGGACGTAGTAAATGGCGCGGGCTAGATGAGCTTCAGTGGTAAGCGCTACCAGATCAGCGCGAAAGGCAAAATGCAGCCAATAGAGAACTAGGATGAACGAAGTCAGAAACGAAAGCTTAAACCAACGCTGAACCATGAAGTAACTTACTAGGCCCACGTAAAGAACGATCTGCCACAAGGGAATGGCAAGATCAGAAGAAAACAATTGCTGCAGGCCGCGCATCGAAATCCTCCAGGAGTAGCAGGTGCTGGTGGTTACGTAAGTGGGTTCGCCCTACTCTTCGGGTGAGAAGACCCCTAATGTATTCGATCGACCGATGTCCTAAAAACCTTATACTTTTGCGGTGGTATTGTTCTAAACGGTAGTCGGATTTGCTGCCGGCGCGCCTCACGGCGCGATCTTAAGCCGACTCGGCGACGAATCCGCAACCGTCTTTTTAGCGCGCTTAGGCTTTTGCTGTCACCTGAGTGCTATTTCGACAGCCCGAGGGGCGTCTGCTCCGTTGCTGATGAAGATCAAGAACCAGGAGTGATATGTCTGCCGGCCGCGGCGAGAGAAGCACGATCCGATCCGAGAGATAGACCGCCTCTTCGATGCTACGGGTAACGAAGATCACGGTTTTTTACTTATGCCGGAGTAGGTCTAGAAGCTCTTCCTGAAACTTGCGCCGCGTCTGCTCATCTTCATCGTAGTCACGTCCTTATGTGTTGGGACTGGCGCGTGAGTATCGAAAACCCGGGCGCGCTGTCAAGCCAATTGTGCGGGCTACCGATCGTTTTTATCGCTTGACGCTAGTCCTGAACCTAACCTATGTTTAGCAGGGCCCGAAAAACGGCAAACCGGTGAATCACTCTGCCGGCATTTCGTTGGGCGATTGACTGGTAACTTTCCCGACCCAGGGGAAGCGGAGGTTTTTATGGCAAAACTGAGGCACATAGCGCTGCATACAGCTGATCCGGAAAAGTTAGCGGGGTTCTACAGTAGGGTCGAAGTTGGGCGCAACGATTCTGCCGTCGCCAGCGGAATCTATCTGAGCGACGCCGCGGCGTAATCGAAACCAGCCTATCAGCATAGCTATGGCTCCCGCTTTTCGCGCGCACTGAGAGGTTTCGATGACTAGCATCTTTCTTGCTGGATCTTTCCTGTTTGTTTTTACTTTCTTCAGTGACGTTGCTTATGCTACGTCGCATGAGTTTTTCAAGGGTAAGACGGTCAGGCTTGTGGTGGGAAACTCGCCAGGCGGCGCGATGGATGACTGGGGCCGTTTCGTGGCGCAGCATCTCGGCAGACATATTCCGGGAGGTCCCGAAATCCTTGTGCAAAACATGCCGGGCGCAGGCGCCGTGATCGCGGCCAATTACATTTATAACGTCGCCAAGCCCGACGGCTTAACTCTGGGACTGATCAATCCGGCCAATTACATCGATCAGCTTATGGGGGCGAAGGAAGTCAAATTTGACTGGCCGAAATTTTCCTGGATAGGCTCCCCTGAAAGAATCGACCAGGTTCTATTTATTCGCACGGACGTTCCCTATAAGACTTTGACCGATATGCGCAACGCCGCAGAGCCGCCCCGCTGTGCCGCGTTGGCGCGCGCTGGCCTGGGCTATTTGCTGCCAAAGCTCCTCGAGGAGGGCCTCGGCGTCAAGTTCCACATGGTGCTCGGTTACGGCGGCGGCGGCGAGATGAATTTGGCGATCGAAAAAGGCGAGGTGCACTGCCGCGCCGGAACCGTTTCAGCCTACGTCGGCCGTGAACCGACGCGAACGTGGATCAAGAAAGGATTCGTGCACGCGCTGGCCCAAAGCGGTGCCAAGCGTTATCCCAAGTTGCCGGATGTCCCTACTGTCTATGAGCTCATGGACGAACACAAGACGCCCGATGGAACCAAGCGGCTGGCGCGGGTACTGCTCTCCTCCGGCGATCTCGGCCGGCCGTTTATCGCTCCTCCGGGAGTGCCCGTAGAACGAGTCAAAGTCTTACGCGATTCGTTTACCAGGGCGATGAACGACTCGGCGCTCGCCGCCGACGCCCAGAAAAGGCAGTGGGATTTAGATCCCCTCGCGGGCGATGAGCTGGAGGCGATCGCCAAAGAAATCATGGTTCAACCTGCGGAAGTCATCGAACGCATGAAGAAGTTATTGGAGAAATAAAGTTCCTGGAGATTTGCCATAGCTGACGGAGTGAGTCACGTTGAGAGCAAGGTTTCGTTGTATCGTGACTGAGGTTTTTCTTAGGTTGTTGTTAGAATATAACGCTCGGCATCGTTGCCGTAGCACAAATTCAAAGGAGGATAGAACATGCCAAGGATTAGACACATAGCGCTTCTCGCCCAGGAGCCCGGCCAAGCTCGCGGAATTTTACAAAAATTCTTTTGGCTTCAAAGAAGTCGCCCGCAGCGGCGAGAACGGCGATGCCATCTATGTTTCAGACGGCCATATCAATCTGGCTTTATTGCCGGCGCGAAATCGCACCGAAGGCATCTTTCACTTCGGTATCGAAGTAGAAGACGTCAAGAGCGCGGTCGAGACAGCGCTCAGCGCAGGCGGCCGGGGCGGAAAGTCGCAGTTACCACAGGACGGGCGCTTTGCCGAGACTTTCGTCGTCGATCCAGTGGGCACCCGAGTCGATATCTCGCGCGGCTGGAAAGTGTAGGAGCGCTCCTGTAATGATTCGTATCTGTTGGCGATTCGAAGCGACGCGCTCTCGCCGAACCGCGCGCCCATGCGACAGCACCGCAATGTCATTCTGAGGCCGCAGACGAAGAATCTCGACGGCGGAACACCTTGCAAATGCCAGATGCTTCGCTGCGACGCTCAGCATGACATCGGCGATTTTGCGCTCATTGCAATACAGTAGTTTCGCTGCGGCAAGATTTGCGCAGAGCGAGATTCATACGACAACCCAAATCGCCCATGTCGGCATCTTGTCGCCGGACAGCGCGGATCGACCGCACTTCGATAGCTTGCGGCAGATGGTGCCGCAGGAAATTTCCCTGACCAACGAAGGCCTCGGCTTGTTGCGCGATTCGTATCAGGACTTGGCCGGACAAACTGATCAAATCGTCGCGCGCGCCACCGACTTTGTGCAAAAAAACAAAGTGCAGGGACTTCTCGTCACCGGCGGCTTTGTGACTTTGTTCAATCCCGGTCTGGAGCGCAAAGTGGCCGAGGCTATCGCTATCCCGGTTGCGAGCGCGGTTTCTTCGGTTATGGCGGCGCTCCGCGCGCTCGCGGCGCAGCGCTTGATGCTCGTGACCCCGTTTGCCGCCGATATGAATTCTGTGATCGCGAAGCATCTCGAGAGTGAGGGGTTTAAGGTGTTTTCGGGTCCGGCATTCGACAAAGATCGAAGGCCCGGCGCCGGCGTGAAAATCGAGCCGAGCGAATTGTTGCGCAAAGTCGCAGAAAGTTTCCGCCAATACCCAGCCGTCGAGGCAATCTATTTTCAGGGCGCGACTCTCGATCCTTTGCCGATCATTCAAGAGATCGAGAATAGCCTCGACGTGCCGGTCGTCACGAGCAATACCGCGATGATTTGGCACATCCTGTCGAAGTTAGGTTTGCGCTTCTCTATCACCGGTTATGGCAAGCTGCTGTCCTCTTGGCCTGCCTTCTGATGATCCGATCGAAACATCCAGGCGCAAGCTTGGGTGAGCAGAGCAGCAAAGCGGAGCGCTTATAAAAAAGCAATAAGCGGTCTTCTAGTAAGCGTTCTTGAAGTCGATCAAGCCGCGCTCGACGTCGGTGCGGATGAGCTCTACGCGCACCCGGTCGCCGACGTCCATGCCTTTAAATCCACTGACCACCTTTCCTTCAATAGGCGGATGGAGCAGGCGGACCCAGGTGCCCCGATCAGATGCGCCGGTGACGATACCATCAAAGCGTTGGCCGAGCCGCGATTGCAAGGTCATGGCCGCCGCCGATTTTTCTACTTGACGCTCGACTTTCTTCGCGGCGTCTTCTTGTTTGGTGCAGTGCTCGGCGAGCGCGCGCAATTCGTCGCTGGTATAGGGCGCTGATAATCCGCTTATAGCGGCTTTCAGCAGCCGCTGGGTTACCAGATCCGGGTATCTGCGGTTGGGTGCTGTGGAGTGAGCGTAATCTTTTACCGCAAGGCCGAAGTGTCCGGCAGCGCCGACACCGGGAATTTCGACCACGTATTCACCCGCGCCCAAAAGCTTGATTACACTCAGCGAAAGATCGGGAAAGCGCAGCGGGTCAGCGGCTTTCGCGGCAGTAAGAAAGTCTTCCAGGGCCTTGGAGTCGGGCTCCTGGGGCAAGCTGAAGCCCTGATTCGAGGCGAGCTCGACGATCCGCTCCCAGCGTTTGGGTGTGCGCACCACGCGACGCAGCGATGGCAACGTTTTGGCTGCGAGGTAGCGCGCGCTGACACCGTTCGCCGCAATCATAAAGTCCTCGATGATTTCCTTGGCCCGATTCCTTTTCTCCGCCTGCAAGTCTCTGACCTGATCGCCGTCAAACACCGGGCGCGCTTCGATGGTCTCAAAATTCAACGCTCCCTCTGTGTGCCGAAGTGTTTTCAGCTTTTGTGCCACACGATCCTGAAGCCGTAAGTTTAAGTCGAGGCCCTCGACTTCGCTCATAGCCTGAGGCATCGGGCCAGTGCCTTCCAGCCAATCAGCCAGGCCGTTGTAGGCGAGCTTCGCACGATTGCAGACCATCGCGCGGTACAGGTCAGAACCCTGCAGCGACCCGTCCGGAGCGATGACCATTTCGACGATAATGGCGAGGCGATCTGATTGGTAGTTGAGAGAAGTCAGATTAGTCGAGAGTTTCTCCGGCAGCATCGGAAAAATCTCCGCCGCGGTATAAACCGACGTGGTGTTTTGCCCGGCGTGATCGTCGAGCGCCGACTCTTTTACGACAAGCGCGTCGACATCGGCAATCGCGATGCGAATCTTTACACTACCGCCAGGCATTGCTTCGGCGAACGTAAGCTGGTCGAGATCGCGCGAATCGTCATTATCTATCGAGCACCAGCCCAAATTTCGCAAATCAAGGATCAATCGATCAGAGCTGGTTGCGGGTCCCGGGATTGCGTCGAGCTCGCGCAGGGCCAACGGCTCGAACTCCGGAAGTAAGCCTCTTTCGAGCATCGCCTGACGCGCGACTCTTCGTAAAATCGAGCGGTGTTGTCCATCATTCATAAAAGAGTTTTTCCCTGTCGTTCCAGACTCTGCATTGATTCCAGCCTAAACGTTGCGCGCGCAACGCTCAAGGACAAAGCCGTATCATCGTGAGTCCTGAACCCCGGATTACGCTGCGCTTCATCCGGGCTACGCAGACTCTTGTAAGGGCGGGTTTTAACCCGCCCTTACGCCGTTTCCGTTGGATTGACACCAAAAGATCACCTCGGTTAATGAGTGCGGTCGGTAAACGGAGGGAATCCATCTATGTCGCGGAAAAGCAAAATACCCAATGAGCGATACGGGATTAAGCCGGCAGTTCATCAAGTTGGCCGGCGCTGCTGCGGCTTCTGCCGGCGCCCTGTCACTGTCCGACGCTGCTATCTTCGCGGCGCAACCGGCGCGCAAGCGCATCGTGATTCACGGTGAACGCCAGGTTACGAGCCTCGGCTATCACAACCGGCGCGAGACCGAGCATGTATCGATGGTGGACGCCGGGTTGGTGGGACAGAATCCGGTGACGTCGGAACGCGTGGCAGTGCTCGCCGAAGAACTGCCCTCGGTGAAGAAGGGCACCTGGAAGATCGACACCGAGAAGAAAACCATGATCACGGTTTACAAGCTTCGTCCCGGACTCAAGTGGCATGACGGCAAACCATACACCTCCCCAGGATTTCGAATTTGGTTGGCAAATCGCCAAACATCCCGAGTTTCCCATGCCCGATCGGTTGGTGCCCGAATTGATTTCGAAGATTGAAACGCCCGACGATCGCACCATCGTGATCCACTGGAAAGACCTCTACAATGAAGCTTACGCCATCCAGTACACCCACGTGCGCGCCTTTCCGCGCCACTTGCTGCTCGATGCCTCAACGGCGACGACATAAGGCGTTTGCCAATCTGCCTTTCTGGAATAAGAACTTTGTCGGCGCCGGCGCCTATGAAGTTGTCGATTGGGACGCCGGCACGCGCATGGAACTCGAAGCTTTCGGCGATTTCGCGCTCGGGCGGCCGAAGATCGAACGCATCACTTACAAGACGGTGGAAGATACCAATACCAATCTCGCCGCCGTGCTCGCCGGTGAAGTCGACCTGTGCATGCGCAGCACGATCTCTTTCGACGGCGCGATGATCTTGCGCGATCAATGGGAGAAGCAGGGAAAAGGCAAAGTGCTGATCAGTCCGGCGTCTTGGACGTGGCTCAGTTTGAGCCGAGACAATCCGTTTTTCGGCGACGTCAGGGTGCGGCGCGCGCTGCTGCATGCCATCGACCGCGACGCCATGGTGCAAAACCTGTTCAAGGGCGAAAAGGTGGTTTCTCATTTGCCGCTGTCGCGGGTGCGCAAGAGTTACAAAAACGCGTTAGCAGCATCGACCGTCTACAAATTCGATCCGGAGCGCGCCAAAGAAGCTGCTGGCGGAGGCCGGCTGGAAGCCCGGAGCGGACGGCGTGCTGACCAATGCCAAAGGCGAGCGTATGGAATTTGAATTTCGCGTCACCGCCGAGCGCCGCGATCACGAACAGGCGCAGGCGGTGATCGCCGATTACTGGAAGAAGATCGGCGTGCGCGCCAACGTCAAAAACCTGCCGAACCGGCTGCTCAACAGCGCGGACAATCGCAACCGCTGGCCGGGCGCCTACATCGGCTCGCACAACGTCACCGTCGAAGAATGGCACGAGCGCTTTCACAGCAAGAATATTCCTACGGCTGAAAACAAGTATGCGCCGGAAAACGTGTCGGGCTGGAACGATGCGAAGAAAGACGCAATCCTGGACGAGTTGAGCTCGATCGTTACGCCGGCGCGCTCGGAGCAGTTGCAGATCGAGTTCTGTAAGATGTTCAGCGCGGCGCTGCCGCATCTGCCGCTCAACTATTCGCCCGAAGTGCTGGTGGTCAAAAGAGGCCTGACCGGCATCACGCCGCGGCAAGAAAGCGGCGGCAGAACTCGAGCAGCTGGAACATGCACCAGTGGGATAAGGTGTAAGAGAACAGCCGTTCCAGACGTTCAATCCCCCTCGTTCATCATCCCCCGCGCATCGGGGGGAGGAAAGCGGTGGGGGCTTCAACGAATACAATTCGTTGGCCCGCGATCGAGAGGGCTTCGCCGAGATAGTTTATGCTTTTATACGTAGTGCGCCGGATGCTGCAGATCATGCCGCTGCTGCTGTTGATCTCAGCGCTGATCTTCGCGCTGCTCTATGCCATGCCCGGGGATCCGCTGTACCGCATGCTGGAGGACATTCCGAACCTGCGCGCCGGAGGATTATGAACGGTTGCGCAGGCTCTACGGCTTCGACGATCCGTTCTACGTGCAGTACTGGAAGTGGCTCTGGCAACTCATTCAACTGAATCCCGGATACTCGCGCGAATACGGCCAGCCGGTTTTCGACATCGTCTGGCCGGCGCTGAAAAACACCCTGGTGCTGACGGTTTCGGCGGTTGTTATCGGCAAAGCGCTGGCCATCCTGCTGGGCATTTTTTCCGCCGTGCGGCAGTATTCGATCGGCGACTATCTGCTCACCGCGCTGACTTTTATCGCCTATTCGGTGCCGGCGTTCTGGCTCGGCCTGATGCTGATGATCGCGTTTTCGGTGAAGCTCGGCTGGCTGCCGACTTCCGGCATCGTGAACGCCGATCTGGCGCCGGGAAGCTGGGAAGCGACGATCGACTGGCTGAAGCATCTGATCCTGCCGGTCGCGGTGCTGGCGATCTCGGAAATCATCCAGGTGCAGCGCTTTATGCGCTCGAGCATGCTCGAAGTGCTTGCGCCAGGATTATCTGACCACGGCGCGCGCCAAAGGGCTCAGCGAAAAACGTGGTGATCGGGCGCCACGCGTTGAAGAACGCGCTGATCCCGGTGGTCACGATTATCGCCGTGACCATGCCGCGGGTGGTCGGCGGCTCCACCGTCGTTGAAACCGTGTTCGCCTATCCCGGGCATGGGACGGCTGCTTTACACTTCGATCATGGGCAATGACTTCGTGATCGCGATGACCGTGGTTATGATCATCGCGGTGACGGTGGTTTTCTTCAACCTACTGGCGGACGTCATTTATGGCTGGCTCGACCCAAGAATTCGCTATCAAAGCTGAGAGCGCCGCGGCGCGCGCAGTTGAGCTACTGGCGCGTCGTCTGGCGGCGCTTCAAGCGTCATCGGGTCGCTTACGCCGGCAGCTTTTTCTTTCTATTTCTGCTGCTTCTCGTGATAGCGGGACCTTATCTGGTTCCTTATGAGCTCGACCAGGTGTCGTTGGCCGAGCGTATGCAGATGCCGTCCTGGGCCCATCGGTTCGGCACTGATGAGTTGGGACGCGATACCTGGGTGCGTATTATGCACGGCGGTCGGGTGTCACTGGCGGTTGGGCTTACGGTCGGCTTCAGTACGGTGATTCTCGGCGGATTGATCGGCATCCTCGCCGGCTACGTCGGCGGCGCTTTGGATAACCTGCTCATGCGCCTGGTCGATACGATCTACACGATTCCGCGCATCGTATTGCTGCTGGTGCTGTCGAAACTGGCCGGGCCGGGATTGCTGAACATCATCATGATTCTGGTCGCGCTCGAATGGACCAACGCGGCGCGCCTGGCGCGCAGCGCCGTATTGTCGTTTCGCGAGCAGGAATTTGTCCTCGCAGCGCAATGCCTCGGCGCTTCGCGCTGGCGCGTCATGCTGCGCCACCTGCTGCCGAATTCCCTGGCGCCGCTGATCGTCGCCGCGACGCTCGATGCCGGCGCGGCGATCCGCGCCGAGACGACCTGAGCTTTCTCGGCCTGGGTATCCAACCGCCGACACCGAGCTGGGGCAACTTGCTGACCAACGCGGCGACGAATATCTTCATCGCGCCGCTGCAAGTTTTTCTGCCGGGACTTTTTATTTTCTTCGCTTTGATGAGCTTCAACCTGCTCGGCGACGCGCTGCGCGACGCTCTCGATCCGCGCCTGGCCGAGCGCGGCAAGTGACGGGCTGCTAGCTCGCCAGAGAAGATGAAACTACAGATCGCCGTCATGCCGCCATGGGTCTTGAGTTTCAAGTTTCTAGTTTCTGGTCTCTAGTTAACATGAAGGAACTCTCGAACCAGCTATCAATAGCTAGAAACCAGAAATCCTGAAACCAGAAGCGTCCTGTTCCTGGCATCCAGGTTCGCAGGATGCGTGCGGAGACATCCGTATCAACTTGGATTCCAGCACTCCATGCTGGAATGACGCAATCGAGGGATTCTGCTCTACCAATATTCGCCGTCTTCTCCGGCCGAAATTTAGAAGAGTCCAAGCCCGGATTTCGTAGGGTGCGCTCCGCGCACCGTTTCGCCCAATGCTGTGCACAGCGTATCTTACCAATCTCAACGCCACACTGCTCCGACCGCCGCTCTGGCGCAGGCCTTGCAGCAGCGAATTAATCGACGGAAGCGAAAACAAAAAGTAAGCGCCATCATGCGGCCTCGATGAGCTGTTGGCCGATGCTGTCTCCGAAACGGAAATATAGGCCGCCAAGGGATCGCAAATCTGGCACAAAGCATTCGCGCTGCGGGGCGATCAAGGAGATCAAAAATGTTGCAATAGGTTGGAAGGCGGGAGCCGAGCAATACTCCCGGAGGAACTACTCGAGTATGCAATCGCCGGGCCGAAGAGGCGGGCTTCGATTCCATTAATTGATGCCAGCGACCATTTTCATCCGTGGGCTGAACAAGGCCAGGCTTGTTTTGTATGGACCTGGCTTGGAGCGTTGGCCGCCAAAACAGGCAGAATCAGCTTCGGCACCGGCGTGACTTGTCCAATCATCAGGTACCATCCCGCCGTAATCGCCCAGGCGGCGGCGACGGTGGCCTGCCTTGCACCCAAGCGGTTCTTTCTCGGCGTCGGCACCGGCGAGGCGCTAAACGAGTACTCGGCCACGGGCCAGTGGCCGGAGTATCAGACCCGCCAAGAGCAGATGGCCGAGGCGATCGAGCTCATGCGCGCGCTGTGGAGCGGCGAGAAAATCACCCACAGGGGAACTTATTATCAAACCCGTCAGGCAAAGCTCTATACCCGGTCCCAAGGAGTCTATCCCGATTTACATTTCATCAATGGTGCCGAACAGCGCCCAATTTGCCGGCAAGTATGGCGATGGTTTGATTACCACGGGAGGAGAGGAGCCGGAGATTTACGAGAAAATCTTCGCGAATTTTAAGGCGGGAGCGAAAGAAGCGGGTAAGAAGCCGGCGCAGATGCCGCGCATGGGTGGAGCTTGCAGTCGATTATACGGATAATGAAAAGAAGGCGATCGAATGCCGAAAGGCCTACTGGGCGGGAACCTTTGTGCCCGCGCTGTTTACGCAGCGAATCTATACTCCGGAGATGTCGGAGCAAAACGGCAAGGTCGTCGGGTCGGATACAGTCAAGGAGGCGGTCTGCATTTCGGCCGATCCGAACGATCATATTAAGCTCGCGCAAAAATATATCGATATGGGTTTTGACCACCTCATCTTTCATGCGGCGGGCCCTGACCAGCGCGCGTTCATCGAAGGCTACGGGCGAGACGTTCTCCCGAAATTGCGCAAACGAACTCAGGCGCGATCGAAATCGGCGGCGTAATACGCGCAAGGCGTCAGGAGTGAAGTGAAGGCAGTAGCAAGACGAGAGGACTATCGCGCTGTCACTCTGCGGCTTCGACGGACTCGGATAGCTCCGCCGAAGAATCTCGTCTTCGCTGTGAGGGCCGGTCGCGACCGGCCCCCTACAAGAGAGCTGGCGCTCAGTGTGACACGTTGAGAATCGTAAGAGAGCTGAGAGGCCTCATGTCTCATGCTCACGCCTGCTTGCGGGCAGCGGCCAATTGAGCCAATCGGCAAGGCCGCGGCCCATGATCCATTCTAACTCGGAAGCGGAGAGCGATTTCATCTCCTCGGTGAAGAGCGTCACGACTCGTTTATAAGGACACGGGTAGATGCGACAGATCGGTGCCCCAGAAACAGCGCTCGGGTCCGAAGGCGTCGACGACGCGGCGCACGAGCGGATGCAAGCTTGGAAATGGATAGGGCTCGTCCACATAGCACGGCAGAGCGGAAACTTTGACTGCGACGTTTTTTAGCCGGGCAAATTTAAGTGTGTCGGTAACCGCCGGCCCGAGCGATTTACCGCGTAAGCGCCGAACTGAGCCCCATGTGGTCGATAATCATGCGCAGGCCCGGATGCTGCTCGGCGACTTCGAGAAGCTTGGGAACATTGTTGGGCGCAAACGTCATCACCGGAATGTCGTAACGCTCGGCGGCGTCCCAAAACCAGTCCGCGGTTCCGTCCACCAGCCACTGCCGCGCCCGGCCGGCGTTGAAGGTCATGCGGATGCCGAGCATGTGCGGTTGGATTTTTCCAACCGGCGAGATAGCTCGCGGCTTTCGGGCCGGAGGAGTTTCACTTTGCCCATCACCGCAAAACGATCAGGATGTAAACTCGCTGCTTCGATGGAAGTGTCGTTGCGATCGTCTTCCCAGGTGGGCGGCACGAGCACGCAGCGCGCAACGCCCGCGCCGTCCATTTCGCGCAACAATTCCTCGTGACTCAACGGCACAGGCCGATGCGGCGGCGAGGCATCTTCTCTGGCGTAGGGCTTCTCTAGTGTCTCCGGCGCCCAGATGTGAACTTGCGAGTCGATGATGACATAAACGCTCCCTAGAATAGGCGTTAGGCATCAGGCAATAGGCAACAGTTCCTGAGTAGGATTCATAGTCCGGTGTTACGCCAGACAGATCAAGGAGAAAGATTTCTCCCGAGTTACCTCTGGCTCGGTCGAAGAGATCGAAATGATACCAGTTGTACTTCTGGTGTTGTTCCGAGAAGTGGGTAGCCTTGCGCACCAGTTTTCCGAACGATCTCGGACCGGAGAAGAATGCCGCGCCTACGGGATTTCAATCGCGATTTGATTCGTAACAGCTTCGGCGGCTTCTTCGCCGCTGCGGATGCAGTCCGAGATGCCGACGCCGGAGTAAGCGCTGCCGGCGAGGGCGAGGGTAGGGAAATCGCAGAGCGCGGCTTTGATGCTCGCGACTTTGTCTTCATGGCCGACGTGATACTGCGGCATGGAATTAGGGTGGCGCCAGACGCGGCTTAGAATAGGCTCGGCTCTTACACCAAGCAGGTTGGCGATTTCACCACGGACGTTTTGCTCCAGGGTCCGATCGTCGTCGTTCACAAGCTCCGGCTTGAGACTGCCGCCGACGAATGCGCGCAGCAAGATGGCGTCAGTGGGCGCGCGACCGGGATACTTCAAACTGCTGAAAGTGCACGCCATGATTTTTCTTTTTTCGATTTCCGGCACGACGAAACCGAAGCTGTCCGGAGGTTGCGGGAAGTCCGCGCGCTTATAGGCAAGACTCACCGTCGCCGTGGATGAGTAGGTTATTTTCTGCAAATGCGCTGCCGCGGCCGGCGCCACAGACCTCAACATCGCCGCTGTGCCGTACGCCGGGGTTGCGATGATTACCGCACCCGCTTCGATGGTTTCGCTTCGGTCAAACTTGATGCGCCAATTTTGTTTCTGGTCCTCGAAATCCAAAGCTTCGACCGTGCTCTCAAGGCGGATACAATCCTGCGGCAAGCGCTCGGCTATGGCATCGACGAGCTCGCCCATGCCGCCCGCCATCGTTACGAACAAACTCCAACGCGCGCCGCTGCCAGCTTCACGCCGGCGACGGCGCGCTGCCGACCACATGGCATAGATGATGCTGCGCTGCTTACGCTCCATTTCCAAAAAGCGCGGCATGGTAGCTCTCAGGCTGAGCCTATCCGGATCCGAGGCATAGATGCCGCCCACGAGCGGCTGGGCGACCCGCTCCAGCGCCTCGACGCCAAATCGCCGGCGAACAAATGAACCGAGACTTTCATCTGCGCCGGAATCTCGGCGCGGCAGCAATAATTCGCTTGCCATGCGGAGCTTGCCGGGCCATGAAAAGAGCGGGGTTTGAATGAACGGCCAGAAGCGCGTCGGCGCAAGCAAGAAAAATCCCTCCGGCAACGCTTCAAGAACGCCTTTGTGGACGACGTAGATCTTTTGGTAAGCAGGCTGGGTTGAGAGCAAGCGGGAAGAAAGCCCGAGGCGCTCGCAGAGCTTCAGCGCCCAGGGTTTCTCGCTGATAAAAGAATCGGGTCCGCCTTCGATCAGAAAGTCGCCGACGCGTTCGGTGGCGATGGCGCCGCCGAGGCGCGCAGATGCTTCGAGCAAAAGAATTTCCAGGTCGAGAGATTGGGCTTGCTTAAGCTCTATAAGCCGGTGCGCCGCCGCGAGGCCGGCGATGCCGGCGCCGACGACAACGATGCGGCGCATCATGACTTCTGTGAGTCGAGCATGGATAATCGACAATCGCGGATCGCTATTCTCCATCTTCTATCCTCTATCCTCGAGCCGTCTACTCGCTCGCTCAACAACGTCTGCCATCATCTGGATGAACGTCGGATGATCATTGGGGCAGCTCGCGCGCAGCAGACGCACGCCTTGTGCTTCGGCGATCTTGTGTCGCTTCGATATCGAGATCGTAAAGCACTTCGACATGATCGCAGACAAATCCGATCGGCGCGACGATCAGTTGTTTGATTCCTCGAGCGGCTTGCGCGCGGATTACGTCGCCGATGTCGGGTTCCAACCAGGGATCGGTCGGTTTGCCGCTGCGGCTCTGATAGGCGACGGACCAGTTACTGTGAATGAGTTTTGCTGCGATCAAGCGCGCGCTCGTTTGGAGCTGCTCGACGTAGGGAGAGCGCGCCGCCATCGCTGTGGGTAAACTGTGCGCGCTAAAGACGATGGGTATCCGCTGCCGATCGTCGGCGTCGATGTCTGCGAGTTGTTTACCAATTAACTCCGCCCAGGTCTGAATGAACAGCGGATGATCGTGCCAGCCATCGCCGTAGTCGATTTCGGGAGCAAGGTTTCCCATCTGAGCGCGCGCGTCGAAGATGTTCTTTTGATAGCGTTCCCAACTCGCCTCGGTTCGATGCGACGAAAGAATGAAGCCCAGCGGCTCGTTGAACGCCGTCTTCGTGCATTTGCTTTAACGTGTCGGCGAAGAAAGGGCGGCTGTTGCGCATACCGACGTAAACCGGCCGGCTGACGCCGCGCTCGGCCAGCAGCTTTCTCAACGCGGCGGCTTGACGAAAGGTGATCTCGTTGAGCGGCGACTTACCGCCGACCGCCTCATAGTGATGGGCGACTTCTTCCAGGCGAGCCGGTGGGATCGGAATCCCCTCGGTCACGCGGGCAAGGAATGGGCGGATTTCTTCCGGGCAAGCGGGACCGCCGAAAGCGATCAGAAGAATCGCGTCATAGGATAGAGTCATAGCCAGCAGTTCGGCCATGACCCTCTCTGCCCAAGCGGGGCGGGTAAAAAAGGCATAAAGGGAGTGATGGAGTAATGGAGTGGTGGAGTACTGGAATTCGTTCGGATTGTTTTCAGTTGAGCTCTCGAACTTGAATTAGTCAACACTCCATAACTCCATTCCATACTCCAATTCTTCTAACGCGCGCTCAGCTCATGGACGGCATCGACCATGGCGATCACATTTTCCACCGGAGTTTCCGGCAATACGCCATGGCCGAGATTGAAGATATGCCCGGGGCGGCCGCCAGCCTGCTTTAGGATCTCCGCCACCCGCCTTCTGATTTCTCTCGGCGATGCGAAGAGCGCCACCGGATCGAGGTTGCCCTGAACCGCCACGTCGTGGCCGACCGTTGCCCACGCTTGCGTCGAGATTCACCCGCCAATCGAGGCCGATCACGTGCACCGCCCGCAGCGCGCACATGTTTCAGCAAGTCCTGCCGTGCCGGTGCTGAAGTTGATCACCGGCACACCCGGTGGTGACCCGCTCGATGATGCGCTTCGGGTATAGGGAAGAACAAACTCGCCGGTAATCGTCCGGCGACAGACAGCCCGCCCAGCTATCGAAAATCTGCACCGCCTGAGCGCCGGCCGCGATCTGGCAATTCAAATAGTCGGCGATCACGGCGGCGAGCCTCTCCATCAGGCGCTGCCATGCTTCCGGCGCGGAGTAAAAAAGTTTTTTGGTGTGGACGTAGTTGCGCGAGCCGCTCCCCTCGATCAGATACGAAGCCAGAGTGAACGGCGCGCCGGCGAAACCGATCAGCGGAACTTTGTCGTTAAGTTGCTTTGCGGATCTTTCCTACCGCGTCGTAGACAAACGATAGCTCGGATGCCGGATCGAAGTCCTTCAAACCGTCCACATCTTTGGCGCTGCGCACCGGGCGATGAATCACCGGGCCGTCGCCTTTCGTATATTCCAGGCCGACTCCCATGGGTTCGAGAATCAGCAGGATGTCGGCGAACAAGATGGCGGCGTCGACGCCTAACTTCTGCGACCGGGGCTAACGTGATCTCCGCCGCTAACTCTGGTTTTTTGCAGAGTTCGAGGAAGCCATATTGCACACGCAATTTGCGATAATCCTCCATGTACCGGCCGGCCTGGCGCATGAGCCATACGGGCGTATAGCTGGTTGTTTCGCGCCGGCAGGCGGCAAGAAAAGTGCTCATGTCTTTTGCTGGTAGCGCGGGACTTTCTGGTTCAATCGCGGCGACCTTCAGTGCTCGATTAACTTGCCGGCCCAACTGACGGCCAATCCGCCGACCAGGAAGAGCAAGGTCATGGGGTTGCGTTCCTCGATCCGATGCACCTGGGGCAGAATATCCGCGGTGGCGATGGCGAGAAAAGTCCCGGCCGAAATACCGATGGCGACCGCTATCGCCTCAGGAGTGAAGCGTGCTCAGAAAGAAATACGCGATCAGCGCTCCCAGCGGAGTCGTCAGCGAGAAGAGCAGGCTCAAAGTCACAACCGTGCGCCGCCGCCACCCGGCCGATAACAGAATCGACGAGATAGCAATGCCGTCCGGCATCTTGTGAATGATGACGGCCAGGAGCACGACCGGACCCAGTTGCGGAATTATTAGCCCGGCGCCGAGCGCGACTCCATCCAGCAGGCTGTGCAGGGAAATGCCCAGAAAAGCCGGTATGCCCATCTGGTGAATGTCGCAATCCCGCTCTTCGCAGGCGTGCACGAAGACCAAGCGTTCCAAGGCAAAGATCAGCAAGAAACCGCCCAGTATAGCCACGCCCAGTCCGTCCCCGAGCAGCTTCCCGGCTTCGGGGATCATGTGCAAGAAAACCGTGCCGAGCAAAACTCCCGCGCTAAAACTCAAAAAAAGCGCAAGGGTTCTCTGGGATAGCTCTTTCAGGAGCGGCAAAAAACCGCCTACCAGCGAGATAAAAATCAAGGCCGGAAGGTAGAGCGCAAGAGCAGCCATGGAAAACGTCGCGAAGCATTGACGCTAACACAGAGGCAAAGGGCTGGCAAATCACGCGTGAAAACGGCTCGTTAGATTGCACTTTTCCCTGCTGTCATTCTGAGCGGAGCCCAGCTTTTGAGCAATCTCGGCCGAGCTCCGGACTTTGTCCTGAGCCCAGCCGAAGGACCGCGATGACAGAAACTCACGCCACGATGCATCAGGAATTACTTTTGCTGGCTTCGATAAGCCAGATCGGCAAGCAAGGAGACATCAAATATAATGAAGCTGCGCTTGCCCGACGGTCAAGCTACGCTCGGCTTCTTTAATGCGCTCGGCGGTGCCAAGATCTTGCCAGAAACCGTCGAACTGAAAGCCGTATAGCTGCTCGCTCGCTGAAAGCATCTTTGGATAGACGTCCCTGGTGGTGCTGAATTTCTCCGCGCCGGCTGCGGCGGGCATGTAGTCGAAGATGCTCGCTTCCAGGATCTGTACTCCGGTGAACATCAATTTGCGCCGGGCTGAGTTTGGGCCAGCCGGCAACCGGGTGTTGAGAAACCGGCAGATGCGTCCGTCAGCGGCGATGTCTATCGAGCCGTAACGATCGGCGTGCGCGTCGGGACGGAGCACCAGGGTTGCAGCCGCTTCGGTTGCGGCGGTGAAACGCCGAGCACCTCGGCCAAAGGAAGGTCGATCAATACATCGGTGTTGATGACGATGAAAGTCGCGTCCTGCAAAAATGCCTTGGCTTTCAAGAGACCGCCGCCGGTATCGAGGAGTTCCGACTCTTTGGAGTAACAGATTCTCAGTCCGAATTTGGCGCCGTCGCCGAGATAGTCTTCCACCTGATCTCCGAGATGATGCAAATTGATGATTATTTCGTTGATCGCATAATGGCGCAGCAACAGCAGCGGATAATCGATCATCGGTCGTCCGGCGACCGGCACGAGAGGCTTGGGGGTTTTTTCCGTGATCGGACGTAATCTCCGGCCCTCGCCGGCGGCGAAAACCATCGCCTTCATTGCATCTCCTGGTAATGCTGCCGCGAGGATGGGAATAATTTTTTCGGTTTCCGCCACGCGCGCGAGATTGCGCTTCAGGCGGCGCAACGTCCCTGGAATGAATTTTTTGTAACCCGGTTTGCCTTTGGCAACGTCCAGGTAGCAGAAGCGTCCGACCACTTTCAGGTCTCTTTGAATCGCCGAGAGCAGATAAATTTCGCGAAATGCATCGGCGCTCAGCGCTGTTCCCGTGCGCGCGGCTCGTTGCTCCATGTAGTACTGCAGCAAGCACTCTTCGAGGCGCGCCGTGATCACCGTGTCGGTAATGCGGTCGTTCAGCAGCGACGCCAAATCGTACTGCGCGGGCGCCAGCAGGGCGTCTTGAAAGTCGATGACGGCGACCGCGTCATCATGGACCATCAGGTTCCAGCTATGATAATCGCGGTGATTGAACCAAGGAGTCTCGCTGTCCAAACGCCGCGCTAGGCCGGCGAAGACCTCGCGCAGCAGCGCGAGCGCATGGCTGCTGACGGCCGCGCCGGGCCGTTTCTCGAGGCCGTACTCTAAAAAATGCTCGAACTCCCACATATAAAGCCGGTAATCAAAGCGCTGCTGGAACGCAATGCAGTTTTCGTCGCGCGCATGGGTGCCAGCGATTTGCAGCAGGAGCAGCTCATCGATGGCGCGTCGGTACCACGCGAGTACCTCCTCTTCAGGCAGGCCCTGGACCTGATTCCAGAGGGCGGTATCGCCGAGGTCCTCGAGAATTAGAATGCCTTGATTTTCCCAATGGCCAAAGAGTTTTGGTACGCGCGCGCCGATGCCCGTCAGAAAGCGGTGCAGGTTAAGAAACGGCAGTTCATTCAAAGGCTCCTTGAAAATGGCCAATTCCTCGGAGGAGAGCGGTAATGAGCTTTCGGCGGGTAACGCCATGATGACGACCGAGGACGGCGCTCGAGTTCCGCTCAGCGCAGCGCGGAAATAGCGCCGGCTGGACGCGTCTCCGGCGAGCGCGGCCAAAGAGGAGATCTTGGTCTCCGAGCCAAAGGCAGCGTGAATCTTATCTTCGATAATGGTGTTTTAGGGCCGCCGTCATTTTGCGTTATCCTCAAGCAGCGCCCAGAGCCGGAGACTTGCTCCGGCCAAGGCATGTCCAGAGCGAAGTCAAAGGGGCGCCAAGAACGGCGAGTGACGCGCCGATGGTCATTATTCCGAGCAAAAGACTGTGTGAAAACTCCCAGGGACCTGCGACCAATCACCGGCGCCGCCGGCGTGCTAGACTGCTCAGCTGCCGCCAAAGCCGATAGTCACTTTGCCGGCTTCGACGATAACGGGAATGTCGCGACGCCCGTTGGTAATTTTGAGCATGCGCTCGAGACCGGCGCGGTCTTCAAGAACGTTGATGTAGTCGAAGTTAACCTTTCGACGGCGAAAATCTTCACGGGCTTTGGCGGTATACGGGCAAAGGTCCTGGCCAAAAATTTCTACCATTTTATCAGTCATAGGGTGGCGCCTTTTGATCTTTGATTGCCGTCCAGGTGCGAGCGAAAGTTTATGATATGGCGCTGGCCGGCTAAATTGCAACTGATCCTGGGCGCGTGTTAGGTTCGCCAAAATCTCTCCAATCCGCAGGCCATAAAAAGGCGCCAAGGTTCAGCCGTCTGTAACGGAAAAACTCAACACCGAGAGTTAACTAATGGCTATGCCGGGAACGCTTTATATCGTTGCCACGCCGATCGGCAACCTCGAAGACATCACTCTAAGAGCTCTACGTCTCCTCAAGGAAGCTGACTGCATCGCCGCCGAGGACACGCGCCACACGAAAAAGCTGTTAAACCACTTTGACATTCGTACGCCGCTTGTGAGCTACCACGAGCACAACGAGAGAATGGCAACGCCGGCGCTGATCGAGCGCATGCTTGGCGGCGCGAGTATCGCGCTGGTTTCGGACGCGGGCACGCCGGGCGTATCGGATCCCGGGTATCGCTTGACCGTCGCCGCCGTCGCTGCAGGTATCACCGTTACTCCTATCCCCGGACCCTCGGCGCTCATAGCCGCGCTCAGCGCCGCCGCCCTCCCCGCCGATCACTTCGCCTTCGAAGGATTCTTGCCCGAGAAAAGAACCCAGCGACGGGAAAGGCTAAAAGCGCTGCGCGAAGAAAAGCGCACGTTGATTTTTTACGAAGCGCCGCATCGATTGACAGCCTGCCTCGAAGACCTACAGCGAATTCTGGGCGAGCGGGAAATAGTCATCGCTCGCGAACTCACAAAGCTTCATGAAGAATTTCTCCGCGGCAAAGTCAGCGAGCTGATCCTTCAAGTCGGCGCGCGCGATGATCAAAGGCGAGATCACGATCCTGGTGCGCAGCGCGCCGGGTCAGGGCAGCTTTATCAAAGGAACGATTTACAAGCGGAGATTCAGCGATTGCAGCGCGAGGGTATGGGAGTGAAACAAATCGCCGAGTTGCTGGGCGAACTGCACTCGCTGCCCAAACGCGAGGTGTATCGGTTGGCGGCCGCTGCTAAGAACAGCGCGCAAGATATCTGAAGGGGTTCTCGCTGGTCGCGGCCGCGGATCATTCAGGGCGCCGAGGAGAAGCTCTGACCGAGTGTCGTCTGAGGGGCATTGCAGGGCAACAATACGACCGATGACAGGAGACCGGCCGGTCGTCGGTCTACTGTCGTCATCTCTAGCGCACAATGCCGAAAACCTGAAAATTATTTTGTGCCGGGCCCCAGTCAACCTCTACATTGGTCACACGGGCGCCGTTCGGCCCCTGCTCACACCAGGCGATGAGTTTCTCGAGTTTTTCACGCGTGCCTTCGGCTACGGCTTCGACCGAGCCGTCCGGACGATTTCTTACCCAACCGGTGAGGCCGAGATTTTGCGCTTGGTAAACGGTCGAAGCGCGGAAGTAGACGCCTTGAACCCGACCCTGAATCATCACATGCGCGCGCACATGGTTTTGATCCTTTGCCATCGCGCCATTTTTTTAGCGCGCCCGCTCCAGTCCTGCAACACGCCGGTCTTCGCTAAATCGTCGCTCCTGACCGTTATATGACAAGCGCCCAGCGATTTTTGTAGGCTGTCGCCGTTTTGGCAGCCTCCGGTACCGAAGAGCGTGCCGAAAGACCCGTCAATTTGGCGACCGTTTGAGGCTTTGGCCTTTGCATAAGTCGGGCGCCATTTAAGTATTTTTTGAATCGATAGAGCGAGGAGGGCAAAATCGCAGCGAAGTTATACGTCGGCAACCTTCCCTATGCCGCGACTGAAGAGAGACTCAACCAACATTTCGCGCAGCATGGTGCGGTGCTGAGCGCGCGCATCAGCGGCCGCTCGAAAGGCTTTGGGCGCCGGTGATGAAGGCGCTAGAGCGCCGCGCCGTTTCTAACCCAAGACAATGAGACAAGGAGTACGGGAGACACGGAGATAAGTTTCCCGTTTCCTATTCTCCTTGTCTCCCGGTCTCCTTGTCTCCCTCTCTCCCCAATCCCGAACCCGACCCGAGCAGGTTTAACAGTTCGGCCTCGTCGAGAATGCGCGCGCCCAATTCCTGGGCTTTCTTTAACTTGGACCCCGCCGCAGCGCCGGCGATGACATAAGTGGTATTGCGGCTCACACTCGAGGAAACCTTGCCGCCCAGCGCCTCGATGCGTTTTTGCGCCTCCACCCGCGACATACTCTCCAAACCGCCGGTGAGAACAAAAACGCTGCCCGTGAGCCTGCCGTCTTTTTTGGGATGGCTTTTAAAGCTCACTCCTGCAGCGCGCAGTTTGCCGATCACTTTGATGGTCGCATCCTGGGCGAAAAACTGCGCGATCGCTTGCGCCACCTGAGGACCGATCTCCCTGACCTCGGTCAGCTCTGCTTCTGACGCCGCCATGATCGCATCGAGGTTGCCAAAGTGATCGGCGAGGAGCTTGGCGGTGGCTTCGCCCACATGGCGAATTCCGAGCGCGGTCAAGCAGCGCGGCAAAGTCGCCGTTTTGCTCCGTTCCAAAGCGTCGAGTAAATTCTGCAGCCGACTTCGCACCCATGCGCGCCAAAGCGACGAGATCCGGCTTGGTTAAATGATAGAGATCGGCGATGTCCATCACCAGGCCGCGCTCGACCAGCTGGTCGATGAGCTTTTCTCCCAGCCCTTCGATATCCAGTGCGCCGCGTGAGGCGAAAAATTTGAGGCTCTCTTTGAGCTTCGCTGGACAAGCAATGCCAATGCATCGATAAGCAGCCTCGCCTGCTTCGCGCACCACGGCGGCGCGGCAAACCGGGCACTGCTCCGGCATGACAAACTTGCGCTCGTTACCCGTGCGCTGCCGCTCAACGACCTGAACGACGTAGGGAATTACGTCGCCGGCGCGCTCGACCACTACCGTGTCGCCGATACGAATGTCTTTGCGTTCGATCTCATCCATATTATGGAGCGACGCGCTTTTGACTTTGACGCCGCCAATGGGCACGGCGTCAAGACTTGCCACCGGAGTCAATGTGCCGGTTCGACCGACTTGCGGCTGGATATCGAGGATTCGGGTAGTCGCCTGGCGTGGCTGAAACTTGTAGGCGATGGCCCAGCGCGGCGAGCGCGCGATCACGCCCAGGCGGCGTTGTAGCTCGGTGCTGTTTGTCTTGACCACCAGGCCATCGATTTCGTACGGCATGTCATCGCGCCGGCCTTCCATCTCATCGCGGTAGCTGAGTATTTCATTAACGCCGCGGCAGATGCGCGCTGCCGGAATCGGTTTCAGGCCCCACTCTCTGAGCGCATCGCGAAATTCGCCGTGGGTTCGGAACTCGACACCGGAAACGGCGCCGGCGCCGTAGCAAAACAGATCCAGCGGGCGCTTCGCAGTAATCGCCGAGTCGAGCTGCTTCAAAGAACCGGCGGCGGCGTTGCGCGGGTTTGCGAAAACCGCTTGGCCTTCCTCTTCGCGCTGGCGATTGATTTTCTGAAAAGCCGCGCGCGGCAGAAATACTTCGCCGCGGACCTCGACCCGCTCCGGCCAGTTTCCTTCGCCGCCGCGCAGGACAAGCGGCACGGAACGGATGGTCTTTAAATTGACCGTGATGTCTTCGCCGTTGACGCCGTCGCCGCGGGTCGAGCCCACGGCCAGTTTACCATGCAGGTAAACAAGCTCCACGGCGACGCCGTCGATCTTGGCCTCGACGGCGTATTCGATGGCATCGTTATACTTCAGAAAGCGCTGGATGCGTTCTTCAAACTCCCGCAGTTCCGCTTCATCGTTGGCGTTGTTCAACGACAGCATCGGCAAGGTATGCTGCACGGTGCGGAATTTATCCAAAGGCGGGGCGCCGACTTTTTGCGTCGGCGAATCGGCTGACACCAACTCGGGATGATCCTTCTCGATTTGCACCAGGCGACGAAAAAGTTGATCGTACTCCGCGTCGCTGATCAGCGGCTCATCGAGCACGTGGTATTGATAGTTATGGCGCGCGATTTCCCGGCGTAATCCGGATAACTCTTTTTCTACATCAACTTGCGCCTGGGTCATGGTCTAGGTGAGTCGAAAGAACTCTATTGCAGTTGTGCGTTTATGCGAAGAGAAGTAACATAAACCTATCCCTGAATGAAACTCTGCTGCGTTACATTGACCGCCTACAATGGGTATGTTAACCGTTTTTTCGATGCACCGTCGTTTATTGCAAGCAGCTCTGTTGTTAGTCGTTTTACCCGGCTGCTCCGCTTTTAAGCCCCAAGCCAAGCCGGTCCCGGCGGCCGTGATCAATTCGGCGCTAGCCGAAGACCCGCTTCCGCGCCGACTCAAAGCTCAGATTCCTAGTGAAGCCAAAGCGCTATCGCACTTCCTAAAGGGACAATTGATGTTGCAGGATGGCGCGTTTGAGGACGCCATCAAGGAATTTGAAGCCGCCGCTGAAGCCAGCCCCAACGATGCGTTTCTACACTTCCGCTTGGCAACTCTTTACGTACGCCGGGGTGATCTGCAAAAGGCGCTAACCGAAGCCGAAGCCGCTGCCGCGGTCGAACCCGAGAACGCCGAGAACAGGCTTCTGCTCGCCGGGCTTTATGCCTCCCGCGGTGATCCGCAGAAGGCCATTGGGCAATATAACGAGGTGCTGAGGATTGATTCCAAGAATCACGAAGCCTTGCTTTATCTCGGTGCCTTGTATCTCCAGACCGAAGATTATCCCAGGGCGGCGCAGCATCTCGATGAGCTAATCAAGCTCGATGAAACCTCAATGCTGGCTCATTACTATCTCGGGCGCGTGCGCGCCAAGACCAATCTCTATCTTGCCGCCGAGCAGAGCTACCGCAAAGCGCTGGAGCTTAATTCGAAATCCGAAGCCGTGCTCCTTGATCTGGCTTTGATCTACGAGCTACAAACCAAAACCGAGGAAGCGATACAAACCTATCAACGGCTGCTGCAGGTCAACGCGCAAAATACCTGGGCGAGAAAACGGCTGGGCGAGCTTTACGTCGGTCAGAATAAACTCGACGACGCTCTGGCGCAGTTTCAGAAGCTTGAGTCCGCCGAGGCGGAGCCGCGCGAGACCCGGATCAAGATCGGGCTGATTTACTACGAGAAAGGCGACTTTGAACGGGCGGCGACTGAGTTTAATTTGGTTCTGGGCGGCGATCCGACCAATGATCGGGTGCATTATTATCTGGCCGCGACCTACGTTGAGTTGAAGTCCGACGATAAGGCGCTCGAGCATTTCGGCCGGGTCTCGGATAAAAACGATCTGTATGCCGATGCCCAGGTGCAGAAGGCGCATATCCATGAGCGCCGCGATGAAAACCAGAAGGCCGTGGATGCGTTGCTGGCGGTGCTGCAGCAAAAGAATGATCGCAAGGAGCTTCACGCTCTGTTGTCGTCGCTTTACCGCAAGATGAAAGAATATCCAAAGGCCATCCATGCCATGGAGCGGGTGATCGCGCTGGATCCCAAGAGCGACCAGGCGCATTTTCAATTGGGCGCGCTGCACGATGAGAACAAGAATAAAGAAAAGACCGTCGCTAGCATGAAAAAGGCGATCGAGCTCAACCCCAAGAATGCCGCCGCGCTTAACTATCTCGGCTACACCTGGGCCGAAATGGGCGAGCGCCTGGATGAAGCGGAGGAGCTGATCGTGCGGGCGATCAGCATCGCGCCCGATGATGGCTTCTTTATCGATAGTTTGGGGTGGGTCTACTATCAGAAGGGCGATTACGCAAAAGCAGTGGAACAACTGGAGCGCGCGGTGGAGATCACGGTGGACGATCCGACGATCATCGAACACCTGGGTGATGCCTACCTGAAAGTCAGCAAGCCGGACCGCGCGCTGCCGCGCTACCGCGATGCTCTGAAGAGATCCAAGGAGAACGACCAGATCAAGCGCATCAGAGACAAGATCCAGGGTCTGGAGAAAAAGATTTGAAGCGCCGCCCGCCGCGCTGGTGTCGTTTCATCGCCGTCATTCTCGCGGCGCTGTCCCTTGGATTTGCGGGTTGTGCTAGTGTCGCTCCGCCAAGCGCGCCCGTACTCCCGGCGAGACAGTGGCCGGGTAGCGAGCTCATCGAGTCGCTGGCACAGCGCCAAAGCGGATTTCGCTCGCTGCGCGCGCTGGCGCGCATCGACTACGCCGGCGCCGACGGCAAACATGGCTTTCAGGAAGCGGTGATCGTCGAGCGTCCGGAGCGCTTGCGGCTCGAGACTCTAACCCTGCTCGGCGCAGTCATGATCGTCACCGTCAACGCCAGCGAAATTATCGGCTATCACGTGCGCGAAGGGGTCATGGCGCGCGGCCGTACGTCAAAGGAAAACCTTTTGCGCTATACCCAGATTGCTCTGGAGCCGGATGAAATTACGGCTTTGCTATTAGGCCTGCCGCCGGTGGATTTGAGCGCACCCTGGCGCCAAGAAGGCACCGCGCTGGTGTTTTCGCCAAAAGGGCAGAAGACCGACGTGCTCGCCTTCGAATCTCAACAGCCGGTGCCGACACGGTGGCAACGCTTGAACAGCGCCGGCATTGTCGAGCTAACAGTTTCTTTCGCCGGTTACACGGCGCTGCCCGCGGGCCTTTTTCCCTCCCGGCTCACCGTGGAAGCGCCGCTACAAAAACGCAAACTTGAGATCCGCTATCAGGAACCGGAGATCAATGTAGCGCTTCCAGCCGATGTTTTTACTCAGCAAAAGCCGGGACACGTGCAGGAGCTACCGATTGAAGCGCTGGGCGGATAAACCGTGATATGGGGCGCGAATGCAGCGCGCTTGCTGACCCTGCTTTTTTTACTCGGCTGTGACGGCGCTGAGCGGGTCGATCTGCGAGCAGACGCTAGCCGAACGGCTGCGGGCGAGCAACCATCCGCCAAACCGGCGGCCGGTGATTGGCTGCTGGTGCACAGCCTGAGTGATCCCGAGCAACTCAATCCGCTGACCAGCAATGATGCGGCCGCAAGCTCGATCCTGCAATACATCACCCAAAGCCTGCTCCATCGCGATCCGCGCACCCTGGAGCTCAAACCGCTGATCGCGGCGGCGCGCCCGGCGATTTCCCAAGACAAGCTCAGCTACACGTTTGCTATTCGCCGCGACGCGCATTTCCAAGACGGCCGTCCGCTCACCGGCGAGGACGTCCTGTTCAGTATCAAGGCGATCAAGTGCGCGCTCGTGAACGCGCCGTTTCTGCGCGTCTATTTTAACTCGGTCATCGATGCGCGGCTGGTCGATGACTTCACCGTCCAGTTCACGATCAAAGAGCCGTACTTTTTAAACGAAAGTGTTTTAGGCGGCATCGATGTCTTGCCGCGGCACTATTATGATCCTCAGAATCTTTTAAAAGATGTGAAAGTTTCCGACCTCGCCAGGCCGCTGGATGAGTTGCCGGAGAATGTGAAAAAATTCGCCGACGATTTCAACAAGAACTACAGCCGCAATCCTATGGGGAGCGGTCCTTACAAACTCGCGGGCTGGAAGACCGGCCGGGAGATCGAGCTGGTGCGCGATCCTAAATACTGGGGCTACGGCAAAGACGGCGTTGACCAGCCTTTTCTTGACCGCCATAAGTACCGGATCATCAACAACATGGATGCCGCGCTGGTCACCTTGAAGAGCGGCAGCCTCGATGAAATGGGCCTGACGCCGATCCAACACGTGCGCGGCTCGAGCAGCGACAGATTCAGGCGTGAGTTTGATAAGGCCGAGTATTTCGCGCCCAATTATAGCTACATCGGCTGGAACAATAACAATCTCATTTTCCGTGACCCGCAGGTGCGCAAGGCGATGACCCATTTTACCAATCGCCGGCAGATGGTGACCTCGATTCTTTTTGGCTTGGGCGAGGTGGTCGAGGGTCCGATTTATTTCTTTCGCCCGGAGTATGATAAAACGCTGCCAAATTATGGATTTGATCCGCAACGCGGGCTTGAGCTCTTGAAAGCAGCCGGCTGGAGCGATACCGATGGTGACGGCCTGTTGGATAAGATCATCGACGGCGCCAAGGTGCCGTTTCGCTTCGAGCTCAAGATCAACTCCGGCAACACCACCCGCAAGAGCGTCGCCCTGACATTGCAAGACGAGCTCAAAAAACACGGCATCGATGCGAGCGTTCGCGAAATCGACTGGACTATTTTCCTGGGCGACGTCAAGGCACGAAAGTTCGACGCGGTCATTCTTGGATGGGCCATGTCGGTGAGCGAGCCCGATGCTTACCAGGTGTGGCATTCCTCACAGTCCGCCAACAAGGGCTCCAACCACATCAGCTACAAAAATCCTCGCGTCGATCAAATCCTCGAACAATACCGCCGCGAGTTTGACGCGCAAAAACGCATCGAACTTTACCGCGAGTTTCAGCAGATCCTGAGCGCCGAACAACCCTACACATTCTTGTTTGTGAACAAATCTGTAGCCGCGGTCCAGCGGCGCATTCGCGGCGTCGAAGTATTTCCCGGCGGCATCCGGCCGATCGACTGGTGGGTGCCCGCGGCGACGCAAAGATACGGTCAAGAACCGACTTTGAACTAGCCCGGGTTCCTCAATCAGAGTAGATGCCGAAAACTTAGCGCGGTTCAATTCGTTCAAATAGTTCCAATCGCTCAAAACGTTTTGAACTGCTTGAACTGCTTCCATCGGTTGGAACCCAATTCTGACGAGGCTCGCTGCTCTATCTGCAGCGCTAATAGCTTTGCTCCGTGTAATTCGGCTAAGCTCCAGTGATGGCATCTTACGCTCTGCGCCGCTTGCTGTTGATGATCCCGACGTTCCTGGGCATCACCTTGATCGGCTTTCTTATTATGAGAATGGCTCCCGGCGATCCGGCAGAACTGCGCGCTGCCGGTGGCCTGGGCGGCGCCGCAGGCGCAGGCATCTCATTGGAGAAGCAGGCATCAGTCGACGAAGCGCTGGCGCAATGGCGCAGGCAATACGGACTCGATCGGCCGTTGCATGTGCAATATGTCATCTGGCTGAAGAATCTGCTCACCTTGGATTTCGGCGAATCTTTTAAGGACAACCAGCCGGTCTGGAACAAAATCGCCGAACGGCTGCCGATCACCATCAAGCTTAATATTTTTTCGATTGTGCTCGTCTATCTGGTGGCGCTACCGTTCGGGATCTACTCCGCCACCCATCGCAATACCGCCGGCGATCAATTTGCGACCATCACTGCGTTTATCCTTTTTGCCGTGCCGACGGTCTGGGCCGCAACCATGGCGTTGGTTTTCATCTGCGGCGGCGATTTTTTATATCTCTTCCCGCCCGGCGGTTTGTTCTCGGTCGCTTACGACCCGAGCTGGCCGGTTTGGAAAAAGCTCAAGGATCAGGTGTGGCACCTTTTTCTGCCGGTGGTGCTGCTCTCCTACGGTGGCTTTGCCGGGTTGTCCCGCTACATGAGAGCGAGCATGCTGGAAGTGCTGGGGCAAGACTATGTTCAAGTGGCTCGAGCGAAGGGGCTTCCTGAGCGCATTGTCATCGCCAAGCATGCGCTGCGCAACTCTTTGATCCCGCTGGTGACGATGTTGGCTTCGCTCCTGCCGGCGCTGATCGGCGGCAGCGTTATCATTGAAACGATATTTTCCATTCCGGGATTGGGGCAACTCGGCTATGAGTCGGTGCGGGCGCGGGATTATGCCACCATCATGGCGCTTTATAGCGTCAGCGCGGTGCTGACTCTGATCGGTATCCTGATTTCGGATCTGCTGCTCGCCGTCGTCGATCCGCGCATCGCTTTTGGCCGTAGACAATCATGAATCTTACCAGCACCGAAGACGCAACAGTGAATGGCGCTGAGCGCGCGGCGAACTTAAAAGTCGCGCCGGGCGGCCACGGCGGCCTGTGGTCCAACGTTTGGCAGCAGTTTCGCCGCAATCGCATCGCCCTTGGCGGCTTTTACGTGGTTTTAGTTCTCGTGTTCGCCGCCCTGTTTGCAGATTTTCTGGCTAACGACAAGCCGTACTTTCTTTCCTATCGAGGAAAAACTTACTTTCCGGTTGCGCGCAGCTTGCTGGTCGCCGCCGGTCTGGCACAATGGCAGGCTGAATTGCTCAACGTCGACTTCAAGAAACTTGAGGGCGCTACGGCGATTTTTCCACCGGTGCCGTACCGTCCCACCAGCGTCGATCTGTTTGCGCCCCTGGAGCCGCCTACCGACAAGCATTGGTTCGGCACCGACAAGCTCGGGCGAGACGTTCTGGCAGGGATGATTCACGGCTCGCGGATCTCTCTTTCCATCGGTTTCGTCGCGGTCGGCATCGCGGTTGTGATCGGCATCATACTGGGCGCGTTCGCCGGTTATTTCGGTTCATGGGTCGATATCGCGATCTCGCGGTTGTTTGAGGTGATGATTTCAATTCCGACCTTCTTCCTGCTGATCACGGTCGCGGCCATCTTTCGGCCGAGTATCTTCCTGACGATGACGATCATCGGACTTACGAGTTGGGTCGGGATCGCACGTTTTACGCGCAGCGAGTTTTTGCGCATTCGCAATTTGGATTACGTCACCGCCGCCATCAGCATCGGCGTCTCCAACCGGACGGTGATGTTTCGCCATATTCTGCCCAACGCTCTCGCGCCCGTTATCGTATCGGTAGTTCTAGGAATCGCCGGGGCGATTCTGGTCGAGTCGAGCTTGAGCTTTCTCGGCATCGGCGTTCCCGCCGAGCTCGTCACCTGGGGATCGATTTTAAATGAGGCGAGCGGCGCGACCTTCGCTTGGTGGTTGGCGGTTTTTCCCGGGTTGGCCATCTTTATTACCGTCCTTGCCTACTACCTGGTCGGCGAAGGTTTGCGCGAAGTGCTCGATCCACGGCTGCGGGGCTTGCGCTAGAAACACTGTTTCGGGTAAAGACCAAGCCAGTGACGAGGTTGTGAACGATCGTTATGGCATGGCTCAAAGAAAAACTTTTCTAGAACGGGGGACTTCATGGCTCGTATTGCTACCATCGACAAAAAAGCGGACCTGGCGCCGGAGCAGCAAAAAATCTATGACGCCATCGCAGAAAGCCGGGGCGCGGTGGGCGGCCCCTGGCGGGCGCTGCTCCACAGCCCGGAGCTGGCGCAACGGACAATGCATTTAGGCAGCTACGTGCGCTTCGAATCGAGCCTCGATCACAGGCTGGTTGAGTTGTCCGCGCTGGTCGCGGCGCGCGAGCTCGAGTGCAAACATGAATGGGCGGCGCATATCCGCCATGCCGAGAAGGCGGGCATCCCCGCAGAAACAGTGCGCGCGGTATACGAGAAGAGAGGCGCCGAGCACTTCTCGGCGGAAGACGCTCAAGTCGTCAGTTTTGTACGCGAGATTTTGCGTTCGCAGCGGGTGAGCGAAGCGACGTTTCAAGCGCTTTACGCGCGGCTCGGCGAGAAAGGCTTCGTCGAGCTTGCGGCGACCGTCGGTTACTATGCGATGCTCGCCTGCAGCTTGAATACTTTCGATGTTTATACCGTAACAGCGCCGAAGGATCTCGAGATCGAGCCATGATCCCAGTATGTCGTGCTGCGGCCGGAGTTCTTCGGCTATGCCGCCGCGGGGCGCAGCGATACTGTTCGGCCGCTGCGCGCCAAACCGATAATCGCTAGCGCGCGGCGGCGGCTTGACACGGCGGCGCGGCGGGGACTAGCAGCCCGTTATGAACGTGTGGCGTCGCATCGAGACGGGCGAGGCGCCCTGATTGCAAGGCGCGACGACCGAAAATATCGGGGATTATTTGAGGGGAGGAGCAACGCAGCCAACGGGGATCGATCGCCCGTCGAATGCAGTCAGACTTTCACGGGCTGCTAGGCTCCGCTCACGCAAGACCTATCGGTGGAAGGACAATGATCATGAAACTTAAAGGGCAGGTTGCCATTATCACCGGCGCGGGCCGCAATATCGGTAAAGCCATGGCGCAGCTTTTCGCTTCGGAGGGCGCCAAAATTGCCGTTGCCGAAATGCATCAGGGCCGGGGACAAGCGGTGGTCGATGAGATCACCAAGGCGGGTGGAGAGGCGATGGTGGTTTTGTGCGATGTTGCAAAATCGCATGACGTCAAAGAAATGGTGAAAACAGTCGTCGACAGGTTCGGCGCCATCGATATTGTTGTGAACAACGCGGCGTTGACGGATCATGCGAACCTGTTTGACAGTACCGAAGAGGAATTCGACAAGGTTATCGCGGTCAGCTTGAAAGGTCCCTATCTGGTCACGAAATATGTCGCCGAGCAGATGAAAAAACAAGGGCGCGGCGGCAAGGTGGTTAATTTCGGATCGACCTCCGGGTTGGTTGGCCGCCATGACGGCATCGCTTATGCCGCTGCGAAAGCGGGGGTGATCAACATGACCCGAGCGATGGCCGTACAACTCTCGCCTTATAAAATTCGCGTCAACTGCGTCGTACCGAACCGCTCCGGTTCACCGGTCGGCTATGATGATGATGTCGCCGGCAGCCGGACTTTTGAAAATCTCGCCGGTCGCTTGGGCACCGCCGATGATCAGGCGAAGGCGGCGCTTTTCTTAGTGAGCGACGATTCTGAATTCATCATCGGCCATTCCTTGGTTGTAGACGGCGGTGTCATGGCGACCGCGAATTTTCCCAGAGAACAGTTGCGGAAGTAGCCAGGGTCAAGCAGTCCAAGACAGCGCCATCGGTCAAGCGCTTGCTCATGCCGGGTCAGGATGCAATTTTCCGCGACCGCTGACGGGATGTTGTCGCGCCAGTGGGTTTGAGCTGGATTGTGGAATAGCATCCCATCCGATGCCGCAAAAGTGCTATGGAGATGCCATCCGTAAGATTATGCAACCCCGTGTTGAATCGGCTGCGCGGAGGCCGTACAACAGGGGAAAGCTGCGACACGGCGACGAACCGGCGATAATGGCGGATTTGCTTCGAATCAAAGATTTGCGGACTTCTTTTTTCACCCCGGAGGGAGAAGTGCGCGCCATTGACGGCGTGAGTTTCGAAATCGGCGAAGGCAAGACTCTTGGTCTTGTGGGCGAGTCGGGGTGCGGCAAGAGCGTGACGTCGCTTTCGATCATGCGACTGATCTCATCGCCGCCGGGAAAAATCGTCGGCGGCGAGATTTTCTACCGTGACCGCGATCTTTTGAAACTGCGCAACGAGGAGATGCGCAAGATTCGCGGCAATGAGATATCGATGATTTTTCAAGAGCCGATGACGTCGTTGAATCCGGTTTTTACGGTCGGCAACCAGATTGGCGAGGCGATCAAGTTGCATCAAGGACTGGGAAAGCGCGACACCCGAGCCAAGACCATCGAAATGCTTCGGCTGGTCAAGATCGCGGATCCGGGTTCGCGGGTGGATGCCTATCCACATCAGTTGAGCGGCGGCATGCGCCAGAGGGTCATGATCGCGATGGCACTGTCGTGCAATCCTAGTTTGCTGATCGCCGATGAGCCGACTACCGCCCTGGACGTCACTATTCAGGCGCAGATCCTCGAGTTGATGAAAGAGCTGCAACAGAAGATCGGCATGGCGCTGCTCTTAATAACCCACGATCTCGGCGTGGTCGCCGAGCAGGCCAACGATGTGGCTATCATGTATGCCGGGAAAGTCGTCGAGCGCGCCAGCGCGCACGCGATCTTCACCCGAGCGCTCCACCCCTACACGGTGGGACTGCTTAACTCACTGCCGAGCGCCGGCGGTGAGAAAAAGATGCGCCTCGATGCCATACCGGGCGTCGTGCCGAGCCCGCTCAACCTGCCGAGCGGCTGCCGTTTTCGCGATCGTTGCCCCAAGGCCGCGGATATCTGTGCCGAGAGCGAACCGCTGCTGGAAGAAAAAGAAACGGGGCACACCGCCGCATGCCACTTTGCTTAGAAGAGGCAATAGGCAACAGTAAAATGCGAGATAAGGGTTACCTATTGCCGGGTGCTAGGCGCGAGGGAAGAATCGCACGAGAGCAATGATCGCCCTATTCTTATTATTGCCTATTGCCTATTGCCTGTTGCCTTATCAATGAGCCTGCTAGAGATTCGCAACTTGAAAAAGCATTTTCCCGTCGGCGAAGGTCTTTTCTCGCGTGGCAAAGGCGCGGTTAAAGCCGTCGATGGGGTAGACCTGACTGTCAATGAAGGCGAGACATTGGGGCTCGTCGGCGAGTCGGGTTGCGGTAAATCCACCCTGGGCCGGGCCATTCTCCGGCTCATCGAGCCGACCAGCGGCGAGGTTAATTTCCAGGGGAAAAATCTGCTTGCGATGGGGCAGCGCGAGCTTCGCGATATGCGCCGCCAGATGCAGATCATCTTTCAAGATCCCTACGCCTCTTTGAATCCGCGCATGCGCGTCGGTGACATCATCGGTGAAGGTCTGGAAATCCACAAGATCGCCAAGGGCAGTGCCAAGCGCGAGCGCGTCTCGGAGTTGCTGCGCCAGGTGGGTTTGCGCGAGGAACATTACCCCCGCTATCCGCATGAGTTCAGCGGCGGGCAGCGCCAGCGCATCGGCATCGCTCGCGCCCTGGCGGTAAATCCCAAGTTTATCGTTTGCGACGAACCGGTTTCGTCGCTCGACGTTTCGATTCAGGCGCAGATCATTAACCTCTTGCAAGAGCTGCAAGAGAAAATGCATCTGACCTATCTTTTTATCTCCCACGACCTGCGGGTTGTCGAACACATCAGCCATCGCGTCGCCATTATGTATCTCGGCAAGGTCGTCGAGATCGCCAAAGCCGATGCGATTTACCGCGACGCCAAACATCCCTATACCAAGGCGCTGCTCTCTGCGGTGCCGATGCCGAGCATGGCGCGAAAAAAGGAACGGGTCGTACTGGAAGGCGATGTTCCCAGTCCGGTCAATCCTCCCTCTGGTTGTACGTTTCATCCGCGCTGTTCGTATCGACAACCGCTGTGCAGCCAAACTGAGCCGCCTCTGGATTTTACCAACGGCCATGGGGTATCGTGCCACGTTTTCGGGCCCATCAAGCGGGCGTAAGAATTGGCTATATCTACCCGGTGATGCATCGAACAAGCGCCTGAACCTCTTTCGCCCGGAAGGGCAGTCGCCGCGCGCCGCGAAAAATTCGTTTTCAGCCGCGCCGCGCGGTGCTAAAATGCGGCGCATGAAAAAAGCTGCAAAGCGCTTCTCCGATATATTTGTAGTAATCGTTCTGGTCGCAGCTGCGATCGCCTGTGTTGCCACCGGCGTTTCCGCAGGTGGCAACACTGCGCCGGCGCCGGGCCGGCTTAACGGCGATCAACTGCCGCTCCACTTCATCGAGAACGCGGCGCAACTGGATGCGCGAGTTCGATACTACGTTCAAGGGTTCGACAAGACTTTTTACTTCACTGCCCAAGGTGTCACTGTGGCGCTCGAAGACCGCGGCGCCTTGAGTGACCTTGCATGGTCGGCCTCGCTTGCGGCAGATCCCCAAGGGGCGGTGATGGAGCGGCGGCGCGTCGCGCTCAAGCTCGATTTTATCGGCGCCAATGCGGCCGCGGAGCTGCTCGCGGAAGAACCGGCGCCGGCACTTATCAGCTACTTCAACGGCTCGCAAGCGAAATGGCAAATCGGCTTGAAAACCTACAAGAAGTTGGTCTACCGCGATCTTTGGCCGGGTATCGATCTGATCTACAGCGGCACGGCGCGGCGGCTCAAGTATCTGTTTGTCGTCAAACCGGGAGCCGATCCCGATCAGATTAAATTAGTCTATCGCGGCGCTGATTCGGTGCAGATCGATGATGACGGCCGCCTGGCGGTGCGCACCGCCCTCGGCGCTTTTCACGACGATCGACCGGCGGCTTACCAGCGCGAAAGCGATCAGGAGTTTCAAGTCACCGTTGCCTATCAACGCGGCGCAGCGGCCGAGGCCGATTCTTTTGCTTACGGGTTTTATTTAGGCGATTACGATCGGTCGTTGCCATTGATCATAGATCCAGCGATTCTCGTTTACGCCGGTTTCATGGGCGGCTCGGCGGCGGAGCGCGGCAACGCGATCGCCGTTGATGCGGCTGGCAGCGCTTACATCACGGGCGAGGCATCTTCAATAGCAAGTTTTCCGGTGAACATCGGACCGGACCGCACGCACAACGGTGGCAGCGACGCATTCGTCGCAAAAGTGGCCGCCGACGGCGAAACTCTCATCTATGCCGGCTTTATCGGCGGCGCAGGGACGGACCGTGGCAAGGGTATCGCCGTGGACGGCGCGGGCAACGCTTACGTCGTCGGCGAGACGGATTCCGGGGTGAATTTTCCGACTGCCGGCGGCGTGGACTCTTCACATAACGGCGGCGACGACGCCTTTGTTGCGAAGGTCAACGCGGCTGGGACGGCGCTTCTCTACGGCGGCTATATCGGCGGTGTAAATGACGATCGCGGCAATGCCGTCGCTCTGGAGCAGGGTTGCGCGTCGAATTGCGCCGCTTACGTCACCGGCGAAACCAACTCCTCCGAAGCGAGTTTTCCAGATACCGGAGGTCCGGACCTGACCCATAATTTTGGCGTGGACGCCTTTGTGGCGAAAGTTGATCCGACGGGGAGCGCGCTTCTCTACGCCGGATACATTGGCGGCTTCGGTACTGATCGCGGCAAAGGCATCGCGGTTGACGGCGCTGGCAGCGCCTACGTGACGGGCGAAACCGACTCATCGGCTAATTCGTTTCCCGACGGCAACGGCTTTGGCGCGGTGGCGGGGTTCGATCAAGTAGAGAATGGCGCGGTCGATGCATTCATCGTAAAGGTCAATCCAGCGGGAGCGGCCTCGTGTACGCTTCCTATGTTGGCGGCGCGAACGACGACCTCGGCAATGCCATCGCGATTGAGCCCGGCTGCGCGTCAAACTGCGCCGCCTATATCACCGGCGAGACAGATTCGCCGCAAAGCTCCTTTCCTGTCACCGGCGGTCCCGATCTTTTTCATAATGGTGCGATCGATGCCTTCGTCGCAAAACTTGCGGCCGACGGTTCGGCGCTCGTTTACGCCGGCTATATCGGTGGCGCCGGCGATGATCGTAGCAATGCTATCGCGGTTGATGCTTCGGGCAACGCCCACATCGGCGGCGAGACCGACTCTGATCAAAGCACGTTTCCAGATCTCGTCGGCCCGGACTTGACCCACAACGGCGGCATCGACGCGTTCGTCGCAGGTGAATGCCGCGGGAAATGACCTGATATACGCCGGCTACATCGGCGGGTTGGGTACGGACCGTGCCAAGGGGGTCGCGCTAGATAGCCACGGCGACGTCTATATCGTGGGTGAAACTAACTCCGACCACGAGAGCTTCCCCAGGAGAATCGGCCCCGATACGACGCAGAACGGCGACTTCGATGCGTTTGTCGCAAAGCTCTGCGTTACCGAGTGTGCCGACCTGGCGGTGGCGGTGACCGATCTGCCGGATCCGGTTCGTGTCGGTGAAAACGTCACCTACGCGATCCTGATTACCAATAACGGCCCGGATACCGCGACCGGGGTATCGTTGAGCGTGACATTGCCGAGCGCGGTTGCTTTTGTTTCCTCAGCGCCGGGCGCGCCCACTTGTAGCTTTACGAGCAGATTGGCGTGCAATTTAGGCGATATCAACAATGGCGCAAGTTCGCTGGTTTCTCTGGTACTCAGCGCCAATGCCAGAGCAAGCTTGCGCGTGATCTCCTCCGTAAGCGCTGAACAGACCGACCCGGACCCAAACAACGATGACGCGGCCACAGACACGCTCGCGACTTTTTCTAATCTGCTTCTGGCCGGCTTGGAAACCGTCCGAGCCGCTCTCCCTGGGGCGCTGATCACCATCGACGAGACCACCACCAATCGGAGTGCCGTGGCGGCGCCGCTGTCGGTTACGCATGTCTATTTTTCCAGCGATCGGCGCGTGCAGGACCCGGGCGACACCTTGCTTTATAGTCGGAGCGTCCCGGTCTTGGCAGCCAGGGCCAGTGATTCGGCCGCCACCTTGGTGGCGCTGCCGAACGTCGCCCTGGGGCGCTACTATATTATCGGCGTTGCCGATGCTGCCGCGGGCGTCGCGCGAGACGCGGGAAAACAATAAGAAGGTCAGGGTTCTGATGATAAGCCGTCCGGATTTGAAAGTTGTTCAATTGCGCGCGCCCAGCAAAGTCGCTGCCGGCGCCGATATTACCATCGCTGACACGATCGTTAACCGGTCCGCGCTCGGCGCCGGCGCATCGACGACTCATTTCTTTCTCTCCACAGATGCGGTTTTCGATGGCGGCGACACGGCGCTGCTGAACAACAGCAGGGCGGTTCTGGCAGTGCCCGCCAACGGCAAGGATTCAGGCTCAATTACGGCGACCATTCCATTTGGCACCGCGCCAGGAAAGTATTTTCTTATCGCTGTGGCCGACGCGGGCGGCGCCGTTACTGAGGCGGATGAAACCGACAATACGCGCGCGCGCAGGATCACAGTCACGCCGTAGTGAATGCGGTTCAATGTTCAAAGTTCAAAGTTGCCGGAGCTGCAAATAGATTGAAAAGATCTCTTCGAAACGCGCGAGCTTCAGATTGTTGATATTAAAAAGCCGGTAGCCGCGAGTGCCGAACCTTGAACCTTGAACTTTGAACAGCGCGAGTGCTTGCCGCGCCGGTTGATTTATCGCCGCGGGGTGTTACTCTTTGTCGAGCGATAACAACCCGCGCTACGCGCAAATCTTTAAGGCCTCTCGGGAGTGATTCCGAGGGGTTTTATTTTGTTTCCAGGAGTTGAATATATATGGCGGATGCCAGCGTACCGATGACGACCAAAGGTCATCAACGTTTACTGGACGACTTGAAGCGGCTGAAAACCGTCGAGCGCCCGAAAAACGTGCGCGAGATTGAAGAGGCACGCGGTCACGGCGATCTCTCTGAAAACGCCGAATTTCATGCCGCCAAGGAGCGCCAGTCTTTAATCGATGTCCAGATTCGCGAGATCGAGGACAAATTGGCGCGCGCACAAGTTATTGACGTCTCGAAATTATCCGGCGACAAGGTTGTCTTCGGTGCAACGGTGGCGCTGGCGGATAGTGATACCGGCGACAAAGTGGTATATCAAATCGTCGGCGACCACGAAGCCGAGCCAAAGAACGGAAAGATTTCCATCAGCTCTCCCGTCGCGCGCGCTTTGATCGGTAAGAACGAGGGAGACGAAGTTCAGGCCCGCACCCCGACGGGTGTCCGCACGCTGGAGATCCTGAGCGTCGAGTATATCGAATAACTCTCGCGGCGCGGGCGGGCCGTTTCCTGAAACGCCCCCATGTCCATTTCAGCCGCCAAGGCCGCCTTTTCAGTTCTCTTCGCCGCCGGCGCCCGATCGAGCGCCGGCGCAGGTTCAAAGGCGGCGCGTCAGACAAAAATTTTTGCGCTTTTTCCTCTCCTCCTGGGCTTAACCGGTTTTTCGCCCGGCGCGGCAGCAGCGGAAATTCTGATCGAGCCGAGAGTCGGTTTCCACGGCGTGTTTCAGCTGGGCCGTCCTTTTCCGCTGGAGGTGAATCTCGAGAATATCGGCCCGCCCGCGGAGGGCATCCTGGAAATCGAGGTCTGGAAAGGCGGCGCAGCCCAGGGCGGCGTGCCGTACCGCGACCTTTCATCGCCGCGAAGTTTTCCTGCCGGCGCGCTCGCGCCGGACCGTGCAGTTCACGATCGACCCGGACTTGCTCAGCCGCCCGCTGAAAATCCAGTTCACCAGCTGCGGCGGCGACGCGCCTCGCGGGAGCTCGACTTGCGTCGCCACTTTTCGCCCGCGCCGGTGGTATTGTCCGTCAGCGAGGGCAGCGCCGTTCCCCTGACCTCGCTCGGCGCATCGCTCGACCAACCGGGTCGTCGCGCTGGCGCTGTGCCGAATTGCCGCCGGAAGCGCGGGCCCTGCTCGGCGTTTCCCACCTCGTCATTTACGATCTGTCGCTGCGCGATCTTTCCCGCGCGCAGGTCGGCCGCACTCGATGACTGGCTGGCGGCAGGCGGCAGGATGGTGATCATCGGGAGCCTGAATTTCACGCTGTACCAGGAGCCGCAGCTCGGGCGCTATCTCCCGGTGCGCGTCACCGGCGTCAAACGGACCGCATTCGCCCCGCCCGGGGATGCGCGCAAAGCGAGACGCCATCGCCGGCGTGTGGGCTCAGACCGCGACGCGTCTTAGAGGCAGAGTCGTGACCGAGTCCGAAGGCCTGCCGCTGCTCGTCGAAGACGACTGGGGCAAAGGGCAAGATCATCTACCTCGCGCTCGACGCGGGACGGCCGCCGTTGTCGACGTGGAGCGGCCTGCCGAAGTTTCTGCAGAGTCTGTTGACGCCGGCGCTGCGGCTGAGAACCCGTCCTTGCGACCGCAGTGGAACGAGGCGATCTTCTCGCAGGTCCTGCTCAGTCCGTCGTTCGTTTCCACCTACGTTCCGAGCCGCTCGCTGCTTTTCGCCATCGCCGGCTACCTCGCCGGTATCGTCGTGCTGGCGCGGCTCTGGCAGCGCCGGCGCATGACACGGCGCACGCTCGCGCTCGCGTGCTGCGGCTGGATTCTGTGCGCCGCCGCCGCCGGCTATCTCTTCTTCAGCCGCGGCGGCAAGTCGCCGGACGGCGTTCTGCTGGCGGCGACGGTGATGGAAAACGCCGGCGACGGTTACGTCGAAGCGCAGAGCAACCTCGCGTTATTTTCGACGCAGACGCCGCGAGTATAGTCTGGCTTTCGGGCGCGGCTGGGTGGATGCGATGCCGCTCGCCGCGCCGGCTTCCGCGCAGCCCGCGCAGTCCTTGGTGTATCGATATGGCGGCGGCGCGACGCGCGTGCAACTGCCGCTCGAGGACTGGGGCTTCAGGCTTTTGCGCGCGCGTCACGTGGAACGGTTGCAGCTCAGCGCCGCCATCGAACGGCAGGAAGACCGTATTGCTCGAGGTGCGAAACCAGAGCGGCAAGGATTTGATCGACTGCTGGCTGGTGGCGCCCGGAGCCGCGTCGCGCTGGGTGATTTGCCCAGAGGCGAGAGCTGGACGAAAACATTTCCACTGGGCGCCGCCGGCACCGGGTCATCCAGGAGCAAAGCGCGGGCGCGGCACCGAAGAGAGCCTGCGCGAGATCAAGTTCAACGACAAGCCCCGCGATGTCCTGTTTCAGACTTCGTTCTTTCCCCGAGACTGGCGCGAATGCTCCTGGCGCAGCGGCGCGGCGCTCTTTTTCGGCTGGGTGAAAGATCCCGAACCGCGGTTCGAGCTCGGCGATCCGCGTATCCGGGTGCACAACTACGCGCTCTACCGCGTGATCGTTCCCCTGGCAGGAGCGGAGGAAGAATGAATCCCGTGCTGCGCGAAAACCTCGAGGTGTTTTTCAGCGAGGGACACGTTCTGACGGTCTATTTCTACCTGCTGATCGTTCTCGCGCCAGTGCAGTTTCTGGCGCTCTATCCGCAATCACTGGGCGAGCAGATGTGGAGAGGCTCGGGCAATCTTCTCAAAGTCTGCGCGTCTACCGCCGTGGTGCTGATCGTTTATTTCGCGCTGCGGGTGGCGAACCAGGAATATGCGCCGGGGCGCTTCAAGCCGCTCGAGCACTGGCTGCGCGACGGCAGCCATGCGGTCGGCGTCGTGGCAAGAGGCCGGTCGGCGTTTCTCGTCGTGCACATCGTCTGTTCTCTGCTCTTGAGCGCGCCTTTGCTGATATGGGCAGCGGCCATCTCGCGCACGCCGCTCGCCAGCCTCGCTGCGACGCTGGCGTTGATTCCTTTTTATGCCCTTTGCTACGGCGTCTGGGGACTGGTAGCGTCGGTCTTATGGGAACGCGAGACGGAAACCCGCGAGTTCTTGATTCGTTGTTTCACTTTTTTCGTGGTCGTGGCTGCACTGGCTGGTTTACCTGCCGCTCAACCCGGTCGATCTATCTGCTTGCGGTTCTTGGACGGCAGGAGCTGGCGCCGTTCACCATCGCCGGAGTGAACTGGTCGGCTGACACCGTCCATTTCGCTTTTCACCTCGTGCTCGGCGGCGCCGGGCTGATTGCTGCACCGCTGGGCGCTGCGACGAGGCTCTGCAAGCATGGACACCGCGACGAGAAACCCTGGAAGCGCGATTCTCCCTGCTGCTCGGCTGGGAGAAACGCAAACGGCGCGAAGCGACTCTCACCGTGGCGCTGTTCTATGCGCTTCCTGGCGGCGCTCGCCGTGCCGCTGTTCGTTTCCCTATCGCCCGGCTGGGCCTGGGCCTGCCCGGCGGCGATTTTCGCCGTGCTGACGCCGTGTCTGTTTCTCACGCGGCGCTGGCGCGACCGGGATACGGCGCGCGCGCTGGCGGCTCTCGACAGGACGCTCCGTCTGGATGAGCGCGCCACCACGGCGTGGGAGCTCTTGCGGCGCAATGAAACGAAAGCCGTGGCGCTCCTGGTGCTGCGCCAGGCGAGCGACATGCTGAAAAGCTTCGACGCGCGGGCGCTCTTTCCGCGCTCGTGGGGCTGGCACGCGTGGCTGCTGGCGCCGCTTTTCGCGCTGTGGCTGGCGATGCTCTACTTCGACGCGCGGTTCGGTCTCGGCGCCGCGCCGCGCCGGCGCGCCTCTCGCTTGCACAAGAACTGCGCGAGTTCGCGCGCGAGCTCCAGGAGAAAGCGCAGAGAGCGAACGTCTGCCGAAGACGCTCAAAGCCGCCCGCGAGCTGGAAAAGATCGCGCAGCGCGGCATCGACGCCAAGACCGCCGACGAACAGTTCAAAAGCGAGCTAGCCGGCATGGCCAAGAAGATGGCGGCGCGAAAGGAATGCGCTGCCGGCAAGCCGCCGTTGGGCATGGCCGAAAGCCGGCGCGAGCTCGACGATCTCAGAGCGGAGCTCGAAGCGGCGCGCGAATCGTTCAAGTCCGCGGATGGCGAAGCGCAGTCGCTGGCAGGAGCGTCTCGCCGGTTTGACCCAGTTGAAAAAACAACTGGACCGGCAAAACCGGGCGGCGCACGGGGCTCACCCGCGGCGAGCTGAGAAGCTTTCCTCGACAAGCTGGAGCAGGACGCTGCCGGTGAGCTCGACCGGCGCGCGCTCGCTGGAAGCGGAGGAGTACCTGAAGGCAGCTCGCGCAGCGCGGCGAGGGCCAGACGGGCGACGGCTCAGGCGCAGGCCGGGGGCAACGAGGAGCAGGACAGCGCGGGTGAGCGCCGGCGTGAAAACAGTCCCGGCAGCGCGCCGGGAGAGGCGCCCGGAGAGAAAGTGGAAAACCGCCATCGCTGCCGGAGTTCCAGGCGGCGCGCGCGCTCAGGTGAAAGGCACGATCGGCGAAGGCGAGCGCAGCGCGTACCTTCTTCAAGGCCAAACCCGCTCCCGGCAAGAGCGCGCTTTCCCAGGATGAAGTGATCGCCGAGCTACCGGCGCCAGGCTGAAGCCGAGCTCGACACGGAAAAGATTCCCGAGGAGCTCAAAGACACGATCAAGAACTATTTTCTCTCGCTGGAAAAGGCGAAATGACGACATCTCCTGCAGATCGCCGAACATGGAATCGGTCGAAGACATCGAGCAGCGCATCGAGCGCGCGCGCCGTACGTTCGCGGAACTGAAAGCCGAAATGGCGCGGGCGATCGTCGGCCATGAAGCGTTGATCGAGCAGGTTTTCATCGCGCTCGTGTGCGGCGGCCACTGTCTGCTCGAAGGCGTGCCCGGGATTGGGCAAGACGCTGATGGTGCGCAGCCTCGGCGAGATCCTGCGGCCTCAGCTTCTCGCGCGTCCAGTTCACGCCGGACCTGATGCCGGCGGACATCACGGGCACCAATCTGCTCGCCGACGACCCGTCGGGACGGAAGATCTTCGCGTTCCAGAGCGGTCCGATCTTCGCCAACATCGTGCTCGCCGACGAGATCAACCGCGCGACGCCCAAGACGCAGTCGGCGCTGCTCGAAGCGATGCAGGAGCAGAGCGTTACCGTCGGCGGCAAGGCGCACCGCCTGGAAAGTCCGTTCATGGTGCTCGCGACGCAGAACCCGCTGGAGATGGAAGGCACCTACCCGCTGCCGGAGGCGCAGGTGGACCGGTTTTTCTTCAAGCTGCTGCTGGAGTATCCCAACCGCGAAGAGCTCAGCCGGATTGCCGATCTCACCACGGCGGCGCCAGCCGCGACGCGTCAAGGAAGGTGCTGGACGGCGCGGCGATCCTGGAGATCCGCCAGTGGGTGCGCGAAGTGCCGCTCGCGGAGACGGTGAAGGACTACGCCGTGCGCCTCATCCTCGCGACCCACCCCGGGCGCGAAACCGGCGCCGGCGCCATCGAGCTGGCGCGCCGCTTCGTGCTCTACGGCTCGAGCCCCCGGGGGCTGCAAAGCCTGATTCTCGCGGCCAAGGCGCGGGCGCTCTTGTCCGGCCGGCCCAATGTTTCCTTCGAGGATATCCGGTCGATGATCATGCCCGGCCTGCGCCATCGCCTGATCCTCAACCTCGAGGCGGATGCCGAAGGGATCGGCGCCGGAAAAGATTCTCGCCGAAGTCGTTCGGCAGGTGCCGGAAGTGCCATAACTCATGGGTTTCGAATTGAGGGTTTCGGGTTTCGAATCCAAACTCAGGAGCTTGCGCCATGCGGCGGGCGAAATGCTTCAAGCGTGTGCGCTCGCTCCGGAGCACATTTCGCGGCAAAACCGCTGGCGTCGAAAACCGCCCTACGCTCGATAGCGGACAACCCGAAACCCGAAACCCGAAACTCGAAACCCGAAACTCAAGGCCCGAGACGTTCTTCGATGCCGACTTTCTGAAAAAACTGGAACGGCTGCATTTGATCGCCAAGCGCCTCGATTGGGCGGGGCTCAAGGGCGAGCATGCGGCTTCGCGCAAGGGTTACAGCCTGGAGTTCTCCGATTACCGCCGATACCAGCGCGGCGATGATCTGCGCTACGTCGATTGGAATATCTACCGGCGCCTCGACCGGCTCGTGCTCAAGGTGTTCACCGCCGAGGAAGAGATGAACATTTATCTTCTCGTCGACACGAGCGCGTCGATGGCTTCCTCCGGCACGCCGACGGCAAGCGCGCCGCCACCGGCGAAGATCGACTACGCCAAAAGAGTCGCCGCGGCCCTGGGATACATCGGGCTCAAGAATCTCGACCGCGTCGGCGGCGCGCGTTTTCGCTGCCAGTCTGCAGGCGCCGCTCAAGCTGGGCCGTGGACGAACGCAGATTCTTCGGCTCTTCGGTTTTCTCGACGGGCTTTCCTGCGCCGGTGCCACCGACCTCCGGGCGGCCATACACAAGTTCACGACCTCTGTTTCCTCAACCCGGGCTCGCGGTGATCGTGAGCGATTTGTTCGATCCGGCGGGCTGGCGCGCCGCGGTGGAGGAACTGGCGCGCAAAAAATACCAGGTCCTGGTCATCCATGTTCTCGACGAGGAGGAGATCGAGCCCGGCTTTCTGGGCGACGTCGCGCTGGTGGACGCGGAGGGCAGCCGCGAGCGCCGGTTGTTCGTGGACGCGGAGCTCGCGCGCCGCTTTCAGGAGGAGCTGGCGAGCTATTTTCGCGACATCGAAGCGGCTTGCGCGAGCCTCGGCATCGATTATCTGCGCACCACGACCCGAGGTTCCTTTCGACGAGTTCGTCCTGAAATCGCTGCGCCAGGTGAGCAGCGTGACGTGAGCCATGATCTGGGGCGTGCCATTCGCGCTTGTTGATTGCCGGGGCCGTGCCCCTGATCCTGTTTCTCCACAGCCTCAGGCCCAGGGGATTGAAGGTCAGCACGACCGCGCTCTTTATCTGGGAGCGGGTGTTGAAGGAACGGCCGCTCGCGACGCGGCTGGGCTGGCTTCTGCGCAAGAATCTGCTCTTGATTCTGCAACTGCTCGCCGCGCTTGCGCTGATCGCCGCGCTCGCCGATCCGTCGCTGCTCCATTTCGGCGCCCCGGCCGGCGACACCGTCGTGGTCATGGATCTGACCGCCAGCATGAAGGCCAAAGGCGCGGGGGGGACGCGCTTCGACGCCGCGCGCCGGGAGTTTCTCTCGCTGGTCGACGCCTTGCCCGCCGGCAAAAGAATGATGCTGATCGGCGCCGGTTCCGAAACCCGTCTGATCGTGCCTTTCACGCGCGGACAAGAAACGGCTGAGGGAAGCCGGACGCAAGTCTTACGCCCACCGACACTTCCGGGAAACGTAAAAGACGCGATTCTCTTCGCCCATGCCTTTCTGAAAAAGGGCAGTCGCGACCGCGTCGTCGTCATCAGCGACGGTGCCTTTGCCGGCGCGGAGGAATTCAGCCGCGAGTCGGCGCACTTGCGCTTCATCAGGATTCCCGGCGGCGCGGAAAACGTGGGCATCGTCGGGCTTGGCGCTCAGGCGCCGTGCGGACGGGCTCGAGCGCTACGAAGTGCTCGTCGCAGGTACGCAACTTCGGCGCCAAAGCGGTGCGCGCGCCGCTGACGCTGCGCTCGGCGAAACGGCTGCTCGCGCGCGAGGAAGTCGACGCTCGAGGCCGGCGGCCGGCACGTCCTCGTCCATCCCTACGACGGCGATCCCGCCGGCACGCTCACCGCGCAGCTCGGAGATCGAGGATGATTTCGCCACGGACAATCGCGCCGCGCTCTCGGTAAGCGCTGTGGCGCCGCTGCGGCTGCTCTACGTCGGTCCCGGGAATCCGGCCTTGAGCAACCTGTTGCGATTTTTCCCGGCGTGCAACTGACCGCGCTAGAGCTGGCACCTGACGCGCTCGGCCGCGAAGGCGGCCGGCAGGACGGCCAGATAACCTCCAGGGAAACCGCTATGACGTGCTTATCTTCGACCGCGTGGCGGCGCCCGAGCTGACCGAAGGCAACGTGATTCTCATCAACACGGTGCCGCCCAACCTGCCGCTTACGATCGCAGGGCGAAGTGCGAACGCCGCGTGTCAGCGCGACGCTTGGCGAAGCACCCGGTCACCGCCGGTCTGAGCCTCGGCGATTTGCACGTGCAGGAGTCGTTGCGCGTGACGGCCGGCGGCGACAGCATCGTTTTGGCGCGGGCGGCGGAGAGCCCGCTGCTGGTTGCCTTCGAGCGCGCCAGACTGCGAGCGCTTTTCATCGGCTTCGATCTGATGGCTTCCGACCTGCCCTTCCGCGTGGCTTTCCCGGTGCTGTTCCACAACGCCTTCGAATGGTTTCAGCCGGGGCGCCGCGAGTTTCCCGCGGACGGCGTGCGCGCCGGCGCGCCGCTCCCGATCTTCGTTGCGCCGGGCGATCGGCGAGCTCGAGATCACCGCGCCGTCGGGACGCAAAGAACGATTGCGACGTCGATCGGCAATCCGGTGATATTCGGCGAGACGCTGGAAGCGGGAGTCTACACCTACAAAAGCGCCGGCCGCGAAGGACGCTTTCGCGGTCAATCTGTTCGACGAGGAGGAATCCAATATCGGCGCGCGGGTGGGCGCTGCGGCAGCGGCTGCGCCGCCGGCGGCGCGCGAGCGCGCGCCGCGGAAGCGGGTTTCTCCCTCTGGCCTTTCCTGTCCTCGGCTCGTGCTTCTCGTCCTGGCCGTGGAATTGATCCTCGCCTGGCGCATGAGGCTTGCGCTCGCGCCGCTGCTGCTGCGCGCCGGCGCGCTGGCCGCGCTCGCTCTCGCCTGCGTGAATCCGAAAATTCTTCCAGGGCGTGCGCGCCCTCGACGTCATGTTGAGCGTCGACGTATCGCGCAGCGTGGGACAGGAAGGGCGGGAAAAAGCCCGCGAGCTCCTGGAAGCGGCGGCTCGTTTGACGCATGCCGACACGCGCACCGGGTTGCTCACGTTCGCGCGCGCGCCGGAGTGGGAATTCCCGCCGCGCCGCGATTCCCGCGGCGGATTTTACCGCGCGGCTCGACCGCGAATCGACCGATAGTCGAGGCGGCCCTCCAGGCGGGCGCTCGCCCAGATCGGCGACGGGCGCCAGGGAAAGTTGCTGCTGGTGTCCGACGGCAATGAAAATCGCGGCAACAGCGCGCGCCTGATACCGCTCCTGCGCTCGCAGGGCACGCAGGTCTGGACGCTGCCCGTGAGTCTCGCGCGCGGGCGCAACGAAGTTTTTCTGAGCGATCTCACCCTGCCGCGCCAGGTGGACAGCGCCGAGGCTTTCCAGGTCGCCGCCAAGATCGAAAGCCTTGAGCGCTGCGCGCGCCCGCATCAAGCTGCTGCGCGACGGCATCCTGATCGGCGAGCGCGAGCTGCAACTCAAGGCCGGAGTCAACGAGATCGGCTTTCGCGATAGTCTGACCGATCGCGGCAGTCACAGCTACGAGCTGCTCGTCGAGGCCGAGGACGACACCCTGGCGGAGAACAATGTGCTGCAGGGCGTGGTGGAAGTAAAGGGACCGCCGCGAGTTCTGTTGCTCTCGTCGCGAACCGGAGAGCCAGCGTTTTCTTGGCCGCGCTCTGCGCGCGCAGGGTTTCGCCGTGACGAGTCCGCGCCGGAGGCGAGTGCCGTAGGGCCTTCCCGAGCTCGCCTCCTACGATCTCGTGATTCTCGACAACGTGCCGGCCTTTCACCTGACGCACGCCAAGATGGAGAATATCGAGACGTACGTGCGGGACTTGGGCGGTGGTCTGCTGGTGATCGGCGGTTCTCAGAGCTACGGCGCGGGCGGCTATTTCCGCACGCCGCTGGAACGCATTCTGCCGGTGGAGATGCGCCCGCCGGCGCGCCTCGATCTGCCCCACGTCGCCTTGCTTTTCGTGATCGACAAGTCCGGCAGCATGGGTGCGGGCGCGGAGGGCGGCACGAAGCTCGATTTCGCGAAGGCTGCGGCTATCGCGGCGGCGGATATCATGAATCCCAGCGATCAGATCGGTATTCTTGCGTTCGACGCGGCGTGGGACTGGACGCTGCCTTTTCGTGCCGTCGGCAAAGGCGAGTGGATCAACGACAAGCTCGCGGCGCTGCGCTCAGACGGCGGCACGGATCTTTACAAGGCGCTGGTCGAAGCGCGGCGCGCGATGGTCGATAAACAAGCTGCGATCAAGCACGTCATCGTGCTGTCCGACGGTCTTACCGATAAGGCGGACTTTCAATCTCTGGTCGAACAGATGGCGCGCGCCGGCGTCACGGTGTCGACGGTTTCGGTGGGCGACGATGCCGACGTGAAGCTGATGGCGGAGATCGCGCGCGCCGGCAAAGGTCGAGGTTACGTCACGTTGGATCCGCAAACGATCCCGCAGATTTTCACGACGGAAACGCTCTTGATCTCACGCGATTTGCTGGTCGAAAAAACCATCGCGCCGCGGGTTGTGGCGCCGGTCGGGCCGCTTCGGGGCATCGTTTCAGGAAGCCTGCCGCCGCTCCGCGGCTACGTCCTCACCTATCCTAAACAACGCGCCGAACTGCTCATGACCGCGGGCGAAGATCCGCTGCTGGTCTCCTGGCGTCACGGATTGGGCCGGGTCACGGCGTTCACGTCAGACTTGAGCGGCCGCTGGGGAAAGGATTGGGTGGCATGGCAGGGCTTACCGCAATGGGCCGGCCAATTAGCGCGCGACACCATGCGCAAGATCGTCGATACGCGCCTCAGCACGGAGTTCCATGCCGAGGGCGGCGCGGTTAAAGTCGTCGCTGATTCGCTCGGCAAAGATGGTGCTTACATCAATCATCTGAAACTGCGCGGCAATGTCACCGCGCCCAACTTGAGCACGCAACAAACGAGTTTCCAGCAGAGCGCGCCGGGCCGCTATGAGGGAAAATTTACTCCCGGTGAACCGGGAATCTATTTCTTGACCCTTTTCACCGAAGCCGATGCCGGGGAAACCCCGTCTGCTCTGGCAACGATTCCTTACGTTGCACCCTTTCCAAAGGAATACCGCGAACTAAGACCCAATCTCATCTTGCTAAGCCGCCTGGCCGAGGAGACCGGCGGCGAGATGCTTGATGCGGAAAACTTTGCGGCGGGACTGGAGCGGCTCTATACGCCGTCGCCTGATAAAGCCACGCGCACAAGCGACACCTGGTGGCCGTTGGCCGCTGCGGCGCTGATTTTGTTTCTGGCCGATCTCGTGACGCGCAGCTGGGCGCACGCTTTGCCGACGGCAGTGCTTGCCCATTATTGAATTCGTGAAAAAAAACGTTGCAAAAACTTCATTGCAGTGTAAGATGGTTGCATTGCTATCTCCTGACCAATACTGCCCGATCCGCGCACGCGCATGAACCTCAAGCGTGCAGGATGCCTGATTTCAGCTTTTCCATCATCAATAACTTGTGCATCGTTACTCGGTATCCGGCTGGGCTTCGCTGTGATTATTTGCGTCCGGCGGCCAGGAATTAGCATGCGGCAGTTAGCCGGTCGTAAGCGGTCCCGGCGAAACTTTGCCTAAGCTGGCGAGCTCAGATGATGGGTGATGGATCGAGCCACGACGAGTGAAACCCTCAAGAACCTGCGGTTTTTTTGTTCACTGGCGCCATTTTCCGCAGCACAGAGAAAGCCTGAGCGGCAAACCTTGGGAGATTGAACGCTAAACCATCCTGGTGCGGCAACTATCTGGATCGATTTAAGATATTCGTCATATGCCGCTACGTCGGCAACCTCGCTGAAAATGCCGAGGCCGTGGTCTTTAATTTGCTTGGTTAGAGCCATCGGGCAAACACAAGCAAAAAACGCCGATCCAAACGTCTAATCGATATGAAAATTGTGAACAAAGAGGACTTGCGATAGGTGCCGATAGTTAAAACTAGGAGGCGTCGCCGTCGCGACGGTGAGTCGGCGCCGCTGATCAGTGACAAGGAGGTCACTATGAATCCCGGGGATTCGTTGAAGACAACCAAACCCATTCGGTCGCAGAAGACCGGCGTCATGTTGCCGCGCGAAGGGACTTTTGTGCGGGCCGTGGAAAACATGGGCCGTCAATTGATTTTGGTGAATTTTGGAACAGCGGGGGAGGAGTACCTCTTTCCGCACGAAATTTTAGCAGAGCCTGCGACATCATAGTAGACGGGCGGCGCGGTTTTACCGTTTCGCTCTGTCTGCTCCCTCACCTGATCGGCGCCGTTTAGTCTTTGGAAACGGCCGCCGCGCCATTGTTTTCTTCCTAAGTGGCTTAGCTCGTTCTTATTTGATAAGACAATTTTAGTCCTAGCAGAATAGGTGCGACGATGAGCGACCGAACAATCAAAGGTTATCACGCCCATATTTACTACGATCCGAAAACCACTCGGGATGCGGCGCTGCGCGTGCGCACGGGACTGGCTGAATTTAACGTACAGCTCGGTAGCTGGCACGATCAGCCGGTAGGTCCCCATCTCGATGCTATGTACCAGGCGGTTTTCGCGCCTGAAGAGTTTGGCAAGATCGTCCCCTGGCTGATGCTTCACCGCGAAGGACTCTCAGTGCTCGTGCATCCGTCCACCGGCGACGGCTATGGCGACCATCTGGTGCGCTCGCTGTGGTTAGGCGAGCGTCTGAAATTGAATGAGCTGGCGCTCCGGCGCGCCGAGTAACTGAGCAGCATGAAGCGGGTATACTGTGCCAAAGATCCGCTCATGGTCGGCCACCTGCGTAATGTGCTGGCCTTGCACGGAATCGAATGCATGACCCGCAAACTCGATCTGACGGCAGCAGCGGGGGAGTTGCCGCCCGTCGAATGTTGGCCGGAGCTATGGATTATGGAGGATAAAAGATTGGCCGAGGCGCAGGCGATCATGAAAAAGGCCCTGGCGCCCATGAAAGCAGTCAGGAAACTGTGGACATGTTCGGGCTGCAGCGAGCGCATCGAAGGACAGTTCTCGGAATGTTGGAACTGCGGCGGGGAACGCGGTGATGCGGCCGTGACCAAAGCTTAGTCTTCAGCCAAATCTTATCGCCTCACCTAGATGAAAGTTCGGCGCTGATGTCCGAGAACAAGCGTCATACTTTCCGTGCCGCGGCGCGAACTCCGAGAACTAGGCTCACTAAGAGGAGCGCTTGAATAAATAATGGAATACCGTCAATTGGGTGATTGCGGCGTCCGAGTGTCTGTGATTGGACTTGGCACCAATCGCTTCGGCTCTCTGGACGTGCCGCAGGCCGAGGTCAACAGTATCATTGATGCGGCGTTAGAGGCCGGTGTTAATTTCATCGACAGCGCCAACGTTTATAACGACGGTGGTTCAGAAGAGACCCTGGGGCATGCGCTAAAGGGCCGGATGCATAAAGTCGTCATGGCGACGAAATTTTCCTTCCCGCGAAAGACCAGCGCAAACTCCTGGGGAGCCTCGCGTTATCATATGATGCAAGCCGTGGATGAGAGCCTGTGCCGGCTGCAAACCGACCACATCGACTTGTATTATTGCCACCGCTGGGACGGCACCACGCCGATCGAAGAAACGTTGCGCGCTTTGGACGATCTCGTTCGTATGGGCAAAGTGCGCTACATCGGCGCATCGCTCTATGCTTCCTGGCAGTTGGCCCGCGCAAACGTACTTGCCGAGCTCAAGGGTTGGACGCCGTTCGTTGCCCTCCAGTCGGAATACAACATGCTCAAGCGCGACGTGGAAAGAGAGATATTGCCCTATTGCCACGCCCATAAGGTCGGGTTCGTACCGTATTATCCGCTGGCCGGCGGCTTTCTCACAGGAAAATATCAAGCGGGAAAACCACCCCCCGCGGGATCGCGCGGCGCGTCGGCACGAGTTGTCCAGGAATTGATGGGAGAACGAAATTATCAAAAAGTCAGCAAGCTGTCAGAATGGGTGAAGGATTACGGACGTGGCGTCAATGAACTGGCTCAGGCGTGGCTGTTGGCGCAGCCGCCAATATGCTCGGTCATCACCGGCGCCAAGTCGGCTGACCAATTGGCGAGTAACGTCAGGGCCGCCGGGTGGAATTTGACGCGCGATCAATTGACAGAGCTTGACGCGATAGTGAAATAGCCGGCGCACCGCAAGACGCGCGAGCGGGAAGGTGCAAGTACCGGTCAAGGGTGGCCGGGCGGATCTTGGTCGATAAACGGCAGTGTCAGTTGCGTTGGCGCGGTTTTCTGCGGGCGCGGAGCGCGCACGAGCTTGGCGATCTCGGACTCTAACCAGCGAATATAGGGACGAAAAGAACTGCGCTTTTCAATGGCGCGGACGCATAGCCGCCGGACGGCCGCGGCGTAGTTCGGCCAAACTTGACGCATTTCGCGCGGCATTTTGATATACGTCGGCGCATCGTCGCAAAACAGCCTATGGCGCGCCAGAGTCCAGATGTCGCACTGCGTTTCGCCGCTGGGAATCCTTTCATAAGTGGAGGGCGGCCGGTCGCCGAGCGACAAAGCCTGGACTAGATGGGTGAGCTCATGACCGATGGTTTGATAAGTGAGCTTGCGGACTTTTAAGCGAATCACCAACTGCGGCTCGCTGTTGCGTTTGCGGCTGATGACCGCGCTGCCCAGATGGACCCGAGTGTAACCAATGGTGATGGTTTTGCCTTGTAACTCGGGAAAATATTCTAAAGAGCGGTTGATCATCTTTTCAGCTCGGCGCGTGCGGCGCTTTTGCATCAGCGGCGTGAAACGAACCTGAGTGCCGCCCGCCAGGGCTGATAAATTCAGCGGATGTAAATTTGAACCGATGCGCGACCGTGACATAATCAAATTGGCATTCTAGGTTATGGTTAATCAAAAAGAAAACAGCAATAAGCTCGAGGAAGCGGCTTTTCGCTCGGGTTATATAGCGATTGTCGGCAGACCTAACGTCGGCAAATCGACCTTGCTGAATAGTCTGCTGGGTGAAAAGATCGCGATCGTCTCGCCCCGACCGCAGACCACCCGCAATCGTATCACCGGGATTAAAACGACCGATCATGCGCAGATGGTATTTCTCGATACGCCTGGCATCCACCAGGCGCACTCTTTAATGAATCGCCGCATGGTGGACGTCGCGTTACAGACTCTCCATGAAGTAGACGGCTTGATTTGGCTGGTCGATGCGCACGAGCGCATCGGTGCCCAGGATGAGCGCATCGCCGAACTGCTCTCTGGCGTAAAGACCCCGGTTTATATCCTGCTAAACAAGATCGACCTGGTTTCCAAAGGAAAGTTGCTCCCGCTCATGCAGCGCTGTTCGGAAATGTTACCGGGGAAAGAAATCATACCGGTGAGCGCGCTGAAAGGCGACAACGTGGCGCTGCTGTTGGGTTTGATTGAAAGAAGCCTGCCGGTGGGGCCGCGTTATTTTCCGGGCGACGAAGTGACCGATCAGAGCGAGCGATTTCTCGCCGCCGAGATTATCCGTGAAAAGGTTTTTATCCTGACGCGCGAGGAAATTCCTTATGGTGTCGCCGTGACCATCGATGAGTTTACCGAAAAGCCGGAGAAAAACCTGATCGTCGTCAAAGCGACCGTTCATACCGAGCGCGATTCGCACAAGCCGATTCTCATCGGCAAGCAAGGCTCCATGCTGAAGGAAATTGGCACCCAGACGCGCATCGAACTGGAGGCGTTGCTCGGCTGCAAGATTTTTCTAGAACTGTTCATTCGCGTCGACAAAGATTGGACTCAGCGGCCCCACACCCTGTCGGAGATGGGGTTGTAAATGAGCCGTGCAGCCGCCAAATCCGTTGCCAATTCGCGCGGCCTGCCGGTGGTCGCCATTATCGGGCGGCCCAACGTCGGCAAATCGACTCTGTTCAATCGCCTTCTCGGCGCGCGCAGGGCGATTGTCGATGATGTTGCGGGCGTGACCCGCGATCGCAATTATGCTCAAGCCGAGTGGTCAGGGCGTCTTTATCTGCTGATCGACACCGGCGGTATCGAATCGGCGAGCGGCGGAAAACTGGAAGAAAGCGTCCATGCGCAGAGCCGCTTGGCCTTGGCGGAAGCCGATGCAGTGATCTTTCTGCTTGACGGCAAGAGCGGATTGAACCCTTTGGACCGGGACGTGGTGAATAGCTTGCGCAAGACCAGTAAACCGGTCTTTTTCGCGGTTAACAAGCTCGATTCGGAGCGGCGTAGCGAGAACCTATTTGAATTTTATTCCCTGGGCCTGGAGCCGCTATACTCGATTTCCGCCGAACATGGCCTCGGCATAACCGCGCTACTGGACGATGTCGTCGGCAGATTGCCGCAAACGGCTAAAGCCGAGGAGATTATCGCCGGCGCGCCACCAGAGCTTGAAGAGAACGACGCGGATGCTACCGAGCCTTGGCGCATCGCTATAGTGGGACGCCCCAACGTCGGGAAGTCGACATTGATCAATAGACTACTCGGCTTTGAGCGCTCGGTGGTCGATGCGACGCCAGGGACCACGCGGGACGCGCTGGAAACGCCGTTTAATTTGCAGGGTGAGCCGTCTATCCTGGTCGATACCGCCGGCATCCGGCGCAAGGCGCGTATCGATGCTCGGGTCGAGCGCTTCAGTGTCAATCGGGCGCTGCGCACGGTTGACGACGGCGATCTCATCATCCACGTTATAGACGGTGTGGAAAATGTCACTGACCAGGATGCTCAGATTCTCAGTTATGCCTGCCGGCGCGGCAAAGCCGTGCTATTAGCGGTTAACAAGTGGGATCTAGTCGCTGAGACCGGTGCCGGCGTCGACAGCTACCGCGACGAGGTCTACTACCGGCTAAGTTTTTTGGATTATGCGCCGGTTTGTTTCATTTCCGCCGCGAGCGGCTATGGCGTGCGCAAAATGCAGGAAACCGCGGTGCTTGTTCTTAAGGGCTACCGGCGTAAAATCTCGACCTCCCAACTGAACCAGGCGTTACAGCGAATTGTTAAAGCCCACAGCGTGCCGCTTTATCAAGGCCGGCCGGTGAAATTCTATTACGGCACGCAGACCGGTTCGCGCCCGCCGGCGTTTACGTTGTTCGTCAATGTTCCGCGCGGTGTTCCAGAGAGCTACCGCCGCTACCTGATGCACCAGCTGCGCGAGCAATTGGCTCTGGACTATGCTCCGATCAAGCTAATTCTCCGCGCGCGCCGTGAAGAACGGAAGGAGAGACGCTGACTGATCGGCCGCGTGGCGCCTCCCGTTTTGAAGCGGCGCTAAGGTCCGGGTTGAAAAGCGCCTGCTCAATTAGAAAGACCACTGCAAAATCAGAACCTTCGGCTGATAGCGGCGGGTTGTTCTCAAAATTCTTCTAACTCTCTGTCTTAGCAGCCCGTGGTGAAAGTCTGACTGCATTCGACGGGCGATCGATCCCGTTGGCTGCGTTGCTCCTCCCCTCAAATATTCCCCGATATTCTCGGTCGTCGCGCCTTGTATCAGGGCGCCTCGCCCGTCTCCGTGCGATCCACACTTTCACCACTGGCTGCTAGCCTTAGTGGTGAATTTGCCGTATCATCTTCGTTCGTCTCAGAACCAGCTTCTGCCCGCTCAGCCCGCGGATGGGATTGATGCGGTGGTGTCCGTTATGGAGTCTAATGGCCGCGCGCATGTACAGAGACTATACACGATGGGTCGCGCTGAGCCGCGTGAAAGGGTTGGGTTCAGTCGGCTTTAAGAGAATTGCCGGCCATTTCGCCGATCCCACGCAGGCGTTATCGGCGCCTCGGCAGCAGCTGAACGAGGTTGTGGGACTGGATAAGGACGCCATCGATGGTTTGCTGAGCTTTTCGGAGTGGAAGCAGGCCGAGGCTGAGAGCCGCCGCGCTCAGGATGCCGGTATTCGGCTGCTGGCTTTCAACGACCCGGATTATCCGATCCGGTTACGGGCGATCGCCGATCCGCCGCCCCTATGCTACGTCAAAGGCGATATTGTTGAAGCGGACGAACAGGCGGTGGCGATTGTCGGCTCACGCAGTGCCAGCGAGTATGGGCTCAAAGTGGCGCGGCTGCTAAGCGGCGGGCTTGCCGCTCTGGGCTTTACGATAGTGAGCGGCATGGCGCGCGGCATCGATGGCACGGCGCATCAAACTGCGTTGGACGGCGGCGCGCGCACCATCGCGGTGCTCGGCTGCGGCGTCGATCGCGTTTACCCGCCGGAGCATGTCGATCTCTATCGGCGCATCAGCCGCCAGGGAGCTGTGCTGTCGGAGTTTCCATTAGGCACGCGCCCGGCGGCGTTTAATTTCCCAGCGCGCAACCGGCTGATTAGCGGGCTATCTTTGGGTGTGGTCGTGGTTGAAGCCACGGAGAGAAGCGGTTCTTTGATAACCGCCGCGCTCGCCCTGGAACAGAACCGCGAGGTATTTGCCGTGCCCGGCGAGGTGGGAGTGAGCCGCAGCCGGGGCGCGCATCGCTTGATCCAGCAAGGTGCGAAATTGGTGCAATGCGCCGAAGATATTATTGAGGAGATCGCACCTCAGTTGGCGCGCGCGCAAAACGGCGCCGGTGCGAGGCGGCGCAGGCTGCCACTACAATGCAGCGAGGATACCCGCAGAGTGTTTGATTTACTTCAGGAACGGATCTTGCAAATCGATGAAGTCATCGAGAGCAGCGGGTTGAGTTCGGCGCAAGTTTCGGAAATTCTCCTGGATCTGGAATTGCAGGGCTTGCTCCGGCAATTGCCCGGAAAACGCTATGCCGCGGAACAATGACCGACAACAAACATTGATCGAAGGAAACAATCACCAACTATGGCAGCTAGAAACTTAGTCATCGTCGAATCGCCGGCCAAGGCCAAGACCCTGGGCAAATATTTGGGACGGGATTATCAAGTGAAAGCGTCGGTGGGCCATGTGGTCGACCTGCCGAAAAGCAAGCTCGGCGTCGATGTGAAGAAAAATTTCACGCCCGATTTTCACGTTATCCAGACCAAGAAAAAAGTCATCGATGAGTTGAAAAAAGCGGCAAAGGGCAAACAGCACATCTATCTCGCCTCTGACCCGGACCGTGAAGGCGAAGCGATTGCCTGGCATATAGCCGGCCAGATCGGCAAGAACCGCAAGCGCGTGCATCGTGTGTTGATCAACGAGATCACCAAGAAAGCGGTCCAGGAGGCGATCGCTAATCCGCTGGAGTTGGACCGCAACAAATTCGACGCGCAGGTCGCGCGCCGCGTCCTCGATCGGCTGGTGGGTTATAAGATCAGCCCCCTGCTCTGGACTAAAGTGCGCCGCGGCCTCAGCGCCGGGCGCGTGCAGTCGGTGGCGGTGCGTCTGGTTTGCGAGCGCGAGCGCGAGATTCGCGCCTTCGATCCCCAGGAGTACTGGTCGCTGACGGCCGAACTGGAGGGCCGCTTGCCGCCGCCATTCAAGGCGCGGCTGGTGCAGTGGCGCGGCCAGAAGCTCGACAATAAAAAATTCCGCATCGAATCCGATCCGGCGGTTCAGGATATCGTGAAATGCCTGGACGGCGCGTCGTGGGTCATCGGTGAAGTCGAGAAAAAGGAACGGCGCCGCTATCCGACGGCGCCTTTTATAACCAGCAAGCTCCAGCAGGAGGCAGCGCGCAAGCACGGCTTCCAACCGAAGCGCACCATGCAGCTTGCCCAACAGTTGTATGAAGGCGTCGAGATCGGCGATGAAGGCGCGGTCGGTTTGATTACCTATATGCGCACAGACTCGACGCGGGTTTCCGCCGATGCGTTGGCGGCGCTGCGCCAACATATCGAAAAACAGTATGGCAAAGACTATTTGCCGCCCAAGCCCAACACGTTTCGGTCAAAAAAAAGCGCCCAGGACGCGCATGAGGCGATCCGCCCAACCTCGTTGGAATATACCCCTGAACGGGTGCGCCGTTACCTGAGGCGCGACGCCTTTCAGCTTTATTCGCTGATCTGGGATCGCTTCATCGCCAGCCAGATGGTGCCCGCTGTGTTCGATCAGACCGCCTTTGCTATTCCCGTGCGCGAAGCGCTGTTTCGCGCCACCGGACAGCTGATGAAGTTCGAAGGTTTCATGAAGGTGTATATCGAAGGGCGCGACGAGCGCGCCGCCCAGGCCAACGGCGCTGACGATGAAAGTGATGATGACAGTCAGGATATCGACGGCGTTCTGCCGGATCTGCAAACCGGCGATGCGCTGAAACTGCTTGTCTTGGAGCCGCGTCAACATTTTACCCAAGCGCCGCCGCGTTACACCCAGGCGTCCTTGATCAAGGAGCTGGACGAAAAGGGTATCGGCCGGCCGTCGACCTACGCGGCGATTATTTCGAATATTTTGGACCGCGAATATGTCTTGCAGGACGAGCGCCGAGCGCTCGCTGCCACCGATTTGGGTTTCCTTGTAACCGATCTTCTGGTGGAAAGTTTTCCAGACATTCTTAACGTCGAGTTCACTGCCGGCATGGAAGATGAGCTCGACAAAATCGAGGAAGGCAAAGAGGTCTGGACCAAAGCGATGAGACGCTTCTATACGCCGTTCGAGCGCGATCTCAAAAAAGCCGAAAAAGAGATGCGCAATGTCAAGCGCCAGGAAGTGCCGACTGATATCGCCTGTGAAAAGTGCGGTTCCATGATGGTAGTCAAATGGGGCCGCAACGGTGAGTTTCTCGCATGCAAGGCTTATCCGGAATGCAAGAACACCAAGAATTTCAACCGCGATGATAAGGGCGAAATTCAGGTCGCCGTGGAACAAGCGGTTGATGAAAACTGCGAACAGTGCGGCCGCCCCATGCTGCTGCGTTGGGGGAAATACGGCAAGTTTCTCGGTTGTAGCGGTTATCCCGAGTGTAAAACGATCCTGCCATTGCAAAAACCGGTGGATTTGGGAATCAAGTGTCCGGACTGCAAAGATGGCGATATCAAAGAGCGAAAGTCGCGCTGGGGCAAGGTATTCTACGGCTGTGACCGCTATCCGGAGTGCAAGTTCGCGTCCTGGGACAGGCCGGTTGCCTGTCCCTGCCCGCAATGCAATGATCCCATTCTGGTTGAAAAGATCACCAAGCGAGCCGGCCACATCCGGCGCTGCCGTAACAAAGAGTGCGGCTACTCAGTGCAGGTGATCGACAACGCCCCAGACAACGCTCAACCCGCAGCGCCGCCGAACTGACGCCCCGCCGAGGGGCGGGACGCGGTTCAAAGTTCAATGTTCAAATTGGGGGGCGCTTCAATGTGAAACATTGAGCCTGCAGAGGGCAGCATCAACGTGGGGCATGGCGTGCCGCCCCTGCTGAATCGCCTTGACACCTCCCGTTTGTTCAAAAATCCCCCTCGCTCCCTTTTGAAAAAAGGACGGAATAGAAAGTCTCCCTTTTTAACAGGGAGATTTAGAGGGATTTTGACGAGACGCTGGGCCCCCAGCGTTTCATTCTTCCGGTCATTAATAGTAAAGTTTGACGATGCCAAACATCGTGCGCGTAATCGGCGGCGGCCTGGCGGGCGCGGAAGCGGCCCATCAACTGGCGCAGCGCGGCGTGGCTGTGGAGCTCTTTGAGATGCGTCCGGTTACTCAGACCGACGCCCATGCCAGCGCCGACCTGGGCGAGTTGGTCTGTAGTAATTCGCTGCGCTCCAATCTATTGACTGCGCCGGCCGGATTATTGAAGGAAGAGATGCGCCGTCTGGGCTCGCTCGTGATCGCGATCGCCGAAGCGCATCGCGTGCCCGCCGGTTCGGCTTTGGCAGTCGACCGCGCTGGCTTTGCCCGCGCTTTGACAGAGGCGCTTGAAGCGTTACCCCTGGTTAAAATAGTACGGCGTGAAGTAACCGACATACCTTCCGGAGTTTCGATTATCGCCACCGGCCCGCTTACTTCGCCGGCATTGTCGAGGCGACTCAGCGCCATGCTCGGCCAAGAGCATCTTTATTTTTATGACGCGATCTCGCCGATCGTCGCCGAGGAATCTATCGATATGACCGGCGCTTACCGTGCCGCTCGTTACGGCCAGGGTGATGACGACTATATTAATCTGCCGCTCAGCCAGGAGCAGTATTATAGTTTCATCGCGGCGCTCAAGGCGGCTGAGCGCGTGCCGACCCATAGCTTCGAACGCTTCGTTCCCTTCGAGGGCTGTATGCCGATCGAAGAAATGGCGGACCGCGGCCGAGAGACCTTGGCCTTCGGCCCGATGCGCGCGGTTGGGCTCATCGACCCGCGCACCGGCCGGCGGCCATACGCAGTCGTGCAGTTGCGCCAGGAGAATCGGCAACGCACCTTATATAATCTCGTGGGCTTTCAAACCAAGATGACGTATCCCGAGCAACGCCGGGTCTTCGCTCTAATTCCCGGTCTGGAAAACGCCGAATATGTGCGCCTGGGAAGTCTGCACCGAAACACTTTTCTGAACGCACCGGCGCATCTGAATGCAACCTTGCAGTGGCGCGGCTCAGCCGAAACTTTTTTCGCTGGGCAGATGACCGGCGTCGAGGGCTACATCGAATCCGCCGCCACCGGACTTGTCGCAGGTATCAATGCCGCGCGGCTGCTCGCCGGCCGGGCGCCGCTGGTAGCGCCGCCGACCACGGCGTTGGGAGCGCTGCTCGGCTACATCAGCGATGCCGAGCGTAAGCAATTTCAGCCAATGAATGTCAACTTCGGGCTACTGCCGCCGTTGGCTGAAAGACTTCGCGGTAAAGCCAAAAGGGAAAAGATGGCTGCGCGCGCGCTGCTCCACATGGATCGATGGTTGGCCGAAATCCGCAGCGCAGATAATTGCGCCGTAGACAAGGCCGCGCTGCCATGAGCAGTCGCCGCTGCGCTTTTTTCGACATAGGCACAAACACGATCCTTTGTTTGATCGCTGAATGCGGCGACGGCGGACAATTTCGCGTGCTCGATGATCTCGCGGAGATTACCCGGCTCGGACAAGGCGTCGATCAAACGCGCCGGATCAGCCGGACAGGCGAGGAGCGAAGCTCGATGGCGTTACGCGGCTATCTGGCGCGCTGCGCTGACCTTGGCGTCGAAGAGATCACAGCGGTAGGAACGAGCGCGCTGCGCGATGCCGAGAATAGTGGCGCGGTGCTCGCCAGATGGCAACAGCAGTTGGGATTGCATGTACGGGTGATCGCCGGCGAAGAGGAGGCGGCATGCTCTTTCCTGGCGGCGCGCCGGGGATTAGCGTTCGCCGGTCAAGAGTTGTTGGTCATCGACGTTGGCGGCGGCAGCACCGAGTTCATCCGTGGCAACGCTGCCGGTGTTTCTGAAGCCGTTAGCATTAACGTCGGCAGCGTCCGCCTGACCGAACGATTCGTTCATTCGGACCCGCCGGCAGAAGCGGAGTGCCGCTCCATGAGCCAAGAAATCCAGCGCGCGCTCGCGCCGGTTGAGATTCGCTGGATGGGCGATTTGCAATCGTTCACCTGGGTTGGCATCGCCGCCACTTTTACCACCTTGGTTGCAGTGGAAAAAAAATTAGCGCATTACTCGAGCGCTGCGGTGCATGGCAGCGTACTTTCACTGAGCGAAGTGCGCCGTCAAATACAGGTTTATCAAACAATGACCCAGGCAGAGAGAAAACAGCTTGCGGGTTTGCACCCCCAGCGAGCCGATGTCATTCTCGCCGGCGCTTATCTCGTCGAGAGTATCATGTCCCTCTTTAATGTGCCGAGCGTGATTGTCAGTGACCAAGGTGTACGCTACGGGTTGCTGCAGCGCCGGCTCGCTGCGATCTAGCTACGCTGGTCGGCTATGAAGAAAAGATCCAGGATAACAGAATATGCGCGGCTCGGCGTGGCGACTAGAAGTTTTAGCGTTATTGTGCGCTACAGCTCGCGCCTGTCAAACGAGTGAGTCTATGCACAAGTTCTGAATCGACTTCCGTGGCTGACAGTCATTTTTGTTTGGTCATTGCTGCCCTCCGTGGCGCAAGCGCAACACCCCCCCAGCCATGTCGTCCAGCCCACCGTGACTGTCCAGGCGGGCGACCCAGGCGGCAAGTTCTTCGGCCGGATGCCTGACCCGACTAAAACGCGGCGCTATTACATCGCGGCCGAGCCGGAGCTGTGGGATTACGCCCCGCAGGGCTCTGACCCGGTGATGGGGAGGCCGCTGCCGCCGCCGTTGGCGGCCAAGCGCAAGGTCCCCAAGCTGCGCTACGTGCAGTACACCGACGAGACTTTTCAAGCCAAGGTCATTCAGAACCCGCGCCTGGGCGTGCTCGGCCCCGCGCTGCGCGGCGTGGTGGGGGAGTACCTGGCGGTGACGTTCCTCAACCGTACGGAGCAACCGCTCTCGCTCCACCCGCACGGGGTCAAGTACGACAAGGACAGCGAAGGCGCCCATTACTTGCCCGGGCCGGGGCTGGGGGCGGCGGTCGGACCCGGCGCGAAGTTCACTTACGTGTGGCAACTCGACGAAGGCTCAGGCCCGCAGGCTAGCGAGCCGAGTTCCAAGGGCTGGCTCTATCACAGTCACGTTAACGGCGACGAGGAGATCAACCACGGGCTGATCGGCTCGATTATCGTCACCGACCCGCGCCGTGCCCGCCCCAACGGTACGCCCGCCGACGTGGACCGCGAGATGGTCGCGCTGTTCTTGATCTTCGACGAGAGCGGTCTGGGCCAGGCGGCGAAGGAGGCGGCGGAGTACGGCCGCGACCTGCAGATGAACTGGTCGCAGCTCCAGGAGCAATTAGAGCTGGGCGCGCGCCACGCCATCAACGGCTACGTCTTCGGCAACCTGCCGGGTCTGGAGGTGAACCAGGGCGAGCGCGTGCGCTGGTACCTGTTCGGGCTGGGCTCGGAGGAGGACTTCCACACCGCGCACTGGCACGGCCTGCGCGTCGTCGAGGAGGGCCGCCGCCGGACCGATGTGGTGGATCTGCTGCCGGCGACGATGAAGGTGGCCGACATGGTGGCCGACAACCCGGGCTCGTGGCTGTTCCACTGTCACGTCGCCGATCACATGATGGAAGGGATGTACGCCCGCCTGATCGTGCATCCGAAGGGCACAGCGGGCGCGCCCGAGCCGGCGTTCCTTGGCCTCGGGCGGGCGCAGCAATCACTGCAGATCAGCCAGGCCGAGGCTGTGACGGATTGCGCCCCCGGCGGCGCGCCTTGCGGGCTGAGGCTGGAGGGAGCGGTGACCGTGTACGAGGCTTTTTCGGTCTTCGTCGATCCGGTGCGCCTGCAGCTCGGCGGAAAAAGCGTTACGTTCAAGCTTGATCGCCGCGGAGCGGCCACCACCCCCGAGGGCAGCTTTCGGGCGAAAAACGCCAGCGACTTCGGGGTCGTTTACGGCGGCATGCTGGAGTTCGAGGCGATGCTGACGGGGGAGGCGTGGCTGCGCGAATTGACGAAGCTTGACTTGAAGACCGGCGCGGCGCGCCAGCGAGAGATCACAGTACCGGTGACGTTGCAGGTCGGGCCGGCACACCACACCACCACGGCCCGCGTCTCTATCCGGGCCAAGTGACACCCATCCTGCGCGCGGGACGATAGCCGGGTACTGGTAGTCATCGATTTTGCATCGGATCCTCCGGGGGGTAGGCATCTGACCGCTCCTGAAGCCTATCTTTCATAGCGCGTCGCGCGCTCTAAGTTTGCCGATACTCAACCTTGCAGTTTCATCTCGCCAGAATATACAACTGTGAGTTCGGAGGAGATCCTTCACTTCGTTTAGAGTGAAAACCTAGCAGCCCGTGGTGAAAGTGTGGCGTCGCACCGAGATGGGCGAGGCGCCCTGATGGCAAGGCGCGACGACCGGGAATATCGGGGAATATTTGAGGGGAGGAGCAACGCAGCCACGGGGATCGATCGCCCGTCGAATGCAGTCAGACTTTCACCACGGGCTGCTAGATGTTTTTACGAGCGGCGAAAAGCTCCTGCGCAAGACCTTATGCAGTAGAACAGAGACGACTAAGGAGCAGGTTATCCATGCGCTTGCCGCACCGCGACCCGATTCAGCTGGGGCCCACGCCGTACGAAATATTTCAGGCAAGGAAGGCATACCCTCGGTCACGGGATTTTTGTCGGGGATCTGATGGATGTAGGAGTAAAGCCATGGGCGCGCCTGGGCGTGCTCGGCGCTTTTTTAAATCTCGGCGAGCAGCAGGAAACCCATGCTTATATTTGCGAGATCCCGGCGCGCAAGCAAACCGAACCGCAGCGCCATCTGTTCGAAACCCTGGTTTACATTCACAAAGGGCGCGGCGCGACCACCGTGTGGTTCGCCGCCGGTGCCAAGCAGACTTTCGAGTGGAGCGCCGGGGCGATCTTCGCGATTCCGCTGAACGTTTCGCCATGCCCGGGCGCAGCCCCAAGTACAGCCAGGATCGTTACCGCACAAAACTCTATGAAATGATGCCGTTTGACGAAGAGCCGCCCTATATTCATCCGATGTATCTGGAAGAGTTAAAACGAAGGGGCGTGAAAAGCGCGATCACCGTGGTTGAAGAATAAGAAGTTCACGACGAACGATGTCACGAGTTTAGGCTCGCCCACAGATGATGAAAAAGACGATAGATGCAGCCAACGCAATGCCAACGTTCGACCGGGTTTGGCCATCGGCCGCTGCCGTTATGCCGGCATTACGACAATTTTCATGGCCACAGAGCCGAAGCCGCGAAACCGCCGTGTGACCTAGCGCGGCGACCCGTATGTTGGGTTTTGTTTTTGATAGCGTGCCAAGATCGCTGGATCTTCGCGCTTTCTGCTCCATGACTTATTGACTCCGGTAAACGGCAGCGATAAAGTCTCTTCGCCTTTTCGCTTGTCAGCAGTTTTGTTCTCCCCGGAGGGTCGCATGTCAGTAAACAAAGTCATCCTGATCGGTAATCTTGGCAAAGACCCGGAGGTGCGTTTCACACAAACGGGCAGTGCAGTGGCAAATTTTTCCATCGCCACGTCCGAACAGTGGAATGATCGCGACGGCAAACGGCAGGAACGCACCGAATGGCACAACATCGTCGTCTGGGGAAAACAGGGAGAACTCTGCGGTCAATACCTCTCTAAAGGCAGGCAGGTTTATGTGGAAGGTAGCATTCGCAGCCGCAGTTACGACGATAAGACCGGCGTGAAGCGTTACGTGACCGAAATCGTCGCCCAACGAATCAGATTTCTCGGCGGCGGCGGTGGCACGCGGGCGACGCCTGAGGGGGATGGAGGAGGAGACGATATGGGCGGCGGCGGCATGCCGCCCATGGACGACGACGTGCCGTTTTAGCAGGCTGCTGAAAAAGATCCATATGCTTCGTTGCGCTTGACCGATTTCGCGTCAACGTACTAATTGGCTAAGCGCAAAGGGCTAAGCGCTAAGCGTTCTCGACAGACCGGGGATGGAAGACCGGGAGACCGGGTGACTCTTTGCGCCACGCGCTATGCGCCTTGCTCTATGCGCATTCGCGCGCCTCGAAGGTCGCGACCGTCCGCAAAATCGCATCATTCTTGTCAAAAATTTCATTTCACTAGATTTCGCGGCTCTCCGGCTAGGAAAGCCGAAATGTTCGCTTCAACTTCGGCGAGCAGCCGTTCGCGCGCTTCGCGCGCCGACCACGCTGTGTGCGGCGTGACGATCAAGTTGTCCAGTTCACTTGCGGCGCGGATGATAGGATAATCCGCGAGCGGCGGCTCTTTGGAGATCACGTCCAGCGCCGCCGCGGCAATGCGCTTCTCGCGCAAAGCTCCGATTAAGCCGGTTTCATCAATCAGCGCTCCGCGCGCGGTGTTGATCAGAAACGCCGACGGCTTCATCAGTGACAGGCTCTGCGGGTTGATGAGATTTTTCGTTTCAGGCGTGAGCGGGCAGTGGAGCGAGATGAAGTCAGCTTGGCCCAGCACATAATCCAACGGCCAGCGACCCGCGGGAACCGGTCGCGCTGCGCCAGGGCGCGCGGCAACGAGAATTTCCATGGCGAAACCGCGCGCCATCTGCGCGACCGTTCGGCCGATGTCGCCATAGCCGATGATGCCGAGTTTTTTCCCACTGAGTTCGAGCGCCGGGTAGGTCAACAGAGAGAAGACGGGACTTTTCTGCCACTCGCCTGCCTTGACGTCATTGGCGTAACGGCCCGCCCAGGTGGCGAGGTGTAATATCAGCGCCATGGTGAACTGCGCCACCGATTGCGTGGCGTAGCCGGGAACATTACAGACCGCCATGCCGCGTCGGCTCGTTGCTTCTTTGTCTATGATGTCGGTCCCAGTGGCGGCGACCGCAATGAGTTTTAAGTTGCGCGCGGCATTTGAATCTAGTACCGCGCTGTCAATCGCGACTTTGTTTGTCACCGCAATCGTTTGGCCGGCTAAGCGCCTACTTGTCTGGCTCGGTTGGGTCAGGTTGTGAACCGTGCATTGCCAGCGTTCAGTGAAGCCGGCGAGTGGCGTGTCGCCGTACGTGGCCGCGTCAAGAAAAACGATCCGTGGCGGTTCGGTACTCATACGCGGGATTTCTCCTGCACTTCGATCTGTTTCGCTTCCTCCCAATAGCGATCCATCTCTTCGATGGAGGATTCTGCAAAGCTCTTGTTGTTTTCTTTGAGTTTCGCCTCGATATGACGAAAGCGCCGGGTGAAACGGTCGACGGTTTGAGCCAAAACATTTTCGGCTTCAACGTCGAGGAAGCGCGCGATATTGACCATGGTAAAAAGCAGATCGCCGAGCTCCTCGCCGGTGCGCGCTTTATCGCCGGTCGCGGCGGCTTCCTTGAGCTCGCGCATTTCCTCTTCGACCTTGGCCCAAACCTGCGCTATGTCGGGCCACTCGAAACCGAGATGCGCCGCGCGCCTTGAGATTGACTGCGCCCGGGCCAGGGCCGGCATGGCTCTCGGGACCTTGCCGAGCGCCGAGCTATTTTCGTCCTGGTTTTTTTCGCTTGCTTTGATTTGCAGTCGCTGTTTCAAAACCGCCGCAGTGTTTTCGGGTATGGGTTCGCCGGCAAAGACATAGGGATGGCGGCGCACGAGTTTTTCCGTCAATCTTATCACCACGTCTTTCATGGTAAACCGGCCTGCTTCGGCGGCAATCTGTGAATGAAAGACTACCTGGAGCAAGACGTCGCCCAATTCTTCGCTTAATTTCTCCGGGTCGCCGTCGTCGAGAGCTTCGAGCAATTCATAAGATTCTTCGATCAGACACGGTTTGAGGGAGGCGTGGGTTTGCTCCTTATGCCAGGGACAGCCATGCTCGCCACGCAGCTCGACCATCACGTCGAGTAGTCTATTCAGCTTTTTGCCGGTGTCTTCTCCGTTCACGGTTTCCTCACATCAGTCAGGCGCGCTTTAAGTTGTTGATTTTATCTTACGTAGGCAAAGCCCATCTGTCCACTTCCCGATCGGCATACTGCAGCCGTCGATGATCAATCCCTTGATAGTCCAGATATTAATTTAACTAGTTGATTTTACGATCTTTTTCACCACAATTTCTTGCCAGAGCACGACCACTAGGCTAGCATCAACGGGCATGGACTCGCTTGGCATTGTCACGCTTTCGGCGTGAGCAACATCCAGCGAGAATCGAGAACGGGGGATTTTGACGATGCTGACGAGAGCAGAAAACGAAATGTTGACCCGCGTGGGTCCCGGCACACCGGCGGGAGAATTGTTGCGGCGCTACTGGTTGCCTGTGGCGGTAGCGGCCGAGCTTACCGAAGACAATCCGACGCTGCTCGTAAGAATTCTCGGCGAGACCCTCGTGCTCTTTCGCGACAAGAGCGCTAATGTCGGTTTGCTCGACGACCGCTGCGCCCACCGCGGCGTCTCGCTTTCGTACGGACGAGTCGAGGAACGCGGCATCGCCTGCGCTTACCACGGCTGGCTTTACAACACTAAAGGAGATTGTCTCGAGTGCCCGGCGGAACCGCCAGCGAGTAAATTTTGTCTGACAGTCAAGCAGAAAGCTTACCCGCTGCAAAAACTTGTCGGGCTCTACTGGGCGTACCTGGGACCGCAGCCTGCGCCGCTTATCGCCAACTTCGATATCTGGTTTCGCGCAGACGGCCACAGAAAGATCTTCATCCAGCCGCAACTCGACTGTAACTGGTTTCAGGCAATGGAGAATTCGATGGATCCCGCGCATCTGCAAATTCTTCATCAGAATACTGCGGGCCGCGGCCGGGCGGTCGAAGATAGCACGCGGGGGCTGACCGACGATGTCGACAAATTTGAATTCTACGAAGTGAGCTGGGGCCTAATGAAGCGGCGCGTCTATAAGAACGGCATGATCGACGAGCATCCGGTGATTTTTCCCAACGTTTTGCGCCAGGGCAACGTCGGCCAGATCCGCGTGCCGATGGACGACACACACACTAAAGTCTATTTTGTGCGTTTTTTTCCGAGCGAGAACGGCGCCATCGTCGCCAACGACGAACCGCCGGTGGAATACATCCAGCCTTACAAGAACCCGCCCGCCGCTCTCCATCCCTATACCCGATTTCGCATGGATGCGGTGCAGGCGCAGGACCATATGGCCTGGGAAACCCAGGGGCCGATCTGCGACCGCACCCGGGAGCGCTTGTCGAGCAGCGATCGCGGTATCATCATGCTCCGCGAAACCATGATGCGCGAGATGAAAAAAGTGCGCCAGGGCGCCGATCCCATGGGTGTGGTTCGGGATGCGGCGAAAAATCCGCTGATCGATACTCATCTGATGGAATCGATCGCGCAGATCGGCGAGAATCGCGCGCCGCGCGCGGTGAACGAATAGCGCGACGGTTTTAACCGCTGTCAAAGTCGCTGCGATCTCACAGCATCGTCATCGGAATTCTTTGACGACGGCTTCTTTCGGTTTCTGTTGAATCTTTGCAGTAATACTAGTCTTCCTTGGATACATGTGATTGAATCATATTCCGGGAGGGGTGGTATGAAAGGCAATCCAGAGATCATCAGGATTTTGAATGAAGTACTACGTAAGGAACTGACCGGCATCAATCAATATTTCATCCATTCAAAGATGTGCAAGAACTGGGGCTATGAGGTACTTTCCAATGTTCATTGGAAAGAGTCCATTGACGAGATGAAACATGCTGATCGGATCATAGAGCGGATCCTTTTTCTCGAAGGCGTGCCGAACGTTCAAGCCTATGACAAGATCCAGGTGGGAATCAATGTCAAGCAGCAATTAGAGAACGATCGCGGTCTGGAGCAAGCGGCGCTGACGATCCTCAAGCCCGGAATAAAAGCCTGCCTCGAGCATCAAGACGACGCGACGCGGGAGTCGCTCGAGGACCTCGTCGTTGACGAGGAACATCACATCGACTGGATCGAAACTCAGCTTCATCAAATCGAGGAACTGAGCCTCCAAAACTATCTTGCACAGCAGGTTTTCAAGAAAAGCTAAATCGCATCGATGCGGTAACTGTGAGCCCGTTCCCGGAACGATCGCTGGCCAACCTCATGAGCTCAGGCGGGAGTGCCATCTCCGCCACCTGGCGCGGCTAACGCGTCCAGAACGGCATCAGCGAATAAACCAACAGCGGAATCGCCAAAACCGGGACGATCCAAACCAACGCCAGGGGAATTTTCTGGGTGACCCGCTCCGGCAGGAACGTCGCGAGCACGCCGAGCGCGGCGGCAGCAAGCATCGCGGTAGCCGTCCAGCCATACCAGTACATGACCGGGCCTTCGTCCTGGCGCGGCCGCGCGTAAAAAAGCTCCAATCGGTTGGTTGCGGGATGGTAAGTGAAAAGCGGCCAATTCATCATGTCACAGAGCACGTAGAGCGCCGCAGCGCCGAAGCCGAAAACAATGGCGAAGGTCTTGAAGGCCGCGGATGAAGCCAGTGATTTCGCTGTGCCCGCAGGCGCAGCCGCCCTGTCTTTGGTTACAGCGCTCATGAGCCGAACCCGCGGACGTTGTTGACGACGTGACCGACCAGGAAATTGAACCAGCACGCCCCAACCAGATACACCGTCACCCACTTACGCGCGCTGTCATAGTCCGCGTTCCGGGAATTTTTCCAGAGATACCAGTAGATCGGCAGCAGCCCGAGCCCGATGGTGGCGAGGTGCTCCTTCATCTCGAAAAAGCCCTGGGTCTTCCAGAAGCCCTGCGCCTCGATGGGCATACGCACATAGATGCGATATTTGGTGTAGATCCACGCGCCGAAGATGAAAGTCACGACCCACAGCAGGCACACCGCGCCAGCGTAGCCGGCGCCCTGCACGGCGCGGAAGCGCGTCATGAAACTTGCAGGGATTGCTGGCTGCCGCACCGGCATGATGACCGACATCGCCTGATGGGTGAGCGCTCCCAACAGCGCGACCGCTAGAAGTCCATGGATGATCAGCAGGATCGTCCAGTACGTGTTGACGGATATGTAGTCGAAGACGACGTCCATTGAGGCCTCCCTTCATCCCTAGCAGTCCGTGGTGAAAGTCTGACTGCATTCGACGGGCGATCAATCCCCGTTGGCTGCGGTGCTCCTCCCCTCAAATATTCCCCGATATTTTCGGTCGTCGCGCCTTGCCATCAGGGCGCCTCGTCCGTCGTCGGTGCGACGCCACACTTTCACCACGGGCTGCTAGAGAAAAGCCGCTTCCACATCTTAGTTTTGGCAGAATATTTGTGAAGCGAGTGGTTTGTCAACTTCGCCTTGGTTTGGTGTAATGGCTGAGCGAAAACTCGAGACAGCTTTCCCGCGGCAACATGCCGCGCTGTTGTTGCTCCGGCTTGAATTCGCGCAATCCAACGCAACGGGATCATCGCGCTGCTGTCCTCGCTTCATCGCAGTCATGCTTTCGCCGGAAGGCAATGGAGACCCGGCCGCCGGGGACCGAAACCACGGTGGATGTCGATTCCAGCCTGACATTGAATTGGTTCCGAGGACACGCACCACCCACGCCACATCGACCGTGAATGGTGGCTCTGGATCGGGCGTGACTTCAAAAAACCGTTCGCCCTGAACCGGGCTGATGCGGCGCTCGTGATCCGATAAGTGCGCGCACAGCGCGCTCAGGTATTCAAATGAACTCGCGAGCCGTCGGCGAGGTCACCCACGCCGCGCTCGCCCACGGCGGTGAAAATGATCGACACGCAGTTGCAGACACAAAATGGTAATGAGAGAAATCGGCTGCGCCATGAGGGCTCTCCTTTTAGTTACTTTCAGGCGAGAGATCTGCGTTTATGCTCGATCAAGTGCGCCACCACGCCGCTGAGCCAATGCTTGACGGGCAGGTCGACGTCGACGTCGCAATCCACGCGCGGATAAATGCGCCGCGCGCCGTGGCGCTCCAGAGCGGCGTCGAAGTCGCGGCCGCACTTGCAGAAGTGATCGTAGGTGGTATTGCCGAGCGCGAGCACCGAGTAGTTAACGCCTCTCAAATCGAAGCCGTTGCCGTGCACCACAGCCTCCCAGAACGGCGTGACATCGTCGGGCGGCTCGCCGTCGCCGTAGGTGCTTACCACCAGCAGCACGCAGCGAGTCTTAGTCAGCACTTGAGGTTGGCAGTGCGCCATGTCGCGCACACGCACGGTGACTCCGGCGGCCGAGAGCGCCGCCGCCACTCGATGCGCCAACGATTGGGCGGTGCCGGTGACGGTGCCGTAGAGAATTAACACCGTGTCGCTGTTGTCGGGCGCGCTGGTCCATTCGGCGCGAGCGACAAGGCCGTTCTGAGGATGGCCGTTGTCGCCGGAGTTCATTTCCTCCATCTCGATCCTCCCTGGTTCCTTTGATCTTTCGGTCGTCTGCGCCGCGGTGTGTATAACGGCGGGTCTGATTTCAACTTGCGCGGTCTCGTATTCCAAGGTGGAGGTATCGTCAGCATCGCGTCTGCGGTAACGGAAGCGCTGCCAGGCCATGGCGAAACCGGTCCAAACTAAAAAGCAGCCACCGAGCGAGGCCAGGCCGGCGACAGTCTGGCCGACAAAACCGAGAGCTTCGCCGGTGTGAAGGCCGCGCACCCAGACTCGCAGCTTTCGTCCCGTACTGGCGGCGGTGTAGGGCTCCCATTTGATGACTTCGCCGGTAGAGCGGTTAAGCGTTAATTGCGAGCGCGCAAACATATGCGGCGCGGTCGGCTCTTGAATTAAGACCGTGACGGGGCCATCGCCGCGCGGCGGCAGACGCATCATCATCATCACCCAGCCAGGAGCTTGCCGCTCGGCGCGCGCCAACAAGCCATCGAAACTCACCGGCGGCTTGCGGGCGCGCGCATCATCGCGCGGCCGCGCGCTGCTGCGCTTGCGCCACAGGGCCGGGGGCTTGCGCTCGTCGGCGGCGGCTCGCTGCCCGTCAAGGTGTAAAGTAGATCGTTGGCCCACGGATAGGACATCACAGCCGCGGTCAAGGTGAGCACGACCAGCACCGCCGGACGACCAAAAACCGATGACGTTGTGCCAGTTCCAGTCGCGCGCTTTGCCGCGGAGGTGGAAATTAAAAAGCAGGCTCGGCTTCAATCCCCGCCAATGCCTACTTCGCGGCCACCAGAGATAGACTCCGGTAAGCGCCAGCCAGAAGAAAGCCAAATTGCAGGCGCCGGTGATGGCGCGCCCGGTGACGCGGCCTTCTCCCTCGGTGCCGAGCCAGCGGTGCCAATCGATGACGTCGTGAAACCAGTCATGCAGTTTCGATTCCGAGCCGAGGATCGCGCCGGTATACGGATTCACGTAGGTTGCGCCGTCGCGACCGAAGCCGACGGCGACGGATGTGGTCGGTTCGTTGCGCAGGACCACGCCGGTGGGCTGCGCTTTTGGGTTGTGCTCGCGCGCCTTGGCTACCATCTCATCCAGGCTTATGCGCTGCGCATTGGCACCCGGCGGCACGACCTTGCGCACGTCTCGTTCGGCGTACTCGACCATTGATGCTCGTACATCAGGATGACGCCGGTAACCGACATGATGAAAATGACGGTGCCGCCGATAACGCCGGCGAGCAGGTGGATCCAAAAAATGATTTTGTGCAGCAGCTTCATGGCCGTCTCCTCGGGCGCTAGTTGGTCTTGCGGCCTTCAGATCACCAAATTCGGCGCGCAGCCAGTCGCGCAAGATATCCTTTTCGTAACGTAGATAGTCGTCTCTCGGGTAAACGCTGCGCGATTTGGTAGTTAATATCGGTCAAGTCGCGTTTGCCGGATTTGACCACCGTCGCGGCGCTATCGATGATCTCGAACTCGAGCACGATGTGCGGCGGGTAGAGACCTTTGACGATGCGCACTTGATCCGCTGGCGGACCGCGAAACAATTCGAAGTCGCCGGCGAGATCGATGTCGGTGATCCGGATATTCAGTTTCATATTCTCAGGGACGTAGCGCGCGCCGGTCGCGATGATAAATTTTTGCAGTTCGCCGACGACGGCCGCCGATGTCGGCTCCAGCTCAGCGCGGCGCGCGTCGGTGAATTTCTCCGGTTCGATGAAGTCGACGGAGATCCGCGCGGGGGATTGATCCACCGGCGCGGCCGCGGCACAGCCGGCAACCAGCACGAGGGCGATGGCCGAGATCGTTCTTGATCGCCTATTCATGTCACACCTCCGCGAAGCGCCGCAGCAAGTTGTGATAGCAATTGGTCAGCTCCACCACGGCGCCGTGATTGGGCAGCGCTTGATTGACTTTGTTGATCGCCATATCGAGATCGAAAAGCAGAGTGCGCGTGCCGTCGTCGCGCACCATGCTCTGCACCCAGAAAAACGACGCGAGACGAACGCCGCGCGTCACCGGCTTGACGTGGTGCAGGCTGCTCGCCGGATAGACCACCATGTCGCCGGCGCCAAGCTTCACGGCGTGCGCGCCATAGACGTCGTCGATCACCAGCTCGCCGCCGTCGTAGTCTTCCGGCGCGCTGAGAAACAGCGTCGCAGAAATATCCGTGCGCATGCGTAGCGGCGTGCCGGGAATCTGCCGAATCGAGTTATCCAGATGCGCGCCGAACTTTTCGCCGCCTTCGTAGCGGTTGAACAGCGGCGGGAAGACCCGGAGCGGCAACGCCGCCGTGATAAACAGCGGGCTGCGCTCCAGGGCTCGCCACGATCATGTCGCCGAGCTCCCGCGCCTCCGGACTATTCTCCGGCAACTGGCGGTTGTCCTTGACCACGGCCGATTGATATCCCGCGGTCACTCGGCCGTCGATCCAGCTCGCGCGCTGCATCACTTCGCGGCAGCGCGCGAGCTGGTCGGAGTTAAGGACATTGGGAACCTGGACGATCATTTCTGGTAAAACTCCTTAGAACTTGAAATTTGCGCTACCAATAAACGTGCGACCGGCGGCCGGCACGGCCTTCGATCCCGAGACGCTATCGAAATAGAGCTGGTTCGTGAGATTGATCGCGTTGACCCGCAACTGAATATTCTTAGTGATCTGGTACGCGACCGTCGAATCCCATCGAATAAATCCCGGGATACGGTTGGTATTCGCGTTACTGGAGAATCGGCTGCTGACATAAGACGGACCGCCGCCAACCTGCCATTTTTCGAGGAAGTCGTAAGTGGTCCAGAGGGTCGCGCTGTGTTGGGGCACGTTAGCGATTTCATTTCCAACGACGGATGGGACGGCATTGTCTTTGAGAATTTTCGTATCGAGGTATGTATATCCGCCAAATACATTCAATCCGGGTAACACGCGGCCGGTCGCGCCAATTTCAAAGCCCTGCGATCGTTGTTTACCCGTTATGACGTTAGGCAGCGTCGGGTCATCGGGGTTCGGTGTCCGGGCATTGGTCTTTTCGATGCGAAATACCGCACCTTGGAGACTGAGGGCGCCTTCGAAGAATTCGATTTTGGCACCGAATTCGAATATTTCGGTTTTTTTCCGGCGGCGTGCCGTTGGTGGCGGGAGCTCAGCGCAATGCCTTCCGCGGAAGGATTGAACGAAGTACCGTAAGAAAAATAATAGCTTTGCGATGCCGTCGGATGAAAGACCAATCCGCCTCGATAACTCCACGCCTTGTCGAGTTGTTTTCGCTTGTCGTTGAGGAAGTCGTCGTCGACATCGGTATCGAAGTAGTCCCAGCGGACGCCACCGACAATATCGAAATACTCATTCAACCTGATCTGGTCTGCCGCATAGATGCCAAAACCGATAGAGGTTGTTTCGGAATCCGCTGCCAGTGTTTTCGGGCCTGGTGATTGTTTGTGGTTGGGATGGGTTATTGTTGTATTTGGCCCCGTACTCGCCCAGCGCAGCACATCGAAAGTTTCGCTCGATAGTTCCAAACCGGTTGTCGCTGTATGCTTCAAGCCGTAAGTGTCGAACTTGGCGGTAAGATCTGTTTGGTTACTTAATATGGTTTCCTCTGTGTCACGTTGCGGGCGGCTGCGATTGAGAGTGTTGGGAAGAACTGCAGTGGCGTTGGTGACGGCCGAATTTCGGTCCACGTGGCTGTACCGCATCGTACTACGGAGGTTGAATGTGTCATTGAAGCGGTGATCAAATCGGGCTGTGCCGATATTGACCCACGTATTTTCAATATCGTCCTTGTCCAGGCCATAAAAATTTCGGCGATCGATGCGCAGGGGCTCGCCGTTTACGTAGGGAAAACCGTAGTCCGGGATATTGTCTTCGTGTTGGAGCAGGTAGCTGAACGTAAGCTGTGTCGGGGTGCCGAGGCCGAAGGCGATCGACGGCGCGAAGCCCAGCCGCCTAAGTTCAACCCTGTCGCGACCCACGACGTCATCGCTGTGTGCCATCAGGTTGATACGCAAGGCCGCGTTGGGCAGCGCTTGGGGAAGCGGTTGATTGACATCAATGGTGCCGCGGAAGAGCGGGCCAGCGCCGGCGCTGAAAATACCATCGTAGCTGGGGTCGAGGCGGGGCACTTTGCTAACCTGATTGATAATGCCGCCGGTGGAGCCGCGACCAAAGAAAGTGGACGAGGGTCCCTTTAATACTTCGACGGCGTCGAGATTAAACGAATCGCGAAAATAGGAACCGGAATCACGCACGCCATCAATAAACATGTCGTTGCGGGCGTTGAACCCTCGCAGTAGGAAAACGTCGCCCTGCGCGCCCGCCGCCTTCGCCGGCTGCGACGGTGATGCCAGGCACATTGCGCAGCGCATCGCGCAAAGTGGTGCCGGCCTGTTCCTGGATGAGTTTTTCCGGCACGATGGTGATCGATTGCGGCGTGTCTTTCAGCGGTACCGGGAACTTCGATAGAGAGGATTCGGGCACGACGTAGGAATCGCCCCGGTCTTGCACGACCACCGGCGGCAGCGCGATCGGTTCCTCTTTTTTCGGTTCCGCCGCGAAGGCGTTGCTCGCCAGCGCGAAGCAGAAAGCCACCGCGTTGCCGACTCCTTCGCCGGCGGCAAGACAGATTTTTTGGAACGTCGTCTTGCTCTTCTTTCTTTCGATCGCGCGCGTTTCTGTTGTCGACTCATCTCATCCTCCATGGAGTTAAGGTTGCTTGATTGGCTGGCTTTCCACATCTGGAGGAGAGGATGGCTGGCTAGTCGTAAATATTTATTTCGTCAAAATTAGCTTGCCGTTTCTAGTAATGCGCAGGTTGTATTCCTCCTTTTGGTGCACGATGACGATCTCGCTGTTGCCTTGAAACAAGTGATTGCTCTCGATGCGCGGCTTTGGGCCGGAAGGGGCCGGCAGGCTCTGTGTGGCCGTTTGTTTAACCGCAAAATTCACAAGCGTTTTGCCCATGGTCTTCCTAGTGCAGCTCGAACTTCACCGGCAACATCACCCATACCGACACCGCGTCTTTGCCTTTACGGGCCGGCTCGAAAAGCCATTTTTTAACCGCTTCCACAGCGGCGAAATCGAGATCGCGAAAACCGGCCGACGTATCGACCACTACTTCGCCGACCCGACCATTTTCCAATACACGCACGCGCAATGTTGTTACGCCCTGAACACCAGCTCTTCTGGCGGACTCGGGATAACGCGGCTTGACCTGATAGCCGCCGAGCGGTCGAGCCAGACCCGACAACGCTTCTCCGGAGCCCTCGCCGCCGCCGGTGCCGTCGCCCTTAGCGCCTCGCCCCAGACCGGACGCGCCTTTTCCGCCGCCACCGCTGGTTACACCGGTGCCGCCGATCACGCCCACGTCCCCCTTGCCAAAAAGATTCCCGGCGCCGGCGGCGCTGCCTTCGGCTTCCGCGCTGCGACTGCCCATGTTCCAGCCCGCTTTTACGCTGCCGGCGTCATCCGGAAGTGGCGCGAGCGGCTTCGGTTCTTCGACCGGTTTCTCTTTGATATCTTCTTTAGTATTCCCGGCCGGCGGCAGCGGGCTGGTTTCGAAAACCGGTTTTGACAGCAGCTTCGGCGCGGTGATTTTTTGTGGCTTAGGGATTGGCCGGGGCGCTGCCGGCGCCGCTTCGACTATCTTCGATTGTTCCACCCGGCGGTACGTCAATGAGATCCACCGGCATCATCACCGGTTTGATCGGTTTGACGTGAACAATCAGCGCGGCCACCGGGATCAGGCTTAAATGGATCAAAGACGACGCGGTAAAGTACGGGACCAACCAGCGCTCATTCATCGTTTCTGCTCCTTGGGCTTAACGGCGATCGCCATTCTGGCGACATTGGCGCTGCGGGCGATGTCCATGACTTCGACAACCTGTCCATGCTCGACTACGTCTTCAGCATTGATGACGACGAGCATCTCGGGATTTTTCTGAAGCTTCTGGATCAAGAAATTGCCCAATGCCGACTTATCGACCGGTTGCTGGTCGATAAAAATCCGCCCATCTTTATTGATCGTGATCGCGGCACTCTCGGCCGGGGCCTGCTGGCCGGAGGCGGCTTTGGGCAGATTGACCGGCATACCGCGAAACTGGGTCATCGACAGAGTGGAGATCATAAAGAATACCAACAGGAAAAAAATCGTATCGATCATCGGGATGATCTCGATACGCGCTTTCTTGGTGCCGCGGCGTTGGATGCGCATCAGTGTTTTCCCATATGAACGTGGAGCAGTAACTCAAGCGACGAGCTGAAGTGCTCCATGGCATCCACCTCTTTCTCCACGCGTGAGCTGAAATAGTTGTAAGGAATCAGTGTCAAGATGGCGATCAACAGTCCGGTCGCCGTGGCGATCAGCGCTTCGGCGACGCCGCCCGTGACCGCATGAGGTTGACCCATGCCGGCCTCGGACATGATATCGAAAGAGCCGATCATGCCGACCACCGTTCCGAGTAACCCGAGGAGCGGCGCCAAGGTGATGATCGTGTCGAGCGTGCCGAGGCGGCTTTTCAGCACGGGAATTTGCGCCTGGGCGGCGGCTTCCATGGCTTTGGCCGGCGCGGGGTTGCGGTGCGCCAGTCCGGCCGCCATTACGCGCGCGATCGGATGCGGCGAATCCCGGCCGACTTTGAGAGCTTTGTCGAACTCTCCCGCCTCGACCAGCGCGAGCATATTCTCGACCGCTTGCTGAGATCTGATCTTGCACCAAAAAATGAGCCGTTCGATGGTGAGCGCCAGGGATATGAGCGAGCACGCCAGCAAAGGGATCATCACAATGCCGCCTCTGACGATGATGTCGATAACCTGAGTCATTGCTGCCGCATCCCTCCAAGTTAAAAAAATTTTGGCCCCCTAGCCGAACCCGCTGGCTACGAGTTCGCCGAAGTAGCCTCAGCCAGCCGATCGATGGCTTTGCGCCGCCACATCAAAGCCTCGGATATATAATGCTCGCGCAGAATAGCCCGGCCGGCTGCTTTTTTTCTGAGCGCTAGAACCAGATAGTGCAGAGATATGACCGCGGCACTATCGTAGTGGGGCGCTTCGTGATGTTTCTTTTCCAACCAGAGAGCTGCTTTCAGGATGGTAACATTGGGAAAGCATTCCGTGTCGTGCTGCATGCGCACGGCCCTCTCGATCCATGGATCAAGCATTGCCGCCTCCAAAATAAAAAAACCCGATAGGAACCTTGAATTCCTCCCGGGCTCTGGGTTTATTAACCTCTGGCCTCTATAGCCGCCGTATATTAAAATAGAAAATATTTGTCAATACTAATTTATAAAGTTTGTACTAGCTAACTAGAACTGCTTAACGGGTTAAATCCGCCGGCGGATCGGAAAATGACCGGTTCTGGCTCGGCTCAGGCGCTGCCTGAAGGGGAATTACAATGCTGCGTTTGCAGCGGCGGCACTTGATCTCCACTCCGCCGGCGACGAGACGCGCCAGCAGGTTGCCACAATGGCAGCGGAGCGCCGCGCCGTTCTTGATCGCGGTCGCCGCCGCTTCCTGATCGCCTCGCCCCGCGCCGCGCATCTACGCCACCGCCCGCCGACGTTCCCGCGCCATCCACAGCGAACTTGCGATGAAAACGCCCAGTAACAGGCCTTGGGCGCCGAGGGTTTCCATGGTCGGATAAATGCCGAGCAGCGGCACGGCGGGCGGGAAGTCGAGCGGCGTTGCCGGCACCCAGCCGGCCGCTTGCAACTGATTGATGCCGGTGCCGGCGAAAATGAATGCCATGATGTAGAGCAGAGTTCCGGTGACCTGAAAGAAGTATTTTAGTGGTATGCGTAGGCCAAGCTTGAAGATCGCTAGGGTGGCTGCGAGCAAAACGACCACGCCGGCGGCGAATCCACCGAGAATTGCGGTGTGGCTGTTTTCGTTCTGCAGCCAAAGCGCCTGATAGAAAAGCACCACCTCGAAGGCTTCCCGATAGACTGCGAAGAACGAAATGCCGACGAGGCCGAAGATACTCTTCCTGGAGAGAACGTTCTGGACTTTGTCCTGGATGAACGCCTGCCAGCGCTTCGCCTCGCTCCGCGTGTGCAGCCAGTAGCCGACATAGAAAAGCGCACCGGCGGCGAAGATCGAGATGAATCCCTCCATGCTTTCGCGGTGTTGACCGCTGAAAACGAGCACCGTTTGAGCGGCGAGCCAGGTCAGAACGCCGGCGGCCAGGGCGAGCATCCAACCGAGATGAATATAGCGAATCGCGTCCGGCGCGCCCATCACTCTCATCGTGGCGACAATGGCGGCGAGAATCAGCGCCGCTTCGAGTCCCTCACGCAAAATGATCAGGGCCGAATTCAAGAACGCGTAGTAACCGGCGAAATCATCGCTTTCGCTCAGTATCCCAGTTGCCTGGTCGAGTTTGGCCTGGATGTCCTGGCGTTGCTTTTGGATTTCCTCGGTGGAAACACCTTTTCTAATCGAATTGCGAAATTGCGTGAACTGAGCTTCCAGAGAGCGGCCGAAGCTCGCATTCTTGGCGAACAGCGCCGGCTCGGCCATTTCGAAGCCGTCGAGGTAGGCTTCGATTGCTTTTTGATAGGCTTTTTCTTTGTCGCCTTGGCTATAAATCTCCGCGGCTTCGCCGATCAGATTACGGGCGACCAGCATCGGATCGTTCGCTTTCTTTTCTAAGAGGCCGCGCCGTAGATAGGCGAGAATCTCCTCGCTAGGCGCTCCAGGAAAGCTCTTACCGATTTTCTCGGATAACTCGTCGTCCGAAGAAGTCGCCAAGGTCGCAACGCTGAGGAGATCGTTCGGCAGCGACTTGCCCTTAAGCCATTTCTCTCCGGCCGCCGCCGCTTCTGCGGAAAAACGCAGCGCCAAAACATAGAAGGAAACTTGCCAGCGTTGTTCGTCCGGCAGCGCGGCGAAGGAAGCCATTGCCGTTTTATCGATGCCGAAAGTAGTCGTGTTATAGACTTTGAAGGGTGAAAGTCCACCCATGAAGTCGGCGTCGGCGAAATTGGCCGGAGGCGGCGTCTTCGGATTCATCGATTCGCGACCCGGACCGTCGCCGCGGCCGCTTTCGCCGTGGCATTGGGCGCAGTTCTGAGTGTAGATCGCCCCGGCGCTCTGGTAATCGGGAATAGCCTTGGGATAGGTGATGATGTTGTAGGTTTTGATCAGGCGAGTTTTGATATCTTGCGCCAACTGCGGCACGATCTCGTCGCCTGATTTGCTTTGGATGTGCGCCGCCAGAGCGCCCAGTTCTTTCTCAATCCCGGCCTTGTCGCCGCCCTCATCCGTTTTCAGTTGATTGAACAGCTCCAGGGCCCGCGTCGAGAACTCGGTCATCTCCTGATATTCGTCCGCATTGATGACTTTCCCGCTCGTAACTGCGTTTCGGTAATCGCCACCGATATAGTCAACCAATGACAGCAGCCTCTTGGCCTCATCGGCAGCCCAGGAGTACGAGGCGTTGGCAAAAAGCAGAAAGACGCCAAGAAAAATGCGCCTGCCGTTGCCTTTTACTATAACGATGTATTCAAGCACGGCTCCGGCCCTCTCGCCTGCTCAGGCTCGAACGCGCGATTTGCCGCGACAATAGAATTAGCGGCGCCAGGGCAATGCCGACCATCAAAAGCGACGGAACCGCTGCCTCGGCAATGCGTTCATCTTTGGCCAAATTGTAAGCTTCCACCGCTAGCGTATCGAAGTTAAAAGGGCGCATGGCAAAAGTTGCGGGGAGTTCTTTCATTACGTCGACGAAAACAAGAAGTCCTGCGGTCAAAAGGCTGCCGCACATGATCGGCACATGCACCCGTGCGAGCGAGCGCGCCGGTGAAAGGCCGAGGCTCTGAGCGGCATCATCCATGGTCGGCGTCACGCGGCTGAGCCCCGCCTCGACGGTCTGAAATGCCACTGCGAGAAAACGCACCACATAGGCGTAAATGAGTGCGGTGATCGAGCCGGTGAGAAGCAATCCGGTCTTGATGCCGAAATGCTCATGCGTCCAGCTGGCGATGGCGTTGTCGAGCTTGCCGAGCGGCAGGAGAATGCCCACGGCGATTACGGCGCCGGGAAGGGCGTAGCCTAATACCGCTAATCGATTTGTGCCGTGGACCAGCGGGCTCTTCACGGTGCGGCCGGCGTAAGCAAGCAATACCGCCACCGCGACTGCCACGCAGGCTGCGACACCGGCCAATGTGAACGTGTTTGCCACCAGCGCATAGATGCGCGCGCCGAACTGCGCTTCTGGTTCATCGAGGACGAGCTCCAGCAACACTCCGGCCGGCACGGCAAACCCGAATGTCACCGGAGCGGCGCACAGAGCCAAGGCGGCGCCAGCGCTCCAACCCCGAAGTGGCTGAGGCGGCATAGGGCTGGGCTTCCCCGCATACCGGGCGCCGCCGCGCTGCAGCCGTTCCCAGGAGAGCATCAGCAGCACAAAGAGCAGTAAACAGCTCGCGAGCTGCCCGGCCGCCACCGGATCGCCGAGTGAGAGCCACGCGCGGTAGATGCCGGTGGTGAACGTGTTTACCGCAAAGTAGGAAACCGTGCCGAAATCCGCGAGCGCCTCCATCAAAGCGAGCGCAGCGCCGGCGACGATACCGGTGCGCGCGAGCGGCAGGGCGACGTGCCAGAATCTGCCCCAGCCGCCGTAACCAGCGAGCCGCGCAGCCTCAAGAGTGGTTCGCGTTTGATCGAGAAAGGCGCTGCGCGCGAGCAGATAAACGTATGGGTAAAGCGCAAAGGAAAGCATCGCCGCCGCCCCGGGCAGCGAACGGATCTCCGGAAACCAGTAGTCACGCACCTGCCAGCCGGTAATCTCGCGCAGCCCGGTCTGCACCGGGCCGGCAGCCTGCAGCCAGTCGGTGTAAGCGTACGCCATGACGTAGGCCGGCATGGCCAGCGGTAAAACCAGCGCCCATTCGAGCAAACGCTTGCCAGGAAAAGAGTACGCGGTCACCAGCCAGGCGCAAAGCACGCCGAAGAAGATCACGCCGCCAGCCACTAACAAGACGAGCAGAAGAGTGTTTACGAGGTATTCAGGCAGAACCGTGGCCGCGAGATGTGCCCAGCTAGTGGCACCGGGCAAGAATACGTTCCACACCACCGCCGCCAGCGGCGCGAGCACCAGCGCGGCGATGGCGACGGACACCCAGCCAAGCCAGCCGAGCCGGCTGGCGGCTTGCCCCAGGAATATTCGTGAGCGAAGAGCGAGCGCGCCGGTCATGGCTCGCTAATCCGAATCTCGAGGCTCGCGTCGTGGGTCTTGGGTTAAGATTAAACCCGAGACCCGGGACTCCAGACTCGAGACTATCTTTGGCATGACCGGACGGGTTTGCTTATCGCCCGAAATATCGCGAATCATTTTGACTGAGAGTCGATCGCGAGACAGTTTGGTTGGACTCATTTCCAGCCGACCTGGTCAGCGATGCGCTGCGCGGCCGCCTGGGTTTTGCCAAGATTCGCCAGTGGCAGTGAGTCGGTCTTGAATTTGCCGAACGACTCAAGCTCGGAATTGGCGAGCTTCGCGCCCGCTACGACGGGCCATTCGTTGTTGCCATCGGCAAACAACGTCTGCGCCGCATCGCTGGCCAGATGTTCAAGAAACTTGACTGCGGCGTCGCGATTGGGAGCCTGCTGTAGCATCCCGCCGCCGGAGATGTTTACGTGGGTACCACGATCGCCCTGGTTGGGCCATACGAGCTTGACTTTTTCTATGAGAGAACGGTCCTCGGGTTTGTCCGAGCGCATGATCCGGACGTAATAATAATGGTTGGAGATGGCGACGGAGCATTCACCGACATCGACCGCGCGCAACTGATCGGTGTCGCCGCCTCGCGGCGGGCGCGCGAGGTTGGCTGCGACGCCCCGCGCCCACTCGGTCGCTTTCTCCTGGCCGAGATGGAGTATCATGCTCGAAATGAGCGACAGATTGTACGGATGGCTGCTCGGGCGCGTGCAAATCTGACCTTTCATCCTGGAGTTTGCCAGGTCCTCGTAGCGCGCGATCTCCGCGGGCTTTACCTTGCCGGCGTCATAAGCGAGGACCCGGGCACGCGAGGAAAAGCCGAACCACTTGCCTTCGGCATCACGATAGTGAGCGGGGATACGCTTGGTTAGCAGGGGCGAGTTGACCGGCGCGAAGATGCCGGCCTGCTCGGCGCGCCATAAACGCGCGACATCCACAGTCAGGAACACGTCGGCAGGGCTATTTGCGCCCTCAGCCTTGATGCGCTCGAAGAGCGCATCCTCGCCGCCTTCAATACGATTGATTTTGATTCCGGTGGCTTTGGTGTAGCCGGTATAAAAGGACTCGTCCGTGGAGTAGTGGCGGGCGGTGTACAAGTTGAGTACTTTATCCTGGCCGACTGCTGCGCCCATCCCTAAGGCTGAGATAAGCAGCGCGAGCATAAGCGGCGCGGCGATTTTGCTTGAACGAGATCGCATTTGCATAAAGCGGGTCCTCCCTGGGTTGAAACTAATTGATCGTCTTTTAGTAACTTGCCACTTGCAGAAACTCATTGTTTGCTCGCACGAATTTTGGATATTCGAATAGACGAATAAAATATCTTTGTCAAGACGATGCTGGTGCCGATTAGTCAGCGGGAATCAACGATCAGTCACAGGCCGGTTCTGATTTTAGTGCAAGGTAATCGCCGTTAGCCGGCGGCGACATGAGCCTGTATCTATATGTATATGGATCGTGGTCATGAAAATGACCCGATAAGCATTGCAAAAAGAATTGGAGCGGCGCTTAACGGCGGGCGCAATGTGCTGCACGGCAACTAGTGAACTTTTTCGTCGCCGCAAGGAGTGGGGAAAACGACGACGTTCGGGAGGTGAACCTGCACGGGCACTTGGTGGCCTACCGGCCAATGCACGGGCCGTCGCTGTTCCAAATGAATGGTTGCGCCGGAAGGAAGCCGGAGCCGATAGAGTATCTCGCCGCCGAGGAATTCCCGTTCCTCGACGGTAGCGAGAATGCCGCCGGGCTTAGACATCACGGCTTCGTGGCGGATCATCACTGTGACCGGACCGGGTGCGAGTTCCCTGGGGCACGGGAAAACGCCGATTTCGGTCTGGAGCACGCACCCGGAGACGAGTCCGGGAATAAAGTCTGCATGGCCAACAAAATTAGCGACAAAGGTAGTGGTGGGAGAGTAGTAAATATCTTCAGGTGTTCCCACCTGCTGGAGCTCGCCGTTGCGAATCACGGCGATTTTATCCGCGATTCCCAGGGCCTCTTCTTGATCATGGGTCACCAGGACCGCGGCAGTCCCCAAAAGCCGCAGGATAGTTGCCACTTCCCGGCGCATTTGCGGCCGCAAATCAGGGTCCAGACCATTAAAAGGTTCATCCAGAAGAATAACCCGGGGGCGCGGCGCCAAGGCCCGCGCCAGAGCGACGCGCTGCTGTTGACCGCCCGACAACTCGTGCGGATAGCGCTCGGCGCAGCCTTCCAGCTCGGTTAAGCGCAGCAATTCCTGCACGCGTGCAAGACGCTCTTTTCTGCCAGAGCTGCGCAAACCAAAGCGCACATTCTGGGCTGCGGTCAAGTGAGGGAATAAGGCGTAGTCCTGAAACACCATGCCGACGCCACGCGCCTCGGCGGGCACCCAGAGGGTTCCCGGCGCATCGACTACTGTGCTGCCAGCGATAAGAATTCGGCCTGCGTCGGGCTTCTCGAATCCGGCGATAAGCCTAAGCACTGTTGTTTTTCCGGAACCGGATGGTCCGAGGAGCGCGAGAATCTCCCCCGACCGAACCTCCAGATCGCAGCTTTTCACGGCGACGGTAGCGCCGTAACTCTTGCTGATTTTTTGAACCTGGATGACAACCGGGGGCTTTCCCATGGCAAATACATAACCGAAACAGATACACAGTTCCAGGCAGGCGCTGTTGGGAATCCGAATTGCGAATCTTCTTTGTGCTTCGTGACCTTCCTTCGAAATACGGCCGGTTTGGGGCGTTAATCACTTAAGCAGAACCTCTCGATTGGTGTCATTCCAGCATGGAGTGCTGGAATCCAGGCTGACAGGGATGTCTCCGGCTGCATCCTGCGAACCTGGATGCCAGGAACGGCAGTTTGTGGTTTCAGGGTTTCTGGTTTCTAGTTGATAGCTGGTTGAGAGTTCCTTTATGTTAACTAGAGACCAGAAACTAGAAACTTGAAACTCAAGAGCCATGCCGGCATGACGGAGATCTGCATTTTCGTGTTCTCTGCGTGAGCGTAAGCATAAATCACTATGACGGAGGTCCGGTTTCGGATTGATTTCGATTATCTTGAACTTCGTTGTTTCGTGAAATAGGATACTCCAGTCGCCAAGCCGCGACCATTAATTTCGGCATATCAAACGCCCAACTTTCGTATACTCCAATATGGCCGTTCCCCAGTAACGATGGACGAACCTAAAGTCACGCACGTGCTCGAGGATTACCTGAAAGCCATCTATCAGCTTTCCGAGGAGTCCCGGCCGGTGATCGCCGCGAGACTAGCCGCCGAGACGGGCGTGTCGCCGTCGACGATCTTTGCCACCCTGCGCCGCCTGGCAAAGGAGGGGTACGTTACCATCAACCGGCGCAAGGAGATTCACCTGACCAGTGAAGGCAAAAAGGTCGCAGAAAATATCGTGCGCCGGCACTTTCTCACGGAGCGTTTTCTAACCGATTTGCTCGGCCTTGACTGGGTCAAAGCGCATCAAGAGGCGCACCGCCTGGAACATGCGATCTCCCAAGAAGTGGAGGAGCGGCTCGCCAAGCTGCTGAGTCATCCGACGACTTGCCCGCACGGCAACCCTATTCCGGGGGCAAGTTCGACTCCGGCGCCCAAGACCTTGCCGCTAAACGAAGCCGTCGATGGCCAGAATGTCGAGCTCGACTACATCACGGAAGGCGGCGAGCGCGACGTGCGCTTGCTCGGCTATCTGCAAGAACATGGATTACGGCCCGGCGCCAAAGTTCACGTCCTTGACGTGGCGCCGTCGCTCGGCATGATGACCTTGCAGGTCGGCGGCGAAGAGTTTTCGCTGGGCATCGAGGCGGCCAAAAAGATCCGCGTACATTGAAGGCTCTGTAAGTTCTGAGTTTTAGCGTTTAGTCTTCCGACCTCTGCCTTGGTTCTGGGAACGGGGATGAAAAAAGTAAAAATTTAGAGTTGATTAGTTGACCAGCGCTGGTTTGCATTCGGAGGATGAAAACTCAAAGCCGTTTTTCATCGATGACTTGCCATCCAGGCGGTCTCGGTGGATTCGGCAAATTCTGCCAGTGCGGTTGATAAGAGTTCTATCTGATCGCTTATCGACGAGTCGCGGTCGATCAAAATTACGTCGCGCCCGTTGATGCGGCAGCGGCCGCCGTGGACGCGATAGCCCACCTCGCGCAGCAATTTTTCCATGCGCACTTCGATGTTACGCTCGCGCGCCGCGCCGATGAGCGCTTGCAAGCGCGCCTCACGTCTGTTTTTCGGTTGTGCCATAACTCAAAAACTCGACTTCCGCGGCATTATTGCGCAAACCGCAGTGGTTGTAAAATCGACGATTGCCCGTGCTTGCAAATTAGTCGCGGATTGGTATCTTAGCGGTCCTCAGGCTGCTGAAAAAGCCCCATATGTGCGCTCACGCTGTTCCGAGTTTCGGGTAGGTTTCGGGTTAACTCGTAACGCGAGACTCGAAACTAACGTATGCGCGCCTCGCCTCTGGATCTTTTTGAGCAGCCTGCGAGAGGTTTTTTTAAACTGCTAAATTACCGGCCGGAACTGCGTTACTCACGGACGGAATACGGTAACGGAGGAAAGAATGATAAAAACCATTTTAGTTCCTCTCGACGGATCAGAACACTCCCGAGCGGCGCTTGAATACGCTCAATGGCTGGCGGCAAAGTTTGACGGCACTCTTTTCGGCCAGCATGTCATCGACACCATCTCTATCGAAGGTACTTTCTTTCACGATGTCTCCGGCTCTCTCGGCTTTGAGCCGTATCTGGATTTCTCCACCAAGATGCGCGAGATCCTCGAGGAGCGCGGCAAGAGCGTTCTAGAGGCTTTTTCCGAGAGCTGCCGCAAACGAGGCGTGAGGAACCAGACGTTTCTCGACATGGGCCTGATCGCTAACGAGATTTGCGGGCGCGCAAAGGTTGCCGATCTGGTCGTGATCGGTCATCGCGGCATCAACGAGGAGTTCTCTACCGGGTTACTCGGATCCACCGCCGAAACCATCACGCGGAAGTGCCCGCGTCCGGTTTTCGTTTCGACCCAACAGTTTAAGCCGGTAGAGCGGCCGCTGCTGGCTTACGACGGCAGTCAGCGCGCCAGCTCGGCGATGGAATCGGCGGCGGAGTTCTGCGCGCGCTTAGGTTTGCCGCTCACGGTGCTCACCATTAACAAGGAAGATAAACTGATCGAGAGCATCCAGCACCAGGCGAAGGCTTATCTTGGCTCCTACGCCATCGACACGAATTACGAAAACGCGCGCGGCTATCCGGAAAAAAAAATAATAGAACAGCTGGCGAGCCTCGGGCACGACCTGCTCTTCATCGGCGCGTACGGGCACCGGCGCATCATCGAAATGGTTCTCGGCAGCACCACGGAATACGTGATGCGCAACGCGACTTGCCCGGTATTTATGACGCGCTGAGCAGGCTGCTGAAAAGACCCATAGGCTGCGTTGCGCTCGATCGATTTCGCGTCAACGTACAGGAGTACGCCTCCGCTCATCGGTCTTTGCGCGCCTTGCCTCTGGCCCTTTTTGAGCAGCCTACGAGGCTAAGTTTTGCCGTGCCAAGCAGGCTGCTGAAAACGGCTGAAAGGCGCTTGCGGGTGAAGACGCGCTCGAGCGATTTCGCGTCAAGGTACAGATTGGCAAAGGACCGAGCCCAAGGGCGAAGCGTTTTGGCTGCTGACGCTTAGCTCGATGCGCTTTACGCTATCCCTTTTGTCGAACGCAGATAAACTAAAGTTTAAGGTACCGGGATGAAATACCTCGCGGCGGCGATACAGATGATGGCGACGGACGATAAGGCGGCCAATCTCGCCGAGGCGGAGCGCTGGATTCGCGAAGCGGCGCTTCGCGGCGCGCGACTGGTGGCGCTCCCCGAAGTTTTCATCTGGCGCGGCGAAAAGAAGCGGGAGAGGGAGTTTGCCGAGCCGCTGACCGGAGCGAGTGCGGCGCGCATGGCGCTGCTGGCGCGCGAGCTTGCCATCTTTTTGCTGGCGGGCTCGATCCTCGAAGAAATGCCGCATGGCGAGAAAGTCTACAATACCAGTCTCTTGTTCGCTCCATCAGGCGAACTCCTGGCCAATTACCGTAAGATTCATTTATTCGACGTCGATCTCGCCAATGGCGTTTCGCTGCGCGAATCGGCGACCCGCGAACACGGCGCCTCCGTCACTGTCGCTAAGACCGAGCTTGGCGCCCTGGGTCTCACGGTCTGTTACGATCTGCGCTTCCCTGAGCTCTATCGTGGCTTGGCGGTGCAGGGCGCTGACCTGATCTTTGTGCCGTCTGCGTTCACCGCATTCACCGGCCAGGCGCACTGGGAGCCGTTGCTGCGCGCCCGGGCGATTGAGAATCAAGCGTATGTCATCGCCCCCAATCAATTTGGCAAGAGCCCAAAGAGCTTTGAAACCCACGGACATTCGATGATCGTAGATCCATGGGGAAAGATCATCGCGGAAATTGCCGATGGCGCCGGCATCATCAGCGCAGAAATAGACCTCGATTATCTCGCCAAGGTGCGCGCAGAACTACCATCACTAAGGCATCGGCGGCTCTAAACCCGGCGATTTGGGCTGTGACAAAAAGCTTCACGCCGCGAGCTTGGTTTCAAACTGAACGGCGTCCTTCAATGCGCCGACTTTCATACCGATCGGCAACTCTGTGGCGCAGTGAATTCATTCAGTCCGGGCCAGACACACCTGGTTCATAGGCTGCTAGAGAGTCTTTTTTGCAGCGCCGCGCATAGCGCAGTAGGTAAACTGTTTTTTCGTAACAAGTTTTTTTGCGCACACAAAAAGTATTTGACAACAAGCGCTGAATTATTGATTATCACAACCTGTTTCTTTGCTAGTGAAACCGAGCTGAACCATCACACGATGCCTAGAGGGAGGACAACGGGATGAAGAAGACTGATTGGGTCGCCGTGGTCGCTGAAGCGGCCGACATCAGTAAGTTCGCCGCCAACAACGCCGTCGATGCGGCGTTTGCAAGTATGGCCCGCGCGATTCGAAAAGAAAAACGTTTCCAAGTGCCTAGCTTCGGGACATTTACGGTGCGCTCGCGTAAAGCGCACAAGGGAAGAGACCCGCAGACAGGTTCCATCATCAGTATCAAAGCGAGCAAAACCGTCGGCTTCAAGCCGGCTCCGACCCTGAAAAAAGGGCTTTGACGAATTGCTCGACTGCGCGTGGCCACCGCGGGAGACCGGGTGGCCTTTTTTATGCGTGCGCTTGATGAGCTCCGGCGATGTACGTAAGATCACTCCAGCGGTCACCAGAACTGGATCGGAGTATCATCCTTATCAAGCGCAGCCGGAGAATTACGTCTCCACAACAGCTCGAAAAAGATCTGGCTCGGGAGTTTATCCTGAGCTCTGCCGAAGGGCTCAGCATGATAATATTGAACCTTTGGCGCTTGCGCCACAGCCTCAAGGGCTTCAGTAGAATCAGGAAGCGCGGATGTCGTTGAAAACCGAAAAGATTTGGTTCGATGGCAAGCTCGTAAAATGGGCGGACGCGACGGTTCATGTGCTGTCGCACGGGCTTCATTACGGCACTGGGTACTTCGAAGGTATGCGTTGTTATGCGCTGGTGGACGGCCGCTCGGCGGTCTTTCGACTCAAAGAGCATCTACGCCGGCTTGCGGATTCCGGTAGAATACTTGGCTTTCCGCTGCCTTATTCGGTGGCGGAACTCGAGCGCGCAACTCTCGATGTGATCACTGCCAACAAGCTAAAAGAGTGCTACATTCGCCCGCTGGCCTTTCTCGGTCTTGGCGAGCTGGGCGTGTACGCGCCCAAAAATCCTGTGAGCGTTTGTATTGCGGTATGGCCGTGGGGCGCTTATCTGGGCGATGACGGCCTGCGCGACGGGATTCGCGCCAAGGTTTCTTCGTTTACGCGGCATCACGTTAACGTAATGATGACCAAGAGCAAGGCGACGGGAAATTATATCAACTCCGTGCTCGCCAAGGCCGAAGCCAAAAAGGCTGGCTATGACGAAGCGATCATGCTCGATGCGGAAGGCTACGTCTCTGAAGCAAGCGGCGAGAATATTTTCATTGTGCGCGACGGCTTGATGAAAACAACGCCGCTAACATCTATTTTGCCGGGTATCACTCGCGCTTCGATTGTCACAATCGCGCGCGACAAGGGCTATCAAGTAGTCGAGGAACGCTTCACCCGCGATGAGCTCTATATTGCTGATGAAGCGTTTTTCACCGGCACGGCGGCGGAGTTGACGCCGATCCGCGAGGTCGACGACCGCCAGATCGGCGCCGGCAGCCGTGGTCCGGTTACCGCAGACATCCAGCAGGCATTCTTCGACGTCATCAAAGGCAATAACGAAAGATACCAGACCTGGCTATCGTACGTGTAACCTTGACCGCCCAGCCGCTTTCGCCGAGAAAAACTGCTCAATATGGTTGTGAAGCGCGACCCTACTCTCCGCGTTACCATGCTGCCGCGCGATACCAATGCCCGTGGGACGATTTTCGGCGGCGTCATTTTGAGCCATATCGATTTGGCGGGCGCGATTGTCGCCGGCCAACTGGGCTCCGCCATTGTCGTCACTCGCGCGATTCGCGAAGTAGAGTTTATCGCGCCGGTTTACGTAGGTGATCTGGTCAGTCTTTATGCGTCGGTTCGCAAGCTTGGGAAAACCTCGGTCACCATCAACGTTGAAGTCGAGGCGGAGCGCTTCAACCAGCCCGGTACGACGATAAAAGTCAGTGCTGCTGAAGTGGTTTACGTCGCAGTGGATGAAAATGGCAAGCCTAGGCCGATTGCCGAACATCATGCTTGAACGGCTTTATCTCATCGCAATTGCAGTGAGTACTGTAACCGTGCCGGGATTTAGCGCGGCGCAGACCGAGGGTTGTGCCGATTGTAGAACCCAAAACCCGGCCATCGCACAGCTCATCAGGCAGGCGGATCGGCTGCACGCGGAATTCAAACCCAATGAAGCCGTGGCCGAACTGCAGAAGGTTTTGCAATTCGAGCCGCGAAATATCGAGGCGCTGGTGCGGCTCGCCCGCGCCTATGTGGACATCGGTGATATGATTGGAGAAGGGCAGCCGGATTGGAAAGAACGGCGCATACGCGGATACCGCCAGGGGGAAACTTATGCGCGTGAAGCGATTAAAGTAGATCCTAATTCCGCTTGGGGATATTTTTACCTGGCGGCTTCGCTGGGTACTATGGCCGGGCTCCTGCCCGCCGGCGAACAAATCGAAATCGCCGAAGAAATTCGCCGCGCCGCGGAAAGAGCCGTTACTCTGGATCCGCAGAATGGTTTTGCCTATCATGCGTTGGGGGTTTGGCACCGCAGAATGGCCGAGATCGGTGAAGCGAGTCGCATGGTTGCATCGCTCTGGTATGGTCGTTCGTTGCCCAAAGGTGATTTAGAAAAATCAGTTGAGTTTTTAAAAAAGGCGGTTTCACTTAATCCTAATGTGATCGTGAGCCGGCTCGAACTGGCGCGCAGCCATGCCGCCAGGGAGGAGTGGCCTGCGGCGCGGGCTCAACTCAGATTTGTCGCGGAGCTGCCGATCAAATACTCCGATGATAGCCAGCACAAACAAAAGGCCGAGGAACTCATCGACGAGATCAAAAGCCGCTAGTGGGAGAATGCCGCGACAAGGCCGTTTCCCGAGGCGTGCCCGCTCTGCTGAATATAACACAAAGCTTTAGCGGCACGGCATTGGCGTGCCCCTACTTTACCCGCCGTTTCAAGGTCTGACGCGCCAGAGCCCCCTGACCGATTTGCACGATTACGACGTTTCAGTAATGATGAACGCCATGGCCAATCTATGCGCGCGCGTCCTTACCTTGGCACTGTTCTTGGTCGCGGCCGGCGCTTGCGGCAAATCGTCCCCAGCCGGCAAAGTCTTGCGCGTCGGCTTTGTGCCGGCGGAGGATGCTCAACAAGTCATTCGAAACGCGCAACCGCTGGTGGAGATCCTGCAAAAGAAGCTCGGTATCGAGGTTCAGCCCTTCGTCGCCGGCGATTATACCGGCGTTGTTGAGGCGCTCCGCGTCGGCAAATTAGACATCGCTTTTCTGACTCCGGCATCCTATGTGCTCGCAAAAAATGAGGCCAACGTGCGCGTCGCCCTCAAATCCGAGCGCAAAGGCTCGCCGTATTATTACGCTGCGATTATCACCCGCCTTGATAGCGGCATAAAAAAACTCGAGGACTTGCGCGGCAAAACTTTTGCCTTCGGCGATCCTTTGTCAACCTCCGCGAACGTTTTTCCGCGCAAGCTGTTTCATGAAAACGGCATCGATCCGGTGCGCGACTTTAAGCAGATCCTGTATTCGGGTGGCCATGACGCCACGGTGCTGGCGGTGCTCAACCGCAAAGTGGATGCCGGCGCGACCTACGCCAATTCCACCGATGGCGGCGATACCGCCTGGGCGCGCTATTTACAAAATCCCGAGGACGTAAAAAAAATCTACGCGATCGCTTACTCAGAGCCAATACCCGCGGATAATCTGGTTTTCGGGGCAAATCTCGACGACCATCTCGGCAAGCAAATCGAAGAGGTTTTTCTTGAACTGAGCCGCGATCCTCAAGGAAAGAAAATGCTCAGGGATCTCTATCAGATCGATGGCTTCGTTGCGGCCACCGACGAGGACTACGATACGGTGCGCCAGGCATTTACGATCGCCGGCATCCAGCTCAAGGAAGCGCTCAAGAAAAAATAGTCGTGACTATCCTCGACGTTAGAGGCCTGGAAAAGTCTTATGGACGCGTGCCGGTGCTCAATGGGGTGGATCTGGCGATCGAACCGGGCGAGTTCGTCGGTATCATTGGGCTTAGCGGCTCGGGCAAATCGACATTGCTGCGCTGCATCAACCGGCTGATCGACGCGAGCGCGGGCGAGATCGTCGTGCCGCGCACGCTTCTGGATCAGCAAACCGCAAACGGCGCGCGCGCCGACGTGCGCAAGCTTAGCGCGCGGGAAATTCGACTCTTGCGGCGCAAGATCGGCATGGTGTTCCAGCAATTCAATATCGTCAAGCGCCTTTCGGTTATCGATAATGTACTTTCCGGAGCGCTCGGCTACCAGCCGGCGCTGCGGGGTTCGCTGCGGTTCTTTTCGCGTAAAATGAAGCGCAGGGCGCTGATCAATCTAAAGCGCGTCGGACTGCTGGACCATGCTTACAAGCGCGCCGATCAGCTAAGCGGCGGTGAACAGCAGCGGGTGGCGATCGCGCGCACCTTGATGCAGGAGCCGGCGCTTATTCTAGCCGACGAGCCGGTATCCAGCCTCGATCCGAAACTTTCGCGGGTTGTGCTCGATATTCTCAAGCGCGTTTGCCGCGAGGATGGCATCGCCGCTCTGGTGAGTTTGCACACCCTGGAGCTTACCCGCGAGTATGCCGACCGTGTCATAGGGCTCAAGCAAGGGCGCATTTTTTTTGATGGGCCCACGATCGCGTTGAC
>CAWDHA010000008.1:0-93752 GCA_963801935.1 uncultured delta proteobacterium
TCATCTCCAAGCACGGGACTCTGCCGCCCCTTTTGTAAAACTTCGCCAAGGTGTTTTCGTTTCCCTCAAGAACAAACTCATGGAACTGCGCGATACTGCGCACGCCCGGCGGCGGGCTCACCGTGTTGTGTTACTCGAACTTCTCAAATGGCAGGCCGACATAATTCTCAGCAAACATAGTCCGCCCGGCATCAGATGCGGTCAAGTAATCAAGCTCGGAAATTTGTAAACGCCTACTCATAGGATCATCGTCGAATTTATGTAGCAGGGATGTATACCACCAGGAAAAGCGGATCGCCTTCCAAACGCGGCGCAGGGCTGTTTCGGAATAACGATCGAGCAAGTCAATTCGTTTTTCTTGATAATAGGCGCGCAAGGCGCGGGAGAGATAATAAATATCCGAGGCCGCAAGGTTAAGTCCTTTTGCGCCTGTGGGCGGGACGATATGCGCGGCATCGCCCGCCAGGAAGAGCCGACCAAAGCGCATGGGTTCGGCGACAAAACTATGCAGGGGCGTGATGCTCATTTCGAGACGGGCGACCCGTTGTAACCGAATCAGCCGCATGTGGAGGAAGGCGGCGGCGCAGTTCATCCCAAAAGGCATCGTCGCTCCAATTATCCACTTTATCTTCGGTATTACATTGCACATAGTAGCGACTGCGGGTGTGGGAACGCATACTGCACAACGCAAAACCGCGTGCATGGTTGGCATAGAGGAGTTCCTCCATGACCGGCGGCACATCAGCGAGCATTCCCAGCCAGCTGAACGGATACGTTTTTTCAAAAGTTTTGATTTTATCTGCTGGAAGGCTTTGGCGCGCAACGCCATGATAGCCGTCACAACCTGCGACAAAATCGCAGACGAGTTCCCGGCGTTGGCCGTTTTGCTCGTATAGGATTCGTGGGGAATCCGTATCGCTTCCTTCCACGTTGATGGCTGGCGCGTCGTAGTGGACCGTTCCCCCTGCCTTATCGATGTGCGCTTTCATCAGGTCGTGAGTGATTTCGGTCTGGCCGTAGACCATCACAACTTTTCCATTCGTATGTTTGGGAAAATCAAGCCGTTCGAGCCGGCCGTCAAAGGCAATATTAATACCCTCGTGGATCAAACCCTCGCGATCCATACGTTCGCCCGCTTTTGCTTCCCGCAGCAAATCCGCCATACCTTGTTCAATCACACCAGCGCGAATGCGACCTAGCACATAGTCGCGGCTGCGGCTCTCGATGATCACCGTGTCAATCCCTTGCAGATGCAGCAATCGTGCAAGCAGCAGGCCCGATGGTCCTGAACCGATGATTCCGACTTGAGTTCTCATCTTTGTTCCTGTCGTCTCGGCGCCCTTCAGGTGATAGTAATTTGCTTTTTGGACGCTCGGCGGCGGTACATCTGCATAGATTATGTAGTGCGACCCATGTCGAAGACAATCTCCCGTGAGATCTTCCCGTCTCGCATCTCAAAAATGTGAACCAGCCGCATTTCAATCTTGTTCCCGATTGGAAAATGCCAGTATCCATCTTTCGCCACCTCGAACGTGACGATGCTGTCATCCACCACACGCTCTTCGGTAGCGAAGCGCTGAAGAAACTGGAACTTTACATCACGCATGGACGCAAAGAGTTCCCGGTAATTCTTGGCAGTAGCTTCCTTTCCGGAAAAAGATCGATTAAGCCCATTCGGGGCAGGTGCTTCCCAAACGATGTCGTCAGTGAAAGTCTCCAGCGCCGTTTCGATCTCATTCAGCGCTTCGCTGTGGAAATGGCTCTCCACAGCCGCCAGATTTTGTGCTATGCGATCCTCATCCATCTCGTTTCCTCCATCGAATAGGGCTCAAGTTGACCCCTTTATGATTGCCCTTTTGCGCACGGTTACTCGGCGAGAATCTTTTTCACTTTCTCGACCACCTCGGGCGCTCTGGTCCATGACTTCGCGCGCGAGCTTTTGCAGCTGCTCTCCCGGCGTGTAGTCGACATCCAGGTTGCTCTTCTTGGCCTCAGCGAGCAGCTCGGGGTCTTTGAGCGCTTGCGCGTAAGCGGCGCGCAGAATCTTCACGAGTTCCGCGCGCGTGCCCGGCGGGGCGATCATCGCGCGGCCGAAATCATTCGCCGTGAGAACAGTTTCGGCGACGCTCCGGCTCACCGGCGGGTGTTTTGTATTCGCTCATGATCTCCCAAATCGTCGGCGTCTCGGGCAGTCTCGGGTCGCGCGTGCGCGCGTCTTGCACGAAGTGGCGGTCGTACCGCTTCGCGTGCCAAGTGTTAAACGGTTCGCGGCCGAAGTGAGATGAGATGTCATGACCGCGGCAAACCACCTCGCCCTTTTCCACGGCAAGATCGATTTCCTTGCCGCCGGAGTAACCGACGATGACGTTGAACTTCGCGCCGACGGTTTCTTCGAGAATTTTGGGAAGAATGTAGCCGGAGCTGGCAAAGCCCGAGGCGCCGCATTTCGGCGGCTCTTTCGCCTTGATGACATCGCCGATCGTTTTGAACGGCGCGTCGGCGCGAAAGTAAAGCATCTGCGTCCATTTTTCCTGGGTGCCGATCCACTCGAATTTGCGCACGTCGAACTTGACCTCGGCGCGTCCGATCAGTTGGGTAAGATAAAGACTGCTGTTCGGTATGCCGACGGTGAGGCCGTCGGGTTTGGCGACGCTGTAAACGAAATTGGACGCCACCACGGAGCTCGCCCCGGGCATGTTTTGCACGATGATGTTCGGGCTTCCCGGAATAAATTTCGGCATGCTGCGGGCGAACATGCGCGCCCATTGATCGGACAAACCGCCGGCGCGTGAATCCGACGATGATGCGAATCGTCTTGCCCTGGTAGTAGGGCTCGGTCTGGGCGTGGCCCGGAGCGGTGACAGCTCCGCAGAGCAGAATCGCCGCCAACAGCGTATCGAGCGTTAACAGATTTCGCCGAACCGCCAGCGCACGCGCCGGCGCGCCCACCGGTGCGCTCAATGGAGATGGCCAGTTTTTAGACATTCAGATCTCGCTCCTCGTTCTAAGCCGCTGGCAACCGAATCGCGTGTCTGCGGCGCAGTCTTTTCATGCGGCTGGCGAGTAAACGACGTTAGCGCACCGCTTGTCAAGAAAAGGATTCGCCGGAAAAGGTGTCGACAGGGGGCAAATCTTTTGTTGGCAAATTCGTCGGATGCTGCTTACAGGGTCGCGAAACTTTGTGTCCGCTTGCATCCTTGAGGTGGGCCCGTGACATGCCCAGCCCACCGTGCCGTAGCTCCCGGCCCCAAACTGTTCGGCGATACTGCTGAACTCACCCGTCACGGCGCCGATCCGTAGCCATTCCGGAACTTCGTTCTGCCGCAGATAGAACCGGTGGCTGCTCCACGCGTACGACTCCGGCTCTCCCGAACCAATCCTGCCTCTAAAGGGTTTAGGTGGATGTAGCGGACCACTTGCGCCAAATAGTTATCCTTATCCACTACAATCGCTTTATAACGCCTCTGAAAAGAGAACCGTCGCGGCGGTGAAGTCGGTTGAATCGCTGCGTGTAGAGTCATCGAGATGCTGGATCACCCGGGAAGATTTCCCTCGGGCGTGCGCAAACACACATGATAGTGGTTGCCATTGATACAATAGGCAAATACTTCACTGCCCAAACGATCGTGAACTTCTCCCATGATTTTAAAAAACGCTTCGTAGTCTTTCTTGTCGAGAAAAACTCTTTGCCGAGACCCTCCACGGTTCATTACGTGATAGACAGCTCCAGGATACTGAATACGAAGCGGCCGCGCCATGAAACCGTTAGTACCACTGCAATCATTACTTGCCAACCAAAGATTTGACCTCTTCTTCTGTAACTTTATCATCTACAGCTGGGAACCGGGGCCGCTCTTTGAGTCTCGAAGCCGTCGCGACGGATCCTAAGCGATTGAGTTTCGTCCAGCATTAACGCGCAACGAATTTAGATTACTGGACAACACGGCGGCGGCTGCGTGAGCCAGCTTTGGGTTTTCGCCGTTTGCTACTGCGTTTCCTCTGAACTGCCGTACATAATAACCGGCCATTGCAGGATGAATGAAAGATAGTCTACGACGGATAGGCCCTCAGGCAGCGGACCAACCGTGACGTATAATGAGAAGTCGTCGGGTTCGAGTGTCCAAAAGCATCGGACGTTGTGATTGACAAGCTGCTGCTTTACGAAGCTAACCCGCTCCTGGCAAGTGGAGCAGCCCTGGCTATCTACAGTCACCTGAAAACAGATTAGTCCGTCTCTCTCGATGACCCGACGCAGATGACTCCACCCGCATACGGTGACGTGGTAGCTGTTCTCGTTTGTTGTGGCGAGCCAAAGCTTGGCGGCTATTCCATAGCTGTCGTAAACGTCGTCCATTTCAATCAAGCCGGATAGCTCATGCCGCCTAACTGTGAGAACTGGATGTGCTTTATCCCCGACTCTATTTCGCTAACACTTTGCAACCCCCCAGCCAGACGTGTCTAGAGAAACGGTTTCGTATTCTGGTCGGGACGCAAATCTATTTTAGCAAAACTCAGACCAGCATGTCTGCGCAGATATTTCACTTTTTTCTTCCACGCCTGAGGCGGGTGCTCGGCCAGTTCCGGCGCCACAGGCCATCTCTGGCGGATCGAGCTGAATTCCTGGGGCTCGTTGTCTTTCCCTCGCTTGCCCTTCATGAGATCTTCCACCTTGAGCCCGGTAGTCGTACATTACGTTGACGGCGAACCGAGAAATTTTGCGCTTGTCGTCCGCCAAGCGACGCGCTAAACAGCACATGAGGCGACTTGTAGAAGGAGGTTTGATGGAGAGAAGGCAAATGCTGTTGGCGATCACGTTAGGCGGAATGTTGCATCTCGTTATTTTTAGCCCTCGGGCGGTTGCACAGACGCCGCCCTTCTATCAAGGAAAGACTCTTAAGGTTATCCACAACGACCCTAGCGGGACGTCGGGGGCACGCGTTAAGGCGGTGGTTTCGTACCTGCGCAAACATATTCCGGGAAATCCGACGATAATCATCGAATTCATCGAAGGTGGTGGAGGGCGCACAGCGGCCAATCATCTGTTTCGTTCGGCGCCGCGTGATGGTCTCACCGTGGGCGCGCTTAGCAGCGCTACCGTCGGTTTGCAGGTTATGCGCGAGACGGGAGTCATGTACGACATTGACAAGTTCATTTATCTAGGCACCCCGGTCAGTGAAAACCACAACGTTATCTATACGCGGCGCGAACTCGGACTGAACACGCTGGAAAAACTCAGAGCTGCCAGCGGCATCAGGATCGGGGCTCAGGGTGTCGGTGCGGTTTCGTATACCTCCGGTCGCTTGTTCGCTTATTTCCTCGATTTGAAGGCGCCCAAGTTCGTGACCGGCTACACTTCCCTTGAAGCGGATGTGGCATTGATGAACGCAGAAATCGATTCCCGTGCAAATAACACGACTTCGGTATTAACTCGTAATCGAGAATGGATTGAAAATGGGATTATGGATTTTCATGCCATACTGGAAGTCCCGAAAGGCGATAAGCATCCGCATCCACGCTTCGCCAGCCTACCGGAAATCGAGAGCTTTACTAAAGACGATCGCGAGAAGAAGCTCTTGACCATGTGGCGCGGCTTTAGGTCCGCGACATCACCCTATGTTCTGCCTCCGGGAACGCCCAAAGACAGGGCGGACATTTTGCAGGAAGCGATGCGCAAGGTTTTTAAGGATCCGGAGTTTCGCGCCGAGTTTAAAAAGTTGGTCACCGACGATGTCTCGCCTTTAATGCCCGAAGATTTGACTAAGATCATCAAAGAGATGCCGCGCGATCCGGAGGTTATCGATCTGCTGAAGAAATTCTCTGGAATCGATGCGCTGCCGCCGCGCTGAGCAATCCTGTGCGCGCGCGCTTATAGCACGCTGTGCCGCGAACGCGATCGGTGATCTTAGGTGCCATCGGCCATCCATCAGGACTCGGCTCAAGGTTTGGCCCCCGGCTGACCTCCTGTGCAGTAATCTTCCGAGGAATCTCCACGTTATCGCTTTAGATGGGATGGTGCGTCCGCTGGCGGTTCGGCGCCAACAACATTTGCCATCATCGCAGTTGTAAAGAAATGGCCGATTACGCCCACCACATCGGCGAGGCGCTGATAGCGAAGCGTCGATTCAGCAGCCTTGAAGGCGTCGTGTCCCAGCGACCCGGTCGCCAGCAGTTCACGCGCCACGGTGTGCACCATCTCGTCGGCGCTGTCCGTGAAGTTCGGCCGTTCCCTGGCGTTGATGGCCTCGATCACGGACGGGTCAACGCCCGCGGCCAGCGCCATTGCCGCTTGCGCGCTCCAGGGGTAAGCGGCGTTCCAGTGTCGCGCAGTCATCAGCGACACGATCCGAACCTGCGCAGGTGTCAGGGAACAGTTAAGGAGATGCGCACTCGATGCATTGTGAACCCGCCACAGGCCCGGCGAATACGCATAGCCGACCGATGGTCCTCTGCCGACCCGTCCCGTCGTTGCCACGGTCTCGTCGTAAACCTTTTGCTGTTCCGCGTCCATCTCGGCTCGGCTCAACGCGGGTATTCTCGACATATTCACTCCTCGTTGCTTCTTGGTTAAGGAACTGGCCGGCCGATCTAAACCGACACAATCTAACAATAGTTCTCGACTTTCTACCTTTGTTTCTTTCATACCGCACAGGCACTTTTGAACTCAACACCACAATTTACTGCTCGCCATCGCCGCGGCGCCGGAGCTCTGTGCGTTTTTCTTCCCCCGATCGCATCATGGAAGATTTGATGGACAAATGGCTGCGCTTGTCCGATAGTAGCTCCGTCTTGGAATCTTGTAACGTGAAGGGCACGATGAAGCTACATAACGGAAGAACCGCCATTGCACTGGTCTTTTTACTCGCCCTCGGAACCCAGTCATTGGCGCAACAAACTCCCACCAAAAGAAATTTCGAAGCCGAAATCAACGCCGCCTTACAAGCCGCTAAGGTCGCGGCGGGCTTTGAATTTCTCGGTACTCTGGTGCGGACCTGCTTGCTGCCGCAGAGCGGCGGCGAGAATTTGACCGACGTTGCGGCGGCGTATGTCACTGATCCCAGCAAGGCGCCGCCACGCGCTATCTGGTTCGCCGAGCCGGCAAAAGTTTTCGATAATCTCTATTTCGTCGGCGGCAAGCTGCACTCTTCGTGGGCGCTGACGACCAAGGACGGCATTATTTTGATCGACACGATCTATCCGTACAATTCGGAGGAGTTGATCATCGGCGGTATGAAGAAAGTCGGACTCGACCCGGTGCAGATCAAATATGTCCTGATATCGCACGCCCACGGCGATCATATCGGCGGCGCCGAAATGTTGCAGAAGCGCTACGGCGCCCAGGTCGTCATGGGTGGTCCCGATTGGGGTTGGGTCGAAAAATACCCGAATCGCTACAAAAGCATGGCGCCCAAGCGCGATATCGTCGCAACTGACGGCATGAAGATCACGCTCGGCGAGACCACGGTTACTACTTGGCTTACGCCGGGACACACGCCCGGCACGTTGTCTTACACCTTCACCGTTCTCGACCAAGGCAAGCCGGTCAATGTTGCTTACTCCGGCGGCACAGCGTTTAACTTCGCCAACAACACACCCGACCCGGGCATCAAAAATTTTCAAAGCTACATCGACTCGCAAAAACATATGGCCGCAAAAGCGGCCGAAACGAAAGCCAGCGTGCTGCTCTCCAACCACTCCGAGTTTGACAACGCCGTCAATAAGAACCGGATGCTCGCCGGCCGTGGTAATGGGCCGCACCCCTACGAGATCGGCGCCGATGGGGTGCAGAGATATTTTCAAGTCATGCAGGGCTGCGCACGGGCTGCGCAGTTGAAACTTGAACAGCGAGCCGCCGGCGCGGGTCTGCTCAAGGGAGAAAATTGAATCTGAAATCGGTGGAGCTTCCCAGCGCCGCGAAATTTTAGGAGATCACACTATGAATATCAGCCAGAACTATACCGAGCGGGTCGCGCGATTTGTCGTAGAAACGCGCATCGAGACGATTCCTGTGGAGGTCGTAGCGGCTGCGAAAACCGCCATCCTGGATTGCCTGGGAGTTGCGTTGGCTGGGAGCAAAGAGGAAGGAACGCGCATCTGCGCCGAGCAGGTTCGTTTGGAAGGCGCGCGTGGCGTTGCATCTGCTTGGGGACAGGGATTTAAATCCTCGGCAAGTTTGGCGGCGCTTGCTAACGGAACCGCGGCCCATGCGCTGGATTTTGATCACGGGGTCTACCTCGGCCAGCCTACGTCGGCAGTCATTCCTGCTGTCGTCTCGTTGGCGGAAGCTCTGAGCGCAAGCGGTCGTGACTTGCTGGAAGCTTACGTGGCCGGCTTTGAAGCCACCGCCAAAATCGCCAAGTCGATACCGGAAGAGGGTCGCGGCGGTTGGCACGGTGCAGGCACGTTGGGAACTCTCGGGGCAGCGTTGTCCTGTGCGAAGCTACTCAAGCTCGATGTCGATCGATCACGCACCGCTCTCGGCATAGCTACCTCGATGGCGAGCGGAGCCGCTTGCAACTACGGGACGATGACCAAGCCGTTGGGCTCCGGCCTTGCAGCAAGGAGCGGGGTACTGGCAGCGAGTCTCGCGCAAAAGGGGTTCACAGCCAGTGCAACGGCTTTGGAATCAGCGGCTGGCTTCTTTGACGCTTTCTTGTCTTTGCCTCCCGAGCCCGCTGCCATGGAAGAGTTGGGGCGATCCTACGAGCTAACCGGGGGGTTGAAGATCAAACCGTATCCCTGCGGGGGGCTCTCCCACAATGCGATCGACGCGGTGCTGGAAATGCGCGAGCGCGATGGAATCAAAGCGGATCAGGTCGAATCGATCCGCGTCGAAGTAGCCAAACACGCCTACGACCGATTGGTCTTCCAGGTTCCCCGGAGCGGACTCGAAGGAAAATTTTCCATGGGTTATCTTCTCGCCCGCGCAATGATCGACGGAAAAATATCTCTCGATCACTTTACCGACGCCGCGGTGCGCGAGCAGCCGATTGTGGAATTCGCAAAGCGCGTTCACATGGAGCTCAACACTACGTTGGCCGACAGCTCAGAAGGCCGGCCCAGCAAAGTGGAGGTTCGACTCAAGGACGGGAAGATTCTTTCCCGTTACGTCGAATACGCCAAAGGAGGTCCGCAGGCGCCTCTTTCGTCGCAGGAGTTGAGGGCGAAGTTCGTTGACTGCGCGCGGCGGGTGATCGATGAAGCCGCGATCCAGGGCGTCGTGGAATGCGTTGAACGTTTGGAAACGCTCAAGGACGTCGGCGATCTTTGCCGACTACTCGGCGATGAGAAACGCTAGCAGCCCGTGGTGAAAGTGTGATGTCGCACCAAGACGGGCGAGGCGCCCTGATGGCAAGGCGCGATGACCGAGAACATCGGAGAATATTTGAGGGGAGGAGCAACGCAGCCAACAGGAATCGATCGCTCGTCGAATACAGTCAGACTTTCACCACGGGCTGCTAAGTCGACCCAAAGGCAAAACTGAAGATGTAAGCGCGGGATTTGACGGATACCATACAAGGGCTTAGAAGTTTGGAGGGGCATTCGAGAGGAGAGCAGAAGCAATTTAATGCGGAGTTTAAAACTCCAGCCGTGCGACAATGGGAAGTTTATCGGTTGGGCCGCAATCGGAGGGTCCGAAAATGGAAGAGGGTGTAACAATTGCCAAGGTGCCGGATTGGATGGTGCTCAAGCCCGAGATGATGGCGCATCTGATCAGGGAGCACGAGAAGGTTGGGCGCACCCTGACCGAAGAAGAGACAGTCACGTTGCTACGCAGCGTGGGATTCGAAATCGGTGAGGCGAAGTGATGAGGAACAGGGGCGCCACTACAGCCGAAATCCCAAGGTTATGGCCGTAGATGATTTTATAGGGAAGCTAATTAGGTCAGGACTTAAGTTGGTGCCCCGGACCTCAAATCCTTACTCCGGCGCATACACCACGATGCATCCACGGCAGGCCAACTCCTTGGCTGTCGTGGCCACATAGACGCGACTGTTGGCGAGACTCACCGCAAGCGAGCGCGCGCCATTCGACGTCGGTATCTGCTGCAGGCCCTTTTTCGTCTTGGTGTCGACCACCATCAAGGTTCCACCTGAGGTGGAATGGTAGTACTGGCCGAGTTTGCGATTCACCGTCGAGCCGCCGTTGCCGCCGTAGCCCGTGAGAGAGGTTTCCACCTTGCCGGCCGCGATATCGAAAATCGTCATGTCACCGCCGGGCTTGGAAGCCGGACCGTGGGCGCTGCTGCAACCCAGGAAAATGGTCGAGTCCGATACGATGGAGAGACTATGCGGATGACACCCGGCGAGCTCGTGCAGCTTCACGAGCTTGCCGTTTTTGGCATCGGTCTGCGCGAGCAATCCCTTGGTCGGGTCCGCGCGTGATACCGGGATGGCTGTGTAGAACATGGCGCTAGGCGCGTGATACGCGGAGCGCTCCAGGTTCTCGCCGGATTCCGCAAGCGGGATCTTCGCCAGGATTTTGTGATCGGCCCCAGTCGAGATGAAGCTCAAGAACGGCGGAGCGTCGTTCGAATTGGCGACGATGACGACACCGATGTCTTCGCCTAAGGCCATGCCATTGGCGCGCTTGGTTCCGCCAGTAGCGATCGTCCCCGTGATCTGGCCGCTCTTGGCATCGATCACCTTGATCGTGCTGTCGCCGTCGCTCACCCATACTTCGGCGCCCCCCTTGACGACCACAACACCATTCGGTCCCGAGGCATCGCCATCCTTCAACCGTCCGACGAAGCCCGCTATGCGCGAGACGAATTTATCGGTCTTGGTATCGAAGACGACAACGGATTTGTTGGTTTTGTCGGCGAGATAGCCAAGACCCGTCGTCTGGTTGATGGCCATAATGCCGATGTCGGTGATCGGCTCACCGGGAATTGATATTTCTGCGACCTGTTTCAGGCCGCCGGCCTCGGCGGGACTAGCGGAGATCATGGCGGCGAGTGCTGCAACGATCACGGACGTGAAATGCGGCTTCATCGGCTCCCTCCCTGGATCCTTTGTTGGCAAGCATTGGCGACACATTACCCATGCACGCATCACTACAGCAGAGCGAGCCATAATGAAAGCCCCTGACTTACAAGCGAAAGCTGCGGCAACACGCTAGCAACCGCCCCCGCTAACGAAAGAGCTTATCAAGTGCAGTGATCAGCTCTTGGTAGCGCGGCGACCATTTATCCACGGACAAAACATGGATGCGCTGCGGCGATTTTTGGGCAAAGCGCCATTCCATGTCTTTTCGTGCCGGAAGGCGATTCTGCCGCGCCGCCCCAGTCTATAATCAAGGCAGCGTCACGCTGCAACGGATGAGTGTCAAGCTCTCCTTGACACCGTTGAGAGGTCGGTGGTATCCGACCAGACAAGAAGCCACGCACAAAAAAGTTGAAAGGAGTCCGGTGATGGCTAAAATTGATCCCTTCAAAGATCCTCTGAAAGGTCCTGTCATTATCAGAGAAGATGAAGGCCCGACCCGAGGAGCCTCGCATCGAGGCGGCGGCAGGCATAGCAAACTCTTCGGGTTTAATGACCCCGAGCATGGAATAACGGTCAGAGCGAGCATCGCCACCTACACGCCTGAACGGTTAAATCCCCGTCACAAGCACGTCGACGAGGTCGTGCGCTACTATTATCGCGGCGCGGAAAGTTACGGCAAGGACGTTCTACAGGAAGGTGATTGTGTCTACATTCCGGAAGGAGTTTCTTACGGCCCGACGCGGACCGCCGAAGGGCACCAGGAAAACCGGCGCATCGTTTTCCATTTTCCCGGTCCCTCTGGCCTGCCGACGCCGGTCGTGCCTGACATCTTGAGAGCTCAGAAAGAGATGCCGGAGAAGGAAATCGGCAAATTCGAAAAAGGTATCTTTATCTGGTCGGACGGGCGCAAGCAGGATTCCTTCGAAGCCATTCATGAGTATCTTACCGGCGGCAAGGTCGAGTATCCGGAGGCGCGCTATCAGGACTACGTGATCATGCGCCAGGAGAAATTTCCCTGGGAGCCGTTGGCGCGCGTTCCGGGTGTCAATGTCAAGCATCTGGGATATTTCAATGAGCGCGGGCCTAATATCAAGATCGTCAAAATGGATGCCAATACAGAAACTCCGTCGGGCAAAGTTCCGTTCTTGCAGGTTCGCTACGTCCTGGAGGGAGAGATCGCCTACGAGGGGGAGAGCTATAATTCCGTCTCATGCATGCTCATCCCTGCCGATTCAAGCTACTCCAGCATCGCCACTTCCACCGGAGCTACGCTGTTAGTAATCCAATTGGGCGTGCGCGGCGGAAAGCCGCCCGATTTTTGCTTGATCTAGTTTTTGTTTTTTATAAGGAGGTAGTCGTTGTGGCGATTCCGTATCGAGCGAGGTTTATCGGAAAAGTCAGAGCCGGGCTCTGGGCCGGCTTGCTACTCTGTTGCGCTTACACCGTCGCCGGGGCTCAAAGTGTTATAGGCAAGAACATCGATGAGATTACCAAGCTCGCGATGAAGGAAGGCAAGGTCCGCATGGACAGCAGCCTCGCTCCCGATGACGAGCCGGTGGTTTTCAAAGGCTTTTATGAAAAGTACCCGATGATCAAAATAGAACACACCCAGCAGCTCGGAGGTTCATCGACGCGAGAGCGAATTTTGACGGAGGCAATAGGCGGCGTCGTTGGATACGACCTGGTGGATGTGGTTTCTGAGCTGCGCAACATGTATCTGAAAACCGGCGTGCTCGCCGGCCCCTTTGACTGGCGCAAGCTGTTTCCGGGCGTCGCGGAGAGCCATTTTAGCCCGGATGGATATTTCGCCGGGGTCGCATTCGGGTTTCACGTCTTTGCATACAATCCAAGCCTTGTTCCCGCAGAGCGGGTGCCAAGAAAATGGGACGACTGTTTAGACCCCTATTGGAAGGGCAACTTTGTTGTCGACACCCGCGCGCGCATATTTGCCAATCTTTCGCGCGCCTGGGGCGAAGCAAAGACGATCGAATACGTTACCAGACTCAAAAATAACCAGCCGATCTGGAAAAGATCGCCTGCCGAAACCTTGCCGTTGTTGGCCATTGGCGAATTTCCAATGGTATGCGGCACCTTCTATCAAACGGCCAAGCAAATCTTGCGGCGTGATCCCACTGCTAAAATCGCCGTATCTGTGCCAACCGAAGTTTCCACCGGTATCATCGAAACCCTTGGGATTATGAAAGGAAGCAAGAGTCCAAATGCCGCCTTGCTTTTGGCGGGATGGCTTGCATCAGCAGAGGGGCAGAAAGGCTACGATACGGTTGGCAAAGGCTCGCCTTTCGCGCAGGGGAGTGAGAAATCGGAGATGGTCAAGAAAGCCGGCGCCAAGCTCGTCTTTGGCGGTTGGGATGAAACTCAATATATCCCGCCCATGACGAAAAAGATCCACGCCGCCTGGGGTTTTAAGTAAACTGTGCAGTAAAGGCATTTTCTCATCGCCAAACTCTGATTCCGGAATGTAAATTTTACTGGAGGATTTGCCGTGGAAAATCTGCAAAATAAAGAAAATTGGGAAAAAATCGCCATGGGCGGACCGCTAACTCATCCCGTGGTGATAAGAGGAAATGAATCAGGGTGGCAGGAGACAGCGCATAGAGCTAACGGGAGAAGGGGTAAAAACTTTGGTTTCTTCGATCAGGAGCGGGGGATCGCTATCAGGGCGGCTGTGAATGTCACAAAGTCGACGCGCTATACGCCGCGCCACAGGCACGTCTTCGATCAGGTGCGCTTCATCCTGAGCGGCAACGTGAAGTACGCTCGTGAAGTCTATGGCCCCGGTGATTGTATTTATTTGCCCGAGGGGGTTTCGTACGGGCCCGAAGACGCTTCCGTCTCAGAGGAGAAGATCGGCCTTACGATGCAGTTCACCGGCCCATCGCGAACCCCAAAACCCCATCCTGAGGATCTTGCCCGGGCTCAAAAAGAACTGGAACAAATCGGCAAGTTTGAGGGCGGCATATTCGTTTGGCCCGACGGGCGTAAACAGGACGGGAGCGAAGCGGTGGTCGAGCATCTAATGGGCGATGAGCTTAAGTATCCGCCAGCGCGCTACTCCGACATCGTGGTTATGCGTTCCTACAACCACCCCTGGCAAGCGCTCAAAGAAGCCTCGGGAGTTTCGGTAAAGCACCTCGGTTATTTCAACGAGGTCGGACCCAATATCAAGCTGGTCAAAATTGAGCCGGGAGCGAGCACTCGTCCGGGAACCGCGCCGTGTCAGCAGGTTCGCTACATCGTCGAAGGCGAGGCTATCTATGAAGGCGACCGCTACAAAGCCGTCTCTTGTATGTATTATCCGGCCCATGCGCCGTATTCCGCCACTTCAAGCGATAGCGGCGCAACTTTGCTGGTCGTTCAACTCGCAGCGCAGGATCTTGAGCCGCCGCCTTACTGCGTAATATAAGATGATCCAGTGAACAGATTAACGGCTATCAAATTGAGGCCACGCCCGGGAAAGGTCTAGATTTTTTATTCTATGGAAGAAACACATGAACGAGACAATAGAGATTGCAGAATTTGTTCACACGACCAGGTACGAAGACCTTCCCGCCGAACTAATAGAATCGTTTAAGATTTTTGTCCTCGACACGTTTGCCGCGTCTTTCATCGGCTCGCTGTTGCCTTGGGCCAAGACTGTTTTGGAAATGGTTCATGAGCTCGGCGGAAATCGAGAGGCGTCCGTCATCAACCAAACGTGGAAAACTGACGTCTCGCGTGCGGCATTGGCAAATGGCACGATGATCGGGAGCTTCGAATGTGAGCCGCTGACTGGATCGCACGCCGCCGGCACGGTCTTTCCTGCTGTTTTCTCCGTCTGCGAGCGTGAGCACATCGACGGTAAGAGTTTTATGACCGCTCTTATCTTGGGAGCGGAAGTGTCAGCCCGGATCGCTCGAACAGCGGTAGGTCTCGAAACCGAACGCGGTTTTCATAATCCTGGAACTCAGGGGCCGCTGGCGGCGGCCATCGCTGTCGGCAAGTTATACGGGCTCGAACGCGACCGTCTTGTCAGCGCTCTCGGCATCGCCGGCTCCAGTTCAGCGGGTTTGTTGGAATTTGCATGGGACGGGGCCAACACCAAAAGGATTCATCTTGGCAGGGCGAGCCAACTCGGTCTCGAGAGCGCGTTATTAGCCCGGAAAGGATTTAGCGGGCCGCCAACAATATTGGAGGGTCGATACGGATACTACAATGCGTTCTCGCTTCCTACGAATATGGAAAAACTTCTGGATGGGATAGGTCAGCGCTGGGCCGTGCAGCCGCTCTCTCTCAAGTCCTATCCTACGCACGTGACCCATCAAGCCGTCGTGCAGGCGATCCAGTTATTCACGCGCGAACAAGAGCTGGATCCTGGAAAGATCACGCGGGTTGCTGTCAGGGGCGATAAACACATCATGGAGCCGAGGCATACGGTAAGGGCTCCCAAAAGTCTCATGGGCGCGCAATACAGTTTGCCATTTGCCACCGCCGTCGCCCTGACGCGAGATATCTCCAATCCCCTGAACTACGACGAGGACACTCTATGGAATCCTCAGGTGCGTGACCTGGCCAAGTCGAATCGAATTGATTCCTGCCGAAGCATCGAATCATCCGGAAATCACCATCGAGTCTGACCGAGAAGTTCATACATTAGCTGCCGGTCCCGCTAAAGGCTCAGTCAAAAACCCATTTATGTGGGATGACGTATGCGAAAAATTTCGCCGTTATGCCGGCAAAGTCATACACGAACAACAAGTGGCGGCGCTCATCAAGGCTGTCAAGGATCTGAATGAATGCAGAGACGTCGGGGATTTAGCATCACTGATTCGCGCAGGTTGATAATTGCCTCTGCCGCACAAAGGGATCTATAGGCAGCGGACGTCACGCGGCTTTTGGCCACTTGTTCGAGGATAATCTCCGCTCAGATTAGCGCCGCCTTGTATGTAAATTGCGCTAGCTGACGCGAGCAAATTTTTTATGGAAGGAAAGAACCATGAGACAAACCTTGATTCTGACCGGAGACGTGAACTTTCTAAAAGTAAGTGACCCAACCGTCCCTTTTGCAAAGGTAAGCGAGGTCCTTAGCCGGGCCGACTTGGTTTTCGGCAATTTGGAAACCTGCCTCGCCGATCCGCCTGCGGATTACTCTTTCGAAAGGGAAGGGTTCTATGCGGGTGCCGCGGTCGGGAAGGCTCTAAAGCTGGGCAATTTTACTGCCGTGGGCTGCGCTAATAATGTGACGTACGGCGCTGACCAGATCCGTGCGTCACTATCACGGCTCGATGAACTCGGCATCAAATATACCGGCGCAGGACCAAATCGGGCGGCTGCGCGCGCTCCTGCCATTATAGAACGCGGCAACGTGCGCTTCGGTTTTCTCCAGTACACTTCTGTTTTCTGGCCTACCGGACAAGCGGCGGGAGAACGGTCGCCCGGAGTGGCCGTAATCAAGGCGCATACCGCCTACCAACCAAAAGTGGCAAACCGTGCCGGGGTGCCGCCTATCATTCTAACGTCAGCCGATGATCACGACCTTGTAGAATTTAAGAGTGATATCGCTTCTCTGAGACAGCAGGCTGACCTGGTTGTGTCCTCGCATCACTGGGGCCAGGCCGAAGAGGTGCTTAAGTATCAACAACAGATTGCGCATGCGGCAATCGATGCGGGAGCCGATATCGTAATGGGACATGGGGTTCACTATCCCCTGGCGATCGAGATTTACAAAGAAAAGCCGATCTTCTACGGTTTGGGGTGCTTCTCCTTTCATACCGGGCACCACGGCAGAGTTTTTGATAATTGGGTGGGATTTATGGTGCGCGTCGTTCTCGAAGGTCGAGCAGTAGTCAAAGTGACGTGCTCACCGGTGCGTCATAACGACCGCAATGAAACCGTCATTCATTCAGTCCGCGAGGATCAGCAAGCGGTAGAGAGCCTGGCGCTCGCATCGAAGCAATTCAAAACCAATCTGGATATCAGTGGCGAGGAGGTCCTGGTTTGGCAAAAGCCCTGACTCGGATGGGACCGCTCATCCATTTACAACTGTGGCTATTTAATCAGTGGCCTTGGAAAGCCGTATGCATCGACAATCATCTCGACCCATTTGGCGGTTTGCTGATAGGTTTTAAAGTCATGGATTGATGTTTTTTTCCCTTTGACAATCTTTGCGATTTCCCCGTTAGCGTAAATACTCGACTTGAGAGGTTCGTTCTGATCAAGGATTTTTTGCACCTCGGGGCTCACCTGGTGCTCCAGAAACAAAAGCGCCGCGTACGGATGAGCCGCTCCTTTGATCACGAATTCCATTTCATGAAGCCGCACCGGCACCGGCTCGATGATTTTGCATACGATGCTCTTCGTCGGGTCTTTTTGAGCAGCGCGGGCGCAGCTGTTGTAATTGGTGATCTGGAAAAGAGCCGTTTCCCCAACGGCTAAGGAAGTCATTATTCGCGCCTCGCCGAGACCCCAGATCGGATCCTGTTCTTTCGTCCTTCGGGCATAATTCACACCCCACTCCTCACCCATTCCCGCCATCAGAGAGGGCATGTTGAGAGGGCGCACATTGACGGCAAATTTCCTACCTTTGAGCTCAGGCTTTAGAAAATCTTCCCATGTGTTGGGGACCTTTTCTGCAGCGATCAGTTTCTGGTTATACGCCGCGCTCGCAACGGTCGAAGCTATCGAGACCAGAGTTCGGTGTTCCGGATCGACCATCCTGGGATCGATCGCCAGAACCCTCTCACTAGCCATTCCCAGCAGATCGATCTTCATGGCATAAGGAGGGAACTCGTGGTACCAATCCGTGGCCGCGTCACCGACGTCCCAGTCTTTCACGGTGCCAGCCTTCAGTCCCAACAAAAACGCCTGAAAGGAATCACTGCCGGTGATCTCTTGTATGCGCACGTCGTTGATGAAGGGATATTTTTTCTTGAACGAATCGATAATAGGCTGAAAGTTACTGGAACTCATCGACATGAGTACATTGACTTTCCCTTCACTCTTGGCGTTACGAATGATTTCGTCACGGCTGGAAACAAAAGTGAATCCTTTCGCTTCCGCCTCTTGTTTTGCTTTCGCAAGCGTAGCGCTGGCGGCCCCGGCGATTGTGCGGGAGAGGCTCAAATACGAATGAGCAGGCAATCAAAAACCAAACGATTCGAAAGCCACAAGTCTTCAAATTCCACCTCAGATGGTCTGTCCGTCGAATGATACTGCCGGTTGGCTTCGCGTTATTTAAATCTGGCACCAGGGTGGAGGATCACCATCCATAGTCGCGAGTTGCACAACCAGTAACGTTGCGCCGCCGGCGCTGCTGGTCGCCGGATATGGGATACGAGCTGGAAAGTAGAGACAGGAAATGGCGGAATACGGCTCGCCGCGAAACGTGATTTCTCCTTCAACCACGAAACGGACCTGCTGGCAGGACGTTGTGCCTGCCGGCGTGCTCGAATTCGCGTCCATTTTAACCAATTTGATGTTAGGTCCGACCTCGTTGAAGTAGCCAAGATGCTGCACTGTGACTCCCGGACTTCCCTCCAGCCCATGCCGGGCATATTCGTTGGAGTGCATCACGATGTAGTCATCGTATCGTGCCTTGGGATATTTGATTTTTGCTTTACCAAGATGTTCTCGAATCGCTTCGGCGCTGTCTTGTTTACGCCCATCCGGCCAGATGAACAAACCCTTCTCGAACTTGCCGCCCAATTCCAATAACTCGATATCTCCCTTCTGCACCTCGGTTCGCTGAAAAAACGGCCGGCGCGCTGGACCTTGAAATTGCATGTTAAGGCGGACATTCTCCGCTGAGCCTGCCGCCGTGAACGTCGGTCCATAGGCGACACCCTCCGGAAAGTAGACGCAATCACCCGGCTGGAAAATCTGCTTGGTGTAGTTTTCCCCGCCCCGCACATAGTAGCGTACCTGATCGAAGTCGTGCATATGCCGAGGGTTTAAACGCTCCGCTGTATAAATAGACATACTCGCGTTGAGACAAACGCCGTGGGCCCGATCGAAAAAGCCAAAATTCTTGCCCTTTCGTCCGCCGCCACGGTGACGAATAACATCCCCGAGCGCGATATTCTCTCCAGGAATAGCCACCGCTTCAGTAATACTCATAGTCCGTTAGCTCGCTTTCTCATTATTGATTGCAACTATGGAAGTTTGTACATCGCCGGTGAAAAGAATGTCAAGAATTTTTTCCGCATGAAACTTTTCGAGCGGCTATACGAAAACTGCACGGTGGGTCGGACCAGCCCAAGGATTGATTCAGCGCTGTAAGGATTGCATAAACGGCGTCGCCTGAGGCTTAGCGGCCCATTTTTGACCTCAAAATGGGCACCCTAAGGGATGCACAAATGCCACGCGCCAACCGCCATTCTGTCCTGGTCACGTCTGGCGCATCACCCACCGGATGCCAATCTGCGGATTCGCTCAGCATGACGTCCGGCATGACGGATTACGATGGAGCCTCTTCACAGAGGAGTGTGAATCTGCAGGTAATTTCCCTCAGGATCAAAAAAGTAAACCGAACGGCCCGACTCGCGGACGTGTTCCTCATACATAATTTTGACGCCGGATTTTTTGAGGTCGTCGACCGCGGTGGTGAAATCCTCTTTGGGAAGCTCTAGAGATAAATGGGAGGTGCCATCATCGAAATCTCCTCGTTCAAGAGGTTCGGGACGTTTGAAAGAGCTGCAATTTTCTCGAATCAGTGCGCCGTCCGCTTTTCGGAACCGGAGGTTCATCTCGGAGTTAGCGGAAGCATCGGCCGACTGAAATAGGTTCGCTGGGATTATTTCTTCATAAGCGGCGGAGTGCCTGTGCTGCCATGCTGTCCAATACGGCGTTTAGCGTCCTGCTCGAAAGGTTCGTTGGTTTGCCCGGCTGGCTTGCTCTGCTTGCTTTGGTCTCGACCTTTCGATTTCTTTCTCTTTTCACTTTTCTGACTTCGCGGACCGGTCGCTTTCTTTTTCTTAGCCGCCATAAATAAATACCTCCATTAAATTTAGACGCGAACATCGAGCCGATGCCATGTGGAGCCGCCGTTGCCCAAGTGCTTCTCTTCTCTGACGATATACTTGTCGAAATCCCGCGGCGCCCCCCGCGAGGTGCGATGCAGCGCGGGTCGAATGCCCGGCGCAACTTTCACCACGGACTGTCCTGCAGAGAGCGAGGCTCCAATGCATTGGAGAGCGTTGCTGGAGCATCGGGCGAGCGATCTACTCGATCACCGAGATGAAATTGCTCGGTTACGGCCATCGAATTTGTGATAGTGAACGAGTTAATCCATCTAGAGCACAGCGCTGACATGCCGCGCCATTAATTGACCCCAAGTCGGCGAGTTTCTATCCCGCGCACGCTCGACTTCTTCGCAAAAAACGCGAACTCCACCGATTAACTTTCTCCATTCCAGCCGCCAAGGCATATATCAGATGTCCAACAAGTTGCGACAAATCGTGCTTTCCGGTTTCTTGTACGCTCTTTCGGAGTGAGCCCTTTTAACACATCCAGGTGATTCTGGCTACTTTTCGCGGTGACGGTTATGGATCAGCCGGTAAGCACAGTGCCTGTCCTAAATGAATGAACTGAACTAAAATGACTTGTTAAAGAGCTGGTTCTAGATAAGTTCTCAATTTCGATCGGTGAATCTAGGAAAGATTGTTTGGGTAAATGAAAAGATTGCATGCATGAGTAGAGCAAAGAGGTTACTATGTCGATTGTAAGACTCATCTACGTGACCGTAAGCCGACCAAGTGGGGGGCAGTCAGCCTTTGGAAGGACCATTGCGCGCATGCATGCGTAGAGCAAAGAGGTTACTATGTCGATTTAGAGACTCATCTACGTTACCGTTAAGCCCAATCAAGTTGCAAGGCGGCCAAGCTACCGTGAAGCGCTACCAGGTGAAGTGAGATGCAACGACACGAGGAAGATCAAGGCACGAAAGCAATTCCTACTGCAGAGTTTATCCCGAAGTTAACGGATCTGAGCGCGGGATTGTCACGATTCTGGAGGTATCCAGAGTTGTGCGGATGCCATTAAAACCGGTCCGCTATAGTGAAATAGAATATTCGGGAGGTTGCACAATGGATAAGGTTATCCGGCCGGATTCTTGGCGAGACACCGAGGCGATCGGATGGGTAAGGGAATTGCGCGAGACTGAGGTTTGGTTTCAAAGCGAACGATTCCGACAAATCACTCGGCTTCATACGGCCTACGAAGTAGTCGCGCTGCGCGGCAGCGCCCGTGAGGACTACACGATCGCTAGGCACGCGGCCGATAAGATGTACGATTATCTGCAACAGTTGTTCAAAGCGAAAAAGCAAGAAATTACCTACGGACCTTTCTCACCGACCGGCGCGGTGCGCGCGGTGATGGAGGGCATCAAGATCCTCTACCTCGGCGGATGGTCCACTTCGGCCCGCGGTTCCGACTCGGAAGATCCCGGCGCAGACCTGGCGAACTACGCGTTGGATCGGGTTCCCAAGGAAGGAGCCTCCTGGGTGCGCGCCCTGATGCACCAGGACGAAGCGCAAAGGTCCAATCGGATGAGAATGACCTCGGCGCAGCGGAAAAAGACCGCGGCTGTCCAGTTCAGTCCGCCGATGATTATTCCCGACGGCGATACTGGACACGGAGGCGAGCATCATGTTCGTAATCTGGTCAAGAAGTTTGTCGAAAACAAGATCGGCGCCATACACATCGAAGATCAAAGACCGGGTTGCAAGGTTTGTGGTCATCAGGGGCAGAAGGTACTCGTCTCGACGACTGAAATAATTGCCCGGCTCAATACAGCAAGGCTTCAGTTCGACGTTTTGAGGGTACCCGGTGTGATCGTTGCCCGGACAGACTCTAATGACGCAACCGCGATAGACAGCTTGGAAGACGAGCGCGATCATTCTTTTGTATTTGGCGCAACAAACGCAGATATCGTTCCCTTTAAGAACGTCAGTCTGGCGGTCATCAAGAAGTTTTATGATCGGGGTTTCAAAGAAATCAACGGACATTTACTTTACAGGATCTCCGACAAAGCCTACCGCGACGCGCAGGAATGGCTGAGAAAACAACATCTCGCGTCTCGAGTTGATGAGGCGATAGCGCGCATCGATAAAGAGATCTCGTCTTTAAAAAAACTTCGGCAACAAGCCCGTCGCGAGGGCAGGGGCCGGAGAGATGCGCGTGAGCAGCTCGCGGCGCTTGAGGTGACAGCCGGGCGGGTCGCTGAAGAAACCCTCGACGATGTATTGGCCGTGATCCGCGAGGCGTGGGCGGAGAAGGCAGTTTTAAGGACCTATGGTGAAGCCGTCGCCGAGTTCATGGAAGCGCGGCTTCGCAGCCAGGGCAAGTTTCCCATGACCGTCGAACGCTGGAGGAAATTTGCCGCCGGCGTGTCCAATGGCGAAGCTCGTGAGCGGGCCAAGTCCATGGGTATCGAAGTCTTCTGGGATTGGGACTTGCCCAGGACACCGGAAGGTTTTTATCCGATCACCGGCGGGCGTGACATGGCAACCGCGCGAGGATTGGCGATGGCGCCCTTCTGCGATCTGATTTGGCGTGAGACGGCCAAGCCGGATTTGAAAGATGACAAGATTTGGGCGGCTGCCATGCACGAGGTCTTCCCTGAGAAGCTGTTGGCCTACAACTTGTCGCCGTCGTGGAACTGGGACGCCTGGGGTTTTACCGACGATCAGATCCGCAGCTTTGCCGCCGAGCTGGGCAAAATGGGTTACGTTTTCAACTTTATAACCTATGCGGGTCATCAAACCGAGGCTCTGATGAATGGTCGCCTGGCGCGGGCGTTGAAAGAAGAGGGGGTGCTCGGTTTTGTCCGGTTAATCCAGCGCTCGCTCCGACTCGCCAATGATCCAGCGCAATTCCCGCAGACGTTCGTCGGCGGGCCGTGGGCGGATCGATTCCGGCGTGCGGCGCGTGGGCCATCGCTGACTACATCATCGATGGGTGGCAAGTCGACCGAGGCGCAGCACAGAAAACCCGTCGAGGTGCCCTCCAGCGTCCTGGAAAGATGGCTGCGCATGTGGAACGAACACTGGAGCAAGCAAGGTCTGTACAAAGGGGGCGAACTCAGCGCCGAGGTCAAAGAGCGCTGGGCCGGTTCCGAGGAAATGATGCTCAACGTTTTCGATGAGGCCCGCGACAAGATCGCCGAGATCATTTATCGCGTGGATAAGGATAGAACCGGTCGAAAGTTTCTCGCCGTCAAGGATCAGAATACCGTGAAGCAGTATCGCGCCCGCCGTCTGATGACATTGATGCATTTCTTCTTGCTGCATCGATACAAAACAGATCTGGTGCATTACGTCACACCGACCGACGATAACCGGTTATCGGTGAGTCGCATGATCCAGAACGGCGTGTTTCGCGAAGCACGGACCGACGATCCTAACATTATCGCCATTGGCGTAGACACCGTGCGGGCACAAAAGATATTCGCCAACGATGAGTCGCTCAAACGCTTTATCACCGATGAGTTTAGGCCGTCGAAAGGCCGTGCGAATCACGCGCCGATGAGAGCCGTAGGTTAGACCGAGGATGTTCAGGAAGGAGATGTGAGCTCCGCCCTGTGGCAGGTCGGGATCGCGCTTTGGTGTCATCGTCGAAGCGTAAGGATCCGATATATTTCGCGCCCTCATGTTCGATCACTAGAAATATCCAGTCGGGGTCTGCTCGCTGATATCGTACCTCTTTTAAAACGCCAATCTCGCCTTGCAGGCGTCTCCAGTTATTTGTCTCAATATCCGTCAAGCCTATCCCATACTGGAGGCCAGGTGCGAAGACCGCGAAAAACCATCTGCGGATGATTCCGTAGCGACATTGGGGCAGTAGTCCTAAAGGGGCATCAAGCGTTAGGCTGCCAATAGAATCCATGGACATATCGAGACACCGCTTCAGGTTTGTAGCGATTTCCTCGCCGGCTTGAGGGTCGTCGAACAAAATGCAACTCAAGTACTGCGATCCGTCCTGGGCCATTAAAAGAATGTGGCTGGGGCGACCAAGGTAAAACCATACGTCTTTGAGTATTCCGACTTCGCCTACCAAAGTCTTTTGACCGGCGGGTTCGCCGTCTATTTTCATCCAGATCGGCGGCCAAGTTGGCGCATGGGCGAATGACATACGAGGATCTTCGCGCAGTTGCATCGCTAGCGTCCCTTTCTAATGTGCCATCGGCCCCCGCTGAGCTAAGATTTTAGTACGCCGCCAGTAGCTTCTTCGTTTAAAGATGTTTTTCCATGCGATCCAGGAGCATGCTCATGGCATCGCGCTGTGCTTTCGCGGTCTCATACCCCGTGAAAATCGCCATAGTCTCATCGCGAAATTCTAATCGCTCGTCTTTACCGAAGAGGTCAACCATTTCCGAAGCAAGGTCGCGGTACCTGTTTTTGGTCTCTTCATATTCTGATCGCTGTTCAAAAATTGTGGTAGTTAAGCGGGAGTAGCAACCGTGTAGGTCTGACAGCTTTTGGTAAATTTCAACCTGCCGTTGTTTCGAGAGCTTTTGTTGTTCGCGATGTTGTTTGAGATGCCGAATAGTTACTATGGCGAGTACCGTGATAACTACACTGTTCAACAACCAAAGAAGTGTTTTCATGCGGCTATTCCTCATAGTCGGATTTCGGCCGTGGTCGGGACCCATGGCTTGGGAAGATCTAACCTGCCAAATGCTTCGAGCTTATTGGTTACATCGGTCGGACCAGGCGGAATTTTAGGCGCAACGAAGGAACTACACGCCCTGCCGCAGGCGCAGGCCCGCTTTATCGAGCCCATGGAGTTGACGGACGTTCAGGCGCTCCCAGACGGCCAAGAATGGGCCTATGAAGCCAAGCTGGATGGGTATCGCTGCCTGGTGGGGAAGACGGCCGCCAGTGTGACCCTGTGGTCTCGGCGGGGCACTTTATTCACGCCTCGGTTCCCGGAGATCGCCCACGCGTGCGACAAGCTCCCGCCCGAAACCGTTGTTGACGGTGAAGTCGTCGCCATCGACGATAACGGGCGCGCGTCTTTCAACCGCCTCCAGCATCATCGCTCCAACCGGCATCTACAGTTCTACGCGTTCGATTTGCCGGATTTACCGCGGCCGGGCCTGTCCGCAGAAAGCGCGCCGGGCCTTGCTAGAAGAGGCTTTGGAAAAGTTGATTAGCTGGTGCTGTTCTCCCAAACATTCGCCAAAACCGCCAGATCTCGTCCCGCCACAAGGGTCTCCAGCTCGAGGGATAGTCGCGAAACAGAAAGGTTGCTAACTACCGCTCGGAAAGTTCGATAAGAGAACATATGCACGTAACAGTGATCCGTAAGATAGCTCTAGGTATTGGCGCCTCCCTCCTTATCATGCGCTGCATTAAAAGAGCTCTCAACCGGACGGTTGTTCAACTAGAAGCAACCAACATTTCCAAAGATCGCATGGAGACAAGTGAAGAAAAATTGCGGATGGCTAATACCAGTTTGTCTGGAGATATCTCCGAGCGCATGGCGATCGAGGAGCGGCTGCGACAAAGTGAAGAGCGGTGCCGCTCAATGATTGAAAATGTCAGAGATTACGCAATTCTCATGCTCGATACCGACGGACGCGTGGTTACATGGAACAAGGGGGCGGAGCGGGTAGAGGGTTATCAGTCAGAGGAGATCATAGGCAGGCATTTCTCCTGTTTTTATCCCATCGAAGATCGGGAGGGTGGGAAGCCTGAGCATATTCTCAAGATGGCGCTCGCTGAGGGCCAATATGAAGACGAGGGCTGGCTCGTGCGTAAGGACGGCTCGAAGTTTTGGGCCAGTGTGGTTTTCACGGCGGTGCGTAATGGCGGAGGGAGGTTGGTCGGTTTTTCAAAGGTCACCCGCGATCTCACCCGGCGCAAGCGGGTCGAAGAGCAGCTAAAGCTCGCCAAAGAAGAAGCTGAGGCAGCGAACGAAGCGAAGTCTAATTTCCTCGCTAATATCAGCCATGAAATCCGCACACCGATGAGCGGTATCATCGGCATGGCTGGGCTTCTAGGCGACACTGAGCTTTCATCTACACAGAGAGAGTATTGTGAAATCATCAAGCGATCCGGTGAGTCTCTGCTGACGGTTATTAACGAGGTTTTGGATTTTTCTAAAGTAGAATCAGGAAACCTCGAGCTGGAGATCATTGATTTCGAATTGAGAAGTGCCGTCGAGGAAGTCATGGATCTCTTTGCCATGCAAGCTGAGGATAAGGGCATCGAGCTTGTTAATTTCATTCGTAATGACGTCCCGACCGAGTTGCAGGGGGATCCGGGCAGGCTGCGGCAAATTCTCGCCAACCTTGTCGGCAACGCGCTAAAGTTTACGACAAAAGGGGAAGTGGTCGTCGGAGTCAGCGTACTGGAACAGAGCACCACTTGTGCGACGCTCCGTTTCTCGGTGACCGACAGCGGCATTGGCATTCCCCAAGAGAAGGTCGGTAAACTCTTCCACGCCTTCACTCAGGTTGATGCTTCCACCACGCGCAAATATGGCGGCACGGGACTGGGGTTGAGCATCTGCAAAAAGTTTGTCGAGCTTATGGGAGGCAAGATTGGCGTGGACAGCCAGCAGGAGAAGGGCAGCTGTTTTTGGTTTACGTTGCAGTTAGTGAGACAGCCCAAGGGCTCTCGGCGGACACCACGCCGCCGCGGAGATCTTCGCGGCCTGAGCATGCTAATTGTAGAGGGAAACTCCACAAACTGTATCGTGCTTGAGCATTACCTTTCCTCTTTTGGCATAAAGAGCAAAAGTGCCGAGAACGGCGCTAGCGCGCTGGAGCTCTTACGTGCGGCTGCCGAAAAGGGCGAACCCTATGATTTGGCGATCCTCAACTTTAGGTTGCCTGGGATGGACGGATTGGAGCTGGCCCGAATCATCAGACAAGACGGGAAGTTGGGCTCGATAAAGTTATTACTCCTTACTTCAATGGGGAAAAGGGGCGATGGTAAACTAGCCGAAGCCGCCGGGATTGATGCTTATCTGACTAAACCATTCAAATTCTCTTACCTTTTTGACTGTCTCGCCGTCTCTATGGGCAAGGTTTCTGCTAAGGCCGGCTCTTCCAATTCCCTCATCACAAGTCACTCGTTGAATGAGCTTAAAGCGCAGGAGCGTCTGCGCGTTCTCGTTGCCGAGGATAATCACATCAATCAAAAGGTCACAGTCAGTCTTCTGGAGAAGATGGGCCATCGGGCCGACGTGGCGGCCGACGGCAAAGAGGCGGTAGCGGCATCTCAAATTATCCCCTATGACGTCATTCTTATGGATTTGGATATGCCCGAAATGGACGGCTATGCGGCCAGTCTTCAAATTCATACTCTTGACCGCGTGCGCGGGCATCACACCTGGATTATCGCGGTCACCGCGCACGCTGCGAAAGAATATCGAGAAAAGTGCCTGAAATGGGGCTTCGATGACTATGTCTCGAAGCCGATCAATCTCAAGGATCTCAGGGGCGCCATTCGCCGCAGGACGGTCAGAGCCAGAGCTACCGCCGCCGCTGATACCACACCCGAATCACCCGCTTACCCCGGACTCATCAATTTCACCGAGGCCCTGGCTAAAGTTGAGGGCGATAAGGAGCTTCTCAACGAAATAACTCAGATGTTCCTGGAGCAATACCCCAAACTGCTGGAAGAAACCCGTCAGGCGCTTGCTCGATCCGACAATAAAAACCTCGCGAGCGCCGCCCATACTCTCGCGTCTTCGGTGGGACAACTTGGAGCTCAAAGAGCTTACCGCAGCCAAGAAAGTCGAACAGCTGGGTCGGCAGGGTGATCTCTGCCATGTGCCAGAGGCACTGGCTGAGTTAGAGGGGGAACTCGTAGCGGTTAGATCTGTGCTCGCAGATTGGTCACGACACGTTCCTGTTTCGTAAATAAGTTTGCTTCTTAGCACAATCGCAACTCTTGGACGCGCATGCAGTTTACGGAGAAAGCGTTTGACCGTTTGAGCCATGCTGATCAACCAGGTCCTGCCACATCGCCATGGCGTTACGGCCACGGTCAAACCAAAGCTAGATGGTTTCTCGATACGCCTCGCAGGCGCTGACGCTGCGGGGGGGGGGGGGGGGGGGGGGTGGAGGGCTTCGGTGGCGGATTCTCTGGAATTTGTTCTCCAGAGTCGGTGATCACCTCATTAGCCGGTTTTGCCGCACTCGAATCGGTGGCTGCAACATGGGTTGGGGTCGGGGTTCCTCGCCCCCAGCGCCCTGGACCGCGACGGCGATGCCGGCAGCCTTCAGATGGCGCTGGCGGGTCTCACGGCGCACACCGGTCTGTTGTCAATGCGCCGAAGCGACCACCCTGCCGCCCAAGGGCTATTACTTGTTGCTGTTTCTCTTGGTTCAAGACATTGCTCATGGCGCGCGAGCCTAAAGGGCTTCGCTGCGCTGTCAATGTCTCGAACGCTTCTACCGTTGGCCGGTTTTGAAGTGATCACTAATGGCCGGTTTTGGGTGATCACCGAGGCTGCTAACCATGAAACGGAGCGAGTATTTTCAAGCGCTAGTGAGACTGAAAAGAAACGCGGCAAATTATTCTCAAGGTAGGACTTCCACGGTGAGCATTCTCGCCGTGCCCATCGAGCCGTTAGTAGCCCAAATCGGGACTTCATAAAACCCTAGCGGAGTGCCGCTCGTGGTCTGCAGGGCAATCGAAGTGGAAAAGTCGCGGCGCGACGAACTTTGGCTTCGGGAAGGACTGTTAAAGTGCCAGGTGGCATTGCGCAGGCTGTTTGCGTTGCCAATCGTCGTCGAGATGGGTAAGTAGGCGAGGGGTGGTGCTGGCAAAAATGGACGAAAAGTTCGCGATCGCTCCTAGCCTTCCTGTCAATAAAAAATCAATTGACCGAGGCCGGGCGATAACCAGCCAATGTTGGCTAGACTAACCAAGACTGGCTGACGGAACTTTACTGCCGAACGGGCAAAAATCAGATGAAACTTTTTATCTCGGGACAAAATACTTAACGGTGAATCGATGGAATATTGACGGCCAGAACAGTGCGCGAAAAGCACACCTCTATAGGGACGGAGTTGCAGCCGACCGGCAAGAACGTGAGCGTCAGCTACGGCATCGGCGCGCCGATCGTTAAAGTCGCAACAATGCGGCCGCGGCCGGGCTTGCGCCGAGAAGGGTTGTGTCAAATTCTTCCGAGTCGCGACAGCCGGTCGGCGGCAGCGGCAAGGGTCTCATCTTTTTTGCAGACTGCGAATCTGGCCAGATATCGGCCCAGGTGTTTATCTGAGTCCTGGTAGAAAAAGCTCGGCGGGATGCAGGCGACACCGACCTCTTCGATGAGCCATCGAGCGAACTGGATATCATCCTGTACATGTGCCGGCGCCACGGCGCGCCAATCGGCCATGATGAAAAAACTTCCCTGCGGTTTGTATAAAGTGAAGCCCGCCCTGTGGAGCATCTCAAGCACGAGGTCGCGCTTGGCTTGATAGGTCGCTTGCAAGTTCTCAAAATAGACGTCGGGTAAACCTAGCGCCGTCACCGCTGCCGCTTGCAGCGGCGAAGCCACGGAGAACGTGATAAATTGGTGCGCCCGGTTAACTGCGTTTACCAGAAAAGCGGCGCCGCTAGCCCAGCCGACTTTCCAACCTGTGACGCTGAAGGTTTTGCCTAAGCTACTGATGGTCAGGGTGCGTTCAGCCATGCCAGGCAAGGTTGCCAATGGTAAATGTGCAACCCCGTCGTAAAGAATATGCTCGTAGACCTCATCGCAGACGGCGATCACGTCGTGTTTTTGGCAGAGCGCCGCGATTACGGTCAGTTCTTGCCGTGAATAAACTTTTCCTGTCGGATTGTGCGGGCTATTAACCATGATGACTCTGGTGCGCGGAGTGAATGCGCCCGCCAATTCATCCGCATCAAAAGTCCACCCTGCGCCGCGCAAGGTGACGTAGCGCGGCGTGACACCGGCCATCACCATGTTGGGGACGTAGGTGTCGTACACCGGTTGAAACACGATCACTTCGTCACCCGGATCCGTGAGACCCAGTAGCGCCGCGAACACGGCTTCAGTGGCGCCGCTGGTCACTACGATTTGCGTTAGGGGATCGAGATTTTGTCCGTAAAATCGCTGGGCGTGGGACGCGATGGCTGCGCGCACGGCCGGCATGCCGAGACCGGGAGCGTACTGATTCAGCTGGCTGTTAAGCGCGCCGATCGCCGCTTGCAGCACTTCGGGCGGGCAGTCGAAATCCGGCGCGCCCTGGCCGAGGTTCACGGCTCCATAACGTTGGGCGAGAGCGTTAATGTCGCTGAAAATAGTTGTGCCGAACCCGGCGACACGCCGTGCCATCGCTACCCTTGACATGTTGCCCCTAATTATTCAGACACGGAGGAGAACCTGCGACAGAGGAGTCTCTCCGGTCGCGGTCAAGATACTCTCGGATCTCGAGTCCCATGTCTCGGGTTTTAATTAAACCCGAAACTCTAGACGCGAGACACGAGACTCATTACCTTCCGCACCAGAATGGCAGCGGCGCTCTACTTCCTTACGCCTATGAGATTTTTCTCTTTGAGCGCATTCATGACGGTTTCGACATAAAGCTTGACCGCAGTTTCGACGTTTTCCGGCTCGGAAGTTCTCAAGGTGCCGCTCCACACCAATTGGTCTTTCGCCACGTCGTAAACGGTTGTCTCCGATGTGTACTCGGTGTAGCGCGTCACGCCGGACCCGCCGAAGGGGCCTTGCCATACACCGGATACATGTCTACCGAATATGCCGAATATTGGAACCGGATAATAGCTTGGGCCATAATCGGTTTTCTGTTCTACTTTCAGCGCCCGCGCGGCGATCAGCGCATCGGCGCCGGCTTGACGCGCCGCCTGCTTGAGTTGGCCGTCGTCGAATTTTTCGCCCTCGGCAATATACCGGTAGCTCGGCACAGCTTCAACGCCGGCCGCTTTAAGTTGCAGAAGGAATTCATCTTCGAAGTTGCGCCGCATGCTGGTCTGTTCGCTCAGGCCGGCGACCATCACGGATCTAAATCCCGGCGCGACATAGGCCGGATTGCGCCACTCGTTGACGATGAAATTGCGAGTCGAGCAGCCTGCAAAAATCGTCGCGATCATTAGCCACGCGAGGGCAAAACAGCGCTGTGATGCTGGTAGCTTCATTAACAATAGCTTGTGACAATTGTCGATTTTGATTAGACGAAGACGCTTCACGATAGCAACAATTGCAAATCCTCGCGCGTCAAAGTCTGGATGACACTATTGTTACCGGTGACGATTGCATCGGCAAGATCGCGTTTGGTGCGCTGCAGCTCGAGCACCTTTTGTTCCACGGTATCGCGCGCGATCAGGCGATAGGCAAATACCCGCCGGGTCTGGCCGATGCGGTGCGCGCGGTCGATGGCTTGCGCCTCCACCGCCGGGTTCCACCAGGGATCGAGTGATTACACGTTTCGGCGGCGTGCAGATTGAGTCCTACACCGCCTGCCTTCAGGCTGATCAGGAAGAGCTTCGATCGGGATTATTTTGAAAATCATCTACCCGCGCCTGGCGATCGCGCGTGCGGCCGTCCAGATAAGCGTAAGCGATACCGGCGCTGTCAAGACGTTGGCGCACGATCGCGAGCAGGCTCGTAAACTGCGAGAACACCAGCGCCTTATGTCCTTCATCGATGACCTGATCGAGTTGCGCGATCAGGGTATCGACCTTGGCGCTCGGCTCCGCCGATTTCTTCTTGTCGATGAGTCCGGGATGGCATGCCGCCTGGCGCAAGCGCAGCAGCGCTTCGAGGGCCTGAAATTTGATCTTGCTCATGTCGCCGTCGGTATTTTTCAACAGCCGGGCGCGGTAGTAATCGCGCAACTCGTCATAAAGCTTTTTCTCGCGCGGCTCCAGATCGCAATAGATCGTCTGCTCGGTCTTCTCCGGCAGCTCGCGCGCTACTTGCGCTTTGGTGCGGCGCAGAATAAAGGGACGCAACGCCCGGCTCAAGACTTGCCGCGTCGCCGCGTCAGGGTTGCGCCCTGCGCCGCCGAACAGCGAGGCGCTGCCGAGCATGCCGGGGTTCAGAAACTCAAAAAGACTCCAGAGCTCACCCAGGTGATTTTCCACCGGCGTGCCGCTCATGACCAGGCGATTATCGGCGCGCAACAGGCGCGCCGCCTTGGCGGAAAGTGTCGCCGAGTTTTTGATCGCCTGGGCTTCGTCCAGAATGCAGTAATCGAAGCGCTGATCTTTGAAATGCAGCGCATCCCGTCTGAGCGTGCCATAGGTGGTCAATACCACATCGTATGCGCTGAAATGCGCGCCGGGCTTGAGGCGCGCGCCGCCGCTGTGCTCGAGCACGCGCAAGCCGGGCGCAAAACGTTCCGCCTCGCGCTTCCAATGAAATACCAGTGAGCGCGGCACAACCACCAGCGATGTGCCGAGCGATTTTGGTTTCTCATCCACTCCGCTCTCTTCGGCCCGCGTCCGGCGCGCCTCCAGCAATGCCAGCGCCTGCACGGTTTTCCCCAGGCCCATGTCGTCGGCCAGACAGCCGCCGAAACCGAAACGCCGGAGAAAATTCATCCAGCCGAGCCCTTCGCGCTGGTAGTCGCGCAATTCGCCGACGAAGCTCTGGCGGCGCCTCCGCGCTCTCGATACCGGTAAAATTTTTGAGCTGGTCGCGCAGTCGCTCGAACACCGCATCAGTTTTGACTTCGGATTCGGCGGCGATCAGCGCGTCGAGCAGACCGGCCTGGTGGCGGGCAAAGCGCAGGTGATCCTGTTCGGCGCTGCCGAGCTCGGCAAGCATGCCATATTTTTTCAACCATTCTTCCGGCAGGATACCGACGCTGCCGTCACCCAGCGCCACCGTCTGGTCGCCGCGTTTGACGGCCGCAAGCAAGCGCGGCAAAGGAATGGAAATGTCGCCAAACTGAGCGCCGCCGCTGAGCTCGAACCAGTCGACCCCTGAGTTGATCTCGACGCGCATTGTGCCGGGAGTGCGATATAACTGCCCCTGGGCCTCGACCCGCCAACCCTCGCTGACGAGCACGCGGGCGACCCGGGGGAGCAGACTGGGCACGAGAGTAAAACCTGTCGATTGAGAATTGTAGCCGCGCCGCAGACCGAGCCGCATCAGACGGTCGATGCGGATTTGTTCCAGCTCCCGGTTGCGGCGCACAAACAGCCTTATGTCTTTGCGAAACACACCCGGGCTGGAAGCATCATAGGCAATCGACGCGCCATCGTAGTCGAACGCCAACTCGGCCGTCAGCCGCGGCGGCATCCAGGGATGGGGTTCGCCCTTTTTGATCGACAGTATGGGTTTCGGTTCGGGGGAAGTTTCCTGAAAGCCAAGATCCTCGGGCAACTCTATCGGCGGTCGCTGCCAGAGATTAAGATACTGCGCTAGAAAATCGCCGCCTTCTTGGCATGGCACGGTTAAAACGTTGCGCTCGCGTAAAATACCGATCAACGGAAACGCGCCGTGATCGCTGAGCTTGGCGATCCGGCCGCTGTGAAAAATCAAGCCGCCGGCGATCACCAGATCCGGCGCTCCCAGAGCGATTTCCGTTGCGCCGCGCCGGAAAGCACCGGAAACGTGATAGGCTCCTTCGGCCTCATCGAGCTTGGCGCGCAGCGAGAACTCCCACGGCTCGCCGCTGTCCCACTCGAGTGGACCTTCGGGCGCTCCCTCCGGAGTACGCTGCAGCAAGCAGCGTCCGGTCGCGCACATCAACGGCAAAAGTACGTCCCAAGCCGCCTGATGGATCGGAAACTCGGATAACGAGGACTCATAATAAGTATAGCGATAAGCGATCGCTTGGCTCGCGCTTGGTATTAGTGTCAGGATGCGCCGGTCGGCATCGTCCGGAAGCGCGACAATGTCCTCGGGGCGAATGCGCTGATGCTTGATCTTACCCCAGGTGCCGTCTTTTCTGCGGTCGCGCTGCGACACGCGGATCGTCAGCTTGTGGCGGTCAAAGGTTTCCCGCGCCTGAATAAGATAGAGGAGTTGTCGCTCGTGGGGTGGAACAGTCGCGCCAGGAATCTCCCGAGCACCGCCGGTTAACTGTTCCAGATGGCGCCGCCAATCAGCCGGCGGTTGGAGCACAGCCGGCGCGAGCCGTTTGTCAGCAAACGTCCCGGCGCCATCCTGGACGGCGCCAAACGATAGATGATTATCGTCACCCTTTAAATAGCCGGTTTTTTCCGCCGCCAGAATGGTTGCCCAGATATGCTTGCAGATATCGAAGGAGCCATCGTAATAAGGACAGCTGCAGGAACTTTCGAAGGTATCCTCCAAACGAAAAATGTCGACGTCGTAGAGGCGCGAGCCCTGAACCCGCGCTTCGACGCTCCATTCATCGCCGGACAATTGGCGCACGGCGCCGGCCGAAAAGTAGGATTGCCCGCGCGAGCGCGTGCGGGCGTCGACGTGACTGAAAAATCTAGTGGTGAGATAGCCTGGCACAAAAGAGACTAACAGCAAAAAAAGCCGCTGTAAACGCCGCGCAAGTGGAGTGCATCAAACATCCCATGCAGGAAAAAAGCGATACAGTTGAGCGACAGTACGCTGGATTCAAACCTACGGGTTTTTCAAAGCCGGCATCACCTGGGTCCCAAACAACTCGATGGAGCGCATCACCTGCTCATGTTTTAGGCCGCCGAAGCTGAACATGCCGACCAGAGAATCCGGCCGGGCGGTCTGGATCATCGTCTGGGTCTTTTTGATTACAGTTATGGGGCTGCCGATGAGCGAAGTGCCCCACTCGTCTAGACGCTCGGACGTCAGACCGCCGGGATAGTAGGCATAGCGTTCGGTGAACTTGGGAAGATCGTCGGCCGTTAGAGATGTCGCCACGCCAAAAATTGTCACCGGCCAATTGCCAGAAACGTACGAGCTGGGGAACAGCTTCACGCCATGCTTGCTCGTCGGTCTCGGCGACGTAGATATCGCGCACCATGATCGCGGCGCCGCCGCCATTGGGATTGCCAAGCGCCGCTCGCGCCGCGCGATAGGCGGCGATCGCCTTTGCGCAGTTCGGCAGCGGCTGGCGGGACAGGGCGAGATTCCAGCCGCGGCGCGCCACCATCGCCGGACTATCCGGTGAGGTCGCGCCGTAGTAGATCGGCGGATGGGGTTTTTGCAGCGGCTGCGGCCGGCAAGAGATATCCTGATAACTCCAGGCTTTGCCCGAGTAGGTAAAAGTTTCTCCGGTCCACGCGCGCTCGAGAATTTCGATCCCTTCGTCGAACCGCGCCTGCGCGGTTTCACGATCGAGCCTGTGCTTGATGTCATCTTTCGGCACGCCGCGCCCCAGACCAACGTTCAACCGGCCGTCGGTAAGAATGTCGAGAATCGCGCACTCCTCGGCAAACCGCATCGGGTCATAGAGCGGCAGCACGCTCACCAGATTGCCCATCCTGATCCTGCGGGTGCGCCGCGCCAGAGCGGCAATGATGAGATTGGGCGAGGCGAGCATGCCGTAGTCCGAGTGATGATGCTCGGCGAACCACGCTTCGTCGAAACCTAATTGTTCAGTAAGCTCGATCTGGAGAAGCAGCTCCTCGAACGCCTGGCGTTCCGCGACCGATGGTCTCGCCTGGTTGTAACTGAAAGTACCAAAACGCATGCGCTGTCCTCCGTATCACTTAGCCGCGCGCTGTTGCGATCGGCAATACGGTGCCGGATTGAGCGAACTTTTCGCTCGCAAGACCCAATCGAGCACGAGCACGAGCGACGATCACGAACCGCTCATAAACGCGGCGCTTTGACGACCACGGTGGCATCGATACTCGCGATGGTCGGCCGGCCGCACTTCGCCATGGTGATTTCGATTTCTTCGCGCAGGATGTTTAACACGCGGGCGACGCCTTTTTCGCCGCCGACGCGCGAGTCCCCAGAAAAGCGGCCGGCCGATAAAGACCGCCCGGGCGCCTAACGCGATTGCCTTGACGACGTCCGCGCCGCGCCGGATGCCGCCGTCGAGATAAATTTCCAATTTTCCCTTGCGCCGCCGCTACGGCTTCGGACGAGCACTTCGATCGGTTGCCAAGGTGTTATCGAGATGCCTGCCGCCATGATTGGAAACGATCACGCCGTCGGCGCCGACTTCGGCGCAAAGCTCGACGTCCTCGCCGGTCATGATGCCCTTGGCGACCACCGGAAGGCCGGCTGGCGGCTTTGATCCATTCCAAGTCTGTCCATGTCGCTGCCGGATCCGAGCCCTCTCCGCCGCGCCCGGCCGGCCGCGGCGTTTCCGCGCCGCCGGCCTCGGAGTAGTTGACGCCGCGGCTGCGCCGATAGTTGTTGCGAATATTGCGCTCGCGTTTGGGCGGCCACTGCGAGTCCAAGGTAACGACCACCGCTTCGTAGCCGTTGTCTTTGGCGCGCTTGAGCCAGTCTTTGGTCATTTCTTTGTCGCGGAACGGATACATCTGCACCCACAGATGACCCTTTGCTGATTGCGCCAGATCTTCAAAAGAAGTGTTCGAGTTGGCGCTGACCGCGAGCACGGTGCCGCACGCCGTCTGCGGCGCGATAGGTCGCCAGCTCTCCGTCCGGATGGGCGCGCTTATGCGCGCCGCAGGGCGCAATCAACACCGGCAGCTTTATTTCGGTGCCGAACACGGTCGTCGAGAGATCGAGCGCGCTTACATCGCGCAGCACGCGCGGCCGCAGCGCCCAGGACGCGTAGGCCGGCGATTGCGATCGACGCTGATCTCGTCGGTGGCGCCGCCGGCGATGTAGTCATACTCCTCTTTAGGCAAACCTCTTTGGCGAAGTTTTCGAATTCAAACAGATTGATCGGCTCTGGGGCCGCGCTGATCGGGGATATTTTCTGTGATTTCATCTGGCTCACACTCTTTCTAGGCGTATAGCTTCTCGAATATAGCCGCTGTCGTCGATATCTTTAACATAATGGAGATCCCACAATGACAGCGGGTTAAATTCTTTGATCTCCGGATCGCGCTTCAGCGCCAGCGCGAAGACGTTTTGAATCGCCTCGATGGACGGATAAGGCGCGCTTTCCAACGATGCCGCCTGGTTTTCGTAAAAGCATTCCCACTCTTCATCGCTTTGCATCTTGAGCAACTGCGAACAGTGGCTCTGGACTATCTTCAAAGTATCGGCCTTTCGGGTTTTGAAAAAGTGAATGCCGTCGATCAGCGCCATGATCAACGCGCGCGCTTCGTCCTCATGGTTCTTCACGTAAGTCGTCGTGGTGGTGAGGGTTACGCCTTCGATCATCGCCATCGGCGGAACTTCGATGATCTCGCGCGCCGAACTTGAGCGCGCGCAGCCGGTCCACGGCGCGGATAAAAGTCGCATCGTATTTTCCATCGATCACGCCCTTCGCCCGTTCCACGCCTTTGACCGGGTCGGTCACGAGATCGACATCGCTGCCCTTCTTCCAAGCCTTGCTTGCGCAGGTACAGCCAGACATTTAGCCCGGTGTGGCCGTCGTAGTCGTCCATCGCGATTCGCTTGCCCTTGAGGTCCGCGAAGCCGTTGACGCCTTTACCGCAGACCAGAAAATTTTCGCGCCAGGCGTTGTTGCTCTGGCCGATGTGCACGTAAGGATCGCCATAGAGCGCCTTGCGCGCGTAGAGATTGTGATGATTGCCCGAGACGATATCGAGCTCGCCCGCTTTGAGTCCTTCCGCGGCGCGCTTGCGCTGCCCTTCGAGCGAGCCCATTTCCATTTCCAAACCGTGCTTTTCGAGGAAGCCGCCCTCTTCCATCACCTTCCAGAGCGGCACGTGGCTCGGCGCTCGATAATAGATTCGAATTTTCTTTGCCATGTCTTCCTGATTCTCTCCCTAACCGTTCATGCTCGAGACTCGACTTCGCATTGTTCGGATCGAATTTGCTTGTACACCATCGACCCGAGAGGCTTGCTCTGGACGTAGTCTCTTGGACGTATTTCTGCGCTTTGAGCAGCTTCCACACCTTCTCACGGTTTTCATGCCGACCGGTGACGATCCATTTCCAGTCGGTGTCGTCGAAATACTTAACGCCTTTCTTCGGCAGATTGCCCGGCTTGAGATACGATTCGTCGATGTCGGTGCGCAAAGTCGCCGAGCCGTATCCTTTGCGCGTAGAGTCTCCAGACCTTCCTTGGAAAGAATCCAGTTGGCGAAAACTTGCGCCGCCCTCGGATGCGGCGCCTTGTTGGCGATCGACAACATCCAGGGCGAGCCGTTGATCGAACGCGGAATGCCGTTCGAGCTCGAAAATCTCGAGAATCTTGAAGCCCTCTTTGACCAGGGGGCGAACATCGTCTTCGCGGCAATTGAGGCAAATCGGCTGGGTGCCGCGCGCCAGCCAGTCAGACATCTGGCGCCGCTCGCGCGTGCGCACGGTTTTCTGTTCGACGTAGAGTTGCTTAACGAACTCCTCGCCGAATTCGCTATAGAGGCGCGCTGCTTTATTGGCCCCCGAGCCGGTCGTCGTCGGGTCCTCGGTGGAAATCTTGCCGCGCCATTTGGGATTCAGCAGATCTTTGATCTGGCGCATCTCGTCGTGCTTCACATGATCGGTGTTGATGAACAGCCAGGTCGCCACGCTGCTGAATGCGCGCACGACGAACTGTTCCTGCGGATCGGCAAACCACAGCTTGCCGGTCTTCCACTTCGAGCCGTCGGCCACCTCGGGCATGATCAGCAACGGCTTCAGCGGATCGATCATCTTGTCGTTGTAGAGCTCATTGGCCGTGGTGTCGGGGCCGGCAAGATAAACGTCGATGCTGTAAATCCCCGAAGCTCGCTCGGTCTCGACCCGCGAAGCGATCTGGCTCGCGCGCCCCGTGATGAACTCGATTGGGATGCCGTAGCGCGCGGTAAACTTCGGAATCACATCGTTGCGCATCACCGGATCGGGAGAGCCAACGACGACAACCTTACCTTCTTTCTTAGCCGCCTCAACGATCGCCGCCCATTCTTTTTCGCTCGCCCTGGTCTGCGCCCATCCGGTGCTCGAACCGATGAGCACAAAAACTGCCAACAAGACGATCAATCGTTTCATGTGAATTATCCCCGCCCGCGCGCAATGGAGTGTCCGACTAATCACTCCCGGACAGCCGCAGGCCGATTTTTCTGCCGACCAACATCATGGCACCGATAATCAAGGTGATCAGCAGCCCCAGGGCCGCGGCCCGTTCCAACTCGCCGGTAAAGCTGTATTCGAGAAGCAGGATCGCCAGCGGCCGCGATTGATGGCTGTACAGTAACACGGGAGTGCTGATGCTGGTCAAGGCGCTGCCGAAATTCATCAGAGCAACCGCGCCGGCAATCGGCGCCAGCAACGGCAAGAGAATGCGCCGGTAGGTATAAATCCATGACGCGCCGCTCACTCGCGCCGATTCTTCCAAGTCCCCGCCCAGTTGCATCAAGCCCGCCTTGAATGCCTGGGTCGTGACCGGACTATCGGCAATGATCAGCGCAAAGGCGATCCCCCACACCGTGCCGTAGAGAAAAAACCGCAGCGGCGTCGCAAGAAACAGCCAGAGCATGCTCAAGCCCAGAAGAATCCCCGGCAATACATGGGGAATCCAGCAAAGACTCTCCAGGAGCGGCGCGCTGACGGTGCGCCGCGAGACGATAAGGTAGGCAAGCGTCGAGTACAGCAGAACTCCGCCGATGGCGGTAACGCTCGCGATCATCAGGCTATTTTTCAAGGCGGTAAAAAATATCGGATCGGCGAGCATGTTATACCAGTGATCAAAGGTAAACGGCGTGGTGATGCTAAAAAAGCCATAGCGCCGCATGAACGAGCCGATCACCAGGAACGCCAGCGGCAAAAACATCATGACAAACACATAGACGAGGCACGCGGCCAACGCCGGATGGCGCCAGCCGCCGAGCTTTACTTTCAAGGTCGAGTACCCCTGGCCCGTCACTACCGTGAATTTTTTGTCGCCGCGCAAATATTTCCAATAAAAAAATAACAACAGCGCGAGCACGATCAAAAATACCGATCCCAGCGCCGTCGCCTCGCCATAGGATCGCGGCTCTTTGTGCAGTAAGTCGTAAATTTTCGTCGAATAGACGTAAATACCCGCGGGCGTGCCGAGCAGCAACTCGGTGTTAAACGATTGCAGCCCGCGGATGAAGCTCAAGACCGACACCGCCAGGATCATCGGCGCCAACACCGGCAGGGTAATGCGCCACAGCATGGTTGCGGTATTTGCGCCGGCGACGCGCGCTGCTTCTTCCAGACTGGCGCCCAAACGGCGGAACACCGGCACCAGCAGCATCACTTTGAACCAAATACCGCCCGTTGAAGTATGCACCCAGACGATGCCCCAGAAACTATAGGGATTGAACAATGGTCCATCAACGAACGGGAGACTCTTGGCGAGCGTATTGAGAAACCCGAAGTTGGGATCGAGCAAGAGGATCCAGGCCAATACCAGTGGAAAATCGGGAACAAAGTAGGCGATCCAACACACCGCTTCGAGAAACTTCCCGCCGGGCATATCGGTGCGCGCGATGAGCCAGGCAAGTAGCACGGCAAGAATCATTGCCGGGATCAAGCGCACCACCGAGAGCGAGAAGCTCATCGATAAAGCGCTCAAGGTCCCGGGATCAGTAAACGCTCTGATCCAGTTACCGAAGCCGTACGCCGGCGCTTTACCCGGCGCTCCGAGGTTAAAGCTGCCGGTAAGTAAAAAGAGCAGCGGCATGGCCATGGCGAGCACGAGAAAAATTAAAAAACAAAGCTCCGCCAAACGAATCGGCCTCAGGCGCAACTTTGTTCTGGAGCCGGCTAAGGGCAGTCAGGACGGCGATCATGGAAAGATCGATCTAGATGCAGATTGAGACGCGCGGGATCGATGGCGAGACGAACGGCGTCACCTGCATAGTAGCGCTGTTTTTTGCTTGTTGATAAAACAAACGAGACGCCGCAGGCGGTGATTTGATACTCAAATCGCTCGCCTAAATATGCCACCTGTTCAATAATGCCGGCGATCTGATTTATTTGGAGCTCGCCGCTCGCCAGTATTTCCAGATCTTCGGGACGCAAGGTAACGCGCACCGATAATCGCTGCGCCACCGAGCTTGCCAGCGCCCTTGTGAGGGCGACCTTGCCGCCGCCGGCGGCAAACTCGATGCATGGAACGGAGCCGTTTTGTACGATGCGGCCGTCCAAGCACAAGGTCCGTCCGAGGAACTGAGCGACGAAGGACGTCGCCGGGAACTCATACACTTCAGCCGGTGAACCGACCTGTTCGAAACGCCCGCCGCTAACCACTGCAATCCGATCAGACAGAGTCATCGCTTCCGCTTGATCATGGGTGACATAGAGTACCGTCAGGTTGAGTTTCTTCTGCAGCGCGCGAATCTCCACACGCATTTGTTCGCGCAGTTTTGCGTCGAGATTGGAAAGCGGTTCGTCAAGAAGCAAGATCGCCGGCTCATAGATCAGCGCCCGGGCCAGTGCCACGCGCTGCTGTTGGCCGCCGGAAAGTTGCGTGGCGCCACGCTCGGCAAAACCGCCGAGCCCGACAATTTCCAACGCTTGATGCACGCGCCGGCGAACTGTTTGGGCGCCGTTATGGCGCACGCGCAGGGGGAAAGCGACATTCTCAAACACCGTCAGGTGCGGCCAGATTGCATAGGATTGAAACACCATACCAAGCCGGCGTTTCTCGGGTGGGGCAAATAGGCCGCGCTCCGGTGCGGCGACGGTTACGTTGTTTATAAGGATCTCGCCGCCATCGGGTTCTTCCAGACCAGCCGCCAACCTGAGGGTTGTCGTCTTGCCGCAGCCCGAAGGTCCGAGCAAGGTAAAGATTTCGCCCGGTTGAAGAGAGAAGCTGATACCGTCCACGGCGTTGACGGTTTGAAAGCGCTTGACGACGGCGCGGAACTCAAGAACCGGAGAAACGGCATTGGGCAGTTGGTCATTCATTGCCGCGTACTCTAGAAGCATGTCCCCACGCTTTGAACAACTTGAACGTATTGAACGTTTTGAACATGCTCGCTAATCGAGATGTCCGCGCCATTGGATGCGTTGAGGTTCGATCTGGACAGGCGATCATTCCTCGTTAAGCAGCTTGCAGTAGTAGCGCCAGTTGGAACCGGCGTGTACCGACTTACTATCGCGCCGCGACTTGCCGACCATGATGTCGATATCTTCCTGGGGGATTGGTTCAGGCGTGCCGAGCAGATGGGCTTGATAATTGATCAGCGCCGCGTCGTTCAGTTTGATGGCCGTCAGAGTCGCCTCTTGGACGTTCGGCCCGGCGCTGGTGATGCCGTGGCCGCGCATGAGACAGGCTGTTTTGCTGCCCATCGCCGCAGCGAATTCTTCGCCGAGTTTCTCGTTGGACACCGTGATGCTGCGCGGATAGGTCGCCAGCCCCTCGACTAGCAGCCGCAAGCCCGACGGATCGTAAGCGCCGTATAGAGGTTGCAGCGCTTTGTTACAGATTGTGAATAACACCACGGTGAGCGGATGCACATGGACGACGCATTGAACCTCGGGACGGGTTTTGTAGAGCCAGGTGTGGATAAAGACTTCCTGCGGCACCTCGAGGCCGTCTTCGCCCGCGACCTTTTTGCCGGCAAAATCGACTGCAATAATATCGCGCGCCGTTACAAACCGCAGCCCCGACTCTTCGGGGCCGCGGGCTTTGATTAGAATGCGATCTTCGCCGGGCGCGCGCGCGCTGACATGGCCGCTCGGCTCTTTAGTAAGATTGAGCTTGCCCAAAATGCGGCAAGATCGCGCTACCATTTCACGCAGCGGCGACAGATCACTCATGGCACTGCTCTCCCACGACTTGTAGCTTTTTACGTCTTACTTCAAATGGAACGACTTCAACTAAGTTTATCACGCCAACACCCACGCGAACCAAAATCCGAAATTCGAATATCGAAATCCGAAACAACTCCGAGAGAAATAAATCTCAAATCGGGAAAGTCCAAAACACCGAATCCGAAGGAAGCTTGTTTGGAATTTGACTTAACTTGGTCGTTTGAAATTGTTTCGAATTTCGGATTTCGTGCTTCGAATTTTGCTCTTGGCGCCTTTGCGCGAGTTATATAAACCAGGGTGCGCTAAGGCAAGCGAAAAAGAGCGCGCGCGTTGGCCGTGGTGACAGCGGCGACCTGCTCGAGCGTGACATTCTTGATCTGCGCCACGGTCTCGGCTACCAAGCGCACATAGGCGGGCTCGTTGCGTTTGCCGCGATGCGGAACCGGTGTGAGATAAGGCGAGTCGGTCTCGACCAAGATTTTTTCCAGGGGAACTTTGCCGACCACTTCGCGCAGCGCGCCAGCGTTTTTAAAGGTGATAATGCCGGTAAAAGAAAGCACCAGGCCCATGTCGAGATAGCGCGCCGCCTCCTGGTAATCGCCGGTGAAACAGTGAATCACGCCGGCGAGATCGCCTCCTCCCGCGCTGCTCAACAGCTCGGCTGTTTCCCTGGCCGCCGCCCGCTCATGGACAACGATGGGTAATCTCGTTTCCCTCGCCAGATGAATGAAACGGATAAATACCTGCCGCTGGGTCTCACGCGGCGAGTGGTCGTAGTAATAATCGAGACCGGTTTCACCGATGGCAATGACTTTTCGGTCCGCGGCTAACTGCCTGAGACCGGTCAATTCCTCGTCGCCGACATCTTTCGCGTCATGCGGATGCATGCCGACGGTGGCGTAAACGTCCGCAAATGAATTCGCCAGCGCCACCGCCGCGGTGTTGCTCGACATGTCGCCGGCACCGCCCACGGCGACGATCGTCTCGACGCCGGCCGCGCGCGCGCGTGCGATGACCGCCGGTGCTTCGCCGGCGTATTCCTTGCACTGAATATGAGCGTGACTATCGATCAGCATGATTTGGCAGCTATGATTACTTTTTCGGCTCGATCTCGATACGGGGGAAGAGCACTTTAGGGGCGTTAATTTTATGCCCCGGCAGCAAATCCCTGTCCCCAGGGAGCAACTAAGGCGCTGTCTATCAGCCGCAAACCCAAGCAGCCCTCTGAGCTCTCTGGCGGTGTCCGGCATGAATGGCACCAGCAAGCGCGACAAGGTTCGGATGACTTCCAGCGAGATGATGTAGAACTGCGCCGACTCTGGTTTGATTGTCCGGGTTTTTGATCAAAGTGAATGGCGCGGTCTGGACGACGTATCGATTCGCGTGATCCAATGCCGACCATAGCGCTTCCAGCGCGCGATGAAACTGGAGCTCCCGCATGTAGTGTGGAGTTCTTTCTCGGCCTCGGCGAATTTGTCACGCAAGCCGATGTCTTCGGCCAGCCAGGCGCCGCTCACAGGCTGAACTTCACCGGCGAAATACCTCTGCTGCATGGCCAGCACGCGGCTGACCAGGTTGCCCAAATTGTTCGCCAGGTCGGCATTGATTCGCGTGACCAGAGCTTCCTCGGAAAACTTGGCGTCCTGGCCGAAGGCCATTTCGCGGAGCAAGAAATAACGAAAGGCATCCATACCGAAACGCTCTTTCATCTCAAGCGGCCGGATCACGTTACCGAGGCTCTTGGACATTTTTCCGGAGTCCATCACCCAGTAGCCATGGACGTTCAAGTGCCGGTAGAGCGGTAAGCCAGCGGCCATTAGCATGGTCGGCCAATAAATGGCGTGGGTCTTCAGGATGTCTTTAGCGATCAAATGATTGGTCTCGGGCCAGAATCGCTCGACCGAGTCGCCGCCGCGACTGTCCAGTGCGCTCACGTAATTGAGTAATGCATCGAACCAGACATAAGTAACGTAGTTCGGATCGAAGGGCAGCGGGATACCCCATTTCAATCTGGTCGTCGGCCGCGATATGCACAGGTCTTCCAGCGGTTCTCGCAGAAACGCCAGGACTTCAGCCCGGTAGCGTTCGGGACGGATCAGGTCCGGGCGCGCCTGCAGTGCCTCAACCAAGCGCCCCTGATACTTTCCCATGCGAAAAAAATAATTCTTCTCGCTGATGTAGTCAGGCGCTATCTGATGGTCCGGGCATTTGCCATCGACCAACTCCTTTTCCGTATAAAAGCGTTCACAGCCATAGCAGTATAAGCCACCGTACTCGCCGAAGTAGACGTCGCCGGCATCGTAAATTTTCTTAAGAATTCTTTGAACGTACTGCTGATGATGCGCATCGGTGGTGCGGATGAAATGGTCGTAAGCGATGCCGCTAAGGTCCCAGGTGGAGCGAAACAAACCACTAACCCGATCGACGTAGCTCTTGGGATCGGTGCCGGCAGCCGCGGCGGCCTGAGCGATCTTGTCGCCGTGCTCGTCGGTACCCGTGAGAAAAAAAACCTCGTAGCCGATCGACTGGTAGTAGCGTTTCAACGTATCAGCGACGACCGTCGTATAAGTATGGCCGAGATGCGGCTCAGCGTTAACGTAATAAATCGGCGTCGTGAAATAAATGATCCCCATCAGCGGCTCCCGACAACGCCGAACAAGAACTGCTCCAGCACCATGCGCCGATTAAGGTTTCGCTGAATATTTCTAGCGCCGTCGCGGGCAAGCGTCGCCGCTGAAATAATACGCTTGAGTCCCAATTGCGCCTGCTGGCGCCGTAACTCAGGCAACATATCGAGGTTGACTATGCTTCCGGAATCTTGCTGCAACCCGTGGACGAGTAGATCGCGAAACCAGCTCTCGGCCCACGCGAAGAATTTAAGCGCCTCCTCGCGGCTTGCGGCAAGCGCTTCCGCGCCATCCAGCGCGGCTCCATAATTGCCGTCGTTGAGAGCCGCCAGCATATGGCCCCACTCGCGCCTTTTCTCGCGCAACTCTTCGACGTCGAGCTCGAGCGCCAACCCCAAGCTGCCCATGCTGAGCGCGGCTAATGAGCGAGCTTCTTCGGCCGGGGTTTTTTTATTCGACATGAGAAAGTCCGCGACCAGTTGCCGTGAAATCGGCCCGAAACCCACGCGCAGGCAGCGCGATCGTAAGGTCGGCAAAAGCGCACCGCTACTGGGCGTGATAAGAATCAAAAGCGAATCCGCCGGCGGCTCCTCCAAAGTTTTCAGCAGCGCGTTTTGCGACGCCGGATTCAGCAAAGTGGCCGGATCGACGATCGCTATCTTGCGGCCGCCGGTAAACGAATGATAGTGCAGATGCCTTTCGATTTCGCGGATCTGCTGGATACTGATTTCTTTTTTGCCCGGCAGCGGCTCGATTTCGCGAACGTCGGGATGATTGCGCGTCTTGATGCGCGCGCATTCGACACAGTGATCACAAAAATCGTTATTTTTTGCCGCGCAGTGAAGCGCCATTGCCAGTGCCATCGCGCTTTTTCGTTTGCCGATGCCCTCCGGCCCGGTGAAGAGATAGGCGTGGTGCAGGCGATTGTTGGCGAGCGCGCCGCGCAGAATCGCCAATGACTTTTCCTGGCCGATGATGTCAGCGAAGCTCATCCGTCGATTTCCCGATCTATAATACTTTTGATCTGCCGAGTCACTTCCAGCGCCGAGCGCGATGCATCGACGACGCGGAAACGTTCAGGTTCGGCTTGCGCCAGCGCCAAAAAGCCGGCGCGGACCTTTTCGTGAAACTCTATCTTTTCGTTTTCGAAGCGCTCTTCACGGCCGCCGCCTGCAACTTCTTGGACGAGGCGCCCGGCGGCGCGCGCGCGGGCAATCTCTACCGGGCAGTCCAGCAGTAACGTCAGATCCGGCTCTACGCCAAGCGCGGCGATGCGATTCAGTTCGCGCAACACCTTCAGCTCCATGCCGAGAGCATAGCCCTGGTAGGCCAGGGTCGAGTCGCTGTAGCGGTCACAGAGCACAATCTTGGCACTGGCCAACGCAGGCAGGATTACCTCCTGCACATGCTGCGCCCGATCGGCTAGATATAAAAACAACTCGGTCGGCAAGCTGATCGGCTGCTCGGCGGTTTCCAAGAGCGCCTGGCGGAGCAATTTTCCCAGGGGCGTGCCACCGGGCTCCCGGGTCGAAACGACAGGCCGCCCGCGCGCACTCAGATGGCGCTCCAAGGCTTTTATCTGGGTTGACTTTCCGGTGCCGTCACCGCCCTCGAAAGAAATGAAACGAATCATGGGCGTTTAACGGAACTGCCAACCCGCTATAGAGGCAAGAAAGGTGGCGCGTCAGTATTCGCTGAAGGAAAAACTAGCTCTTATTTTCGCCCAGGAGTAGATTAATGCCGTTGATGAGCTGAATGCTGGTGAAAGGCTTGGTAATATAATAATCGGCGCCGAGTTTGTAGCCACCGAGGACATCTTCATATTGAACTTTAGCGGTCAGCAGAACAACCGGCACGTTGGCGAACTCCGACATCGCTTTTAGCCGGGTCAAAACTTCCAGGCCGTCCATCTCGGGCATCATAATATCCAGAACGATCAGATCAGGTCTCTGGGATTTCAGCGCCTCCAGACATTCCGCTCCACTAGTAGCGCTCAGTACGTTAAATCCCTTACCCTCCAGAATGGTCCTGACGATAGTAATAATGTCGGGGTTATCGTCAACCACCATAATGGTCTTATTGTTCTCCATTCCTTCTTCCCCTTAGTACGGGCGTATCCGTTCACACCAGAAATCATTGATTGATAGCTCACTCAGTGGGAATCCGAAGCCGTCCCTGGCTTAGTCACGCATAAAACGATGGAATACCGTACTATTTAACACCTTCCGGGCGAGAAGTAAACTTACTTTTTTGACGCATTCCTAAGAATTCCGCGGGCTTATGGCGCTAGCGAGCGCCAGTAATCCTGCTTCAAAAAGAACGGCAGGGCCGAGTAACTTGCGCTAAGTGTCGCCGCCGGCACCAGCGGTGCGGCCAAATTGAACGCTTGCCGGCTAAAATTTACCCGCAGCGAACCTTGCACATTCAAGGTTGCCGGCCCGCTACCGGTAGCGTTGCCGGATTCAGCGATGATTAATGAACCGACGATTTCCTTGTTATCCGAGCCGGTCACCCGCAATCCGACATCGCTCCCGAGAACAATCAGCCAACCTTCCCAGCGAAAATTTCCGGCGAGAATCAACTCGGCGTCACGAATCACCAGAATGCCGGCGCCGCCAGTATCGGCGCTAAACACAACCGAGTCACCGCTGCCGGGTAACCCGGTGACGCAACGCAGCTCGGGAGCTCGGCGGCTACCCCATGCCTCGCGCGTGACTGACAAGCTGCCCGACTCTGGGACGGCTGAGACAATGGCGTTCGGCGCCGCGCACAGCTCATTGGCGATGCGGTCTATATCACTTCCCGAAATGCGCCGGCTGGCAGCAAGCGCAGCGCCATCGCCGTCGTCGCCGGCGATATTATTTCTTTGGAGAGTGTCCAGGGCGCTCTCCAGCTGATTGAGGACACCAGCGGCGCCGGCAGTGATGCCGGCTCGGACGGGCGCGCCCGAGAGCGGCGCGCCGCTGGTCAAATCGTGGTCGAGCCCAGATATTGAAAAGGACGCACCTGAAAAATTTATGTTCCGGGCATTTCCTCTGAGAACTATGGCGCCGTCGCCGAGATCGTATATTTTGACAATCCGTGCGTCGACCGCCTGCGTCGCATTATTAGCGCTTCCCGCTGATTGAATGACTACCGTTGCGCTAAGAGGAGTGCTTTGAGTGGCAGAAAGAAATGAAACGGAGTAAGAACCCGAACCCAGGCTCTGGTTCGCAGCAGACAGCGCCGGCGGCATCGTTGTTGCCGCGGCGATCTGCTGCTTGGCCGACTCGATGCCGGCTTCGGCGAGATAAGAAGCCGCGGCGGCGCTCCGCAGATTGGCCGACATGCGGAGGTCGTTCTGCACCGAAAGCGCCGCGCCCATGCCGATCACCATCAGCAGCGAAAGCAGCAGCAGCACCGTAACCAGAACCATCGCCCGCTCTTCACGTAAATGGTGCAGCGGAAGCTTGTTCCGCGCGGGTTCGTTGATTCGACTCTTGAGCCGCTAGACCGCGATCTAGAGAGGATAGTTTGACGCGAAGGCGGGTAAACTGCGGCACCAATAAGTTTCGCCCAAAATTGCTGGATGCCAAATCCCTCAGAGACGAGTGCGAAACGTCAAAAGTTAAATCCTGAGAGCGCAGAAGCAGAGCGAAGGGCTGCAAACACCTAACGCCCAGTAAATGGAGCAAACGGTGAAAACCGGAGGGCTAAGGTAATTTCCGTGAGATTTGCTTACTTTGGCGAAGTGTTCATAGCTCAACCACTTGAAGCGGGATCACCCTTGCTCGTGCTCAAGATTTTGTCCGCGTCAAACGCGCTATCGATGACGATACGATCATGCTGGAGTCTGGTGAACGGGTGCGCCTGATCGGCGTCGATACACCCGAAAGCGTAGATTCTCGAAGACCGGTTGAGTACTTCGGGAAAGAAGCGGTCGAGTTTACGAAGCGCCGAGCCGAACGCAAACTCGTGCGCTTGGAATATGATCAGGCCAACGCTGCGCGGGGTCACAAAGACAACACGCCTCAACGTCGAACCTTGGCTTACGTGTTCTTGGAAGATGGTACTTTGTTAAATGCAGAAATCATCCGGCAGGGGTATGGCCACGCGCTCACCCGCTATCCATTCTCGCGCATGGAGGAGTTTCGGGCGCTGGAGCGGGAGGCGCGCGCGGCCGGCCGTGGCCTGTGGGCGAGTAACCCATGAGGGAGAGATAATGGCCGACTCAGAAAAGGCGGTGGTCACCCTTCAGGAGCTTCTGGTTTCAAGCCTCGCACAGAGTGATGCGTTAGCTAAGCTGCTCATCGACAAGGGCGTGATCACGAGACAGGAGTTTCTGGAGAAGATTGCCGAGGAAAAAGCCACTTATCAGAAATTATTTAGCCCTGGCACGCACTGAGGCTTGTCTCGGCACCGGCGCTTGATGTGCATGGTTTCTAGAATGAAAGCGGCGCCTCATCGAGCGGATAGACGATGCTCATTACGAGCGTCCCGGAATAGAAGAAAACGAGAAACGTAACCGTGGCAAGAAACAGCCAAAGGCACTTTTTCATAGAACATTTCCTCTTCGCGACATGCCCATCCTGCGAACGGCGATTATCGCGAGCCCAATCCCAGAAACCAGATAATCTACGCCCTCTTCAGTTGCGTAAGCTAATGCGCGCTGGCCAAGCGCGAAGAAATTGGCACATCCAAAACACGTCAAAACTATTGCGTTGTAAATTTCTCAAATCAATTCAAAGGACCCTCCAGAGCCGGGCCGTTGTTGTGCCTCATCGACTTCATCCAGCCCTCCAACTCCCGCCCCTTCGTTCAAAAGTGGCAGACGCCCGAGTCGATTCTGATTTAAAGTGACCTACCCTACTAGCAACCAAAGACCTACCAGCCAGGCAGCCACAGCGAAGCAAAACAATCCCACCGGGAGAATCTGCCCGCGGGCGCTATAAATGTGCTGGTGATTGTAAGCGGTAAACCTTTAATCGAGTAATTTCTTCTCTGTGCAGTCCGATTTGAATCGCATTGAAGCGTCGTTCAGTTCAATCCTGCAGCCTCTTGCGATAGTCTACCCAAATAGGCCACTGACGGCTAAGGAGATAAGCCGCACGCGGTCGGCTTTTTGGCGGAGAGCTTGAGTTGACAAAGCGCGGTTAGCTGACGGCAATAATAGTGTAGTCGTTGTATCGTAGACAGTTCAGACCTTTCCCGTGTTAAGAGTCAAAAGATTCGACGAACATAGGGGCAAAGCCGCATCACTCCACCGTGCTATTTTCGACTCCACCATGATTTAGACGCCGAAGCAACGCCTAAAGAGTGAGCGATGAAGCGTCTTATCGAGAAGAGCGTTCATATAAGCGTCGTGGCAAAGTAGCCGTTCACGGGATTTGTCTGGCCCAGCCGCTGTTTTGGGATCATCCTCATCCCTACGACCATAGGATCTCAAAAAACTGTAGGTCGGAGGATCAAATGTACGACGAACGAGAAAAGTTCCCAGATCCCAGGCTGTTCTCAGCATTTGCATCCATCGGGATCTTTCAAATCACGGTAACTGCCGTGGCAGTGAAAGAGTCATCGCCACAGGCTCGCTCGGTCTAATGCGCCAGCGCATGAATGAGAATAAGCGCGCCACTTGATAGGCAACTTGCGGCGCAGGACGATAGTACGGCCGCCGGCTTTACAATATCGTGCCAACGCGCTTTTCAACGATCCCTCATAGCACTCCACATGCACGACGACACCTTGAGCTTCCAAAATCCGGCGAATCACCGCCAGCCTCTGTGCCGCCCGTTGTAACTGGTGCTCGCAAGAAGACGTGGCGGCAAGAATCGCAATAGGCATCACATCTCGGCAATCTCTCGCTGGAACGGAGATCGCTTCCAACCACCACGGAAATGGATTTCGCTCCATAGGAATCAAAAAAACCACCGTTGATCCGCGGCATGCCAATAACTGAAGGTATGGCTCGAGTTCTTCGAACCGGTCATGTCGCTTAAGTGGAACCAAAATCCTCGCCGGCATAAGCTTCTCCTTCTTTAGCGATATTGATGCGCCTAATGAACCAAGCCTAGAAATTTCCAATACGGAACGCTGATCGCGATACTCAAGACTGTTGCAAGAAATTTAACGGCAAGCGCCTTGCGTGCCTGCGTGTGAGTAAAGGCCCGGCCGTTGGTGCTCGAATAGGCAATTTGATACGGCCCGTCCTGATACGACAGGATAAAGCATTCGCCGGCGGCGAGGATTGTAATCAGAACCACTCCCGGATGGATGCCCATCTCTTGCCCGTATGGCATCAGAACGAGAGGCAGAATGAGCGCTGCGGCGGCTTTCCTCGAAAAAAACGCGCACAAAACACAATGACGACAACCGCCATTAGAAAGGTGAAGGGGCCCGAAGTAACGCTGCCCAGGACAGGCTCTATGATCTCTACCAACGCAACCGTCCACCTTGAGATGCCGCGAAACCATAGCCATGCTGTTGACGATGCCGAAGAACAGAATGAGACCCCAGTCCACATCGTTCTTGAAGGTCTTTTTGTCGAGTACGCCGGTTGACAGAAATGCCAGCAGACCGAGGAGGGCGATCCATGTTTCCTCGATCCCGTGAAGCGGGGTAGTGATCCATCCCACTAGCGTTGCCGGCAAAACGGTCAGCGCAATCCATTCGGCCTTGCTCAGGGGGCGCAAATTGTCCGCTGGAAGCGTTCTGGCGCGACTCTGGATACAGAGCCGCTCGCTTGGCGAAAGCGGAAAAATCAGCTGGATCGAACAGAAGACAAAAAGGAAAACGAAAATTCCAGCCGGGAGAGCGGCGATAAGCCACGCCAACCAACCAAATTCCCCCTTGGCCGGTTCCGGAAGTAAATTCCATCCCAGCAGACATGATTCAGCCCCGGTCAGAAAGACAAACGACATGTGGCTAAACCCCGCCATGGTCGAGAGTGCCAGCGCCGCCGAGCCGTTGGATCGATTTGGCAAACCCGCAGCCTTTGCTATCGCCTGACTAACCGGAAGCGCAACAACGACGCGGGCTTTTCCCGTTGGTAGCAGCGGAGTGATCAACAAACCCGACGCAAACAGCAGGAAGCTGTGAGATTTGTACGCGGTGATCGGAACTCGGCGCAGAATCTGCATGGCGAGCCGGCGCAGCAGGCCTGACTTGGCGACTGCGGCTCCCGAGCCCAGGGCGGCTATGACGAAAAACCAGGACTCATGCGAGAATCCCTCCAAGGCTACCTTTGGCGGGACAATGTCCAAGAGTATCCAGGATGCAAGAAGCATGAGCGCAACGATGTAATCCTCAAAGGCGTTCGAGATCCATAAGATCACAGCAGCGAGCAACGTACCCAGGAAATGCACGCCGTTCTCATCGAGCGACCCGGTGGGAGGAATATTGCAGACGATCCATCCCACTGAACTAGACAACACGATGGCGAACGGTAGCTTCAGTGAAGGCTGTGTCCTTGAGACAGCACCACGGATCCAAGCGAACGGTCCAATAGTCTGTTCGCCTGTCCACATCAGATTCAGCCTCCCTTGAGATTTGCGCCTCGCACCTATTCCCCACAACACCTCAGACTGCTCGCCCAAACTCGTACCGCATATTGCGTACCAAGCGGGAATGGGACATTTGGTAGCCCGTGTCCCTCGTCTCAGCTCGGATTTTTGCTCGTGAATCAACGAAGGCTCGAGCGCAACAGACTCTCAGCAGTTGAGAGAAGTTAGCTGCAAGGACGATTCTCGCTACAATGGTTGTTCCAGCTGTACACAGTGAGCGTCAACGTCGGTGACGACACAGGGGTGTCCGCCGGGATTCCAAATACTTTCGACCGACATAGCTATACGTCCTTGTATCTGAACATTTCGGTGGTTCAGCATCATACCGTGTATCCCTTTGTGCCCCTAGAAAGTTCTACAGGCCGGGCATTAACGTTAAGTGAAGGAGACTCCGAAGGTTCATTAGATCAGAGGAATGCAGGTCAGAAAGAGCGATATGGATGGGTTGTATACAATTACCGCTATGGATCCGGATGCAGAGACAGTGTTGCCAAGAGGCAGCAACAGATCAGCCGTAGGCGGAAGCGTCGGCGGCTCAGTTAGCCAACTGCATTAGAGTTAACGATCGTGGAGCCGTGCTCGCAGCTTACGCATAACCACGAATCTACTTCCGAAACGCCGGTGCAGACGGACGTGCGGAATTACAGCCCACTTCTCGGCCCCAGTTCTGCACCGAGCCGACCTTGCGGCGCTCGTATACAACACGCCACCTAACGGTAACTTTGTTATCACCTTGAGTGAACTCAGTTGATACAAAGGTTACGATCACTTTCTTTGCCGTGAGCTGAGCGCGAGATTTCCCTCGTACAATCCAATACTTTCATCAGTGTATCCCATGCCACCTCAGTTGGCGCAGTCATTGCTCTGTGTGCTTGCTGTAGCGCTGAACGGAGGGAAAGGGCCATGAAAATTCTGGTACCGCTAAAAAGAAACGATGAGGTCAAAGAGCTCATGCCTTACATCGAGAAGGTTGCAAGACCTGGAATGGAGGCGGTCTTCCTCGTGCCATATCCAGCAGACGGCATGCGCTGGTCACATGCGGAGCTTGAGACGCAGGCGGTCAACGAGGGAAAGCAACTGGTCGAATATTACGATTGGGAAAGCAACCGGCAACGAGCCATGGCCAAAGTCTTTCCCGCCTTCGAGGTGCTTCCGGCCCGGGGCATCGCTGTGGCCGTGGATGTTTACGCTGGCAATTGGCGGCGTGCCGTCAAGAGTCACATCGCAAACGGTGACGTTCATCTGATCGTGACTGGTTCAGGGATCGGGCAGCGGATCGCGGGCCTGTTCAACGGCAGTAATTCCTTCATTGAGCTGTTCAAAAGGCCAAGCCTGTTTCCGGTTTTGTTGATCCATCCGGAGACGGTTGGGTCGCGCTCATGACAACTTCAAAGAGCCTCGTAGAACGTAAACGTTCGACTAGTCCTGATTTTGATGCCTAAAAAGGGAACACACGTCAATGAATAATAAAATCCTGGTACCGCTGAAGAAGCATGACCGAGTCGCAGAGATCGTGCCGTTCATCGAAAAGGTCGCCCAGCCGGGCACAACTGTAATGTTCCTCGTCCGGCGTCCGGTGAATGGCCTCAAATGGCTGCAAGCGTACTCTGCAGTCTCGCAGTGCGGGGTCGACAACGCTCTAGTCGTCGCAAGAATGGCTCAAAGCTATTCGACGCGAACGCGCGCGCAACTGGCCAAGCAACAGGTGTTCAATACTTGCGCGGCGTTGCAGCGAATGGGGCTCAAAGTAGGTGTGGAAGTCTACGCCGGCAGCCTGAGGGACACGCTACTGAGTTACGGCATAGGCGGAGATAATCTCGTTGTTATGCGGCCCGGCATGCTTGAACGAATTGCGGGCTTTCTAGACGGAACGGCGACGCTGCGCGGTCGGTTCCGAAGTCCATTTTCGGCGTCCGTTATTCTGCAGAATTCGGGTGCGTGAGTTTTTGGTCAGGCAAAACTGGATCCAGCCGACGCGGCCGGCATTCCAGGGTCACGGCGCAGAGGACATTGCTCGCGGTAACTTCTATGCACCGCATTTTTCGCTGGCTGCTCAACACCGCCGCGTTCGGTAAACAAGACCAACGATGTTCAATCAATGGGGCTCTCGTTGGACTCCATTTGAATTGAAGCGTCGTTCAGTTCAATACTGCGGCAATAACAAAACTTGACTCTGGCCTTGCAGTCGAATTAGGCTGTGAGCCAATAGGGATAAGCTGCCATGCTGCGCGGCTTTGACGGTCAGGAATATTCTCAATGGGTTCGTTCGAAACCACCGATCTCTCAATAAGATTTACTGAGCGGATATGGCACGCAATGTCGGGGCGTATTCGACCATGACGTCTGGCGGGGGCTTGAATTGTGTCAGGACATACGCCGACCAGCATTTTCCGCCGATGATGCGGCTCTCTTAATAGTCATGCGACAGACGATCCACGATTCGACTGGGAGGTTCTAGCCATGACGGACAATATCCGGTTCGAGGTAGATTGCGACGAGCCCACTCAGCTCCGACTGCGGGGAGTGCTTGCTCCGTTGCTCGTGAAAGAACCAGACGCTCGGTACGTAAAACGACGAAATCTCGATGGCGATGCAGCGACATGGATCGTGATAGCAACATTGGCGAGCCAAGCGTTGCCACACGTTCTCCAGTTTCTGACTGAGTGGCGAAAGGAACGCTCGGTAAAGCGAATCAAGGTCGGCGATATCGAGATCGACAACCCAACGGAAGAAGACCTTCAATTGTTGCGTCAGCGATACTCCGGAAACGATAAATCCGATGCATGACAGTGAACTGGCTGACATTGATATCGTATTGAGGTCGCAACTCGGCGACTTCGCTGAATGGCATATGCACGACCGGTCGATCCGGTCACCAATGAACTTCACCTTGGACGTAGCCGAACGTCATCTGAACTCAAGCTTCACTGTATTCTGGGTAGAAAACGCCATTCCGGAGATGTTTAGTCTGTCCGGATTCTCCCAGCCGATCGTGGTCTTCAATCCTCGCCTCACAGAACTGTGGGGCGATATACGTTACGTCTTAACAACCACGGTTTATGACGGTCCACTAAAGGCTGCGCTGATTGAACGACTCTGCCTGCAATTGATGGCCGAAAGGTCACTCTGGAGGCATCAAGATCCTGAATTCGCCGCATCTGCGATTCTTCGTGCGAGTTCGATTCATCCAGGGCTTATCCATTTTCGGAATACGTTGCAGAGCATGGAGTATGAACCGATAACTCCGGTCTACATGGCGTGTTGGTTTTTTGCACTCGCTCACGAACTAGGTCACTTTGTTCAACCTACTACCTCCTTCTATTCCGATGCAGATATTCTACGATCAGTAGAAAACTCGCTTGCCAGATTCAGCGCACTTTCTGAACAACTTAGAGCCGATGCCGTCTCGCGAGCGGCAGCTGACGAGCGTGATTTCATTCTTGCTATTGGCTCAGTAAGGGAAGAGGGCGTGGCGGACGTTTTTGCGACAGGTGTTATGCTCGAAAGCACTTACAAGATTATGCAAGAGATCGGGAGTAAGGAGCATCAGTTCAACCTACTGCCGTTTATCTCAGAAATGTTCATTTCATTGAATGTAATTGTTGCGCTGAACCGCTGTGAGCGAATCTGCGCGCTTGCATCGGTCTCAACGGGCGCTCACCAGCTTGCCGTTGAAGCACTCCTTCAACCGGTCCTCGTGACCGTCCGTGGAATGCTGGTACGACATTACTTGCAAGTCGCCGGCCTTAATTTTGCCTTTGGCGAAAGCTGGAGCAAAGAGAACGTAGAAATTATTTCGTCGGCAATCGATTCGGCGAACGAGGGTCTCAAAGACGACATCGATGCGATGGAAAAGGGAATGGCAGCCGCGATTCAGTTTGCTTTAAACCGAGTGCAGAGGCCTGACTTCTTTCAATCTTTGGACAACTGGAACCAAACCGAGAGAAACCAGCTGATCCTCGCAGAATTTCTTGATCTTGCTCGTCAACGTAACCTCCGCTCGCCGCATTTCGATGCCTTGGCCGCCAAGATCGAGGATCCAGACGCACCGTTAAACGTAGCTGTGGACGCGACTGCCTATTGGTGCCCTTGCATAATTGGCCCCAACGATTACAACCAGCCATTTAGCCTTCCTACTCGTCATGGGAACGTCATCTTCGTATTCGCCTCCGAGAATGACCTGTGTCAGCGGTATTGCGAACTCTCGTGCGAAGACCTGCCCGCTGGACATCATGTTGATCCTGTGCTTGTGCTCGCGAATTCCGTCACGCAATTACACAGCGGGATCGCGAGGCGGCTGCCGGTCGGATTTGAAATCCAACTTGCCATTGAGGGAACTGAGCGGTTTGCCCAGTACATGGGTGAACTTGCGAAGGGTACAATCTGGCCAGACTGAACAGCTGCATAAGGAACGTTGCATAACAACCGGTTGCAGCGGCCGGTGTGACGTGCCGCTGAACCGGAGCGTTGGCCGTAAGATCGAATTGAATTCTCCGCCAGTACCGTAAAGTCCTGATGCTGTCGTATTTTGCTCTCCAAAACCAATGGAGAGGAGAATTGCTATGCGACAGGTCATCAGAAGATTTCTAAAGCATCTCAATGCCGAGAAAAACGCCAGTGTCACGACTATAGAAAGCTATAAATACGATCTCCATAAATTCGACGTGTATCTAGTTAAGCGACTGGGAAACAGATTCCTTCCCGGAGACGTCACCCGCGACCACATACGAGATTACCTTATGTGGCTCTCAGAAGTCGGTCATCAAAAACCAAACGGTCCCTCGGCTCGTGCCCGGACGCTGGCAGCCATTCGGTCGTTTTTCAAATACGCTCATCGTGCTGGTCTGCTAAGGGATAATCCAGCAGCAGATATTCCGCTCCCAAAAATTAGAATGGGTGAAGTCCGCGCTTTGTCTCACGACGAGTGTGATCGTCTCTTGCGGATAGTCGCAACGAATCCAAGCCCTTTTCGTAAAGTCAGAGACAGGGCAATAATTGCTACATTTCTCTTAACCGGCGCCAGACTCCGGGAAATTGTCCATCTGGATAAAGGCGACATTGACCTTCATCAAGCGACAATTCGGTTGCATCGCAAAGGCGGAGAAGTGAACATTCTACCGTTGGCCGATTCCGCCAAGATGGAACTCAAGGCGTATTTAAAGCAGCGGAGACGCAGGAGCCGAACACGGGCGTTATTCATATCTTGCCGCAATCGAAGGATTTCACGCGGGACTGTTTGGTATCTAGTGAAGAAATATTTGAAGAAATCCCGAATGAAGACTCACAGGATGGGACCACACGCTTTGCGCCACACCTTCGCGACATTGCTTTTAAATCAGGGCGAGAATCTAAGAGTCATTCAGAGTCTTATGAACCACAAGAGTCTTGCGACGACAGCTCGGTATCTGCATTCTCGAAGCCAAGAGTTGGTAAAGGCGGTGAACGGTTTGAAGCTGTTGGGCGACTAAAATGAGGCGTCGTTCAGTTCAATACTACGTCGATTTTGATGATTGACTTAGATCAAGCAGATGAAATAGGCTGCGGGCCAGTCGGGAGATATGCTGACCGGCGTCTGTCGTCGCCTACGGCCGCTCACTTAATAGTTAACCGTCATCATGACGCTGATTCGCGTAACCACCTCGCCCGTTCACTAAAAAAATAGCCTAAGGAGGAGACAATGACCACAAAATCGACTGATCCGAGTGATATAGGATCGATTTTCTTGTCCGACGAGGTCGCCGAACAATGGCAGAGCCGTAAAGCGCAGCGTGACAAGGTCAATGCGGCAGCGGACGAGATGATGATCGACGTCGCCAATCTCCGTCCCGGAAACAGAGTTCTCGACGTGGCGGCCGGCACAGGGGACCAAACGCTTCTGGCGGCTCGACGCGTTGGACCGACGGGCTACGTATTGGCCACGGATATTTCTGCCAACATGCTCAAGCGCGCGTCCGATGCGGCACGGGAGGCGGGTCTTATGAACGTCGAGACCCGCGTTATGGATGCGGAGAACATCGATCTCGACGCAGACTCGTTCGACGCGGTCATATGCCGGCAGGGCCTCATGTTGTTTTCCAATCCGGTCAAAGCTCTCATCGGAATGCGCCGCGTGGTGAAGCCTGACGGAAAAGTTGTCGCGCTCGTGTGGTCAACCGAGGAGAAAAACCCTTACCAGGGACTTTCCTTCGCAATCGTTCGCCGCATAGGAAACATGCCGGCTCCGGCCCCAGGACAACCTGGATTGTTCGCGCTCGGCGAACCGTCACTTCTTGAAGGCGTCTTCAGGGCGGCGGGTTTTCTCGAAATCGTCATCCATCGCGGTTAGTCTACGAAGGCGATTTCGCGTCCACCGCAGAGGCTGTTCAAGCCATGAAAAATCCCGTCTTGGAGCAACTTATTACCAAGCTTAGTGATGCCGAGCGTGAACAGGCGTGGGAGGAAATCGAGCGAACAGTTGCGCCAGTTCGAAGGGCCGAAAGGCTTTGAAGCGCCCGGCGAAATGCTTATCGGGGTCGGGACCAAGTAGGAGAGGAAAAAGGATATTCTATCTAAGGGCTAACCTTGCAAACAGACGCAGGAGACGCGCGGCTGAGCCGGCGTAGCCCTGTTGAACTGATTTCTCCGCCAGTACATTACTGTCCTGATCCTGTCGTATCTTGCTCTCCAAAATTTAATGGAGAGGAGAATTGCTATGCGACAGATCATTGGACGATTCTTGAAGCATCTCGATGCGGAGAAAAACGCGAGTGCCACTACTAGAGAGAGCTACAGGTACGATCTTCGTAAATTCGACCTGTATCTGGTCAAGCGGTTGGGGAACAGATTTCTTCCAGGAGATGTCTCGCGCGATCACATACGAGATTATCTGATTTGGCTTTCAGAAGTCGGTCATCAAAAACCAAACGGCCCGTCCGCTCGTGCGCGGGCCTTGGCAGCGATACGGTCGTTTTTCAAGTATGCTCATCGAGCAGGGCTGTTGAGGGATAATCCCGCTGCAGATATCGCCCTTCCAAAGATCAGGATCGGTGAGATTCGCGCATTGTCCCAGGAAGAATGTGGCCGGCTACTGCGAGTTGTCGAAACGAATCGGAGTCCATTTAGAAAGCTCCGGGATCGGGCGATAGTTGTGACGTTCCTCTTAACTGGCGCGAGGCTGCGAGAAATTGTGCAGCTGGATAAAGGCGACATTGACCTTAATCATCGACGATTCGGTTGCATCGGAAAGGCGGAGAGGTGAACGTTCTCCCGTTGGCCGATTCCGCCAAGATGGAACTCAAAGCATATTTAAAACAGCGGAGGCGCAGAAGCCGGACAAGGGCGCTATTCATATCTTGCCGGAATCACAGGATCTCACGCGGGGCTGTTTGGTATCTCGTGAAGAAATATTTAAAGAAATCTCGAATAAAGACGCACGGCATGGGACCCCATACTTTGCGTCATACCTTCGCGACGCTGCTTCTAAATCAGGGAGAGAATCTAAGAGTCATTCAGAGTCTTATGAATCACAAGAGTCTTGCGACAACGGCTCGGTATCTGCATTCTCGAAGCCAAGAACTGGTCAAAGCCGTAAACGGTCTCAAGCTGTTGGGCGGCTAAAATGAGGCGACGTTCAGTTCAATCTCCGGCTAAATTTGGTCTTGCCATTTGATGAATTGTAAGTGCTAAGATTAAATCTGACAGTCATGGTCTTGCATTCATCGATGCTACCGCCTGTCCGCGTTACGACGCGAGCCAGCACGCCGACCAACGTACCACCACCTGATCGGTGGCGGAATGCCGTCGGGTTATGCGGCGGATGACGGAGCGGCCCTTCACTTCTGTGGCACGGAGCTCGTTGAAATAGTCAGCTCGCGGCCACAGGCCGGTGCATACGGAGTGGAACTTTCTGAAGGACAGGTAATTGAAACGCGTTTGCCAGTTCCCTTCCTGGGTGCAACCGACCATTTCTAGTCAGAACGAATCTTTCGTCCGTGGAGACTCCGTTGGACATACGCCGACCAGCGTTTGTTGCCTCGTACAGCGTTCTCTTAATAATTGAGGCGTAGAATCGCACATGCACCACTGTTCTATCGGAGCTCTCTTGGCTCTTTTATTTTACGTCGTAGCAGCCTTCACCTTCTTGCCGGCCCAAGCGCAAGATCGGGGCAGGACGATATGGATCCCGATGCAAGAGAAAGGGCTGTTTGGCCCCTCAGCGATCAAGCTAGAAGCCACACTGTATAAACCCACGGGTGACGGCCCTTTTCCTTTGGTGATCTTCAATCACGGCTCTACTGGCACCGGTGTGATTCCCCTCGATAAGACCGACAATCCTTGGGGGTTCGGAGCTAATCTTGTAAAGAAGGGAATGGCTCTTCTAATTCCGATGCGCAGGGGCCGCGGGAAGTCCGAAGGTCATTATCGGGAACCCTATGAATGCACTTTACATCAGTCACACTTGGGAATTCGGTATGCATCCGAGTCTCTCGACGCAGTATATGACTTTTTAAAAACTCAGCCGTGGGTCGATACAGAGAAAATTATTTTGTCTGGAAATTCAAGAGGAGGGATCCTCTCTGTGGTGTATGCGGCTGAACGTTCCGGGGCCGCAATTGGAGTCGTCAATTTCGTCGGTGGTTGGATGAGCGACGACTGTAGTTCGCAAGCGGGCGTGGACATAAACGCAACTCTGTTTGCCGAAGCTGGCAAGAAAGCAAAGGTTCCACACCTATTTCTCTACGCGACTAGGGACAGCTACTACAGCATCTCCTCGGTGAACAACTATGCGGATACCTTTCGACAAGCCGGCGGTATCGTTGACCTCAAGCTGTATGACATGGATGTCGGCGCAAGCGGCCATAGCTTGTTTTACCAGCACTGGCGCAAGTGGAACCGCGACCTGGACGCATTTCTCATTAAGCTCCATGTGTGGAACCGTTAGTCCAAACGGCCTCTACCCGAACTTCAGTTACTCCGGGTATAAACCTGCGCGTCGCTCAACGCTATGTATATCTCTTACTTGAACTGAATTCTCGCTCAATGTGAAATGTGCCTGAGGCGTCGTCCAGTTCAATCCTGCCGGCTTGTTGCGATGGTCTGGACGGGATAGGCTCCGAATCGTTAGGGAGATAGGCTGCCGACTCTGCCAGTATTTGGCGATCAGCTGAGCGTTGACAAATTGGGATAGCTGATGGATATTGCAGCCGAATCGGATTGGGCTGATGGAGCTGTCACAGGAGATAAGGCCGACCGGCATTTGTCGCCTTGCACGGCGGCTCACTTAACAGGCAAACCAAAGAATGACATCCAGCGATACAAAATCGTTTTGTCCCCGGAGGCGGTCGAATACCGCCTTCATCGGCTCTACTCCATTGACCTCGACTCCGTTCGCCACTCGCTGCGTTTGATCCGTCGCTATCGGCGCAACGACATACGATTCTGCGTTTTCCGAGAGCTTGTCATCACGTACGCAAGACCGTTCAGCGGCAGTCGCAGACCTGACGCACGGCGATATCACTTTCCGTCGGAGTTCGTTCCCTCGGAGATCGGTCGCTTCACGATGAGCTCATGGTCCTCCGCAGCCAGCTGTTCGCTCACACTGACTACACCTACCATCAACCAAAGGTGACGCGCTGGAACACGGAGTGCGGTCCCGTGTTTCCGATGTCGTTTAGACGAGGTGAGTATGAGAAGTGGCTCAAGCGTCTGGATGAGATTGGTCGCTGATAGAGGCCGTCGACACTTTGCTTCGCCTACGGACGAGCGAGTTCGAGTCAACCAGCTGAAGCATGGCATTGGCGCCACTGCGTAACGGCGGCTGCTAGGAGGTCGCGGCAGGGCCGCGTCGTGTGAAGGGGCGAGTCTTGCGGTGGCCCTGCCGCCGCGAATTATTAGGACCGAGCCGATATGTCGCTCAAAATCTATTCTGGGTATTATGGATAGCCATGCTTTGCTGGATGGCATGGGGAACAGGGGCAACTCAGCGTTCAATTTCGCTGAGCACCGATCCAAACTATCCGGTATTTGTCGGACTCTGGTTCGCACTTATTTGTGTGATTGGTCTACTCACCCTTTGGCTGCTAAACCTTATTTTCCCGGAGCGTTGGAGCGAAGGTATAGCCGTTGTGGCCGCGGGAATTGGACGATCTACGGCATCGATAGAATAGATAAACTTCGGCTGTCCCCTCTAAAATTGGAATTCTATACCAGCCGATTTCTACCCAAAGAAGTCGTGGATTGCCTCGCAGCTTCTAGAGCAAGTCCGGCCGCTTTTCTCAAAAGTGATGCCCGCCAAATTCCAGCAATGCTCGATGCTGATTTAGTCTTGAGCCGCGTAAAGTCGGCAGTAACGTCGTCGGCTTGGCGAAAGGCACTGATCGAACTTATTAAGGATAAAGAAACGCGCCGCGCGATGTCATCTTGAGTTTGGTCGTTCAAGAATCAAGTCAGTGCTCGGAACTGGGCAGTATCATATTTGGCGCGGAGCGCTCAATGGCGACGGGTTTGCAATCAAGCGAGTTTTGATATTGCCCTTGACGAACTTGTGAAGAGTGGGGTTATCGATGATGCAGGAGCCAAGAAGCACCGCGCCGAAGTTGCGAAAGCAATCGCGAGTGCCGGCTAGACTGTCTAACGAAGCGCTTACAGCCGCCGCTTGCTTCAAGGAACTCATAGCGCGCGGTTGAGCTTTGCGTTAGCACCCAATGGAAAGCATATGACGAAGGACAAATCCAATCGCCGAATCCTTGAGGAATGGGAACGGTGGAAAACCAACCCAAATCAGGCCACCTATCACGAGATGCAAGAATTCTACCTGTGCATCGGAGACCCATCATTCAGAATTGCTACAGTGGAGAATTCGTGCAGGAATGGACCGGTGGAACGTGCGAGGTGGTTGAACGTGGAACGAACTACAGCGATGCTATCTCTTCTAGATCTAGAACGGCTAAGGAGAAAAAAACCGATGAACGAGCCAACGCTGGATAATGTAATTACACGGCTGGAGCGTCTGGACCGCGCGAGCGCCAAGCCGAACAATCCGTTAGTTTCTTATCCTCAACGGTGAACGACGGCAGCTCGAACCTCGTCAATTCGACAATCGACGTGCTTCGACCTTGCTCGTAGACTTCACCGGCGACGTACATCTCGTCAGAGTACGGATGAACGAGGTTCGCAGTGCCACTGATCCAGAAATTTTTGTACTGTTCGATCATAGTTTTTCCCGGTACATCGTCGCGATTATTGACCTGCACACCGAGCAGAGGATATCCCCGCCAACGAACTGTCCGGTAACGTCAACGCCAACCAAGGATTCTTGGATTGCCGGTTGGATTTTACCGCAGGTGTCGCAGTAAACGTGCGTGGCTTTATCGTGTCGCTCATTGCGGTAATACCTCTGCGCCGCCTTCACGGGCCTCGTTAGCTCAGCGAGGCTTGCAAAAAGCAAACGGACGCCGGGACCCCGAAGGACAGGCCGCTCACAGCCGAATTCGCGCTATATTGATTCGCTGATTTTCCGAAGCAGTCGCCTAGCCTTGCCGCGCCATTTGTTACGCTCGCCTTTTTTCTGTTCCCGTGCCGTGAAAATGGTTGCAATAAGTTTCTCCACGGTCTGACACATTTGGAGTACTTCGTTCAGGCCTGCTTTCGTGTTGTTCATACCCGGTGCCTCCAGTGGCCGCGTTTCTATCGCGTCCGCTGGTGCCAAAGCAACAGCGCCGGGCCCTTGACCGACGCCCGTGATCAAGCGCGCGACCGAGCTGGGCGCAGCGTCTCGTTTATTGAAGGCCATGCTCGCCCTGCCCTCCTTAGGCGATTCGGTTATAGTTCGGACCCCTCACTGCCAGCAAGCGGGCCGGACCGCTCGCACTTTTAAGCCCGCGGGTGCGTGTTCGCATGCACTGTCTTAACCTTCCTCGTCGCCACGTGCGTGTAGATCTCGGTGGTCATGATGGACGCGTGGCCTAGCCGCCTTGTCGAGCGCCCATTGGCTACGTAGCGCTATCTCTTCTCATCGATGACGGCCGGGGTAAGGGGCACTGCTGCACCTTTTCCGGTGACCGGTACGTTAGCCCATGCCGCAGCAAACTGAAGAAAAGGGTGGATGTGTGCGCTGAAGCTTCGCCGCGTCGCGCGGTTTTTGAATCCGTCAAAAAAGGCCCGCGCGGTATCTTCAGTAATTTGATTCAGCGGTACGGGGCCGACATACCTCATAAAGCGGTGCGCGGCCCAAAGGCTCTGGGTGATAGTCGTCGCGGCTTTGTTGTTATCTTTCAGGTGTTGCTCGTACGCTGCCTCGAGGTCGTTTCCGCTTAAACGGCTGGTACCGCGTTTACCCATGGGGTTTACTCCTTACTTTCCTGCGGTCGCTGGGTTCAGTTGACAGCGCGATCCGTCTCCACTTCTCGCACACGACCGGCAAGCGCGCTTCCTGTTCCCTCGTCAAGCGCGTCCGCCGTGTGAGCATCCAGTGTTTTTTATTAGTCGGCGACATTGCGCACCCTCCGATCCCATCCAATCGAACTCGCGTTGACGCCGGATCTCATAATCACCCTTGGGGAAGATCGATGTCCTCGTGCTCTTCATGGTAGAGTTTGGCGCGCTCTGAAAGCACGCGAAGATAAAGAGCGACACCTAGCTGATACATCATCACCTTGCCGGCCGTGATGCGATGCGCATGGCCGGTAACTTCGCCTTGAGCAAGCACAGGGGCGCCGGCTTTACGGGTGGCTTTTATCGGTACGCTGGGAATGCCGTGATTGAGACATCGCCTTGGCGATAGACTTGGACTGCATCCATTTGTTTTTTCCTCGACTCTCCCCCATGAGTTTTCGTTAATTTGAATTGACGAAAGTCAACGAGGAGCGCCGGGTAGGCCGCGCGGAACTTTATTTGGCGAAACGCGATGCTTACAAAGGGTAGGGGATCGCCGATCTCATCCATCGGTTTTTCTCCAGGGGCTGAGAGAGCTACGACTCCCTTAGCCCCGTTTTTTGGCCCGCCTAAAGTTCAGGCCGCAAGTGGACATACCAGCGGACTAAGTGAGACGCAAAACAACGCATTGCGCCAAGGTCACGCCGGTGTTTTCCTAACAAAAAACGTAGTGAGATGATGTGAGAAGAGGCGGAAAACGGGATTAGGAATCCTGTGCTCTATCCACCTGAGCTACGGGAGCACATTCAGCAGCAATAATTGAAACTCGCGCTCATCACGGATGCCGGCAAATGCCGGATCGACTTTTAAATATGCGAAGTCTCTGTAACCGCGCTGGATGGCTTTGCCCAGCCATTCGATGGAAGCGTCTTTCTTGCCGTGCGAGGCGTGGAGTCGGGCGAGTTGGTAAGCCGGCTTCGGATCGTTAGGATTGGCCTCAGCCTCTTTTTCTGCTCGGCTGATTTGCGCGGCACGCTCCTGCGCCACGGCGTTGTTTTTCTTGGCCGTCTCAAGATTTTTAAGCGCCATGGCGTTCTTCGGCTCGCTGTCCAGAGCTTTCTGAAATTCGCCGATGGCTTGGTCGTACTTACCCTGCTTGTCGTAGAGAACGCCCAGGTTGTTGCGCGCGTAAAAACTGCCCGGCTCCAGCTCGATGCTCCTGCGGTACGCTTCGATGGCGTCAGCGCTGCGGTCGGCCCGCTCGTAAGCGTGGCCGAGGTTGAGAAGCGCCGCGCCGTCGGTGGGCTCGAGCGCGGCTGCCTTTTTAAATTCGCTGATTGCGGCGTCTGTCTTGCCCTGGTCAAGAAGCTTCCTGCCTGCGGCCAACCGCTCTGCCGCTTCTCGCGAAGCGGCAGAGACTGCCATGGGGCACAGGAGCAAACCGATTAGCGTGATGATCCCGGTCGATTTCTGCACGATCTAAAACACCTCGCGCCAGGCGACGATTCTGTTGCGCATTAAATTCCCAAGCTGTGTATTGGCGATCTGCTGGTTGGTTGTACCGGTAATAACCCAGGGAGAAGCCATATTGCCATTCTGATCGATCGTCACGATCGGGCGCGATGGAATACCGGTGCCGATGTTTTTGGCGCCCGCGGCTGCCGCCGTACCCACCGCTAAAGCACCACCCGTATTCAGGTTGAGAGAGGCGTCGCCGGTGATCAGATTCACCGCGTAAAGCTTAGCGTCGCCGCCGCCGGCGCTGCAAACAGTGGCCACCGTGGGGGTAAAAGTCGTAAATAACACGACGCTGTTAAACACATCGGCGGAGGACAGCGCTTTTTCATTGGCGCTTAATCTGATGTAGTAGCCTTGAGTGATGGTGCCGCTGCCGGCAGTGACATCCGCTAGAGCTGACTCCAGGAACGGGCTGCCCTGCGTCATCGTTGCCACCCAACTGCTCGATTCGGTTGTATCCTTGATAGCGTAGAAGCGATTAGAGCCGGTATTGTTCGGATGATTGCGGTCGCCGGTGCCGAAGTATATCCAAAGATTCCGCGCCTTATCTAAAGCAGGGGCGGGCGGAGCATAGATCGCTTGCGCCGGATAATACTCACCGGCAGCCGGCGGGTTAGCTTGAGTGGGGGCGCCGACGAAGAAGCGTTTGCCTTTTTGTGCCGGATCCCAATTGGTGATCACGCCACCGGAAATGGTCGCCGGGGTCGAGAAATCGAACTTCCACAACTGGCCGCCGACGTCGCCGATATAGACGCGATCGACATAGCCGTCATTATTCAGATCCACCGCTCGCGGCGCTGCTGCCAGGCTGAAGTTCATGTATTGCCGGTCATCCGAAACAGTTCCTGGCTTGTAGTACTCCCAGAGCTTAGCGCCGTTAGCGATATCAACGACATAGAGGACTTTGCCCGACGTGTTATTCGCGGGCGTATTGTAGCCGCCGCCGATGAAGGCGACGTATTTGCTTGAGCCGTCTGACATCTTAATCTTGGCAATCACCGGGTCGGACCAGGTCTCGCCCATTTTTGAATCGGTAAAGCTCCACATATACTGCGGATTATTGGTATCGGTGATATCCAACGCATAGTAGTTTTTGCCGCCGCGGCGCTGGCCGAAAATTACAATGGTCTTCCAGTTAGGGGTGCCCGCCGTGCCGATGTTCACATCGGTGGAAATGGGGCTGCCGTCGACGAGAAACTCGTGATCCGCCGAATTTGCCGTTAGATCCTTTAGGTCATCCAACTGATCCGGTGGAATAAAGCCCCATAACTCGGCGCCGTCGCTCTCGCGAAAAGCGTGCAGCATGCCGTCATTGGCGCCGGCGAGTAGCACGGTCGTACGACTGGCGTTGGCACTCTTGAAAGCTATTATAGCTAGAATCTGCACTCAGGAAAAAAGGCGGTCTGATCAACACTGGCGTGGAGTGAAAAATGTCACCCAGTTTCCACTGGCGTTGTTCGCCGGTGTCGCCGTCTACGTCTTCGTCGAAGCTGTCGGTGCCGCGGGTAAAATTGATTATTTTGTCTCTGTCCGTGCTAGTGGCAGCCGCCAACAGAGCAGTGGTAACGTGAGTGTTGGTAAAATCCCTGCGCGTGCCGCCAACCAGAGTGTAAATCGATCGGCTCGCCGGTGATTTGGTACTCAACGCTAGGCCGGCATCCCACGCCAGGGCCGAACTAAGAGGAATCCCACTGGCATCAACCGGGACTAAGCCGTCGGTGTCGCGGTTGTAGGCTTTGAGATAACCGCGCCAGAAGGGACGGGAGGGATTAGATTGAAACGACGCCAGATACGCGCGCGCGATACCGGCGGTGCCGGTGGTCGGCACCACCGGCGTCGCAAAAGCAAAAGTGGCGGCCAGGATTTGGCTGATAGCGTCCTGCAGCGCCTGTTCCAACTGAGCCGAGTTGTCTGAGTAATAAAAACTGCCGCCGCCGTTTTTCGCCGCCGTTTGCAGCACTGCGTTCGCCGCACTTTTCTCTCCCGAAGCAATGGCGAAGCCTACGGTATGCACGATGACGTTCTGTGTACCGGTCAAACTGGTTGCATGGTCTTCAGTGCGGCGATTGGTTGACTCCGTACGCACGTCCATGGCGCCGTTTTGCATACCATCGGTGACCATGATGATGAAGTTGGGCTGACAAGCGTATTGAATCGGGGTGGGGTAGGTATTGTTGTTAAGCAGCCGCGCACCCTTGAAGTACCGGCCGCCGTCATACATTTGTTCACCGAGCGGAGTGTATCCAATGGGGTTGATTGCGTTGATCGCCGTTATCATCGTCGACTTGGCCGTGCCGATCTGCGCGACCATACCGCCGCCGCCCTCTCCCTGGACATCGTTGTTGGCAAATCTCATGACGCCGAAGCGTACGCCATTGGTATTGTTGATGATGTTAGAAACCACCCGTTTGGCGGTGACGATTTTTCTTTCCTGGAGCACGCAGCCGGCGCACGCCAGATAGTTCAGATAATTGCCATAGAAGAGATCAACCGACGACCCGCTGATGCGTCCGGTCCAGTAGCCGGTCGTAGTGGATACGGCGGGAGATGCGTGAAGCGCGGCCCGCGCCGCGGCATCTGCAACCTCTCCGACGGTTGCCACATAATCTTGGTAACAGGGGCGCGGCAGCGCACCACAGCCGGTTTTTGTGGTGAATTTTCTATAGACTTTCGTCGAAGTGTAGGTCAATGGCGTAGTGTAGGTGGTGGCGGGAGTATAGGGAGTCGAGTCGATCTCATCGTCCATACTTCCCGAGCTATCGAAAAGAATCAGAACGTTGGGCTCGATATTGGTGCCGAAGATATCGCTGTCGTCCGCCAGCGCGGGCATGAGATTCCAAGAATTGAAGAAAAGAATTGAAAGAATCTGCAAGATCGCGATTGTTTTTTTCATGAATAACTCTCCTTGGTGCTCTACTGCGTCACTGGACCGAAAAGCGCCTGGGCTTGCACGGTTCGACCGGCTAATTCCGCGCCACTAACCTGGTAGGTCCCGGTGACGTCCAACTGATACTGATAATAGCTATAGCCGCCGGTTTCGTTGTTAGTCGGGGTACCCGAGCCAATGGTATTTCCGGCGACAATTTGAGTGCCGACGTACTGGGCCACCGGGGTGCCAGCGGGCGACGTTCTTCCGCCGCCGCGGTAAGTTAAGTTACCATCAGCATTGATATCGCCATTCAGAGTCATGGCAGCGACCGCCGCTGTATCGGCGCTCAACCGGCTCACGGCTTCGCTGAGCCCTGCGTCGGCGGCGTAAAAAGCGCGCGTGCCGCTCTGATAGTTAGTCGTGATCTTGGTATTCACTCCACTGAACAGCAGGCCCGCGCCGATTACGGACAGGAGGATCGCCATGACCATAAGCACGACGACCAGGGTGATGCCGTGATTGTCCTTTAATTTTGCTTTGAGCATTTGCTTCTAATTCTCCGTCCGCCCAGGTTTCGGACTTCAGGAAGGAATGCCGTGATTGCGCAGATCGGCGCTGGAAGACATGGTGACCGTCGATTGTCCACCGTATTCGGTGTCCATGCTCTTTGCTTTTACCGTCAGCGAAATGGCGATTTTTTGCACGTTGGCAAAGTTGCTGGACAAGGTGCCGCTGCAACCCGACGGCGTGCCAGCGGACACACAATAGGGCGCGGGCGCTGTCGTAGATGTTTGCTGCGGAAAATAGATAAATGACACCGCGGTAACGTTGCCATCGGTCAGCGAAGCACCGTCTTGCAAGATGTTCTTATTGGCACTGTCGTAAGTGAAGGCGACGGTCCGATCACAGTTTGCCGTCGTCATATCGGTCTCGTAGACCAGGCTAAATCCATCCGCAGCCGCGCTAACGATGCCGCCGGTATTCGCCGGGCTGGTGCAAGCTGTGCCATTGTTGGGGAAGTAGCCGGTGTTACGAATCTCGCGCACCATAATGTCCAACACGGACATGGCGTATTCATGCGCCTCCATACGGCTTTCCTGCCCTTTTGTGGTATGCGTTTGGGCGCGGAAAACGCCATAAACCGACGCCAGAATCGCCAGTGAAAAACCCATGGTGACCAGGAGCTCTATCAAAGAAAAACCGCTTTGCCTGTTTAACCTCATATGCGCTTTCATCTACGGTTCAGGATCGGCTCGATCTTGACGTTACTGGGTAACCGCTGCGCCAAACGTCAGGCTGCGAGCCTGGTGATCATTCCAATCGATCTTTACGTCCAGGCGATTCACACCGGTGACCGGCGAGTTTTTGGTAAACCACCATCTGCGAGCAAAGTTGGTTCCTGAAGCAGAGTAAGTATCGTTGCAGCCGCTTGAAGATATCGAAACGCACGCCGCCGCCAGGGTCGTGAGAGTGGCGCCGTTCATCGCTCTGAGTTCTTCCAGCCGCCCTTGCGCGACATTGATCGCGGTCGCGCGTAAGCGGCTATCGCCGTTGGTCCGGGTGAGCGTCACCGTGCCGATCGCCAGGCCTAACAGCGCAACAGAAAAAATCATCACCGCCACGAGCGTTTCGATCAGCGTGAAACCTTCAATGTTTGGGCGCCGCATGCGCTCGTCTCTCTTAAAAAGACTCATTATGAGCACACGCCATCTTGAATATTGACCCGCCCGATGGTTTTCACGCAGACATATTTTTGCTGCGTGCCATTGCTTAGAGTGATGGTCGACACGGTATTGGCCGTTCCACGCGGTTGAAACTGCGGCACGGCCGAAGCTATCGCGGTTATACCTTGCGGTAGGGCGATGGCGCCGCTATCGTTGGTGCAAGCGCCGTTGCATCTTTGCAAAGTATAAGTGGTAGTAGAAAAACTCATCTGTTGAGCAACGCCCTGGGCGATGGCTTTCATGCGCACATGTTGCAGCTCGGTCGCCACCTGGCGCGCCGCGTCCGTAAGCCTGAGCCCGGGCAACGTGCGCGTGAAAGCTGGAAGCCCAATGGCAGCCAAAATCCCTAAAATCGAAATCGTCGCCATCATTTCGATGAGCGTAAAACCTGCGGAATTTATCTTGCCGAAAATACGCATATCCCAAATCCCTTCATCTGCCCGCGGTGGACAGCCAGAAACGTGCCACGGCTCGTACTTGGGCTATCGGCGCTAGCCGGCCAGGGTTTAATTGGGAGCTCTACGAAACTTCAGGACGGAACTGGTGCAAGGCGAGTCATGCAAGCACAGATGCCGCGAAGTGTAATGTGACAAAAGATGTACGGCGCAAACCGTCTGAGAGCTAACCGCAGTAGAATGCCAGCAGCTCCCGGCCAAAGAAAAGATGCAGCGTGGCACCGAAGCAAAGGAAGGGAGCAAAGGGAAGCGCAAGACGCCTGCCGGCGCCGGTGACGAGCATAACTCCAAGGCCAATCACCGAGCCCGCCAGCGACGCAAGAAAAATCGTGAAAGGAATGGACTGCCAGCCCAAAAACGCGCCGATCATCGCCAATAACTTGATGTCGCCGCCACCCATGCCGTCGATTCCGGTCAAGCGCTGATACATCCAGGCCACCGCAAACAGGAATCCACCGCCGGCGAAAATTCCTGCCACTGCGCTGAATGGCGTCGGGATCACTTCCGATGGGTCATCGACCCAATACTTTGCGATCAATGAAATTATCACGCCGATGGCGATACCCGGCAAGCTGATCGCGTCTGGTACGATCCTGACATCCAAATCAATAAATGAAACCACGATCAAAGCGGCGACGAAGACGCACGCGGTGAAAAACGCCAGACCCAAACCGAACTGGTAGTATAAGGCCGCCGCCAATAAACCGCTAAGCGCCTCTACAACTAGATAGCGCGGCGAGATCCGCTCGCCGCAAAACCGGCAACGACCCAGTAAGATCACAAAACTGATGATCGGAATGTTGTCAAAGAAATAAATTGGGTTGCTGCACTTGGGACAGTGCGATGATGGGCGCACCACCGACTCCCGGTTGGGTATGCGCGCGATGCAGACGTTCAGAAAACTCCCGGCCATTGCGCCGAACATGAAGACCAGGGTAGCAATCAACGCCGTCGAGTCGTTGACAATATCAGTAAACATGGTTCGTTTGTTTCGGACCGCTAATTTCCCGCCCAGTGACAACCGGGTTTGGGCAATTATTCTGGATTACCGGGCCGCTGGCAAGACCGAGGGGTTGCAAGGCTTCCGACCGCAGCCAATGGGCCGCCGCGAATTCGGTGGGCGGCGGATCGCCCACCCGCCCGGCCGGCGGCGAATGATAAACAGCGATCAGCGCGGCGCCGCACGCTTGACGGCTTCGCCGGCGCTTTGATAGCGTACAGAAAATTTTTCTGGGAGTGATCGATGAAGCTTCGCGTCGGTAATGGTTGTTGGCACGCCGGCCATATTCAGGTCGCCGCCTATTGTCAAGAAGCGGGTCTTTTTACCCAGGAGGGAATTGACGTCGAGGTGGTAACGGCAAAGATCTATGCCGAAGGATTAGAGTCCAGCCGTCCCGACGGCGAGCGCTATGACGAAGTAGGCACGGTGCTGCGCGACATGCTCGCATTCAATATCGATATCATTCCCGATGTTCACGTGCGCACGCCGTTTGCAGAGCGCGCTTTAGGCAACGACGAACTCAGGATCATCGGCGGCTGGCGCAACCAGTTCCCGGCTGCGCTGGTGACTGCTTCCGGAATCAAATCAATCAAAGAATTGAAGGGCAAGCGGATCGGCGATTGGTACCGCGGCGGCATCGCGACCTTGTGGCTCGAGCGCCAGATGCGCCTTGCGGGCCTGGACCCGGATCGCGACGTGGAGTGGAAGATCGGCTATAAGTTCGGCTCCATGCGCGAGGCGTGGAAGCCGCTTCAGGCGGGCGAGACCGACGCCGCCATCGTGCGCAACCAGTGGGTACCGCAACTGGTCGAGCAAGGCTTCAACAAGCTCTACGACTTCGTCGAAGACGCCAAACCGCACGGCCGGCCCGATCGTGTCACGGTCGCGCGGAAATCGTTTATCGAACGAAACCCCGAGCTGCTCAAGCGTTTCTGGAAGGCGACGATCCGCGCTTATCATCGGATGCGCATGATCCCAGAGAGCTATCCGTTTCGACGTTACGTCGAAGCCAAGATAAGAGTGAACAACCCGGATGAGTCCGAGCGCATGCGCGATCTCGTGCCCATTATCATGTTGGAGAGCTCGTTTTTCCCGCTCGACGGCCAGCTCAGCCCAGAGGGCGTCTGGCGCATTCTCGAAGAACATATCGATGCCGGCGTGCTTTCCAAAGCCGTGACCCGAAAAGATTTGGACGAGGTGATCCGCCAGGAATTGGTCCAGGAAGTTTGGCAGGAAATGTCACAGACCGAGGAAGTCAAGCACAACCTGGAACGGTTGCAGCCGGTGGTGGAAAAGTACGGATACTAGAAAGCGAACGGGAGAACAATGAAGCTCAGAGTGGGCAACGGTTGCTGGCATGCGCGCCATGTGCTCGACGCCGCGGTTACTTTGGACGCGGGCTTTTACGCAGACGAAGGTCTGGACGTCGAAGTCGTGCATGCGAAGATCAATCCCGGCGCCATCGATTCCACCCGTCCGGACGGCGAGCGCTACGATGAGGTGGGCACGGTGGTGCGCGACATGATCGCGTTTGGCATCGATATCATTCCCGACGTCCACGTGCGCACGCCGTTCGCCGAGCGCGCGCTGGGCAACGACGAAGTGCGGATCATCGGCGGCTGGCGCAACCAATTTACCGGCACATTGGTAGCGGCGCCGGGAATCGGCTCCATTGCTGGATTGCGCGGCAAGCGCATCGGCGACTGGTACAAAGGCGGTATTGCGACGATGTGGTTCGAGCACCAGTTACGCAAAGTAGGCATTGACCCGGATCGGGAAATCGACTGGAAGATCGGTTACAGATACGGCTCCATGCGCGAGGCCTGGAAGCCGCTCCAGGCCGGCGATACCGACGCCGCCATCGTGCAGAATCCGTTTGTGCCGCAGTTGCTCGAGCGCGGCTTTAACAAGCTTTACGATTTTGTCGAAGATAATAAGCCGCACGGCCGGCCGGACCGAGTGACAGTGGCGCGGAAGTCGTTTATCGACCGCAATCCCGAGCTTATCAAGCGCTACTGGAAAGCGGCAATTCGCGGTTATCACTTTATGCGCATCGTGCCGGACAACTTTCCTTTCCAGCGCTACGTCGAAGCCAAGTTGCGCGTCGACAATCCGGACGAGTCCGAACGCATGCGCGACCTGCGCCCGTTGAGCATCATGGACAGCGCGTTTCATCCGCTGGATGGCCAATTGACAGTCGAGGGTGTGTGGCGGATCCTGGAAGAACACGAGGACGCCGGCGTCTTGTCAAAGTCGATTACGCGAAAAGATGTAGAAGAAGTCGTGCGCCAGGAACTGGTTCAGGAATCCTGGGCGGAGATGTCGCAGACCGATGACGTGAAGCGCAGCCTCGAACGGCTGCAGCCGGTGGTCGAGAAATACGGATATTAGAGTGATACCTCAGAAGTTCATCAAACTCAGCGGCCGAAATCGAGCTCAAATCCCGCTTGGTTCCCCGAAGCTGTGAAAAAATCCGCTCATAATTCGATAGGCTCACCACGAGCGGTATGGCGCACTCGAAATGTAGTACTTAGCCGTTCGTCCTGAGCTTTGTCGAAGGGCAACGGCCAATTTTTTTCACAGCCTCGCCTTTGCAGGAATAACCAAACTGCAAATGATTTGTTTCGCAAATGCTGATAGGGCGCGCGTCGTAGTTCCTCTCTTTTGTAAAGGGAGGTAGGAGGGATTTAGTGGTCGCGTGGCAGGGATAGGACGGAGCGATGAAGCTTAGGGTGGGCAATGGCTGCTGGCACGCCGGTCACGTGCGCGCGGCGGCGATCTGTCTCGAGGCGGGATTCTTCGCCCAGGAAGGGCTCGACGTCGAAGTCGTGCACGCCAAAATCAATCCTAAAGGCTTCGAGTCGAGCCGTCCCGATGGCGAACGTTACGATGAGATCGGCACGGTGTTGCGCGACATGATCGCGTTCAACATCGACATCATTCCCGATGTTCATGTGCGCACGCCGTTTGCGGAGCGCGCTCTAGGCAATGACGAGCTTAGAATCATCGGCGGTTGGCGCAATCAGTTTCGCGGCACCTTGATCGGCGCGCCGGGAATCAAATCGATCGCCGACTTCAAGGGCAAGCGCGTCGGCGACTGGTACAAGGGAGGCATCGCTACCCTGTGGTACGAGCACCAGTTGCGCAAAGTCGGCATCGACCCGGATCGGGAAATCGACTGGAAGATCGGCTACCAGTATGGCTCCATTCGCGAGGCGTGGAAGCCGTTGCTGCGCGGCGAGACCGACGTCGCCATCGTCGCCAATCCCTTCGTCCCCCAGCTACTCGAACGCGGCTTTATCAAGATCTATGACTTTGTCGAGGACACCAAACCCCACGGCCGTCCCGATCGGGTGACGGTGGCGCGCAAAGGATTTATCAAGCGCAACCCCGAACTGGTCAAGCGCTACTGGAAAGCGGCGATTCGCGGCTATCAATTTATGCGCATCGTGCCGGACAATTTTGCTTTCCAGCGTTTCGTTGAGGCCAAGCTTCGCGTCGCCAATCCCGACGAGTCGGAGCGCATGCGCGATCTTCTCTCGCCGGCCTTGATGGCGAGCTATTTTGTGCCCCTGGACGGCCAGCTCAGCGCCGAGGGCGTCTGGCGCATTCTGGAAGAACATCAAGACGCTGGCATGCTGGCGCGTTCGATCACCCGCGCCGATGTAGAGGAACTCGTGCGCCAGGAATTAGTTCAGGAAGCCTGGGCCGAGGTATCTCAGACCGATGAAGTGAAGCGCAATCTGGAGCGGCTCCAGCCGGTGGTGGAGCGCCTCGGCTACTAGCTTAGACCGGCTCAAATCGATTGTGTTGGCAGCGGGTCAAAAGCGACCGAGTCAAGAACTTTGTCCAGCTAGTCAATAATGTCCCGTGCGATATTCAAATTCGTGCGATTAACAACTTGCCGGTCCGGCAATAGTGCTCCTTCAGCGAAAAAGAGTGTTTAACCTTTCTATTCGTTGGTTTCTGAGGGCTTGACATTGACGACACCTGTACATACCATGTCCATGTTCTATACAACGTTAGTTCAGGAGCAATGACTATGGCCGCAGCCGTCGAACGAATAGTCGTGCAAGCGACCCCGCAAGATAAAAAAGCAATTGCCGCCAAAGCGAAGAAACTCGATTTGCCCATTTCGGAGCTGATGCGCCGCGGGGCTTTCGCATACGAAACGAGCGAAGCGGATGGCGAGTTAAGCGCACTCGCAGATGCCGCGAAGCGTGCCGCAGATCGCGCTGGAGCATCTATTGATGCCGCGCTTGACTTCATCGCGGCTAGCAACAAGCGTATCGCGGCGATGGAAGTGAATGGGGCCAAGCCGCCTGTTCGCAAGGCACGATAGTGGCCGTGACCGAAAAGATTTGGAGCGCGCTGACCTCCATGATTAAGCTGGAGGACAAGGTTTATAGGCAGTCTGAAGCAATGAAGGCGCAGCAGGCAAAGATCGAGGATCTGACGGGTCGCGTTATTCGCTTGGAAACTCAGTTGGATATGCTGATGCGGGCGGCGTTGAGCAAACGCTTGCGAAGTTGAAAAATGGCCTCATGCAACCCATTTATCCGCAGATACCTAACTAACACCTCCATCAATCGAGTCAGCGCGATTGCACATTCACACGAAGGATCAGGAAAGGGGTCGGGAATGTTATTCCCGGTATATCACCCGCCCGCCGAATCGCCAATGAACGGCTCAAGTGCAATCGCGCCGGCCAAGTCGCGTTGCAACTGAAGAGTTCGTACAAAGACGGCGCCACGCATTCGTCATGCCGCCGGCGAAACAGATGCCTCCGGCTGATCCGTCCTTTTGGAAGATCCGTGGGAATGATGGTCAGGGAGGCATCGAAGTAGTCCTCGAATTTGAGACGCTACAATAGTTAAGCTATGGTCGTGGACGGATCGGGGTCCCGCTCCCAGCGATGGAAAAGGAGATGAATCATGAGCGCAGCCAGCACAAGAACCGCGGTTATGGTTTTGTTCTTCCTGTGTCCGCTTATCTCATCGAGTGTCGATGGCGCCACTCCGGGCGCGCTCAAGGCCAGGCAAAGCGCGCAGTCCAGCGGCTTCCTCTTCGAAACCAGCCATGAGGAGATAGTCGCCAAGGCCAGGAAGGAGGGAAAGCTCAGGGTGATCAGCTCGCTCGACCCCGAAACCAACAAGCAACTGGCAGCAACCTTCAAGCAGAAATACCCGTTCATCGATTTTAGCCTGACTGCGGTGGATGGTTCCGAAGCGGCCCAACGCTTTTTGATGGAGCTCAATGCCGGCAGCGGGAAAAACTGGGACTCGATCCATTTATCGCGCGACTTTTACAACGAATTCGCCGAACACATAAAAAAAGTCGACATCTTCGGCATGGCTGAACACAAAGTTCTATCCATCCCAATGGGGATGATCGATCCCAACAGGAGAAATATTGTCGCCGAGGCGAGCGCTGTCCAGGCGGTTGTTTATAACAAAGACCTTATCGCGCCGGAAAAAGTTCCCAATACCTGGGAAGACTTTCTCAAGCCGGAACTCAAAGGCAGAAAATTTCTGATCGACATCCGGCCCCACGGCATGGTTTCACTGGTTCCAGGGATGGGTGAAGCCTGGGTAAAAAACTATGCCAGTAGATTAAAAGATCAGGAGCCGATCTGGGTTCGCGGTTACGCCAGGGCGCTTGCCTCCATGTCAGGCGGCGAATACGCTCTGCACCAGCAAGCCAATTATCAATCCTGCGTCGAGGTCGCCGAGAAGCACCCGACAAAGTCCATCGTCTGTAAGATCATCGAGCCGGTGCCGGTGCGCTTGATCGAATTGCAAGGGGTGACGAGTTCAGCCGCTCATCCATACGCCGCTTTGCTCTGGCTCGAGTTTCAGGCAACTCCCACCGGGCAGCGCATCATCGACAAGTATGAGCCGCTCAAGTCCTCGGTTTTTGGCCCGGGCTCGGAGTTGGCGAAGATCACTGAGGGAAAGAAACTGTCCATCGACAAATGGGACAGCTTTGCGCAAATCCCGGGCTGGTATGAAATGATCGAAAAAGCTTTCGGGCTGCCCCAGGCGGAAAAACTAAAAACCAAATAAACCGAGTTTCTGACTTCGCAAAAGAATCTGATGGTTTCCCGCCGTCATGCTCGCGAAAGCGGGCATCCAGAACCCCCACTTAATCTCCCCCTTTGCTAAGGGGGAGAGACAGAGGGGGTAGATTGCAGGTCGCGCTTCAGCCTAAGGTTGATCAGCCGGAGGCTCAAACTATCGCCAGCTTGCCCGGATTGACGATTGAATTATGCAGCGGAGTTTAGAGATGCACGCTGCGCGCTTCAAAAACTCGCGCTGTATGAGTAGGATCGCTAAGCTCTGAGCGAAAGGAAGTATTATGTCTTACCTTGAGCCATGGGAAGAAAAAACTGACTCCGGGCAATCGGATCGGCTGAAACGTTTTGTCTATCAGTCGCAAGAAGACCGGCTGGTCGATTCGCTTCCCCACGTCCTCAAACCGCTTCCTTCCAAACAGACGGTGATGGGAAAGGGCAGTCCGCACCAGACCGGTGATCTGACGAGCTACGATATTCTTATTCGCGGCCCGCTTTATTGCTTCGCCTCGCATATCATCGACATTGCGCCCCACGTTCCTGTGCGCGGCGTCCATCGACACATCGCCGCCCCCACGATTTTCTGTCTCAAGGGCAAGGGCTGGGAAATGAACGATGGCGTCACGTACCAGTTTGAGACGTCATGACATGGTTTGCTTTGCGCCTTACTCCGTACATCAGCACGGCGGCGACTCCGAGATCGGCTGCGCCATGATCTCTCTGGCGACCAGGCTTTTTCATAGCTTTGGACTGATGTGGCGAGAGCAGCACAAGATGACTGAGAAACCGGTATTCCCCGATGGCACCGAACCGCTCTATGATGACGCCGGAAAATTGCGCGGCTATAAAATAAAAAAGGGCATTCTCGGCATTAAAGACGACATTGAAGTGGTGGTCGGACCGGAGCCAAAATTGGAAGACGTTTTTCAGGCGCGCAAACGCTCCAAGCCTTGGAGCGCGCCGGTTACTGACACTTATGAGCGCTATTTAAAACTGTATCACGATGAAGTTGATTATCTCGGCCGCGTCGACCACGTGGTCCATGAAGCCCGAGAAGCCTGGGAGTGGAGTCCGCACGGCAAGCTCAAATGGCTGGTCCATCCGGTGATTGAAACCGGCGGAAGACAGGTCTGGGCCTACCTTCACGAAATTCCGCCGGGCAGCCGCTCGGGCAAACACCTGCACGTCGCGGAAGAACAGATCCTGGTCCTGGAGGGCAATGGCTACGACATTCACGACGGCGCGAGGTGGCAATGGGAAGCGGGGGATTTTATCTGCATCCCGCGCATGACCACGCACCAACATTTCAATTCCGGCACCGGCCGGGTGCTGCTCTTGTGCGCCATGCCCAGTCCCTATGTGGATGTCGGCCTGGGCGCTATAGAACACCTGGAGGATGCCCCGGAATACCCGGCGGCGGATTGAAAGTTAGCCCAGAGTTAACCCGAATTTATTTACGCAACGACGTCCGAGGAGTAGGCGCCTTCGGTCGTCGCCAAAATAGTCTCGGGTCTGGAGTCCCGGGTCTCGGGTTTTCTCGGAAACTCGAAACTCTAGACGCGAGACTTATTACATGTCGTCTTTAGATGGATAATATTTTAGAGACGGTTGCAGCGCCGCGCTGGACTGGGCGCTGGCCACAATGGCGCGCCCACGCCCTGCCGCTGCTCGGCGTGGTGTTTGCGGTCTGGCTCATAGTGGTACCGCTTTTTACCCTGCTGGTCTTTAGCTTTCGCCTGGGCACTCCATGGCAGCCGGGCGCGTTCACGTTTCAACATTACCTGACGGCTTATTCCAATCCTCAAGTTTACCTCATGTTCGCCAACACCGCGCTGCTGGCTGGCGCCAGCACGACCATCGCCCTCGCCATCGCGGTCTTTTTTGCGTTTCTCACCGAGCGCACCGACATGCCGTACCGAAACGTCGCCTGGGGGCTGATGCTGATCCCGATGGCCGTGCCCGGCATACTCTTCGCGATCTCCTGGGTTTTCTTACTCTCACCCAAAATCGGCTTGATCAACGTCTGGCTGCGCCAACTTCTCGCTCTGGTGGGCGTGGAGGCAAGCGAGGGTCCGCTGAATATTTATAGCCTGGGTGGGATGATTTTTTTGGAGGGGATCCGCGGCGTGACCACGATTTTTCTGATCGTCGTCGGCGCTTTCCGCGCCATGGATCCAAGCCTGGAAGAGGCGGCGCGGGTCTCCGGAGCAAAAAATCGCACCAGCTTCTTTCGCATTTTTATCCCACTGTTGACCCCGGCGCTCTTCGCCGCGGCGATGTATAGCTTCATGACCCACCTGGAAGCGCTGGAGATCCCCATCATCATCGGCTTTCCCGCCGGCATCTATGTCTTTCCCACCTATATCTATTTTACCGCACAGCGTTTCATGCCGCCGCAATATGGCCTCTCCGCTGCGCTCGGCGCGAGTTTTCTGCTGGTCAGTATTTTATTGGTTTACGGCTATCGCCGTGTGGTTGGCCAGGCGGGACGCTTCGCCACGATAACCGGCAAAGGCTACCGCCCGCGCCTGATCCCACTGGGCAGGTGGCGCTACCTGGCCCTTGGCGCGTTTCTTCTCTACTTTGTCCTCACTATTCTAGCGCCCACCTTGATCCTGCTGTGGCGCTCGCTGGTCCGTTTCTATGTCATGCCTTCCTGGTCGGCGTTGGCGCAGGTCACCTTAAAAAACTACTGGGAGGTCTTCGCCGAGGAACAGATCCTGCGGGCGCTGGCGAACACCCTAATCGTCGGCGTCGCCACGGCGACTCTGACCATGGTGCTTTGTCTGATCATTGCGTGGGTCATTGTGCGCAGCAAGTTCAAGGGCCGCGCGCTGCTTGATACCTTGACGTTTTTACCCCATGCGATCCCCGGAGTCACCATTGGCATCGCGCTAATTTTTCTCTACTTGAATCCGCCATTAAACTATCTGCCGCTTTACGGCACGATCTGGATCATCGTCCTGGGGTTGACTGTTGGATATACCGCGTTCGGCAGCCGGGCGATGAACGGCGCGGTCACGCAAATTCATAGCGAGCTCGAAGAGGCCGGCAAAGTTTCCGGCGCGTCCTGGGCGACGATTATGCGGCGCATTATCTTTCCGCTGCTTCTCCCCGCGTTTATCAGCGGCTGGATTTGGGTCGCCTCTCATTCATTGCGATCTTTTTCCGTGCCGCTGATCTTGTCGAGTAAGAACAGCACCGTGCTCTCTGTGGTCATGTGGGATCTATGGAACAATGGCCGCGCCGGCGCGACCGCTGCCCTGGGAGTCTTGCTGATTTTCGCTCTGGCGATTCTCGCGATTGGCGGTCGCTGGATAGTCAGCCGTCTGCATCGCCAGGAAACTTAGCAGATAGAGTGATCATGACGGACAGCGTAAAACGAGGCGGATCCCCGGCAGAATTAGAAAAAGTCGGCGAGGTGCTGCGCCTCTATGCCAAAGCGTTAACCGGACACGAAATCCGCCTTATGCCGCGCGGCGGCTCAGGCGCTCGCGGCGCGGGTTGGGTTATGCCGTCTAATGATGGCAAAGCGATCTCACTCATGCTGCCGTCCAGGATCGATCGCTTCCCATCGCAGCGCGAGAACTTTGATTGGTACAAGGTCATCCTTACGCATCAGTCAGGTCACACCGAGTTCGGCACCTTCCAGTTTGACGTCAACCGCGCTTCGCGGCTGTTTAATGACTGGCGCCCGGCGCTCGCGGCGAAAAGTTCCAGCGCGATCGCGCCGGACGATCCTCAGGCTCTGCGCGCGCTTTTTCCCGACCCGCAATTGGGAATGACAATTTTTGAATGCGTCGAAGATGCGCGCATCGATAGCAAAGTACTGCGCGCGCTATCCGGGTATTGAGCGCGCGTATCGGCATGTCGCCTTGCAGGTTCTTGCCGAACGGCCAAGCTTGCCCGCATTGCCGCTGCGCGAAGCGCTGGTGGAAGGTCTGGTGCAGGCGAGTCTCGGCGGCGATCCGCTGCGCGATGCTCCCGAAAGGCTGTATCGCGCCCTCGAGAGCGCCCTCGAATATCTCTCGCGTATGAACGCGACGATCGCGACTGTCGAAGATTCCGCAGAGGCCGCCTTGCGCATCTATCAGATCGCCGCCGAGCTACCCAATACCATAGATGAAGACGAATGTTGCCACGATCACGAGCATCAGCACCGCCCGGCGCATGATGATTCGACGCCCGACCGGCTGGAGGAGTCTGTCAAGGATCCAGAGGAAGTACCCTTCAAGCCGCCGCCTGAGGTCGAGTTTCGACTCCAGATGGAAGAGCCGTTTCGTGACCGCAAACAGCAAAAAAACAACGCCGAGAACCAGCCATCCGAGGACACTCTTGATGGTGACGTCGACGGGCCGCTCCAGCGCGATGAGCCTTTTTGTTATTTATACCCGGAGTGGGATTTCCGCGCCGGCGGCTTTAAAGCTCGCTGGTGCCGGGTGCGCGAGCGCCTGATGGAAGAAGGCACTTCGGATTTCTACACCGAAACTTTGAGCGAATACCGCTTGCTGGTGAGTCAGGTGCGCGCTCGCTTTGAACATTTTTTGCCCGAGCTCTTTCGCAAAGTCACGCGCCGCTACGACGGCGAGGACCTCGACCTCGATCAGTTGGTGGATCTGGTGGTCGACTGCCGGGCAGGCACGACCCCGTCGGAAAAGATTTACTGGCGGCGCGAGCGCACTCAGCGCGACGTCGCGGTGGCGCTGTTGCTCGACATGAGCGCGACCACCAACGACTACGTGCAACTGGAAGCCGCCCGCGCCGTCCGCCCGACGGCGGCCAACGCGCAAAGCTACAGCCAGTACCTGCGCCGGATCGCCAGCGGCGTCGACGAGCGCGGTAAACCGCTGCGCAAGCGCGCCATCGACATCGAGAAGCAGGCAACGATCGTTCTGATACAGGCGCTTGAAAGCATCGGTGACAGCTACGCGGTGTACGCGTTTTCAGGCAGCGGCCGGGGCGATGTCGAGTTTCACGTAATCAAAGACTTCGCGGAATCCTTGAGCCAGAGGATCGCGCGCAGGATCGACGCCGTCGCGCCGGCGCACGCGACACGCATGGGCGCCGCCATCCGCCACGCCGTCAGAAAGCTCGAGCGCGTCGAGGCACAGACGCGTCTGTTATTCTTAATCAGCGACGGCCGGCCCTATGATCGGGACTATGGGCGTGACGCCAATGACCAGGAGTATGCGGTCAATGACACGCGTCAGGCGCTGCGCGAGGCGGTACGCCGAAAAATCCGTCCCTTCTGTTTGACCATCGACAAAGAAGGCGCCGACTACATGCGCGCCATGTGTGAAGATTTACCCTACGAGGTGGTCGCGCGGGTCGAAGAGTTGCCCATCCGACTGATCACAGCCTATCCAAAAATTACCGCGTGATGTTCAACGAACGGATCACCCTCGTAGAATTGGGCCGGCCGCCGCAAACCGCATCCACGTCGTGTGAGTTACCCTTTAAGACAGCGTCGCAAGGCTCATTTAACGCGCTTGAAAAAAAGCGTCTTCTACATGGACATAACCGATGACCCGCGCATCGTTCGATGAGCGGATCCGTAGATAGTCTCCCGTTTTGCTTTCGACTATAACCGGCGTGCCGCGCCGGAGGGTCGTGATTACGATGGCATTCGCTGCGGGTCTATCGCGGACGAAGGAATTGCCGACGACCTCAAAGTTCCCCAAATATTCCGGCGCGTTATTCCCGGTGATTTCTCCGCCGTCAGGTTGAGCAGGTTCATTATTGGTTAAAGAGAGTTGGGGCATGGCGGGTGGCACTTTCACGCCTTCAATCCTCACCTCTGGCTCAGAAGTACGACCTGAGCCTTGCTGAGCGATGGCTCCCCACTTAACGGTTAGACCGGACAAATAGTTTTTGCTCCGCTGCCAATAGGGCGTCGTCCCGGCACCGGCCAGTAAAATGATTCCCAGGACTATTGCCATTGCCGATTTTGTTGGGCCTCGCCTGAAATAAATCGCTCCGAAGTGACCGAGTTGGCATTCCTCCGCCTGGCCTTCATGCCGGTTCTTCGCTGTTCGAAAATTTGCCCCCGCCGTCGCCGTCCAGGTTTTAAGCCTGTGGCGAAAGGTCACGTTCCAGAGACGCAGCGCCGAAGCTTTTAGTTTAAGAAGGTCTTTGGAAACGTCCTCGGTGATAACTTTCATCCGACATGGCGGCAATGGTCGGCAGTGTGCCTGCCTCGCTTTGTCTTGCTCCGCCTCAACCCGAAGGGCTTCCTGCCAAGTAATATGAACTGGTTTCTTCGCTTGCTCTTCCATTTCGAACCTCCGCCGGGAGAAGCGGTACACTACCCTCGACCTACGCTTGAATCAGGAGCAACATGGATGCCAAAAGAGTGTAAAAGAACGACAACGATTTCTTTAGCTTTTTCGATCTTCCCTTTGGGAGATCGAGTGAAGGGTAAACGTTGTTGGCTGATTCAGTCGTCGGCAGCGTCAACCTAAGAGTTGCAAACGAGTAAAGTTATTAGTGGACGAGAAAGGTCTGCGGCGTCGTGAGCGGTGGTTTCGTTCTGGTCTACCTAGCGCTGCGCCGTTGAACCGCAGATGGGGCAAAAATCGTTTAGGATTTGGTTGATGGAGAAATCAATTCAATTACAGGGCTACCGCCTTTTTTAGCCAGTCGGTTCGTCGTGAGTTGTCGATCCCGCACCGACACCGGGATGACATTGCCCGATCGACCCTTCGAGAAACGGACCTCCGGGGCCCGCGCGGAGGAGATCGAGACCGCGACGTCTCGGTAGCCACTCGGTCGAGGGCGCCACCGAAAACGTTCATGCCTCAGGGCAGCGTTGAAACGCTGCCGGATAGCACGATCCCTACTCTTTCACATGGAGCCCTCGGAAAGCGATTGGTGGGCTTAAAAAGCACATAGTGCGGGCACCTGCGCCGTGGAGACAGCAAAAATATGTCCGCGACCGTACAGGATCAAATCTACATTCCTGTGGATGAGCGGAGTTTTGGTTTACCTTGTCGCCTTGGGGAAGCCAAATGCCTCTACCGCCTTCGCCATCCACTCGCTGGAGTGATGAAAGGTCTCAAAGCTGTTGACACAGATTTTCTTTCGCTCGACCAGCTTGGCCACGACGCTCCCCGGGGAGTAAATGGATCCCTTGAGGGGTTCGTATTTGTCTATAATTTCTTGTCCCTCGGGACTCGCCTCGTGCTCGAGGAAGAGCAGAGCAGTGTACGGGTTCGAAGACGATGCGAGGATCACGTACGTCGACGAAAGACGCACCGGCACAGGCTCGATGATCTTTATCTGAAAAGAGCCTGTGTGGTCTTGCTCCATCGATCTTACGGCGTTCTGGTAGAGAGTCCCCGAGTGGAGCGCGTGCTCCCCCGCTATCATGGCCGTATGCGCCCTGGCATAACCACGTATCCAGACGGGCTCTTGATCCCGCAATCTCGCCGCGAACCTCAACGTCCATTCGAGGCCCAATCCTTGTTCAGGACACGCGGGGAAGGCCGCAAATATATGGGGGCGCATCTCCACCACGAATTTTCCTCCCTTGAACTCGGGCTTGAGAAAATCCTCCCACTTGTCTGGGACTCTTTCCGGCGTAATGAGCCTCTTGTTGTAAGCGATGGCGTGGACGACGCTGCCGAGAGCGACAACGCTGCGATTTTTAGGGTCCACCATCTTCGGAGGGATGCCGAGCACCCCGTGTTGCGCCATCCCCAGGACGTCGAACTTCTTGGCAAAGGGAAGATACTGCGGATAGAAGTCAGTGGAGGCATTGACGATGTCGTGCTTCTTGCCGCGCCCTACTTGCAACTCAAGGATGTGGCGCTGCGCGGTCTCGGGGCCGCCGCTGGTTTCCTCTATCTCGATATCTGAGAAGGGGTATTTTTTCTTAAAGCTGCTGATCATGCGGGATCGCACAGCAGGCTCGAAGCTGCAAAGCACCCTCAGCTTGCCCTCCTTTTTAGCACGTGCCAGGATCTCATCCCGGTTGGTCTCGAAGATGTAGTTCCTGGCCTCCGCCTCCTGTTTGGCTTTAAGCAAGGCGGGACTCGGCGACTGCGCAAAAGCGCGCGGCGGGATCCAGAGCCCCTGAAGAAGAAAAGCAAGAGACCACGCGCCCACGCACAATGAACCCGATTTCATGGAGTGCTCTCCTCGTTTCGCTAGTATGGCACCCATATAAACCCGAGGGAAAATCAGGTCAAGAGAATCATTCTCGGAAATGAGGTTTGAGAAGCTCTTCCTCGCTGTAATAATGGCGCCCGAAATCGGTCGCTGTTTCTTGACAGCCGGCAACAGTTATGAATACGAAGCGGGTGGACGCCCGAGTCCTAGCGGAAGTAAAAATTCTGAATGGCGTCACGCGTGTTCTGCGTTTGGTCGAGTGTTAGGCCATCGGTACGAAATAGCGATGCGGCGTAATCAACGCTGCAATATCTTAAAAAAAGAAAATTCGCGAAAGGAGACCGGCAATGCCAAGGATCGAAGGAGTCGCAAGGAAAACGACGAAAGAGGAAAATGAAATCTTTGCCCACGTAGGGCCGGGGACACCGCTGGGCGAGACGTTCCGGCGCTATTGGTGGGCGGTCGGGATTTCCGAAGACCTAAAAGACAAGCCGACCTACATCCGTGTTCTGTGCGAGGACTTGGTACTCTGGCGGGACGCCGGCGGCAAGCCGGCGTTGTTGGGTTCGAGGTGCTCGCATCGCCGGACGAACCTGTGTTTTGGCACCGTAGAGTCCAAAGGGCTTCGATGCCGCCATCATGGCTGGCTCTACGATCCCAAAGGCGTTGTGTTGGAGACGCCTGGTGAGGCGGACGAATCGTTCCGAAAGTCGATCAAGCACGTTGCTTACCCGACCCAGGAGCTTGGCGGGATGATTTTCGCGTACTTTGGGCCGGAGCCGGCCCCGATTCTACCAAAGTATGACATGCTTGCCGGTGAGGGAAGTAGACACGCGTTCATCCAGGGTGTCGAAGCCGCGAGCTGGCTGGCCGTCGTTGAAAATGGACTGGACCCCGTGCACTCGACTTTCCTCCATCGGGACATGCCGGCAATGAAGGAGCGTGATTGGCGTGAAGAAGTGGCAGGGGAAGAAACATGGTTTGAGCCTATAACCGCACAGACCTCTGTAGGCCCGGTTGAGTTAGGCATCTGCTACATCGTGCGGCGTCCAAGGAAAAGCGGCGGCAGGGATCTCATACAGGTCCATGGGCAAACGTTGCCTGCATTCAATGTCAGTGTCGGCAGGTGGGCTACTCCCATCGACGATACCCATACGCTGCACGTTCGTGTCGCATGGCGTGCGGATGGACGGGATCCCGGAAAGGGAATGTATAGTCGCGTCCCCGTAGTAGCCGAACCATACAAGGAATACCTCGCGTTCGAGGACCTGCCGGTAGAAGAGCGTAATGCACCGCATCCGGAGTTGGGTTACTCGCAGAAGTTGTATCCGAGGCAAGGCGAACAGGATGCATCGATGCTGATCAGCCAGGGGGGTATGACGGATCGGGAAAACGAGAACCTGCTCCCTCACGCGGAAGTGGGTGTCAGCGTATTGCGCCAGAAGTACCTGGACATGATCGAGGATGTCAGAGCTGGACGTGATCCCATCGGAGTGATCCGAAATGAGGCGTTGCGCGACGAGGTCCTCCACATCCCTAGGAAGTGGCCGCTCTACCAGGCGTGACGGTATCTCCCGAGCGTGCACTGGGCTCGTTGTGAAATAATCTTTTCGGGCTACAGGTAGGTTTACCAGGCGTCGCTCGCGATGGATTTCCAAGTCAGCGAGAGTGCCTATTCTTTATCCGGCCACGACAGAAAGGGGGTGGCCCATGACCAAGCTGGGTGTATCACCTTTGCTACTGGGTGTCGCAAGACAACGTATGCTTGCGCGCGACTATGGCTTCCGTATGCGTTCTACTATCTCTGGCGCTCCAATGAGTATACTGACCAGTATATTATCGGTTCGAAGAACCCACCTGGCCGAGATTCACCTGTTCGAGATCAATTTCCATTAGCGTGCATTTCACGTCAACGTGCATTTCAAATGTCTGCTGGCACAGTACACCCCCGCAGGATTGAACTGAACGACGCCTCAGGCAAATCTTACAATGGGCTTCCTATCAGGACTATTCAAACAAAGTTTGTTTGGCAGTGAACTTTAAAAATCTGTGGATAAGTATGGATTTTGAGCGAGCAAATAGCGTGGCAATCGATAGCGCGCCGAACCACACTCGCAACCTTTTGCCAGATTAAATTGAAGGAGATCAATCCTGCCTGGTGGACACGAGGATTTTCAGTCCTCTTGCCCTAGCGGGACTATGTGTCACTATCGGTCGCTATTGGTATCTCTTCAAGCGTTAAACGCCGGTCTCAGGCCGTCGATTCTACCGATTCGAACACATAGCAACACATAGTTCTTTCAAAGCACATTCAAAGCAGGGAGGCGATCAGTAATCGGTGCTGTGCCTCTATGTGCCTTAATCGCTTTACGCCGGAATATCGACTGAAGCCGTGGATCAAGCGGACCGGTACACAGCGGATTTTTCATCAAGCAGAAAAGAAATTGACATCTCTGCCGGTCGTGCGATATGGCTAGGTCATAAGAAAAGGTCGTTTAAAATTCCTCTTCATGGCAGGGTGCGCATTCTCAAATCGCGCTCGGACTCGCATTCGGGACGTACGTCTCTGTGTCTGCTGAGCTGAGGCAGGTGTGGACATTGAGGAGCCGTGCCGAACCGAGAGCCCGGACGAGCGAGAGCGGCGCGCTCTCCCCGGGACCGACTGGCCGAGAACAGGGGCGGCGCCTGCTTCATTTCCTGGTTGCTGTGCGCGACGCTGCGCCCTCGGGACCCCCGGCGTCATCGCTGCTCCCGGCTGAACAGCTACGGCAACGGTCACGAGCGCTGCACTTTCTCGCGTGATCGACCACTAGTCTCTTTCGAAACGCAGTGGGCATCCCTACTGGCGATGGAGGATGTGATGGACATCTGCACGCTCCTGTCGGCGACATCGCTGTTCTCCGCGCTCGAACCAGCGACTGTACAACGTCTTGCCGCTTGCTGCCGCATGGAAACGTATCCAGAGGGTGCCACGCTGTTTGTGGCGGGTGACCCAGGCGATGAGATGTTTGTCGTCGTCAGCGGGAGCGTCAAGGTACTTGTCGCGTCGGAAGATGGTGACATCACGCTGGCCACGTTCAGCCACGGCGACACGTTTGGTGAGCTGGCGCTCCTTGAAGTAAGCGGGCGACGGACGGCAACAGCCGTCGCGGTCGAGCCGAGTGATCTGCTCGTCGTAGCTCGTCACGACTTCGACACTATCCTCCGTTCGTCGCCCGATTTCTTGTACAGGCAGCTCTGCGAAGTCGCGATGCGTCTAAGACAGACGAATCAACTTCTGTCTCCGCAGGCCAGTATTGACGTCTACGATCGTACGAGTAGAGCCCACCAGGAGGCGCTCGGACATGACGTCACTCTCGTAGGCTATGGGCGCTACGGGAGACTTCACATTGGGCCGAAATATGCCACCAACAGCACGTTGTGGGATATGGCAGCTATTGTGGACCCTCTTCTCACGAGGCCGCAGTATCGTGTCAGCCGGTTGGGATTGACCAGGCCAGACGTACCGATATTCGCCACGTTTGACGATTGGCGACATGAATACTTTAGCAAGCTGGACGATGCGGCGAAAGCGAAGCATGTGGTAGATATCGCCTTGCGGCCGGATGTCGTGTACGATCAAACCGTACTGTATATGCGCGCCGGCATAAAGAACGTGATCTTGCCCAAGCCAGTCACGGTAAACCACGAGCAGTTCGATCAATTGAGCGAGGAGGTGACGAAGCACGGTGTCAAGGCCGCGGTCGCCTCGCAATGGCACTATTCGGACCTGCCACGCCTCATCCGTCGCGAGATCAAGCGCCTGGCCGGACAACCCCATGCGAGGTTGGCTGATGTCAGATTGCAGCGAGTCGAGCTGGAGTTCTCAAAAGAGAACGGAGCCGCTATCTCGGCAACTCCGCCGCTCTCGGAACTACCTCACGCCATCCAGCTGCTCGAGTCGATCGGCCTGGTCGATCTTGCCCAGCACCAACCCGAAGTGAGCGGTAACGAGGTGTCTGTCGAGGCCGTGTATAGACCGACGAACATTACGGATGGTATCCATGTTCGGGCGAGCCTGGACTGGACGCCCGATGAGTGGGTCAAAGTGCAGTATCCGCATTGGGATGTTCAGAATCGTTCCCTGAGAGTATATCTTCATCAAGATCAGAGTGAACCATCGATGAGCGTGGACTTTTGGGTGAAGTTTGACCGAACTGGTCGATACGCCATTCGACCCGGTAACCTGATTCTTCCTGATGATCGCAATTCCGAATGGCGCGATAGGTTGCGCATGGACTTCGTGGACGATCAGTTGCTGACTATGCTTCGGAAGATCTATGCAGCGTTTGATCAGGACTTCAGTGAATTTCAAAGCGATGAGAGGGTGATGCCTCTCGAGCGCTACGCGAATGTCGGCAAGCAGCTCATGGTGATCGAGAAGATATGGCACGATACTATCAGGCAGTAGGGTCAGGGTGGTGTTTCGCGAGAGCCGAGTGGTTGCGATACCTATCCCGCGGCGCAGGGCATTGAAAGAGCCAACACAGAGCGCACGCACTCGAATGACAAGAGCAGAGGACTTTCAACCTCTGCTCTTGTCCTGAATCGATCATGTCTCTCACTGAGAGACGATTTTACCCCAGTATTGAACTGACCGACGCTTCAAACAATCCTACGATTGACCAGCTCCGCGCGGTTTGCTTGATTACCTGATCTGACTGTCGGGAAAGAAACTGTTAAGTGGTTATCACGAACGCTGCTGGTGTGGATGTGACCCTCATCGTGCGGGTGTCGGTGCCAGAAGGTCAACCGTTTTCGAGCAGATAACTGCGCCGATCGATCTTTGGGGTACCGTTGGTAAAGCTGATCGAAATATTGATATCTCCTTCGCCTCGGAGCCACGGCACTACCTTCATGGTTCGAAGACCCGCTTTGGTATTGGGCTCTTGGAACGCGATCGCTTCGGCCTCCGCCCGAGTCTCAGCGCGCAAGATGAACATGCCGTAACCAAGATCACAGGATATTTCATTATCCTTGTCGTTCTTGAGCAGCCCCGCGCCAAACAGCCGCCCCTCGCTTTCGAGTTTTGCCATGTACTCCTTGTGCGGCCGGCGGACTTGCTCACGGGATGGCGCGTTGGGCGGCGGGGGTTCAACGAAGGTCGTAAAACAAAGGTAGCACTGCTCGTGCTTTAACGGATGCATCGGGTCTTGCTTAAGTTCTGCCATAGTTTTTCCTCCTCGCAACGAGTTCGGAATTCAGCTTCGGAGATGTGCCCTGGTCCGACCCGGGGGAATAAAATTTAGGCTTCGATGAGCTGTATACTCGTGAAGGTTTAAGTGACGGCGTTGACTGAGTGCACTAAAGCAAGCCAACGGGGACTTTGTCGAGCTAGTTCAACAACGTTATATCTTTCTTCGTAGCTGTGTCTATAGAGACACCGCATGTAAACCAAGGAGATTCAGCTACATAAGACATTCTAATCTGGTTTAATAGATTGCTTATTAATTATTTAATATGCTATTTTATATTAAATCTGACTTATTCAATATAGTTATTGGGATATTGGAATGGCTCGCAGACGTTTAAACATAGTCGAGGAAATGGCGTTAACTCGCCTGTCGCCACCAGCGGCGAAGACACATCAGCCGTCCCATGGAGACTGGATCAGAATTCTGCGTGAGTCGCTGCGAATGACCCAGGCCGAATTGGCGGGCCGCGCTAAAATAACTCAACCACATTTGGCCGGCATCGAGAGCGGCAAGACCGATCCGCAGATCAGCACTCTTAGACGCATCTTTGAAGCGATGTCTTGCGATTTGGTTCTTGAGCCCAGACCCAGAAAGCCGATCAAAGAACTGCTGCGAGGTCGGGCGCGCAGCGTCGCTTTAAAGCGCTTAAAACAATCCATGGGCACTATGGCTCTCGAACATCAGGCGCCGGAAGCCGACGTATTCAAGCAACTCTTGGAAAAACATACCGATGAGATCTTGACCGATCGGCGTGAAAAGCTGTGGCGACAGCCGGTAGATGAGTGACAAGACTAATATCCCTGGCGCCACTCCGGGAGACGATGCGTCGGGTCTGATGCAGACGCAACTGACAGATCGAGCCGCCCGCAATGCAGCCGAGCTCGAAGCGATCTCACGCGCCTACAACAAGCACATTTATCGAGCTCGGCGAAAAAGGGCCGGCGCCGTATGGTTGACCGATCAGTTTATCCGCGCGGTCCATTACGACATGTTCGGTGAGATCTGGGACTGGGCCGGAAAATATCGCACCGGTCCCGTAAACATCGGTTTCGACTTTCACCTTATTCCAGAGCAGATAAAGTTGTTGTGCGGCGATTTCAGTTATTGGAACTCCGAGAAGAGTTCGATGCCGCAGCTTGAAATCGCCGCTCGGTTACAGAACCGACTGACCAGGATTCATCCATTTACCAATGGCAACGGCAGACACGCGCGACTGATCACTGACATTTACTTTTACTCAGTCCGACTTCCCCTGCCTAAATGGCCGCAGATTCAGTTCTTGTCAGAAGGCGATCAAATTCGCTCGCGCTATATCGAGGCGATGAAGACTGCGGATCAAGAGGACTATCGTGAGTTGATCGCATTCATGAAAGCCGCTCGTTGAGTAGCAAAACTGTAGCATTGCAAGACCCGAATCTCCTGCTGTAGTGTCACCCAGGACGATCACAGAAAAGAGGCGAAGCGGCGGGCTGAGATCTCTACGGCTAACATTTCAGATGGAGGTGCAAAACTGGCGCAAGCGAAGAGTCGGATAAGAAAGCGCGTGCTTCAACACCAAA
>CAWDHA010000009.1:0-206833 GCA_963801935.1 uncultured delta proteobacterium
GAGCTGGCACGAGAGCTCGATGAACCCCAATATGACCCGCGGCCAACGGTCGCCGTGCGTTTGGTCAGCGTCTTGGAGAATGCTATGACCAACGAGGGGCAGATCAGCTATTTGAAAGCCTACCACCGTCTCGGCGGCTGGTTCCCGCGCGAGGCCAAGGATCCAGCGAGCGTCCGCTAACGCGCTTTCTCCAACTCGGCCAAACGAGTCTTCGCCTGATTCGCGTAGGACGAGTCGGGATATTCTTCTACGATCTGCCGAAAAAGTTTTGTCGCGTGCGGCGGTTGTTCTGCTTCTCTTCCAATTGCGCGGTATCGTATAGGTCCTTCGCTTTCTCGCCGCCGCCGACGATCAGCAGGAGCAGGCAGGGGCAAGAAATTTTCGTATGAAAGTTCTCCTAAATGATTGATCTATATACCTGAGCTTGAGATTTTGCTTGGCGTGACGCCTCTGTTCCTCACAACTTCGGCTCACTGATTTCGAATCCCAAGCTGCGGAGCAACGTGACAGTCTCTTCTTCCGTCAAGGTGCGCTCGAGTTTCTCGTGCTCTCTAATCAGATGCTGCATCATTTCGGGCTTGAGCGTCATCCAAATTGGCACCTTGGCAATGGTGACTCCTTTTTCCATTTCGCTCCTCTGATTTCCGCCCAACCGATAAACTTTCATTAGTCGCACGGCTGCGCGCTTGGGCTCCGCGCTAAATTGCTTCTGCTGCAAATCGAAACCGAGACTCACGGCGTTTTGCTAAAGAGCCATGAGGCTATGGCCGAGTTTGAGCTGGCCGAGAAAACTCACGCACGACCATGAGAAACTCATCGGCATGCTGTCACACGTGGAAGCGATCCCATGGATGTCTTCCAAGCCGGAGTGCCGTGGAACTGGGAAAGTTCCCGCAATTATGAATGCTCAACGAAAAACTCGGCGTCAACGTCGGCGCGCTGATGGGGACACTGCTATACGGCTTTATGCCATGGACGAATCGAGCCAGGAGCGCCCGGCCGACGAGCGAGCGGTATCAATTGATGGTGTCTACGTGCTGATGGCCATCACGGTCGTAAGGAGCACCGCCCCGCTATATCGAAGATCCTGCAAGACATTCTGTTTATGCACACGCGATACTGCAATCGCCGGTACCGGACCGTCGTTAGCCCAGCTTTCGCAACACGAGAGACTTTGAATCACTTCTTTTCCGCCGGCGCCTGATCGGGCGGAGTTCGAGGTGGCCGTCAGCTTTCCGTTTGCTTCCGAGTAGGCAACTTCCACAATGTCTCCTACTTTGGTTTTTCCGAGAACAGGCTTCCGCTTTGGAATCTACCCCGAAGCTGAGTTGTTTATCTTTTGTAGCCACCGTAAACCTACCCGTTTTGCTATTTACCACTGTAACCTCGCCTCTGATGCATGATTTTCCCGTATCTAAGGGAGCGCAGTCGAAGAGTCGGGAATCAAATCGCCCTTTTTCTTGCTAGGCTTTCTTCTCGGCTCCCATACCGGAAACCACGAATACCAACATACAAGCAATAGCCAAAAACCTGATCACATTTTTCACGTACACCTCCATCAACTGCCGTTCATGCTGAATATGGATCTTTAAGCTTTGGAACGTCTTCCGGGTCTTCCGAGTTTAGGACAACGAATGGCGGGAAACAAACACTTGCAATTGCGCGGCTGCTTTCACGTTCTTGATGGCGTCGCTGCATCAGAAGACCTTCTTTGCTATAACGTGGTTGGTTTGATCGCGACGACTGCGCGCTGCGAGGAGCAGTTCATGTGCGCGCTCGTACCATTGCGGATTGCCCACAGCCATTAGTTCTTCGATCGTGGGAAGCTCCTCCAGATCAAGAGTGACAGGGATACGAGGATCTGGTCTTCCCAGCATGAGATCGAGGGATAACCGGCCGTGGCTCCGATCGGATGTCCCTCGGTGCAGCATGTGCGCCGAGAAGATCAGTATATCGCCGGGACAGAGATCGAACGCCGTCGCGGACGGGAGATCCTCCGAGCTTCCATGCCCCGAGCGCTCAAGGCGAACGTTTCGCTCACGATCAGTGTCCCAGCGCGCATGGCTGCCTGGAACGAGCATGAAGCTTTGCTCCGGCCGCAACGGAAACCGGAGATGGATATTGCATAGCTCACCCAGGAGCGACTGCTGCTCGGTCTCATCACAATCCATGTACTGAATATCTCGATGCCAGTAGGGCCGGCGGCGCCCTCCGAGCGGATTAAAAAACATCTGTGTGCCATGGAAATAGAGATCGTCTCCGAATACTGCCGTCAAAAGATGCCACACCCTGTCGTCGGCGAGCGCGTCGAAGAACATGGGCCGCTGAGCGCCGAACGGTGAACGAAAATATCGACTCGCGGTGAGGCCGGTACTGTTGACAAGATCAAGCCGGCGCGCCTCATCGCCCTGCTCCGCCAGCCACTGCGCGTGAACCCGCTCGCCGATTTCGACGAGCCGCCCGAGAACTTCGGCGGAAAGCAGGCTACGGCAAAGGATGAAACCGTTACTTTGATAGCTCCTGTGGTGGTCCATGGCGGTCTGGCTAAGTCGGAGAACGTTTCTATCGTTTTTTATCGATCTGCTTCCAAAATGGCGGTGCTTTTAGAGTAATACTGATAAGAACGAACAGGAGACCAGCTTATAGAAACTCTGCAAATGACCTTCGATGAAAGCCCCATGAAAGGCCGCCAGACAATGGCCAAGAAGTAGGAACCACGCGATCCCTCTCGGTGCGACGCCACACTCATCACGGGCTGCTAGACTTGATTTCGCGATAGGCGCGGCAAAAGGTCCAGTAGATTAAAGGTTTCACGGAGCATCGATGATGCCCTTGAAAATATACGTTCGCTACTCCTCGTGCTTTTCTTCCAGCCACTTTTCCAGATAGCGTCCGGCGACATCGCGTCCGCCTAAGCCAAAGGCCAATGCCAGAGCCAAACACACCGCGCCAAACACTAAAATGAAGGCCCAGATGACGATCTCCGATGCGATATCGAGGATTTCGAAAATGCCGGCGATCACGAAAATCGCAGTGCCGAAATAGGCGGAGCGGCCGATCGCATCGGCCTGGCGCAGCCCCGCATTAGCGCAGGACGTCCGCACCACCGTTTCAAGGAAGTTTGCGAAATACAGGCCCAGAATCAGGGTCACCAGCGCCGCGACGATTTTCGGAATGTATAAATAGATCGTATGCAAGGTATCGGTGGCGCCACTCAGATTTAACGTCTCCAGGGTGGTGACGATGGCGATCAAAAAAAGAAACCAGAAAGCCAAAAGTCCGACCAGCTCAGAGGGAGTTTGCTTGATGCCGCCGCGGTCGAGCACCTTGGTAATGCCGGCGCGCTCTGCCAAAGAATCAAAGTGCATGAGCTTGAGCAGGCGCACCACGATGCGCTTGATGATGTTGCACACCACCCAACCCAGGAAAATGATTGCGATCGCGAATAGTAAATTGGGTAAGAACACCGCGATTTTGGTGGTAAAGGCATCCCAAAATCCCGTGACCGTAACAACCGGGTTCATCGTTTCCTCCTTGAAACAAGTAGATCGCGCGCTGTCTCGTAAAAGCAGCTTAGCCAGCAGGTTGCTGAAAAGCTCTTTGCAGGCTGCTCAAAAAGACCCAGAGGCGAGGCGCGCGAAATCGACGAGCGGAGGCGTCCTTGCAGTACGTTGCAGCGAGGCGATTTGAGCGCAACGAAGCATATGGGGTGTTTCAACAGCCTGGTAGTTAAATGGGGTAGCATGCGATAATTGTCAACCCCGCGTGTTTTTGGCTGGTGTTACTGCTTGAATCCTTGATCGCCGGTCACTATAGTTTCTTGGACTCATTTCCGTCGTTGTGAAAACCACCGACCACTCAGGACTCGCCATTGCGCGTAACGGTTCACCGACTTGCCAAAGCTTACGGTTACTTTTGGGCGCTGAAGGGCCTGGAGCTCCAGATTGCCGGCGGCGAAAGGATTGCGCTGCTCGGCCCCAATGGCGCCGGCAAGACGACCTTGTTGAAATTGCTTGCCGGCCTGATTCACCCGACCCGCGGCGAGATTCGCTTGGACGAGGTGGCGCTTAAGCGCCAGGCAACCGCCAAGCGCGCCGAGATCGGATTGCTTGCGCCCGGCGAGCATCTTTACGATGGTCTCACGGCGCGGGAAAACCTCAAGTTCTTCACCTCGCTTTACGGTAAAGAGCGCGATCTTCCCCACCTTCAGCGCGCCATCGATGAAACCTTAGAGACCGTCGGGCTCGCCCGTTGGGCCGACGAATTCGCCGGCAGCTTGTCAAGCGGTATGAAGTTTCGACTGTCTCTGGGCAAATGGCAACTGCTCCGGCCGCGCATGCTGCTGCTCGACGAACCCTATGGCGTCCTCGACGGCGGCGGTATCGATCTGCTGGAAGCTTTTCTCATAGCGCAATCCGAGGCAGGCTGCGTTGTCGTGGTCGCATCGCACCACGTCGCCCGAGTCCTCGACCTTTGCAGCCGCGCCCTGATACTCGAACACGGCAACATTATTTTTGATGAACCGCGGCGCCAACCCTGGGACAGCTTCAACCGCGCCTTCGGCGCGTTTATGCCGGGCGAGCGCCCATGACCTTGCTGCGCCACACATGGCTCCTGCTGGTCAAAGATCTGACTTTGGAATGGCGCCGGCACGAAAGCGTCATGACCATGTTTTTTTTCGGCGCGCTGCTGCTGTTCGTGTTCAACTTTTCCTTTGATCTCTCTCCCGAGAAGGTAAGCGAGTTGACCCCGGCACTGCTGTGGCTGGCTTTTCTGTTCACCGGCACCCTGGGATTGACGCAACTATTCGAGGCCGAGCGCGAAAATCACGGCCTTGACGCGCTCTTGATGTCGCCCATGGACCGGGGCGCGCTATTTCTCGCCAAGACATGTTTTAACGTTATTTTAATGGTGCTCGTCGAGCTGGTCGTGATGCCGCTCTTCTGGATCCTGTTCAATCTGCCTTCGTGGCAGCCGCTGCCGCGATTATTTTTGATCGCGTTTCTCGGCACCGTCGGCTTCTGCGTGCTCGGCACCATCCTCTCGGCGCTGACGCTCAAGGCGCGGGCGCGGGAACTTTTGCTGCCGCTGGTGCTTTTTCCGCTGATGGTGCCGGTGATTCTCGCAACGATCCGCTGTATGGAGGCGTTGCTGCGCCTCGGCGAACTGGGCGAGGCGTTACCCTGGTTGCGACTTCTCATCGGATTTGATGTGATATTTCTTACCGTCGGAATTTTGATCTTTGATTGGGTCGTCGATGTTTAAAATGGTGAGTCGCAATGGCGCAGGCTACACGGAATAAGTCAAAAGGAATTCTCGGAACCAGCGCCCTGGTGTTTATCGTCGCCGGGCTCTACTGGGGCTTGATCAAAGCGCCCCCGGACGCTCTTCAGGGCGACTCGCAGCGCATCATGTATTTGCACATCCCGAGCATTTTGGTCGCCTATCTGTCCTTTTTTCTGGTGTTCGTCGGTAGCTGCCTCTATTTATGGAAAAGGGAGCCGCGCGATGACAACCTGGCTCACGGCGCCGCCGAGATCGGCGTGCTTTTTACCGCCCTTACGATTATCGAAGGCTCTATCTGGGGGCGCCCGACCTGGGGAGTGTGGTGGACCTGGGACGCGCGCTTGACGCTTACGGCGATCTTGTTATTAATATTCATCGGCTATCTGATGCTACGCGCGCTCATCGACGATGAATCCAGGGCTGCCTCGGCGGCGGCGATTCTGGGCATCATCGGCTTTCTCGATATTCCGCTGATTCATATGTCGGTCTATTGGTGGCGCACCTTGCACCAGCCGCCGTCGATACTGCGCCCCGATAAATTGCCCTGGGAAAACATCCACCCGGAACTATTGGCCGCGCTGGCGATAAATTTCAGCGCCTTTCTGCTGCTCTATTTTTACTTGCTATCGGTTCGCCTGCGGCTTGGTGAGATGCGCCAGCAGATCAAAGCCCGGCGCATGGAGTTAAACTAAGCGATGACCATGTGGGGTTACACCATCTTGGCGTATGGCATCGTCTGGAGCGCGATTTTGCTCTATACGGTGCTGTTGAAAAGGCGCTACCGGGCGGCGGCAGACGAGCTCGAGCGTCTAAGCGAGGGAGACCGATGACTGAATGACCGGAGACCGAAGACACACGACCGGCCGGTCTGCGGTCTTCGGTCGTTGATTTCTTGAATCATGGGGATAACAACATGCAAAAGCGTAAGCGCTTCCTGATCGGCGGCCTGATCATCGTCGGCGCGTTGTCCTACATCATGTACGGCGGCATGCAAGAGGCGATGGTCTATTTCAAGATGCCTTCAGAGCTCAAAGCCGAAGAGCCGAGCGCGCGCGACAAGTTCTTGCGCATGGGCGGCATGGTGGTCAAAGGCTCGCTCCAGACGGATGTAAAAAATCTCACCTATCGCTTCGACCTGAGCGACGGCACCGCGGCGATTCCAGTCTTTTTTAAGGGCATTCCTCCCGATCTTTTTACCGAGGGAAAAGGCGCGGTGGTCGAGGGGCGCATCGGCGCCGACGGCGTTTTCCAAGCGACGACGATCATGGCCAAGCATGCCGAGGAATACAGCCCGCACGAAGACGGCAAAGAAGGCTATCCGAAAAGCTTCGTTCCCGCCCAAGACTCAGCGAAAAAATGACAGCTACAGTCGGCCATAGCAGTATTATTTTAGCGTTGCTGTGCGCACTCTGGGGCATTATCAGTCCGATCTTGAGCGCCCGGCTAGGGCAGGAGCGCTATTTCGCCGCAGCGCGCGCGGCGATTCTCGGTCAATTTGTCTTGGTGACATTGGCCGCGTCCGCGTTGATTTTCGCCCTGGTTACAACCGATTTTTCACTCCGCTATGTCGCTTCCAATACCACCAGAGCAACGCCAATTTACTACCGGGTCACCGGACTCTGGGGCGCGCTCGAAGGCTCGTTACTCCTGTGGGAATGGATTTTGATCATTTTCTCAGCCATCGTCGCCTGGGTCTATCGCCGGCGCCACCGCGAGCTCATGCCCTGGGTGTTGATGATTTTTTCCATCGTCTCGACGTTTTTTCTGATCGTCATCGGCTTTGTCTCCAATCCTTTTGAAACTCTCCTTCCCGTGCCGGCCAACGGCCGCGGGCTCAATCCGCTGCTCGAAGACGCCAACATGATGACCCACCCGCCGCTCCTCTACACCGGCTTTGTCGGTCTCACCGTCCCGTTCGCTTTCGCCATGGCGGCGCTGATTATCGGCAAGGTCGATGAAGCCTGGATCGTCACTACCCGGCGCTGGACGATAACCGCCTGGTTTTTTTTAACCGCGGGAAACCTGGTGGGCGCCTGGTGGTCATATCACGTGCTCGGCTGGGGCGGGTACTGGGCCTGGGATCCGGTGGAAAACGCCGCCTTCATGCCCTGGCTGCCGGCCACGGCATTTTTGCATTCGGTCCAGGTGCAAGAGCGCCGGCGCATGCTCAAGGTGTGGAACCTCTCGCTGATCATCATTGCTTTCAGCCTGACCATCTTCGGTACTTTTCTCACGCGCTCGGGGATCCTGTCCTCGATCCACGCCTTTTCCTCCGGCCCCGTCGGCACCGTTTTCCTGGGCTTCCTCGCGTTCGTCTTGCTCGGCTCCTTCGGCTTGCTGGCTTACCGCGCGGATCTCCTGAAAGGACAGCCGGAGCTCGATTCCATGGTGAGCCGCGAGTCGGCTTTCGTACTCAACAATATTGTTCTCGTGTCGGCGCTCTTCACGATTTTTCTCGGCACCATCTTTCCGTTGATATCCGAAGCCGTCGCCGGGGTTCAAGTTAGCGTCGGCGCGCCTTACTTCAATTCCGTGACCATCCCGATTTTCCTATTCCTGGTTTTTCTCATGGCGGTGGGGCCGATGATCGCCTGGCGCCGCGCCAGTTGGGATAATATCAAACGCAATTTCCTGTGGCCGGCGGTCGCTTCCTTGGCGCTCGCCCTCGGCTTGCTGATCTGGCGTATCGACCAATTCCTGCCGCTGCTCGGTTTTACCTTGCTTGGCTTTGTCGCCTTCACGATTATCTATGATACCGCGCTGGCTCTCAGCGCGCGGCGGCGCATCGCCGGCGAGGGCATGCTGCGCGGACTGGCGACGTTGATGCGGCGCAATCAACGGCGCTACGGCGGCCTGGTCGTGCACCTCGGCGTGGTTTTGATCATGTTGGGCATCGCCGGTTCGATGACCTATAGCCGCGAGCGTGAAGCCACCCTTGAACTAAATCAGAGTCTCAGCGTGGGTGATTATCGCGTTCAATTCGAAGGGCTCAGCGGCACGCAGCAACCGACGCACGTGCGCGTCGAGGGAAGCTTTCGGGTGTTTCATCGCGGGCAGGACGAAGGATTGCTCCAACCGGCGCTTAAATTCTTCCCTAACCAGCAGTCGCCGATCGGCCGGGCAACCCACCTGAGCAGTCTGGGAGAAGATATTTATCTGATTCTGTCCGGCTTCAGTGAAGTCGATCGCAACCAAGCCACCGTCAAAGTTCTGGTGCGCCCGCTAGTGGTATGGATGTGGATCGGCGGTTTTATCATCGCCATCGGAACTATGATCTGTATCTTGCCGATGACAAAGCCGGCCGAACGAGACGTTTGAGATGGAATCTTAAACTTGATCACTAAACTCTGTAATCTGGAATTTGAGATTTGCTATTCCGAGCCGAGCGAGGACAAATGCGCTGGCGCCGCGTAATCATAACCGGCTTGATCATCGCGCCGCTACTGGCGCTTTTTGCTTACGGCTTTAAGCGCGAGGCGCGTTACATCCACTCGCCGCTTATCGCCAAACCGGCGGCTCCGTTTACGATTAAATTATTCGACGGCTCGACGCTTGCTTTGGAAAATTTGCGAGGCCAGGCGGTGTTTCTTAATTTCTGGGCTTCCTGGTGCTTACCCTGCCGCGCCGAGGCTCACGACCTCGAGGCCGCGTGGCGCAAGGTTAAGAACGACCAGGTCGTCTATATCGGCGTAGCGCTGCAAGACACCGACGAAAACGCGCGCGCCTTCTTAAAGGAATTCAACGTCAGTTACCCTAACGGGCGCGATGAAAGCGGTAAGGTCGCCGTTGACTATGGCGTATGGGGCATACCCGAGAGTTTTTTTATCGATCCTCAGGGGCGCATTACCTATAAGCATACCGGCGGCATTCGCGCCGCGCTCGTGCAAAGCAAACTGGCTGAGGCTCTGGCCGGCGTTGTCACGGCTCAAGAAGGCAAGGGCGAATTTCAACAAGTGCGTTGAGGCGCCAGGAGAGTTAACCGCAAAAGAACCCAAGGGACGCAAAGAAATTTCAAAATTCGAATTTCGAAATTTATTTCGTGCTCTTCGCGACTTTCGTGGTGAAAGGTCTTTTTCTAGTTCGGTTGCGGCTTTGTCGCGCTGGGTTATTTGTGGTGATATCAAAGAATACGGCTGCCATCCGTCTTGTCTTCTCCTCCATAATCTTCCCCTTAGCAAAGCGGGAGACAAAGAGGGGGTCGAGGACAGAGGTGAGGGCTCTCCTCGCTGCGATGGCTCTATTGCTGCTCTTGATCAGCGCCACCTCCGTTCCCGTTTACGGCGCCGATACCGCGGCCTTGGAAGAGCAGACCCGCGCCCTAGCCGCGGAGCTGCGCTGCGTCGTCTGCCAGAATCTGTCGGTCGCCGATTCTCCTTCGGAAATGGCGCAGCAGATGCGCGCCATCGTGCGCCAGCAACTCGAGGCCGGCCAGACAGCCGAGCAGGTTAGAAACTTTTTTGTATCGAAATACGGCGAATGGGTCTTGCTGAAACCGAAAACCAGCGGCGTCAGCCTGCTCCTCTGGGTCCTGCCTTACCTTGCGCTCGGCGCCGGCGTGATCATCGGCCTGTGGTTTATCCGCCGCTGGGTCAAGAAGAAAAACACCCAAGCGTCGCTCCCCCAGGCCTCCAGCGCTCCCGATCAGCTGTCGAGCGAAATAATGTTGGAGGATGTCGAGCGACCCGCGAGCGAAGATTTGAGCCCGCGCGCCGAGCTCTTGCGCGAGCGAGCGCGGTTACGCGCCGAGTTGCGCGAGCTTGAGTTCGACTATCAGTCCGGCAAGCATTCTGAAAGCGATTTCAGCTCTCTCCGAAACGAAACTCAAGCGAAGGCTCTTGAGGTGATTGAAAAACTCGCCGCCTTGCCGGCTCAGGCGATGGCGAAAGCCGTCAAAACCGGGAGATCCGCCGGCGCGCCGGCGAAAAAAACCCAGCAGGAGCGCCGCGGCGTTCGCCGCTGGCAGCTCGCCGCCGGCGCCTGTTTTCTCTTGCTGTTCGGACTCGCTCTGGGAGTTCTGCTGACGCAATCGTTGCGCCCCCGCCTATCGGCAGAGGATACAATCACTGGCGATTTCATGACCGGCACGAGCGGCGCTGCGACCGCGGCCCTGCTGCAACAAGGAAAGCAAGCGTTCGCCCAACAAGACTTCGCCAAAGCCATCGAGCATTTCAAACAAGTGCTGGCGCAGGAGCCGAATCAGCCTGAGGCGCATTCCTACATGGGCTTTATTTTAGTGCAGGCCGGCCATGGTGATGGGGCTTTGATGGCATTTGAAAAAGCTCTGGCAATTCAGCCGAACTTTCCGATGGCGTTATGGGGCAAAGGCATGGCGCTTTATCAAAATAAAAAGGATTACGCCGGCGCCAGAGAAACATTTGCCAAGCTTCTAAACATGATGCCGCCCGGCACTGAACGCAACGAAGTCGCCAAGGTACTGGCGGAAATTCCCGGTGCCGGTATTGCGGCGCCGGGCGCGCCAAATCCTCCGGCCGCGGCGGCGGCCGCCAGCATCCGCGGCAAAATCACTCTGGATGAAAAGTTAAAAGCCAAACTTGACCCGAACGCCGCGCTATTTGTCATCGCACGGGCTGCCGGCGGCGCGCCCGGCGCGCCCCTCGCCGTCAAGAAGATCGACAAACCAATTTTTCCTCTCGCCTATTCTCTCGGCCAGGAAAACGTCATGATGCAGGGCACGCCGTTCACTGGAAAAATCAACGTCAGCGCGCGCCTTGATAAGGACGGCAACGCGATGACCCGTGAAGCGGGAAATCTGCTCGGCATTTATAGGAAAAATCCCGTCGACGTCGGCTCGCAAGGCGTTGATATTATCTTGGACCAGCTCGCGCAGTAGCAGGCTGCTGAAAAAGACCCATAGGCTTCGTTGCGCTCGATCGATTTTGCGTCAACGTACAGGAGTACGCCTCCGCTCATCGTTCTTCGCGCGCCTCGCCTCTAGGCCTTTTTGAGCAGCCTGCTGGCCGATACGCACCGACGCCGCTTTTTGCGTTTGGAGTTATTCAGGAAGGGGATTGAAATTTTTGCTGTTGCCTAATGCCTAGTGCCTGTTGACGATGCGTCGAACGATTTCGCGTCAACGTACAGACTGGCAAAGCGCCAAGCGCAAAGCGTTCTCGATAGACCAGGGACGGAAGACTGGAGGGGAGTGATTCTCTACGCCATGCGCTGTGCGCCTTGCTCTATGCGCCCTCGCCCGCCTTGCCTTGCCTCTGGGCCTTTTTGAGCAGCCTGCGCGCCTGGCGCTACGCGCTCTGCGCTTCGCGCGCGTGCTGATTTTCTCGGACTCTCTGCCATTCGACTTCCGCCAAAATCGCGCGCGTAAGAGCTCGCGTACCGAGCCGCCTGGCCAAGGGAAACCCACCGTAGGCTTTTAGAAAAAACAACTTTTCGGAACGGCTCAGCAATTGTCCCAGGGTCCGCCCGAGCTGGGCCAAGTTTTTGATCCTGCGGCGCTTGCTGACATAATAGCAGCGCTTGATCCCTTGCAGGTCGATCAGGCTAAACAGCTCCGCCGCCGGCGCTTGCTCCCGGCGAATAAGAATATTCGAAGCCTTGAGGTCATTGTGGTAGATTTGCCTTCTATGCAAAGAAGCCAGCAAGCGCGCCAGCGCGAGTAAAAACTTCCGCCGTCTACGATAACCGTCGGCACCGCTTAATTGCGCGAGGTTTTCGCGCCAGAAAGCGTCTACCGTTTTTGCCTGGCGTACTTCCTCTGAAAAGTACAGGCTCTTCAGCAGCACGCCCGACCGGCGAAACTCCACTGCGGCCACCGGCTCTGCCGTATGATACCCCTCCTGTAGCAAGGTAAGCGCGCCTGCCAGCGAACGCATTGCGGCGGAAGGAAGAAAGAGAGCAGCCAGGCGATGGCGGAACGTCAGGGCGTTGTGCTGCTTGATGTAAACGTTTCTAGTATTGCCGCCGACTGACATAGGCATGAAGCCCACTTTGATCTTCCTCTCGCTTTTGATCACCCGGCATCTCGGCTGTGCGAAAGGGTCCGGCTGGCTTAGTAGCGCTAAGTCGAGTGCCCGAGCGCCGGCCGTGTAGATCTTGATCGAGGCGGCCGGTGGGTCGCGGCGGCACGGCTTCAGGATTATCTTTGACTGGACATCGGCGCCATAGCTCATGGCAGTCCTCAGCTTACCTCCACCGTATTCATCTCGCGCCCGCTTCGGACGACAAACAGTGTTGCTCGGAGCTTTCAAGCCGCGGAAGCCCGCGCCCGTGGCTCGCCTTCGCCTCGAGCAGCGCTGCCCTCGCTGGAAGTGAATTGCAACGCGCCACCCGCGCGGTCGAGGTCAACGGTCACCGTCTGGCCATCCTTGACCTCGCCTTTTAGCAACAACCGGCCTAAAGGGGTCTCTAATTCCCTCTGGATCACTCGTTTGAGCGGCCTGGCGCCGTAGCTCGGATCGTATCCGACCAGGGCCAAATGCTCTTTTGCCCGCACGCTAAGCTCGAGGATAATGTGGCGCTCGCCAAGACGTTCTCGCAGCCGCTCGAGCTGGATATTGACGATCTCCTCCAGGTGCTCGCGCGACAGGCTGTGAAACACGACGACCTCATCGATGCGATTGAGAAACTCGGGCCGGAACTGCTGGCGCAGCACGTCGAGCACCTCTTTTTTCATCTGCTCATAAGAGTCGATGTCATCGCCGCCGCGATAGCCGAGGATCAGATGGCTGCCGACGTTGGAGGTCATGATCACGGCGGTGTTCTTGAAATCGACGGTGCGGCCATGGCCGTCGGTGAGCCGGCCATCGTCAAGTATCTGCAACAAGATATTAAAAACATCGCCGTGCGCCTTCTCGATCTCGTCGAATAAAATGACCGAGTACGGCCGCCGCCGCACGGCTTCGGTAAGCTGGCCGCCTTCATCATAGCCGACGTAACCCGGCGGAGCGCCGATCAGCCGCGCCACCGTATGGCGCTCCTGATATTCCGACATATCGACGCGGATCATGCTCTTCTCATCATCAAACATGAACTCGGCGAGCGCCCGCCCGAGCTCGGTTTTTCCAACTCCCGTGGGGCCGAGAAAAATAAACGAGCCGATCGGCCGATTGGGATCTTTGAGACCGGAGCGCGCGCGAATCACCGCATCGGCGACGGCGTCCACGGCTTCATTTTGGCCGACGACCCGCTTGTGCAAGTGCTCGGCGAGGCGCAGTAGTTTTTCTTTCTCTCCTTCGAGCAGCCGCGCGACCGGCACGCCGGTCCAGCGCGAGACCACCGCCGCGATGTCATCCTCGTCGACTTCCTCTTTAAGCAAGCGCATGCCGCCCTGTTCCCGGATGCGCTTCTCGTCTTCGGCCAATTGCCCCTCGAGCTGCGCCAGCTTGGCGTACTTAAGCTCCGCGGCGCGATTCAGATCATACTCGCGCTGGGCTTGCTCAATCGCCACTTTGACTTTTTCGATCTCCTCTTTGCGGCTGCGCAGGTGCGCGATACTCTGTTTTTCTGCCTGCCAACGCGCCTGCAGCTCCTGCTGCTGTGCTTTAAAGTCGCCAAGCTCTCTCTCGAGCTTGGCAAGCCGGTCGCGCGACGCCGCATCGCTTTCTTTACGCAGCGCCTCGCGTTCGATCTCCAGTTGCATGACGCGGCGCGAGACCTCGTCGAGCTCGGTCGGCATCGATTCGATCTCGGTGCGCAGCTTGGCGGCCGCCTCATCGACAAGGTCGATGGCTTTGTCGGGCAAGAACCGGTCGCTGATGTAGCGCTGCGACAGCACCGCAGCGCTCACCAGAGCGGCATCTTTGATGCGCACGCCGTGATGGACTTCATAACGCTCGCGCAGGCCGCGCAGGATCGAAACAGTATCTTCGACACTGGGTTCATCGACGAACACCGGCTGAAAGCGGCGCTCCAGCGCCCGGTCCTTTTCGACGTGTTTGCGGTATTCGTCTAAGGTTGTCGCGCCGACACAGCGCAACTCGCCGCGCGCCAACAACGGCTTGAGCAGATTAGAGGCGTCCATGGAACCCTCTGCCGCGCCGGCGCCGACCACGGTGTGGAGCTCGTCGATGAAGAGAATGATTTCGCCCTGCGATTCTTGAACTTCTTTCAGCACGGCTTTGAGCCGCTCTTCGAACTCGCCGCGGTACTTTGCGCCGGCGATAAGCGCGCCCATATCGAGGGAGATCAGCTTTTTGTTCTTGAGGCTCTCGGGCACGTCGCCGCTCAAAATGCGCTGGGCGAGACCCTCAACGATGGCGCTCTTTCCTACCCCTGGATCACCGATCAATACGGGATTGTTCTTAGTGCGCCTGGAGAGCACCTGGACAACGCGGCGAATCTCCTCGTCGCGGCCGATCACCGGGTCCAACTTGCCTTGCGCCGCGAGCTGGGTGAAGTCCCGGCCGTACTTGCCGAGCGCTTCATAGGTCGCCTCGGGATTCTGCGAGGTGACGCGTTGGTTGCCGCGGATGTCTTTCAGCGCTCCAGACAATTTCTCGCGGCTGATGCCAAATTCTTTTAAAATGCGTCCAGCCGTACCGCCGTCGTCAGTCATCGCCAACAACACATGCTCGATGGAGATGTACTCGTCCTTGATTTTTTTCGCTTCTTCTTCGGCCTGGCCGAGCAGGCGATTGAACCGGCCGGTGATGTAAACCTGATCCGCCGCGCCGCCGCCCGAGACACGTGGCATGCGCTCGAGTTCCTGTTCGAGCCGGCGCTTGAGAGCCTCAACGTTGATCGCGCTCTTACTCAGTATCGAAGTTGCCAGGCCGTTCTCCTGCTCCAACAACGTTGCCAGCAAATGCTCGACGTCCACCTGTTGATGGCCGTAGCGAACGGCTTTGGTTTGCGCGGCGCCAATCGCTTCCTGGGCTTTTTGCGTAAAACGGTTTATGTCCACTGTCCCTCTCCTTGAGTTTGTTCTCGGTCTAACCCGCGGCGCTCGGTCGCAAAGCGCCAAGCATTCGCACTCCGGCTCCAGGCGCTTGGCGCTATGCTCATGCGCCTACCGCTCAAGCCATCGACAAACTAGAAAGTCAAAACCAGAAACTCAAAACTATTTTCGGAGCCGGCTGCGCAGCATTTCGTTCTCGCGCTGCAGCGCACAGAATCGATCCAACAGATCTAGAATAACCCCGATACCGGCGACGTTTATGCTGAGCGATTGGCGGAGCCTTCCGGCCAGGCGCAGTCGCGTCACCGCAGAATCATCGAAGATCGAGGTCTCGCCCTCCCAGCCGACCGGCTCGATAAGGCCGCACTCAACAAAGCGTGCGACCAGCGCGGGATGCATGCCAGCGCGCTCAGCCAGAGCTTCCAGGGTTAACTGGCGCTGTTCCTGCCGGCACAGGACAATTGCGTATTGCCGCGTAGCCATCATTATCCTCCCGGCATCAACTCCCTGGGATTAAAGCGCGATCCGGCAGCGAGGTCAGCGTAGAGCTCCTTTTCCCGCGGTCCGAGCTGGGGCGGATTAACAATCTTGAGCCTCACATACTCATCGCCGCGTCCGCCATCTCGTCGGTTCAAACCCTGGCCGCGTAGCCGTAGCCTTTGGCCCCCCTGGGCTCCAGGTGGAATTTTCATCTCGACCGGTCCATCGAGCGTCGGCACCGGCAAACTCACCCCTAATGCGGCTTCCCAGGGAGCGACCGGTAATTCCATCTCGATGTCATTTTCACCGATCACGTTGAATAATTGATGAGCCTCAGTGCGCACGCGCAGGAAAAGGTCCCCGGCAGGCGCACCGTTGGCGCCCGGTTCACCCTGCCCGGCGAGCCTGATGACCGAGCCCTCGCGCACCGCGGCGGGGATGGTCACCTCGAGCGATCTGGGACGGCGCACCGCGCCGGCGCCGCGGCAAGTGGGGCATGGATTCTTAGCGTCTTTCGACCCGCTGCCACGACAGTCGGGGCACGGTTCAGTCACCTGAAGATTGATGGTCCGCTTGGTGCCGCGATGCGCCTCCTCCAAAGCCAGCGGGATATCCGCTTCGATATCCTGGCCGCGCATAGAAAAACCCGCGCCGGCGCGAGCGCCGGATTGAGCGCCGCGGCGCGCGCCAAACAGAGCCTCAAAAAAATCGCTGAACCCGGCCCCACCCTGGGTGCCGCCAGCTCCGAAAATATCGCCGAAGTCGCCGTATTGCGCTTGCCCGCCGCCCGCCGCGCCCTCTTGCCAATTTGGCGGCGGCCGGAAGTCTTCCCCGGCTTTCCAGTCGGGCCCAAGCGCGTCGTAGCGCTTGCGCTTGCCGGCGTCGGATAAAACTTCGTAAGCTTCGTTAAGCTCTTTGAATTTCTCCTCAGCGGATTTATCGCCGGGGTTTACATCCGGATGATACTTGCGCGCCAGCTTGCGATAAGCTTTCTTGATATCATCGCCGCTAGCGCTTTTGGCAACCCCGAGGACATCGTAGTAGTCTCTAAACTGAACCGCCATGCTTGGATGTTTCTAGCCTGGATTAGCCGCCGAGTAAACTGCCGGAGTCGCCAGACTTTCACCACTGGCTGCTGGCGGAAAGCGCAAAGCGTTGGGAATTAAGAGCACAGAGCGAAGCCAAAGTATACTGCAATTTTTTTGCGCTCTGCGCTTTGCGCCGTTATTGGGCGACGCGCACGCGGGCGGGTCTGAGCAAATCATCGCCCCAAAGATAACCGCGCTGCAGCTCCTCGGCGACCATGTCTGATGCGATCTCAGCGCTTGCCACCGTGCCGATGGCCTCGTGCAATTCCGGGTTGAACGCCGCGCCGACGCTTTTGAGCGGCGTGACACCCTGAGCCGCCAGCACGCCGAGCAAGTTTCGTTGCAGCGCTTCGAGGCCCTCGACCACCGACGAAGGCGCGTCGCTCAGGTGTTGCAGCGCTCGATCGAAGCCGTCGATCACGTCCAGCAAAGATAGAATAACCTCGCGCTTGCCGCCGCGCTCCGCGCTCGCCCGCTCGCGCTCAACGCGACGCCGGTAGTTATCATGATCCGCCAGGGCGCGTAGATACATGTCGTGCTCGCGCCGCACTTCTTCCTTGAGACGCTCGACTTCGGCGGTTGCGTCGCTTGAGCCGGCTGATTGGTTTGTTGTTGCTTCCATTGTTAACCCGTCGGAGTGCTGCAGTACTGGAGTGATGGATTGGCGCGCCCGGAACTCATTACTCCAGTGTCCGGCACTCCATCCTTTTACGTCTGTTTAAACTCTGCATCAATGACATCGTCGTCGCCTCCACGGCGGCTGCCCGGCTGCGCCCCGCCGGAGCCGGGAGGCTGTCCTGCCGCTGCGCTCTCCGGATTCTGATTTCCCGAAGCCAAACCGTGAGCGAGCTGCTGCAGATCATTGGCGAGCCGGCGCAGCTCAGCCACATCGGACGAATTATTCTTCACCAACTCACGGGTCTCGGCGATCAACTGCTCGGCGCGCGCTTTCTCGTTAAGCGGCACGCGCGAGCCAAGCTCTTGCACCTGGCGCTCTACCTGATAGGCGACTGAGTCGGCGCCATTGCGCGCCTCCACTTCTTCCCGACGCTTGCGGTCTTCTTGAGAGTTCGCCTCGGCATCGCTGACCATGCGATCGATCTCATCTTTTGAAAGCTGGGTCGAGCCGCTGATGGTGATCTTCTGCTCCTTGCCGCTCTGCTTGTCTTTGGCGGTGACGGTCAAGATGCCGTTGGCATCGATGTCATAGGCCACTTCGATCTGCGCTTGGCCACGCGGCGCCGGCCGGATCCCCTCGAGGCGAAAATTGCCGAGGGTGCGGTTATCGCGCGCCAGCTCGCGCTCGCCTTGCAATACGTGAATGTCGACCGCCGATTGGTTGTCCTCGGCAGTCGAGAATGTTTCCGACTTGCGCACCGGCACCGTGGTGTTGCGCTCAATCAGCTTGGTCGATACGCCGCCCAGAGTCTCGACGCCGAGAGAGAGCGGAGTTACATCGAGCAGCACGACGTTTTTCACCTCGCCGGCGAGCACCCCGGCCTGGATCGCCGCGCCTATGGCAACGACCTCGTCGGGATTGACCGACTGGTTGGGTTCTTTGCCACCGGTTAGACGGCGCACAAGAGCTTGCACCGCCGGCATCCGAGTGGCGCCGCCGACCAGGATCACCTCGTCGATGTCGCGCTCGCTGATCTTGGCATCCGTAAGAGACTGTTTCACCGGAGCGACGCAGCGCTCTATCAGATCCGCCGTGAGCTGTTCAAACTTGGCGCGCGTCAGTTTCATTTCGAGGTGCTTGGGGCCGGAGGCATCGGCGGTGACAAACGGCAGGCTGATCGTGGTCTCCACCGCGCTGGATAGTTCGATCTTCGCCTTTTCCGCGGCTTCGATGAGGCGCTGCAAAGCCTGGCGATCTTTTCTCAAGTCAATTATCTGATCGCGCTTGAATTCCTCCGCGACCCAGTCGACGATACGCTTGTCGAAGTCGTCGCCGCCGAGATGGGTATCGCCCGAAGTCGCGCGCACTTCAAAGACGCCGTCGCCGACGTCGAGGATCGAGACGTCAAACGTACCGCCGCCCAGATCAAACACTAGAATCGTCTCGTTCTTTTTCTTGTCCAGGCCATACGCCAGCGCAGCCGCGGTGGGCTCGTTGATGATGCGCAGCACATTGAGGCCGGCGATTTTACCGGCGTCCTTGGTAGCCTGGCGTTGCGCGTCGTTGAAATACGCCGGCACCGTCACGACCGCATCGTTGACCTTTTCACCCAGGTATTTTGCCGCATCGTCGGCGAGCTTGCGCAGCACCAGCGCGGAAATTTCTTCGGGCGCATAGAGCTTGCCCGCGATCTCAAAGCGCACGGCGTCGTTCGGGCCCGCCATGACTTTGTAAGTCACGTTCTTTAACTCCGACTGCACTTCAGAATAGCGCCGTCCGATAAAGCGCTTGGCCGAGTAAATGGTGTTTTCCGGATTCAGCACGGACTGGCGTTTCGCTATTTGCCCGACCAATCGCTCGCCGGCTTTAGTGAAGCCGACGACCGAGGGCGTGACGCGGCTGCCCTCGCTGTTGGTAATCACGACGGGCTGACCGCCTTCCATGACGGCGACCACTGAATTAGTGGTGCCCAGATCTATGCCTACAGCCTTTGCCATAAATTCCTCCTATTGGAAATTTGGAACTGATCGACGCAGCATGCGCAGGGCGCACTGCGCTCCGAGGTTTGCAAAACGCGCCTAACTCAATTTTAACTGGAACGTATGTGAAGTCGTAGATTGCGGCTGTAAGTGCGCAGGCCCCTGGGGAATGTACCTATTAGGAACGGAACGCTGGGTTCAACGCACTACATTGTAAGGTTCCGGCGTGGCGAATCCCCAGATCCACAGCCCGCTCACGCCGTTAGACAATCCGCAACTCTCATGCCAAATCCATGCGCTCTCTGGCGAGTTTAGTTTGGATACAGGCTTCACCGTCAAATGGCCCACGCAGGTATTGCCGGAGTTGCCTAAGATCTGCTTTAGCTCCGAATTGGTCGTCTGGAATTACAAATATTTCCGATCCCAGGGACAAACCTGAAGTGCGGTGTCCTGACACCGGGACAGCTAAGTCGAGGCATCTCACTTCCTGACCATTGCGACTGAAAGATGGAATTTTTAGTGATAAACCCGTGAACCGCGCTCTAGCTGTGGATTGAATCGAAGCCGTTCGGATGCGACGAGATCGGACAGAATACACTCAACCACCAAATATACCGCTGTGGGGTCAGGAATGTGAGGCTTAACCTGATCGGTCACGGCGACAATCAGGTCGCCGAGAGTTGTTTTAATGGTTTTGTGTGAGCGCATTGTATCTCCTAAGCGATCCCAACTGCTGCGGGAGCAACAACGGTGCCAGAGTGGCAATGCTGGTACAAGTGTTGCTCCTTTTGAAAGCTATTAACCTGATTACAGCAGTGCAACGATCACTAGATAATCGCTATATCTGTCTCGGAAGACTTGGCCCCGCAGAGAGAAATAAGAACCGAGATAAGGGAACCGCCGCCATTTGAATTCCGCATCGCCGGATTCTCGGCGTTATCGGGAGGAGAAATGACTGACTCGCAACTGATCCGTTGTCCCGCCTGCAGCGCGACCAATCGTGTACCTCTGGAAAAGGTCGCGCGCCATCTTAAGCCTGTATGCGGTCGCTGCAAAACGCCCTTGGAGCTCGACACCAAACCATTGGTCGTCACCGATGCGACATTTGCCAGCGAGGTAGAGCATTCGCCTCTGCCCGTGCTGCTCGACATCTGGGCGCCCTGGTGTAGTCCTTGCCGCATGGTCGCGCCAGTGCTGGAAGAGTTGGCTCGGGAAATGGCCGGGCAGGTGCTCGTGGCGAAGTTAAATGTCGATGACAATCCGGCGACTGCCGCACGGTTCAACGTGACGAGCATTCCGACTCTCCTGGTCCTTAAAGGCGGCAAGGAGGTCGAACGGATCGTCGGCGTGCGTCCCAAAGCTGAAATCGTGCAACGACTGCAAAAGGTTGCCGCGTGATCAGCGCTTAACGGGTACCCGGCGGCGAAAATCGCCGCGCGCTCAACTGTTGGAGCCTGCGCTGATGCCAATTGCGAAGACGGGGTTCTACGTCGATGGGCTCGGTAGGAGATCGTCATAACCTCCAAGTGGGATCTGACCGAGTCCACAGTGACGGCTTATCCATGCGGCGTGCTCGGCACAGCGCTGGTCTCTGAGATACTGGGACGTTGACGGCGCCCGGACGGCAACAGCTACCATCGCATCGCCAATCGGTAAACTTTCAGCGAACTCGAACAGAAGTTCCCCGAGATCGGCTGCCGAACTATCCGCGCCTAGCAGCCCGTGGTGAAAGTCTGACTGCATTCGACTTGTGATCGATCCCCGTTGGCTGCGTTGCTCCTCCCCTCAAATATTCTCCGATAATTTCGGTCGTCGCGCCTTGCCATCAGGGCGCCTCGTCCGTCTCGGTGCGACGCCACACTTCAACGCAGTGTAAGGCGGAGGCGGAAGCCTCGTAGAGAGCGGACACATGAGTATCACATTTCGAATGCGAAATTCGAATTTCGAAATTTCAAGAGGCCTCCTCAAGGTACAGGTCCATTGGCCGCCCTTCGATTTGACTCAGGGTGGTGAGCTTGTCGATCCACGACCGGAGAGACTTTCTCCTCGGCCGTAATCTCGTGAATATGCGGGCCAGCGCCTTGAGCTTGTTTGTCCTTTAGCCAAGTCGACCCGGGCGCAAGCCGGCACGCGCTTGCGCTTTAAAATTCCTCGATTCCGGCCGGCGCCCGCGCTCTCAAAGCGCTAACTCTTCTCTCTTGCATATTTCAATGAAGACGCTGCCTGGCGTTGCAAATTGCACGTCTTCTGAAAACGCACGAGTTGTGAAAGCGAATGATTTCGCTCCGATGTAGCTCGGTCCGTCTTTTGCCATAGAGTTCTAGCGAGGTACGCACAAATGTTTGACATCATCTTTGTCTCCATCCCGATAGCATTCCTGGCGCTTTCATTGGCTTATGTTGGCGCATGCGATCGGCTGTAGGAGGCCACCATGGGACTGGAGTATATCGTTGGCATAGTCGTAGCGCTGCTGCTTCTGGGTTATCTGCTCTATGCGCTTCTCTGGCCGGAGAGATTTTAGGCGAAGACGAGCTGCTTCAGCGCTCTCCTTTAGATCCGGTCCGTCGAAGCGCTGCAAAACGACATCGCGACTTGAGTTTCAGGCGGAGAAATCATGACGATTAATGGATGGATTCAGATCCTATTTTTTGCGTTGGTTGTTTTTTTTCTAACCAAGCCTCTGGGCGTTTATATGTTCCGGGTCTTTGAAGGAAACCGCCAGCCGCTGGCGAGATTTTTTGGTCCCATCGAACGTTTGCTTTACCGTTTATGCGGCGCCGATCCGCGAGAGCAGCAAACCTGGAAACAATATACCGTTGCTATGTTGGTTTTCAGCGCCGTAACCTTGCTGGTGACCTATGCCATCCTGCGGCTGCAACACATCTTGCCATTGAACCCGCAGAACTTCGCGCCGTTGCCGGCGGAGCTGGCATTTAACACGGCGGCGAGTTTTACGACTAACACGAACTGGCAATCGTACTCCGGCGAGTCGACGATGAGCTATCTGGCGCAGATGGCCGGACTCGCCTGGCATAATTTCATTTCAGCGGCAGCCGGTATCGGCATCGCCCTGGCACTGGCGCGCGGGCTTACGTATCGATTAGAGCCCGATGCGCCAAGGACGATCGGCAATTTCTGGGTCGACCTGATTCGCGTGAACCTCTACGTGCTGATCCCGTTTTGCGTGCCGCTAACTTTGTTACTTGTTTCTCAGGGCGTCATTCAGAACTTTGCATCCTACGTGGAAGTGGCGACCCTCGAAGGAGCGCAACAAGTTCTCGCCATGGGCCCGGTGGCCTCGCAAGAAGCTATCAAAGAATTCGGCACCAACGGCGGCGGATTCTTTAACGCCAATAGCGCGCATCCGTTCGAGAGTCCCAATCCGTTCACGAATTTCATCGAGATGGTGTTGATTTTCGCGATCCCTGCGGCGCTCACCTACACTTACGGCCGCATGGCTCGTGATCAGAGGCAAGGTTGGGCAATCTTTGCCGCCATGGCTGCTTTATTCTTGATGGGTGTGACGGCAGCGTATTACTTTGAGGGCGGCGGCAATCCGGTGATGCGAGGCTTGGCGGTCGATCAAACGTTGGGAAATATGGAAGGGAAAGACGTCCGTTTCGGTGTCGCAAGCTCGGCGCTGTTCGCGGCCGTTACCACTGCCGCGTCGTGTGGCGCGGTCAACTCCATGCACGATAGCTTCACGTCTTTGGGGGGTCTTGTGCCGCTGCTCAACATCCAACTCGGCGAGGTCATTTTCGGCGGCGTCGGCGCCGGGCTTTACGGCATGCTGGTGATGGTTTTGTTATCGGTCTTCATCGCCGGGCTGATGGTTGGGCGAACTCCTGAATACCTGGGCAAAAAGATCGAAGCGCGCGAGATGAAGCTTGCGATGCTTTATATTCTCATCTTTCCCCTCGTCATTCTTGTCTTCTCCGGCTGGTCGGCTGCTGTGCCTTATGGCGTCTCGTCATTGAACAATGCCGGACCCCATGGTCTCAGCGAGATCCTCTACGCGTTCACGAGCGCAACCGGCAACAATGGCTCGGCCTTTGCCGGCCTAAACGCGAATACGCCGTGGTACAACGTGACTCTGGGCTTGGCGATGCTCATGGGGCGCTTCTTGATGATTGTGCCGGCGTTGGCAATCGCCGGCTCGCTGGTCGGAAAAAAAGCCGTGGGCGAAAGTCTGGGTACTTTTCCGACCAACGGCGCTCTGTTCGTCGTGTTACTGGTCGGTGTCATCCTGATCGTCGGGGCATTGACTTTTTTCCCAGCGCTCGCGCTCGGGCCTATCGTTGAACACTTTTTGGCTCAAGCAGGAAAGGTTTACTGATATGGCAGATGGTCGTTTGCAGGAACGTTCACTTTTCGATCCTGAAATCATGCGGCCGGCGATCCTCGAGAGCTTGCGCAAGCTCGCGCCGCGACATGTGATTAAAAATCCGGTCATGTTCGTGGTGGAGATCGGCAGCGTCTTGACGTCTTTGATATTGCTGCGCGATCTGGTTACGCCCGCGCCAACCTCGGAGCCGCTATGGTTTACGTTCAACGTCACTTTCTGGCTCTGGTTCACGGTGATCTTCGCAAATTTCGCCGAGGCAGTGGCCGAGGGTCGAGGTAAGGCACAGGCCGCAACTCTGCGGAAAATGCGCCAGGAAACCAGCGCGCGGCGGTTACGTCAACGGCCAACGCGAAGAGACGGTCGCCGCGTCGTTGTTGCGCAAAGGCGATACAGTCGTCGTTGAAGCCGGCGAAGTGATCCCTGGCGACGGTGACGTTATTCAAGGCATCGCCTCGGTCGACGAATCCGCGATCACCGGCGAATCCGCGCCGGTGATTCGCGAGAGCGGCGGCGACCGTTCGGCCGTCACCGGCGGCACGAAAGTTTTGTCCGACCGAATCGTCGTGCGCATTACGGCGAGCCCCGGCGAGTCTTTCCTCGATCGCATGATCGCTCTGGTGGAAGGCGCGGCGCGGCAAAAAACCCCCAACGAAATCGCGCTGAATATTTTGCTCGCCGGCCTTACCCTGGTATTTCTCTTCGCCTGCGTGACTCTGGTGCCGATGGCGCTTTACTCGGGAGTTGCCGCCGTCTCGATAACGGTGATCGTCGCGTTGCTGGTATGTTTGATCCCGACGACGATTGGCGGACTCCTTTCAGCCATCGGTATTGCCGGCATCGACCGCTTGCTCAGAAAAAATGTTCTGGCGATGAGCGGGCGCGCTGTCGAGGCGGCGGGTGACGTGGACACATTGCTACTGGATAAGACCGGCACGATTACTCTGGGTAATCGTATGGCTACGGAATTCATTACGCTTAACGGAGAACGCCTGGCCGAGTTGGCCGATGCGGCGCAGCTCGCGAGCTTGGCGGACGAGACGCCCGAAGGCCGCTCCATCGTCGTTCTCGCCAAAGAGCAGTACAGCCTGCGCGCTCGCAAGGTCGAGCAACTCGGCGCGAAATTTATACCGTTCAGCGCTGAAACGCGGATGAGCGGCTGCGATCTCAATGGCCGGCTGATCCGCAAGGGCGCGGCTGACGCGATTATCCAGCACGTCAAAGCTCTCGGAGGAAGCGTCTCATCCCAACTCGAAACCATCACCCAGCGGATCGGCGATAGCGGCGGCACGCCGCTCGCGGTCTCTGACGGCAATCGGATTCTCGGCGTCATTCACCTCAAAGACGTCGTCAAAGGCGGCATCAAAGAGCGTTTCGATCGCTTCCGCGCCATGGGCATTCGCACCGTCATGATCACCGGCGACAATCCACGCACCGCCGCGGCGATCGCGCGCGAAGCCGGTGTCGATGATTTCCTCGCTGAAGCGACCCCCGAAGCGAAGCTGCGCTTGATCAGAAATGAGCAGGCGAAAGGCAAGCTCGTGGCCATGACCGGCGATGGCACCAACGACGCGCCGGCGCTGGCGCAAGCGGACGTCGGCGTTGCCATGAACACTGGCACTCAGGCGGCCAAAGAGGCCGGCAATATGGTTGATTTGGATTCGAACCCGACCAAGCTTTTGGAGGTCGTCGAGATCGGCAAGCAGATGCTCATGACCCGTGGCGTCCTGACGACCTTCTCAATCGCCAATGACGTGGCCAAATATTTCGCGATCATACCGGCGATGTTCATGGGCGTGTATCCGGAGATTGCGCCACTAAATATCATGCATCTGGCTTCGCCGCAGAGCGCGATTCTTTCGGCGGTGATCTTCAACGCCATCATTATCATCTTGCTTATTCCGCTGGCGCTCCGCGGTGTGCAGTATCGCCCGATCGGCGCCGGACCGTTGCTGGCGCGCTCTCTGCTGATTTACGGCGGCGGCGGAGTCGTAGCGCCGTTTGTCGGTATCAAACTGATCGACATGATTTTAGAAGCTGTCGGGCTGATATGATGTTCTGTGCAAAAGGAGTTGGGCGTCTGTTCCGTCATTCCCGTACAGTTGGGAATCCAGAACCCCACTTGATCTCCCCGTTTGCTAAGGAAGGAGAAACAGAGAGGGTCGTATGAGCTGTCGCCGCGGCTGGGCCGGAATGACGACAGACTTCTGTGATGATGCTGAGGCCGATGATTAGGAGAAAAAATGAACACGTTGATCATCGCGATTAGAGCGACCGTCGTTACGATTGTTTTAACCGGGCTCCTCTATCCATTTATAATGACGGGGTTGGCCCAGGTGCTCTTCCCCTGGAGAGCCAACGGCAGCCTTATGACGGATGAAAAAGGGCAAGTCGTTGGCTCCGAATTGATCGGCCAGGGGTTCGCCAATCCGGCCTATTTTCAGCCGAGACCGTCGGCGGCGGGCGAAAAAGGTTACGATTCGACCGCTTCGTCGGGCTCCAACCTCGGCCCGACGTCGAAGAAGTTGCAGGACCGAATCAAAGACGATCTCGCGCGGCTGAAAGAACAAAACCCTGCAAGCCACAGGTGAGGTCCCAGCGGAACTCGTTACCGCTTCGGCCAGCGGGCTCGATCCACATCTTTCACCGGAGGCGATGCTCTGGCAGTTGCCGCGGGTTGCGCAGGCACGCGCTGTCGCTCCCGAGCGCATCAAAGCCGCGGTCGATGCGCATATTGAAGGACGAACTTTCGCCATACTAGGCGAGCGCAGGGTCAACGTGCTGCGGCTGAACCTGGCGCTCGATCGGCAATTCGGCCGGCCGGCGCCGCTGCCGGTTACAGAGAAAAAAACAACATAGACGCCGCTGGATCTTTGAGCGCTGATGAATTAAAAGCCGCAGTTTTTTGCACGATCATGGACCGGCTCACGATTTTTGGTTTGTTTGCGGTTACGGCAATGCTCGTTTGCTATGCGCTCGAGGATCGCAGTCATTGGTCTGTCCTGGGCTTCGCCCTGGCGTGCGCGCTGGGATCGGCGTACGGCTTTCTTCAGGGCGCCTGGCCCTTTGGCGCGATTGAGGCGATCTGGTCGCTCGTTGCCTTGGCGCGCTGGCGGAGAAAGATCCGACCGCTCCGCCCCTCCGAAAAGCAATCAACGGCTCGGATCAAATGAGAGACTTAATCGCGGAAAAAATACTCTGATGGATGCGCCACGCAAACGGCCGGAGGATTTTCTCGAGCTGGTCGAACGCGCCAAGCGCGGCCGGCTCAAAGTTTACATCGGTTCTGCCGCCGGCGTCGGCAAGACCTACCAGATGCTCGAGGAGGCGCATGCCCTGAAAAAGCGCGCGGTCGATGTCGTATTGGCTTTCATCGAGCCGCACGACCGGCTCGAGACCGCGGCGTTGATCGAGGGGCTCGAGGTGATACCGCGCCAGCGCCTTGAGTACAGAGGCGTCATCGTGGAAGAGATGGACCTGGATGCCGTTCTCAAGAGACGGCCGCAGGTCGCGGTGGTCGATGAATTGGCGCATACCAACGCGCCGTTCTGCCGCAATAAAAAGCGTTATCAGGACGTGCTCGAACTGCTCGATGGCGGCATCAATGTGATCTGCGCTTTCAACGTGCAGCACCTCGAAAGCCTGAACGAGATGGTGAAACAGGCGACCGCAGTGATCGTCCGAGAAACCGTGCCTGACTCGATTCTCAAAAGAGCAGATCAGGTGGTCGATATCGATTTGGCCGTTGAGGATCTTATCGATCGGTTAAGGGCCGGGAAGATCTATGCGCCGGATAAAGTGCCTTGGGCGCTCGAGAATTTTTTTCAGCCGGAAAAGTTGGCGGTGCTGAGAGAAATCGCGCTTCGGGAAGTCGCCGAAAGCGTCGACCGCGCGGTCTCGGCCAATGGCGCCGCCAATGATGCCGCGCGCAGGGCGGCGGCGAGCGAACGGGTCATGGTGTGTCTGCCGACGCGCCAGCCGCCGCACGGCGCTATGCTGCTCCGACAGGGATCGCGTTTGGCCGGCAGGCTGAACACCGATTGGTTTGTCGTCCATATAGAAACCAAACAGGAAGCCAACCATCGCATCGACTCGACCTTGCAGCGCCATCTCTTGGAAGACGAACAACGGGCGCGCGATCTCGGCGCTGAAGTCGTGCGCCTGCGCTCGGAAAAGCCAGTGGAAGCGCTGCTGGATTTCGCTCGCGCCCACGGCGTTCGCCATATCGTCGTCGGGCGCTCGCACAAACCCTGGTGGCGGCGCCTGTTGGGACAAACGCCCATATACAAGTTAGTGACGCAAGCTTCCGGTTTCGATCTTCACATCGTCTCCTTGGAAGATCGGGAGAACAAGGAATGAACCTTTATAAAAAAATCCTGCTTGCAGAGGCTCCTCTCGGGCTCGCCCTGGCCATTGTCTGTGTCGTTTCGGTCGCCGTAATTGCAAGGTTGGGGTCGCACTCACAGACAGTTTTAAAAGATAACTATCGGAGCGTTCTGGCCGCCCAGCGGATGAAGGAGGCCATCGAGCGCATGGACAGCGCTGCGCTGTTTATTGTCGCCGCTGAGCGGCAAAAGGGCATCGAGCAGGCTGAAAAGAATCGCACAATCTTCGAAGCGGAGTTAAAAGTCCAAGAAGGAAATATCACTGAGGCAGGCGAAAAGGAGTTCAGCGAAAAACTTCGCGCGGCGTGGATAAATTATCAAGCCAAGTTCGAGCGCTTGCAGAAAACCACCAGTGGCGAAGAAGCAAGACAGCTCTATTTCTCAGAGCTCGAGGCAGCGTTTCTCCAGGTAAAAACGGCAGCGGACGCGATCCTAGCCATCAATCAGGATGCCATGGTGCGCAAAAGCGATGAGGTGCGCCGGACGGCGGAGCGCATGAGAATAAGTACTATCGTTGTCGCGCTCGCCGCATTGGCGTTGGGGTTGTTTCTGTCGTCTCTGTTGACGCGGCGCATACTACAGCCCCTCGCGGCGCTCCGGCAGGCGACCCATAAACTCGGTGAGGGCAATTTCGATACGCGGGCGCACGTGCGCGGCAGCGATGAGGTCGCGCAGTTGGCCCATGACTTCAATGCCATGGCGGCGCGCCTGGGCGAATACCGCAAGAGCTCGCTTGGCGACTTGCTGCAGGCGCATCTCAGCATGCAAGCCGCCATCGATAGCTTGCCCGACCCGGTGGCTATCTTCAGCATCAGCGGCGCTCTACAGAATGTAAACCGCGCCGCCGAAACCCTCCTGGGGATCAGCGCGGAAACCGGCGTCAAAGAACCGATGCTGCGCGTGCAGGAATCGGTGCGCGTCGTTCTGGAGCGCGTGCGCAGCCATGTTCTGAGCGGCAAGGGCGCTTACGTGCCGCGAGGCTTTGAAGATGCGGTTGAGCTTCCTTCTTTAATGGGCGATCGCTATTTCCTGCCACGGGGCGCTCCGGTGTACGAAACCGAGGGCGTGGTGATCGGCGCAACCGTGGTGCTTCAAGACGTTACGCGCTTGCGGCGCTTCGAGGAATTGAAGAACGACCTGGTGGCAACGGTGGCGCACGAATTTCGCACGCCGCTCACCTCGCTGCGCATGGCGGTGCATCTATGCACCGAGCAGGTGGCCGGACCGCTGACCGACAAGCAAGCCGACCTACTCCATGCGGCGCGCGAGGATTGCGATCGGCTGCAGGCGATGGTCGACGACCTCTTGGATTTGTCGCGCATCGAGTCGGGTCGAGTCGAGTTATTCCCGTTACCCACCGCAGCCAGTCACCTGGTCCAGAGCGCCATCGAAAAGCACACCGCCGAAGCCGCTGAAGCGGGATTAAATCTGATCGCGGAGACCGCTTTGCCGCAAGCCAGGGTATCGGCGGATCACGAGCGCATCGGCCAGGTATTTTCGAATTTGATCGTCAATGCGCTGCGCCATACGCCGCAGGGCGGCAACGTGATAGTCGGCGCCCAGTCTCTCAATGGCGCTGTGCGCTTTACCGTCGTAGACAACGGCGCCGGAATTCCACGGCAGTATCAGGAAAGAATTTTTGAAAAGTTCTTTCGCGTGCCCGACACCGAACCTAGAGGAACCGGATTGGGTTTATACATCGCCCGAGAAATCGTCCGCGGCCACGGCGGCGATATCGGGGTAGAGAGTGAACCGGGGAAAGGCAGCACTTTCTGGTTTACTTTGGCGACGGCTGGCAGCACGCCTTCAGGGCGCGAATCGGCATGGCGCTAACGAGCCTCGTCCTATTGATTGGTTCGGCTGTAAGCCATACGGGCACAGTGGCACGATGCCGCTTGGAAAACCGCAATTGACTTTGGAGAATGCGCGATATACACGGACTACAGCGCCGTGAAGAGAATACGTTCAGATCTACGTTCGATTTGTTCATCGGGGATCGTTTCTCTTTTTGTTTTTTTTCTCGCCTCATCTGCGCCGCACCGGGTTCACCACATCTTTGAAGATCTGCCAGGAGCACAAGAAAATGTGCCTGGGCCGGACGGCGCCACCGAACCCGTTAGCTTCGCCGACGCGCATGTTGGAGCCGGCCATGCTGCCGCCGACCCGGCAAATCAAGAGAACCATCACAGCGAATCGGCAAAGCCCGATTGTATCGCCGCAAGTATCGCCCAGAACGCTCACCTCTCGCTAGTTGAAGTTTCAAACATCGCGTTGCCGGCGAGCGATCTGAAACGCCAGTCCAGTCATTCAATTCCATCGTTTGCCGGTTTTAACCCTGCTCCTTTTGCGCAAAGAGCGCCGCCACTGCTTTAAGCCTTCTTTTTTCTGACAGAGTTCCGCCTTTTACAATAGCTCGACAAAACAGCATGGGCTCGAATCCGCTAACCGGATGCGCCGAGTTTTCGCCTTGCCGATAGTGGCCCGTGGTGAAAGCCTGGCGTCGCACCGAGACGGGTGAGACGCCTCGATAGCAAGGCGCGACGACCGAGACTATCGGGATATTTGAGCGAGGAGCAACGCAGCCAGCGGGAATCGATCGCCCGTCGAATGCAGCCAAGACTTTCATCACGGGCTGCTAGCGGCCGTCAACGTGGTTGAGCGCTCTCTATGAGAATCAATATGAGAAGGTGGTTTGTTACAAAGCTGTTCACTACGGTCGTGTGTTGTTTTTACTGGTTAGACGGCCGCACCGCGGCGGCCGCTGAAGGGGACAAACCGCTTGAGCTTCCCGGTGACATTTCGCCTCGATTTGAATTATGTTCATAACCAGCAGGCATTGCCCGGCTCGTTGACCCTTTCAGAGTTCAAGGATAAGCCGCGCCAGCGAAATCCCAGCGCCACTTTTGCCGGCGAGCGCCATGACTACGATTATGTCAGGAGCGCGTTCACCGTTCGCACGCCGCTTACGGCCACGCAAGCTCTTGAGTGGGGCACGCAATACAACTACACCGATCTTGACCATCCTTTGGCCTTCGCCGTCATCGATAACGTCGACAACAATTGGGGAACCGAAGTTCGTTACATCCTCACGGCGCAACTCTTCGAGTACGGTAATCGGTTTACTTTCGGCTTCCAATACGCCGGCACTCGGCAGACCGATTTTAACTTTGCCAACGCCGGGGATGGCAAGCGTGGTCCTAAGAGCAAAAATCAAATCAACAAGGCTTACAATATCGGCGTGTATTTCGAAGACCAGTTCGATGTCACGCCCGCTCTTACCGTGGTCGGCGGCGGCCGCCTGCAGCACGCAGAGCGCTCCGTCGGCGATCGCTTTTTGGCCAACGGCGATGCTACCGACTCGGTCAATTTGTTTGCGTTTCACGCCCAGAGCCGGACTCATCTGGAAAGTCACTCCGCAATCCAACTCTACGGCAACGCCAGCCGTTCTTATGAAGCGCCGCTCCTCCTGGAACTTGCCGCTCCAGGCCAGATCGGCGGAGATTTGAGCCAGTTGGACCTCAGAAAGCCTGGCAGTTTCGAACTCGGGACGCGCGGCGCCCTGGTTGAGCGACTGCTTTGGGATTTTTCAGTTTTCGATATCGAACTCAGGGACGAAATTCGAAACGTCAATGTCCGACCGTTTCCTGGAGCACCTTTTACGATACCGCGCTTTCTAAACGTCAAGCGCTCGCGTCACTGGGGAGCGGAGCTGGGCTTTGATTTGCTAATGCTCAAGGATATCGCTCAACCGGACGATTCGATCCGGTTCATTACCGCTTATACTTTCTCGCGCTTTGTTTTTATCGATGACCCAATTCACGGTGACAACGATCTTCCAGGAGCACCGCGACATTACTTTAGATCGGAAGCTCGCTACCGCCATTCTTCAGGAGTGTGGCTCGCACCCGGCATTGAATCCGTTCCCAAGGGATACTTTGTCAATAGCGAAAACACCGTGAAGACAGCCGCGTATACTTTGTTCAACGTTCACGCTGGATACCCATACCAGCCGTGGAACTTGGAGCTCTTACTCGAAGCCAGAAATTTGGCCGATAAGAACTATGTCTCGGCGGTGTCTGTCGATACTGCTGACAACCGGTTCTTTCAGCCAGGCGATGGCCGGAGCTTTTATGGAGCGGTGCGCTGGAAGTGGTGAGTCGGTCAAACCATTGTTGAAGGGCGTGTTTTGGCATGTGTGATCAAACCAGGAGGTTAAGATGAAATCGCTATTAACGGCTCTCGTGATGTTTTGTTTGGTAATGATTGAAGCTCGTTGGAGCATGGCTCATGACGGTTGGGTCGAAGTCTCGAGTGTCGTCGAGAGCGGCCAGCCGGTTAACGATTTCACTTATGCTCGGCAACCATTCCAATGAACACAAGAGCTACCGGCTCGCCGGCAAATGGAATCCCAAATTCACCAAGCTGGTGGTGATCGAACCGTCGGGGAACTTAAACGACCTCAGCAGCGCCCTTGTCGATCTTGGCGAGGATCCGGAGAAAACCGGGCCGAAAGGGCCCAAGGGCTTTCACATCGCGGCGTTTACGCCGAAAGAACAAGGCGTGCACATTGTAGTGGCGCGCCAGGAAGAAGTGGCGCAGCACGGCGACGGACCTAGATTCCGCGGCGTACGGAGCGCGCGCGCCGCTTTCACGGCCCTGGCTACGCCGACGGTCGCCGAGGCAAAGAAATCTTCCGGCTTCAGCCGCACCGTCGACATCGAAAACCTGATGGAGATTGTGCCGGTGAGTAATCCGCTCGGCGTGACGCAGAATGCTCGGGTGAGCTTCCAGGTCCGTTACAAGGGGAATGGTTTTCCCAGTCAGAACGTGACCCTGGTCAGGCGCCTTGCGGGTCCGGCTGGGGTACAGGAATTGACCACCGACGAAAAGGGGCAAGTGAGTTTTAGCGCGGGGCCGGCCGACACCTACTTGATACGGGTCAAATTCGAAGAACGTAATGAACGAAGTGAAGGCCAATACGACTTGAGCGCTTATGAGGCAACCTATGTTTTCCAGGTCTTTAATGCGCTTTAGCATCTATCTACTACTGAGCGCGCTGCTATCCCCCGGCAGCGTATCGGCGCACGCTTATCCGGATGTGGTTTCGCCTGCGGACGGCGCAACCATCGCGCAAACGCCGGGCGAAGTGCGCATCAAATTCACCGAAGGAGTGGAGCTCGAATTCAGTCGTATCGATGTGAAAAACGCCACCGGACAAAAGGTCAGTAGAGGAAGCATCCGGCGCGCTGCCAGCGATACTTTGATGATCGACTTGTTACCTCTGGAGCCGGGGAGCTACACGATTGAATGGCAGATCCTTTCTGTCGATACCCATATTACCCAGGGGCTGCTGCGTTTCACGCTCAAGCCAAAATGAGGAGCCTTTGTTCACTGTAGCGGCCATCGTCGCCGCCATGAGCTATCTTGTCCTGGCGCTGCTAGTCGGAGCGTTGGTAACGAGCGCTTTCCTCCTCGACGGCGATGAGCCTCAAGTCCTGCGCCGCAGGCTCGCCGGCATGGTGCTGGCGCTTGTGTGCGCTTTCCTGGCCGTCCATCTGATCGCGCTGATCGTTCAGGGAGCGAAGCTGAGCGGCGGCCATTGGCCGGCGCCGAGTCTTTTAACGCGTTACGCCTGGCGCACACAAAGCGGCCAGATCTGGTTGCTGCGCGCGCTCTATGGCGTGATATTTTTGCTCTTAACGGTACGCTGGCTCCGGCGCGGCGCCGGCACTCTAGGCTTACTGCTTTTTTCGCTGCCGCTGGCGGCGAGTCGCAGTTTGAGCGGCCACGCGATTGCCGTTAGAGATAATACCTTCCTGGTAGTTGCGGCGGACTCTATTCATTTGATTGCGACCGCTTGCTGGGCTGGAGGGTTGCCGTTTCTAGTGTATTTGCTGATGGCGGATTTTGCCGCCGCGAAACCCTACCCAAAGATGGCTGCCCTAGCCGTCAAACGATTCTCGCGCCTGGCTGGTCTGAGTGTAGCGATGCTTCTGGCCACGGGTGCCTACCAGACCTGGACGCACGTGGGTCGCTTGGACGCTCTCACTTCCACGACCTATGGAAACATACTGATCCTGAAGCTTAGCCTGTTTGCTTGCATGTTGGTTTTCGGAGGGATCAATTTTTTATTTACCAGGGTTGCCTTGCTACGCCACAGCGCAGCGAGCTTGCCGCAAAGCTTTCGCACAACTGCCGTGCGCCGCGTTGGGGCTGAAAGCCTCTTGGGAGTCGCGATCATCATCCTCACCGGTTTTCTTACGGGCTTAGCGCCGGCCGCGCACAGCGATCACGCCAAGGCGGTTGCAGCGAGTGGCGCATCCCAGGGGCCGAAGATCCATAAAGATAACCGCCATGGCGCGCGCGCCGCGCCGGCTGAATTCAAGCCGGCCGATGGCGCCAGGGTTAAAATTGTTTCGCCCAGACCGGGGGCAAACGTACAGGGAGGATCGGGTGCCGATCCAGTTCAACCTCACCCAGCAGAAAGGCAATCACTACCATGTGCACGCTTATGTCGATGACCAGCTGATCGGAATGTTCGAAAGCGAGACAGGAACCCTGACTGGTATTGCGCCGGGGAAGCACGTTTTAAGACTACGGATCGTCGAAGCCGATCACACCACCGAACTCGATGCCGCCGACGAGGTCGAGTTCACAGTGACAACGGCAATACCCGAAGAGAAAGGACCGTGACCGCCTCGCGTCTTTTCAATTTTCGTAGCGCTTGCGTTTGCGCCAGAGCGTCGAGGCATCGATGCCGAGAATCGCGGCGGCTTCGTCCAACGTTTCGCTTCGCGCCAGAACTCGGGCGATGTGCTCTCGTTCGACCGCTTCGAGCGAGAAGTTGCCGCCGATCGCCGGCGGCTCTGCCTTTGAGTGCGCGCCTATGTGCGTCGGCAGGGCTTCGGGCTCGATGATCTCTGCCGGGCACAAAATCACCGCTCGTTCGATCGTGTTGCGCAGCTCGCGAACGTTTCCCGGCCACGGATAAGCGAGCAGCGCGGCTTCGGCGGCCGGCGACAGTCGCGGCGCTTTGCGGCGCGCGGATTTGGCGAAAAACGCCAGGAACTTTCGCGCCAACTGTAAAATATCTTCCGGCCGTTGCCGCAGCGGCGGGAGCTCCAGGTCAATCACGTTGAGACGATAGAATAAGTCTTCGCGGAACAGTCCCCTGCCGACATGCTCTTCAAGGTTGCGATTGGTGGCGGCGAGCACGCGAACATTGGCGCGGCGCGTGCGGTTCTCGCCGATGCGCTCGAATTCCTTTTGTTCGAGGAAGCGCAGCAGCTTCGCTTGCAGTGACGGCGAAAGCTCACCGATCTCATCGAGAAATAAGGTCCCTCCTTCTGCCGCCTCCACCCGTCCGGCCTGGTCGCGCACGGCGCCTGTAAACGAGCCTTTGGCGTGGCCGAAAAGCTCGCTCGCCAACAGTTCCTCGGAAAGGGTCGGGCAATTGACGACGATGAAGGGGCTATGCGCGCGCGGGCTCAACTCGTGGATCATGCGCGCCATAACAGTCTTGCCCGTGCCGCTCTCGCCGCGCAACAGAATCGCCGCATCGGAGACCGCCGCCTTGGTGGCGGTCTCGATGACCGCGCGAACTCCCGGCGACGCGCTTTCGAAGTCGCTGTCCGGCGCCGCTTCGCGAAGGCGCTCTTCGAGATCACTGATCTGGCGCGTCAAATCTCTGCGCCTGAGACATTGATCGACGATGTGACGAATTTGCGCCGGCGTGAATGGCTTGGCGAGATAATCGGCGGCGCCGCTTTGGATCGCTCTGACGGCGCTGTCAACGGTTGCGTAGGCGGTCATGACCACCACCATCAGATCCGGCGCCTCAGCCAGCAGTCGGGGAATCAGACCGAGACCGCTCGATTCGCCCAGGCGGAGATCGAGGAATGCAAGCTCCTGGCGCTGGCGTGCCAGCGCTTCCAGCGCGCTTTGCGCGGCTGCCACGGCCGTGACTTCGCAGCCAATTTGCTCGAGGCAGAGAGCTAAGGTGGCACGGATATTCTTTTCGTCGTCGATCACGATGACCCGAAGCCCGCTGGCGGGCGTCGAGCTCGGCTGCGCTTTCACCATGGCGCTACTTTAGAGCGGTCGGTTGCGACGCGCAAACCTTGATCCTGGGGTTAAGGCGACCCGCGAGTCAGTTCACCCTGCTCTGTGCCACCGCTCTCCCATATGTCATTGTAAGCTCGCGACTATGTCGGACCAAGATAAGCCTCCGTATTTCAGGGTTTGTCTGCCAGGAAAACACGGTCAGCGGCCCCTTAACTTGACGCATTGCCGCGCCCTTTGTTAGCTTTACATAAAATCTTTTCGTCGAGGTGAATCGTGAAGCTCAGAATTGGCAACGCTTGCTGGCATGCTTTTCATATTCAACACGCTTTTTTGTGCCAGGAGGCCGGTTTCTTCACTCAGGAGGGTATCGACGCCGAGATCGTTCACGCGAAGATCAACCCCAAGGGAATTGCCGCGAGCCGCCCGGACGGCGAGCGCTATGACGAAGTGGGCACGGTGTTGCGCGACATGGTCGCGTTCGGCATCGACATCATTCCCGACGTCCACGTGCGCACGCCCTTTGCCGAGCGCGCGCTCGGCAATGACGAAGTTTTGATCATTGGCGGCTGGCGCAATCAGTTTCGCGGCACGTTAGTGGGAGCGCCGGGGATCAAGTCATTCGCCGATTTGCGCGGCAAGCGGGTCGGCGATTGGTACAAGGGCGGGATTGCGACCATGTGGTACGAGCATCAGCTCCGTCAGGTAGGCATCGATCCCGATCGGGAGATCCAGTGGAAGATCGGTTACAAATTCGGCTCGATGCGGGAAGCCTACAAGCCGTTGTTAGCTGGAGAGACGGACGCGGCGATCGTGCAGAATCCGTACGTGCCGATGTTGATCGAGCGCGGCTTCAATAAGATTTTTGATTTCGTCGAGGATAGCAAGCCGCACGGCCGGCCCGACCGGGTGACGGTGGCGCGCCGGAGCTTCGTCGAGCGCAACCCGGAGCTGATTAAGCGTTACTGGAAAGCATCGATCCGCGGTTATCATTTCATTCGTATCGCACCGGAGAACTACCCTTTTTTGCGCTACGTCGAGGCGAAGCTGCGGCTTACCAACCCCGATGAATCCGAGCGCATGCGCGATCTCTGGTCAATGGAGCTGATGGAAGGCGCATTCTTCCCGATGGACGGCCAAATCAGCCCGGAGGGCGTATGGCGCATCCTGGAAGAGCATCTGGACGCCGGCGTGCTCGCGAAATCGATTACCCGCGCGGATGTCGAGGAACTATTGCAACAAGATTTGGTGCGCGAGGCTTGGGCGGAATTATCCCAGACCGAAGAAATCAAACGCAACCTCGAACGGCTCCAGCCGGTCATTGAGCGACACGGCTACTGAAGCACGCGCGTATTTTTTATGCGCTAAAAGTCCGACTTCATTTTAAACACAATCTCCCTGTCGAATGACGACGTTAGATCGACCAAGCTATTAAGTCACTGGTGAGCACCGGAAGTCACGCGGGTGACGGGCCTGAAGTTATCGGGATGGCAGATAAAGCCCGTGACCAGGAAGTGTGCTGGATGTCGGCATTGTCGATGTAGCCGGAAATCCTTTTTGGCTAGCCCGCGCTGTTATAGGTATAAGTGACGGTCTCTCCGTCGGGGAAGGTTTCCAACGTTATCCGATTCAGCGTGTCTGGAGTCTGCGACATTGTATAGGGGACACCCATCAAGATACGTGATGCCTGGGTCGTCCTCTCCATCGCATCGTAAGTGAATTTCCTCGTTGTGTTGGTCGGTCTCAAGGACGGTTGTGAGCCGGCCCTTGGCAAATGGCGACACAGTTGACGCACTCGGACGCTGTGACGCGAATCAAAACGTCTTGAACGGTTGCAGCGATTGGAAACGGGAGCCCAGCGACAATCGCGGGAAGCGCAACGATATTTAGTCAAGCAGCATCACGCGCAGATCCATGACATTGGTGAACGTTGGGCCGACAACCAGCAAGTCTCCCAAGCGTTCAAAGAAATGATACGAGTCGTTGTCGCGGAGATAGACTTCGGCATCGAGCCCTAACCGCTGCGCGCGGCTAAGAGTGGTTCCGTCAGCGAGTGCGCCGGCGGCGTCCGTCGGACCATCGCTACCATCGGTGCCGCCGCTCAAGATGACCACCCCGCCGATACCGCTAATCTGAACGGCCGCCGCCAGAGCGAATTCTTGGTTGCGGCCACCCAGGCCTGAGCCGCGCACGGTGACGGTAGTTTCACCGCCCGAAAGCACGCACGCGGGCCTTTCAACGGGGTTGCCGGTTGCGCTGATTTCTTTCGCGACCGCGGCGTGCAGCGCCGCGACCACCGTGGTTTCCCCTTCGATAAAGCTCGACAGCAGCAGGCTCTTATAACCCAACGCCGCCGCGCTTCGCGATGCCGCTTCCAACGTCAGGCGGTTGCTGCCGACGATGACGTTCTGAACCTCAGCAAAAACCCGATCGCCCGCTTTCGGCGTCTCCGCCAGCGCGCCGCTGGCGCCGCTTTGAAGCAAATTCCAAACCGCCGGCGGAATGCGCGTTTTAATGCCGTATTTTTTAATAATCCTCAAGCACTCGGCAAAAGTCGTCGAATCCGGAGCGGTAGGACCCGAGGCGATGCCGTCGATTGGGTCGCCGACAACGTCGGAAAGCACCAGTGAAATCACCGTCGCCGGGAAAGCCAAGCTCGCCAGGCGCCCGCCTTTGACTTTTGAGATATGTTTCCTGATCGCGTTGATTTCGCCGATCGCGGCGCCGCAGGCGAGCAGGGCCTCGGTAGTCTGGCACTTTTCAGCAAGCGTGATTCCGTCCGCCGGATAAGGCAGCAAGGCCGAGCCACCGCCGGAGATCAGACAAAAAATCAGATCGCTGTCACCGGCCGCTTGCGCCAGCTCAACCATCGCATGCGCGCCGTCATATCCGGCCTGGTCCGGCAAAGGATGGCCGGCTTCATTAACGGTAATGGCGCGCAAAGGCACGGCAGAGCCGCGCTTGACGTTTATCACTCCGCCGCTGATTCTGTTTAGCAACAACCCTTCCAGAGCCTGGGCCATGCGCGCAGATGCTTTGCCCGCGCCAAGGATGATGACGCGCCGGTAGCGGTCGAGGTCGTAGTCCTTGCCGGCGACGCGCAGAATTTGCCGGTCAATGCTCACATGGCGCTCGACGGCAAGAAAGGAATCCGCCGCCGCAACTCCGGCGTCAAAGATCGCTCTCGCATCGCGCCGCAACTGTGCAAGCGAACGCATGACATCAACCTAGCGTCGATTTAGTATTCGGTTCAAGGTTCAATGTTCAACGTTCAAAGACTCGATCTCAGGTCCCATGTATCCCGAATCGAAAACTTTGAACCTTGAACGAAATTTGGCGAAGTCGCTCGAAACTACCTGGAAGGATATTAAAGATGTAAGAAGATACGAAATCCGCTCTAGCAGCTTGATGAAAAAAATTCTTGCAGGCTGCACAAAAAGATCCAGAGGCGAGGCGCGCGAGGGCGCATAGAGCAAGGCGCATAGCGCATGGTGGAGAGAATCACTCCCCTCCAGTCTTCCGTCCCGTCCCTGGTCTATCGAGAACCCTTTGCGCTATGCGCTCTGCCAGGCAGTACGTTGTAGCGAGGAGATTGAGGGTACCCTTCGACAAAGCTCAGGGCGATCGGGCTATGGGTCTGTTTCAGCAGCCTGCTAGTTTTTGAAGAGCCTGAAGCCGCCGAAGCCGTACTCACCGATCAACTTACCCGTGGTGTTATCGAAAATATCGATGAGCATATTCTTCTCGGGATGGCCGGCGAGAAAGCGCGAGAAAATCTCGATAAAGTTTTCTTGGTCGGCGAACTCGGCGAGCTGAAAACCTTCGCCGACGTAGAGCCGATGGGGCCTTTTCGTACCGTCGAGCCGGACCCATAAGCGGGAGCCGCCGGAACCTACGCCATCCAGCCAGGTTCGGTACTCCCGAACCTTGGCTTCAATTTCTTTAAAGTTCTGGGCGAACGATACGGCAGGAAGAAGCAATGCGGACGCCAGCAGAATGAGTTTCATTCTAGCTGGCGTCCGCAATCTCATACTGGCAGCGTTACCTAGTCGACCTTGATTTCAACGCGGCGGTTCTTGGCTCTGCCTTCCGCCGAGCGATTGTCGGCTATTGGCTTCGATTCGCCAAATCCTTGCCCGGAGACGCGGCCACCCTCAACGTTCTTTTTAACAACGTAGTCCCTGACCGCGCTAACACGGCGTTCGGAAAGTCTTTGATTGTAAGCTTCCGAGCCCACAGAATCGGTATGGCCGGAGAGCGCCGCCTTTTTGTCCTTGTTCTCGTTCATAAACACAACCAGCCGATCGAGAATTGCCCCAGCTTCCGGCTTGACGCTGCTCCTGTCGAAGTCAAAGAGCACGTCATCGAGAATGATGGTCCGCTCAACCTTTGGAGCCGGTTTCGGCGCGGGCGGCGGCGGTGGTGGGGGCGGCGGCGGTGGTGGGGGCGGCGGAGGCGGAGGTGGTGGTGGCGGAGGTGGTGGTGGCGGCGGTGGCGGTGCCGGTGGCGGTGGTGCCGGCTTGGGGTCCGGGGTTACCAAGTAAGCGAGGCCGCCGCAAACCAATGCACCGGTCAGCGCGCCAATTCCCGCTCCCATAGCTTCATTACGATGCTTGCCGTTGACACCCTGATGGGCGATGGCAGCTCCTGCGGCCCCGCCCATAACTCCACAAACCGAAGCGCCTACCAGGGCAGCTTGTTGTTTGGTCATTCCGGTGCAGCCGGACAGAAACAATCCCGCAGCCACGAAGGTCAAATATTTATTTTTCCGCATCTCTGCCTCCTCGAACGTGATTCGAAATTTTGCTTAACGTAATTGAAGTGACATTTGTTGTCAAGTAAAATTTTCATCAATAAATTGGAGCGTGGGCCAATGGGCGGCGATCTAAAACCCCTGGCAGGCGTCATTGGGGTGCCGGTCGCGCCTGCCTCGCCGGCGCTGCGCCGGATCATCGCTTCTTTTGAGCGCCTCTCTGGCCCGTCTCTCGGCTCGGTTATTTCAACTCAGAAGTACAAAACGCGCAACGCGTTGCCTTGAGCGGGATGACGGACAAGCAGTACGGGCAGCCCTGAGTCGTCGCCGCCGGCGCCGGTCCCCGCTTCTGGATGCGGTTGATTTGGTTGATCAGGAGAAAAATTGCGAACGCAATAATGACGAAATTGATGATGTGATTGAAGAACATTCCATAATTGAGAGTGGCCGCGCCCGCTGCTTTCGCCAGCGCTACGCTGGGATATTCCTTTCCGGAAAGATTGACAAATAAGTTGGAAAAATCGACTCGGCCGAGCAGTACCCCGATGGGCGGCATCAGAATATCCTCGACGAAAGAAGTAACGATCTTGCCAAACGCCGCGCCGATGACCACGGCAATCGCCAGGTCAATAACGTTCCCGCGCATGGCAAATTCCCTAAATTCTTTAAGCATAAAGACTCGCTCCCATCGCTGATCCGGTGTGTGATTTGGCGCACTGTCGGCACCGATCGGCGCTCAGCTAACGTCGCTTTTTATAGTGCAGTCGAAATTGCAAAGTCAAATCCGCGGCGATTTTTCGCCGGGTTGTGACTGTGAGTTATTTCGCGATTCATTGCTCGTTCAACCGTTAGCGGGTATCGTCAAACCATGGTGACTGTAAGACGCGCAACGTTCCGGCCAGTCATTTTCATCTTCGCGATTATACTTTTCACCTATACCGCGCTTTTGTCGATCGTCAATTTGCCAAGCTTCCAGGATTGGCTTAAGGCTCACCTGGCAAAACAAACCGGTTATGATCTCGCCGGCCGGTTGCGGCTCGATGCGCTGCTGCGTCTGAACCTGAGCGGCGTGACGGCTTCCAAAGGTTCCAAGCCCGTGCTGCAGGCGGAGCGCATTCTGATCGTCATCACTCCCCTCGGCTTCTTTTCGAAAACCATCCATCGCCTGCGACTCGAAAAGCCGACTCTCTATCTGGAGCTTGATGAGTTGATGAAGCAGAGCGCCGCGCCGGTTTCGAGCATTAGCTTGCGCCATCTGAATGTCGAAGACTGCACGCTCGTCTTGAACCTGGGGAGTGGCAGCCCGCTTTTTTTCAAGTCATTGGCCATGAACGCTCAGCATTTGAATCTCGGGCAGGCAACCGGCTTAAATCTCCGCACCGAGGTTCCGTGGCTCGAGGGCGTTGTCGAAGTGATCGTCAATGGTTCTGCAAACGACAAAATCGCGCGGCTTCGAGTCGAGCAGCAAGGTTCTCGGCCGGTCGCCGCCGGCGCCTCCGGGACAGTTGCGCCCGCGGCGCTTGAAGCCGAAATCACCGTCAGCAGCAAAGCGGATAGCTCTCTCGGCGTTGTTGCCACGGGCAAATTAAACCGGATGGCCGTCGGCGACGAACGCTTCAGCGGTCAGTTCGAGAGCCGCGCCACCCTCGGCGCAAATCATCAGCAAGCCGACATCGACGCCAGCTTCGTCGCCACCGAACTGCCCTCACAAATGGATTTTTTACCTATCGCTCTGCCCAAGGGTACAAGCACGGGCGTTTTGGCCGGCAATTTTTCACTAGGCTCAAAAAAAATTAGCACTGCGATCGTTTAGTTTTCAGTCCCCGCTGGGCGATGCCAACGGCACCGCCGCAGTGGCTTTTACACCCGAGATCGCTGTCTCCGACAGCAAAGTAGCGCTCCGGAAAGTGCCGCTGCAGCCGTTAAGATTTTTATTTCCCGGCGCGCTGAGCGGGTTTGCATTCGATGGCGTCCTCGAGGCCGATTTAGAGCTTAGCGGACCATGGCGTACGATGACAGTTTACGGCATCGTCCGCGGTTCGCCCATCCAACTGCGCAGCGAACACTTGTCCTTGGCTGCGCTCAGCTTCAAAACTTCGATAGCATGGGCCAACTCCCGGTTTCGCGCCGGCGATGTGCAAATCACTGGAAAAGACCTGCTGGCCCGGCAAAAAAGCGCGCTGCCGCTCGCAGCTGAAGAGCTGCGCATTAGTGGAATTTTGGAAGGAAGCGCGGACGCGCCGCTCAAGGCCGCCGGCCAAATCCGCGTTCATCGAGGCCGATTCGCCGCGCTCGATGGCACGCGCGTCGGCGAGAACCTGGCCCTTGCCGGTCGTTTTGAAACGAGCATCGGCCAGGACACCGGGGATAGCGCCATGTCCGGCAACTTGGTCATCGAACAGGGCGAAGTACTCTGGGGAAAATTCTTCGGCGACTTGAGAGCGGAGCGACCTAGCTTGCAATTCGCCGGCGATTATTTTGCCGGCGCGGCTCGGCTGCGTTTGCGCGAGTTGGTTATCACGCTCGCGAGTGTCGGTAAGATCGCGGCGCGCGGCACCGTCGAACAAACCTTCAAAGATCCCCTGCTTCGCCTGGAAATCAACAGCGATAACATTCAGCCCGCGGGATTTTTTGAATTCTTCGTTCGCCCGACTTTGAATCGAAGCTTCCCGGTGCTCGATCAGCTGGCGCTCGGCGGCCGGCTCGGCTTTGCCGTGAAAGCCGACGGCACCTTCGATCATCTCACCGTCGCCGGCGCCCTGCGGCTGCGCGGCGGCACAGTTCAAAACCAGTCCAAGAAATGGCAGGTGGGACCGATCGAGCTCGACCTGCCGTTCCACCTTCAGTACCCTGGAGCGAGCGCGACACCGTTGCCTGAAGATGTGCCGGCCGGCAGTTTGACGATTGCCACGGCGCGTTTGGGCGCGGAGGTGATGCCATCGACAAGGACCGCGTTAGCTCTGTGGAACAACGCGCTGAGCTTTCGCCAACCGCTTCGTTTTTCGATCTACGGCGGCGTCTTGGAAATTTCTGAACTGGCATTCAAGGACGTCATTGCAGTTCCGCAGGCGCTCTCGCTCGCGCTCGATGCCAAGAACCTGCAGCTGGAGAGACTCACCGAAGCTCTGGGGTGGTATCGTTTCGCCGGTACGCTGTCCGGTTCTATACCCAAGGTCGAGTGGGACGGTGGTTCTTTGCGCAGTCCAGGTCGGATTCAAGCAGAGGTATTCGGTGGCCAGGTAGAGATCAGCAAACTCGAAATCGAAAGCCCGCTTTCGCCGGTTCCGTCCATCAAGCTGGATGCGCGTTTTCGAGATATCAGTTTGGCAAAGGCATCGGAGACTTTTGCCTTCGGGCAAATCACCGGCATTTTGGCAGGCAGCGTGAATGAACTCGTAATGACAGCCGGTCAACCCGCGCAGTTTCGCGCCGACCTCAACAGTGTCGAAAGACGCGGTGTCAGCCAGCGCATTAGCGTTGAGTCTTTGAACAAAATCACCGTGCTGAGTTCAGGCAGCGATGCCGGCGTTCTCTACGGCGGTATCGCCAGCCTCTTCGATAGTTTTCGTTACAGCAAACTTGGCTTCAAAGCGCTGTTAAAAAATGACAAGCTCACCTTGCGCGGCGTCGAGAGCCGTAAAGACGGTGAATACATCGTCGTCGGCAGCTTGATTCCGCCCACGGTGAACGTCGTGAGCCACACGCAAACCGTGGCCTTTTCCGAGCTGCTGCGGCGACTCGAGCGCATACAAAACTCGCCAAAGGCAGACAAGCCCGCGCATTAGCAGTCGTTAACGATATGGCGGCGCGAAAGATCCATGACGCGGCGAAGATAGAATAGACCTATCGACTTGCGCCCAATCAGCCCGTTATCGTTATCCCAGCGTCCCGGACGGTCGCAACCGTCCCGACTGATAAGAAGGAGAGGCGATGTTAAAGAAAATTTGTTTCAGTATCGCGTTTGTGCTGAGTGCCTGCGTTACCGTAAACATCTACTTTCCAGCGGCGGCCGTGGAAAGGGCTGCGGATCAGATTGTCAAAGAAACGTGGGGCGGCGCGCCCGCAGAACCCATCAAAAAAGAGCAGCCGCAAAGCAGCATCTATACACCCACAGCGGCGTTCGCTCTGCTGCGACTGGCCGGTGAAGCGCATGCGCAAGAAGCAGACATCAATGTTTCCAATCCGGCGATTCGCTCTTTGAAGGAATCAATTAAGAAACGCAGCGAAGCGCTCAAGCCCTATATGGACCGCGGCAATGTCGGGATCACGCGCGATGGCCTGCTAAGCGCGCGCGCCGCGGAGGGCCTGAGCTTGAAAGAACGCGCCGAAGTCCAGCAGCTAGTCGATGCGGAAAATCGTGACCGCGAAATGCTTTACGGCGAAATCGCCAAGGCCAATAACATCGCGCGCGACGCGGTGCCGAAGATCAAAGCGATTTTCGCGAGAAGCTGGGTCGAACAGGCCAGGCCGGGTTGGTTTCTCCAGGACAGCCAGGGAAACTGGGCAAAGAAATGAGTCGTATCGTCGTGCGGCGCCACTGTCGCCGCGCTCCAGTTCCAATCGTCCAAAACGTTCAAATCGTTCAAGCAAACGCGCCAGTAATTATTGAGGCTTCGTTGAGTCCTTCGGTTCAGGCGTTTTGAACGGCTGGAACGACTTGAACGTTTGGAACTGACCTATCCTTTCCCCAGTTCTTTAGATCGCTCAGTGGCTTTGACCACCGCATCCATCACGGTGCCGCGAAAGCCCTTCTGCTCCAGGGCATAGATTCCGGCGATGGTCGTGCCGCCCGGCGAGGCGACTTCGTCTTTTAACTCACCCGGATGTTTGGAGCTTTCGAGCGCCATGCGCGCCGCGCCGTAGACGGTTTGGAGCGCCAGCTTGAGCGCGACGTCGCGCGCCAGACCCGCCTGAACGCCGCCGTCGGCGAGCGCCTCGATAAAAAGAAAGACATAAGCCGGCCCGCTGCCGCTGAGTCCGGTCACCGCGTCCAAAGATTTTTCCTCAACCGGCACGGCGACTCCGAAACTGTTGAGAATCGCGCCGACGTGCTCGAGGTCCGCCGGCGTCGCGTGCAACCCTCCAGCGTAGGCGGCGGCGCCGGCGCCGACAACGCACGGCAGATTGGGCATGACACGCACGACCCGCGCTGCCGGGGCGAGATTTACTTCGATCCTGGAGATCGGCACACCGGCCGCCACCGAGACCAGCAATTTTTCCGAGCCCAGTTTTCCACCGATCTCGCGCGCGACGCCGTCGACAATCTGCGGTTTCACCGCGACAATCACGATGTCGGCAAAGTCGCAAAGGGCGCCATTATCCGGCGTCGTCGCAATCCCGAATTCAGCGTTGAGAGCTCGCGTCAGCGACTCGCTCACGTCGCTGGCCATGACCTGCTCTTTGGTGACGAGCCCGCCGCACAGGACGCCGCGAGCGATGGCGGCGCCGATCTTGCCCGCGCCGATGACGCCGATTTTCGCATTTAACATGGTCGCATCCCTACAGCTCTCTGGCGCAGCGTTTTGCGCAAGTTGCGAGCCTAGATTCTTCACACAAGAAAAAAAGCACGACGAGCCTTGGCGTTGTTAGCGGCAAAATTCTTTTCTGCTCCGTTTGGCTCCAGCGCGGTATCAGAAACGCCTGCCGATGGACTCGAGAGCCTTGGCAGCATCGGCTTCGTCGGGACTTAAAACCAGCACCTGGCGGTATTTAATTTCCGCGTCGCCGATCCTGCCAAGTTGCACATAGGCGTGCCCCAACGCAAGGCGCCAATCATTTCTGCGCCGCCTCATGCGCAGGGCATGTTCATACGCCCCGGCGGCCTGCTCCCAGTTTGCCAAACGCGAATAAACCTCCCCGAGCTCGGCAAACAGGGTCGCTGACTCTTCGAGTTTCCCTTGCGAGCTTTCGAGCAGCCGCTTGGCTTGTTCGAGCATTTTCTTTGCCTGCTCGGCGTTTTTTTCTTCCTTGGCTTGCGCCACGATCAGCCGTCCCCAGGCAAGCAACACCGCCGGGTGCTCCGGCTGCAACTCGCGCGCCTCGGCAAACCATTTTTCCGCCTCCTTGAGATCGTTGCCATGCAACGCGATATTGCCGAGCCCCAGGAACGGCAGTACCTCCCGGCTCCCCATGCTGATGATCTTGCCGTAAACCTGCTTGGCATCAGGGAGGTACAATTCGTCCGCCAAACCGAGCGCCTGGAATGCGAGGTCGGGGTTCAGCTCCAGAGCTTTAAAAATCGCTTGGGCACCCTCCGAGCTCTTGTCCTGCTCGAGTAATACCTTGGCTTGCAGGATATAGAATTTGGCATTCTTAGGGTCGAGACGGATGGCCTGCTCCAATTCTTTCAAGGCGCGGCTGTGCGCGACGCTGGCCGAGTAGGACTCGGCCAGATAGTAGTGATGCATGTCTGGGGAAATCTCGGCAGGCCTGTTCTTGAGCCAGGGAGCGCCATCGTTTAAGTACGGCGCCATTAAACGCTGGTTCAATGCGGTTGTCGGTCGCCGTAAATTCTTCGGCGCCGAGAATTCCAGCTCGGCGCCGTCGTCAGTGTTGATGCTGGCGTTTTTAGAAAACTCCAACAGCGCAGTGTGGCCCATGCGATAAAACCCCTGCACGGCGTAGACGTCCGACAGGCCAAGATATTCGAGGTCCGAGCGCAGCATCGGGTTCTGGTCGTAGATCGCCTTGACTGCGGCGTAATTGAAGCTCTGGGGCTGCTTACTGCCGATCAAAAGAAAGTCGCTTTCCTTCATGCTCCAGAGCGACACATGGGGAAAGGCCTCGGCAAAGGTGCGGAACACCATGCGGAAGTCGTCCGGCGACATCGAGTAATTATGAAACCACTGGGCAAAAACGCCGTCGTCTTTAATCTTCGATTTGATGACCTGGTAAAATTCCCGCGTGTACAGATTGGCGATGCCGGCGATCCACGGGTTCGACGGTTCGGCGGTGATAACGTCATAAAACTTCGGCGTCGCGAGAATATAATTGCGCCCATCGGTGGGGATCGCGCGCACGCGCGGATCTTCGAGAACGCTCGAGTGGCGCGAGTGGCGCGCGTTGCGGAACAGTTTATCGACCCTGCCGCGATAGTCTCGGTCTTCCGAAAGCTTCATCAAGCGCGCCCGCTCTGCTTCTTCCATGACGCCTTTGTAGTAGAGGCGTTTCTCACGATCGTCGTACCAGACCCGGCCCTGGGAGCCGTCCTGAGGAAACTTCACGCCGGCGGGCAGCACCGGCATGGGCACCCATTGGCGGTCAAAAAACCTGCTCGCCTCGATCATCGCCGGCTCGATTTCGATGACTTCGATCTGCTTGAGCGATTTGAACGTCGCCAGCGCTTTGGCGGACATGCCGCTGCCGAGCCCGATGGTCAGCGCTTGTTCGGCTTTGGGGTGGAGCATCATCGGAATGTAGCTGGTCATGAGCTGGCTCAGCGCATCGCCGTAAGAACCGTCGATCTTGCCGTTGGACTTGAAGTAGATGTATTCGCTGCCGGTGATCCGGTGCACGCTCACCGTCGACGTCAAACCTTCCTTGTAAAAAAGCACATCATCGCGCTTCATTTCCTCGATACGCAGCGAATCGCTGGGCAGGCTCTCGTAGCGGTCATTGTAGATCGTCACGCCGCTGGTCAGGATGTGCGGGTCCCAGCGCGGCATGCGCAGCGGCACGGCGACGGCCAGCAGTAGAACAGCGGCGCCGAGCGCATAACGTGGCAGCGCCGCAAGCCGGGTATCGCTCAACACCAGCCAGCAGCCGATGGCGAGATTCATCACGACCGCGAAGATAATCGAATTTTGCACGCCGATGTTGGGAATCAGGATGAAGCCGCCGGCAAAGGCACCCAGCACGGCGCCCACGGTATTGGCGGAATAGGAAACGCCGACACCGCTGCCAACGCGGTAAAGGCTCTGCGTGAAAAGCCGCGCCACCAGCGGAAAGGTCATGCCGAGGAACACCGTGGGAATAAACATCACCAGCGCGGAGAGCAGCACCTGGAGGTAAAGAAAAACCGTGAAGGTGTCGCCGAAGCCGTGTAGCAGGCGCACAAAAATCAGCGGCAGGCGCTCGAACAACGGGATCGTCGCCAATGCGGCCAGGCCGACGCCGAGCTCGATCAAGCCGAAAGTGCTCAGGCGCGCTTCGCGCTCGCCCATAAAACGCGCGTAAATAAATCCGCCCAGGGCCAAGCCGATCAGAAAGGTCACCAGCATGGTCGTGAACGAATAGATCGAGCTGCCGATCACCAGGGTCAAAGCGCGCGTCCAAGCGTTTTCATAGACCAGCGAAGCAAATCCGGACAGCGCGAAAGATGTCAGCACTACCCAACGAAGCGACGCATGCGACGCCGCGCGAGCCGGCGCCGCCGCCTCCTCGGCCGCCGCCTCGCTGGCAAGCTCAGCCGGTTCTTTATCGCGCAACCGGTCCACCAGCACGATCAGCAGAGCGATAACCAGGTTCACAATGGCGGCCAGGTAAACCGTGGTGCGCATCCCCAAGGTCGGAATCAAGAGGAAGCCGGCCGCGCCGCAGCCGATCACCGCGCCCAGAGTGTTGATGGCGTAGAGATCGCCGACGCGCCGGCCGAACTGAGCAAAACTGCGCACGTAAAACCGGCTCAGAACCGGCAAGGTCGCGCCCATCAGCAACGTCGGAAATACCAGCAAGACGAAGGACAGAGCGAAGAGCACCAGGTTAAACAAAAAAGGATGGGTTTGATTGAGGCCGAAGATCGGGCCATAGAGTTTTTGCGCGAGCATGAAGAGCCAGGGCACGGCAAAGCCGTAGATGCCGACGCCGGCTTCGAGAATCCCGTAAAGCAGAAAATCGTTTTTGCCGCGATCCGCGATCTTGCCGAACAGATAGCTGCCGATCGCCAAACCCGCCATGAACGCCGATAAAACAGTGGCGATAGCGTAAGTCGTGTTGCCGAAAATCTGCGTCAACATCCGGGTCCAGACCACCTGATAAACCAGTCCGGCGACACCGGAAAAGAAAAAACAAAAAAGACCGACCCCAAGCAGCCAGTCTTGTTTAGCACGCTGCGTTTGTCCAGGCATACAACTCTCCATACTCGGTTCGATGAATTCAAAAGAGATAACAAGACGTCATACAACTGTAAAGGCTTGTGCTTCATTGGACGAAGAAAACGCCGATTTCATGGCAAACCGGCGCGCTCTCATCAGTCAAGAAAAGCGCGCGCCACGAATTGCGCGGCCGCGTTGACTTTCGAAATTTTGTCGTATAATCATTTCTTCGATTCAGCCGCCCGCAGCGGACGGGTGACTCGGCAAAATCTTATCCGGTCGACTTACGAAAATTTGAGCCGCCCCAGCCGGGGTTGGTTGTCCGTCACATTCAAATAAACCACTAGCGCAAATTGGGAGGGTGTAATGGCACAAACGGCAAAGCGCGACGGCGCCGCCCCTGAAGAAGTCAGGGACCTCAGAAACGCAATCGAGTGGATGAAAAAAGAAGGCGACATTCTGATCACCGATAAAGAAGTCGATCCCGACCTGGAAATCACCGGCATTCAGAAAAAACTCGATGGCGGCTGTCCGATACTCTTCAACAACGTCAAGGACAAACCCCAGCACCGTGCCATTACCAATCTGTTCGGCGACATGAACGTCATTAACAAGATGTTCGGTTGGAAAGATCACGCTGATCGCACGCGCAAACTGGCCTACGCCATCACCCATCCGCTAGCGCCGACCGTCGTCGATCAGAAGGACGCGCCGGTCCAGGAAGAAGTCTTTGAAAAACCGGCCGAGGCCAATGATTATGTTATTCCGATCCGCCATACCGACGTCGAACCCGAACTGACGGTCGGTTCCGGCAACCGTTTGGTAGCCGGCGAGTATTTCAACGAGGGCACCGACCTCGGCTACAACCGCATGAACTTTCGCTGGGGCAATGTCGGCACTTTTCAGATCTCCCCGGGCTCGCACATGTGGCAGGTGGTGAGCAAGTACTATAAGGATAACAAGCTCGTCCCCATCACCATGAACTTCGGTCTGCCGCCGGCTGGTTCGCTGCTCGCCGGCGCCGGTTTCGATTACGTCATCTTGCCGCAGGGCTGCGATGAAGTTGGTATCGCGGGCGCGGTGCAGGGCGCGCCGATGCGCATGGTTAAGGCGCGCACGATCGACGCCTATGCTCTGGCCGATGCCGAAGTGGTGCTCGAAGGTTACGTCAACCCGCGGGACCGCCGATTTGAAACGGCGGAGTCCGAAAAAGCCGGCATCCAGGGCCGTTTTCACTTCCATCCGGAGTGGGCGGGCTATATGGGCAAAGCCTACAAGGCGCCCACGTTCCACGTCACGGCCGTCACCACCCGCCGGCGCGAATCCAAGCCGATCATCTTTCCGCTCGGCGTTCATACCCTTGACGATCACAACATCGATACCACCGTGCGCGAAGCCGCGATGTTCGAGCTCTGTGAGAGAATGCAGCCGGGCATCATCATGGATGTTAACATCCCCTACTGCATGACGGACTGGGGCGGCGCGATCATTCAGGTCAAAAAGCGCAACCGAATCGAAGAAGGCTGGCAGCGCAATTTTATGGCGGCGATTCTCGCCACCTCCCAGGGATCGCGAATCGTTGTCGCCGTCAGCGAAGATGCCGATCCCTATGACATGGACGACGTCATGTGGTGTCTGACCACCCGGGTGAATCCCAAAACCGATATCATCAACCCGCTGCCGGGCGGACGCGGTCAAACCTTTATGCCCGCAGAACGCATGACCGCCGGCGAGCGCGAGTGGACCGCATCCAATACGATGTTTGAAGGCGGCATGGGCATCGATGCTACCGTGCCCTTCGGTTACGAGAGCGACTTCATGCGCCCGGTCTATCCCGTGGACAGCGTTGATCTCAAGAAGTGGTTCACGGACAAAGATATTCAGAACGCGAAGTCTCGGATGCAGGGATGGGTGCATTCTTTGGCGCGCACCGGGAGATAACCGCTCAGCTGCCATTCTCGTGAGCGCGATGCTCGAGTCCAGCCGTTGGCGCGGTTTGCCGACGTTCGATCTGAGCGTTCCGGGCGCAAGGCAGGCGACCAAATGATGCGCGAGCCTGGCCCTCGCTCTGGCCTTGCTATCTATATATAGGGGAGCACGGACTCGCATATCTCTGTCACTAGTATTTTGCTATCGAGAAGATCTGACTACCGAGCCCTTCCCGAACTTTTCCAAGCGCGCCAAATCGACATAGATTTTCCGCCGCCGACGTTGACAACCCTTGGCCTCTTTGATACCACTGGGGCGCAGTTCAAATCCTTCCGCTTGCACAATCCTCATTAATAAAGAGGTCAATAGTATGGAGAAACGTCTTAAAAAAACGCTGGCTCGTACTTCAAACTGGGGCGGCACCTGCGCGAAAATCGGGCTCACGACCGTTATGTTCATTCCGCCGGCTTTAACCCTGAAGTATGTAGCCCCCGCGTCCACCCAGAAAGGTCTGGTTCAAGTAGCCGCGCGAGCCGAAGTACCCCAAGCCCAGAGCCCGGCGCAGGTCCAACCGAAACGACTGCTGAATATTTACTCCATCGTCAAATCCAACCGCCCGACGATCGCCGACAAAGAGGCCTGGAAACTTTCTACAGTGATTCTCAACGAGAGCGCCCACCGCGATGTCGATCCGATGCTGGTGCTGGCTGTTATTAAGGTAGAGAGCGGCTTCCGCAACACCGCGCTCTCGCCGGTGGGAGCCCGCGGCATTATGCAAATTATGCCCGATACAGGTAAGTATTTGAGTGACGAGCTCTTCCGGATCAACGGCTTCCAAACCCCGGATTTCAGGCCTGATCATCTGGATGACCCGGCGCTTAACATCAAGTTGGGCGTATATTATCTCGACGGCCTGAAGAGACAATTCCGCAATCTGAGTCTCGCATTGCTCGCCTACAATCTGGGACCCGGCGAAATCCAAAACCGCCTGCAAAACAACATCGACTTTTCCGACGAGTACGCCTCTGTGGTGCTCACCGCTTATCGCGAATATAAGAAGTCTGAAGCGCTGGCGTTCTGAGCGATCGGCCGCCGCTTTGCGATGCGCCGTAACCGCAAGCGACCCTGCTCGCCGGTTGCGGCCAGCCCGGTTCGGTGGCGGGCTCGTTGCTGCGGCCGGTCTCGGCGCTGCCATTTTGATGATTTTCAGTCGCACCAGAACTGGCGACATTGGACTGATGGCCCAGCCCAAAAACGAAAGTGTCCTTGGCGAGATCGCCAGACCTTAAAATCAAAGCATAAATGCGGCCGATCCGGGAACCGCGACAGGGCATCTATGAACTTATCGAATGAGGCACGTCAGCCGCACGGTTTAGAATGGACTCGTGGCAGCTGGTGCGCTTAACGACGGTTCGCAGCCCAACGTTAATACCGTGGCAATCAGCGCATGGCCATGTTAATTGGAACAGCCAAGACTGGAAAACCCTCCGATGAGCCCGCTAAAGGCATTATCCTTGTCCGCCAAGACGCTCGAGGACATTTCGCAGCACGCGCAAGAGAGCTATCCCGATGAGTGCTGCGGCGTCATTTTCTCCGACGGCATCGTCGATTATGCGCAACGGCTGAGCAACATTCAAAACAAGCTGCACGCCCTTGACCCGGTCACTTATCCACGCACGGCAGTGATCGCTTATGCCATGGATCCGAGAGAGCTCGAGCAAGCGATCGGTGTGGCCGAGAACGCCGGCGCTAAACTCAAATCATTTTATCACTCCCATCCCAATCACGACGCTTACTTCTCAGACGAGGACAAGGCTTTCGCCAGCCCCTTCGGCGAGCCTAGCTTTCCCGGCGCTGCAGCAAATCGTCGTGTCGATTTACGACGGCGCCATCAGACGGATTTGCGCCTACGAGTGGTCCGACCGGGCCGGTGATTTCGTCGAGATCATAGTTAAGAAAGTCTAGCGCGTGTCTTCGCCACAACACAGAACCAGCGATGCTGGAGGCCTGCCCATTCATTATTTGCAATGGGGCGAGCCCTCTGGAGAACCGATCGTGCTCGTGCACGGTTTTCTAGATCTGGCGCACAGCTGGCAAGCTTTCGTCGATCGCTTCGAGAAAACCCAAGAACAGCAGCCCTGGATCGTCGCGCCCGATTGTCGCGGGCACGGCGATAGCGGCTGGGTGGGCGCCGGCGGCTATTACCACTTTCCGGATTACGTTTTCGATCTCGATTGCGTGCTTCAGACGCTTGGTGCGGCGCGCTGCACGCTTATCGGCCACTCCATGGGCGGCACTATCTCTTGGCTTTATGCCGGCGCGTTTCCCGAGCGCGTCAGCAAGCTCGTGCTCATCGAAGGCGTCGGCCCGCCGGGCATGGAGGTTTCCGACGCGCCACTGCGCATGATGACGTGGATCTCGGAAGTCAGGCAGCGCGGGCGCAATCACTTTCGCCAGTACACAAGCGTCGAAGCCGGCGCGCGCCAGTTGCAACAGACCAATCCCAGGTTAACCGAAGCCGCCGCTTTAGACCTGGCGCGCGCCGGCATGAAACAGGATCGGTCGGGAAAGTGGCTGTGGAAGTTCGATCCGCTGCATCGCACTGCGGCGCCGCAGCCTTTCTACACCGCCCAGGCTCTGGAATTTCTGCGCCGGCTGCGGTGTCCGGTTCTGATCGTCGACGGCGCACAAAGCCAGCAACGCCAGCGCGCCGACAAACAGCAACGCTACGACGCGATCGCGCACCGCGAACAGGTCATTGTCGAATGACGCCGGCCATATGGTCCACCAGGATAATCCTGAAATGCTGGCCCAGGCGATCGCGGCATTTTTTGCCAAGCGCTGAGGTTGACTGAGCGGCCAAAATTGAGCGATAGTGATTTTGAATCTTTGACGCGAATCGATAGCAGCGAAGCATTTCTAGATTTAGAATAGGATGGCCGTTCGGCTGAGGGTTTTTTCTTGGAGCGCGGCAAGTCAAACCGCAACAGACCGGCGCGGGTCAAACCCGGCGCCAAAAAAGACGCCCCTGACAACGCTGGCGCGCGACCGGAGACGTCAACCTGCACGGGCCGGCGCATGACAACGCCGAATGTCGAGTTGGTGGTCAAACATTTCGAGCAGCGCCGCAAGATGAGCGAGCAAAAGCGCTTGTACTTGCGGGTCGGCGATGAAGTTTCGCACTTGCGCTACGAGGAATGGGGTATCGGCGTCGTCATCGAGATTATGACTTCCTCGGTGCCCGGCGGTACTTGTTTAGCGCGCATCCGCTTTGACGATGGCCAGATGCGCTGTTTCAACAACGACCTTGATAACGACGCCTGCTGTTATTTTTTTGGCGTGCGGCGCTGCTGGGATCCTTCCCAGTCAAAAAATGCCATCCGCGCGAGCTTTCAGATGAAAGGATAAGGGCCATGAAAAACTCGAATCGCGTTGCTATTCTCACCTTCGCCGCGCTGCTTCCGAACCTGGTTCGAGCCGAATCTTGGGGCGCCGAAGAGCCGATTGAAAAGGCCGGGGTAGCGGTGGCTTTGACTGCCGGCAATCTGTTGTTCATCCCTCTGAAGGCAATTTCAGTTTCAATGGGCGCTCTCACCGGCGCGCTCTCGTTGGTTCTAACCGGCGGCAACGACGAAGTGACACGGCAAGTCTGGAGCGACACTCTGCGAGGACCTTACGTCATTACGCCTCAGTTAGCGAACAAGGCGATCGGCGAGCGGCCCGAACTGGAGCCCGAATAAAAAGCGGCATGGCGCGCCTGTTCGGCGCGGCAACATGCCGCTCTTGATCCCACGTGCAGTACTACGACAAGTTCTTTTTGAAGAAATTCACCGTCCGTCCCCAGGCATCTTTCGCCGCCTCAGGGTTGTAACGATCACCATTGGTGTTGTTATTGAACGCGTGCTTGGCCCCCGGATAAACTTTTACATCGAAACTTTTGCCGGCCTTGCTCATGGCGGCTTTCAGCGGCTCGACCCCCGGCATGATGTTTGGATCATCTTCAGCGTAGTTACCCATCACCGCGCAAGGAATGTTGGACACTGAATCCAACGGGTCCGGATTACGGCCATAGTAGACGACCGCGGCATTGAGGTCCTTGGACTTGGTCGCGAAGTTTAACGACTGGCCGCCGCCCCAGCAGTAACCGACTACGCCAAACTTGCCGTTGACGTAGTTTTGTTTCTTCATGTATGCCACGGCTGCGTTCAAATCTTCCACCACCATTGCGCCGTTCACTTTCTTGATCTCTTCAGTCGCGGCATCGCTGCCGTTAAACTTGTCGCTGCCGCCGACCCTGCCCATCAAGTCCACCGCGACGGCGGCGAAACCTTCTTTGGCGAAATGGCGCGCGACGTCTTTGATGTGTCCGACAAGCCCTCTATTTTCGTGAATCACCAGCACCGTGCCGAGGCTCTTGCCGTCCTTCGGCCGGGAAACATATGCATTGACATCTCCGCCGGGACCGGGAAACTTGACCATCTCCGAGGTCAGGCCCGAATCATTAGGTTCGACGATATTTTCTACAGTCTGAGCCATCTATCCATCCTCCTTGAAAAGATTCTTGTCGCCCAGCTATAGCGAAAAACAGCGGTCAAATCCAGGGTTATTTTCGATTTGAGCGCTGCTGAAATTGCCCTGCCAAGCCCAGCAGAGAGCAACGCAGACTCGCTCGAAAGCCCGCCCAAAGTTCGACAAGCTCGAGCGCGAAGCAACCCGATTTCAAATTGTTCGCCTCCGAGCGACCAATCTATTCATGAGAGCGCGGCCGAAGATTGACTATCTATATGTCGGCACTGACAACAGCAGAGTGCAGACCGGCCGGTATCTGTTCGCCGCGGTCATCGGCCGTACCCGCTACCTGAGTAAATTCGCTCTAATTAGGGGTGGAACTGGATGAGCTTGATGTGGGAGACGACGGTTTATCGCTGCTGCTCGAAGCACTTTCACTCTTCTTGCTGTCGCTTTTGGCATCCGGTTTTGATTCCGATTTGCTTTCAGATTTCGCTTCAGCTTTCGCGCCGTTGTCCTTCTTGGATTCGCCGTTCTGGCCCTTGCGCGCGTAATCGGTGACGTACCAGCCGGTGCCTTTGAGCTGGAACGAAGTGTTGGAGATGAGCTTTTTCACTTTGCCTTTGCACGTCGGACATTTGCCTAATGGGTTTTCGGTGATCCGCTGGGAGACTTCGAAAGTGCCGCATTTTTGGCATTGGTACTCATAGATCGGCATTTGAGAATCCTCGGCTTCGTGGATGTGAGTGAACTAATCACTGAAACATAGCTTGTCAATTGAACCAACCGCTCAGGTGTTGGCTTCGCGTTTTGGCCGGTCGCGGCCGTCGGCGAGAATGTGCGGCCCGCCGAAAGGCTCGGAGCGGTTGCCCAACAGCACCAGCGGCTCGCTCCCGGTATTGGTCAGTTGATAATAATCTTTGGCGCCAAGAAAAAGAATTTCATTCCGCTTGATCGGTCGCTCTTCGCCGTTTAAGCCTTTCACAATGCCGGCGCCGGCGAGCACAAGAAAGCTCTCCGGGTTGGCGTGATAATGCATATCGGTGCCATCGCCGGGCGCGAAGTTCAGCATCCAGCAACGGAAGTTGTCAGTGCCGAAAAGATCGATTTTGCGTTTTTTGCTGGCTATCATGTCGTCGAGATTGGCAAACTCCATAATTCCTCCCTGGTGAAGCTGATAGTAGCCTAGTCGCGCACCTGTGGGCAAGGGCCGGCAGCGACGCTCAGTACTCAATTATCAGCTTTCAGAGTTCGGCAGCCGATGGCTGCTTCGGTCGTCTTCAGACTCGTCCTTGACAGCTCACAGGCCGTGCACTATGTGGTGAAAGTGCTGCCTAACCGACGGAGGTCATGCAATGATCAAGCTGGATGAGAGCCGAGCCCAGGAGTTTGTTGCCGAACTGGCGGCCCAGTGCGACAAACGCTGGCAAGAGACTGTCGCGCAAACCCGGTTCATGAACGAACTATGCGAAGGCAAGCTCAAAAAGGAGACCATTCAACTCTTTTACAAGAACTGGGGTTCCTTTGTACCGGTAATCAATTCGGTCTACACTACGGCGTTTTATAAGCATCTTTGGTTTTTCGTGAAAAACGTCGATTTGATGGAAGTCTACACGCAGAAAGTGTTGGATGAGTTCGGCCATCCGACGCCGCCCGGGCATATACAGATATTGATCGGCACCGGCGAAGCTTTGGGATTGACCAGAGAAGAAGTGTTGCTCTCGCCGATGTTGCCGGAGTGCCGCGCATTGCCGGATTTTCATCGCACCTTGATAAACGACGGCCAGATTCAGGAATATTGGTTTTCGGTTCTATGGGAGCGCCCCTTCGGCAACTCATGTTTGGATTTTTTCAAAGCTTTGACGATGCATTATGGGCTGAGCACCGCCGAGGCCAGTTACTTTTCCAAGCACCACGAAGCCGATACCATGGACCATTTAGACCGTAAGGCACACGGCGCGGTCACTGAGAGCGTTCTGGTGCGGCTGCTTCAACAAGGGATCAACGAGCGGCCCGGCTATTCGCCGCAATACTGCGCGGTCACGCCTGCGGATTTGAACGCCATGTTTATGGATGGTTGCTACAGCGCCACGCACTAGCTATAGACTGCTGAAAAAGACTCAAATCGATTTCGCGTCAACGTACGATTTGCCAAGCGCAAAGCGTTCTAGCTCCTGACGCTATGCGCCTTGCTCTCTGCGCCATGCGCTTTCGCGCGCCTTGTATCTTCAAATTGGATGAGTAGGTACAAACATAGGTGTTAGCAACGGGACGGGACAGATCGATCGCGCCTTGGTCATCAAAGGCCGTAGGCGAGCCAGGGTCGTCCCGTTCTGCCTCCGAAAAGCTCGAACAGTTGCCTGGGTTAGTAAAGTCCGCATCAATGCAAGGTTGAGCTGTGCTGGAGGAACTAAAATCAAGGAGGATTAAGCTTTGGAAGTAAGCCCCATTTTTATTGGTATCGATGTGTCTAAAGCACGACTGGATATCGCTAAGCGACCCTTGGGGGAGAGGGAATCGGTTTCGAACGATGAGAGCAGTATTAAAGCTTTGGTCAAACGCTTGGTCGAAATCCAGCCCGCTTTGATCGTGCTGGAAGCCACCGGTGGAATCGAACGTTACCTCACTGGTGCTCTGGCAAGCGCTGAGCTTCCTGTCATTGTCGTTAATCCGCGCCAGGTCAGAGACTTCGCCAAAGCCACCGGCCAGTTGGCCAAGACCGATAGTATCGATGCCATGGTATTGGCCCACTTCGCTGAAGCCGTACGCCCGGCACTGCGACCTTTGCCCGATGAGATTACCTTGGAGTTGCGAGGGCTGATTGCCCGCAGGCGACAAATCACCGGGATGATTGTGGCGGAAAGGAATCGGAGCAGTGGAGCTTCCAAGAATGTAAGCAAACGCATCGACGCTCACATCCACTGGTTGGAAACAGAATTGGAACGAGCCGACAAAGACCTGGACCAGAGCATCCGTCAGAGCCCGATCTGGGTTGAGAAAGAGGACTTGCTTAAGAGTGTCCCTGGTATTGGGCCTGTGACCAGTCGCACATTGCTGGCGGAGCTGCCGGAGCTCGGACGACTCAACGGTAAACAGATCGCCGCACTGGTAGGCATCGCACCACTGAATCGCAATAGCGGGACACTCAGAGGCCGGCGCACCATCTGGGGTGGTAGAGCCCCTGTACGCGCAGCGCTCTACATGGCCGCCTTGGTCGCCAGCAGACGTAACGCAGTGATCCGAACGTTCTATCGCCGACCTCCGCAATGCCGGTAAAGCTCCAAAGGTCGCACTGGTCGCTTGCATGCGCAAGCTGCTGACGATTCTCAATGCTATGATTAAACATACTCGTTGGTCGGAAAATATTTTCAGACTACTTGACTTTTAATACAGTTGCTCGCCTCTGAGATCTTTTTGGCAGTCTGCGAAGGGCCTCCGCGCCCAGATTCTTCGGCGGAGTTTAACCTGAGTATACCGAAGGGCTTCATCAGAATGACATCCGTGTCTGAGATTCGAAATTTGAGATTCCGAGTGAAACGAGGAGCCGATGCCCTTCAATGACTTGCGATCCTTCATAGCCGGTGCCGAGCGCATCGGCGAGCTCAAAGTCATCGAGGGCGCCGATTGGGATCTCGAAATCGGCTGCATCACCGAGTTAATGGCGGAACAGGAAGGACCGCTGCTGCTATTCGATAGTATTCCCGGCTACCCGAAAGGTTTCCGCATCGCCGTTAACGTGCTCGCCACGGCACGGCGTTTCGCTCTGGCTCTCGGCCTGCCGACGGATGCGCCCAAGTTAGAGATTCTGAAAACCTGGCGCAGTAAGATTCGCGATCTAAAACCGTTCGCTCCCGTGGAAGTCGCCTCGGGACCGATTACCGAGAATGTGCTCCAGGGCGAAAGCGTCGATCTCGATATTTTTCCGACGCCCAAATGGCATGAGCGTGACGGCGGTCGCTACATCGGCACCGGTGACATGGTGGTCATCAAAGATCCCGAGAGCGAGTGGATCAACGTTGGCACCTATCGCTCGTGCATCGTCGCCAAGGACCGCGTGACGCTTTGGATCATCGACCACAAACACGGTAAACAGCTCGCGCGCAAGTACTGGGAAGCGGGCCGAGCATGCCCGGTCGCGATTGTTCTCGGCTGCGAGCCGGCCACCTGGATGGCTGCGCCGTCCGCCGCCAAAGCCGGCATCAGTGAGTACGAGTATGCCGGAGCTTTGCGCGGTGCGCCGCTGGAGGTTGTACGCACCCCTGTGATGGGCCTGCCGGTTCCAGCGACTTCAGAGATCGTTATCGAAGGCGAGATGCCGCCGCCCGAACAGGAGTCGCACAAGGAAGGGCCTTTCGGCGAGTGGCCCGGCTACTATACCCACAGCGGCGAGGAATGCGTCGTGCGCGTGCAACGCATCCTGCATCGCAATCATCCCATCCTGCTCGGCAATCCGCCGTTGTTGCCGATCACCGAACGCTACGGCATTCCGCTCTACGCGGCGCGTATCTGGGATCACCTGGAGCAATCCGGCATCGCCGGCATTCGGCGGCGTCTGGTGCCACTGCCATACTTTGATGGTGGTGATTTGCTTAAAGCAAGCTTACTCCGGCCATGCGATGCAGGCGCTCACCGCCGTCGCCGGCATGGTAACCGGCGCAAGCATGTACCGTTACTATATCGCGGTCGATGACGACATCGATCCGGTTGAGTTAAAGCAAGTTATCTGGGCCATGTGCACGCGCGTGGACCCCGCCGAGTCGGTGCAGATCTTAAAGTCATGGACTTCTGATCTAGACCCGCGACTGCCGCCGGAGCGGCGCGACAAAGGCGATTTCACCATGAGCCGGATGTTGATCGACGCGTGCAAGCCTTTTCACTGGCGCGATCAGTTTGCGCTGGCGAACAAATTTAGCCCGGAGATGAGAGACAAAATTTGGGAAAAGTGGGCGCCTAAACTGCAACTCAAGTGAGTTGTGGGTGTCTGCTCAGTGTCATTGAGACCACAAGCCTGGCCCCTGTCCGCTTTTCCCAACGATCGGTTAAGAAGTCCCAAATAAAAGCGATCAGATTTACGCACCGCGGAAACGTCGAGGGCAAAATCGGGTTGAATCCGCCGCGCTTTCCTTATACTAATCGAGCCACGTTGGTCGCACGAAGGAGGAGTCTTGATGGACAAGGTAAACTTTCCCTATCGCTCGGACAGCCACCTGCCGTTTCTGCACGTGGTCCACGATTCCGGCTCATGGGAGAAACATGGGTTAGACGTCAATTATGACTACGAGATCACCTCCGAAGACGCGCACAAAAACGTCGCCAATGGCACGGTCGAGTTCGTCGGCGGCAATCATCTAACACCCTACATTCGCCGGCCCGCAGGCGACCAATGGGTCTATCTCGGGCAAACGGTGAGCCTGCTGAATCATCGCCTGGTGGTGCGCGCCGACTCGGGTATCAATAAGGTCTCCGACCTAAAAGGCAAAAGAGTCGCGACCAAGGGTAAGCATCCGGGACTCAATACCTGGCTGTTCATCAAACAGGCGGGGTTGCTCAACGACTGCGCCGTCGAAAAAGCCTCAGGCAAATTTCATTGGGAAGCGGTGCGCGACGGCGAATTTGATGCGGCATTCGTTACGCCGCCGGCGGATCTCTTATCCAAGAAAGCCGGGCTGAAAGTCATCGATGTCGCGTTTCTGCCGATGGTGTGGTTCACGACCGTTTCCAGCGGGCTGCCTTTCGTTGAAAAACACCCGGACATCATCGATCGTTTTCTGCGCGGCCTGTGCGAAGGAATCGCTTACTTCAAGACTCATCGCGCGGAGTCGATCAAGATTATTAAAGAGAAATACGACGCTGAAGGACAACTCGATGATGAGATGGCCAGCCACCTCTACGACGACCTCGCCAAAATCCTGCAAGCCAAGCCTTATGCGACGATCCCGGCAATCGCCAACGTCTACGAGATTGCCATCGAGCAGGACAGAGCAGCGGAGAAAATCGACCCCATGGCGCTTTGGGATTTTCACTACCTGCGGCGCATCGACGACAGTGGTTTCATCGACAATCTTTACCGGACTTAGCGGCTTCTCGGGTTTGGCTGTCTCGTATCTCAGGTTTTGCCGCATTTGAGCAGAATTCCGAGCCTCATGCCGATGATATTGGATCGTAGACGACTTTCACAGATCGCCGGCCTCGCCCTGCTTGTTTGTCTCACGTTGATGTCCGCTGGTGATTTGGCCTCGGCACAAACCAGCTTTTATCAGGGCAAAACCTTGCAACTGATTGTCGCCTTTGGCCCGGGCGGCGTGACCGACATCTCCGCGCGGCTCGTCGGCAGGTATCTGGGCAAGCATCTTGCGGGCAATCCCAATGTCGTCGTGCAAAACATGCCCGGCGCCGCCGGCATCTCTGCCGCAAATTATCTTTACAATGTTGCCAAACGCGACGGCCTCACCATCATGGCAATGGGCCGAGCCAATTATCTGGAGCAAATGACCGCCAAGGCGGAGGTCCGTTTCGATTTTCGCAAGTTCAGCTGGGTCGGCAGTTTTAACAACGCGCCGATGATGCTGGCGTGCCGCACCGACAGGGGACTCGCGACGCCCGAAAAAATTCGCGCGTCAAAGACGCCGCCGCGAATCGGCCAGGGCGGTGCCGGCAGCATCAGCACGATTTTCAGTAGCCTGGTCGAGGAAGCGCTCAATCTCAAGTTTCAGAACGTGATGGGCTATCAGTCGGGCAGGGAGACCGACCTGGCGCTCGAGCGCGGCGAGGTTGACTGCCGCGCCAGTTCGGATGTCACCAGCCTGCGCGCACCGTGGACCGAGTGGCTGGAAAAACGCTTTGTCACCTTCCTTGTGCAACAGGGACCAAACAAAAGCCGCATTCTGCCGGCGGAAGTCCCGACGGTTTACGAACTGGCGGCGGCCGAAAACAAAGCTGTCCTCAATTTGATGAGTGTGATGCTCGCGTTCACGGAATTCGATAGGCCGTTTGCGGCGCCGCCTAATCTCCCCGGAGCGCTCCTGAAAATTCTCCGCGACGGTTTCGAGAAAATGCTTGGCGATCCGGGATTCGCCGCAGAGGGCAAAAAGCTCGTCGATTGGGACGGCAGCTATCTCAGCGGCGAGCAGCTGCAGAAAAGGATCGACGCCACCGTGACTCAACCGCCGGCAGTCATTGAACGGATCAAAGAAATCTTGCGCTGAGCCGGCGTGGGGGACCGCTCCAAGAAGAGTCTCATCTCTAGCAGCCCATGGTGCAAGTCTGAGTTCCAGTGTTAAACTCAAGACCGACCCTAGACTGAACAGAGATTTCGATGATCGATGGATTCGCCGGCAGAGCCTGCACAGCCGTAATCACACTGTCGCTGGTGCTCCTGGTCGCGGGCGCGTTGTCCGCTCAAGAGAAATCAGCCGGCGAGAACGTGCGCATCGCCATCGCCACCCATTCGTTGGCCTTTCTGGTTCCGTTTGTCGCCAGAGATCGAGGATTTTACGCTAAACACGGCAGCGCCGTCGAGCTCATTCAGATGCGCCCGAACATCGCCATGGCGGCGTTGCTCGGCGGCGACATCCATTATGCCGAGCTGATCGGCTCGGTCATCCGCGCCGCCGCCCGAGGACTTCCCGTGCGCGCGATATCGACGGGTATCAAAGCTCCGTTTTTTACCATCATCGCGCAAACCAAATTTAAAAACATCAAAGACTTGAAAGGAGCGACGATCGGGTTGACGTCGATCGGCGGCACCAACCATGTCAGCACGCGCATAACTCTGCGCCATTATGGTCTGGACGCCGACAAGGATGTAAAATTCCTCGCCATTGGCGATGAAAAGCTCGTGTACGAAGCTTTCAAGTTTGGTCGGATCGATGCAGTCGCTCTCGCGCCGCCTTTTTCCTTACAGCTAAAACGTGAAGGTTACCCCACGCTGGCGAATACCGCGGATTACGTCGTGATACCTTTTTCGGGTCTCGGATCGACCATCGAACGGATCAAGACCAACCGTCAACAGGTCAAGAGACTTCTGAAAGCTGAGATCGAAGCGTTGAGATTCATCCAAGCCAACGGCGCGGGCACCACCGAAGTCATTCGTAAGCGTTTCAACATGGACGAAAAGCTCGCCCGCGAGTCATACGACGCGGTGGTTAACGCGTTCAGCCGCGACGGGCGCGTGCCGCTCGAGGGCGTGGACATCCTTCTGCAGATCGAGAAGGACGCCAAGCAAATTCCCGCGACGGTCACCCCACAAGTGGTCGTCGATCAAACTCTGGTGGATGAAGCGTTGAAGGAAATGGGCAAGTAGCCGGATTATTCACGGGGATCACGTCCGAGGAGCAAGTCTCTCCGGTCGCCAATAGGGCACTACCTTGTGAAAGTGGTTCCAATCGTTCCAAAAGTTCGAATCGTTCCGGCCCCCACCTTAATCCTCCCCCGCACTGCGGGGGAGGATTAAGGTGGGGGGAAGCGCACTGCTGCCAGCTGAGTGGAGTTGAGTGAGTTAGCCGATCAATCCGGCGGCTTGAAGCTCAATAGTTCTTTCCAGGAGCGGTAGCGTTTGATGTTCGCATGCTCCACGGCGTCCTGATTCCAGGGGCGGTCCAGCAGCGCCACAGTAAGATTCATGGTGGCGGCGAGAAATTTCGCCATCGGCAACGAATCTTCCACTGCCCAGCAAAATTTTTTCGTCGCCAGCTCCCCAAGAGTCAGCCCGGCGGTATTTTCAGTCTCGAACCGCCCGTACTTATCCACCACTGTGAAGCTGTGGTACGGAACTTGGAAGCGGGCGAGCCACTCGATGGAAGACGCATAGGTATCGGGCGGACGCCCGGTCACGATAGCGATTTGGTAGCCGGCGCTCACCCAGTGATTGAGCACGTCGATCGCCTCGGCGATGGGCTCGATGGCGAGAATTTCGTCCGCGTAATGGATCTGCTGATAGAGCTTCGCCCGTTCAGCCGCGGTTAGACCGCAACTGGTTTCGAAATCGAAATCGGTCAGCCGCTCATAAGTGATCTGCTTGCCGAACTCGCGCTCGATCACCACCAAAAATCGCCGAGCGGTTTCACAGAGCACATCGTCCATGTCCACGTAGATGTCTTTTGATGCTTGCATGTTTTCTCAGCATGGGGAAGCGGCGAGACGAAAACCGCTCCTCACCCGCCGAGCTTGTTCACGCGCACGCGCTGCTCTGCGCGCTTCTCACCGGTGGCATAGTGTTCGCCCTTGACCGCCAGTTGCGCGTCTTGTTCGTCTTCATCCGACCACAAACCGAGATTATAGCCGAACCACGGCTCCTGGGGCTTGAGCTGGGGCAGCTCCAGCCGCTCCCAAAGCTGCTTCGCTCGCTCCATATATTCTCTCTTCGGCAGCGAAACCGGTGGATAGGCCCACTTGCGCGTGGCATCGATGAGCATGGCGGAAGAGCCGGCGATCTCATCCAACGAGTGACCCGCTTCTTGCCCCGGCGGAAACACCGACGGATCCATTTGCGGTGTGCGGTTGCGGATGATCAGCACGTCGCGATGCGGCTGCATGCGAAACGCCATGGCCCAGAAAAGCGCGTCGAGATTGCGCGGGTTGATGTCTTCATCGACGGCGATGACCATTTTGCCGGTGGCGGGATTGTAGCCGACCATGCTGTGCAGCGCCTGCCAGACGTGGGCCTGGTTGAGCTTTTTCATTTTGATCACGCAGATCTGGCGCACGGCGATGCTGTGGAACGCGACTTCGATGATGCCCGGAATGTTACATTGGTCGCGCAAAAATCTCAGATAGTTTCCTTCCGCGGCCACCTGGCGCATGACGCTCGACTCGCTCGGCGGCATCTGGCTGATGATCGTTGCTAGCATGGGGTTTTTGCGGTGCGTGATGCATTTGACTTCGAAATAGGGGTTCAGCAGTTTCTCCGCGATATAGCCCGTCGATTCGCCGAAGGGCGCTTCTGGCTCGAGGAACTCCGTGGAGATTTCTCCTTCGATGACAATCTCGGCGTGCGCCGGCACCAGCAGGTCGTGGGTTTTGCACTTGACGACTTCGATAGGCGCGCCCGCGAGCCCGCCGGCAACGTCGAGCTCGCTTACGCTGAACGGAATACGTGACGGAGCGGTATAGGCGACACACGGCGGCGCGCCGATGACCAGCGCGGCTTTGAGCGCCGTCCCTTTCTCCTGACATTTGCGCCAATGATAGCCGCCGTGATTGCTCGAGCTTAGAAACACGCCGGTGCGCGTCGGGCTTTTCACGTGACCGCGGTAGTTGCCGATGTTGATAATCCCGGTCTCGGGATCTTTCGTGAACCAGTGCGACGCCGTGGTAAACGGCGCGCAATCATATCCCGGCGTCGAGATGGGAATGGGAAACTCGCCCAACGCTCCATGCTCCAGAAGCGAGGCGCCGATGTGGACTTCTTCGTGAACCGGCGCATGATCGACGAGCTGTGGCGGAATCGGATGGCTTTGCGCTTTGGCCCAACGATCGACGATCTCTTCGGGTTGGCATTGCAGGCCGAAACCGTAGATCTGCCGGGACGCGGCCAGCGAGCCGACGATCACGGGGATGTCATACTTGCGTCCCTTGGCATCGACGACGTTGGTGAACATGAACGCGCGCCGCTCTTCCTCGGATAATCCGCGAAACTGCCAGCGCACCAACGGCATCAGCTCGGTGTCTTTATTGATCTGCTCATCGATTTTCACCAGCAATCCGGCTGCATCCAAAGCAGCGATGTGTTCCCGAAGATCCTTAAAATAGCCCATACGCAAAACTCCTTGGCCGCATCTTGAGTGATTCGTGATGCCGCTCGCGTAGCCCGGATTCAGCGGAGCGGAATCGGGGGTCCCGTTGCGGCCATGGGATCCGGGATTGCGTTTCACTCCATCCGGGCTACAACTACAACCGAGTTTATCAAAATCCCAGCGCGCAGCCGCCTTTGCGCGGGTCGGAGCCGCCGACAAAAGCGCCGGAATCCGAATGGATGAGAATCATGTGGGCGCCGCCGAAACTTTCCGGATTGCCGCCTGCGACTTTATGCCCCCTGCGCGCCAGTTCCTGTTTGACGTCCGATGAAAACTCCGGCTCCAAACCGACCTTTGTGGCTTCGATGTGATTGAAGCGCGGCGCTGAGATCGCTTGTTGCGGCGTCATGCCGTAATCGATCAGATTGCAAATAATCTGCGCCTGCACTTGCGGCTGCACATGCCCGCCCTTGAGCCCGACGGCGGCGTAAGGCCGGCCGTCTTTGACAATCATGCCGGGCATGAGCGTGTGAACGCAACGTTTATGCGGCCCAATCCGGTTCGGATGGGACGGATCGAGCGAGAAAAGATGGCCGCGATTATGCAGGATGATTCCAGTGTCCGGCTCGACAACACCCGAACCGAAACCCATAAAGTTGCTCTGGATGAAAGATACCAGATTGCCGTCACTATCCGCGGCAGCGACATATTCGGTATCCACGCCGGCGCTGGCGGCGTCATATTTATCCGCCGCACGATCTCTTTGTATCTGCTCGCGCATTCTCTGAAGCCGCGTTTGTCCGAAGAGATTGCTAATCGCGACTTTCATATGATCGCGGTCCGCCAGGTGCGCATCGCGATCTATAAACGCGAGCTTCTTCGCTTCGATCATGAGATGCAGAGTTTCCGCACTGCCCGGACCTGAATGCCTTAGATCGAAGCCCTCAAGAATCTTGAGCATCTCCAGGGCAACGAAGCCATGGGTAGCCGGCGGCATCTCATAGATGTCATAGCCGCGATAATTAACCGTGATCGGCTCAACCCAATCCGAACGATGATCGGCAAAGTCTTTGGTCGTAAATAGCCCGCCCAGTCTTTCTGAACAGCGTACGATCTTCCCGGCGATATCGCCTTTGTAGAAATAGTCCGCGCCTTGCTCGGCGATGCGGCGCAAGGTCGCAGCCATGCGCGGATTTCTAAAAATCTCGCCCGCCCGTGGCGTACTCCCCGCAATCAAGTAATTGATCGATGCGCCTTCATCCGCCAGCAAGCTCGCCTGCGACTCATGCCAGGACTCCGCCGTCAGCTCCGAAACCGGGAAGCCTTCTTCGGCATGGCGAATCGCCGCTTGCAACACATCGCTCAAGCTCTTGTTTCCGTATGAATTCAGCAAGGTGGTCCAACCATGCAGCGCGCCGGGCACCGTGACCGAGTGGATGCCGCGTTGCGGCATGCTCGTGAAGCTTTTCTCGCGGCAGAACTCAAGACTGGCCGCGTGCGGCGATCTGCCGCTCGCATCCAAAGCCTTCAGCGATTTTTCTTTCGCAGAATAGAACAGACAGAAGGCATCGCCGCCGATGCCGATCGACATCGGCTCGACCACGCCCAGCACCGCCGCCGTCGCAATCGCGGCATCGATCGCATTGCCGCCGTCCATAAGCATGCGCACACCCGCCAAAGTCGCCAACGGCTGGCTGGACGCGACCATGCCGTTTTTGGCGACGACAGAAAATTGCCGTGACATGATTCAAACAGGCTTGAAGAGATTCAGGGGCAGATATCACCCCTATACCATCCTCCCCGTGACGGGGGAAGGGGCTTTAGGACTTAAAACCCGAAACCAGAAACTCGAAACCGCGTCTGCGCGTTACGCCGCCGCCGATTCTTCGATGCGCGCCATGGCGGTCGCCAGCGCACTCCGGTAGGCGCGATCGATAGCCAGACTGTCGAGCGCGGCACGCATCACGGCCTGCGCGGTGCGCTCGTCGGTAATATGGCGGTCGTAGATCGGCTCAAACATATCGGAGTGGTCCTCATCCGCCACCATGTGCACTTTGGTATTGATGTCGAGACTCTTCAAGGGTGCCGCCCTGATCGGCCACGCGCTTGTGCGCGAAGCGCGCGGTGAAGCCGCCGCCTTTCACGATCGCCGGATTATTTTTACGCTCGGTAATGTGATTGACGGTCAATGCCTCGATCCACGGTCTCGTGGTCGACAGATACATCCAAGCCATCAGCGCGGCGCGCACGCCAGGAAGCAGATTCGACTCGTCGGTTGCGGCGGCCATCTGATCGTCGGTGAGGTGCGCCGAGCCCATGCGCTTGTCGAATATCAGCTCGTCTTTCTCATGCTCCCAAATAGCGCGCTTCACGTCCAGCGGCGCATGCACCGCCGCCGCACCCCAACAATCGCGCCGGCTCTTGATGTAGTGCGGGTAGTGGATATCCCAAATCTTCTGCCGCGCCGGCGTGAGCTCTAACAGAAAACAGCTGGTGATATTCCGGCGTATCGAAATGGCGATTGACTATTTCGTTTAACTGTTCTCTAGTCTTGGGCCACAAACTCATGGCTCCTCCTACTTGATCATTCATCCGGGTTAAAGACTGCCCACAAAGATCTGGGAGGCGAGGCGCGCGAAAGCGCATGGCGCAGAGAGCAAGGCGCATAGCGTCAGGAGCTAGAACGCTTTGCGCTTGGCAAATCGTACGTTGACGCGACATCGATCAAGCGCACCCTGCGACGTTGCTCAGGGCAATCGGCATATGAGTCGTTTTCAGCAGCCTGCTTATATCGCCAAACCATGTTCGGTAAACCATCCGCTTGGGCAGTTTGCAGGCGGCTCAAAACGATCTCAGAGGCGAGGCGTGCGAAGATCGATGAGCGGAGGCGTACTCCTGTACGTTGACGCGACATCGATCGAGCGCAACGAAGCACATGAGTCGTTTTCAGCAGCCTGCCTAGATCGGCCAACCGTGCTCGGATACATCCACCCGATTGCCCTCATGGTCCTTGATCCAACTCTCGGCAACCGCGCCAAAGGTGTTTTCTTCGGCCCTGGTGTCCGCAATTTTCTCTATCTCCGGCACACTGTCGACTTTAAAGCCGAAATGGTGAATGCCCCAACGATACTTATCGGTGCTGATCAGCGCTAGATCGAAATGACCATCGGACAAATAAATAGTGCCGCTGGGTCCGCGATACTTCTCTTCCATGCCAAAAACTTTTTTATAATAATCCGCGCTCTTCTCGCGGTCGGCAACGTTGAGCGCAATATGTCGGATTCTTGGTTTTTCCATGAATTCCTCCTACGTCACTAAGAATACTATGATCCTCACTACTGTCCCAACGTTGAAGTTGAGACCCGTTGAAAATTATTAGAAACACTTAACTTTTTGTTGAAAATGGAATTTATCGATTTGAAATCAAAACCGCTCCAAAGCCACACTTGCGCATCCCTGCGCAAGGAGATGGCTGATGAATTCTGGAAAGACGGTGTTCTCTCAACTGATGGATTTCTTACCGGCATACGAGTTTCGCCTCTTTGTGGATCGCTACCACGGCAATTACAAAGTGCAAAGCTTTTCATGCTGGGACCAGTTTCTATCGATGGCCTTTGCTCAGCTCACCTATCGCGAAAGTCTCAGAGAAATCGAGACCTGCCTGAGAGCTGCGGGGGACAAGCTCTACCACATGGGCATTCGCGGCAAGGTCTCTCGCAACACCCTGGCTCACGCCAACGAGGTGCGCGATTGGAGAATCTACCAAGACTTTGCTCAAGTGCTAATCCGAAGCGCCAGAGAACTTTATCAAAACGATCCTCTCCAAGTTCAACTCGATCAAACCGTCTATGCTTTAGATTCCACCATCGTCGATCTATGCCTGTCGCTATTTCCTTGGGCGAAGTTTCGAAAACGAAAAGCTGCCGTGAAACTTCATACCCTTCTGGACTTACGTGCCAGCATCCCCACCACAGTGATTGTCACTACTGGAGCAGTCCACGATGTAAACATCATGGACGAGCTGTTTTGGGAGCCAGGTTCAATCTACGTAATGGATCGCGGCTACGTGGACTTCTCCCGGCTTTACCGCATCCAACAAGATTCGGCTTTCTTCGTCACGCGCGCCAAGAAAAACTTCCGCTGCCAACGTCTTTACTCCCACTCAGTCAACAAATCCTCTGGCCTTCGCTGCGATCAAACCGTGGTGCTTTGCGGCTTCTATGCCCAAAAAGATTATCCCGACAAACTGCGACGCATCCGTTACTTCGATCAGCAAACCAACAAGGCTTTAGTTTTCCTGACCAACAACTTTACCTTGCCGGCTTTAATCATCGCCCAACTGTATCGATGCCGCTGGCAGGTGGAGTTGTTCTTCAAGTGGATCAAGCAGCACCTTCGCATCAAGGCCTTTTATGGCACCAGCGACAATGCCGTCAAAACACAGATTTGGATTGCCATCTCGATCTACGTACTGGTGGCCATCGTCAAAAAGAGATTGAACCTCGATCACAGCTTGTACTCGATTCTACAGATTTTAAGCGTGACGCTCATGGAGAAAACTCCTATCTTACAAGTACTTTCGCAGTTCAATGAGTCGGAAAAAATGCTCGATGACGCTAGTCAACTGATTTTATTCAAATAACATTGGGACAGTAGTGTATGATCCTGAAACTTTTCGTGACATTCGTAAACTTTGGTTCCGATCCTTATTCCCTCCTCGCCTTTTGGGAGAGGGCACGGGTGAGGGAATTCACACTGGAATAACTCACCCTCACCGCAATCCTCTCCCAGGAGAGGTATCCTGTTTACGAGAGAACCTCCGCGAAACCAGGCGTACCACGCCATTATTACGCCGACGGCAGCTTCGCCATCGCGCGCGCCACGCCGTCGCGATAAAGGGCGAAAAGGTCCAGAGATTCTTTGACAGCGTTGAGCGCCATGTTTGCTTTTTCACTCGTCGCGTATTGTTCGAGAAACGGCAGAAACATATCGCTATGCTCTTCGTCCGCCTGGCGATGAACGTCAAAGTTGGGCATGTCGCGCCACTGCATTCCCATGTCCTCGATCCAACGCTTGCCCATGCGCGTCGAGTGACCGCCGCCGAGATCGCTCAGCAGACGGTCGTCGTTGGTCCACTCGGTGACTGTTAGCGCCGACAAACCTTCGATCCAACTTTTCACCCGCGTGAGCCATCCCCAGGCATACAACGTCGCCGTTGTCATGGGAAGCGGTTTTGCGCTCAGACATTCCTCCGGCGTCATGCCGAGCTTTTGCGCCTGGGCGCTTAAGCTCATCATAGTGCCCCTCGGTAATTAGTTCGATCTCCTTGATTTGGCTGCGTGACAAGCGAAAATTTTTCGCCAATTCGATGTGCAGTTCCAACCAAACTTCGCCTCACCCTCTCCACAGTAGACGTGGACATGGGTCCGCGATTCCTCACGAGAGAAGAAAAAGAACCGATAACCCTTTTCTCGAAAGACGGTAGGACTCATGATCCGAATGATAGCGCAAGACGCAAATAAGACATAGAAGTGAGAGTGCTTTATGTGAACGGAAGGCAAAGCGCAAAGCGCAAAGCGCCTACAACAAGGCAAGATATTCTTTTATTCAAGGGATAGCTCCATTGGAGAATTTAGGAAGAGGTCGGGTCGAGCGAACCCGGTGGGTCCCTGAGAGGGATTAGGACCGTTCGTAGGCTCGGCGGTAGAGTGAAACGCCCTGCGACAACGCGCCTGAACAACAAAGGACGAAATTCTGCGTCCGATCGCTAGGGGCTTAATCTTAACGTGCCGTTTTCGTCGTCGAAGCAGTTTTCTTGTCCCTACGACCTCGAAGAAGATATCTTCCGCAATTCAGCAATCAGCGGCGGCAGATCTTAGGTGACGATTTCCCATAGAATGCCGAAGTCCACGTTGTCGTACCCGTCAGTGTCGTGGCTCGGCATACTGCACCTCCGCCTCTGCAAGCACTTTGTCGCGGAAATAGGGACTTAGAAACTGCGGCGTGTTCAAGTCTATCTTTCGTCCCAGCAATTCGGAAAGCTCCTGCTCCATCCCAAAAAAGGCCAGCCCAGGCGTATGCTCCGGATTGAACTCCACCAGCACGTCCAAGTCGCTATCGGGACGGAAATCCTCGCGCAACGCTGAGCCAAACACCGCCAACTTACGGATGTGATGGCGACGGCAGAAGTCGGCGATCTGCTTCTGCGGAAGTTCGATTTTGATGTGGTTCGTTTTCATCGCTCGATCACTTGTCGTGACAAGAAAGCATACTCCCTTCACGCGGTTTGACTCAACAGCTTCCTTGATTATAAGCCACCGGCCGGAGCCAATTACTGGTATTCCATCGAATCTCGGAAGGTCAAAATTTCTTTCTCGCGCCTCAACGGCTTCACGCCTCAGCAAATCACCTTGTTCGTCCGATAGAGTATAAATTACGGCATCGTCAGCCCGATCTGCTTCGCGTCTTTAGTTTGTCCCGCGCTACAGCACAGGTCCAACCAACTCGCGACGCAAGAACTCCGTGACCAGCGGCCACGTTAGATCGGCTAGATAAGGCTGATAACCGTCGGACTCCGTCGAAGCGAAGCCGTGGTTGCCGAAGTGAAAGTAGTGCCACTCCAGAGGTTGGCCGTTGGCGTGGAAACTTTCCATGACTTTTTGTTGGATCGGGAACGTACTGGTCCCGTCCTGGCCACCATAAAGCACCATCGACGGGCATTTGATTTCGCGGGCTGCCTGATACGGATGGCGCGGTCGAATCCTGGTCGGCTGTTCGTCGCGAACCGACGGGTAGTAAGCGACAAACGCGCGCACTCCGGGAGTCGCAGCGACGAAGTGAATGCCGATGCCGGCCGCCCATGCAGTAGCCGATGACACCGACTCGCGTGCCATCGACGTCGTTGCGCGATAGACAATAACGCCACCCCCGATCGATGACGCGAACAAAATCCGGGTCTGGTGTTTTGTTTTGGATCTCCGTGCCTTTGTCGATGTGCTGTTCCGCCGGATAGCCGAGCATGTGATACAGATTTGGAACCACGGCCGTATAGCCAAGCTGGGCAAAGTTGTAGGCTGCGGTTTTAAGATACCCGGTTAAACCGGAGTGTTGGTGGATCATGAGAATGCTCGGGCCGCGCTCCTCGCGTTCGGGATACGCGATGTAGCCCTGGATACCGTCTTTGTCTTCTTTCAAGCCGCGAGTAACGATCCTGGTCATCGAATTTTGCCTCCTAAAAATGAGTATCCCCTCCTCACCACGTGTTTTTCGAAAATTGGCTGGCGGCACCGATCAGGTTTAGCAGCCCGTGGTGAAAGTCTGACTGCATTCGACGGGCGATGCATCCCCGCTGACTGCGTTACTTCTCGCTCAAATATTCCCCGATATTCTCGGTCGTCGCGTCTTGCCATCGGGGCGCCTCGCCCGTCTCGGTGCGACGCCACACTTTCACCACGGGCTGCTAGCCAGAATTCCTCGATTACGTCCTTCCAGCATGGAGGCTGGAATCCAAGTTGATGTGGCGGACGCATCCCTGCGTTGACCGAAGACGGACGACCGAGGACCGGCGTGGTCACCCGTTATCCGTCACCAGTCAAAGCACGATGTCTCCGGACGCATCCTTCCGAACCTGATGACACCAATCCATACTTGGCATCACGGAAGCTGCCGATGGTCAAAAGCCGCTACGACTTCTTGTATAAGTTTATCGAAGAAGCCCTCTCGGGTGAGCTTGTCGACAATGGTATTATCCACAAAAGTTTGCAGCGGCACTCCCTTCTTGCCCATGAATTCGAGAATCGTTTGCATCGCGTCAGGCTCGGGTGTCGGGATCTTCTCCAGATAAGTCACAGAGTCGTTGTAATGAATGTCGATCGTTTTTGGATCGCTCAAGCGCGAATATTTGGCGATTATTTTGAGCGAGCGCTCTTTGTCGCGATTCATGAAGGCGATTCCCTCAGCGTAGGCTTTGACGGTACCCTCCACCGCCTGAGGATTGCGCTTCAAGTAATCGCGTGAAACCGCGATCATGTTCATCGAATAGGGAATCCCCATGTCGATCAACCTGGTAAGAACTTTGGCCTGGGTCGGCGGGCTCACGCGAATATCCGCGGTCACCGCGCCGGCGATGACTTTGTTCTGAAAAGCCGCGGAGACTTCCATCGTCCCGCCCATCTGGCGGACGTTAACCGCACCCTCTAAACCGGCTTTGCGCAGCAAGATGCGCGTCAGATTGTCGGTGATCGAGCCGAAGCGCGTGACGCCGAGAGTTTTTCCCCTCAGGTCTTCGAGGCTGTTGATTTCCTGCTGCACGAATAACCGATGATAAGGTCTATTGGCGGTGCCGGCGACGCCGATGATCGGCGCGCCTTGCAAAATCGCGTTCATGACGGCATTACTCGCGCCGCTGCCCGCCTGCAAATCACCACCGATCAGCGCCTGAACCACCACCGGTCCGGAAGAAATAAAAAGCAGATCGGCCTGGATGCCGTACTTGTCGAAGGCTCCGGTATCTTTAGCCATCCATACCCCTGTCGCCATGGCACCCAGGGAAGAGTAGGCGATGCTCATCTTGGTCTCGGCTGCCGCAATCCCCGAGGAGACCAAGTATAACGCCAATAAGAAAGATAGCCGCGCCCTGTGCGCCATATCATCCTCCGCCAAGTCCGCTGCCAAGGATCTCCACACCTTCGGTTTTTTGGATGTAATTAGCGAACCCATACTTGTTCTCGCGCGGGTCGGGCACGCGTTTGGATTTTTTCGGCGCGTCGCTATCGAGCATCTCGACCCGAGCGCGAATAAAGTGCGGCCCGGGGCCGGTAAGCGCGCTCTCGATCGCCGCGCGAAACGCCGCAGCATCTTCGATGGTGCAGGCGCTTTCAATGCCGCAGCCCTTGGCCACGGCTTCCAGGTTCATCCTTGCGGCGGTCGCGGTGGGCATTCCCGGCTCGCTCTTGTTACTGCCCAAATAGTTCTGGTTGTCCATGACGACGATGGTGAGATTTTTCGGCGCCTCGGTGGCAATCGTGCCGAGCACGCCGAGATTCAAAGTCAGGTTTCCGTCGGAATCCAGCGCAATTATTTTTCGCTTCGGCAACGCCAGCGACAAGCCGAGTGCGGTGGAACTGCACATCCCCATGGTCAGATGAAACAGATTAGCTTCGCGGTCGTTGAGTTGGCCCCAAAAGCCGCTGTTGTTGCCGATGCTGGTGAGCACCAGGACATCGTCGGCAACCATCGCGGACAGTTCCTTGAGCAAAGCAAATCGCGTTACCATAACGCCTCCTCATTGAGCAACACCGCCACCGGTTTGAGCCAGGCGCGCGCGCACTCGTTGCAATCTTTGATGGTTCTCTTGATCGCCTCCGGGCGACTGACAATGCGATAAGGTATGTCCATCGCGTTAAGACCGGGCTCGGTGGTTTTTTTGTAGAGTCCCATCCAGCGCGGATCGCCGATATCGCCGCGGTAAGGGATCACCACGAGAACCGGCACCTCGTGCAACAAATTGATGCGCGCCAGATGATAGGTGGCGACCAACAAACCCGAAGTGGCGAGAATCAAGGCCGGCTTTTTACCGCCAAACCAGGCGCCGAAGCCGACCCCAGTTGCTTCGGCCTCATTGGCCGCGCCGACGTAGCGAATGTCGCGGTCTGTGGCGAGCATTTTGTAGACTTGAATGAACTGCGCGTCGGGCACGCCGGCGGCGAAATCGACGCCCGCTTCTTTGAGCCCATCGACAACCAGTTGCGCTTTTTCCGGCTTCATTTTTTTTCTTCCCTCTTGGCGTCTTTCATCGCTCGCCATATTTTCTCCGGCGTCAGCGGCAGTGATTTCACCCGCGCGCCGGTCGACCACGCTACGGCGTTGGCCACCGCCGGCGCGACCGGAATGATGCCGCCTTCACCCAAACCTTTGGCGCCGTAAGGTCCCGGACCGTTGCCGTCTTCGATCAGGATCGCCTCGAACTCATGCGGCACATCGTCAAAAGTCGGGACTTTGTAATCGACCAGAGTGGAATTGACGATCTGGCCGCTGTCAAAGTAATAGGACTCATAGAACGTATGGCCGAAGCCCATCATTGCCGCGCCTTCGTCCTGCCCTTCGCACTGCAGCGGATGGAGCGCTTTGCCGGCATCCGCTGCGCTGACATATTTTTCAACATGGACTTCGCCGGTCTCCCGATCGACGTCCACTTCAACCGCACCGATGCCGATTTCCCAAAATAGCGGGTTGGCAGGGGTCGGCGCTATGCCGCTGTGCGCGTAACCTCTGCCGACCAGCTCGCCGCCTTGCATGGCGAAATGTTTGTGGATCAATTCGCCGTAAGAAATTTTTTTGCCGCAGGCGCTCGCTGCGCCGTCCTTGAGAGTGATTGCATCCTCGGGACATTCAAAGTGCGCGCCGGCCAGTTCGAGAATCTGCTGGCGTCCGTCGGCGCCGGCGAGCTCCACCGCCTTGCCCATAACTGTCGTAGAGCGGCTCGATCCGGTAGAACGGTCAAACGGCGTATAGCCGGTATCGATAGGCTGGATCGTTACCCGTTCGAGCGGCACGCGCAGCTCTTCGGCGGCGATCTGACTCATGACAGTTTTGGCGCCCTGTCCGAGTTCGGCAGTGCCGCACAGAAGCGTGACGCTGCCATCGGCAAGCACGTGCACCGTCGTCGTCGACGCCAACGGCGCGCCCGGGTCGGTCGTGCCAAAGCCGACTCCGCGACCGCGCCCTTCCTTCGAAATCGGTCCGTCCCATCCGAGTTTGTCGGTGACCAGCTTGAAGCCCTTGAATAGATCCGCATCGAGCGGCCGGTAGCCCGGTCTGATTTCCTCGCCGTTTTTCACCAGGTTTTTTTTGCGCAACTCCACCGGATCGATGCCGAGCTTTCGCGCAATGATATCGAGCTGAGATTCCGTGGCCCAGGCAGTCTGCGGGCCGCCGATCGAACGAAAAGAGGCGGCGGAAGCCGTGTGGGTGAAAACACAATATGCGTTGATCTTGAGATGGGGATAACGATAGGGTCCGAGAATGCGCGTCAACGTCCGTCCCGCCACCGTGGGGCCGGTTTCGCTGTAGGCACCGGTGTTGAGATAAATCTCGGCTTGCTTCGCCACCAACGTGCCATCGCTCTTGACGCCGGTCTTTAGTTTGCACGTAATGGCATGGCGGCGGCACGTCACCATTGCCTCGGAAAAACTCTGCACCACCCTTACGGCTCTTTTGGCTTTGCGCGCCAGCGCCACCACCAGCGGCTCGATCTTTGCGCCCGACTTGCTGCCATAGGCGCCGCCGACAAAGTTCACGTGCACGCGAATCTTGGCCAGAGGATAGTCGAAGATTTCGGCGAGTTCCTGGCGCACCCCAAACGGATGACCGGTGGAAGTCCACACCTGGCTGCCGTCATTATCGATTTGCGCTATCGCCGTATGCGGCTCCATCGCATAGTGGTAAATCATCGGGAATTCGAATGAGTCCTCGAAGATCTCATCCGCCTCGGCGAAGCCGCGCTCGACGTTGCCCTTTACCAGCTCGCTCTCGGAACAAATGTTGCCTTGGGCAAAGTCATGGACCAGCGGCGCGCCGGGAGCCATCGCCTCATCAACCTCAATCACCGGCTTTAACGCCTCATACTCGACGTGAATTTTATCCATCGCCGCCGCGGCCGTGGCGCGATCAATCGCGGCCAGCGCCGCTACCGGCTGGCCGGCGAAGATCGCACGATCGAGCGCGATGATCGGATGATCCTTTTTTGAACCGCGACCGATGTAGGGACTGATATCGGTGAAATCTGCGCGCGTCAGCATCGCGACCACCCCCGGCATTGCTTCCGCCTCGCTGGTGTCGATGGCAGTAATCCGGGCGTGCGCGTAGGGGCTGCGCAGAAACTTTCCTTCAATCACTCCCGGAATAGTCAGATCACCGGTATACTGCGCTCGGCCGGTAACTTTGTCGGCGCCGTCGACCCGCGGAACCGAAGTGCCGACGACGGAAAATTTGACTCTGTTTGCGGCCACTAATTTATGCGTCCTTCGCCGCCTACGGCGATGATTAGTTTCGATGCCCTGATGGGCCTGATGTTGATAATGCCAGCCTTCGTATAACGGCGCTCATGCTTTCATGTCAAGCTGTGGATTTTCCACTTGGTTCAGTTGATTTGAAAGAAGCATCAGTGGTAAAAGTAGCTCCTGTGCCTGCCTGATTTCAGTATTTGATGTGAGTCAATCCCTCTCTCCCTTCGGCGTTGCTCAGGGCATGCTTAGCTCAGGCAGCGCGCGGCAGAACAAAAAACCGATTGAAGCGCTTGAACCGGCCCACAGCGGCAATTGCGAAGGAGAAAGCCGATGTCGCAGAGATCGCTACTTTTGCTTGCTCATTGGGTGTTCCTGTTTGTCGGTGCCGAACTCGCTGCCCAGGAACATTTCAAAGGCAAAACCATCACCATCGTCGCGGGCTATCCCAACGGCGGCGGCGTCGATGCGGAAGCCAGACTGCTGGCGCGTTTTCTGGCGCGCCATATTCCAGGCAGTCCTTCGTTGATCGTGCGCAATATGCCGGGAGCTGGTGGCATGGTCGCAGCAAACTGGTTCGAGTCCTTTGCCAAACCGGACGGCTTGACCCTTCAATACATAAGTTTCAGCTCGATCACCCAGCAGGTCTTCGGCACCGAAGGTTTAAAGTATGATTTACGGAGCTGGGAATTGCTCGGCAGTATCGTCCGCAGCACTTCCGTTGCGCTTGTGAGGCCGGAAAAGCTCGACCGCTTGACCGATCCGTCTAAGCCGAACCTGGCCGTGGGCTCGCGCACTGGAGATGATAGTTGGAACCCGATGTTTTTGTGGGGAGCGGAATACTTGAAATGGAACGTGCGCTGGATTCTCGGTTACGGCGGCGGCGGCGAGATGCGGCTGGCGTTTCAACGCGGCGAAAGCGATCTCTACGCATCGGCAAACTTACCAGCGCTTCACGAGTTAGTTGCCGCAGGGTTTCATCCCTTTGTCCAGCAAGGCCGGCTCGGCGCCTCGGGAACTTTCCAACGCCGGCCGGAATTTCCGAAAGTGCCGACATTTGAAGAGGTCATCGATAAAAAGCGCCCCACGGGCGTGGCTTGGCAAGCTTATGTTAGCTGGGCCGGCGCCGATGGGGCGGGACGTCCGCTATTCGCTCCCATGAAAACTCCGCGCGAGATCGTCCAGGCGCTGCGCGAAGGTTTTTCCCAACTCGAGCACGACAAAGAATTTAGGGCTGAGCTTACTCGCGTGGCGGGTGATGATGCCGAAATCCTCGCGGCAAAGGATGCCGAGGCTATTTTGCGCCAATTGCTCACGGCTTCACCGGGTGTTCAGGATTTCGTCAAGAACCTGACAAAGAAGCATCTGCAAAGATGATAGGCCGGCGCAGCCGCAGCGCGCTTTAAACGATGAACGAAAATGGCCATGCTCTTTTATTTAGTCTTTGACTTGGCATTCACACGCTGCGCCAACTCAGCCACTTTTCGCGCAAGCTTCGGTAGCTGCGCGATTTGCGCGTAAGTTTCTTTACATTCCGCTAGCGGCCTGGCGGGCGTGCCCCAGACAAAGATGCCGCGCCGTATCCGCTTACCCGGCAAGACACCAGCGCCGGCACCAATCATAGCCTGATCTTCGATGCGCGCCCGATCGCCGACGCCCGCTTGGCCGCCAACCATCACATAATCGCCAATCTGCGCGCTGCCGGCGATGCCGACCTGAGCGGCGATCAGGCAGTGCCGTCCGACGCGCACGTTATGGGCAATTTGCACGAGGTTGTCTATCTTGCTGCCCTGGCCGATAACGGTGTCGCCCAGAGAGCCACGATCGATGGTCGTGTTTGCGCCGATCTCGACGTCATCCTCAATGATGGCTCGCCCGAGTTGCGGAAATTTCTGCTGGCATCCTTCGGCAAAGACATAACCGAATCCATCCGAGCCGATCACCGCCCCTGCGTGAATGACTACGCGATCGCCGATGCGAACGTCCGGGTAAATAATTACGCGTGAATGAACGACGCAATCAGCGCCGATGGCGGCGCCGCGCCCGACGCAGGCGCCGGAACCGACTCGCGTGCGCTCGCCGATCAGCGCGCCTTCTTCAATGACGGCGTGGGCACCGACGCTGACGTGACGCGCCAGCCGCGCTCCCTGACCGATCACGGCAGTGGAATGGATGGCCGGCTCGGGCTTTGCGACCGGCAAGATCGCCTGCGCCGCTTTAATCAGCGCCGCTTTGGGAAAGCTCACGGCAATGGTTACTTTCCCCGCTAGCTTGCTGTTTAACGGCACAAGAAGACAACCAGCCCTGGAACGCTCGGCCTGCGCTAACAAAGCGGCGCCCTCAACGTATGAAAGATCAGACGGCCCGGCGCTTTCCAGTCCGGCGATGCCGCTGATCTCCAAGTTGCCGTCGCCTTCTAATCCGCCGTTCAGCAGCGTTGCAATCTCACCGGTTTTCATTTTCCCTCGTAAATGGCTGGCGCTACGGCAGTGATCTCTGATCGACGCCAGTGTTCTGGCCGTTCGCCCTGCTGCGCCTGGGCTTCTTTTGGATGCGGCTCTTGCCGCGCCGCGGTGATCAAGCCGCATTCACCGCATAATTGCAAAAGCATAGCGCAACCGGCCACTTCGAACAATTCGCACAACAACTCACCTGCTGTGGCCAAGGATAGTCAGCGCCGCGCTTGAGTCGGAGCCGATACGATGCGATGATTAGCGTTTTAAATTCATGAGTGCCGGCCCTTGTATCCGATTTATCACCGCCACTTTCCTGGTTGCTTGGCTAATCGCCTGCGGCAAGTACTCAAGCTCACCGGTGGCAGCCAGTGACTTGCGAGTCGAATTGCATGCCACTGAAGTTGACCTGGATGATCCACAGCGGATCGACTTCGACCGGCTTAAGCTTTTGGGTGCTTTCTATCTGCAATCCAATGACTCGCGCTTCGGCGGTTTGTCTGGCCTCGCAATCACAGATGATGGCCAGTTCTACGCGATCTCGGACCGCGGTTATTGGCTATCGGCGCGTATCCATCTGCACGCCGACGGCCGGCTGGCGAATCTCGCGGACTGGCGGATCGCGCCCTTGCTTACCCCGACGAAGACACCGGTCAGAGTACCCCTGACGGACGCCGAGGGACTAGCCCAGGCTCCGGACGGAACATTTGTTGTCTCTTTCGAGCGCAGGCACCGCATCTGGCGCTACCCCGCTCCGCCAGCGACGCTCTCAGGCGCGGCGCGCGCCGTCGAAATACCGAATGAGATAAGTCAAGCGCCAAGCAATAACGGTCTCGAAGCGATCAGTGTGCGCCCCGACGGGCGAATTTTTGCAATCGCCGAACGAGTCGAGAATCCCGACGGCAGCTCAAAGGCGTGGCTACTGAAAGACGGCCGCTCGCATCAACTGTCATACCTTGCCGCGCCCGACTTCCATCCATCGGACGCCGTCGCACTCAAGAACGGCGATGTCATTGTACTTGAACGGCGTCATAATTTACTCGTACGCTTCAGCGCCCGGCTGGTACTGCTCAAAGCAAAAAATATCCGTCGCGGCGCTACTTTAAAGGGCGAAGAAATACTGCGGCTCGAATCGCCGTTAAGAACCGAGAACTTCGAGGGGGTTGCGCTCATGGAGACGCGCGCGGGCACGATGATCTTTTTAGTATCGGATGACAATTTCTTTATGTTTCAGCGTACGCTGCTTTTCCAGTTCCTCTTGCCGCACTCTGAAAAAACCAGCCCTTGATCGCCCGGGCACGGCTGTTACCTATTCCTGATGCCTGCAGCCTTTGCGGCCCGGCTTTTTTTCCCATAACGTCAGGGGCAAGCACTCCCTTGCTCGCCGATGAATCTGAGCGTCGCCAATTTTCTTTCGCAAATTTTTTACGGCTGGCGCATGGTCGGGTTGGTCACGGCCATACGTATCGTCGGCGGCGGCTTGCACCAGTTCGGCTTCACCGTCTTCTTTCTGCCGATCAGCCAGGAACTCGGAATAAGCCGGGCGGCAACCGCGCTGGCCTTTTCGCTATCGCGGGCGCAGGGCGCCATAGAAGCGCCGCTGGTTGGTTACCTTATCGATCGCCATGGCCCAAGACCGATTGTTATAACGGCGGTTTTGCTCGCTGGCGTCGGTTATATCCTGCTGTCGTGGGTGAATAGTTACACGACCTTCATGATCGTCTATCTGGGTGTGATCTGCCTCGCCTTTGTTGCCGGGTTCGTCCACTCGCCGCTGGTCGTTGCCAATAGTTGGTTCATTCGCCAGCGGGCCCGCGCTATGACAGTGGTGAGCGCCGCCGTGCCCCTCGGCGGCGCGCTGATCTCACCGCTGTTGGCCATAGGCGTCGCTGCGATCGGCTGGCGTTGGGCGGCATTCGCCTCGGGCTGCATTTTTCTGCTGGTGTGTTTGCCCTTGAGTTTTCAATTGAAACGCTCACCGGAAAGCATGGGCCTGCTACCGGACGGCGACGTCGCCGCGCGCGCCGGCGACAGCGGATCAGCAACTCCGCCTACCCATACGGTTGCCGAACTCACCAGCCGGCAAGCCATGAAGACTTGGGCTTTCTGGCTACTCGTGATCTCGATGCTCGCGCGCGTGACCTGCTACAGCGCCGCCACGGTTCACTTTGTTCCGCTGATGGTGTGGCAGGGGTTATCAGAAGCCGCCGCCGCCTCGCTGCTCGGCGCTTTCGCATTGATCAATCTCGTGGCGCATTTCGTTCTTGGCTGGATTGCCGACCGGGTGAATAAACCGAAAATCCTGGCCGCATGCCATGCCCTGCCGGCGCTCTCGCTGCCGCCGCTCTTGGCGGCAGTCGGGCTATGGGTCACTGCTGTTTTTCACAATCGCGTTTACCCTACTGGATGCCTCTTTTCCGGTGATCTGGGCCACCGTAGGAGATTTTTTTGGGCGGCGCAATTTCGCAACGATTCGCGGCGCGATGAGTTTCTTTTATATGTGGGGAAGTTTCGCCGGGCCGATCATGGCGGGCGCGATTTATGACCGGACCGAGAGCTATGCGGCGGCGCTGTGGATCATGCTGGGCCTGCTCGTATTCGCAACCCTGCTGGTTTTGTTTTTGATCCGGCCCTGGGAAAATGCCCATGGGCGCTTGACCGCGGCGTTGCCGGCATGATCTGAACGAGCCCAAAAATTGGAGGTCGCCGATTGCCAGGCCGGCTAGCAGCCCGTGGTGAAAGTGTGGCGTCGCACCGAGACGGGCGAGGCGCCCTGATGGCAAGGCGCGACGACAGAGAGTATCGGGGAATATTTGAGCGAGGAGCAACGCAGCCAACGGGGATGCATCGCCGTCGAATGCAGTCAGACTTTCACGACGGGCTGCTAGTACCGTACCCAGCGCGCCGCCCGCTTCGAATTTTAGACGCCGCTCGTGCTAAATTATCTCGTGCTTATAAAGGATGGGTGCTGAAGGCTCGCAACGTATTCATCAGGTTCGGGGAGCCGTTACCGCGCTAGCCCGAGTCGCTGGAAGAGGTAACCATGGCGGACATAGGGCTAGAGATTGTTATCGTTTTACTGCTGATTTTGGCCAACGGCATTTTTGCAATGTCCGAGATGGCGGTAGTTACCGCACGCAAGTCTCGGCTTCAGGATTGGGCGCGCAAGGGCAGCACGCGCGCCAACGCGGCGCTGGAGCTTGCCAATGCGCCGAACCGGGTCCTCTCGGCCGTGCAGGTCGGCATCACTTTGATCGGCATTCTGACCGGCGCCTTCGGCGGCAGAACCATTGCCGACTGGCTCACTCGGCGTTTACAATCCGTTGCCATGCTGGAACCCTACAGCGAGGCCGTTGGTCTGGCGCTCGTGGTCATGGCAATTACATACTTTTCTCTGGTTTTCGGCGAGCTCGTTCCCAAGCGTTTTGCTTTGCGTCATCCCGAGGGCATAGCCACCCTGGTGGCGATCCCGTTGAAAATCTTCGCGATGATCTCAGCGCCCGTGGTCCATCTTTTAACTATCTCGACGGACGCGGTCTTTCGCCTGTTCGGCAAGCAGGAGGTTCAAGAGGCGCCGGTGACCGGGGATGAAATCAATATTTTGGTGCAGCAGGGCACGGCAGCGGGAGTTTTCAAGGAATCCGAGCAGGACATGGTCCAAGCCATATTCACCTTGGGCGACCGCAGCGCGCGATCCTTGATGACGCCGCGCACACAAATCGTTTGGATAGATTTAAATGACCCGATCGAAGAGATCCGCCGCCGCATCGCCGACAGCAGCCATTCCCGCCTGCCGGTGGCCCGTGAAAGCCTCGATCAGGTGAGCGGCATCATCCAAGCGAAGGAGTTGCTCGCCGAAGTTCTCCAGGAAAAGCCGCTGAACCTTGAGAGCGTGCTCCAGCAGCCCTTTTTCGTGCCGCGAACCGTTTCGGCGCTGCAGGTATTGGAATCGTTCAAGCAGTCCGGCAAGCATATCGCGCTGGTCGTCGATGAATACGGCGGCATCGAAGGTTTGCTGACACACCACGACATACTGGAAGCGATCGCGGGTGAAATCCCCTTCAGCGAAACGGCGATTGAGCGCAAAGCCGTGCAGCGAGAGGATGGCTCTTGGCTTTTGGATGGCATGCTGCCCATCGAAGATTTTAAAGACATTTTTAATCTTGAGAGCCTGCCTGGAGAAAACAAGGACGCATTCCAGACCTTAGGCGGTTTTCTGTTTACGCAGTTCGGACGTGTGCCGAGCGTGGCGGACCACTTTAGATGGAGCGATCTGCGCTTCGAGATCGTCGATATGGACGGCAAAAGGATCGATAAGGTTTTGGTAAGCGTAGCCGGCTACGGCCGAGACTCAGACAAACCTGACTCTGAAGTATAACCGCCCTGCCCCAGCAGCCCGTGGTGAAAGTCTGACTGCATTCGACGGGCGTTCGATCCCCGTTGGCTGTGTTGCTCCTCCCCTCAAATATTCTCCGATATTCTAGGTCGTCGCGCCTTGCCATCAGGGCGCCTCGCCCGTCTCGGTGCGACGCCACACTTTCACCACGGGCTGCTAGCAGAACCTGGCGGGTTGCCGCATCCAAGCCGCCGAGCCCTGGTCACTGATTGGCGGCGGCCGCTCTATGCTTTTCAGTTTCCCAGATCCTCGACGGCGACGCTCGGGAAACAAACGGTGAACTTTGTGCCTTTCCCTGACTCACTGACGTAATCGATTGTGCCACCGTGCGCCAAAGTGATCTGGCGCACGATTGAAAGACCCAAGCCCCAGCCAGCTCGTTTGGAAGTCGTGAAGGGCTCGAATATATCCATCTCTTTGGGTATTCCGACCCCGGTATCTTGAACTTCAACCGTGATGTTTTCCGCGCCGGCATAAGCATCAATAACGAGTTTACCTCCACTGGGCATCGCCTCAAGCGAATTCTTGCAGAGATTTAGAAAAACTCGCCTGAGTTTGGCGCCATCGCCGTTCACCATCGGCAGATCCTCAGCCAATCTCGGCGCGATCTCGATGAAGTCAGGGCTGCAAAGAGCGCTCACCTCGCGAACAACTTCCGCGAGCATGTTTGTCATGTTTACGGTTCCGCGACTGAGTCCCAGAGGCCGGGCAAACTGTCTAAGCTCTTCGATCAGTTCACGCACACGAGCGTTCTCCTCTTTGATGTCTTGCAGCGCCTCGGCCATCTGCTGGCGTTCGCCATTGCGACCCAGGGAAAATTCGAGAAGGTGAACCGCCGTCGCTATCGAATTCAGCGGGTTCGCTAGATCATGAATAATCTTCGCAACAGTAGTTCCTAGAGCGCTTAACACCTGAGTTTCTCGAACTCTTTGATGGGCGATCTCCAAATGGCTGGTGGCCCTTTGCACGGATTGTTCAACATGATGTTTTCGTTGATCGTCTCTGCGGGCGTTCGACAATTGCCAGGCGATCGCAGCGAATTGCGCTAGCGTTTTGATGATCCGTTCATCTTCTCGATCAAACTCGCGACTTTCATCATGAGCGACTACCCAGACTGTACCGGCTGGCGCATTGTCGACAAAAAACGGCATGAGCAGCACCTCTAGCGGCGGGCGGGTCGGTCTTGAACGCGGGAAAGACCCGTTCCGCCCTATACAGAAGCTGAGCGGCGTTGCTGTCGATAGACGTTCCACAAGGGCTTGCGTGCCTAGGCATTATGTTATTAAGCCGGTCGGCCAAGACTCCCGCGACAGCGCCACCATCTGCAGACCTCCTGCTCATCATGTTTCTCGATGATGCTAATTCCTGCGCTGTGCGCGCGACACAGATGAAGAGCCGTTTTTACGAGTTTCTGTAAGACACTGTCCGGAGACTCTACCATGGTTTGCGCCAGTGCTTTTAAAGCGTTGTTTTCAGCTTGGTGGTCGGCTGGGCGCGAGGCGCGACAATCGAGTTTTGCGTTCACCATCACATCTTCGAGCGTGCATTGCGCTGGGCTTGCTACCATAATCTCCTCTGTTGTTTTTTGTGCCCGCAGAAACAGAATTTGTCAACTTGGAGAAAAGCGCCGTTTACGAAAAAACCAGCCGGCCGGGACGGCTCCCGAAGCGCCGCCCGCGCAATTTAATTCAAACCAAGTATTGCTACCGGCAATGCCACTTCCTGGACTGAGCCATTCACGGTTCGTACGGCATAGGCTCTACTACCGGCTTTGGCGGAGATCACGCGCTCGATCTTGGTGTCGATAAAGTGCACCCCGGTCCAGTCTTCGATAGCGATACCGGCCGCGAGATCGCCCCGGGCCAAGAGTCTGTGCAACGCCGGACGCCGCTCCGCCTCGCCGTCGTAGTGCGGGCAACAGCTGCCGGGAAGGAAACCAAGACATTTAAGCGGCCGCAGCCGTTCAGCCCAGGAATCCGTAAGCCCCTGTTCGAACCAGCAGATCGCACCGGCGCTGATGCCGGCCAGGACGATACCCGACCCCCATGCTTCACGCAGCAACTGCGGCACTTGCCACTCGCGCCACACCGCGAGCATGCTCTTGGTATTGCCGCCGCCAACGTAGATTACATCCTGGTCCAGCAAATAGGCCCGCAGATCCGGCGTGCGTTTGAAAAACGACAGGTGCGACGGCTTGCAGCGGAGCTTTAGGAAACTCGTATAAAAGCTCACGAGATAATTATCCGGCTCAGCGCCGGCTGTCGGAATAAAAGCGACTCTCGGCTGCGCTGCGCCGGTTTGTTCGATAATGTATTTCTCCAGCAGGAGATTCTGCGGATCGCGATAAAATCCGCCGCCGCCGATCGGGATAATCTGCCGTGTTTTCTCTCCATGACTTTGTCCCTGCGCCAGGCGCGCGCGCTGCCCGAGCGTTGAAGGTGAGCATAATACGATAAAGCCAAGACGAAAACGAGTTCCAGATCATCTCTCGGGCCTGCGGCGGGCGTGACATCGGCCGCTTTTTTAAGTAGAGTCCCCGAATGCACCTGGGTCATCGACCCAAGCCGGCATGGGCTGCGCTCTTTTGGAGGTTTAAGTTTTGGCAACCGCGGCGCGAGAATTTCAAATCATGGTGAAGACCATCGGCGCGATCTGTAATCTGGATTGCCACTATTGTTATTACCTGCAAAAGGAGGAGCTTTATCCTAAAGGGACAAACTTTCGCTTGGACGATGCGACCCTGGAGCGCTATATCGCGCAGCACATCCAGGCCACCCCCGGCGACGTCGTCAGTTTTTCCTGGCACGGCGGCGAGCCGACTTTGCTCGGTGTGGATTTTTTTCGCAAAGCCGTCGAACTCCAGAAAAAGCACCTGACCGCGGGCAAGAAGATTATCAACGGCATCCAGACCAACGGCACGACCATTGACTCGGAATGGTGCGAGTTTCTCGCCCGGGAAAATTTTTACATCGGCCTCAGCCTCGATGGGCCGCGCGAGTTGCACGACCACTATCGGGTCACCAAGGGACAGAAGCCGACCCACAAACAGGTGGTGCAGGCATTTCACCTGCTGCGCAAGGCCAAAGTGCACGTCGATCTGCTGTGCGTGGTGCATGACGTCAATGTCCAGCATCCGACGCAAGTTTATCGTTACTTCAAAGAAATCGGCGCGCGGTATTTGCAGTTTTTGCCGCTCGTGGAAAAGACCACCGACGCCGATAACCCGGTGCACAAACGTTCAGTTCCGGCGTTGGCTTACGGGCGATTCTTGAACGCCATCTTCGACGAATGGATACGCCGTGACGTCGGCAAAATTTTCATCCAGCTGTTTGATGAGTCGGTACGGCCCTTCCTCGGCATGGAACATGCGTTGTGCATATACCGCGAGACCTGTGGCGATGTGCCGGTGGTTGAGCATAACGGCGATTTTTATTCGTGCGATCACTATGTGCTGCCGGAGTACAAGATCGGCAACATCCATGAGCGGCCGCTGGCGGAGATGGTGGAAGACCCCAAGCAACGCGAGTTTGGCCAGAGCAAGTGGACGAGCCTACCTAAGTACTGCCGCGAGTGCGAAGTTTTGAGCATGTGCAATGGTGGCTGTCCCAAGGACCGCATCATCAAAACGCCGGATGGCGCGCCGGGGCTTAATTATCTGTGCGCCGGACTCAAGGCGTTCTTTATTCACAGCAAACCCTACTTCAAAAAGTTCGCCGAGCTAGTAGAAGCCGGCGAGCCCACCGAGAAGCTGATGGAAATCGTGCGCGGCGCCGACGCCCGCCAGTCAGTTCGCCAGGCCGGCCGCAATGATCCCTGCCCTTGCGGCAGCGGCAAAAAGTATAAACGGTGCTGTGGCGGCGCCAGACCGGCGGCGTAGGCAGGCTGCTGAAAAAGACCCATAGGCTTCGTTGCGCTCGAGCGATTTCGCGTCAACGTACTGACTGGCAAAGCGCCAAGTGCAAAGCGTTCTCGATAGACCAGGGACGGACTGATTCTCTACGCCATGCGCTATGCGCCTTGCTCTATGCGCCCTCGCGCGCCTCGCCTCTGGATCTTTTGAGCACCTGCAATCTTAATTGCGCGGTCTCGGGTGCGCGTAACTCGAGCGCCGGCCTTCGGCCGCCGTACCTTACCACCAGAGAATCCGACGGAGCGACCCATGACTCTCTATGACGACGACATGATGCAGGGTGCGATCGATATTCACTGTCATATCGACTTCGAATTCTCGGCCAAGGAGCGCAAGCGCGAGCCGGAATTTCTCTGGCTGCCCAAGGCCGAGGCCATGGGCATGCGCGGCGTAGTCTTGAAATCGCACTGGTGGCCGACTATCAACGTCGTTCCGTACATCAACTCGTCGGTGCAAACCCGGGTGAGTCTGTGGTCCAGCGTGACGCTCAACTCAAGCGCGGGCGGCACTGACCCGTGCATTATCGAAGCCGCGGCGGAGCTCGACGGGAAAATGGTTTTCTTGCCCACCTGGAGCGCCAAAAATGATGTTGAAAAAAAGGGCTTCAGCAACCGCATCAAGGCCTACTATAAAAACCACGCGAAGCTAACAAACCCGAATTATTATTTTCTCGACGAGCAAGGAAAACTCATTGAACGCGGTTATGAAATCATCGAAGTCTGCAAAGCACATGACTTGACCTTGGGCATGGGCCATGTCTCGTGGCAGGAATCCCTGGCCTTTATCGAAGCCGCTCATGCGCTCAGCTACAGCCATCGCCTGGTGGTCACCCATGTCCAGGCGCACATGGTGGCGATGCCCATGGCTGCCCAGAAGCGCGCCGCCGAGCTCGGCGCGTTTCTCGAATCCTGCTGGAACGCTCTGGCGCCGGGCCGATTGGACTCTCCGGAGTTGGTAAAGCAGATGCGCGCGGTTGGCCTGCGCCAGGTGATCGCCAGCACAGACTATTTTCGCCCCTATAGCCCCAATCCCGCCGAGCTGTTTCGCATGTATCTCGGCATGCTTCATGAAGGCGGCTTGAGCATCGGCGAGATCCATCAGGTAGCGTCGATCAATCCGGCGCGCGCGCTGGGATTATACTAAACAGTTTCGTTGAACTTCATTGTGCCTGCGATCCAATGACTAGCTGAATAATTCGACCCTTACCGGCGTCAATATAGAATTACTCGTGCAGCGCCTGGCAAGCGCGAGCGGGATGGACTCTGCTGCAGAAGACGGCCGCGACCCCCCGCCCGATGCGGTGGAATCCGGATCGCCGAAAAAGCCCAAGGCCATTTCGCCGGAGGAAAAATACCGCGAGCTATTGCCATCAATCCGGAGCTCACCGGCGCATGGCGCGGCCCTAGGCGCTCGGCAAAAGTTTTGACGGCAAAAAAGGCGGAAAGCGTTTTCACGCCTCCCGCCTTTTTACTTGCGCTACGCTACTCTTAGCGCGGGCTGATCGTCTTTACCCGCACATCACCGCCGCCACGATCTTCGAATTCAACTTTGACCTTGGCGCCGTCCTTGAACATATCCTTATTCTCGGCATCCTTGCTGCTGACCTTGGCTTTCTGTTCCCAGTCTTTGCCCTTGATCGTAACCATCCGACTCGCGGAGTCATAGCTGGAGATCGTACCATTCTTCTCTTCAGCTAACGCCAACCCGGAAATCGCGACCAAAGAAAAAACTACTGCCACGATAAGTGATTTTAGTCTCATGTAGTTTTCACCTCCTTTCCTCAATTTAGTTAAGACACAACCGAAACTATCAATTTCCTGTCCCTAGTCAAGATGAAAAATGATCGGTGAGTCTTACCCCCTTTAGACGCGGGCACGCGATGATTATTCAGCGGCGTGCACAGCGAAATGTGCGGCCCGCGAGAATTTATCCGTGCCTAATTTTTTTGCACAAAAAGTTTACAGCGCCGCGCTGTGTCCGGGGATCGAAACACCGGCGAAAACCGCTCAAGCCGCCGTCACTTCCCACCAGTTCTGGCTGATGTCGCTCAAGAGAAAACGCGCATGACCGTCCGTTTGCAGCTCGCCAAGCTCTCGGATGCCGAGCTGTTTACCGTTCTTCGAAAAATCTTTGTGCGCGTCTTCGACTTCTTCCGAGGAAGCAACTTGCAGCGTAAAACGGTTCGCCGCCGACAGATAGTCGCGCCGGGTTGCCGGCAGCACGACGATATACCACGGGCCGAAATCGGGCACGCTGATGTAAGTTGAGGTGCGCCCGCCGCCAATGATCGAGAGACCCAGCACATGCTCGAAAAATTTGTCGCTGCTTTCTTTGTCATCGCAATTCAACGTGCCGTGGGTCATGGCTTGCGGCACATAGCCCTTCCCCGGAAACTTTTCTTCCGGCAGCAACGAATGCCACGGCGTCGCCGCGATCTTGCGGCCGTGCTTGACCGCAGCCGGATTATAATACTCGATTTCGAGATCGTTACCGCCGGGCTCCTTGAAATAGATCGAGTATGCGAAATGCGCCTCATGCGGCTTGGTCACGCTCCTGATCTTGTAGCGTTCCTTGTGAGCCGAGATGTACTCGCACGCTTTGGGAATTTCTTTCGAATGGGCGACCCGAAAGCCATAATGATTGCTGTGCGGTTTGTTCTTGGAATCGGCGCCGCCCTCGTGAATCACCAGACGCCATGCGGTATTGGGATGTTTGACAACTGCCTGCTTGTCCGTACGCTCGATCACCTCGGCCGCCAGGAGATCGGCAAAGATCGGCAGGGTCTCGTCCAGTGAGCGGCATTCATAGTGGCCTTCTGTGATGCCAATCGGTTTCAGCATGCTCGCCTCCTCAGCTAGTCTGCGCCGCCAGTCTAGAGAAAAACTCTAGGGGTTGTCAATTCACCGTCAGGGAGCGGCCGGCATTTTGACCCTAGCAGCCCGTGGGCGAAAGTCTGACTGCATTCGACGGGCGATCGATCCCCGTTGGCCGCGTTGCTCCTCGCTCAAATATTCCCCGATATTCTCGGTCGTCGCGCCTTGCCATCGGGACGCCTCGCCCGTCTCGGTGCGACGCCACACTTTCACCACGGGCTGCTAGCGCCGGACCGGGCGCATTTCTTTTCAAATGAGCCGGGCTGGCCAATTGACCCGCGTCTTATCCTTGCCCTTCGGCCACAGCAGTGAGTATCCCTTGCCGGTCAGGATGAACACATGGGCGCCGGGTCCGTGGCGCTGCGCCTTTTTTAGATATCGCCGGTCAGCGCGACACGCCATTTGCACCGAGGTATGCAAAAGGTTTTGCTGGAGAGCGCTGGGAATGTCAAGCTGGGTCCGTTCAGCGTGGAAAGCTATAACGAGCGCCTCGCGCGACCGGTCCGGAAGTCGCGCTGATGGTGGCCGTAAGAATCTTTGCGATCATGCGGCTGAGTACTAAGCCTATAGGGTTCGGTCAAGCGCGCGCAGGCGTACAGCGCGGCCGCTTGACAACTCTTTGCCGCGGGACGGTACCAAGAAACATCCGAGCCGTTGAGTTTTTGTCCCGCGACGAAACTGGAGTTCGGTCGACCCAAGCCATTGAGCGGGTAAAAAAGGAGAAAAGTCCTGATGAGCAGAAGCAACGCGGTTACGATTGTTTGCGCTCTTGGTTTTTTCTTTTGCCAGCTCATCGGGCCGGGCAGGGTCATCGCCGCCGACGCCCGCTGGGGAGCCGAATGGGAAAAAACCGTCAAAGCCGCCGAGCAAAAGGGCGAGGTGATCTATTCCGCCAGCGGCAGTTATCGATTTCTCGAAGAGTTTAACAAAGCGTTCCCTCAAATTAAGACTACGGTTGTTTCAGCGTCCTGCAGCAACATCGTTTCGCGTATCATGACCAAAAGGCGCGCAGGAAAATACCTCGCGGACGTCGTGCGTTGTGGTATGACTTCAGCGCATTCGCTTTACCACGCCAAAGCTTTGCAGCCCATCAGTCCGGCGCTGATACTTCCCGAAGTCAAGGATCTGACAAAATGGTGGCGAGGAAAACATCACTATACCGATCCCGAAGCCAGGTATCTGTTGATCTCTGCCGCGAGCGCCTATATGCGCTTCGCCAGTTACAACAAGGCGCTCGTAAATCCGGCCGAATTAAAATCTTTCTGGGATCTGCTCCACCCCAGATGGAAGGGGAAATTCGTCGCTACCGATCCGCGAACCGGCGAGGCCGCAACGGCTCGCGTTTCTTGTACTATAATCCGGAGCTTGGACCCCAGTATTTGCGACGCCTGTTGAGCGAGACAGAGTTAAAACTATCCCGCGATTATCGCCGGCAACGGATTGGCTGGCGCAAAAACAGTACGCTCTTTTTCTCTTCAGCCAATCGGACGACATTTTGACGGCAAGCCAACAAGGGCTGCCCGTGCAGATCCTCGACACCGCCGGCTGGAAGGAAGGCGTCGGCTTGGACCCGATTGCCGGCGCGTACGCGCTGATGGATAAGCCGGCCCATCCCAACGCGGCCAAAGTTTTCTTAACTGGATGCTCTCGCGCGAAGGACAATTGGCAGTGCAGAGAGATCCCGAGCTTGCTGGACGGACCGATTCGCTGAGAAATGACATTCCCAAGACCGACGTCCATCCTATGATGCGGCGGCGCGACAACGTCAAATATCACGTCATGTGGAATCCCGAATGGATGGATATGAGACCGATGGAAAAGGTCCTTAATCAAGCGCTGGAAGAAACCCAGAAGAAGTAAAAAATGTGATCTTCTCATTCGCGCAGCCGCGAGTAAAGCGCCAGCGGCCGCGACAGATTGTGTGGAAATCTCCGCTTTGGCTCGCCGCGCGCACCACGAGCGGTTTACGGTCTCAGCCACTTCATTAACTATCCCTTGGCCCTGAGCTTCGTCGAAGGGCTCCTAAGAGTTTTCACACAGTCTAGCGCTGACGCTTCACGCGCGAATTTTACGCGTCTGGCTTAGCATACTTTCCGCTTAGCTGGGGCGTGTGGCCTTCCAGGCCCTTGTCGTGACGTTGCAGCCGCGTCTCTCGAGTCCAGGTGCGCTTGAGTTCGTCGCGAATCGTGAACCGCAGCCGGCCCAGCGGCTCGGTCTCGATCTCGATCAAATCGCCATCCTGAAAAGGGTTCAGGCCGCGATGATTGGTTCCCAGCGCCAAAACGTCGCCCGCCTCGAGCGGATGAATCGATGTGACCCATTCGATGCAGCGGGGAATCTTATGGGCCATGTCGCTGGTATTATAGTTTTGCATCAAGGTTCCATTATTCCAGAGCCGGACCTGGAGGGCATGGGGGTCTTTTATCTCGTCTGCGGTAACTAAATACGGGCCCATGGGGCCGAATGTTGCGCGCGACTTCATCTGATAAAAAGTGTTGCCGGAGGGCGGTAAACCGCGCGCTGATCCATCGATGAAGTTCAAGTAGCCAAATACATACTCCATCGCTTTGGCGGCGGGCACGTTGGCCGCGCGTTTGCCGATCACCAATGCCAGTTCGGCTTCGCCTTCGAAAATCGCCGCCGGCGCATCGGGCAGCACCATCGTATCGCCGTCACCGATGACACAGCCGGGCGACTTGTGAAACGCGTTGATCGGCGCTGGCTCTTTGCGCGTGCCGTCTTCCATGTAGTTCACCGCCATGCAATCGATATTAACCGGCCGCGGCAGGGGCGGCCGGATGCGCACCTTATCAAGCGCAATACCCGTGCCGGTGCTAGCGGCTCGTTCCAGCGCGCCGCAGTAATCGCCGAACCGTTCGATCAAGCCACTGATCAGATTGTGCGGCCCGGTGTGCGGGATGTCACCAACCAGCTGCGATACGTCCACCACGGCATCGCCTTTAAGCACCGCCAATTTGAAATCGTCAAAGAATAGCAGCTTCATTACATCCTCCCAAATTTTTACAAGTTAGAAACGTTTAAAGACTTCAGCCGCTCAATGAGCGGCGCTGATATCTTACACTTATTGAATTCTGCCGGCGCGGGTCAAGGCTGGAAGTTAGATTCTGCTAAAATCCTCCTAAACCTTGAACCCTTTCTCGGATATATCGAATCCATTGCCTTCCGGATCATGCACGCGATATTCGGCAAAGGGGATGCGCGGGGGCCGCTTGGCGCCCCGGCGAACGCCGGCGCGCTCGGCCCTGAGCCGCATATCTTCGTTGTTTTTTACGTGAAAACCGAAATGATTGAGTCCCAGCGACTCCTCTTTCCTTTGCCGCAGCAGCGCGACGTTGATGTAGCCGTCGGATACGAAAATCGAGCCGCGGTCGGTGCCGTCGACTTCGCGCATGTCAAGAATCGAACAATAAAAATTTGCCAAGCGTTGTGGATCGGGAGTGTAAAGCGCGATGTGGCGCAGCGGCACCGGCGTATTCTGATAAGCGACGTCAAAAGCGCGCCGGTTGAGGACTAGCAGATTTCCGTCGGGGTCGAGCATCTGGTGATCGATCTCCGCCGCGGCAGATTCAGTGACGGCGATCGCTCCGCTCTCCCAATGTTCTAGTTTCTTGCGAATCGATTCGATCCGCGCAGCTTCAAAACCCAGGCAGCGCAAACCCGTCTTAAAACCTGCTGGCGCGGGCCTTAACGCAAGGCTGAAGACACCGTCGGAAAGAACCACATGGCCGCTTTCTCCGCCGATCTCTTCAAGGTCGAACACACTGCGATAAAACTCAGCCAATTGAGCCGGTTGCCGAGCGAGAATTTCTAAACGCCGCAGTTCGGGCATGGCACACCTCCGGTGTTTTGCCGTGACTATTGTCCCGCTGCGCCGAACGACTCAATGCAGTATTGGTCGGGACGGCGGCGGTGTGTCGGCACTCTCGGGTATGTAAGCCCCATTGACCGGCAAGATCAAGCTAAAAACGCTGCCTACGCCTATTTCACTCGAGAGGCGAATCATTCCGCCCAACGCGGCCGCGAGCCGGCGACATAGACCCAACCCCAAGCCGGTTCCGCCGTAGGTCCGGCTCGAAGAGCCGTCGAGCTGGCGAAAATCATCGAAGATCAGATCCTGGTCTTCGCGTTTTATGCCGATGCCGGTGTCAGCCACGGCGATTTCCAAGAACTTGCCGCCGTTTTCGCTGATGATGCGTAAAGTCAGATCGATCTTTCCCCTCTCGGTGAACTTGAGGGCATTGGTCAAAAGCTGAACTAGAATCTGCTGCAATTTTTGCCCGTCGCTCTCGATCGCATCAATCGGAGTTTCCAGGTGTTGGTTAAACTCTATCGGCCGCTGGCGAATCAGACGCCGGGTCATTGTTTCCAAACCCGCCAGGATTTCTTGCAGCTTGATGGTTGCGAATCGCGCAGTTTCGGCGTCAGCCTCTAGGCGCGCGAAATTCATCAGATCGTCCATCAGGTGGGAAAGCTCCTGGCCGTTGTTTAAGAGTCGATCCAAGATACTTCGAGAATCACCCTTGAAATTTTCGTCGCGCAGAATCTCGCCGTATCCTATGATGGTGCTGACCGGCGTTCGGAGCTCATGACAAAGGTTGGCGACGAATTGTTTCTTGACGCGATCCATTTCTAGCAAACGCCGGTTCAGCGCCGCCGCCCGGTCGTAGGATCTTACGGTCTCTTCATAGAGCTTGCCGTTTTCCAATGATAGAGCCAGTTGATCCGCCAGCGTTGCCAACAGCCGCAGATCCGCCGCGCTATACTCCTTATGGGAGCGCTTGGTGCCGAAAGACACCAAACCGCGCACCTGGCGCTCAAACACCAGGGGTAAGATCAACTCAGCGCGCCAGTCATCGAAGAGCTTGAGCCAACGCCCAGTTTGCCCTTGATAAGCAGGATGACCGGTAATTTCATCGCGAAAAATACCGCGATAAGAAGTTTCCTGCCACAATGCTTGAGCCATCGCCACGCCGTCGCAGTTGAGCTCGCCGGCGCCGGCCGCGACAGCGGTCGTAGCCGTGATATAGTCGCTGGCGTTTTTCGCCCGGTAAGCCACCGCCGCAAAGGAGATTCCGATAGGATCGGAAAGGCGCTGCAAAAAGCCGCTGGCCAGCGCTCCCGGCTCAGCCAAGGAGCGCAGGAACAAGCTCACCTCTTGTTCTACTTCGAACGCATCGTACTCCTGGCGGTAAACGTAGCGGTCCACCGCGCCTTCAATCCAGCGTAGCAAAGGATTGAACAATACGACGACGAGAACCGAAAAAAAGATCGGCACCAGCGGATCCGATCCGTAGATTCCCACCCAGGGTCCGGCGAAAAGCGCTAGCAACGCATAGATCGCCAACAACAACGCAGCCAACGCCGTCCTGCTCAAGCCGACGCGCAGCGCGTTGCCGAGATCGAAAAGACTGTACTTGAGTAAAGCGTAGGCAACCGAAATCGGAAAGAAAATGGTCGGCACCAACGCTAAATTATAGGGGATCGGCAAATCGAAGGAGCTGCTCAAAACGGTGCTAAAGGTCGGGATAACGAAGCCGAGAAGAGCGCCAACGAACATAACGCGCAAGCGCGAGTGTTGCAACTCCGAAACCGTCGTCCGCGCCGCCCGCCTTGTTATGGCCAGAAACACAAGCGCGCCGGCGAGGGTGTAAACATAGCCGAGGCGAAACGACGCCATCCACAGTTCGAAGGGTCCAAAAAAGGTTGCGCTGATAAGGCCACCCAACAATAGTGCGCAAGCGTAATTCGCGCACAGGACCAGCGGCCGCGTGCGCCACAGCGGTTTGCCGCTTTTCAGAAGCAGCGCCAAATGAATTGCGGCGCCGGGCGTGAGAGTCAGGCCGAAGATGCGCAATTCCTTGGGCAGCATGCCCGCGGTCATGAAGTCAAACGTGCTGAGAAACCAGAGAAACACGGCCATGACCATGAAGCACAACGGCAACGCCGCCGGTGATGGCGCGCGAAAATAGTAAGGTGCGACGCCGATAATCAGAAAAGCAACGCCGATGACGATATAGATACCGAAGCTCAAGAACCAGTCGTGAAAGGTGAGCGTCATCGATTGAACCGTCAACTGAAGGGTCTGTTGATCACGCTTGACAGCGTAATGGAAGCGAGTCCCTGGGGGCCGACTCTTGACGACCTGGTAAAGCTCGTCACGCGAGCTCAGCTGATAGTCATCGATGGACAGGATGCGGTCTAAAGATTTTATTCCTGCGCTGCCGCCACTCCAATCCGGCAGGAAGTAAGGCCCGACGGTGAGATTCTCGTGAACGAAAAAGCCGGGGAAAGGCCGGTTGATCCAACCAAGCGAGGAAACCAGTGTGACAAGAATCAGAGCTGCCGCAAGCGCACCGACAAACCCCAACCACACCCGACGTTGCCATAATCGATTGCTCATATTTTGCGCCGGCGCAGTCGCAAGACCACGTTGAACTTGTCGGCATTTATCAAGCGCGGCTAGGCCGTGTCAAGATACGCGGCATGTTCCCAGCTGGCCGAGCGCAGCCTATCGATCGCGAAGTCTAATTATTAGCGGAAAATTGACACCGGTGGCGGTACTGTAGGAATTGCCCGTCGGACAGGGTTTAAAATGCCGCCTAGAGCTTTTCTATCGACGCGGCCGGCAATTCGAGTTTGGTCTGGCGACCAAGAATATCGAGTAATACGGCGACCCGGTCGCTGTCTTTCAACGCCCGCTCAAAGATCGCTTCGACACCGGCAAACGGGCCCTCTTGGATGCGAATCACTTGACCGGCTGTCAACCGTATCGGCTCGACTTGCGCGACGCCGCCGGGACAGCGCTCGCGCAGCTGATCGACAATAGGTTGCGGAACTTCCGCCACATGGCTGCCAAATTTGAGGAAGTCTTTTACGCCGGGAATGTAGCGCGCGGTCTTCCCGGACACCTCAAGGTCGAGCCGCGAAAATAGATAGCCGGGGAAAAGCGGCACCAAAACCCATTGCGGCCGGCCATGACGACGCCGTCGCGTACGCAGCCACGGTAAATAAACTTCGATCCCAAGGCTGGTGAGCCGTTGATGAACTTCCTTCTCGCGACCGGGTTTGCTGCGTAATGCGTACCACCTGATGCCCGGGATAACTTCTATTTCTGCTTCCTGCATAAGTGACCGAATCAGAAGAATTTAGCAGACAGCTTGTTTCAATGTAAGTCGAATGCCTGGCGCGGGGCGCGCGCTCGTCAAAACAATAAGCGCAATTTTTAAGTTGTCCAGGTCAAAAGTCAAGCATTTAATCTCGCTCACATGCGCGCCGTGGCATAGGGGTTGCATGATTTTCTTGACTTTAGCGTCAAATAACGTTTCAATGTAAGCAATTGAAGCAAGCGCTACCTGCCTTCGTCTTAAAAGAGGGAACGTTGTGTAAGTTAAGGGCTGGGAGCGTTGGAGTTCCATGCGATCCGCATTTCATCAGCAGTCAAAGTCTGATTCAAGCGGGCCTCCGCAGAGACTTTTTCGTGAGCTTGTGCTCGCTTAAAGGCGATGCAAAACATCCCAACCAGCGCAACGCTGAGCTTCAGGCAAGCTACCACGATCCGCCGCCTGCGAAATCTTTACGATAAGGCAGCTCCTTCCACGTTCGTAACTTTAAATATTGTCGAAATTCAACCGCCTAAAAGGGGAGGCCGTAATGGCTATAACTTCGGAATTTGAAAGTTTGATCAGACAGGATCGCGATCGTCACCATTCGCATTCGTGGCACGGAAACCTGCTTGGCTATCTCGAGAAAGTAAAAGAAGATCCGACGATCACCAAGCTGGCGCACGCGCGGGTTTACGACATCATTATGAAACCGGGCTCGCATGATATCCACGAAAGCGGCGATCCGCACGTCAAGCGTCTCTACAAGGATGAAGCGTTAAGGGTTTACGATTTCTTTGCCGACGAATTTTTCGGCATCGAACGAACAGTCGCGCAGATCGTCCGTTATTTTCATGCGGCATCGTTAAAGGGGGAAGAGAGCCGCCAGGTGCTCTACTTCATGGGCCCGGTGGGATCGGGTAAAAGCTCGCTCGCGGAAAAACTGCACCGCGGCCTAGAGGCGACGGCGCCGATTTACGCCATCGAAGGTTGCCCTATGTTCGAAGAGCCGTTGCATCTCATCCCGCGCCACCTCCGCAAAGAATTCGAGAAGATGTTGGGCATGCATATCGAAGGCGACCTCTGTCCAGTGTGCCGCTACCGCCTTAAAGAAGAATTCAATGGCCGCTATGAAGAGTTTCCGGTCGCCACTACAGAATTCTCCAAACGCTCGCGCATCGGCATCGGCGTGGTGCCGCCGGTGGACCCCAATAACCAGGATACCTCGGTGCTGATCGGCAGCGAAGATATTTCGAAACTCGATCTGTATTCGGAAGGCGATCCTCGGGTTCTCGAATTAAATGGCGCTCTGAACGTCGGCAACCGCGGCATCGTCGAATTTATTGAAGTTTTCAAGAACGAAATCGAATACCTTCATTGCATGATTACCGCGACTCAGGAAAAAGTCGTGCCCGCCCCGGGGCGCCACGGCCTGGTTTACGTCGATACCGTCATCGTTGCTCATTCGAACGAGGCCGAGTGGCAGAAGTTCAAATCCGATCATACCAATGAGGCCATTCTGGACCGCATCGTGGGGATCCGCGTGCCCTACAACCTGCGCCTCTCCGAAGAAGTCAAAATCTATCAAAAGATCATTCGCAATTCGGATTTTCGCGCCCACGTCGCGCCGCACACCCTGGAGGTTGCTTCGATGTTCGCGATCCTGTCACGCTTGGAGCCGACCAACAAGTGCGATTTGATGACCAAGCTCAAGCTTTATAACGGCGAAGAGGTCATCGAAAAGGGCCGGACCAAAAAAGTCGATATCCAGGAGCTCCGCGAAGGCGCTAAACGCGAAGGCATGTCGGGCATTTCGACGCGCTTCATCATGAAGGCGCTGGACAATGCGCTCTCCGACAACACCGCGGGCAATTGCATCAATCCGATCAACGTGCGCGAGGCGCTGATCAACATGGTCAAAGAGGCCGACCTGTCGGACGATACCCGTAAACAGCATCTGGAATTTCTCCAGGATACGCTCCACAAAGAGTACTTAGAGATCCTGGAGAAAGAGATCACCCGCGCCTTTGTTTACTCGTACCAGGAGCAGGCTGAGTCACTGTATCAAAACTATCTGGACCACGCCGAAGCTTACGTTAATAAGAGCAAAGTCAAGGATCACAATACCAAAGAGGAGCTGGCGCCCGACGAAGGTTTTTTGAAATCGATTGAAGAACAGATCGCCATCATCGGTTCGGCAGCGGACGGTTTCCGCCAGGAAGTCATCGCTTATCTGTGGGCCGCCAACCGCCGCGGCGAGAAGATCGATTATCGCAGCTACGAGCCCCTGAAGGAGGCGATTGAGAAAAAACTCATCAGTTCGGTGCGCGATTTAAGCCGCGTCGTTACCAAATCACGGATGCGCGATGAAGAGCAGTCTGAGAAATACAACGCGATGGTGCAAAATCTTCTGGAACACGGTTATTGCGCCAACTGTGTGGATGTCGTGCTGAAGTACGCGGCCAACCACTTGTGGAAAGATTAAGCGCCCGGAGCGGTTGAGATCATTTATGGACACGCTCTTTCGCCCTTACAATCCTTCTTCGGGACAGCGTAGTGACCGCAGCGCGAGCGACCGGCTGCGGCATCGGCAAAAAATCCGCGAGGCGGTGCGCAACAATATCGCCGATATCGTCGCCGAAGAGTCAATCATTGGCAAAGATAACAATCGCATTGTCAAAGTGCCGATCCGCGGCATCAAAGAATACCGCTTCGTTTATGGCGAAAATGCGCCGGGCGTCGGCCAGGGCGGCGATGGTCAACCTCAGCCCGGCCAAGTAATCGGCAAAGGCAAGGACAAAGCGGCCGGTCACGAGGCCGGCGACGGCCCGGGAGCTGATTACTATGAAACCGAAGTGACCCTCGACGAACTCATCGAAGTGATGTTCGAGGACCTGGAATTGCCCGACATCGATCGCAAGCGCCTGCGCCAGCTGGAGGTGGAGAAGCTTTTTAAGCAAAAGGGCTTTCGCCGCAAAGGCATTCGCGTGCGCTTGGACAAGAAACGCACGGCGCTATCGCGTATCAAGCGCCTAAAGGCGTCGCAGCGCCGGGCGGTTCCACCGGCAAGCGGCCGGCGCTTTCCTTTTCATAAGGATGATCTGCGCTACCATCACACGGTCGTAGAGCCGCGTCGTGAATCCAACGCTGTCGTGCTCTGCATCATGGATACCTCGGGCTCGATGGACACCATGAAAAAATACCTGGCGCGGAGTTTTTTTTTCATCCTCTATCGTTTCCTTTGCACCCGTTATCAAAACGTCGAAATCGTTTTTATTGCCCATCACACGGAGGCTCGCGAGGTGACCGAGGAAGAGTTCTTTCACAAGGGCGAATCGGGTGGAACTTTCATATCGTCAGGATATGTCAAAGCTCTGGAGATCATTAACGAGCGCTATCATCCAGCGCTCTGGAATATTTATGCGTTTCACTGCTCGGACGGCGATAATTTCGACTCGGACAACCCGGCCGCGCTCAAGGCCGCCAACGAACTCACTCAGGTATCCAATTTGTTCGGTTACGGTGAGATCAAGCCGCTCGGAGAGGGCTATTACGGCAGCAGCCTGATCCAATTTTTCTCGCAGATTCACGAGCCGAATTTCCAAACCGTCCAAATTCAGCGCAAAGAAGACATCTGGCCGGCTTTCAAGATCTTTCTGGCCAAAGACCGCGTGCGCGAAGACGCTGCTTAGGGTAAACACGTGAGCGCTGGCTACATTCTTGAGGACCTTGAGGCCTGGAACGAACGCATCGTCGCAGCGGTGCATCGCTTCGGACTCGACACCTACCCGCAGGAATTTGAGGTGTGCGACCACGAAGACATGCTATCTTACATGGTTTACTCCGGCATGCCGTCGCACTACCCGCACTGGTCTTACGGCAAAAGCTTTGAGAAGCTGAAAACACTCTACGAATACGGCGTCAGCGGTTTGCCCTATGAGATGGTCATCAACTCCGATCCGGCGATTGCTTATTTGATGCGCGATAACACCTTGGCGCTGCAAGTTCTGACCATCGCCCATGTTTACGGCCACAACGATTTTTTTAAGAACAATTTTACTTTTCGCAGCACGCGGGCGGAGTACACCATCGAGACTTTCAAGACGCATGCGGATCGGGTGCGCCGCTACGTCGAAGACCCGAGTATCGGCCTGGACAAGGTAGAGCGGATGATCGACGCCGCCCATGCGCTATCGCTGCAGTGCCGGCGCAATCTGGCGATCCGCAAGCGCAGCGCCGAAGAACTCCGCGAATCCAAATTACAGGAGTCCCAGCCGGCACGGGATCCCTTCGGCGCCATTCATCGCCCGAAGGAATATAAAGCGCCCGATCTCACCAAGGTGCCGCTCTACCCGGATGAGGACCTTTTACTCTTCATTCGCGATCACAATTCGCATTTCGCGGATTGGGAAAAAGATTTGCTCACCATTGTTCATGATGAAGCGCAATATTTCATTCCGCAAATGGAAACGAAAATCATGAATGAGGGTTGGGCAAGCTTCTGGCACAAACGCATTCTCGAAGCGTTGGATCTGCCGCAAAGTCTTCACCTGGAATTTCTCGTGCGCCACACGCAGGTGCTGCGTCCTCACCCCGGCGGCTTGAATCCTTATCATATCGGCATGAAGATCTGGGAAGACATCGAGAAGCGTTGGCTGCATCCGGCGCCGGAAGAAGAAAAAGAATTCGGCCCGAAAACCAAATCCGCCAGCGAGAAGCTTTTTGAAGTTCGAGAAGTTGAACGCGACTCGTCGTTTCTGCGGCGCTATCTGACCGAGGATCTGCTGCGCGAATTGAATCTCTTCGAGTATCGCGCGCGCGGCGACGAACAAGTCGTGAGCCGCGTCGCCGACAAGAACAATTGGCGCGAAATCAAGGAAACTTTGATTCACAATGTCGGCACCGGCACCATACCGGTCATTAAAGTGGTCGACTCCGACTACAACAACAATCGCGGGCTCCTGCTGAAGCACGATCACGACGGACGCGACTTGCAGCTTGAGTACGCGGAAAAGACGCTGCGCTACATACGCCAGTTGTGGGAACACGACGTGGCTTTGCAAACCACCATCAATGAGAAACCCACCTTGCTGGTTTTCGCTGACGAAAAGCTCGCCATCAAGCCAGCGTAAGCAGCGCGCCTCGGCAGCGGTTCGAAGTTCCAAGGTCTTACCGCGGAACTGTCAAGGCGCATGACGACCGCCGAAGACCTCGCAGCCATTCAAGCGTGCCTCACCAATGACCTCGATGCCACAGCGATCGGCAACGGCAGAATTGCCGGGGTGCTCGGAACAGCGCCGTCACGGTATTCAAAAAGTCCCGCTTTGTGGAATGCGGCGTTTAGTCTCTATCGCATCAATGCGGCTTACCTGCCCTTCGACATCGAGACATCAAAGTTACGCCAATTTGCCGCGGTGTTAAGAGGCGCCGGAACGGTCTTGGGTATCAATGTCACCGTGCCGCATAAGCTCGATATCATGGCGTACCTGGACGAGTTGGATCCGGCAGCGGCGCGCATCCATGCCGTCAATACCGTGATCCGAACCCGAAACGGACGGCTCGTCGGCTACAACACTGACGGCGAAGGTTTTTTGGACAGCATCTTGAAGCCGCAACCTGGTCAGACCGATAGCTTTGTCGCATCCCTCGACGGCGCCGATGTTTTACTACTAGGAGCCGGCGGCTCCGCCAGGGCCGTGGCCTTTCACGTGAGCGAGTTTTTGGCCGGCGGCAAACTGGTGATCTGCAACCGCACAGTCGAACACGCGCGCGCGCTCGCCGGCGAAATCAGCGCGGCCGGCTATCCTGCCGTCGCCATCGGCGAGGATGCACTGGCGCAGTGGGCGCCAAGGGTGAGGCTGATCGTCAACAGCACCGCCAAAGGCCAGGGCAGTTCTTCTCTGGAGGCCTACTCCGCACTCGCGCCGGCTTTAGCGTCCGACGCGAGCGTACGGGCGACCAAAATCACAATCACTAAGAACAACGAAGAATCTCTTCGACTGGCTGCCATGATCCCAAAAGAAGCGCGGTTTTATGATTTGATTTACCATCCGGAAGAAACCGTGTTTTTAAGGCATGCTCGAGCGACCGGCCACAGAACGATGAATGGCAAGGCAATGATCATCAATCAAGCCGCCCGCGCGTTTGCGCACCATCTCTGCGCGGAGGAGCTATGCGCCCGGAGATTGGATCAAGCCGAAACACTGTTTCGAGTCCGGCAGGCTATGTACCAAGCCTGGTAATTCTCCGCGGCTTGCGCTCGAGTAATTGTGCCCTGGGTGCGGCATCCCTATCGGAAACTGAAATCAAGATGATGTTGGGTTAGGGCGCGGATGGCGCCGAACTACTCGGCCGCGAGCTTGTGCACGAGTTCGTACATGCCGCGAATTCCGGCGCGCAAACTCTCGACCGCGATTCTTTCGTCGATGCCGTGCACCATGCCACCCTCGGAAGGCGCATTGCGCAGCGGCATGAAGCCGAAGCACGGAATGTTTTTCTCGCGGAAAAAATGGCAATCGGTAAAGCCGCGCACCAGAGGCGAAACTACGGCGACGCCGGCGTCGTTTCTATTGGCCATGGCGGTGATGGCTCGCATGGCTTCGGCATGGGGCGGCGATGTCGCGGGTCGAAATGACAAGATAACATCGATCTTGATCGTTTCATCGTTGATAATACCACGTAATTCTTTGATGAACCCCCCCGGATCTTCGCCGGGCAAGAGCCGGACATCGAGCTCTGCCGTGGCCTCGGCGGGAATTACATTGGTCTTTTCCGAGGCTTTGATTACCGAGATTGAAATGGTATTGCGTACGCTGGCGTTGTTACGCGCGTCGCTGGTAAACTCGGCGGCAAATGCTTGATCTTGCAACGCCGCCCGAAGATCTAGATATTTTTTGCGGCGCTGCGCCGTTTCCGAATCGGCAATTTGCCGATAATAGCTCTGCACCTCAGACACAACTTTGATGGGGGTTCGGTATTGCGCGACGCGTTGTAAAGCAGCCACGAGCTTGTTCACCGCCAGGTCGGTTCCGGGGGTGGAACCGTGTCCGGGTTGGCCGCGCGCTGTCAGGCGCAGCCAGAGCGGCGTTTTTTCAGCCAGGCTAACACTATACTCCCGCGCCTTACCGGTTTTATCCAAGCGAATGCCGCCGCCTTCGTTTAATACCAGACCGAGATCCGTAAATAATTCCGGATTTTTTTCGAGCAAGTAGCCGACACCCATGGCGCCGCCCGCTTCTTCATCGGCGCTGCCAAGAAAGATCACGTCGCCCTTGAGCGCGATATTCTGGCGTTTGAGCGCCAGCAAGGTCATTAACTCTGCTACTCCCGGCCCTTTATTATCCAGCGCGCCGCGGCCCCAGATCTCACCGCTCTTGATCGCGCCGCTGAAGGGCGGCTCTTGCCATTCTTTAGGATCAGCGGGAACGACGTCCATGTGATGGAGCAACAGCAGCGCCTTGTTAGAACCATTGCCGCGCAAGCGAGCGAAAATATTGCCGCGGCCCGGCGCCGATTCGATAATCCGCGCCTCTATGTTCTCGCGTTCGAAGATCCGCTGCAAAAACCTCGCAGCATTGATTTCGTTTCCCGGAGGGTTGGTGGTATTGACTTGAATATACCGGCTCAGGATCGCAACCGCTTCTTCTTCCAGCGCCTGCCAGTCAAACTTGGCATCCGCTGCCGATGCAGAAACAGCCATGGCCCATATGATCAGCGCGCCAGCGACGGCGCCGAAAAACGTTTTGGCATACATAAAAACCTCAGTTCTGACGATCTTCAGAAAGAAAGCGCTTGACGATTTCCAGTATCTCGCGCCGTTTATTTGGATGATACCAAAGAATTTCCGGGTCGCTACGAAACCAGGTGAGCTGGCGCTTGGCGAGGCGCCGCGTTGCCTGTTTCATTTCGTCGAGCGCGTCAGGCAGCTTTTGCCTGCCCCGCAAGACCTGTCCCATATGCAAATAGCCGACACTGCAGAGCGGTTTTAGATCGAAGCCGTAACCCTTATCCACTATTGTTCGCATCTCCTCCAACAGACCGTCTTTGATCATGCGCTCGCTACGCTGATTGATCAGATCATAAAGCTCGCCCCGTTCGCGCGTCAATCCGATCTTGAGCATCTCGTAGGACCGCTCTTGGAATGCATGCTCACGCTGCCATTGGCTGAGCGGCTTGCCGGTAAGCTGGTACACTTCAAGGGCCCGGATCGTGCGCTGAGTGTCATTGGGATGGATGGATGATGCCACCGTCGGATCAATATCCAGTAAACGTCGATACAACGGACCCAAGCCGTTTTCTTCAATCGCTTGCCGCAGGCTTTGGCGAATTTCCGGATCTTGACTCGGACCGCTGAAAAGTCCCTCGGTCAAGACCTTGAGGTATAAGCCGGTGCCGCCGCAAACAACCACGCCACGCGCTTTTTTTTGGATCTCAGAAATCGCTTCAGCAGCCAATTTAGCGAATAGCGCGGCATTAAACTCTTCATCCGGATTGACGATGTCGATCAGGTGGTGATGAATCCGCTGCCGATCGGCGATCGACGGCTTACCAGTACCGATGTCGGTATAGCGGTAGACCTGCTGTGAATCGGCGTTTATTATTTCAGCGCCGATCCGGGTTGACAGATCTATTGCGAAATCGCTCTTCCCCACCGCAGTGGGACCAAGAATGATGACGATTCGAGGCTTCATGGAACCCTGGGGGCTCTGTTCAAAGTTCAAGTTCAAGGTTCAATTTTTGCAAATCCGACTCTTACCTTGAACTTTAAACGTTGAACCTTGAACCGCTCCGGCTAGAGCACCCTCTTGAAGAGGCGATCCAATTGAGCGCGGCTAAACTCGATCAAAACCGGCCGCCCATGCGGGCATTGAGTGGCGCGCTCGGTTTGATCGAGCTCAGCAAGCAAGGCGCGCATTTCACCGGGCTCCAGTTGGCGGTTAGCGCGAACCACACTATGGCAGGCGATGGTGGCGAGCCGTTCTTCCAGATGCTGGCGCAGTTTTTCCGACTCATTGACCTCCGCCAATTCTGCAATCATCTGGCGCACGGTTGCGACATAATCGGCTTCAGGCAAAAGCGCGGGCACGGCGGTGATCGCGTACGAACTCGGGCCAAAGGGTTCCAGCAGGAAACCAAACCGCTCCAGAAGGGCGAGCTTGCGCTCCAGCAAAAGCAGTTCGCCGGCGGATAATTCCAAGGTCTGCGGGATCAGCAGGCTTTGTTGCTCCACTGCGCCCATCGTTAACTGCCGGCGTAACTTCTCAAAAGCGACGCGCTCGTGGGCGGCATGCTGGTCGATCAGGGATAAGCCTTGCGTCGACGCGCACACTAGATAACAGCCGAAAATCTGCCCCAAGACGGTCATGGAGGAAAAAAAACCGTTCGGCAAGGCATCCGTCTGAAGCGGCAGCGAAAACGGCTCCCGGGCGCCAAAGCTCGACAAACTCGCGCCGCCTGAATGTTGGGCGTAGGGCAGCGGCGACTCCATGACGAGGGAAATCTCACGCCGTTGTGCTGTGAAGCTGTGACTTGCCGATGGCTCTTTAGCGCGCTCTTGCAAAGCTCCTCGGATCACCCGCGCCACCAAGCCATGGACATCGGACTGGCGACGGAAGCGCACTTCGTATTTGGCCGGATGCACGTTGACGTCGACCTCGCCGTATGGGATCTCGAGAAATAAGACGACCGCCGGATATTGCCCTTTCATCAGCAGCGTATCATAACCCTGGATCAGCGCGTGGGTGAGGACTTTGTCGCGCACATAACGGCCGTTGACGAAAGTATAGATATAGCGCGCGTTAGGATAAGAAACCGGTGCCGCGCTGAAGTACCCGCTGATTCCCAGATCTGCCATGCGCGCTGAAAAGGGCGCAAGGTTCTCGGCGACGTCGCTACCCAGTATCTGGCGCAGGCGGTCCCTGGCCTGGCGTACGGCAACGTAGTCGGCGACATTGCGGCCGTCATGCTGCAAGCGAAAATGAACCGCCGGGTAGGCCAGCGCCGTACGATTGATCACATCGCAGATCTGGCTCAGCTCGGTCGCGGGAGATTTGAGAAATTTTCGCCGCGCCGGCGTGTTAAAAAAGATATCCGAGATCTCGACTGTGGTGCCGACGGCAGCGGCGCTGGCGCGCGCATCCACTTTGCGCCCGCCATCGATCCGGATTCGGTGGCCGGTTGCCGCCGCCGCAGGGCGTGAAATAATTTCGAGCTTGGCTACCGATCCGATACTCGGCAAGGCTTCGCCACGAAAGCCGAGCGTCGCAATGCAAAACAAATCATCTTCCGTGCGGAGCTTGCTGGTCGAGTGTCTTTCCACCGAGAGCGCCAGGTCTTCAGGAACCATTCCTTCGCCGTCGTCGGTTACGCGAATGCGAGACGTGCCGCTTTTCTCAACCCATACCGATATCTCGCTGGCGCCTGCATCTAAGGAATTCTCCACGAGCTCCTTGACCACTGAGGCCGGACGCTCGACGACTTCGCCGGCAGCAATGCGGCTCGCCATTTGCATCTGAGAGAACTTGGATTTTCACTGTTTCGCTATCGTCTGTAGACGTCTCTTATAGCCGCTTCGTACAAAACTTGCCATTGACTCTCTCGAACGCCGCCGGTTAACTTAACTTCAGCTAGCAGCCCGTGGTGAAAGTGTGACGTCGCACCGAGACGGGCGAGGCGCCCTGATGGCAAGGCGCGACGACCGAGAATATCGGGAAATATCTGAGCGAGGAGCAACGCAGCCAACGGGGATCCATCGCCCGTCGAATGCAGCCAGACTTTCACCACAGCTGCTAGGTCTGCTTGTGGAGGTTATATGAAGTGTCATCGCTGGCTAGTTATCTGCGTTCTATTCTATCCGTCCGGCATCTTCGGTGCCCAGGAGAGCGGCACCGTGGAGACTAGAATCAAAACCGTCGCGCTCGATCCCAATAGCCAGTTGCCCGTGGTGATTCTGGAATCCCTCGCGGACAAAAACCTCTTACCCATTTGGGTAGACATTGCCGAAGCTCGCGCTATCGCCCTGGAGCTCGAGCAAGTTAAGCCCCCCAGGCCCCTCACTCACGATCTCCTGCGCAACATTCTGAACCGCCTGGGAGCGACCTTGCAGCGCGTCGTCATCACCGATTTGAGAAACGGCACTTACTATGCGCTCCTGCACTTGCGATCAAAGGATCAGGATTTGCAGATCGATGCCCGCCCTAGCGATGCCATGGCGCTGGCGCTCAAGATGAACGCGCCGGTGTTCGTTGCCTCTGAAGTTTTTGCCAAAGCCAAAGCTGTACCAGCTTCTCGGCGGGCTGAAGAAACACGACTCAAGCTCGGCGTCGAATCGCAAGATTTGACTCCTGAACTCGCCGCTCTATTCAATGTTGGGGTGCCCAGCGGCATCGTGGTCGCCGCGGTTGCAGCCGCCAGCCCGGCGGCGCTGGCCGGCATCGAGCGCGGCGATATCATTACCGGGGCAAACGCTAGCGCGATAAAATCAACCGGCGATCTGGAAATTTTAATGGCAACGATCAAAGCTCCGGCCAAAATGACACTGCAGATCATCAAGAAGGGAAAGCCCGTCACGGTCCACATTGAGTTGCTGCCGTAAAGAACTAGCGCAGCTTCACGCGAGCGGATACATCCTTTTCGGATTCTCAGTCATAATTTTATACTTGATTTCACTCGCTACATCCTGCCGCGCTAAAAATTTTTCGACATTCTCGCGGAACTCCGAGCGCGGCTCGTGCGGAAAATCAGTGGCGCAGAATAAGATGTCGTCGCGCAGCAAGCCGGCGACTTGCGCAATGCCGCGATCCTCTAACTCGCAGTGAATGAAGATCCGACCGCTTTTTAGATGCGCCGACGGCAGCAATTTACACTCAGGGACCTGGCTGTTGCGATGTTCATATTCAAGGTCCAGCCGTTCCATCAGGTAGGGCACCCAACCGCAGCCCGCTTCCGCGTAGGCGATCCGCAATTTCGGAAAGCGGTCGAATACACCATTATAAATCATACTGGTCATCTGGATCATCTGCCCGAAGCCGTGGCTCAAGGTTCGCACCTCGATGAGTTTATTGAACGCATCCAGGCCGATACCCTCTGTCGGAGCAGCGTGCACGGCGAGCAAAGCTCCCAATTCCTGCGCCGCCTGGTAAACCGGCTCATACTTGGGCTCGCCCAGGGGTTCGCGTAAGCCGACCGCAGGCAGTACCGCGCCGACAAAGCCAAGCTCGTTCACGGCACGCCGCAACTCCTTCACCGCATCAGGAATCGACTGCAAAGGAATCAAAGCCATCCCCTTGAGCCGCTTTTCCGGTCGGGTGAAGCACTCATATAAATAATTGTTATAGCCTGTCGCCACGGCGCAGGCCCATTCTCGGTCGCGCACCATGCCGAACGTCAAACCGGCGGTCGGATATAAAACCGACCAGGCAATCTCATCCTCGTCGAGAAACTGCTGCCATTCTTTCAAGCTCCCCTTGGCAATAAAGCGGCCTTTGCCGTCGGCCACTCTACGTGCCTGGCGGTGAAAACCATCCAGGGTTGGAAAAAAAGAAAACGAGAGCAGGTCTTCCCGGCCCCGGTAAGGCGCCGGCAAGAAATCGAGAAGATCGGCATCGCTTTCAACGATATGTCCGTCGGCATCGATAAATCCTTTTACGTTCGCCACATCAGTCCCTCCAGATCAGCTTTTACTTTTCCTCGATAAGCCCGCAACTCCGTCAATTCCTTTGCTTGCAGTGAACTCTCGATTTCCTATATTTTATACCCTCCAACGAGCTCTGTAGGCAATCGGCTAGCCCGAGTCTCACATTTCAAATTGCGAAATTCGAATTTCGAACTTTCGAGAGGTCTCCTCAAGGTATAGCGCCGAGCTTGAGAAATTCTTGAGCAAGCTTCGGACCGATGCCCTGATCCTCGTGTTTGAAAAAGATATAGGCATGATCCCACTGTTGGGAGAGGATGCGCTCTTGCCAATTTAATAAATCAGCGCGGCTGTAGTCGGATCGCCGAAGGCGAAGATATCCCCAGGTCGCTGTGGAAATCAGATTGGCGCTTTGATCGTCGTCGGTTTCTGCCATGCAAAGCGCACGATTATGTTGCCGCAGGCAGGCGCGTACCTCGTCATCGAACCAGGACGCATGGCGGAACTCGAACGCTACCGCTCGATCTCCCGGCAGAAGCGCCAAAAAGTTTTTTAAACGATCGATATCTTTTCGCTGATGCGGCGGGAGCTGGAACAGTACGGCACCAAGGCTCGAACCCAACACCGTCGCGACACGGAACAGATAATCGACTTCGGTCTCGGCGTCTTTGAGCCGTTTGATGTGGGTGATTCGCTGCGGCGCTTTCAGAACAAAACGAAATTCGTCCGAAACTTTTTCCGCCCAGGCCTGCACCGCGCTTTCCTTGGGCAAACGATAAAACGTGTTGTTGATCTCCACGGCCGGCAGTCGCGCGGCATAATAACCGAGCATCTCTTTTGCCGCAAGGCGCTCGGGATAAAACTTGCCTAGCCAAGGCCTGTAACTGTAACCGCTGGTTCCGACCCAAAGCTTCACGGGTATTCGGCGCCTCGCTTCATTGCGGCGCCAGCGGCTCCGCGCCGGCAATCTTTTTAAATAGCTCAATCACCTCGGGTTCGCGCGGGATTTCTCTGATCACCTTTTCATGATCTTTGGGTAAGAGCGGCGTTGGTTCCTGTCCGGTGAGCTTTTCGTAATATTTGTGAAATTCAGGATCCGTATAGGTTTTGCGAAAAGCTTCCTGAAGAATCTCGACGCGGTCTTTCGGAGTTCCCGGAGCGAGGAACGAGGGCGCCCCCGCCACCCGAAAAGCGCGCTGAAGAATCACTAGCTTGCGATCTTTATCCGACCTGGCGAGGGTTTCAAGTTCAGGCAGACGGGGAAACTGAGGATGTTTTTCCCCTTTGGGAATTTCGATGATCGTGTGAAAATCCACAACTCCGCCTTGGAGCCACTCAGGGGTACGAAGCAAACCGTCAGCGCCCGAAGAGCGGGCGTCGATCTCGCCGCGCAACAGCGCCGGGTCAAGCTCAGCGCCTGAATAACCTGTGACGAATTTCGGTTCTTTCAGACCGAGAACGTAAGCAAACAGCCGGCCTTCGATATACGTAGAGAAACCGACGGATTGCCCGCCCACCCTGATTCCCGAGGCGGTCCGAAGTTTTTCCAGGCTGTCCAAGCCGGCCTGCTTGCGCGTAAAAAAAATCGGATGATAGGTGCTATACGGCGATCCCAGGTAAGAGAACTTGTCGATCTTGTACACAACTCCGGACTCTCCGAGTATTTCAAGCTGGACCATGCTGGCGCCGGCATTGCCGATGGTGAGGCCGTCAGGACGAGCTGATCGAAAGATGTGATTCGCCGCCTTCCGTCCGCCGCCACCGGCCATGTATTCGCTGATAACGGTCGGATTGCTCGGGATATGTTTTTGCAAGAAAGCCATGATAGCTTTGACTCGCAGGTCTCCCGTCCCTCCCGGATCTCTCCCTTGAATCATCGTGATGGTTTTTCCGCGGTAAAAGTCGGCCTGTGAAAAACCCGGATCAGGCAGCGCCGCAACGCAAAGAAAAAACGCGATCGAAGATAGCAGAAATGAATACTTCCAATGCATGGCGCACCTCCACTCAAGTCAGTGCCGGAGCCGCGCCGGCAATCTAATGACGACGCGCGGCGCTTGCTCCAACCCTGTCGAGCTAACGTATAGCGTTTTTATCCCCAAAGCCTGGAGACAATCAAGTTATCGAGACATCGCGAGACGCACCGAGTTGCTTCAACGACTTAAACGTTTTCGCGGTCGACAGCGCGCCCGCCGGTTTGTTCTCTTTCGCGGCAACCGCCGCCATGTTAAAAAATTTTTATGGCGATTTTGAAAGTGGCCCGGTTGGGGCATCCGGTGTTGCGCAGGGTGACGGAAATGGTGACCGTTGGCGAGCTCAGGTCGCAGGCCGTACAGCGGTTCATCGACGACATGATCATTACGATGGCGGAATATGACGGCGTTGGGCTGGCGGCGGATCAGGTTCATGAATCGAAGCAGATCGCGGTTCTCGAAGTCGCGGGCAATCCGCGCTATCCCAACAAACCCGATGTGCCTTTAACCGTGCTGATCAATCCCAGGGTCACGCCGCTCAGCGAAGAGCTGGAAGAAGATTGGGAGGGCTGCTTGAGTGTCCCGGATTTGCGCGGCCGGGTACCGCGCTACAAAACTATTAAGGTCGAAGCCTGGGATCGTAACGGCAAGCCGCTCAACTTCGTCGCCGAGAATTTTCACGCCCGCGTGATCCAGCACGAGTACGATCATCTGAACGGCAGGGTCTATCTCGACCGCATGCGCGATCTCTCGACCCTCAGTTTTTTGACGGAGTATGCCCGCTACTGGATGAAATAGTTTTTTAGCAGGCTGCTGAAAAAGACCCATAGGCTTCGTTGCGCTCGACCGATTTCGCGTCAACGTACAGGAGTACGCCTCCGCTCATCGGTCTTCTCGCGCCTCGCCTCTGAGCCTTTTTGAGCAGCCTGCCGGCTTTGTCTGCTTCACTTTGAAGCAACTCGAAGCAGCTCGTGTGAATGGCTAGTTCTCGACCGGCTTTGAAAAAGAAGGGAAAGGGCAGTGAGTGCGCTCTGGTTGCTGGAAAAACTCCATAGGCTTCGTTGCGCTCAATCGATGTCGCGCCAACGTTGATTGGCTAAGCGCAAAGCGTTCTCAACAGACCACGGATAGGCGGGGTGACTCTTTTGCGCTATGCGCCTCGCTCTATGCGCGTTCGTGCGCCTCGCTTTTGAATCTTTTGAGCAGCCTGTTAGTTTTGCTGGCTGATCTCTGATTCACGAACACGAGCGCAGAGGACGTTGAGTTTGGCGACCTGAAAAGATAGAGTCCGGCCATGCAATTTCCGCATCTCGAATCTTCTCTCGATCGATTGTTGTCAGCAGTGTCGGATGACACCGGGAGCATCCTGGACAGCGCCTTGACCGGGCAAGATATCGGGGTGGACGATGCCACCCGGCTTTTCGAAGCTGAGGGATCCGACCTTCTCGCGATGATCGCGGCAGCGGATTATTTGCGCACCCAGACCGTCGGCGACGTCGTTACCTACGTCATCAATCGCAATATCAATTTCACTAACGTCTGCGTCAAAGCCTGTGGCTTTTGCGCTTTCAGCCGCGGCCATTTGGCGGAGCAAGGATACTTTCTACCATTCGATGAGATCCTAAGGCGCGCCAAAGAGGCCGAACAGCTCGGCGCCACGGAAGTTTGCGTGCAGGCCGGCCTGGCTCCCGGCATGGATGGTTGGCAATATGTAAATCTCTGTCACGCGCTCAAAGACGCAGCGCCCGCTCTGCACATCCATGGTTTTTCACCCGAGGAAGTTTTGTACGGATCGACTTTGACCGGCATTTCGGTCCGCGACTATCTGTCCGCGCTCAAAGACGCCGGTGTCGGAAGTCTTCCCGGCACCTCCGCGGAGATTCTCGTCGATGAAGTTCGCCAGCAGATATCCCCCGGGCGCATTTCCACCGGACAGTGGATCGACCTGATTCAAAGCGCCCACGACGTCGGCATCCCGACCACCTCGACGATCATGTACGGCCATATCGAGACCGCGCATCACAAGGCGACGCATCTGGGGATCTTGCGTGATATTCAAAAGCGCACGGGCGGCATCACCGAATTCGTGCCGCTGAGCTTCGTGTACGAAGAGGCGCCGATGTTTCACCGCGGCCAGATCGCCGGTCTGCGCGCCGGCGCCAGCGGCGCGGAGGTCATGAAAATGTATGCGGTGTCGCGTCTCATGCTCAACAATTGGATTCCCAATCTGCAAGTTTCCTGGGTCAAAGAAGGGCCGAAGCTGTCGCAAATTGCCCTGCTCGCCGGCGCCAACGATTTCGGCGGCACTCTGATCAACGAAAGCATCTCCACCGCGGCGGGCGCGGGTTACGGACAGCTCATGAAACCGTCGCAGTTTAGAAGCTTGATCTCTGAAATGGGCCGGATTCCGGCCGAACGCTCGACGACCTATGAGAAGATGAAAGTTTTCGAAAGTGAAAATCACGCCGTAGATTTCCTCGACCAGGTCGATGACGCCGCTGAGCGCTTTGGTTCTTACCGCAATTTGGTGCAACGTAAAGAGTACCGCTTCAAAGACTTCTATCGGCAACAAAAAGCGCGTAATCCCTAATCGTCCGTCGAATCTCGTCCGGCGATGCAAGGCAACCCTGATGAATTCGAAGCCATTGGCAACCGCCTGGGCTTTCGCATCTTAGAGGATTCTCCTGAAAAGCTTACGCTCGTGTGGCACGGGCCGCGCTTTCCAGCCTTTCTCTGTCTTGGCATAGCCTTGGTTTTGCTCTTGATATCGGTTCCCATAGCGCAAGCAATCCATGTCAATGGCTTTGCCAGCCGCGCCGCTTCTCTGTGGTATTTTCCCGTGATGAACCTGGTGCTGTTCGGTATCGCGGTTTATCTCCTGGCACAGCGCCGCACTGTTATGATCGACTGTGTGAGCCACACCGCTTCTCTTAAGAAATGGCATCTGCTCAAAAGCATTTCGCTGACACTAGCCTTTAATGAGATCGGCAGTGTCAAGCTCGTCCTCGATCCGGTTTATAGCGGCTACGCTCTGGCCGGCTCATCCGCAGCACAAAGCTTTCCAGTGCCCTCTTTGCGGTTGGCTACGAAACAACACGAGTCCGTGCTGCTCGACCGCGGCGGCACCAGAAGACTTCAAGAGTTGGGCGATAAAATCGCGCGCCGGCTAGGCACGCATCTGGAAAAAGATCCTGGGCTGCTGTAGCAGGCTGCTGAAAAAGTCCATATGCTTCGTTGCGCGCAATCGTCTCGCTGCAACGTACTATCTCGCAGGGCGCTAAGCGTAAGGCGCAAAGCGTTCTCGCTCCTGGCCCTTGCTCTATATTATTCTTGGCGCTATGCGCTCTGCGCTTGCGCGCGCCTCGCCTCTGGATCTTTTTGAGCAGCCTGCAAAGAGGTCTTTTGCAGCGGGCTAGCGGTCCCAGCCAGGCGCGCTGAATCGCGCCCCTACATTCAATGCAACAAGAAAAGACTTTAAGAGACCACCGCAGGCGCCAGGTTGAACATTGCAATTTGAACCGGCGCGAAGTGCCACCTTGAACTTTGAACAGCGCTAGGATGCCGGGCGGGCGATGGCTTCGTGCAGCTGATTGATGATTTTTCTGACGCCGTCCTGCGCCAGTTGTTCCGCCGTCAGCCAGCGCAGCCCGCGTTCGCGAATGTCCCCTAGCGCTAAGATATTTTCGCTCAAACCTTTTTGGGTTTCGTCGAAACGCGTGGACCAGATAACGTCGCCGCGTCGCACATCGATCAACTCGAGGGTAAAAACCACCGATGCCGGGCTCTGGACACCGATATCGCCGCCGACTCGTTCGCGGAAACGCAGCATTCGTCCAGTGATCACCGCGTCAGCGTAAACCAATTCACCCACTCTTCTCAGCCGACGCATGTCGTTGGTCTGCGGCACACTCTGGCTAACGTCTTTTAGTTCAGTTTCCGATATGATCTGCCAACCGGGCAACCCCACCATGGCCGAATACACCAGCCGCATCAGAATTTCTTCCGGATCCTGGCGCTCGATTTTTTTCTCAGATGATACGCCAAGCAATGGCTGCTTGGCCGGCGTGCCGGCTGGCGGAGCGGACGGAGCCAACACGGCGATGCGCTTAATCTGGCGCGCCTCCAGATCCGTGGATTGCCTGCTTTGAACGTTTCCCGGCATAAAGCTACATGCGGCCAAGAAACAAAGAACTATAGCTGTCAGACATAATTTCATTGGCGGTTTTTTTTGGTGTTCTCTGCGGTGACCTTCTTCTCTCATTGTTTGGTTTGCGCATCGCCAACGGCTCGGATGCCGAGCTCGCGCAATTGTCTGGCGTCCACCGTGGACGGCGCGTCGGTGAGCATGCATACAGCGCGCTGGCTCTTGGGAAACGCGATTACGTCACGCAGCGATTTGGCGCCGCTCAGAATCATCGCCAACCGGTCGATGCCGAAGGCGATGCCGCCGTGGGGCGGCGCGCCGAAACTCAAAGCGTCCAGGAAGAAGCCGAACTTGGCGGCCGCCTCTTCAGCGTCAATGCCCATCAACCCGAGAATTTTTTTCTGCAGCTCCACCTGATGAATACGCACGCTGCCGCCGCCCACTTCCATGCCATTGAGTGCCAGATCGTAGGCCTTCGAGCGCGTTTTTGCGGCATCGCCGTCGAGCAACGGTAAATCCTCGTCAAGCGGCGCGGTAAACGGATGATGCAAGGCGACGTAACGCTTTTCCTGAGCGTCGAATTCCATGAGCGGAAAATCGACCACCCAAGCGAGGGCAAAATGATCCGCTGCGATCAGTCCAAGCTTCTCACCCATTTGCAAGCGCAGGTTAGCCAGCGCATCGTTGACGATCTTGAAGCTATCGGCCGAAAAGAGAATGGCGTCGCCAAGCTCGGCGCCGGCGCGCCGCGCTATTTCGCTCTGTTCGGATGCCGACAAGAACTTGGCGATGGGCGACTGCCAGCCTTCCGCGGTGAGTCGAGCCCAGGCGATGCCCTTGGCGCCGAACGTAGCGACATACGGCGTCATATCATCCAGATCCTTACGCGAAAGTTCGCCGCCGCGCGGTATCCGGATGGCTTTGACGATACCGCCTTTTTCAATGGCAGAGGCGAAGACCTTAAATTTTGAATTGCGCAGCGCATCCGTCAGATCGACGAGTTCGAGACCGAAGCGCATATCGGGCTTGTCGGAGCCGAAGCGGCCCATTGCTTCGACCCAGGTAAGGCGCGGGAACGGGCGCTCTAATTGAATGCCTTTCAACTTTTTGAAGAGCAACGCGATCATCCCTTCGACCACGCCCATTACGTCTTGCGGTTCTACGAAGGACATCTCCATATCGAGCTGGGTAAACTCCGGCTGCCGGTCGGCGCGTAAATCTTCGTCACGGAAGCATTTGACGATTTGAAAATAGCGGTCCAGGCCGCCGACCATGAGAATCTGCTTGAACAACTGCGGCGACTGCGGCAGGGCATAAAACTTGCCGTGATAGACCCGGCTCGGGACGAGATAATCGCGCGCTCCCTCCGGCGTGCTCTTGGTCAAGACCGGCGTCTCGACGTCGATGAAGCCCTGACCGTCGAGATAGTCGCGGATTAGCTTGGTCATGCGGTAGCGCAACAGCAGCGGGTGCAAGCTGCGCGGGCGCCGAAGATCGAGATAACGATATTTGAGGCGTGTGTTCTCGTTGGCGTCGGAGTCGTCGTCAATGTTGAACGGCGGCACCTGCGAGGCGTTGAGCAGCCGCAATTCTTTGACCATGAGCTCAACCGCTCCGGTGGCGAGATCGGGGTTCAGTGTTTCGGGAGTCCGGCACGCCAAGGCGCCACGCACGGCGATGACGTCTTCGGAGCGGATCTGTTTGGCTTTTTCATGGGCAACCTGGTCAACTTCGGGGTTAAAGACCACCTGGCAAAGGCCCTCGCGGTCTCTGAGATCCACGAAAATTACGCCGCCGTGATCGCGCCGGGAGTGGACCCATCCCGTGAGGATCAGTTCACCCCCGACGCCCTTTGCGCGCGGCTCGCCGCAATAACAGCTACGCTTCCAATCACCCAGTTGATCGCTAAAAACCCTTTCTCCCGACATCAGCCCGCCATCCTCCCCAACAACTCGGTCTCCAGATTCGCCAAATTAATTTCCTCTTGCTGCTTGCTCGACATATTGCGAAGGATCCCTTTACCTTTGGCCAACTCATCGTCACCAACGATTAGCACCGAGCGCGCCTTGAGTTTATCGGCGCGGCGCATCTGACTCTTCAAGCTGCGCGCGTCGCCTGCCAATTCCATGCTCAAGCCCTGCTGTCGCAATCGATGCACCAGAGGAAACGCCCAGTCCCGCGCTCTGGCGCCGAGCCAAACAACGAAGAGCCCAATGCCGGCGGCTTCAGCAGGTTGCTCAGCGCTCAACAATAAGACGAGACGCTCGACGCCGAGCGCGAAACCGACTCCCGGAATGGCAGGGCCACCCAATTTCTGTACGAGGCCGTCGTAACGTCCCCCCGCCGCCACGGCGCTTTGCGAGCCCAACTGATTGCTGGTCCACTCGAACGTGGTCCGGCAATAGTAATCGAGGCCGCGCACCATCCGCGGGTTGAGCCGGTAGGCCACGCCGGTATCGCGCAACAAACCTTGCACGGTAGCGAAATGTTCCCGGCACGCGGCGCATAATGAATCGAGGATCGACGGCGCATCTCGGGTCGCGGCAACACAACCGGGCTCCTTGCAATCGAGCGCCCTCAACGGATTGCGCTCTATGCGGCGCCGGCAATTGGCGCAGAGCTCAGCCTCTTTCCGGCGCAAAAACTCCAACAAACCTTGACGGTAAGCCGGTCGGCACTCGGAGCAACCTAGCGAATTGATTTGCAGCGAGGGCTCGGCCAAACTCAAGGCGCTGAAAAAATCATTAAGCAATAGCAATATTTCGGCGTCGATGAACGGGTCACCCCGCCCCAAGGCTTCCGCACCGATCTGATGGAACTGGCGCAACCTGCCCTTCTGCGGCCGCTCGCGGCGAAACATCGGACCCATGTAATAGAGCTTGCGCACCGGTTCTACCTTGTACAGCTCCGATTCGACATAAGCGCGCACCACCCCCGCCGTTCCTTCCGGCCTCAATGTGAGCAGCGCCTGATCGTCGTCATGGTCGGCGAAAGTATACATTTCCTTCTCGACGATATCGGTGCTAACGCCGATGGAGCGGCTGAAAAGCTCGGTCTTTTCAAGGATCGGAAGGCGGATCTCAGCGAAATTATAGGCGCTGAAAACTCGCCGTGCCTGAGCCTCGGCGCGCTGCCACACCTCCACTTCCTCGGGAAGAACATCCGAGAAACCTTTGATGCTGTTGATTTTCATGGGGGCGCTAATGGATGGCCACAACAGGACACCATAAGAATCTCGACAGGTCAAGTATTCACAACGTTGCTGGTTTCTCATTCACTGCCAGGCCGCTAGAGTCGCAGACTCGGTTTCGGCCCAAAACTCAAGCCTACACAAAAACCAGGCTGTTCAAAAAGGTTCAGATGCGAGGCGCGCAGACGGTCGCAAAGGGCTAAGCGCAAAGCGAAGGAGTCAGAGGTCGGAGGCCGGGGTTTGCTCCCCGCTCCACGCTCCTTGCTCCGACCCCTTAGCGCTTTGCTCCTTGCGCTTTGCGAGTTAGTCAGCTTACAGCCTGATCAGGAACGCGCGTTATAACGATACATCCGGCTGCGCCGCGTGGTGCCATGCAGTTCGGCAAACAAGAATCCGCGAAAAGTCATAAAATACGTTAGAAAAAGCCCGAAAGCAAAAGCGATCGCAAACCATTGGATGAACAACGGCAACAGCCACACGAGCGAGTAAAAAAGCCGCAGCAGGAAAAATCCCGCGACCGTGATGAGGATGTTCGGCAGCAACCATTCAAGCCAGTTTTCCACGACAAAATTATAACTGGCGCTCAACAGTTCAAGTCCGGAAGTGCGAGTTTGATAAATAAATTCGGGGACCGGGTTGAGCAGAACGTAAAGCACCGCCTGAATCATAAAATAAATCAAGTCGCCGTTGGGCACCCCGCCAAGAGCCATGGCGGCTAGGCGTAAAGGTATAAATACGATGAATGCTACTGTCAACAAATCCCAGAGATATACCGTGAAGCCGCTTATAAAATCATTGAAATCGGTTTTGCCGCTGGCAACCATGTTCTTGATCAAATGGAGTCCGGAGCTCAAGCAGCTCTGGCTCGCCAGCGCGAGCAGAAAACCGCCGAAAATACCCAGGAGCGCCGCCACAAGTCCGGCCAGTGACATAATTAAGCCATACGCCAATGGCGCGAAGCTCACGACCCAGTTTTTCACTACGCACTGCCAGGACTTTTGAAACGCGGTCGCGTAGATCCATAAGGTCGCCTGCAAAATCGCCATCCACCTCTTATAGCAGAAATATCACTTCACTCCAGCAATAGCAGGCGGCTGAAAAAGACCGACGTGCCGATTGCCCTGAGCAATGCGCATAGCGCAGCACGCAAAGCCGAGAGCGCTAAACGGCGGGATCCTCGCTCCGGCTCCTTGCTATTTGCGCTCTGGTTGCAACCTGCAAAGCGGCTTTTTCACGGCCTGCTAGCCCGAACCGTAGCGTTTGCAAGAACTACAGTTTGTAAACCATCATAATGCCGTCGCGCAGCGGCAACAGAACGTTTTCGACGCGCGGATCTTTGCGAATTCTTTTGTTAAGCGCGTCAATCGCCCTGGTGCCCGGATCTTTGGGGTCGAGCACTCGCCCGCTCCGGAGCATATTATCGAGAACGATCAGCCCCTTGGGGCGCGTCAATTCCATGCAGGCATCGTAATATTCGCCGTAGGATTCCTTGTCTGCATCGATAAAGCAGATGTCAAAAGGCCCGGCGATGAACTTGAGCGTAAACAAAGCCGGTCCAAGCTTCACTTCGATCTTATCGGCGTGCTCGCTCTGGGCAAAGTAGTTGCGCGCGATCTCGCTGGTTTCCGGGTTGACGTCGCAACTCACGACATGGCCGCCCTTGGGCAGTGCCTCAGCCCAGGCCAGAGTGCTGTAACCGGTGAACATGCCGATCTCCAAAATTCGCCGCGCCCCGGTCAGGTGCACCAGCATTTTTAGAAATGCGCCCTCGAGCGCACCCACCATCATCGCCGGACTGCGCGTCTTGGTGTGCGTTTCCAGCCAAAGTTTCGAGTGCAGCTCCGACAGCGGTTTGCTATTACGCTCGCAGTAGTCCTCGATGCCGAGCGGCCGTAAATCAATCATGTCATCTCCTCGCCTCGCGCCTAAGGCTTATTAAATACTTCAACCGGTTTTAACCCGGCTACTTTGCCAAATCCACTCTATCTGCGCCGCTATTTTCCTGCACTCACGCTCAGCCGCTGCGATATTTGCAGTCGGCTTCAGTTTGGTTTTGAGTCGCAAGTGTTGCGTGCCGCCCCATCGCCGAAGGATCGCTAACTGAAAGCACCACACTTTAGCTTGCCACTCGGGCTCTTTTCGGACAAAGACGATGCCCTTCATGGTCCAGTCAAGCGCATGCCGCCATCGACCGGCAGGATCGCCGCGGTCACCATCGACGCTTCATCGGAGGCCAAATAGAGCGCCGCGTAAGCGACGTCTTCGGGTTCGCCGATGCGACCGATCGGAACTCGGGTTTTGTAACGCGCCAGCTTCTCCGGCGTCGAGGTATCGACCATCGGCGTGCGGGTCGGGCCCGGACAGATGCAATTCACACGGATCTTGTCTCTGGCGTGATCCATAGCCATGGCCTCAGTAAGTCGCACCATGCCGCCTTTCGCGGCGCAATAGGCGGCGCGCCCTGATTGTCCGAGCATGCCCGAGCGCGCGCCAATGTTAAGAATAACGCCGCCGCCGCGTTTTTTCATCTCCGGAATCGCCAGTCGCGAAACAATAAACGCGCCTTTTAAATTCACGTCCAAGGTAAGGTCCCAATCCGCTTCCGTGATCTCGGTAATACTGCCGTTGGTGCGAACGCCGCCGCTGTTAACGACAATGTCGATGCCGCCCAACTCGCGGACGGTCTCACTGATAACCGCTTTCATCCGTCCGGCATCGGCTACGTCGCCCGGCCAGTAACGTGCTGTACCGCCTTTCTGCTCAACCAGCGCGACGGTATTCCTGCCCTTCGATTCGGTGGGCGAAGTTCCGGCAACCGCCGCGCCTGCCTGGGCGAACATCACGGCGATCGCCTGGCCCAAGCCGGAGCCAAAACCGGTGATAAAAGCGACCTTTCCCCGCAATTTCATTCGTTGCCTCCCGTGCTCTAACAGTCTTCAGTCTTCTGAAAACGTTTTAAACGATTTGAACGTCTTGCACTACTAGAACGTAATTTTTCTTTATGTTGACTCGATTTTATACGGTTGTTACTTTCAGAGGACAATCCTGGAGGAGTTTCACGCTCATGACTGAAAAGAACGACCAGCGCGTTCCGGTTACCGTGCTCACCGGTTTTCTTGGCGCAGGCAAGACTACCCTGCTGAACCGCATCTTGACGGCGCAACACGGCCGCCGGGTCGCGGTGATTGTCAACGAATTCGGCGAAGTCGGCATCGATCATCATCTGCTGATCTCTTCCGATCAGGAGGTCGTCGAAATGAGCAACGGTTGCATCTGTTGCTCAGTGCGCGGCGATCTACTGCGGAGCCTCTTTCAGCTGCTCGAACATCGGCAAAAATTCGACACTCTGATGATCGAAACCACCGGCCTTGCCGACCCCGCGCCGGTGGTGCAGAGCTTCTTCATCGATGAGGCGATAAAAAGCCAGTACCAGTTGAACGGCGTAGTCACGGTGGTCGACGCCAAACACGTCTTGCAGCAGCTCAAACAGTCGCCGGAGGCGAAAGAGCAAATCGCTTTCGCGGACATGGTACTGCTAAACAAAACCGATCTCATCAGCCCCGAAGACCTGCCGGAACTGGAGTACAAGATCCGCAATATCAACAGCGCGGCGCGCATCTGCCAGACCCGAAATTCCGATGTCGACATCGGCATGGTTCTCGATTTACACAGTCTTAACATCGAGATCAAAGCCGACCAGCATGACCACGATCACAAACACACTGAAGATATCGAGACGGTGGCGATTGTCACGCCCGGCGAGCTTGACGGCGTCAAGCTCAGCGGCTGGTTTCGCGAACTGATCGCGGAATTCGGCGAGCGCATCATGCGCATGAAAGGCATCTTGAACTTGCGCAAGGATCCCGATCAATTTGTTTTTCAGGGAGTCCACATGCTTTTCGAGGGCCGGCCGGGACGGGCCTGGGGTGAATCCGAGGAGCGGGTAAACCGCCTCGTGTTTATCGGCCGCCAGTTGGACCGGGAGAAGATTACTCAGGGCTTCATGGACTGTATTACCACTAGCGATCGCGATAGCGCCGCCGCAGAAGAGATTGATCCGTTCGGCCGTAAACAGGACGTATCAAAATTTACCCTGGACCAGATTCGTTACTGGGTACAGACTATTTTGACGTTTCCTGGCGATGCGCCGATGATGATCAAGGAAGTTCCGTGCGTAAAAGCCGGCTGCCCGCCGGTGGAAACGGCGATCATGGTTTTCTTGCCGGCAGAGCCGCCGCGGGTCTTCAAAATACTCGCGCGCATCAACGACGTGAACTTCGATCATGTTTACAATTTGATCGAAAACCCGCTGCCCTGCTGCTAGCCGGAATTCTTCATGGACCGGAGAGGACCCGCGACAGAACGTAGGCCGAGGAGTCAGCCTCGTAGAGAGCGGACACGTATCGAGTTTCTGGTTTCTAATTTTTGTTTCTAGTTTTGAGTCGGAAAGTTGTCTTCCATAAACCAGGAACCTGAAACTAGAGACTAGAAACGACCATCATCTGCGCGCACAGGGAATAACATGCGCGCGATCTTGCGGTTGACACAGTCGGACGCTCTCACTAGGGTGAGAGCATCGCTCTTCTGCAAGGGGGCTCTTATGCAAGCTGCACACAACAATCTCGTGATTGATGCCGACGCCCATGTAGTTGAATGTGCCCGCACGTGGGATTTTATGGATGCTGCCGAGCAGAGCTACCGGTCGATTGCGCTCGAAGCTCGCGAACAGGCAGGAGTAAGGCTGCAGTTCTGGGTGATCGACGGCAAAGTGAAAGGCTTTCGCTTCCCGGCGTTTTCCTCTGAACAATTAGAAAAGCTTTCCCAGCGGGTCGGTCGCAAGTTTGCCGACGCGCAAGCGGCGCGCGAGCTCGGCAATGTCGAACTTCGTTTGGAACACATGGACAAGACCGGTGTCGACATCCAGGTGCTGCACAACACCATGTTCATCGAGTCCGCCACGGATCGCGCCGCCGTCGAAGTCGCCTTGTGCAGGAGTTGGAATCGCTGGCTCGCGGACATCTGGAAGCAAGGGCGTGGTCGACTGCGCTGGTCATGCATGGCGCCCACCTTAAGCATGCCGGATGCGCTCGATCAGATTCGCTGGTCGCAAGAAAACGGCGCCTGCGCGGTTCTGTTGCGGCCCATCGAAGGCCAGCGTTTGCTCGCCGATCCTTATTTTTACCCGATCTACGAAGAAGCGCAAAAACTCGATCTCGCCATCGCCATTCACATCGCTAACGGCAATCCGTGGCTGACCGATCTATACAATCACCCGGTGCGGGTGGCCTCGACGTTTCATCGGTTCAGAATCCCGACGGTGGGTGCTTTCAGCGACATCGTGCTTAGCGCGATTCATGAGACATTTCCCAAACTGCGTTTCGGCTTCATCGAAGCGAGCGCGCAATGGGTGCCCTGGGTTCTGCACGAGGCGAGGGCCCGGTTTAGAACCTTAGGCCGGCAATGGCCCGCCAATTTGCTGCGCGAGTACGGCATGTACATCACCTGCGAAAATTCCGACGACCTGGCTTACATCGTCAAGGAAGCCGGCGAGGACAACCTGGTGATCGGCACCGACTACGGTCACACCGATACTTCCAGCGACATCGACGCGATCAAAACTTTCCAGGAGCGAAGCGATCTTTCAGCCGACGTCAAGCAAAAAATTCTGGGCGCCAACGCCCGGGCGCTTTACGCGATCTAAAACGCGGCGCCGCAGCAAAGCCGGCGACTTTACTATAAGCGTTGGGGCGGCGTTGCCGGCGTGCAATCTATCCGGCGCAGCAGCACATAGCGGTGTCCTGAAAAAAATTTCGCGATCCATATCGCGCGCACGACTTCGAAACCGGCCGACCGGGTGATGTCTTTCACTTCCTGAGAGTCGAGCGTCCATTTCGAGCGTTTGCCATTGAAGCGGCGGCGAAACTCGTGAGTGCGGTTTTTGATCGACGCCGTATCGAAATAGGTAAAGAGCAACCACTTGCGGCTCACCCGCATGATCTCGCGCAAGTACTGTATCCGCTCCTGATGTTCGCGGATGTGATGGCACAGACGCACCGACATAACCAACTCAAACGATCGATCCCGAAACGGCAGGCTAAAGGCGGTCGCGCGGACATAGCCGGCGGCTTTTGTTGAAAGCCGATCATCAGCATGGAATAGGCGCGCCGCTTGCAGCAGATTAAAGCTCCAGTCGCCCTCTACTATCGACGCGCCCAAATCGCTCAGGATGTAATAAAGACGCCCATAGCCGCACGGCAAATCCAGAGCCAAACCATCAAGCCTGGTGATCGACGCCGAGCGTAAAAGGCGCTGCAGTAGCCGTTGTTCGTTCCAATTGTTAACGCGCTCTGTCCAGTGGCGCTCGAATTTTTTTAAATAATCCGCAGCGCCTTGCGGGCTGTTGTAACGTGAGAGAATATCTTTATCCATAAACGGACCGTTTGACTGAGCACCGCCAGCTCGGCGCCGTCTGGAGCTAGACCGATGACCGCGAACCGGGGGAGTGAAGCGCGGCGGGAAAAGACATTCGAACGCGCCGCTGCTTTGATCCTCCCGGTTGCTTGGCGAGATGCTCGCCGCCTTTTCCTCGTGCTTGCGCCATATCAATAGCTCGCCGAGTGTTTGAAGCCCATCGCCCTTTGCGCAAGCGCCTTACCTCTTGGTTCGCGTGACGGTGGCGGCCGGTTTCTTTCGCAGGCGCCGTTTGAGGCCGTGAACCAGAGCCGAGATCGGAGTGAGATTCTGCTTCGACCGCATGGCTCGTTCGGCATGCCGGCTGAGAGCTGCAGCCGAGCCGCCTAAGGGGTCCGGCAGGTAAGCTTCATAGAACCACGCCTTTTCAGCTTCCGTTAAGGCGGGGAAAAAGTTGCCGAGAAGCAATCCCAAGTCTCGGCCCTGCGCCCACCGTGCAATCGGCCGCCAGCGCAGGGTTCTGGCATAGGGTACGTCGACAAAAAAAATCTCCGGTGACGCTGCCGGGCCGTCTCGAACCAGGAGATTCTTGGTCTTTGCAGTAAACAGGAAAAACCTTAGTTCATGAAGCCGGCGCAACATAGTTCCGAGACGTCTGAAGATAAGCTGGTCCCGGGCCAATTCGCGGCGCGCTTGCTGGGCGCTTTCAGATCGCCGTTGAGAGAGATTAACGGCGCCTTCTACCAGGCCGGTGATCAGAAAACAGGACCTGACAAGACCCAGCCGAGTCCGTTCCACGCCAAAAGCAACCGGCTCGGCAGCGGGCACGCCTTGTTGGTTAAGGTAGCTGAGGCTGTTGAACTCTTGCTCGGCCTTGGAGATGCGAAATCCGGTCCTGATCCGCGGCAAAAGTGGATAGCGATAAATTTTGAGGACAAATGAATCGATTGTTTTCTCCGGCGCTGCGCTCGGCCGCCTTCTCAGGATGACGACCCGGGTCCTCGACTCCGATTTGATAGATTCACCGTGGACATTCAAGAACGCTTCATAACTGTTATATTCAGCCGCAGGAAAAGACGCTGCATAAGCGTGGCGGATTAACAAGCGCCGCCGGAGGTCGGCAGACGAATGCACAGATCCTTTTGCCGTGGATTCAATTGTCATGATGACCGGGACCGCCGTGCGATGACGATTGTCTTCAAGTAGAGTTTGGCGAACCTCAGGACTCCTGTACTTTATACCATTCGCCGTCAAATAACTTCCCTATTCCGGATAGCTTTGCCCGGCAAGCGATTTTGCTGATTACTCAACGCCACAAGGAGCCAAGAAACCATGAAGCAAACAGAATCACAGCGGCCGCGCTTCAGCCGCTTTGCGCTATTTCTCACTTTTTCGCGGATTAGTCTTTCGGGCTTCGGCGGTGTGATGTTCTGGGCGCGACGCGAACTGGTCGAGCGCCAGCGCTGGCTTACGGAGCGAGAATTTGTTGACCTCTTAACTCTCGGACAGCTCCTGCCCGGGCCCAATGTTTTGAATCTAACGGTGATGGTCGGATATCGCTTCTCTGGTTGGACGGGCGCGGCGGCGTCCGTCGCCGGGTTCTTAGGCTGGCCATGCCTGGTGGTAATTGGCATGGGCATGCTCTACGAGCGCTACGGCGCGGTGCCGCAGGTGCAGCAGGCGCTCGCAGGCATGTCGGTCGTGGCGGCCGGGCTGTTGCTCGCAACCGTTATCAAGCTCGCGATGGTATTGCCGCGACAGTGGCGCCCATGGCTGTTCGGCACACTGGCGTTTATCGGCGTCGGGGTTTTGCGCTGGCCGCTACTATGGGTCATGGGCGCCCTTGCGCCTTGGGCCGTCTTCGCGGCCTGGAAGCAGAAGGATTGATGGAGCGGCTCGATCTCGGCGCGTTATTTCTGCATTTCTTGTTGCTCTGGTTCATCGCCATCGGCGGACCGTCGACGATATTGCCGGACATCCACCGCTATGTGGTGGAGGTGCACCAGTTGCTCACGAGCGCTGAGTTTGCCGAGATCTACACGTTGGCGCAAGTGGCGCCTGGGCCCAATGTCATGTACGTCACTCTTATCGGCTGGCACCTGGCCGGCTGGGCGGGCGCAGCCGCGACTACGATCCCGCTGCTGGTGCCGGCTACCACCCTCACCTTGCTGGTCGGGCATCTTAACGAGCGCTATCCCAACGCGCCGATCGCCGGCGCGATTCGCCGGGGTCTGACGCCGATTACGATTGGGCTGATGTTAGCGAGCGCGACGATACTGATGCGCGCGGTGAACCACGACTGGCGCGGCTATCTGATAACCTTGCTCACGGTCGCGCTGGTTCTGCGCAAACCGTGGAACCCACTGTGGCTGCTCGCCGGCCGGCGCGCTGGCGGGCATCGCCGGACTCGTCTGAGGGGGAAATAAGCAACCGTCAAGAAGTAAATCGCATGAAGGCATTAACTTGACGCGCAAGCGAAAAATAGGAGAGCGATGTCCGACCTGCAACGCGTCGCCGGCGCTTTGCGTTTGCGATGCAATGCCGAGTATTTCGTTGCGCACGAAAATTGCGCTGGTCATTCATCACCGAGAACTGTCGCGCAACAGCAATACCGGTCTGCTCGCGCTCAGAGCATTGCTCAACAGCCAAGTGCGCATACGTGGTGCGAGTAGAGAAAGTCTCGATCTGACAGATCTCTTAACTCCTGAGTATCGGACATTTTTGTTTTTCCCGTCCGCTGATGCCGTGGAACTGGACGGGGCGCTGGTGGCGCAGGACTCAAGACCTATCCAGCTGATCGTCCCCGACGGCACCTGGCGTCAGGCGCGGAAGATTCTTTCCCGTCATGCCGAGTTAAAAGAGCTACCCAGAGTGAGGATCAGCACGCCCAACCATTCGACATTTCAATTGCGCGCGCAAAGCAGGCCGGAACGGATGGCGACCTTACAGGCCGTCGCGCAAGCCCTTGGAGTTATCGAAAGCCGGGCGGTCCAGGCTCAATTGATGAAGCTTTATCATTTAAAGATCGGTCGCACCTTGGCAGGCCGTGGCGTTTTGCCAAAGCCTCCGCCTGGTCTGTAAAATAGCCCAATGAGCAGCTCTAGTTTAATGAAGAAGAGCGGATCGTTGAATGCTGCGGATTGCGCGGGCTACCTTTACGTGCGCGAACGCGCCGTAATGGATGCATTAGTCCAGCGTCTCAGGAGCGCTGAAAGGGTCGCGCTCGACACCGAGGCGGACAGCCTGCATAGCTATTTCGAAAAGGTCTGTTTGATCCAGCTTTCATTCTCTGGCGAGCACTACCTGGTAGATCCTCTTTCCGGAGCGGACCTGATGGGGTTCTTGGAAGCTTTGGCGGAAAAACCATTGATCCTGCACGGCGCCGATTACGACCTGCGCATGCTGCGAGCCTCGATGGGCTTCAGACCGCGCCGTGAAGTTTTCGATACGATGATTGCGGCGCAATTGCTCGGTATCGAACAGATCGGTCTGGCGGCTCTCATCGAGCGGTTCTTTAACGTCACGATTGGCAAACAAGGGCAGAAATCAGACTGGTCGTGCCGGCCGCTTAGCGAACAGCAACTCTGCTACGCGGTCAACGACACGCGTTATCTCGAGCGACTCGCCGGATGCCTTGAGGACGAATTGCGCGCGCGGCGACGCATCGATTGGCACGAGGAAAGTTGCCGAGCGATGGTGCAGTCGACGGCGCGCGATCGTGCGCGCGATCACGAGGAGACCTGGCGCATCAAGGGGGCCGGACGGCTGAGCGCCCGCCAACTCGCGTATCTGCGCGAACTCTGGCGCTGGCGCGACGCGCACGCGCGCCACGCCAACCGGCCGGCCTTCAAAGTTTTTGGCAATCAGCAGATGCTGGAGCTGCTTCAGTGGGCGGAGTCGCACCGCGGCGCGGCGCTGGACCACGGACCTAAATTGCCGCGCAACATTCGCGGCTCGCGGCTGAGGACGCTTGAGGAAGCGCTCGCGCGCGCGGCGGCCATGTCCCCGGCCGAGTGGCCGGAACGGCGATTACTCGACCGCACCGATCCGCCGCGCAACCATTGCCAGGAGCAGCTCCAGGCGCTCAGCAGCGAGTGCGCGCGGATTGCCAAGGAGCTGGCAATCGCGCCGGCGACTTTAGCGCCCAGAGCTGCGCTCGAGGCTATCGTTAGGGAGCGGCCCGGGACGGTCGATGAGATCATGGCTAGCGCTGGCCTGTTGCGCTGGCAGGCCGAATTAGTTGAAGGCGCGCTGGCAAAAAATCATTCAACCCCGGGAGGCAGCACGTCACTAAAATAAACTCGCGGAGGGCAGCAAGCCTCCCGGGATCGACGACAGGAGTCGCACCGAGACGGGCGAGGCGCCCGATGGCAAGTCGCGACGACCGGAGAATATCGGGGAATATTTGAGCGAGGAGCAACGCAGCCAACGGGGATCGATCACCCGTCGAATGCAGTCAGACTTTCACCACCGGCTGCTAGGCCTGCTGATCTTCGAGACGAAAGCCGATCTTGACGGTCACCTGAAACTCTTTGACTTTGGCATTTTCAACCAGTCCGCGCATCTCGGTCACTTCGAACCAGTCCACATGGCGTAGCGATTGACAGGCTTTTGCCACCGCGTTTTGCGTGGCTTCGCCAAAACTGCTATCAGACACGCCGACGATTTCAATTTTCTTGTAGGTTCTTTCCACTGGCACTCCCTCCCATCGGTTTGCGTTTATTGTTCTGAAGACTCTCGGGTTTCACCCTAGCGCGAAGGTTTCTAGAAACCAACCTGTCTGCCCCGGCGATTACTTGCATCTTGCCGATCAAAATGATTGTCAGGCTTGCATCCGCTTATTCTTGAGAGAAGTATTGTTAATCACAACCGTTGTTTATCCCGGAGCTCGACCGGATGTTTAATCAATTTTTACAGTCAGAGCATTTCTGGCAGTTTTTAAAGTACGCCGTTAGTGGCTCGATCGCTGTCGCCGCTCACATACTGGTGTTTCACCTGGTCGCCTGGAAAATATTTTTTGCTTTGCAGCCAGACGATTGGTTTGTAAAACTCTTCAATCCGTCTCTTCAGGATCTGGACCACACAACACGGGCGCGAAACTCCATGAAGGGAAACGCCGTGGCTTTCGTAATCTCGAATTTTGTTGCCTATGTGATCAACATCTACTGGGTTTTCATTCCCGGGCGCTATCATTGGCTAATAGAAGTTACTCTTTTTTATCTCGTTTCAGGCGTCTCTATGATTATCGGCAGCGCGCTGATGGGCTTGTTGATCCGGCGCTTCGGTATGCTAACAACCTACGCCTTTGGTTCAAATATTTTCACTGCTCTGACAATCAATTATGCGATGCGCAAATTCTTCATTTTCAGCGGCTAAACGGGACGCGCTACGCTGGTTAGGCACTCAGACGATCTTCATTGCAGAAACCACTCGTGCCAGAGCTTACCGTAGTGGTCAATCTTGTCGTTATACTTGACCGGATCAATGTTTATGAAATCGAACCCTTCGCGCAAACGCGGCGGGTTGGGCAAAACTTCCGGATGAGTCGGAATCCGGTTTACTTCTCGAATCACCCTCTGGCCGTCTTCTTTATTCAATATGAAATCAAGGAAGAGCAATGCGGCATTGGGGTGCGGCGCATTCTTTGCCAAAGCGCTGACATTGCTTGAAGCGATAACCGGTTCCAAATTCAACCACTCGACCGGTGCGCCTCGACGCTGACCCGAAGCCATTCCCTGGCTGTGGATATTGGGCGAGAGCGGATCCTCGCCGGCGGCGATTAGTTGAGCCAGGTGGGTATGGCCGGTGCGCACTTTGGGATTCTGAGAACGAAGTCGTTGAAAGAACGCTTTGCCTTTTTGTTCGCCCCAATGCTCCATCAATGTCATAAACCAAGGGGAGTCTTCGCGCTCCAGAGACATTTGATCTTTCCATTTGGGATCGAGCAGATCCTCGTAGCGGCGCGGCGCTTCAGCGGCCTTGACGAGACGAGTATTGTAGCCGAGCACAAGCATCGTCACCCGGTTGGCCACCCAATACCCCTGGGATTGCAAAAAGCGCTTGTCAAACTTTTCCGCCATGGGCGTATAATAAGGCTGCAACATGCCCTTGCGGCGAAAATATTCAATGCGGGAATCGCTGGTATCCAGAATATCAGCGAGATGGGTGCCGGCCTGAAATTCAGACGTATAGCGCTGAACGATCCTCGATGAATTTAGCCGGACTGCCTTGGCTTTGATAAAAGGATAACGCTTTTCGAAGAGTTGAACGATGCGTTGTATATCTTCGGCGTTCACCGAAGTATACCAGACAAACTCTCCTTCAGTTTTAGCCGCCTTTTCCAGTTTCGCCTGACGATCAGGCCCGCGATAGACAGCGCTGTCGGGCGTGCTGGCGGCCCGCGCCAGGTTTGCAAACAAACCTAAGGCCGTAAAGAGAACCAACAGGATGCGCGCTAGATAGAGAGTCATAGCGATTGTCTCCCTTCATAATGGAAATCGCTCGCGTGTTTACGGCCAAGCTTTACACCATGTCGGCTGGGTGACACAACTACAGAAGCAAATTACAGAGTCGAAAAAGGATAGGCGCGTTGCGCCAGGGACAGCAAAAGATGCTTATCGAATGCGAATCACACGAGGTCACAGCATGAAACGTTCGGGAATCGCAGACCTGCCGCTCCACGGCGGCCGGGTGCCGCAATGGCTGGCCGAGCGGATGACGAAACTGGGCACGGCCATCGCCGAAGCCATCGTCCATGATTACGGCGTGTCGGTCTTCCTATCGCGCTTGAGCGATCCCTTCTGGTTCCAGGCACTGGGCGCCGTGATGGGAATGGACTGGCACTCTTCGGGCATCACTACATCGGTCATGGGCGCGCTGAAACGCGGCCTGGCGCCGCGAGCCCATGAGCTCGGCATCCACGTCTGCGGCGGTCGCGGCAGGCTCGCGCGCAATACGCCGCAGGAGTTGCGAGTGATTGCCGAGAGTCGCGGCCTCGACGGCGTAGCGTTGGTGCGCGCCAGCAGGCTGACCGCCCGGGTCGACAACAACGCCATCGCTGACGGATTTCAGATCTACCTCCATAACTTCGTCGTGACCTCAGAGGGCGAGTGGGCCGTCGTGCAGCAGGGTTTGAACGAGCGCAGCGGAATGGCTCGGCGTTACCATTGGCACTCCGTGTCGGTGCGCGATTTCGTCGCCGAACCGCACACCGCGATCGTCGGCGAGAATCAGGGCGTGATTATGAATCTGGTGGATGCTCAAGCGCAGCCCGCGCAAGCCGCGCTGCTCGAAATCGCCCGTCAGAAGCCGCAGGCCGCTCTCATTGCCGCACGCCACCTGCGCATGCCGGAGCATCATGAGGTCCGCGCCGTGAACATCGACCTGAAGCGACTCGGAGCTGTACTCGCCGTAGCCTACGAACGCGACCTCGGCCAGTTCGCCGAACTCCTGCTGCTCGAGAATCTTGGCCCGCGCACGCTTCAGGCGCTCGCCTTGATTGCCGAAGTTGTCCACGGCACACCGAGCCGTTTCTCCGATCCAGCGCGGTTTTCGTTTGCCCACGGCGGTAAGGATGGACATCCATTCCCGGTGCCATTGAAAACCTACGACGAATCCCTCAACTGTTTGCGGGTCTCACTGGATGAAGCAAAGCTCGGCGATACCGACAAATTGGACGGCCTGCGCCGTCTCGAGTGCTTCGCTCGGGCCGTCGAAACGCGCCTGCAACCGCAAGCCGACTTCGATGCGGTGATTGAGGGCGAGCGCGCGCTCTCGCCTTCATTGGACGGCCGGTCCGTCGTCAAAGACAGACCGGCACAGCTTTCGCTGTTCTGATTGAGAACCTAATGTCCTGACCCAGAAGTTCGCTACATGATTCCCGCGCCGTTCCGTCAAAAATCTCCCCTTCCCCTTTTCCAAAGAGGGGTTTCAATCCTGCGGAAGAAATTCCCCCCTTTGAAAAAGGGGGGGACTCAGGGGGATTTGAGCGCGGCCTTCGGCCCCGGCGATTGTTTGGAGTTTTTCAGCGAACTTCGGGGACACCACACTAGCTTAGCCAGCGCAAGTCGGGTCAATCGCCTGCCCCCTTCACGCCGCGCCGGATCACGATTTTTAGCTAAAGCATATTTTCCAAGTCGTGGATTTTGCGCTTTAGCGTGCGCTCGCACTCGGCTTCCCGGCCATCGGTGTGCGCCTGGCCGTAGGACAAGCGGAAGAGCAGCACGCGCGCATCTTTACCGAGCCGGACCAGGTAAGTGTTGGAATCCGGATGGTCGTCGTGTACGTCGACGGCGACTTCCGAGTTCACCGTGCGAGTTATTTGGCTTGCCCAAAGCGCTATCTCGCGCGCCGCCTGCTCGCGCTTCTTGTCGGTGAGCATCTACGAATCACTGTTCGCTATTCAACCCCTCCTTCATCCTCCGCCGCTCTGGCGGGGGAGAAAGAGGTGGGAAAAGACGGTTTGAACGCTGCCAGAGTCTTATTTTCGTTTGTAAAGGCCATCGATGTAACCGCTCTGGTCGAGCTCTTTGATAAAACTCGCTTCCACGAATTGCTCAGGCTTGGCGCTTTTGGCCCGGGGATCTCTCTCGGCGACTTCTTCGATAACCGTCTTCAAGCCTTCGAGACTGGGATACTGCTTTTTCGGGTAGAGCGCCTCGGTCATGACGTTGTCGTAGCTCTTTTCAAGTATGTCGCGTTCCACGCCCGGCATGTGCTTGTTGAGAGCGCGAATCGCCGCTTCTTTGTCCGTCCACATTCTGTGCACCGCCTCAACGTGAGATTTGACGTAACGCCGCACCGTATCCTGGTTCTCGCGTATATATTTTCGTGTGGTGGCGGCGCCGGTATGCTGAAACACCAGTCCCATTTTCGCCACGTCGGCGAGAACCGCGAGCCCGCGTTTTTCGGCGATGAAGCTGGAAGGTGGGTTGATGACCGCGGCCGTGACTTTGCCCGTTATTAACGCATTAAGCCGTTCCGGTCCGGAACCCACCTGTATGAGGGTCACGTCTTTGCCGGGCGTGAGTCCCATTCTGCGCAGCGCGAAACGAGCGATCGAGTCGGTGGCAGAGCCGAAGCGGCTGATCGCCAGGGTCCCACCTTTGAATTGTTCGGTACTTTTAACGCCTTGTTTGCCCATCAGCACGTAGTTAAGCGAGGTGATGCCGGCAGCGATAAAGACGGCATCGGAACCCGCCAGCGGCGCTGCTTACCAACCCCGGTCCGGAGACTTGAGTGATCGGCACATCTCCCGAGACCAAGGCGAGAATCGCCGTGCTCCCGCCGGTGAAAAAGATCAATTCTACGTCCAATCCGTTTTTGGCGAAAATACCGCTGTCCTTCGCAACCCAGGCGGGTAATTGATCGCCGCTCACGGCGCTGTAGCCGACATTCAGCCGAGTCATCTGGGCGCCGGCATCGAGTTCCGCCACATAGTTGGAGCGACAATAGAGAAAGCAGGTAGTAGAAGGCTCTCTTCACAATCATTGTAGTACCTCAGAAATTTAGTGAGCGGAAGATTACAGCAGGAAACTCGCACAAACAAGAAAGCCCCGGCAGCAGCCGGGGCTTTCTGGAGAACGCATAACAGCAGCTTGCGCGTTATCCTGCCGCAACGCTAGCTTATTCGGAATATTTATCCGCGCGAAAGGCCTTGTGGCAACTACTGCAGCTGTCGCCAATTGACTTTGCTTTGGTCGCCACCGCCGTCTTCGTCTTTGCTCTTGGCCGCGGCTGCGAGTTCTCCTGAACGCTTTGCTCAGGTTCTTGGCATGACCCTGCAAATTCGTCCCATTTCTCCCAAATCGCTGCCGTCGCCTTGGTTTTTCCTGTCGTGCTCCCTTTGGGGAAGGCGCTCGGAATTTGATTTGCACTGCCCATAAGGTCCTTGGCTTTCGTCTCAATGGTGGCGAAATCCTTTGTTTCGACCGCTCCCTTGATGGCCTTCACAGCCGCGCTCTGTCCTTTCATCAGTTGTTGGCGCTTCTCGATGACGTCCGCCTGAGCGAATAGCTGGGATGCCGCCATGCCCACCATCGAGCCCAAAACCGCGGCTGATAGCCATTTTACTCGAACCATTATTTTTCTCCTTCTTGTTTCTTGATGTAGACGAACTATTTCATCTGGCTGACTTTCTTCACTTCAGTGAGCAAGGTTTCAGTGGAGAGCAGGTCCTTTTCGAAATTGGTCGGCCGAATGTTGAGATAGCGGATCACGCCCTCCTTATCGATAATGACGTAGGATCGTTTCGCGAGCTTTCTCGGCTCGTCATAAACGCCATATGACTGCATCACTTTACCGTCTCGGTCGCTTAGTAACGGGTAGTTGATTTTGGCGAAGTCGACAAACGCCTTCTGGGAAAATGCAGCGTTGGCGCTGATCCCTAAAACTTCGGTGTTCTCGGCCTTGAACATCGCAAGATTGTCCGAACCGGACGCTTGAAGGTCCTTGATTCAGGTTGGACTAAAATCGAGCACGTAAAAATTGATGAGGACGTTTTTCCCCTTAAGACTACTGAGCTTGAGTTTGCCGCCGGCGGTGCTGTCAAGCTCGAAGTCAGGGGCGGGCTGGCCCACTTCCAGTGCAGCGGCGAAACAGGCGGTACCGAGCACGATGAGCGCGTTCAGCGCCATCGCCCACATTATAGTTGCCGCTATAGTTGCCGCTCGTTTCATATTGCTCTCCTCAACAAGTCTTAAAATGCAGCGCCTTGCTACCCGCCCTGCCGCGCATTTCCATCAGATAAGCAGAGCCGCACACTGTTTGCAATAAGCAAAATGCTTTGGCAATTGAGCCTCGCGTAAATACATCGATCATCTTTGAAGGGTCGTTTTTCGCCGCTTCCGCTGAGAGCGTATAGCTTAGACGACGATCGAAGCAAAAAACACAGGCAGTGCTTATTATTGACAACGTCGGGCGCAATTTGACGCTTTGCGCTGCAACAGCCTGCGAGGTAAAGGCGCTTGCCCCTCGCCTGTTGAACCATGTATTGTTCGCTCGGCTGGTACTGCCCTATGGGCGCGGCGGCTTCAAGTACCAATAGCCGGTTAACGACGACTCCAAATGGCAGGTTTATTGCGGTTTTAGCGAGAGTAGCGGCCAAGAGCGAAGCTCTTCCTCCGCGCCGCTCAGTTCAATGTAGCCTTGGCTTTGCCAGCGCGCCGTCTGATCGAGGTAGTGTTTTGAAAATGGCTGACCGGATTGTCCGGAGGGAAGGATGAACTTAGAGCGCAGGCTCGGCCCCGCTTCCACGATCATTCGCATGGAGGGCCCGACGATATGCTCGTAGGGGTTCGAGTGCCGGTAGAAGCCCAGATTGACTGTGAAGTTGTCGCCACCCGTAGGAAAACTCCCGGCCGAGAAAAGCCGCCGCAATAGACTGACCCGGCTGAAGGGATGATTCAAAGTCAAAGTATGAAGGCGGCCCCAGCGCCAGAGCTCCTGATCGGGACCGAGAGCTTCGCCAAGCTCGGCGCAAGCTGCCACCAGGGCGGAGCGCGCCAACTCCGCTAAAGATCTTCCCTGCAACCATGGAGAATCAGGGCGGCGCAAGATTTTTTCGATCGGCGCGATGCTTTGATTGAAGATCTCAACATAGGTGATAAACAAGTCTTCGCCGAGGCTCGGGATAAGAAGAATTTTGATTAGCGCGTGATGAAACACCTGGAAGATCGTTGCGGCGATGCTATCGGCGCCGCAGTGACCGTCCCAACAGAGCAAACGATCTGCGGCGGCGCCGAGCGCGCCGCCGGCGTCGCGAAGCGCGCCAAGTTCGCCGTTGAGAGTTCCGATCAAGTCCCTGGCGTGAATTGAAACTCGGTCGGCTTGTGCCGCGGTCATATCTTGAATCGAATGGATTTTTCGCGCCCCGAGTAACTCGTAAATGCGCCGCAGCCGATACGGCGGCTCGAAGAAGCGCGACAGATAGAAGGGATAAGCATCGTTTACGATCCGGTTGTTGGCGTTGGCAATGGCGCCCTCCAAAGGATTGAACAAGCGCGGCAAATCGGCGAACGGGACATAGCCGCGCCAGTCATTTTCGCTCAGCCAACCCTCGACGGCCAAAACCGAGGGAATGCCTTCACGCAGCGGCACCTTGCCGGCCAGCGCGTAGCCGATGTTTCCCGCCCGATCGGCGTACATGAAGTTAAGAGTCGGCGCCGATTGATGAGACAGCGCTTCAATAAACTCATCCCAGTCGCGCGCGCAATTCAATTTATAGACGCCGCGAGAGTCCGCGCTCGCGTCATGCGCGGTCCAGCGCAAGCTCAAAACTTCTGACCCGGAGCTAGCTTGGTCAAAGTCGCTGATCACCGGCCCGTGGCGCGTCCAGCGCATGATTCTCTCAACCGCGCCGCGCCCTTTAATGCGGATGGTTTCATGGCGCCGGCTCATTAAGTGCCACTCGCCGTCTACCTGGTAACGATCCGGTTCCAATCGATGGATCTGCTCGCGGTAGATTTCCACGTCATCGCAGAGCGCCGCTGTCATACCCCAGGCAATCCAGCGATTGTGGCCGACTTGCACTCCGGGACAACCGGGAATCGTCGCGCCCCAGACTTCGTAGCCGTCGCCGCCGATCGCATCAGGCGCCGTTTAAGTGCATCAGGTACCACAACGACGGCAGGGTTATACGCAAGTGGGGATCGTTACACAAAATCGCGTGACCGGTCTCGCTCCGCTCGGGGCCGATCACCCAGGCATTGCTGCCGTATCCCGCGCTGAAGCCATCGCCAAGAGCAGCGACCGCGGCGCTGAGATGCAATAAACTCCGGGCGGCGTCCCAGGTCGCGCGTGCCGTCGTTACATCGCCGGCCGCATCCGATGGGTAGAGCTCTGCAAATTTTTCCGGCGCGCCGGCGAGTTTGGCCGCGACGGCCATAGCGTTCACGCGCGTGAAGAGCGCCAGTGACAGAAGAAATGCAAAGCCTTTGCCGATGGTGAGCGTATCTTCGATCCGCCAGGGATCGGGCCGGAAGCGCAGCAAACGAAACTCCAGCGGTAAACGTTTGCCGCAGCGTTCGATGAAGCTGTTTACGCCGGCGCTGTAGGATTGTAATCGCTGCCGGTCATCGTCTCTCAGCACATCCGCCGACGCGAGAGCGGCGCGGCGCACGCCGATCAGACGCATGAAGTAATCGACGTCAACGCTGTCGCGATCACGAAACTGGCTGGTTAATTCCTGCGACGGAACCGGAAACTGGCCGAAGATCTCTGCCATGCGTCCCGAGAGAAAGCGCCGGTTGAGATCCATTTGCCAGAGCCGCTCCTGGGCGTGCAGGTAACCTTGGACGAAAAATAGATCGCGCTCATTGGCCGCGAAAACATGGGGGATGCCTTCCGCTTGCCAAAACACACGGGCTTCTTTTTCCAGTCCGGCAACGGTGCTCGCGCCGTGATATTTCGGCGCCGCCGGCTTGGCGAGCTGGCGCAGCCACGGGCGGAGCAGAAAAGAAACCGCCGCGGCGCTGAAGCGGTGTTGCGGTTGTGCCATGCAAAGAAAACCGGAGCACACGCCTTCGCCTAGCGCGGCCGGCGATTTTTTACGGCTTCCCCTTTTGTCGGGGAGCGAGCGTCTCTGACGCTGGGCAAGATTAGTTCTGAATGGTCTTCTGTTACAGAATCGTTTTGACCGAAGGGCGCTCTTTCATTCTCTGCAAGTATCTGCTCAGCCGCGGCAGTTCGGGATCAGGTAAAACGCCGAAACCTTCGAGGCGCGTAAAACGCGGAATCAGGGCGGCATCGGCCAGGGAAAAATCGCCCATTAGATATTCCTTGTCGCCCAGTTCTTGCTCCAGCGTTTGGAGACGCTTCTTGATGTCTTGTTTGGCGCCGTTGATGTTCTCCTGATTGCGCTCCTTCTCATCCTTCATCATTTCCATGCGCAACCTGGTATAGGACGCATCCATTTGAGTCAGGCCGAAATCGACCAGGATGCGGGCTTTGGCGCGCGCCCCGGGATCGCCGGGCATGAGACGCGGCGAGGCATACTTCTCGTCCAAATACTCGTTGATGATGCAGCTCTCGTATAGCACCGTGTCGCCGTCGGCGATCGCCGGCACCTTGCCATAAGGATTGATCTTCAGATAGTCGGGGGTTTTTTGCGCGCCGGCGCGGAGATCGATGTTTACGGTCTCATAAGGAATTTTCTTTTCCTCCAAGACGACCTTCACGCGCTGGCAGTTGGGTGACGATTTGAAGTCATAAAGCTTTAGCATTGGCAGCTCTCTCCCTTCGAAACTTTGTTTGGCCATTCTTACAACAAGAGGGAGGAAAAAGGCAAAGGACAAAGATCGCGCAATCGCCTTGATCTAACGCCGGTTTGATGTTAAGCGCTTTACTCGAATCGGCGACAGGCTAAGCTCTTGGAGTCTACAGAAGCAGCTAAAATAATCGTCGGCGGCTTGAGGGAAGCGGGGATCGATCTGATCGCGAGCTTGCCCGACGTCAATCTGGCCGATCTGCTTGGCGAACTGGAGGAGGCAACCGGGATTTTACACGTGCCGCTTTGCCGGGAGGAGGAGGGCATCGGTATCTGTGCCGGCGCTTATCTAGTCGGCAAGAAGTGCGCGGCAATCATGCAAAACGGTGGTTTCTTCAACAGCAACAACGCTATCATCAGCACGCTCTTGCAATACCAAATACCTTTGCTGCTGCTGATCTACTATGCCGGCGATATCGGCGATCGGACCTTCAGCACGACCGGCAGCATGACCGAGCCGCTGCTGGCGGCGCTCGGTATTCGGAGCTATATTTTGCGCGATCCGAGCCAAGCAAAGGAAGCGATCAAGCGCGCGCAGATTTTAACGGAGGATGCCAAACGGCCGGTGGCGCTGTTGCTGACCAAGGAAGTCTTGGGACACAGAAGAGCGATCGGCGCGCTTTAAGTTGCTGGAGGGATGGGACTACTGGAGTGATGGAGTGCTGGTCTAAAAGTCCAACACTCCAGTACTCCATTCTTACGCCTATGAAACGCTTTGACTGTTTGAAACTGTTGGCGGCCAATGTCGGCGATGCCCTGGTTGTCAGCTCCGCCGGCGCGATGACCTTAGAGTGGAATGCGCTCCGTCCGAGCGACGGCAACGTTCGCGTGCGCACGTTGGGGCTTTGCTCGTCCATCGCCTTAGGCATGGCCCTTGGCCTGCCGCGGCGCAAAGTCATAGCCCTGGACGGCGACGGCTCGTTGCTCATGAACTTATGTTCGCTGCCGACGATCGCGCGCATGCAGCCGCGCAATCTGGTTCATATCGTGTTTGACAACGAGGTTTATGAAGCATCCGGCAGCAAGAAGACCGCTACCGGATGCGGCACCGATCTGGTGGCCATCGCCGCTGCGGCGGGGATAAAAAATAGCCGCTGGGCGAAATCTATCGATGAGTTCGCTCAGGTGAGCGCCGGCGCCTTGAGCGGCGGCGCTCTCTGTTTCATCGGCGCCAAAGTGACCACGGAGCGGACCCAGGTGCCGGCCTATCCAGTGGACGAAGTCGAAAACAAATATCGCTTCATCCGCCACGTCGAGAAGACCGAGAAGATCGAGATTCTTAAGACCCGCCTGCCGGCAAGCTATTCCTGAGGGGCGCACCCATAGGTCACGACTCGGCTAACGCCATGCAGATCGATATCGAGTTTAACTCCGGGGCCCAATTGCCGATGGATGCCATTCCCGAATTGGCCCGTTTGGCGGAACAACATGGCTTCGGTTGCGCCTGGGGCGGAGAGGCCAACAACAAAGATCCGACGGTGATGCTGAGCGCGGTCGCCGCGGTAACGCGGCAGATGAAAATCGGCTCGGCGGTTTATCATATTCTCGGCCGGACCCCGGCTACCCTGGCGCTGCAAGCGGTCGGTCTGGACGAGTTATCACAGGGGCGCTTCTTGCTCGGCGTGGGCTCGTCAAATCCGACCATTGCGCGCTGGCACGGGGCAACTCTGGATCATCCCTTAGGCCGCGTTGAAGAGTATCTCGAGCTCGTCGGTCGCGCGATGCGCGGCGAGAAGCTCGACTTCGCCGGCAAGTATTTCAGCGCGCACGCGTTCAAACTGGCGTTCAAGCCGAGAACCAATCCGGTTCCCGTTTACCTGGCCGCTTTCGGTCCCAGGATGACGCGCCTGGCCGGGCGAATTTCCGACGGAGTCTTGATCAACATGGCTAACCCCGATGAGATCCGCCGCATCGCCGCGGAAGTTAGAGCGGGCGCCGCCGAGGTAGGAAAGGCGCCGGATAAAATGGAAATTATTTGCAAAATCCGCTGTTCTATCGCCGCCCGTTACGAGATTGCTCGCGACGCGCTAAGTCACGCGCTGACTTATTATGCGCTGGCGGATTACTACCGGGATCTGCTCGGCCGCATGGGGTTCGGCGCTGAGGTTGAAGCCATGCGCGATGCCTGGAAGTCGGCTGGCTTCCATGCGGCGCGCAAGCTCATTAGCGAGCGAATGTTCGCCGGCTTGCCGCTGATCGCGGCGCGGTCCGCCGCCGAAGTCGTCGAACAAATTAGGCCTTACGCCGCGGCCGGCGCGACGCGGATTATTTTGCCCTACGTCGCGGCATCAGACGATATCGTCGGCGAATTGAAAAATTTCATGACTTACTGGACGCCGGCCACCACGGGACTGATCGGATGATCTTGGCCCGCCAAGGAGCTTCAAGTTATGCCGTTTGAGTTAATCAACCCGGCGGGGCTGGAGCGTCCGGTCGGTTACGCGCACGTCGCCAAAGTCAGCGGTGGAACGATCGTCCATGTCGCAGGCCAGGCGCCGTTTGACGCCGACGGTGCAGTCGTCGGGCGCGGTGATTTCGTCGCGCAATTTTCACAAGTGATGAAAAATTTGCAAACCGCCATCCAAGCGGCCGGCGGCCAGGCCAATCAGTACGCCGTTTTGACCATCTTTGTGACGGATGTTCAAGCTTACCACGATCATACCAAAGCGCTTGGCAATCTTTACCGTCAAGTCTTCGGCAAATACTTTCCCGCGATTACTTTGGTAGAGGTGAAAAGTCTCTATAATCCCGATTGTATGATTGAGGTGTCGGGAATGGCGGTCATCGGCTAAACCAATTCGTCTGATACTTGCTACGCTGGCTGCGGGCAAATCTTTGCGCGCGCCAATTTCAAATGGTTGGCATCGAGAAGCCACGACCGTCGGACCGCGAGATTTCGGATATTTTATTCTTTTAACCGCGCCGTTCGTGGTTAATCCGCTGTTCTTTGCGCTCTTGCCGTTTCTTGCGGCGAAACTTCTTGATCGGTACCGCTGTGACGGGCTAGATTGTCGCCGACGATTTTGCGCGGCCGACGGCCACGCCATAGCTAAACTGCCGCCACAAATATTGACCGGCCCTCAACGAAAGTGTCGAAAAACCAGTCGCGCGTGCCAATAAATGATCATCTTGCCCAAATGGAAGGCACAGGACAGGCCAGAGCGTACGGTTTTCGCCCCGCGACCGATGGCATTGCGATTGCTTTCATAATTAAGTCGCCGCCTTGGATGCCGATCAAAGTTTTACAGGAGCGAAATCAACTCATGAAAAACAGCCCAATCCGACCTTGGTCGCGCGATCCTGATCTCGATTTCTTCGAAACCGTATCGGAAGAAGAAATCATCGGTCTCTGGCGGTCGATTAAGGGCAAGGGATTATCCGAGGATGATGCCTGGCACGCCGTCGTCACCGGAATCGCTCTGGACATGGCATTCGCCAAAACCAAAGCCAGTTTTGAAATCGAACATTGATCAATACAAAATCTTCGGGAGGCCCAAGCCATCCGAGGGATTTTGCATTCTCATTGCTATAGAGCACCTCGCCAAATTGCATCTTACTCGCTAATTTGAGCCGTCACGGCCGTTAGAACCACGCCATGCCACGTCTGTTGAAATAGCGATGGACAACACCCTGGAGGTCGCTTCGATTGACTGCCCGAAAAAAATCTGTTTCAATAAGTATAGTTTAGCTTAGAGATTTTATGTCGCGGATTACGGTTGAGGATTGCTTGGAAAAAATCCATAGCCGCTTCGAATTGGCGACGCCGGCAGCCAAGCGGCCGCGGCAATTGTTCGCAGGTGCCAGGCCGCTTATCCAATCCGAAAGCCGGGAAATTGTCGTGGCTCTTTGCGAAATTACTGCCGGACAGGTGCGAAAAACTGCCGGCCAATCCTGAGGGCTGCAGGCCAGCGCTCCTCACATCCTATCACGCGAAGTCAGCCTGTTGGAAAGTTCCGCCGCCTAGTGCTCCAGAAATAGCCTCGCCGCTGTCCGTCGGTTAGCACGGCGCAGAGTTCGGATTAATGCATGATTGAGGAAGAGAAAAATTTTAACGAGCAGGATTTTCCTGAAATCGACCAGGTCAAGATCCCTGAGGTTGAGGACCGTGAAGATACCGACACCAAAGCTCTGGTACCGTTTGAGCCGCTGCAACGTTATTTGGCCGAGATCAGGCGTTTCGCTGTATTGACGCGCGAAGAAGAGCACAAGCTAGCCGTCGATTACAAGGAATTTGGCAACCTCGAAGCTGCCTACAAGCTGGTGATGGGCAATCTTCGGCTGGTGGTGATGATCGCCCGCGAATATCAGAGGGCCTTTAAGAACCTCTTGGACTTGATCCAGGAAGGTAACATGGGGTTGATGGAAGCCGTGAAGAATTTCGATCCGTACCGCGGCGTGCGTTTCCCCTCCTATGCGGTCTGGTGGATCCGCGCCTATATCATTCGCTATATTATGAGCGATTGGCGCATGGTGAAGATCGGCACCACCCAGGCGCAGCGCAAGTTGTTTTTTAATTTGCAGAAGGAAAAAGAGAAGCTCGAAGCCGAAGGTATCATCCCCGGGCCGAAACTGCTCGCGCAGCGGCTTAACGTCAAAGAGAACGAAGTCATCGAAATGGAACAGCGCCTGGGGAGCCGCGATCTGTCGGTGGACGTGCCGATTGGCGAGGGCGACGAGGCGACTCTGCTGAATTTCCTGCCCGACGACAAACAAAGTCCGGAGGATCAGATCGCCGACACCCAGTACCGCGAGTTGCTGCGCGAAAAAATGGCCCAGTTCGCCGATGGCCTCAAGGACAAGGAACTGGTCATCTATCGTGAAAGATTGCTCAACGAAGATCCGCTGACTTTGAGAGAGATCGGCGAGAAGTACGGCATTAGCCGCGAACGCGTACGCCAGATCGAAGAACGGGTCAAAAAGAAACTTAAAACCTACCTGAGTAAAGAACTCAAAGAATTTCCCGAGACGGCGCAACTGGATTGACGCGCGCTCGCTTATCAGCCCGTGGTGAAAGTGTGGCGTCGCACCGAGACGGGCGAGCGCCCCGATGATAAGGCGCGAGGACCAAGAATGTGGCCGAAGATCGCCCGTCGAATCGGTCAGACTTTCCACCCGGTGCTTAGCCTGCAGCATTTGCCGAAGCCGCAACTGCGCGGCTCACTCGCTAAGGTTTTTCGGTTTCCGTCCGAGCATCGCTAATCGGTTAGCGCTCTGCCCCAATGGTTTGGCGCGCCCATGCCGGTGCCGCCGCTTACGTCATTCTCGCTTGCCACACGCGTGCGCTTCTGATAGCAAATCGAAATACCGAGAGGGGGATAGCTATTTGCAGTTTCAAAAAGAAGTCGAGATCGCGGCGCCGCTGGAAAAAGTTTGGAATTTCATCTGGGACGTGGACCGTTTCATCTTGTGTGTGCCGGGCTGTAAGGAGGCGAAAACTCTCGAGCCCGGAAAACGTTATTCCGCCATCATGGTCGAAAAGGTCGGCCCCTTCAAAGTTGAATTTCCGACTACCATCGAGGTGCTGGAACGCGAAGAGCTGTCGCGAATCAAGGCGCAGGCATCCGGCGCGGATAATAAAATCGGCAGCCGAATGAAGCTAGACCTGGACGTCAATCTGCGCGCTCAGGGCGAGAAGACAATTTTAGGGTTTACCGCCGGAGTCGATATTCTGGGAAAGTTGGCGGCGCTCGGTCACGGCATCATCAAACGCAAGGCCGATCAGGTCCTGGATGAATTTGCTCAAGCCGTAAAAGAGCGCTTGGAAGGAGATTCATAAGATGCTCAGACGGTTCCGTTTGGAAGAGCCCGAAAGCGTCCAGGAAGCGGCCGAGTTGCTCGGCCGTTACGGCGACAGCGCCAAAGTTTACGCCGGCGGCACCGAACTGCTCCTGGCAATGAAAGAGGGGCTGGTCCAATACGAACGCTTGATCAACGTGAAAACCGTCAAGGGCTTGAACGAGGTTAAACTAGACAACGGGATTATTTCGATTGGCGCGCTGTGCACGCATCACCAGTTGGAGACCGCGCCGTTGCTTAAGGAGCGTCTCGCCGCGCTGGTGGAGCTGGAGCGTAACGTCGCCAATGTACGGGTACGCCAGGCCGGCACCATCGGCGGCAACCTGTGTTTTGCCGAGCCTCATGCAGATCCGGGAACTTTGCTCCTGGCTTTGGGCGCGACCTTGGTAGCCGAGAAAGCTTCGGCGCGGCGCGAAGTTTCAGCGGAAGATTTTTTCGTTGATGCCTACGAAACCGCTTTGCAAGAGGATGAAGTGCTGACTGAGATCCGTATTCCCGCGCCGGCGACGACATCGGCAGTTGCCTATCTCAAGTTTGGCTATCTCGAACGGCCCAGTGTCGGCGTCGCGCTGGCGTTAACCTTGAACGGCGGTATTGCCGACGCCAAGATCGCCGTCGGCTGCGCCGGTCCTGCGCCCAGGCGAGTGCCCGAAGCGGAAACCGTGATTAAGGGGAAAAGCGTCGAAGAGGCACGCCACAACCTGGCCGATGCCGGTCTTAGTTGCGGGTCGAGCCGCGCAGGCGATCAGCGATTTACACGGCGCGCAAGATTACAAGGAGCATATCGTCGGTGTCTTGCTGAAACGTGCTTTCCAGGGGGCGATGGCGCAGAGGTAAGTACGGGGGCGACGGGGAGGCCGAACACGCCGCTGCTGAGCACTTCAGGGGAGATTCACGGGGGAGAAAGCATGTCGAGAGCGATGTCGAGACATTCAGACGCGCAAACCATTCCCATTTCGTTCACTCTAAACGGGCGCTTGCAAGAACTAGACGTGGAACCGCATGAGCTGTTACTCGATACCGTGCGCGAGCGGCTGGGACTCGACCGGCGCCAAGCGTTCCTGCGACGTGGAGGTGTGCGGTGCTTGCACTTTGCTGGTTGACGGCCAGCCCGTCAGCGCGTGCACAACCTTGACCTTTGAAGTTCGCGGGCGCTCGCTGCTGACCATCGAAGGTCTGGCAGTCGATGGCAAGCTACACCCCTTGCAGCGGGCCTTCATTGAACATGGCGGTTTTCAATGCGGCTTTTGCACTCCAGGGATGATCCTCGCGGCCAAGGCGCTGCTCGACGAAAATCCCGACCCCACGGAGGAAGAACTAAAACATTTCATGCACGGCAATCTCTGCCGCTGCACCGGCTACAAGAAGATCATTGAATCGATCATGGCGGCGGCAAAGCTTCTGCGCGGCGCGCAGGCGTAACCGTCCAGACGTTCCTTGTCACCGAAAAAACCTCTCGCAAACTGCTCAAAAAATCTCAGAGGCAAGGCGCGCGAAAATCGACGAGCGGAGGCGTACAGAGTTAGTACGTTGTAGCGAGGCGATTGAGCGCAACGAAGCCTATGAGTTTTTTTCAGCAGTTTGCTAATCTTCGATCCCGTATTCCTTCCACCTGCTAGCCACCAGATCCAAATGCTCTTTCGGCGGCAGCGAAATCGCCGGATATTTGTGCTTGCGGGTCGCGTCGATGCCGATCCGGGAACCGACGTTTCGGCTCGCGTCATGTTGCAGCACTCCGGCGGGCGCTTGCGAAGGATCAAGGCCGACCGCTTGGACGTCACGTTCAATGTAGATATCTTTGTCCGGCTGCACATGCCAGCTTAACGCCCAATCGACGGCGAAGTCATCCCAGACATCGATATCGTCATCGACCACAACAGTGATCTTGCCAAAGCCGGTTCGTAGCGACCATGCGCCGTACATGAGCTGGCGCACTTGCCCGACAAACTGTTTCTTCAGAGATATAACCAAGAACGCGCCACTGCCGCCGGCTTCCTTGAGCCGTAGATCTTTGATCGGAATATGCAAGCTGTCTTTCAAATGTTTAAACAGCGGCCACTCACGGCCGATGCCGCGAATACAGCTCGATTCCGACGGCGGCATCTGGCTGATGAACGCTTGATAGAGGGGCTGGTTGCGAAAAGTCATGCAGTTAATATTGAAGAACGGCTCATCGCCCGCCGGCCCCATATATCCGGTATATTCGCCGAACGGTCCTTCGGGTTCGACGGCATTGGCTGGAATTTCTCCCTCCAGAACGATTTCCGCGGTGGCTGGCACTTCTAGGGGTATGGTTTCGCACATCACTAGCTCGACGGGCGCGCCGCGCAGCGCGCCCGCCACGGCGAATTCGTCAAGCGCTTCCGACATTTTGGATACCGATACGTAGCCGATAGAGGGATCGGCGCCGATCACCACGGCCACCGGCGTCGGTCGGTTCTGCGCGTTGTTCTTTAGAATATGCATGGCCATGTCTTGGCGCCTGCCGATCAATAGCCCGGTTTTGTTTGGCCCTTTCACCTGCATCCGGTACGTGCCGATGTTACGCACGCCGGTTTCTGGGTCTTTGGTGATGAGATAAGGCGAAGTAAAAAACGGGCCCGGATCTTCACCAACCGTCCAGGTGGGAACCGGAAGTTTGGTGATATCGACCTCCTTGCCATGGCGAATGTTTTCCTTACAAGGAGCTTCCCTGACCATCCGGGGCGCAATCGGATTACCCAACGCGTAATCCCACTTGCGGTTGATGCCTTCGACGGATTCCGTTTGCAGGCCGAGCGCATAGATTTCGCGCGATGCGCCGAGCACACCGGCGACCACCGGGATCTTAAATCCCTTGACGTTTTCAAATATCAGCGCCGGTCTTTTCGCAGGAGGAATTTTTTTGAAGAGCTGGCGGCAAACCGCGGCGATTTCCCAGTCTTTGTCGACTTCTTTAGTGACACGCTTAAGCTTGCCGTGCTTCTCGAGCACTGAGACATATTCTCTGAGGTCGTGATAAGCCATCAAGCCTCCTCGCTGTGCTAGCCAAGAAAATTTTTTCTATCCTAGACGCAAAACGCTTGATATATCAACAATCGCGATTGGAAATATTCGATGGCGGTTTTGATGCAGTGGCGCTGCAAGTTGCCTGGGCAAATGAAAAAACTACGCAACGTCTCACTTTAACAAAAGGGGGCCGACGGCGATGCTCGCTTTTGCAGTGATTGGCTGCCGTGAGTCCGCAGGGGCACGGCGTGCCGTAGCGCTACTGCGACTTTGCCGTTCGACAAGCTGGTTCTCTAGCAATCCGTGGTGAAAGTCCGGTGTTGCATCGAGACGGGTGAGGCACCCCGGTGGCAAGGCGCGACGACCGACAATATCGGGAATATTTAAGCGCGGAGCAACGCAGCCAGGGGGAGTGCATCGCCCGTCGAATGCAGCCAGACTTTCACCACGGGCTGCTAGTCTTGCAAAAAAGCGGTCAGGCGCGAATTTCCGCGCGCATGAAAATGATATAAGAGATGCCAAAGCACACCGCCACAAGTCCGAATAACGTGGTGATGTGCGGCCAGATCAAACCGAGGCTCTGGCCAATCGCCAAGGGTGTAGCGAGAATCCCTTCGGCTTGACCCGGAAGAACGCCGCCGAAGGCCCGACCCGTTGTGGGGTTGAGAAGAATTTGAATGCTTTCCTGGAAAAGCGTGCTCGGCGAGATCCGGCCGACGAGATTGGCGATGTCGATTTGACGCGACACCGCTTCGGGGGTTGTGGCATCGGGCACGGCGAGGTTGGCTATCGCTAAAGTCAAAACCGGAATAAACAGCAGCATGAAGAGCCACACGGCCATGGAGGCGAGCGCCGCGGTGACGGTTTTTTGAAACACCAGCGAAAAAAGCATGGCCAGCGCCAGCCAAAATCCCACGTAGAAAATGCCCACGGCGGTGAAAATCAACATGCGCCACAGTTCTTCGGTGTTAGGTGGAAAACCCAGCAAGATAACCCCGAGTCCGATGACCAGCAGAAGAATCGAGCTCCAAAGCACCGCAATGGTAGCGAGACCGGCAAAAAATTTGCCGTTAATCAGGCTGTCCCGGTAGATTGGCTGCGACAGCACGCGGCTCAAGGTACCGCGCGCATATTCGCCGCTGATGGAATCGAACCCCAGAGTAATGCCGACCAGCGGACCGAAAAATCCCAACAAGGTGGCGAGAGAGAATATGCTGTCTCCGCTCGATGTGATCAGCAGTAAAAAAACAAACTGCGGCGGCACGATCTCCGAATTCTGACGGATCGCCTGACCGGTCGAATAACTGCCCCACAGGCCGAATAGTAGAACGATGATCAACAGGATCATGAAGCGGCGGCTGCTAAAATGATCCGCTAATTCTTTCCAAAAAACTACGTTCATCGGCTTAGGCCTCGCGGAAGTACTTCAAGTAAATTTCTTCCAGAGTGGGGTCTTCGGAGCGCAGCTGCAAGAGCTTGATGCCCTTGCGCGCGACCAGCGAAACCACTGCCCCGCGCACGTCTTGTGTGCAGCGCAGAAACCAGCCGTGGCTGCGTTTCTCGATCTCATCGATTCCCTCCATGGCACGGAGCTCCCGCTCCAAGCTGCCGTCGTCGCCAGTCACTTCAACCAGAAAGTTCCACTGCCGGCCCTTGAGGATCGATTTGCCGAGCTCGTCCATTTGTCCCTGGACGATGAGCCGGCCTTTGACGATGATTCCTACGCGACTGCAAACCTGTTGAACTTGTTGCAATTGATGGGACGACAATAGGACCGTCAGATTGTGCTCGCGATTGAGATTTTTGATCAGCTCTAGGATACGGATCGCGCCGTCGGGATCGATGCCCAGGGTCGGCTCGTCCAATATGATAGCCGTTGGTTTTTTGACCAAAACTTCGGCGATGCCAAGGCGCTGCTTCATGCCGCGCGAATACTCGCGGACCAGCCGATTGCCATCCTCGGACAGTCCCACTTGTTCGAGAACGTCGGCAGTGCGACGGCGCGACTCTTTTTCAGCGATGCGGTTCAGCCGCGCCATATAAAGAAGATTGTCGGCGGCGCTCATATCGTCGTAGAAACCGGGATTTTCCGGCAGGTAGCCGACGCGGCGCTTGACTTCCAAGGATTCGCGCTTAGGGTCGAAGCCACATACCGTGACATCGCCGGAGCTCGGCTCAGTCAGTCCGAGCATCATCAGTATAGTCGTGGTCTTGCCAGCGCCATTGGGGCCAAGAAAGCCGAAGATTTCTCCTTCCTGGACGTTCAGATTGAGCGCATTGACCGCGAGCTTTTCGCGATAGCGTTTGCTCAAGTCTTTGGTTTCGACGACTGCGCTCATCGGCGTCCGAGGCGGAAGAATACGACGGCCAATCCAAGAACCACTATGGCGACGATGGCGAAGCCGATCCAGCCCCAGATCGTCGGGGTCGAGACCGTCACGCGAAAGTCCACGGATCTGTTGGTCTCCGGTGAGTTGGCGGTCACGGTGAGAATATAGTCGCCGGCGATCGTCCGATCCGGTGCCAGTATCTCCATTTTGATTTCCCGAACCTCCTGCGGATTAAGCGCGTCGATTTTGTCGGGTCTAAACTCGACCGTCCATTTATCGCCGGGTTTTTTGGTAATAAAAGATAGATTGCGGATTGGCGCCGTGCCGGCGTTGCCGACGACAAAGTCCACCGGCGCTTTATTGCCGGCGGTGACCGAGGCATTCAAGGTGCCTGCTAGAGAAGCCATCTTCAAATCTTGAGTGCCTTTAAGGGTGACCTTGATGGGTGTGCTGGCTTCGAAGGCGCCGGCGCGCGCGAAAATAGTGACGGGATGTTCCTTCGCGGCGGCTCCGGACGGCGTGTCGATTTCGACGCTTAATGTTTCCGAGCCGTTTTCCTTTGTTTGAATCGAAGCGATCTGCTGATCGCCGAATTGCGGTTTGAAGCGAACCGTCCAGCCTTGCGGCGCTTGCGCGGATAACGAAGTGGTTAAAGGTTTATTGGTTTCGTTCTTGAGATCGACGGTGAACTTGAGGGTCTGGCCGGAACTCGTGCTCAACATCGGATACTGGCTGCTCATTTTCAAGCCGCCGGTTTCTACCTTCTTTGAGGTAACGCGCAGGTTGAGGGTTTCCACATATTGGGTTGCGCCATCGGTATCCTTGGCGGTAACTTTGATCTGGTAATTTCCCGGTTTGGTGCTCTCGGGAATTTTGCCTTTGAACTCGATGGTGGTGGATTTTTCGCCGGCGACCATCACCGAACGAACCGGGTAACTCGGGTAGCGAGAATTAAAGTTCACGTCCCACCCCTTGGGCACGCCATCCATTGAAAGACTCACCTCGACGGGATCTTTCCTGCGATTGACGACCTCGGTATCCATGGTGACTTCTTGCCCCTGGCCGACAGTCAGATCTTGAAATGGCAATATAAGATTGAACGACTCTTTGGATTGGGGAGCGCTCTGCTCGGTTTTTTCGGTTTTTTCTGCAGCCACGGCCGGCGTTGCCATCCCAGCCGCCGCGCCTAGCAGCGCGCACGCCAAGGTGAAAATCTCTAACCGCCGGCGGATCTCAACTGGCCCCAACGTCATAGCTAACCCCCTGAAAGCAAAAAATTTTAGCACGATAAGTACCATATCCAGCCGGCACGTCAAGGGCCGCCTTCAGTCTTACCCAACTGGCGCAGGCCTTCGTACAGCACGATGGAAACAGCATTGGAGAGATTCAAACTGCGCACGCCGGCACCCATCATCGGAATGCGGTAGGCGCTGTCGCGATAGAGTGCAAGCCATTCTTCCGGAAGTCCGCGCGTTTCCGGGCCGAAAACCAGATAGTCCGTCTCGCCGTAGCGAGCTTGGGTATACGAGCGCGAAGCTTTTTTGGAAAAATACTTGAAGCGGCCTTCACGGTGCCGTTCGATGAATTGCTCCCACGACCCGTGCACCCGAAGATCGACGAACTCCCAATAGTCGAGTCCGGCGCGTTTCAGATGCTTGTCGTCGATCTTGAAACCGAGCGGCTCGATCAAGTGCAAGGTCGTCAAGGTCGCCGCGCACAGACGCGCGATGCTGCCGGTGTTGGGCGGAATTTCCGGCTGATAGAGAACCACGTGCATGCTGAGCTTTCCAGAAGGAGCGTACGCCAAGAAAGCCGATGAACGGCTTGAGTGGTTTCAAGTTGGGCTATCGAAAGTTACAATGGATTGTTGTTAGCAGAGAAATCAGCCGGCGACAATCATCGGCTGGATAAACTCACCGAAATAGACCCAGGAGCCGCCCTCCGCCTCGAGGTCAATTGGTTCATGGCGTGAAAAGGATGAAAAAACTTAACTGCTGCGGTGCGCCGCGCGGGACGATGCCGATCAGCGCCGAGCGCCGGCGAAATTTCCATTATTCTAAAATCATTACAGCGCTGCTTCTCATGTGCTGTGGGCCGGCAGCTCCAAGTCGAACGTCAGCGGCTCAAGTCGCTCAAGGGGTAGCCGCGGCGCCTGGAGCAAGATTTTTCGGGAAAGTGTCGGTAAGTGGCGCCCATGAGACGCCCGAGCCACTCAAAGTTTTCAAAAACCGGAAGTTTTGCGGCGCCACCGTAGCCAACGAAACCCTACTCATCGCTCCAGACGGAGGATTGAGCAATACGGTAGTAACGTTGACGCCGGTTGACCGGCTGGTGACCGCGTTGCCCGGCCGGATCGTCTTGGATAACCAACATTGCGCCTTTCTTCCTCACGTCCAGGTCGCAACTTTGGGGAGTGATCTCTTGCTGAAAAATAGCGATCCGATCCTGCACACCGTGCATGCGCGCATGGGCAAAGAGACACTATTTAATGTCGGACTACCGAGCTGGCGCCAGGTGACCAAACGGCTCGAGCGCGCCGGCGTCATGCGCATCGACTGCGACGTGCTGCACACCTGGATGAGCGCCGCGATTGTCGTTGTCACCACGCCTCATTTTACGGTCACGGATAACACGGGGAGTTTTTCGCTGGACGGTTTGGCCGCGGGCGCCTATGATCTGGAGGTTTGGCATGAGCGCTTGGGCATTAATCAGTCGCGGGTAAACTTGCAGGAAAACGGCAGAGTGGCCCTCGATGTAGTCTATTCGAGGCGCCGCCGGAGCGCGTTGATGAATGCGAGGCGCTCTGTTAAGTTCGTCGAGCGCGCCGATTGCGCCGCTTAGCAATGCTTCCAATCCTTTTTCACGTCGGGCCCATCCCGGTCTATAGTTTCGGCGCTTTCATGGCGCTGGCCGCCATCGTTGCGGCGCTGATCACGCAGACCGAGCTCAAGCGCACCGGGTACAATTCTGAGATCGGCTCGACCATGGTGTTTGCCGCTGCCATCGGCGGGCTCCTAGGCGCGCGCCTTTTGTTCATCTTGGAAAACTGGAACGAATTCCTGCGTTCGCCCATGAGTTACATTGCCACCGGCGCCGGCTTCACCTGGTACGGCGGCTTTATCGGCGGGACTCTGGCGGCAAGCTGGGTCGCGGTGAAGCATAAGATCCCGTGGCCGCGCGCGGCGGATTGCGCCGCGCCGGCGCTCGCCGCCGCCTACGGCATCGGCCGGCTCGGTTGCCACATGGCGGGAGATGGTGATTGGGGCGCCCTGACCGATGTCGCATGGGGGGTAGCTTATACCGATGCCATCATCGGTTGGGTCGATCCCAATACCGGGCTGCCATATCCGCCGGGCGCGCGCGTCCATCCGACGCCGATTTATGAGTTCCTTCAGTCCGCGATTATCTTTGCGATTCTCTGGAAATTGAGAAAGAGCGGGCACCCTCCCGGCGCGATGTTCTGGTTGTATCTCGTGCTCGCTGGTCTGGCGCGCGCGCTGGTGGAAATCTGGCGCATCAACCCGCCGGTGGCATTGGGCATGAGCCAGGCTCAATGGTTCGGCTTGGTCTTGGCTGCCATTGGACTGTGGCAATTGCTGCGAACCGGAAATCAAAGGTCGCGGAAGGGCGATGTCAAGTCGCTGGCGTCGTGATTTGGCGACCGCGGCGGGCCGGTTATCCGCGCGATTACGTCGGCGGAACAAGCCTGTACGGTCGGCACTGGCGACAGCCGGCCGAAGACCGACGGCCGCCCGGTCTGCGCTCTCCGGTCATCCGTCAAAAAAGCGCGGCGCGGAGGTTTGACAACCGGACGTCCCTTGGTTAGGAAAATAGGTTCAATCGATACTCTGAAAGAGGAGAAAACATGAGCGATTTTTATACAGCATGGCTGGAGCGTTCCAAAGCAAACGAAAAAAAGGTGGCCGAATCGCCGCGGCTAACGCGGTCAAAGGATCTCAAATGGGTGCGCACTCCGCAGGATTATAAGGCCGCATTGATGATCGCGCCGGAGCTCGGTTTTACCACCGGCGGTAGTTGCTGATGCGAGCCGAGATTCCCGTCGGCTGGCATACCGGCAAGCACTCTCCACGGCGAAGAAGCGATCTATGTCGAGAGCGGCGAAGGCTTCATGATCCTCGATGACAAGCGCTACGATTTTCGTCCGGGAACGATTTTGCACATCCCGTATCGCTCATCGCATCAGCTTTTCAACAGCGGCAATGTCCCGGTCGGTTACATCTCCGGTCTGGCCTGGCACCTCGAAGCGGACGTTTACATGGGTAAGTTGGAACAACTGCGAGGAATGCGGCGAAAACGATGCCAAGGTCCTGGCGGGCGTTCCCGAAAGAAGAGTCGCAGAATTGGCCGGAAGACGGCCGGCGCATCTCAATGCACCAGAACCAGCATGTGAAATCGGACGAGTCGAAACATGGCGCGACCTATTTCTTGATGGGCCGCAGCGGCAAAGACAATGGCTTCAAGGCGACCGGGGTGGCGATCAGCTCGATCTTTGTCGATCTGCCGCATACCAAGAGCCACAGCCACGCCCACCCCGAAGCATACCTGTACGCTCTCGAAGGCGACGGCTATTCTGAGATCGGCGGCAAACGCTACGATTGGAATCAGGGCGACGCCATCCATGTGCCTCCGGGGATGCTGCATCACCAGCACTTCAATCCTTTCGACCGCGATATGAAGGAGCTGCGTTTCGAGTTCGGCGTGCGTTACTGGTTCGTCGATCAGTGGAAGGGCTATGTTACTATCGACAAGCACTTGAAAGCGACGACGCACATGATCGATTAGCCGCATGATTCACACAGGAAAAGCCGCGGCATAGTGTAAATCCCAGCCCGTCAGCCTTCCCAACCTCGGTCCTCCCCCGCGCGACGCGGGGGAGCATGAAGGAGGGGGCCTTTCTCACACCTCGAAGCCGAGAAAACGCAAAAAATTCTGGGTGCTTTTTCGCCCGGCTCTTAGCCTGTGCCAGGCTTTGATTTTTAACACGTAGGCTTCTTGTTGCCGCTCGTTCCAGTCGTTAACGCGGCGCAGCTCGCGCCGTTGGATCTTGCCGTCCCATGCGTGCGGACATTGGACGATCCGGCTCAGCGAAATTTTTTCCAGCGCTCCGGCGGCCGAGAAACTAAGATTAAATGGATGATCGCGGCAAGTCACCGGTCGATGCTCGTAGATGGTGCAGCGGTTGGTCGAGTTTTCCAGAAAGACGCAGTGGTCATGGATTTTCTTAAGGGCCATGACGCGCCTGCCGTTACTAAACCGAACCCAGGATGGATCGTTGTCCGACATGGCGATCTCGTCATGACTGTAAAAGCGCACGAAGGCCAGAGGCGACTTGCCGGCGCCGTCACTGATCCGCCGGACATCCGCATCCGTCAAGCAAACGATGGTGTCGCGGCAGCAATTGCCGCAACCGGTGCAGCGAAATTTCAAGTAACGGCGCCAATCTGGAGCAGTCATGACCGCACCTTAGCAGCTAAACTGAAAATTGCTAAGTCGGCGTGAGTTTCCTTGCAAGGCCGAAGAAGATTAATTAAAACTAACAATCATGAGCCATGCGCCGAGCGCCAATCAACAGCCGCAAAACAAGATGATGCTGGGTTTCATCGTGCGCCGCTGCGCTGCTGATCTAGGCCATGCGCCGACCGCGGATGAATTTGCCGACTGGGCCAATGGCCGCGCAGCCAATGGCGCGTCGCACTGTCTTTTCGGCAGAGAGATTTCTCCGGATGCAGCCAAAATCATGTTCAAACAGCCGGGTCGTTTGGTGACCGTCAGTCCTGAGGGTCTGGCGAGAATCTGGAAAACTTATGGCGCGGCCAAGGCGCGATAGCGCGTGCGCTTGCGCCTTGTTCCGTTAACTTCGCGCTGTTATCTTTCTTGTTGATGATCTTCAATCGAGCTAGCGGCCAGTTTCGACTCACCACCGGATTTAAACCCCAGGGCGACCAGCCGCAGGCGATCGATCAGCTGACGGCGGGGCTCGAGAATAATCTGCGCCACCAGGTTTTGCTCGGCGTCACCGGCTCCGGCAAGACTTTCACGATGGCCAACGTCATTGCCCGGGTCAACAAGCCCACCCTGGTGATTGCCCCGAACAAAACTTTGGCGGCGCAGCTCTATAATGAATTCCGCGAGCTCTTCGCTGAAAACGCGGTGCGCTACTTCGTCAGTTACTACGACTACTACCAACCGGAAGCCTACGTCCCATCGACGGATACCTACATTGAGAAAGACGCTTCGATCAACGATGAGATCGACAAACTGCGCCATTCGGCGACGCGCGCCCTGCTCGAGCGCCGCGATACTTTGATCGTCGCCAGCGTTTCGTGCATTTACGGTCTCGGCTCTCCCGAGGCCTATTTCGAGATGATGATTTATCTCGAAGAAGGCACGGCCATGAATCGCGATCAGATGCTGCGCAAGCTTGTCGACATTCAGTACCAGCGCAGCGATTACGATTTTCACCGCGGCACTTTCCGCGTGCGCGGCGACATTGTCGAGATCTTTCCCTCCTATGAGGACAGTTCCGCGCTGCGCGTGGAATTTTTCGACGACACCATCGAAGCGATTCGTGAAATCGATCCAATCCGCGGCAAGGTCCAGCGCCGTGTCGACAAGGCGTGCATCTATCCGGCGAGCCATTACGTTACCGGCGAAGAGCGCTTGAAGGAAGCGGTGCGCAACATTCGCCTGGAGCTCGGCGAGCGGCTCCGGGGATTGCGCGCAGAAGCAAAATTGCTGGAGGCGCAACGGCTGGAGCAGCGCACCCTGTACGATCTCGAGCTGCTCGAAGAAATGGGCTTTTGTCCCGGCATCGAAAACTACTCGCGCCACCTGACCGGCCGCAAGCCCGGCGAGCCGCCGCCGACACTCTTGAGCTACTTTCCAAACGACTTTCTGCTGATGATCGATGAAAGCCACGTGACTGTGCCGCAGATCGGCGGCATGTACCGCGGCGATCGCTCGCGCAAGGAAACCCTGGTCGACTATGGCTTTCGTTTGCCTTCGGCGCTCGATAACCGGCCGTTGAATTTTGAAGAATTCGCAGCCAGTACCAACCAGATCATTTATGTCTCGGCGACGCCGGCGCAATACGAAATGCAGCAGAGCCGCGGCGCTGTGGTAGAGCAAGTGATCCGCCCCACCGGTCTGATGGACCCGGACGTCGTCGTTCGCCGTGCGCGCAATCAGGTGGACGACCTGCTGGAAGAAATTCGCCAGCGGGTTGAGCTTAAAGAGCGGGTTCTCGTGACCACGCTTACCAAGCGCATGGCTGAAGACTTGACCGACTATTATCAAGACTTAAACGTCAAAGTTCGCTATCTTCACTCGGACATCGAAACCCTCGAACGGGTGGAGATCATCCGCCAACTCCGCAGCGGCGACTTTGACGTGCTGGTCGGAATCAATCTACTGCGCGAGGGCCTCGATCTGCCGGAAGTTTCGCTGGTGGCGATCCTCGATGCCGACAAAGAAGGGTTTTTGCGCTCGGATCGTTCACTGATCCAAACCATCGGCCGCGCCGCGCGCAACGTGCGCGGCATGGTCATTCTTTACGCCGAGGGCATGACCGACTCGATGAAGCGCGCCATCGACGAAACCGGGCGGCGGCGCAGTTTGCAGGGCGAGTTCAACAAGAAGCACGGCATAACGCCGCAGACGGTGGTGAAGTCGCTGGGATCGCCGCTGGTGAAAATTTATGAGGCGGACTATCACGACCTACCGCTGGCCGCGGACAATGGCGCCAAGTACGGCGCGACCGATCTGCCGCGCCTGATCCGGCGCCTCAAGCAGGAGATGAAGCAGGCCGCCGGACAACTCGAATTTGAGAAAGCGGCGGAGCTGCGCGACCGCATTCAGGATCTGCAAAAGCGCGAGCTCGAGCTGCGCGACGTGTCCGAGTCGCCGGACGGCGCTGCGCGCTGACGGCGGTTCAAAGTTCAAGGTTTCGGAGTGGAAGTTTGGGCCAAGTTTCTGTCGCTCTGAACGCAGCAAAACGGTGTGAACCATCGCGGCCGAGAGCTCGCCCTTGCTCAGGATAACAGCAGCGCGCCTTTCCGGACTGCGACACAGTCTCAAGAGCCGCCGGGAGTGAAAGCCGCGGCCCGCTTCATGTTACAATAATCCGATGGCTGAGTTCGCCGAAAAGCTTGCAAATCTACCGGCGCGTCCCGGTGTTTATTTGATGCGCGATGCCAACGGCAAGGTTATCTACGTCGGCAAAGCCAAGGACCTGCGCAGCCGCGTGCGCTCGTATTTCAACCGCGGCGACGAGCGTTCCCAAGTCGAATTCCTGGTGCGCCGCATCGGCGATTTCGAGAGCTTAGTGACCGCCAGCGATAAGGAAGCGCTGATCCTTGAAAACAACTTAATCAAACAGTACAAGCCGCGCTACAATATCCGGCTGAAAGACGACAAGAGTTATCTGAGCATCAAAGTCACGACGCAGCATCCCTGGCCGAGAATTTTCGCCACGCGCAAAATTGTCAAGGATGGCAACCGCTACTTTGGGCCGTTTTCCTCGGCCGTGGCGGCGCGGGAAACCATCGATATTATCGAGAAATACTTTTTGCTGCGCGATTGCACGGATAACAACTTCAAGAACCGCAGCCGTCCTTGTTTACAGTATCAGATCAAGCGCTGCCTGGCGCCGTGTGTGTTGCAGGTGGCGGCCGAAGCCTATCGCGAGCAGGTGCGCCAGGCGATGCTTTTTATCGAAGGACGCCATCAAGAGCTGATCCGCGAGCTCAAGCAGCGCATGCTTGAAAAATCCCAAGGCCTCGAGTTCGAAGCCGCCGCCCGGCTGCGCGACCAAATTCAAGCGGTTGAAAAGACCCTCGAGAAACAGCGCATGGTTTCTCACTGGGGCGTCGATCAGGACGTTTTCGGGCTCTACCGCGAAGGCGGCTTTATTGAAGCCCAGGTGCTGTTTGTGCGCCAGGGCAAATTGACCGGCAATCAAGCGTATTCGCTCGAAGACCTCGAATTTCCGGACGAGCAAATTATGGAATCTTTGCTCACCCAGTTTTACCAAGCACCGCGTTTTATTCCAGATGAAATCCTGTTGCCGGTCGCGCTCGAAGACCGCGCCGCGCGCGAAGAGTATCTTGGCGAACGCAAAGGGAAAAAGATCTCGATCCTGGCGCCGCAGCGCGGTGACAAACGCCAGCTTGTGGAAATGGCCGCCGACAACGCGCGCCAGAGTTTTTCCGAGCGCCACGACCAGGAGAAGGCCCGTGAAAAAATGCTCGCCGACCTGCAAACGCAACTGCGCCTGAAACAACATCCGTACCGCATCGAATGCTTCGATATCTCGATGATCCATGGCGCCCATGCGGTGGGCTCCCAGGTCACGTTCATGAACGGCGAACCCGATAAATCGCATTACCGGCATTACCGCATTCGCACCATCGATCCGGCCGGCGGCGGCGACGATTTCGGTATGATGCTGGAGGTGCTCAAGCGCCGCTTTGTCCGTGGCAAAGAAGAGGCGGCGCTGCCGGACCTGATCGTCGTCGATGGCGGAAGAGGACAGCTGTCGATGGCGCTCGCGGCGATGGCCGAGGTGGGCGTTACCGGAGTGGATGTCGTTGGCCTCGCCAAGATGCGCGTGGAGTCGGCGCCGCAGAGCGCCGTCGTCGAGCGCTCCGAAGAACGGATCTTTTTGCCCGGCCAGCGTAATCCGATCATCCTCAAGCGCAATTCCAATGCGTTGTTTCTGCTGCAACGAGTGCGCGACGAGGCGCACCGTTTTGCGATCACGCATCATCGAAAGTTGCGCTCGCGCCAGACACTTTTCTCGGCCCTCGATCAGATCCCGGGTATCGGTGGCGCGCGCAAACGCGCGCTGCTGCGCGCCTTCGGCAGCATCAAACGGATCGGCGCCGCAACCCTTGAGGATTTGCTCAAAGTTCCTTCAATCAACGAAAAACTCGCGCGGGAAATCCTCGACGCGCTCCCGCCCGTGCCGAGCCGGAGCTCTGAACCCACGGCTCTAGCCTTGTCAAACGCTCCAGACCGCTCCTAGCCTTAACCACAAGCCTCTCGAACCATCGCGCGCTTTGTGTTAGGAACGCCCATGTCGCCGCCGCTTCCGGCATGTCAAGGCTTAACTTTGCTGGCACGTCATCCGTCGGTTTGGCTGGTCGCGTTGACCTTGGCGCTGCTGCTCGGCCAGGCATTGGCGCCGTTTGTCGCCGCAGTTTCGCCGATGGCGGGATCTCTTATCGCGGCGCCGCTACTTTTATGTCTAGCCGCGAAGACGCGGCGTTGGGGGATGTTGCTCTTCCTGGGCGCAGCGGCCTTCAGCGTAGGGTTTTTTCGCCACCGGGAATTGCTCAACCCCGATTTTCCAGCCAATCATCTGCACGCGACGATTAACCGGACCGAAACGCTCTACCTCGAAGGCGTTTTACTGCACGAGCCCGAGAAGCTGCCGAACCGCAGTCGCTGGATAGTTGCAGCGCAGCGCATCTGGCATCCCGCTGGAGCGGAAGAAATCACGGGTGATTTGCTCTTGACCTTGAGGACCGTGCGGCGCGAGTGGCGCTACGGCGACCGAGTGCGCTTTAAGCTAAAGCCGCTGAGTCCTCGTGACAGCGGCAATCCAGGCGGCTTTAATTACGCCGCGCTACCTGGCGCGCCGCGGTATCTATGTCACCGGCTTTCTCGAGGGCGATCAAGAAGTCGAACTGGTAGCGCGACAAGCGGGGTGGCTGCGCGGGACTATAGAAGATTTACGCCGCGAGATTCGCCGCCACATCCAGGCAAACTTTTCGGTCTCGAGCGCGCCTTTGATCAAGGCGCTGGTGATCGGCGATATGGGCGAGATCAGCAAAGAGACGCGCAACGCCTTTACCGCCGCCGGCGTTAATCACGTGCTTTCTATTTCCGGCCTGCATGTCGCCATGTTGGGGCTCGTAATCTTTGCTTGCATCCGCTTCGGTTGCGCCTGGAGCTCGTATCTCACCTTGCGCTGGAACCTCTTCAAAATCGCGGCATTCTTTTCCTTCATTGCGGTATTGTTTTACACCGCGCTCGCCGGCGCAATGGTGCCGACGGTGCGCTCGGCTATCATGCTCGGGGTCTACCAGCTCGCGGTGTTGCTCGACCGGGAGGAGCAGGTATTTACCAGCCTGGCGCTTGCTGCGCTGCTGATCGCGCTGGTCTGGCCCGGTGTGGTTGCCGACATCTCGTTTCAACTATCGTTCCTGGCGGTTCTTTTTATTATCTGGGGCGCGCGCAAGATGTATTCAGGACGCGCCCCAGAAAAATCCGGCGAATTGCCGCAAGAACGGAGTTGGCTGCGGCAGAAGTGGCGCGAGCTCGCGCCGCACTTTATTGTGCCGCTGCTCGCAACCGTCGGCACCGGCCCGCTGATCGCGCACTATTTCGGCCATCTTTCACTGGCCGGCTTCCTCGCCAATCCGCTTATTGTTCCGCTGGTCGGCTTCATCGTCGTTCCCGCCGGGTTGCTGGTCGGATTTCTAGCGGTGGTGGCGCCGGCGGCGGCGCCGCTGGTCGTCTGGCTCACCGAAAATTTGTCAGCTTTCACCCTGTGGCTGGTGCATTGGCTCGCCCGGCTGCCGCTGGCCAATATCGGCGTGCCTGCGCCCAATGCATGGGAAGTCGTCGGGCTTTACGTGCTGATCGTGATGCTGTTCACCTTCAGATGCAACCGGCTGAGCATCGCCGGCATGATTTTAATCAGCGCGGCGCTCTGCGCCGACGGTTATTATTGGTGGCGCGAACGCTTGCGGCGCACTGAATTGCGGATCACCCATCTCAATGTCGGTCAGGGCGACGCTGCCGTCGTCGAGTTGCCCGGGTCGAAAGTCATGTTGATCGATGCCGGCGGCGCAGCGTTCGGCGACTTCGATCCCGGCGAGTCGATTGTCGCGCCGTTTCTGCGCTCGCGAAAGATCCTAAAAGTCGATTATCTGGTGCTCAGCCATCCGCGCATCGATCACTACGGCGGCATGCGCGCTATCGTCAGTGAATTTTCCCCCGCCGAGTTCTGGTCCGGATCGGCCAACGGCACGACCGCCAGATTCGCTGATTTGGCGGAGGCTCTCGAGACGGCGCAAAGTGGCGCGCGTCGCATTGCTGGCCGGCCAACCGTGCCGGCTTATTGAAGGCGTGAATTTTTGCGTGCTCTACTCCTCGGCCGGCAACGGTAACGACGGCTCCACGGTTCTGCGCCTGGAGTACGAAAAGCTCCGTTATCTCTTCGCGGCGACATCGACAAACGCGATGAAGCGCTCGCGCTCGAACAGCGCCGCGATCTCGAGATCGGCGTATTGAAGGTGCCGCGCCACGGCAGCGCGAGCGCCAGTACGCCGGGAGTTTATTGCCGCGCTCCAACCCCAAGTGGCGATTATTTCCGCCGGCGCCCGCGGCCGCTTTCAAACGCAGCGCGAGGAGGTCGGCGAGCGTTACCGCGCCGGCGGAGCCGAAGTGCTCTACACCGATCTTGACGGTGCCATCACCGTTGAGAGCGACGGCTACGAGCTTCACTACGAAGGATATAAGAGCGGCAAACGTGGTGTGATCAAATTCTGAGTCGCATGAACTCAGCCGAGCGCTTTTAGCTCCCCGATGTAGTCTTTGAAACCTGATTCGATGTCGTACTCGGGTGACCAGCCGAGGACCTCTGCGGCGCGCTTGATCACCATCGGTTGTTTGGCCGAGCGCGGTCTTGTGCCGGGGATAATTTCTACTTGCAGTTTGGGCAGGAGCTTCTCGGCAAGCGCGCACAGGTCATCGAACTTGATGACGACTCCGGTGCCGATGTTGAGCGTTACCGGTTGCTTGAGCGGCGCGGTCGCCGCCTTGTCGAGCGCGCGGCCCAAGTCTTTATAGTAGACATACTCGAAATCCCGCGCTACTTCCTGGACGATTTTCACGACCCCGCCTGTGATCCCCGTCTGCAGCATGTTCTGCACCATCTCGCCGCCCCCCGAACCGCCGGCGAAGTGGCCGACGCCGTAAACGTTCGCCAGGCGCAGTACGATCAACTCGAAACCGTACATGCGCTGGTAGGCTTCGACCATCAGTTCTTTGGCGACCTTTGAGTTGCCGTAGGCTTCGCCGGGCCCGCGCCGGAAGTCCTCCGTCGATCGGATGGGGCTCTCCTTGGCGCCGGTCGTAAACCCCGAAGGTGCTGATCTGGACGAGGCGTTTGACCCCGGTCAAGCGCACGGCTTCGGCGACGTTGATGGTGCCCATCACATTGATTTGCAATCCGGAATAGATCGGGTTACCGACTTTGCCGCCGATCAATCCCGCGGTGTGCAGCACCGTGTCGCATTTGTATTTCTGAATGGTTTCAATGAGCGCGGGCAGGTCACGGATGTCGCGTTGTACCACGGTAACATTGGTATTGCCCAATTTTTGCGCGAGAAAATCTTTTCGCGGCGCGACATCATAGAAGACCACGTTCTCGCCGCGCTGCATCGCGTTTTGCGCGTAAGAAGTGCCGACGAGCCCCAAGCCGGTGATCAACGTTGTGCCCATGTTGCTCCTCTGCGCTCTGATCAAGTTATTTTTCGTTTACTGCACGTGCTCGTAAATGTCCAGCGCCGGCGCGCCGCGTGTCGAAGGCGTGAAGCTGTTGAAGATTTTTCGGCCGACGAACTTTGCTCCGAGGGCGCAGAGGTTGAGGCTGGCACAGCACCATGTCGCTGGCGGGCGCTTCAGCTGGGGCGGCGCGCGACCATGCGGGCAAGTTCGCGTCCTAAGGAGAGCCCACTCCCAACCACTTTCCGACGAGCGGTCTATCGCCGGGCTGGCCAAAGGCGCTGATGCAGATATCCTCGCCGCAGCTATCGAGCCGGCCATTGCCGTTCTTGTCGAGAAACCACTCGCCGGTGCCGGGACGAAAAACGCCGATCTTGGTTTTGCCGTTGCCGTCCCAGTCGCCGGCGACCGCAACATCACCCGTCTGACCGAAACCTGAATAGCATTTATCGACGCTGCAGTTATTGCGCACCCCATTACCATTTGCATCGATGAACCAGGAACCGGACTTGGGTTCGAACGTTGCAATCGCGCTTTTGCCGTTGCCGTCCCAGTCCCCCACTATGCCGAACATGGCTCTGCCGCCGAATTTTGAGTAGCAGGTATCGATGTGACATTCATCGTCGAGGCTGTTGTCATTGGTGTCGAATTGCCAGATACCGGCGGGCGCGCGGTATATCCCCAGACTCGGTCGGTTGGTGCCGTTGGCAGTGAGCACGGGAAAATCCCCAGCCGCTCCGAACGACCTGATACAAACGTCCACGGCGCAGCCGTCCCACCGGCCATTGCCGTTGCGGTCCAGATACCATGCGCCGCTCGCGGCATCGAAAGTCCCGATACGGGTCGTGCCGCTACCATCCCAATCGCCGGCGACCGGCACGCCGCCAGCATGCGCCAACCATTTCATACAGATGTCGGCCGAGCAGCCTTCCCATTCGCCATTGCCGTTTTGGTCAAGGAAAATATCGCCGCTGCTTGGACGATAGATGCCGATCTTGGCTGCTACGTGATCAGATTCGTTGGTTTCAAAAACCGCGTTAACCGAGGTGCTGCCATTCACTACGACGCTGCATTTTATTGTTCCGCTGCAGCCGCCACCGCTCCAACCTTTAAAGATCGAACCGCTTGCGGCCGTGGCCGTCAGAGTTGCCGAGGCGCCGCCAGCGAACGGCTCGGAACAGTCGCTGCCGCAATTGATGCCGGATGGATTGGACACGACACTGCCCGCGCCACTTCCCGACTTGGTTATATGCAGGCCAAAGCCTTGCGCAGTAAACGTCGCCGTGCATGCGATGTCGCTGTTCATAGTGACTGCGCCGTCTTGGCAGTCGGCGTCGCCACTCCAGCCGGCGAAGCTCGAGCCGGCTGCGGCGCTGGCAACCAATGTAACGAGCGCGCCGGAGCTGTAGGTTTCGGCGCAGTCTTTGCCGCAGGCGATACCCCCGGCCGAGGCGGTTACCGTGCCGTCCCCTGAACCGGCACTGGTGAGAGTCTTGACGACGTTTATTGATAGAACGCGACCATCACTTGCAGATAGTGAGAGCGCCGCTAACGCCGGCGCGCTTTGACCTGGAACAAAGTTGAGATCAGTCGTCAGGATGATTTGATCCAACTGGGTGCCATCTTCGCGCAGCCGGAACGCGAGATTCTCAGTGCCTGACGCGAGCGACAAATTGGCAACCTTGTTCCACTTCCAACTAGTGCTTGGGGGAACCTGCCATTCACTGACGAGAGCGCCGTTTCTGGTTACATAGAAAGAATCATTATAGGCGTTGGGCGCTTTGGTCCGAGCCCAGAGCGCGCGGGTTGCTGCTTGAGAGATACTAACGGCAAAGTGAACCTGCCCAGGACCTCCGTTAGTGGCGTCGCTGAAATTATCGCCGCTGCCTTGCGGTACTTCGACAAATTTTCCGTTGGAAGCCGTGCTGTCGGAGCGGATCGCCATCGGCGCAGTCAGAGAGCCGCTTTCCGCCTCAAGCGTGACCAGATTGGCGGAAGTCGCTGATGTAACCGTCAAGTTGAAAGTTGTGGTCCGCGAAATGCCGCCGCCCTTCGCTGTTATAGTGATGGGATAAATCCCGGTTTGTGTCGAAGACAGAGTCGTTACGTTTAAAGTTCGGGAACACGTCGGCGAGCAAGAGTTTGACGTGCTGTAAGAGGCGGCCGCGCCGCTCGGAAGGCCGGAGGTCGAGAAAGAAATCAGTTGCGTGGCCCCGGAGCTGAGAGTCGCGGTGATGACATTGCTGGCTGATTGGCCGCGCGTTACCGACTTGTTGCCGCCATGCGCGAGTGAAAAACTAAACGTCGAGCTCGAAGGCGTAGTTTTGCATGCCTCAGGCGTGAATGCCGAATTTCCCGCCGAGTTAAACGCGCGCACGCGGTAACAGAAGGTCGCCGCCGCGGCAAGCCCGGCATCGATATAGGATGTGACGTTGGCTCCGACTGTCGCTCTCTGCGCGAAAGTTCCGCTTGTTCCGGTCTTGCGCTCGATCGCAAAGCCGCTTTCGTTATTGGCATTATCGATCCAGGACAACTGAAAATCCGCGGCACTGGCGACCGGCGCCCATGCAGCAATCGCAAGCGCCGCTAGTAGAAGCAGTTTAAGCGGGAGCCAGTTTAATGCGCCGCGCTGGTGTTTGGTCATGAAAACTCCATTGTGCCCGCTCAAGGCGTAGTTGGGTCTCAATGCCGCCATCGGTCGATAGCCGGCGACTTAGAAGTTGGGGATGCTTAAGACGTGAAGACGTTTGTGTGCGCCTTCGCAATGTGTGTGCCAAAACAGCGAAAGTTGATCTTGGCTGATTTTTGTAACGGAACACTTGTAGCTGTCGATGCGCCGGCGGTTTCAGTTGACGCGAAAGCAGCCGCTCTGATATCGAGTCATCGAAGCGAGAAAATTGTGGGGCGATTACAAACGCGGGTTAGGCGTATTTGAAACTATTGCGCTAGGGCCGCGCGAACGCTAGCACCCGCGCGGATCGCTGGTAAAGCGATTGCCGGTGAAAAGCACGATCGCAGCCGGTGCCGCTGGCTAAACTAGCGAGAGTTTAGAATTTTTTGAGTCTGTGTTAGCTTTATAAACCGACCGAGTCGTGGCTCGCGGCTCGTTTTGCCGGCAGAGACAAATAATTGGTGATCAAGGGTAGTGAAACGTTGGGATGTTTTATCAAGCCGATCAAGTCTTAAACCGCTTTTCTTTGCAGCATCAAAGCGATGATTAACGACCGGGCGCTGATCGGCAAACCGAGCGCAAGACTCTCGGTTTGATGTTTTCGTCTTTCGTATCGCGGCCGCCGCTGTGACGTTAAATTGCAGGAAATCTGAGACACTTGTGTTTGCGTTACCCTCCACTGAGCGCGAAAGCAATCTCGCTGAGGTTCGGCGTCAGTACGGGGTAGTCGGCGACGGCCAAAGAAGCCAGGGAGCGCGCGACTACAGCAATGAAAGCGACAGAAAAATTCTCCAAACATCAAGCGCTGTCAGGTGTAATGTCGGTTTGGTCAAAACTCTATTCTATTGTTGTGATTCGTGTAGCGCAGAGCCTCGCTTAGACTTTGTTTAGGGGAATTTTCCTGCTTGGAAGCGAACAACCGCGCGCCGTTCACGGGCGCCTTCCGTCAGAATTTTGACACAGCCTTTCGACTGGGAACTTTTGTGACATGAACTATAACGCATGGTTTCAATGCATAAATGATTGTCCGGGGCAGTATAACCTATTGGAGATCATCTACCGCTGCCCGACATGCGGCGGACTTCTCGAGGTGCGCCATGATATCAACGCGCTCGCAACTCGAGCGGCGGCGGCGTGGATAAAGTTGTTTGACGGCCGTTTGGGTCAAAACGTATATCCTTACGGTTCCGGAGTGTGGGCGAAAAAGGAATGGGTGGTGCCGTTTATCGACAACGCCAACATTGTTTCGATGTGCGAGGGCAACACTAATCTTTTTTGGGCGAACCGTTACGGCAAGCAGCTTCACGTCGAGGATCTGTGGGTTAAGCAGTGCGGCAACTCGCATACCGGTTCTTTTAAGGATCTGGGCATGACGGTGCTCGTCTCCGTGGTCAACCAAATGATCGCCAACGGCGAACCGATTGATGCGGTGGCTTGCGCTTCCACGGGTGACACCTCGGCGGCGCTCGCGGCTTACGGCGCGGCGGCGGGAATTCCAACGGTGGTGTTTTTGCCGCGCGACAAAGTATCGCCGGCGCAATTGGTGCAGCCGCTCGCCAACGGCGCATTAGTATTGTCCCTCGACACCGACTTCGACGGTTGCATGGCCGCGGTGCAAGAAGTGACGCGGCACAAGCGTTTGTATCTCGCCAATTCGATGAACAGCCTGCGCATCGAGGGACAAAAAACCATCGCAGTCGAAATCGTCCAGCAGTTCGACTGGGAAGTGCCGGATTGGGTGATCTTGCCGGGCGGCAACCTCGGCAATGTCAGCGCAATCGGCAAAGGCTTTTTGATGTTGCGCGATTTGGCGCTGATTTCCAAGCTGCCGCGCATCTGCGTCGCTCAGGCGCAACACGCCAATCCTTTCTATCTCTCCTATTTGAAAAACTTCGAGAGCTTCGAGCCGATCACCGCGCAACAGACGCTGGCCAGCGCGATTCAGATCGGCAATCCGGTGAGCATCCGCAAGGCGATCGCGACCTTGCAGCGCTTCAACGGCGTGGTCGAACAGGCTTCAGAGTTCGAGCTGGCTGAAGAGGTCGCGCGGGCGGACCGAACCGGTATGTTCAATTGCCCGCACACCGGCGTGGCGCTGGCGGCGTTGCGTAAACTCGTAGAGCGCAAAATTATCCATGGCGATGATCGGGTCGTGGTGATTTCGACTGCCCATGGCCTGAAGTTCGCGGACCAGAAGATTGCGTATCATTCGGGGAGTCTGGAAGGCATCCACGGAACCCAGCACAATCGTCCCGTCGAACTGCGCGCCGATCCGAAACAGATCAGTGAAGCGATCTCGCGCTATGTCGAGCGTGTGCGGCTGCTGGAACAGCAATGAGCCAGCCGCGAGATAAGACGCCGGGCGCGGCGCGCGCGCCTGCGAAATCCGCCGGCTTTAGCACGCTGGCCGTGCACGGCGGCGAGCCGCGGCCGAAGCTCGGCAATGCCCTGGCAACGCCGATCATTCAGACCGCAACCTACACCTTTGCCGACACCCAGGAACTGCATGACCATTTTCAACGCCGCATCGAACGCGAGGAGTACGGCCGTTACGGCAATCCGACGCAACGTATCGCGGAGCAAAAACTGGCGGCCTTGGAAGGCGCTGAAGAATGTTTGCTGTTCGCCAGCGGCATGGCCGCGATTACGACCGCGCTCTATGCGGTGCTGGGACATGGTTCACACGTAGTCGTCACCGATGACTCCTACCGGCGCACCCGGCAGTTCCTGATCCAGACATTGCACCGTTACGGTATCGAAGTCTCGGTGGTACCGGCGGGCGACTATGAAGCGATGGAAGAGGCGATTCGCCCGACGACTCGCGTGCTCGTCAGCGAATCGCCGACCAATCCCTACAATAGGATCGTCGATATGGATCGCTTTGCCGCAATTGGCAAGAGGCATCGCGTCAAAACGTTGATCGACGCGACTTTCGCGACGCCGTTCAATCAGCGTCCGCTTGAGTTTGGCATCGATCTCGTGCTCCATTCAGCGACCAAATACCTTGGCGGCCATAACGATCTGCTTGCCGGCGCGGTGCTCGGCTCCGCCGAGTTGGTCGATGGCATTCGGTCTTTGCAAGCGGTCACCGGCGCGATCATCGATCCGTTGGCCGCGTATTTTTTGCTGCGCGGACTCAAAACCTTTGCGCTGCGCATCGCGCGGCAAAACGCCAACGCCCAGGCGTTGGCGGAATTTCTCGCGGCTCATCCCAAGGTTAGCGCGGTGCATTATGCGGGATTGCCGTCGCATCCACAGCATTCTATAGCACGACGGCAGATGCGTGGTTTCGGCGGTGTGATTTCTTTCGAAATAGCGGGCGATCTTGAGGCCACTTCGCGGGTGATTGACGCCTGCCGGATCCCGCAGATCGCGCCGTCGCTCGGCGGCGTAGAAAGCTTGATCGAACAGCCCGCGCTCATGAGTTTTTATGAGTTGACTACCGAAGAGCGTCTAATGGTCGGCATCAAGGACAATTTGATCCGCTATTCGGTCGGCATCGAAGACAGCGAAGATCTGATCGCCGATCTCGCCGCGGCGCTCGCGCGCAGTTAACCCGCGAGTTGATTGTCAGCCGGTGATCTCGTAGGGAATATTCACGGGGCCCTCGATGCGGCGCATGGTATCGTTCTCCTTGTCATAACTGCCCTGCAGAAATCTGCCTGCTACCCGTTCAGAGCGCAGGATCACCGCCACCGAGCGAGTCGCTCCGCCCTGCTCTGCATGGATGTCGAAAGGCGCAACTAGATCCACTTTGCCCGGCTTCCCTTCGCTGACGCTTGCCAAGCTTAGTTTCGCATAGCCGTCGATGCTTTTGTCATCGACGCGGCGAAAGCGTTCGAGACTTTCCGTGCCATCGAGCACGCCGTAAGCGGTCCAGGCATGAGCATGATCATGAATACTGCCCTTGCGTCCCGCTGGACGGACAACGCCGTTGATTGCGAAGCCGTAATCCCGATCCTCGTAAAAAAGTAAATTTTTTCGCCCTTCGGTAGAGGGCCAGTTTTTGGCGGCTTGCCGCATTGTCTCATCGTTCACCAGAGCTTCCAGCAATGCAGCGCCCTTTATCATGCGCGCTTCGGTGTCTGGCACTGCGGCCCACGCGCTTCGCAGCTCTTGAACGAATTTCTCGAATGCCGGCAGTGTTTGGCTCACGATAAATGTCCTCCTGAAAGCCAGATTGGTTTACTCTTCAGCGCGCGCTTTGGCTTTCTTGTCCTGGGGCGCTTTGATTTTATCGAGATTTTTCTTCGCAAAATCGCCGTGACCGACCAGCTTGTCAGCGGCGCTGAAGCGCGGATTACCCGCGGGTTCGGCGCGCGCGCCGAGCAGCAGCATGTACTCCGCGCCGGTGTTGTCGAGTTGATACAGTTGGCCCGCCGGAATCGTTACCAACATGCCCGGTGTCAGGGCTCGCGGCGCGGCGTCGGGAAAGTGAAACGTGCACTCGCCTCTAATGCAGTAAAACTGCTGGTCGGCGGTGTGCTTGTGCATCGGCCCTTTGGTGCCGGGATAGTCGCCATGAATCCAGGTGTGAAAATGCTCGGAAGTAAATAGCACCTTCTTGCTATGACCGATATCAAGCTCCGATAGGTTGGCGATGTCGATAAATTCCGCGGCCATGGTTTTTTCCTCCTTTTTCAGGTCTGTGCCGTTAAAATTCTGTCAATCCAGGTGGATAAATGCCCGTACCCAGTTGACGGCTATAGCGCGATGACCTTGGCCAGTTACATCCTCGGCGAGAAAAACGTCGCCGGGGCCAAAGGTTTTTACGGTTCCATCACCGATCCCGATCTCGACGGAACCGGCCAGGGTCATGCACCACTGGCGGCGCGGCGCATTGTGCCAGCCCTGTAGATCGGCGCGATTGGAATCGTTCTTGAAGACCAAAGCTTTGACGGCGTGGGTCTTCATAAACTCCCGCGCGCCTTCACTCTGATCAAGCTCCTCGAAATGAGACTCGCCGTCATCCCCAGTATAGATTCGACAAAACTGCATTGCTCCTCCACTAGCCTCGGGCAGCATGGCCGTCGCATCCTGGCGCACCATAAGCTCGAACGATTTGCTGGGCTGACCAAGTCAAAAGCTCACGCCGGACTGAGCTAAGTTGGCGCAGGGCAAAATCTAGCAGGATGATATTTTGAAAGATAGTCTTCTCTTTGCCGCCATCGTCCATTGGTGCGCTCAAGATTTTTTGATGGCCTTGAAACGCAGGCGCACATAATCCGCGTGCCAGGAGCCGTCGCTTTTTTGCAAGCGCGGCTTGAGCGCTTCTCTAATTTCTTCGAGAAATTGTTTGCGCTGCGCTTCAACCAGCGCATTCGTGAACGGCTGGGCGAATACTTCCAGCCAGCCCATAATATCGCCGGGCAGCCGGGTCGGCCGCGGCAGCAGCTCAATATGGCTCACGCCGAAACCGTGCTTGCTGAGCAGCTTTCGGTACTGCTCGGCCGCGGGATAATACCAAGGATCTACCTTCCATGGGTCGATGCCGCGGCGGCGCAGGCCATCGTGCAGGATCAGACGGATCGAAGCGACATTACCCTTGCCGCCAAATTCGCCAACGAAGCGGCCGCCCGGTTTGAGACACTGGGCGACGTGCACCACGACATTTTCGGCTGCTTTCATCCAGTGCAGCGCCGCGTTGCTAAAGATCGCGTCAAACGGCCGCTTGAAGAAGAATTTTTGACCGTCCAGGACAAGCGCGCTCAGCCCGCGCTCAGTCGTGGCTCGTACTTGAGCCAGGCTCGAATCGGCGCCGATAACGGCAGAGCCGCCAGCGCCGATCTTCTCGGTCAATACACCGTCGCCGCAACCCAGATCGAGAATCGTTTCGCCCGCTTTAGCACCCAGCAGTTCGAGCAAGGGTTCACCTAGATCCGATACAAAGCGCGCGTTTTGAGCGTAGCGTTTGGGGCTGCCAAATCGTCGGTGTGCTCACTCGCGCAAGTTATCATTTCACCGTCTTCTTGAAAAACCCTTTATTAACCGGCTTACTAATCACCTCACATGGAACGCCAGGATACCGATCTCGCCTCCTTACGCATCGACCGTACCTCTGCCGCCGCGGCGCCGGCCGGAGCGCGTTGGCGAATCGGCAAAATATCGGTCTGGTTGATCTTGCTCACACTCCTGGCCGGCGCCGTTTTGTTCTTCAAGGATCTTTTCAATCGCGGCATAGAAGTAGCTGTTACGCAAGCGGCGTTTAGCTCTCCGGCCCAGGCGCAATCGGTTTTGACTGCGACCGGCTACGTGGTCGCGCGCCGCAAGGCAGCAGTGGCGTCCAAGGGCACCGGGCGGTTGGTTTATCTCGGCGTCGAGGAAGGCGACCAGGTAAAGCAGGGCCAGATCATCGCGCGGCTCGAGGACGATGACGTGCTCGCGTCTTTGCGGCGCGCGCGCGCCGATCTGGCAGCCACCGAAGCAGAGCTAAAAGATGCCAGTGAGTCGCTTAATCGTCAGAAACAGCTGCTCGACCGAGTTCTCGTGGCTCAGGCTGATTACGACAGCGCCGAAGCGCGTTACAAGCGTGTGATGGCGACTGATCGATTCGGCGCGCTTTGCGGTGCGCGAGGCCGAGGTCGCGGTCGAATACACAAAAATCATCGCGCCCTTTGACGGTACGGTTTTGCGCAAGAATGCCGACGTCGGTGAAATCATGGCGCCGTTTGCCGGCGCCGCCAGCTCGCGCGCTGCCGTGGTGACGATTGCTGACATGGCATCACTGGAAGTGGACGCCGACGTGGCGGAGGCCAACATCACGCGGGTAAAAATCGATCAACCTTGCGAGATCCGCCTGGACGCTTATCCGGATCAGGCTTATCAAGGGCAGGTCAATCGGATTGTGCCTACGGCCGACCGGGCAAAAGCTACAGTCATGGTCAAGATTCGCTTCAAGTCTTACGACCGCCGCGTGCTGCCGGAGATGAGCGCGAAAGTAACGTTTCTGGCGCGTGAGCTGGCCGATGAGAAGGGCGCTAACCTATCGTTGCTTGCCGTGCCGGCGCTGTCGGTCGCAACGCGCGATGGGCGCCAGGTGGTCTATCGGATTAAGGACAATCGCGCTGTGGAAGTGCCGGTGGCGATCGGACGAAGCATGGGCACCCTGGTCGAGATCAAACAAGGGGTCAAGGAAGGCGATAAGATCATCAGTAAAGTCGATGATCGGATCAACGACGGCACGAAAGTCGCCGCCAAAAGTTCCTGAGCAACCATGGCCGCGCCCCTTATCGAAATCCACAATCTATTCAAGTCCTACCAGCGCGATAGCCTCGAAATCCCGGTGCTTAAGAATATTTCGTTGGCGATCGAGGAAGGCGAGTTCATCGCCTTTATGGGGCCTTCCGGCTCGGGCAAGACAACTTTGTTGAATCTCATCGCCGGCATCGACAAACCCACGGCAGGGAGCATCATGATCGCCGGTTCCGAGATTTCACAATTGGATGAAACCGAGCTCGCCTTGTGGCGCTCTCGCAATGTCGGTTTTATTTTTCAGTTTTACAATCTGATCCCGGTGCTGACGGCGCTCGAGAACGTTGAGCTGCCATTGATCCTGACGCCATTGTCCAAGAAGCAACGCCGGGCCCATGCCGAGACCGCTCTCAAAGTCGTCGGACTGGAAACCCGCGTGCATCATTATCCGCGCCAGCTCTCCGGCGGCCAGGAGCAAAGGGTCGCCATCGCCCGCGCGGTCGTCACCGATCCGGCCATACTGGTGGCCGATGAGCCCACCGGTGACCTCGACAAAACCTCCGCCGAGGAAGTGCTCGAGCTGATGCATCGATTGAATCGCGAGCTCAAGAAAACCATACTGATGGTCACCCATGATCCGCGCGCCGCCGAGCGCGCCCGCTCTGTGCGCCATCTGGAAAAAGGCGAGTTGGCGTAGCGGATGGCGGATGCGCTACTCGGACGCTCATGCAACTAGGTAAATTAGTCTTGCGCAATAGCTTGCGCCACCGGCTGCGCAGTATACTGACAATTCTCGGTATCGCGATCGCGGTCATGGCCTTTGCCCTGCTGCGCACGGTTGTCACCGCCTGGTATGCGGGCGTCGAAGCTTCGGCGGCCAATCGCTTGATCTCGCGCCATGCGGTTTCGTTTATCTTTACCCTGCCGCTCGCTTACCGCGATCGCATCGCCAAGGTGCCCGGCGTCAACAAGGTAACCTATGCGGTTTGGTTTTCCGGCGTGTATATCGATAAGAACCAGTTTTTCGCTCGACTCGCGGTCGACGCCGACACTTTTTTCGACGTCTATCCGGAATTTATCGTCACCAAGGAACAATTCGAGGCCTTCAAGCGCGAGCGCAACGCAGCGATCATCGGCAGCGACATTGCCGAACGCTACAATCTCAAAATCGGCGACATCATGCCTATGGAGGGCGATGTCTTCCCGGGCCAATGGGAATTTGTCGTGCGCGGCATCTACACTCCCAGGGACAAGACTACCGACCCGGCGACCATGATGTTCCATCACGCCTATATCGAGGAGCGCGCGCGCCAGGAAAGGTCGGGTCGCTCAGGAGAGATCGGCTGGTACATCGTGCGCATCGACGATGCCGAGAATTCCGCCGCGATCTCCGAGGAGATCGACAAGCTCTTTGCCAACTCGCGGGCCGAAACCAAAACCGAAACCGAGCGGGCGTTTCAGCAGAGTTTCTTATCGGCGATGAGCGCGGTGATCACCGCCATGAACATCATGTCGTTCGTGATTATCGGAATTGTTCTGCTGGTGCTTGGTAACACCATGGTGATGGCCGCGCGCGAGCGCACCCACGAGTATGCCGTGTTGAAAGCATTAGGATTTTCCGCCCGGCGAATTTTTTTTCTGATAGCAGGCGAGTCGGTAATTCTATCGGTGCTGGGCAGTGCTGTGGGCCTGGCAGTCACTTTCCCCGCTGTCGCCAGTTTTGAGACGTTGTTGCCGAAGGGCTGGTTTCCGGTCTTTTACATCAAGCCAGAGACCATCCTCATGGCCTGCGTTACCGGACTCCTGGTCGGGATTATCGCATCATCGATTCCGATGCGCCGGGTGGTGACGACTCGAATCGTCGATGGCTTGCGCCATGTGGGTTAAATTTTCGTTCAAGTAGTTCAAGCCGTTCAAATCGTTCAAACCGTTTTAAGTCGGAGAACACTAAAAGTTAAACGGCCGGAAAAGATAAGTGGCACGGATTCCATTCAAGTATATTCTCCGCAGTTCTTCTTCACGGCGCTTGACCGCGTTTATGACCCTGGCGGGCGTAGCCCTGGTGGTATTCGTTTTTACCGCGGTTTTGATGATGGCGAACGGGGTTCAGCGCACGTTACGGTCCACGGGGTCCGATGATAACGTCATGGTGGCGCGCAAGGCGGCGATGAGTGAAATCATGAGCATCATCGACCGCGAAGCCGCGGGCATCGTGACCAATTTGCCGCAGGTCGCGCGCGACCTTGGTGGCCGTCCCCTGAGCTCCAAAGAAGTCGTCGTCATCATTAACTTAAATAAACTCGGCGGCGATGGCATCAGTAACGTGATTGTGCGCGGCGTCGAAGAACCCGGCCTGGCGCTCCGGCCTCAGGTGCGCGTTGTCGAGGGCCGGTTGTTCAGATGGGGCGCCCGCGAAGTCATCGCCGGCGCCGGCATCACCAAGCGCTTTGACGGCGCCCAGATCGGCCGGCGCATCAAGTTCGGCGGTGATTTGTGGACCGTAGTGGGTGTTTTCGACGCCGACGGCAGCGGTTTCGAGTCAGAGATCTGGGGCGACCTCAATCAAGTGGCGGACGCTTTCAAGCGCTCGTCGATCTCGACGATTACCTTTCGAATGCAGAACCCCGACGACCTCGCGGCCATGGCGGCGAGCTTCGAGCGCGATAATCGCCTCCAATATTTTATACCGAAGCGCGAAAAGGTTTTTTTTGAAGAGCAGTCGGAAATGATGGCGGCGTTCATTCGCATTCTTGGCCTGTTCGTCACAGTGATCTTCAGCGCCGGCGCTACGATCGGCGCGATGATCACGATGTACGGCGCGGTGGCAAACCGCACGACGGAGATCGGCACGCTAAGAGCTTTAGGCTTTCAGCGACGCAGCATTCTCGTGGCATTTCTACTGGAGTCTCTGGCGCTCTCCTTTGGCGGCGGCTTGGCCGGCCTCGGTCTGGCGTCGCTGCTGCAGTTCTTCACCATCTCGACCCTCAATTTCGGCTCGTTCTCCGAGCTCGCATTTTCTTTTGCTCTGTCACCATCGATCATTGCCAGCGCTCTCGGCTTCGCGCTTTTAATGGGCCTTATCGGAGGCTTCCTTCCCGCCGTGCGCGCGGCGCGGCTCAATATCATTCAGGCCCTGCGGGCGGTGTAGCTCATAAAGAGCTCACCGCGCGGCTGCAAATCTTTGCAGTCGTTAAAGCGTTCAAGCCGTCTGACTTGAATTCGAGACGACAACGCCCGCCCTCTAGCCGAAGCACTCCAAGAGCGCTTTCAGCATCCTGCCAGCCGAGCTCAGCCAAGCGGGTGCGTTAGGGTTTACTTCAGCGCCGTCTCGATCATCGTGCGCCACGGTTCAATCTCTCGCGCCCATTTCTTTCGACGGTTTTTATCGATGTAAGCGCAGGCGAGTCGGAGAGCCGCGCGATCATTGCGCGACAAGCGTGGCGCGGGTTTGTTTTTCTTATACTGCCGATGGCCATCGCAGAATTTGCGTAGCGCGCGCCAGTGGCTGAGCGCACCGGCACCGAAGCGGCGCTCGACGGCACAACACCAGCTTCGCTCTGCTTCATAGGACTCGGGAGCGACGGCATAATCGAAACAAGTTGCCAGAGGTAAGAAGCTCAAGTCTTCCTGGAGTAGAGGGTTGTTCAGGTATCCGTAGACGGATCGCGGCAGACGCGGATCGCGGCCCGTCAGCGGACCGATATGAAGCTCATCGCGCATCGACAGATCGTTGACCGGATAATTATCCCAGAGAATCAGCGGATGACCCAGCCGTTGCGCGACTGAATTGACGTGCGCCAGGGTGATCTTCTCGGGCACAACTGCAGGTCCCGTCCATAGGCAAGCGACGCCGGCGGGCAAGCACTCCGCGACGATCTCGAGAAAATCAGGCTCGAAGGCGCCAAACACCCGGACCAGCAGCGGGTCGGGCGTATAGTAGGACGGGCAAAGCCACCACTCGACGCCTTGCCAAACCGCCGGTTGACGTTTAATCACTGTTGCCAGCCATGTCGCTTCGGCGCGCGCGAGACTGTTGTTAAAGCGCTTCTGGTCCAACGCATAGTGGAGCCGCGATGGGATATCGTCGAACAGCACGGCAAAGTGGCGCACGCCGGCATCGTAAAATCGCTGAGCTTTGTCGAGCAGCGATTTGACAGGTTGCGGCGCTGAAAAGCACAACTCTTTGCCGGGGTGAAAGCCGTAGACGAAATCGATTTTGTTTTTGCCCGCCGCGCGAATTAATCTTAACAACTCGCGCCAGCGCTCTGCCGGATAAGGCGTGCGCCAGCGCTCGCGGTGGTAGGGATCGTCCTTGGGCGCATACAGATAGGTATTCATGCCGCGCGCGGCGCCGAAGCCAAACATCGCCTTGCGCTGCGCCATGCTCCAGGGCGGTCCAAAAAAACCTTCGACGATGCCGCGGCGCTCAAATCCGGGAACATTCGCCATGTTGTCGAATCTCGCATAGCGCGATCGATGGAGCAACTTTTCACGCTCCATAGGGAGTGCGGCAGCTGCGAAACTCGGGCGCAAAGAGAAATAAAATCAGAGCCGCCGGCTCGGACCGCGCCGATTGCGCGGCGCAAGTCAACGCAGGAGTTTTTGCATAGGCTCAAAAACCACCGTGAGTATTATTGACCGGGGTCGAAAATCACCGTAACCTCGGTCCATGTCAGTTCAGCGCCGCTACCTGGGTCCACAGGTCCGCCAAGATCTGATTCGTAAGATGGTTTTTGTCGCCGGCCCGCGCCAGGTCGGAAAAACCACCCTGGCGCTCAGCCTGCCCGGCGCCCGCGCCGGTTATCTCAGCTGGGACGTCGCTGATCAGCGCGAATCCATCCTCAAGCGCGAGCTGCCTAATTCCGGTTTGTGGGTCTTCGACGAAATCCATAAGTACCGTTCGTGGCGGAACTTGCTGAAGGGCCTGTACGATGGACGCAGGCGTGGCCAGAAAATTCTCGTCACGGGTAGCGCGCGCTTGGATTTCTACCGTTTCGGCGGCGATTCGCTCCAGGGCCGATATCATATGTTGCGGCTGCACCCCTTCTCGGCAAAGGAACTCCGTGTTCGCACGTCCGTTGATCTAAAAGACTTGCTCAAGCTCGGAGGATTTCCTGAACCTTTTCTGAGCGGCTCAGAGGTGGAAGCGCGCCGCTGGTCACGCGACTATCGAAACCGCCTGGTGCGAGAGGACGTCGCCGGACTGGAACGCATCCAGGATCTCGGCAATCTCGAGCTGCTGGCGCTGCGCTTACCCGAGCTGGTGGGTGCCCCGCTTTCGATCAACGCGCTGCGTGAAGACTTGCGCCTCAGTCACCGCACTGTGGATGGATGGCTGCAAGTGCTTGAACGGCTCTACGCCATCTTTCGCTTGTCGCCTTTCGGCGCCCCCCGGATTCGCGCTGTGAAAAAGGAGCAGAAACATTACCATTTCGATTGGTCGCTCGTGCCGTCGGAGCCGGCGCGTTTCGAAAATCTCATCGCCTCGCACTTGCTGAAGTGGACTCACTTTGAGCAGGACGCCAGGGGGCGTGATCTCGAACTACGCTATTTCCGCGATACCGACGGCCGGGAAGTCGACTTTGTCATACTCGAGGGAAGACGGCCGCGGCTGTGTGTCGAGTGCAAGTGGGGCGACACCGCTATCGACAGGAGCCTTCGTTATCTCAAAGTTCGTTTCCCGGAGGCTGAGGCATGGCAAGTTTCGGCGACAGGCACCAAGGATTACTTGACTCCGGAGGGCATACGCGTAAGCCCGGCGCTCGTGTTACTCGATCAGCTAATCTAGCAGGCTTCTGAAAGACCGTGTTTCGCTGGTCTGACAAGTTATTGGTCTATTCTGAGCCAGTCGATCGCCGCGCAATTACATACAGCAATATTGTAGCTCCGCGGCGCGACGCGCGCCAAATCGTGCAAGCGCTCGCTTGCAAATTATTTTGTGATTGAAATATAACCAAGCCCATATGAGCCTATGCAACAAAGCTGTCATCGTCGGTATCGGTGAGACCCCGACCGATAGGCTCGGATCGAAACCGGGGGAGCCGCGCAAATCCAGCGCTCAATATATTTCCTGGGCGATGCATCTGGCGTTGGCAGACGCCGGACTGTCGCTAAAGGATCTCCAGGGCCAAGGGCTCGGCGTTACGATTCCGACGGCCTACCCGCAACCTTTCTGGCCTGAAGAAGTCGCGGAGATCGCCGGCATCACACCGGGCTTTTTGCTCGGCGGTGCCACCGGCGGCGCCGGCGCGGTTTCGCTTTTGGGCGGCATGGCCGCGGCCATCAACTCGGGACTGATCGAGCTCGCGTTGGTCGTCGGCTCGGCCGCGCCGTTCTCCGAACACTGGGGCGGCGGCATTCAACCCGGTGACATGCGCGACTGGGAGATCCCCTACGGCACCATGGGGCCCAATAGCAAAATCGCCATGGTCATGCGCCGCCACATGTACCAGTACGGCACCACCCTGGATCATCTCGGCAAAATCGCTGTAGCCGGGCGTTATCATGCGACCTTGAACCCAATGGCCCTTCTAAACGCGCCGATGACCATCGAGGATTACAAAAATTCACGGCTGGTCGCCGATCCCGTGCGTCTGTTCGACTGCGTTATGCCGGCCAATGGCGGCCGCGCTTTTATCCTGGCGTCGCCCGAACGCGCCAAGACTCTCAGGAAAAGACCCGTTTACCTTAAAGGCTTCGGCGAGCGCAGCAACCCATCCTATGGGCCGCGCGCCGGCGCCGATGCCCTCGTCATGGGAGTCAAAGACGCCGGCAGGGTGGCTATGGAAATGGCCGGTGTAAAACACCGCGACATCAACTTTCTTCAACTTTACGATGACTACATCATCGTCGTTTATCTACAAATCGAAGACCTGGGCTTCTGCGAAAAAGGCGATCTCAAATTTTTCGAACGCACCGACTTTACGTTCAAAGGACAACTGCCGATCCAAACCGGCGGCGGCATGATCAACGTCGGCCAGCCGTCAACGGCCGGTGGAACCTTGCATATTCTTGAATCGGTGCGCCAACTCCGCGGCGAAGGCGACGCACGCCAAGTAGCGGACGCTAAAATTGGTTTGTGCTCCGGCCTGGGCGTGCTCCCCTATGGAAAAAATCTCGGCTGCTGCGCAGTGGCGGTTTTGGGGAATGAGCAATAGCGAGCCGGCCCCGACGGTTATTCTGTAAAGGGAACGACATATGGCAGAAGCAGAAGCAAGAAAACCGGTGCCCGCGATTACTCCCGAGGCCAAGCCGTTTTGGGACGGCGCGAAGCAACAAAAACTCAAGATCCAGCGTTGCCGGGAATGCCGCGCTTGGGTTTGGACGCCGCGCCCGTCGTGCTTTGAATGCGGCAGCGAAAATGTCGCATGGACTGATGTGAGCGGCAAAGGCGAGGTCTATTCGTTCACGGTGATACGGCAGATCGTCGGCCGCGGTTCCTCACAAGCTTTTCAAAAGGACATCCCTTACGTCGTCGCCTGGGTCGACCTCGACGAAGGGCCGCGCTTGACCACCAATATCATCGGCTGCCCGGTTGAAGACGTGAAGCTCGGCATGAAAGTATCGGTAGTGTTCGACCAGGCCTCGGCGGAGGTGTGGATGCCGAAATTCAAGCCGGCGTAAATTAGGCAGGAGGCAACAGGCATCCAGCGCAATAGTAAGATAAAAGGCTTCCGATGATTCACCGTGCCGCGTGGCGGTCAGGTTTCGCAAATACTTCTCTCTCGGCATCCTCTGCATACTCACCGTCTTAGCGCTAGCTAAAGACCGTTCGAACTTCTTTTTCTCTGCAGCCGCGCCGCGTCGGTGCGTCCTCCGAATCGAGGTTTTCACTACTACTGCCTACTGCCTATCGCCTTTTTCGTTGCCTCCCGCCTGCCTGTTGCCTCATGCCTGTTTTCGCGCTTTCCCGCGCCGGAGTTTCGGCGTAGCTTAAACTTCGCACGCTAAGACCCCAGGCAAAAGGAGAAAACCTATGTCAGAGAATTATGAAACTTTACTGGTTACCAAGGCGGAGGGCATCACGACTATCGCTTTTAATCGTCCGGAGAAGCGCAATGCGATGAGCCCGCAATTACATCGCGAGATGTTCAACTTGCTCACCGACCTGCGCTACGACAGGGAAACGCGGGCGGTGATCATCACCGGCAACGGCGACAATTTTTCCGCGGGCCAAGACCTCAAACAATACGGGCTCGAAATGCAGTCGCAAGCGCCGCGGATACGCGACGAGGTGCGTGAAATGGTGCGCCGCTGGCGCAACGACCTGCTCAGAACTATGCCGCAACCGGTGATCGCGCGCATCAGCGGCTGGTGTCTCGGCGGCGCGCTCACCGTGGTTGCCGGTTGCGACATTGCGATCGCAGCCGACGACGCCCAGTTCGGCTTGCCCGAAGTCAACTTCGGCCACTTCCCCGCCGGCGAAACTACCTATGTGATGACCGAACATTTGCAACCCAAGCACGGTCTTTACTATGCGCTCACAGGAAAAATGATGAGCGCCAAAGAGGCCGAGCGCCTGGGTCTGATCTCAAAAGCCGTTGCGCGCGCGGATCTCGACAAAGAAGTCACTGACACGGCTAAATGCCTCGCCGAGAAAAGTCCGATTGGTCTCAAGGCTGTCAAAGAGGCGTGGTATTACAGCTCCTACTCTGCGCCGAATGTCGCCTATGAACTGTCTAACCTGATCGGCGAGCGCGCCATTCGCGAGCACGGCGGCAGGCCGGGGCTGGAGCAGTTCGTGCAGAAAAAGCTCCGGCCGGTCTCTGGGGTGATGAACCTGGGGAAATAGCAGTTCAATTCGTTCAAGGCGTTCAACCGCTTCGCTCCGTTCAAGAAGTTCAGTCAAAATTCGCAGATCGCCGGATCTTCACGCGCTACGCTTGTCTCATAAAAACATCCTTCCCCGCAGACGCGGGGGAGGACCAAGGTGGGGGTTAAACGACTTGAACGCTTTGAACCAGCAGCCGCAGTAGCGATTCACTTGCTCCGCGCCTCTCCGGTGAAAACTCCCGGCGATCAAGACTCGAAGCGTTTATAAATCGCGTCGGTCTTTGCTGCCATGATGAAATCGTTGTGATGCATGTTCTTGATCTTGTGCGTCCACCAGGTGACGGCCACTTTGCCCCACTCCGTCGTCAGGCGCGGATGGTGCCCCTCTTCTTCCGCAGCCGCGCCCACGGCCTCGGTAAAAGCGATCGCATCCTTGAAGTTTTTAAACTTAAACTCCCGATCCAGCTTGGGAATTTCGTCTTCAGTAATGATCTGCCAGTGGGGCACTTTGGGCTTCAATGAAGCGATTTCCGCCGCCGTCACCGCCGGCGCGCCGGCGCGGCAGGCGACGCATTTCTGTTCAGTCAATTCTTCCATTGCTTTCTCCTGGTTCAAAAACGTTCAAGCCGTTCAACCGCTGCGCTCCGTCCAATAGGTTCAAGGTGAAAACAATCACGCGCATCTCCCGCCGTCGTCCTCCGCCTATTCTCTATCGCTGATTGATCGCCCTACAATTTCGGCATCACCTCCGCTGCGAATTGCTCCATCGATTCTTTGACCAGCGCGTGCGCCATACTGCCGATGTTCATCCACACCAGCATGTGCCCGGCCGCGGTCTTCTTCGTAAGCCGGCGTAGAGTTTCCACGGCCGATGCCGAATCTCCGACCACCGCGTGACGCTCGCAGACAGTTTCATAGCTCACCGTTGCGCCCGCGGCGGTGCGCAAGCGCGACGGCAAGTCTACGCCGCGCCGGTCAAGCCATTCGGTATAATCCAGACGCAAATCTAGAATCGTCTTGAAGTAGCTCATGATCCCCGGCCTGGGCGCGGGCGCGCGCCTCGGCTGCCAGTTCTGGCGAGGTGCATTGGCACCAACAAGCCCAGTTCTTTGCCGTGACGCTCATAGTTATGGGTCGCAAGACCGTACCAATACGCGGTCGCGTATTCGGCTACCTGTTCCGGCGTGCGCGTATGAATGGGAAGAAAAAGATTGAGGCCCAGCCGCGCCGCGACTTCCACGCCGTCAATAGAACTCGTCGCCATATAGAACGGCGGTGGCGGTTTTTGCACAGGTTTGGGATTGACCACCACCTCAGGAATTTGAAAAAACTTGCCGTCGTAGACAAGCTTTTCTTCAGTCCAGGCCTTGCGAATGATCTCGATGCCTTCCGCCATGATCTCATGGGTGGATTTGTGATCGGCGCCGAAGCATTCGTAGGCGCGGCTGTGGGGATGGCCGCCGCCGGCGGCAAAATCCATACGGCCGCCGCTGACGAGATCAAGCATCGCCGCCTGCTCGGCGAGATCTACCGGATGATGGATCGGCAAGGTGTTGACGGCGACGCCGAGACGCAGGCGCTGCGTGCGTTGCGCCACGGCGCCCAAGACTACGTAAGGCGCCGAGATCAACGAAAATTTCGGCTGGCAGTGTATCTCAGCCAGCCAGTAGCCGCGGAAACCCAGCCGGTCCGCCAGCTCGGCTTGCTCCATGAATTCTTCGAGCCGGGCCGCCGGTGACGAACCCTCCGGGCATTGAATCTCGGTGAACAAACTACATTTCACGTCGGTTGCTCTTTCGCGGGCCGCTCGAAATACTCATATGCGCTTGCGCAGTTTCGAGTCTAGCGTTTCGAGTTGAAACACGAAACCGCGAACCCCGAAACCTGCTGCCTAGTAGCCGAGCGCGTAAGCCACGCGGCGCGGATCGGCGCCGCCGAGCCAGCAGCCGTTTTCGCGATCGCGCACGATCACTTTGGCGCTGCCGAAGGACCAGCGGTCGACGACCGAAATTTGATGGCCTCTCTTGCGCAAGCCGTCGAGGGTCGCGGCATCATAGCCTTCCTCCATGCGCAGCGCCTCGGGAAGCTGGTCACGCGGCGGCGTACCGGGCTGGTGACTCCAACGCGGCGCCTCCACGGCGCTCTGCGGATCCATTTCCAGATCCACCAGATCGTGAATGATCTGGAAATTGGTCTGCGGTTGTTCGTCCGCGCCCGGACTGCCGCCGGCGGCGAAGACTTCATCGCCCTGGAAGACCATGTAGGTGTTGAGCGTGTGCGCCGGACGCTTGCCGGGCTTGAGCGAATTCGCTTTAGCCGGATCGAGGCCGAAGCTACACAGACGATTGTTCATGATCACGCCGGTCTCGCCGCCGATTACTCGCGAGCCGAAGGGCGCGAACACGCTTTGAATGAACGAAATCGCGTTGCCGTCGCGGTCGGCGGCGCATAGATAAGTCGTATCGCTGCTCTGGTTGGCCACCGCCGGCGCCGGTCGGTTCAAGAATTTCATCGACCAGTTCGCGCCGTTTGGCGGCATATTCTTTGGAAATCAGCATGGCGATTTTCGGATCGCCGAACGCCGGATCGTCGAGATAACGGATGCGGTCCTCGAAGGCGAGTTTTTTCGCCGCGACCTGATAGTGAATCATCTCCGCCCGGCTCATCTTGCCGTCGTGAATAGGCCAGCCTTCGGCGATGTTGAGCATCTCGAGCACCATAAAACCCTGGGATACCGGCGGCTGCTCGTAGACCATCGTGTCGCGATAACGTCGAGCTGCAACGGCTCGAGCCACTGGCCACCGACGCTCCGCAAATCTTCTTCGGCGAGAATGCCGCCCTCGGCTTTGATGGTCGCGCAGATCTTGTCCGGCGACTTCGCCGGCATAAAAGCCGTCGCGCCCTTGTGAGCGCGATTTTTTCCAAGCACGTCGGCCAGACCTTTTTGCGACGAGCAATTTGCCGGGCTTGCGGCATGCCGAGCGGCTGGCGATAAAAGCGATCCACCCACGGAAAGCTCGGCGCTGAATTCATCGATCGCTTCGGCGAACTCCTGAGAGATCGGAAAGCCCTTGCGGGCGATGCGGACCGCATCCGCCGTCAACCGGCCCAGCTCTTGGCTGCCGTATCTTCTGGTGCAGCTCCAGCCAACCGTCGACCGCGCCGGGCACGGCGATGCTCAGCGGGCCAAACTGCGGTATGCTCTTCAAACCACGGTCGTGAAAATAGTCGATGGTCGCCTTGCGCCGGCGCCGGACCGCTGGAGTTGAGCGCCTCGACCTTGCCGGTCTTTTTCATCAACACCAAAGCGAACAGATCGCCGCCCGGCCCGCTGGTTTCGGGCTTGACCACCGCCGAGACAAACGCCGCCGCGAGCACGGCATCGACGGCGTTGCCGCCCTCCTGCAAGACTCTTCACGCCGGCTAACGACGCCAGCGCGTGGCCTGACGAGACCATGCCGTTTTGGCTCATGATCACCGGCCGCGCTGCTTTGGTAAAATTTCATGCCGCTCCTATTCCAAGAATTCGCGCGGCGTTGCCGCCGAGGATTTTTTCCTTGTCGGTCGCATTCAATTCGAGGCCATCGATCGCCTTGAGACTATTCTTGACCAGCACGCAGCCCTCTTCCGGGCCGTACGGGTAGTTCGTTCCCAGAACCATGCGATCGGGCCCGAAGAAATCTTTGACGCAGCGCAAGGTCGATGCCGGATGATCCGCGGTGTCGACGTAAAAGCGCCGGAAGGAATCCAGCGGATTTTCCTTGAGGCCGTACTTGTGGCGAATCTCGTCGGTGCGGCCGGAGTAAATATTGATCGCGCGCTGGGCGAAGAACGCCAGCACGCCGCCGACGTCGGCGACCACCCAGTTGATTTCCGGAAAACGCTCGAGCACTCGGCCATAGACCAAACGCGTCATCGCCACCGTGCTGTCGAAGGCCCAGCCGAAGATCAAGGTCGGCATGATATCGATACCCACCGCCTCGGTGGCGAGCGGCGCGGTGGGATGGATGTAGACCGGCAATTTGTACTTGGCCAGCCGTTCGTAGATCGGAAACAGATCCTCACGGTCCAGCGCCTGGCCGTTCAAGTTGGCGAAACAGCCGAAGCCGCGCAGCCCGAGTTCGTTGACCGAGCGTTCCAGCTCATCGAGCGAAGCTTGCACGTCGCAGGTCGGCAAGGTAAAAAAACCGATGAAGCGCTTCGGATGCTGTGCGCGCAATGGCCGCAATCGCATCGTTGGCGACGCGCGCGATCTCGATCGCGTCTTCGCCTTCGAAGCGGTCGGCGCCCGGCGCGGGAATCGTCAGCACGTGAATATCGATGCCCAAGCTGGTCCATGTGCTGCGAGCCGGCGCTCGATGTCCTGGCCCTGAAAGGTTGCGGTGTTGATCCGGCACTTGAGCTTCTTATCGTAAAAATACCGCATGCCGCTGTGCGGATCGGGCTCTTCGAGAATCACCGCGCCGTCCAGGCGCTTCATCTCGGCGAGATAGGATTCGGGAAATACGTGAGCTTGAAAATCGATGATCATAATAGTCACGTTCCAGGTTCAATGTCTCAAGTTCAGTTCAGTCTCCCAACTTAGAACCTGAACATGAACCGAATCCTATAGGCCGTACAGCGCCCGCGCGTTGTCGTCGAGGATCTTGTTGACCACCGGCGTCGGCACGGCGCCGTCTTCCCTGAGCTTGCGCAGCGCGAGAATCTCCGACGACGTGTCGTTGTGGCCGTAGTCCGTGCCGATGACCAGCATGTCGTCGCCGGCATACTTGAGCACATAGGGCAGATCGTCGTCGGTCTGGCAGGTCACCCAGATCTTGTTCTTGCGCAGCACCTCGGTCTTGTCGACCTTGGCGCCGCTGCGCTCGAAGCGCCGCGCGTAGTCGTGGATCGCGTAGGGCACCCACTGCGAGCTGACTTCGATGAACGACCAGCGTGGTCTTGGGAAATTTTTCCGGAATCTTGTTGAAGATCAGCGAGTGAAAGGACCCGACCACCGCGAGTTTGAATTTGTTGAAGCCGCACTCGTTGAGAAAATAGTCATGCACCGACGAAGCTGCCGGTGGCGGAATGCACGCAGATCGGCAGATCGAGCCTGCCGGCTTCCTCGTAGATCGGAAAAAAATGCGGATCGCTGATGTGCTTGTCGCCTTCCAGGCCGCGCATAAAAATGCCGCAGGCGCCGTTCTCCTTGGCAAAGCGCGCTTCTTCGATGGCCTTGTCCATCGATCAAGAGCGGCAACACCGCGACCCAGCGCAGGCGCTCCGGCGCCTGCTTTCCAGATATCGATCAGCCAGCGGTTGTAGCTGCGCGTCACCGCCAGCTCGACCTCCGGCCGGCGCGTAAACGGCCGCAGAAAAATCGTCGGATAGAGCACCTGGACGTCGATGTCGAGCTCGTCCATGTGCTTGAGACGCGCTTTGATGTCTTCCATCTCGCGCGCGCTCGCGCGAGGTGTCGTGGCCGACGTTGCGCGCCTTGCCGATATAGGTCCCGTCCACCAGCCAGGACTCGCCGCCGGAAATCGCATCGTTGGGCGTCGGCACGATGCGCGGCCGCATGTCGCGCTCCGACTCCAGCATATAATCCCAGGTATGTTCGGTCTCCAAGACATGCGCGTCGGCATCGATCACCGCCATGATTCAGAATCCTCCTGATTTCGATCTGCCGGCTTCGGTCGCGGCATCGATGCCCGTCTTTTCGGTCTTCGATCCGACCGAACTGTTGCAGCCCTGGCAGGTGTAGTCGTAAAGCTCGCCGTCGGGCAGCACGAGCAACAAGTCGTTGGCGCACGGGCATCGCTTTGCCGCACTTGTTGCAGTAAAGCAACGCGGCGTTGAACTGATCGAAGGACGGCTCCATGCGACGCCGCCCGATCAGACCTTATGCTCGCCGTTCTGTTCGGCCGCTTTGCGCGCCTTGGCTTCCTTGATCACCTTTTCCGCCAGATGCGCCGGCAGCTCTTCGTAATGGGAAAACTCCATGTGAAATTCGCCGCGCCCGCTGGTGATCGAGCGCAGATCGGGCGCGTACTTCAAGACTTCGGCCATCGGCACCCTGGACTTGATCACCTGAGTATGGCCCTTGGTGTCCATGCCGAGGACCTTGCCGCGCCGGCTGTTTAGATCGCCGATGACATCGCCCATGCATTCATCGGGAACGGTCACTTCCATGTTCATGATCGGTTCGAGCAGCACCGGTTTGGCTTTTTCCACGGCATTCTTGAATCCCATCGACGCGGCGATCTTGAACGCCATATCCGAGGAATCGACGTCATGATAGGAGCCGTCGTACAGCGTCACGCGCACATCGACCATCGGATAACCGGCGAGATAGCCGATGGCCATCGCTTCTCTGCATCGCCCTTTTCCACCGCCGGAATATAATTGCGCGGAATCGCGCCGCCGACGATTTTATCGACGAACTCGAAACCGGCGCCGTGCGGCAGCGGTTCGACCTTGATCCAGGTATCGCCGAACTGGCCGCGCCCGCCGGTTGCTTTTTGAGCTTGCCCTGGGCGCTGGCGCTGCCGCGAATGGTTTCTTTGTAGGGCACCTTGGGCGCCTTGAGCACCACTTCGGCGCTATATTTGCGCTTCAGCTTCTCGACGATGATCTCGATATGCTGCTGGCCCATGCCGGACAGAATAAAGTCGCGCGTTTCCTCGTCGCGGTGCAGCGTCGATGGTCGGATCCTCCTCCATCATGCGATGCAGACCCTGGGGCACTTTCTCTTCATCGGCTTTGGTCTTCGGTTCCAGAGCGAAGGAAATCACCGGCGAGAAATGCGCCGGGCCGTCGAACTGGATCGGCGCCTTCTCGTCGCACAGGGTATCGCCGGTGGTGACTGTCCTTGAGTTTGGCCGCGGCGACGATATCGCCGACCGACGACTTCTTTCGACGCCTTCTTGTTTTTTCCCTTCGAGGCGGAACATGTGACCGATCTTTTCGCGGCTCTGCTTGGTCGAATTGTAACACGCGCCGTCGGCACCGAGCCTTCCCGACACGACCCGCATCACCGATAGTTTGCCGGCGAAAGGATCGCTGATGGTTTTGAATACATAAGCGGAAAACGGCGCGTTGAGATCGTGCTTGCGCGTTTCCACGTCGTCGTTGGCGGGATGTTTCCCCTCGGTTTCGCCTTCGTCGACCGGTGACGGCAAGTAATCTCTGACCGCGTCGAGCAAGCGGTCGATACCGATTTGCCGGGTTGACGAGCCATACAGGATCGGAAAAATTTTGCGCGCCAAAGTGGCGTTGCGCAGCGCCCGTTTCAACTCATCCGGCGCTGGCTCCTGGCCGTCCAAATATTTTTCCAAAAGCGCGTCGTCGGTCTCCGACATCGCTTCCAAAAGCTCGAGGCGCAGTTTTTCCGCCGCTTCTTTGAGATCGTCGGGGATTTCCGACTCGGAACTTTTGCCGCCGTCGCCTTCGTAGACGATAGGCCTTCATCGACAGCAGATCGACGACGCCTCTAAACTCAGCTTCAGCGCCGATCGGCAGCTGCAGTGAAACTCCCTTGGCATCCAGAGTCTCGAGCAAGCCTTTGACGCGTTCGTGCGCGTTGGCCGGCTCGTGGTCCATTTTATTAACGAACAACAGGCGGCTGATGCCGTGCTCGTTGGCGGCGTTCCACAAGCGTTCAGACTCGACCCGCAAGCCGACCATAGGATTGAGCACGAAGATGGCGCCGCCGAAAGCGCGCAGGCAATTGACCGAGTCCGCCAGAAATGCCGCGTATCCCGGGGTATCCACCAGGATCATCGGATGTCTGGTCCAATTCAAGGAATGGAATGCGCTGGAGATTGAAACGTGATGCTTGACCTCTTCCGGTTCATGATCGAATACCGAGGTGCCGTCCAGAACCCGTCCAAGCCGTTGAGTCGCCCCCGCGCCGAACAGCAGCGCTTCGCCGAGCGAGGTCTTGCCCGAACCTCCCTGACCCAAAATACCGACATTGCGAAGTTTATCGAGTTCCGCTATAGCCATGATTTTGGCATTCCCTTCCGCTTAGATTATTTCTGCGCTCTTACCGGCACCTCTCTTAAGGCGTTACGTTCATGGATGATTCTCAGCCCGTCGAGAGTCAAAAAATCGTCCACCTCGCCGATGGTTGAACATTCCGAGGCGATGAGCGCCGCCAAACCGCCCGTAGCCACGACCTTCGATGCCGCGCCATACTCGGTCTGGATGCGCTGCACGATGCCGTCCACCAGTCCGGCATAGCCGAAGAAGATGCCCGCCTGAATCGAGCTTACCGTGTTTTTTCCGACGACTTCCTTGGGCCTGACAATTTCTATGCGCGGCAACTTGGAAGCGCGCTGCACCAGTGCTTCCAAAGCAATCGAAAGACCCGGCGCGATGGCGCCGCCGACGTATTCACCTCGCTTGGAAATAAGATCGATGGTTGTGGCGGTGCCGAAATCGACGATGATACAAGTATCGTGGTACTTCTCGTAGGCGGCGACGCCGTTGACGATGCGGTCGGCGCCGACGTCCTTGGGACTCTCGTAGAGAATCGGCATGCCGGTCTTGATGCCGGGGCCGACAATCAACGGCTCGAGCTTGAAAATCTTGCGCGCGAGCTCCTGGGTGGTCGTCAGCATCGGCGGCACGACGCAAGAAGCGATGATGGCGCTGATCTGATCCGAGCGGTATCCATCTGCGGCGATGAGCTGGGCGATCAGCACGCCGTATTCGTCGGCGGTGCGCTCCGATTGCGTCGCCAGGCGCCAGTGAGTGATGAGCTTCTTACCCTGATAAAGACCGAGAACGATGTTGGTGTTGCCAATGTCGATGGCCAGTAGCATGTTTAAGTTTTACTCATCCAGCGCAATCACGTCCCCGGCGACAATCCGTTCGAGCCTGCCGGAGCTCTCGATGATCAACAGCCCGTCCGGGTCGATACCCAGCGCGCGACCGACCATGCTTCGATCGGTCATGTCGACGCGCACGTTACGCCCCCTCAAATCGAAACGCGCGTCCCACTTCGGTGCCAATGCCGGGAAGCCCTGGTCTTCGAGAATTGCATAGCATCTGTCAAGGTCCTGAATCAATCGTCTCAGGAAGTCTTCTCGACTGATCCTGCGACCTGCGAGGATCGACAGCGAAGTGGCGCGCTCGCGAATCTCTTGCGGCATCGTTTGGAGCGTGTAGTTGAGATTGACGCCAATGCCCAAAATGACCCATTGGACCTGGCGTGCATCGGCGACCGCCTCGGTGAGCACTCCGGCGAGTTTCTTACCCCCGGCCAAAATATCATTGGGCCACTTAATCGCGGCAGGCACCGGGCTGAAAGCGGCGATTGCCTCGGTCAACGCCACCGCGGCCATCAAAGTGATCTGGGGCGCGCGCGCCGGCGCCAGAGTCGGGCGAAGAATGATCGAACAATAGAGATTGACGCCGGGCGGTGACAGCCAGCGCCGCGCCAGACGCCCGCGTCCCTGGGTCTGCTGCTCGGCGATGACAATCACGCCCTCCGGCGCGCCGCCCTCGGCGAGGGCGCGGGCATAGTTGTTGGTCGAGTCCAGTTCGGGGAAATAATAAAGACGGGTGCAGAGCCTTTTCGTGCCCAGGCCTGCTTCGACAGCGGCGATGCGCAGCTCGCCACGTGGATCACTCATGGCGCAACATCCCCTCCTTCATCCTTCCCCGCTTCTGCGGGCGAGGAAAGAGGTGGGGGCAGCACAAGCGCATCGTGATAAAGAGACAGTCATTTCATGCGCCCGGATTCAAAGTGATCTTCATGTTGAAATCCACCACCGGCGCCGAATGGGTCAGCGCTCCTGAAGAGATGAAATCAACACCGGTTTCCGCCACCTGGCGAATGGTTTCGAGGGTGATCCCGCCGGACGCTTCCACCCAGGCGCGCTTGTTGACCAGGCGCACCGCCTCGGCCATTTGAGCGATCGTCATATTGTCGAGCATGATCACGTCGGCGCCGGCGTCGATGGCTTCCTGCACCTGCTGAAAACTAGCGGCTTCGACTTCGATTTTCGCCATGAAAGGCGCATGGCGCCTTACGGCTTTGACCGCGCCGGCGATGGAGCCGGTGGCTTCGATATGATTGTCCTTGACCAGTGCCGCATCGTAGAGACCGATGCGATGATTCATGCCGCCGCCCAGGCGCACGGCGTATTTCTCCAAGGTGCGCAACCCCGGGGTGGTCTTTCGCGTATCCAGCACCTTACAGGGAAATCCTTTGACCGCTTCGACATACTTACGCGTCAAGGTCGCCGTGCCGGAAAGGCGCTGCAGAAAATTGAGCGCCGTCCGTTCCGCCAGGAGCAGCGCGCGCACCGGCCCCAGAGCTTCAGCGACCACCGTCCCGGACTTCACGGCGTCGCCGTCGCTGCTCAAAAGATTGACGTTAACCTTCGGATCGATGAAATAAAAAATACGCTCGAGCAGCACCAGTCCCGCCACCACGCCGTCTTTTTTTGCGCGAAACAAGCCGGTGCCGCGAGCGCCTGCGGCGATGGTCGCCATGGTGGCGAGATCGCCGGGACCGATGTCTTCATCCAGCGAGTCGCGAATCAACCGCTCGATTTGCGGCGTGACGAGAATGTCCATGGATCTCAATGCCTCCCTGCTCTGAGTTCCTCGATGCGCGCGATGTTCAGATTGAGCGCGCGCAGTTTGTCTTCGAACTGCTGCGCTTTGTCGCGCTCCTTCTGCACGACCTCATGCTTGGCCTTGCTGAGGAAATCGCTGTTGCCGAGTTTCTTCTGAACTCGCCCGAGCTCCTCGGAAATTTTGCCTGCTTCTTTACTGAGCCGGCCATGCTCTTCGGCAAGATTGATCGAATCGTCCAGCGGCAAATAAATTTCAGTGCTGCCGACGATCGCCGCGGCCGCTCCCTCTGGACGCTCGCCCTCCTCGAAATACTCGGCGGCGCCGATTCGCGCCAGCAACCGCAGGTAAAGCGCATGCTCGCGCAACTGCTCAAGCTCGCGCTCGGTGCCGTAAAAAAGCGCCTTCACTTCTTTACCCGGCGGGCAGTTAAGCTCGGTGCGAAGATTTCTCACGGCGCGGATGGCGGCAATCAAGAATTCCATCTCGCTCTCGGCCGCCGGATCGCGCCAGGTTTCGGCGGCGCGCGGGTAGGTTTCGAGCATCATCGTCTTGCCGCTGCCGTCCAACGCCTGCCAGATTTCTTCGGTGACAAACGGCATGATCGGATGGAGCAAAAGAAGAATCTGTTGCAAGAGCTCTACCATTAGCTGGCGGCTCTGTGCCGCATCGGCAGCCGCCGCGTTGAGCGCCGGCTTGCTCATCTCAATGTACCAGTCACAGAACTCATGCCAGGTAAACTGATAAAGCACGTTGGCATAGTCGTTAAAGCGATAGGCCTCGACGGCGGCGCGCGCTTCGGCGATCGTCGCAGCGAGCCGCGAACGAATCCAGCGCTCGGCAAAGCTCAGGTGCTGAGCGCTGAGCGCCGACGGCGCGCCGGCAAACTCGGCGGCGCCGCGCGGCGCATGCAGCAGCACGAAACGCGCCGCGTTCCACAGCTTGTTGACGAAATTCTGATAACCGGCGATGCGCTCTTCAGCGAGCTTGATGTCGCGTCCCATGGCGGCCATGGCGGCCAGAGTAAAGCGGAACGCATCCGTGCCGTATTCGTCCATGACGTCGAGCGGATCGATGACGTTGCCCTTGGACTTGGACATTTTCTGGCCCTGCTCGTCGCGCACCAGGGCGTGGATGTAGACATCGCGAAACGGCACGTCGTCCATGAATTTGAGGCCCATCATGATCATGCGCGCGACCCAGAAAAAAAGAATGTCAAAGCCGGTGACCAGAGCGGAAGTCGGATAGAAAGTTTTGAGATCGCCGGTAGTCTCGGGCCAGCCGAGCGTGGAGAAGGGCCACAGCGCGGAAGAAAACCAGGTATCGAGCACGTCGGGGTCCTGGATCAATTCCGCGCCGCCGCAGCGCGGGCAGCGAGCGGGTTTTTCGCGACCGACGATCGGTCGCGCATCTTTGGACAAGAATCGACTGGCCGCCGCCGGTTTGCAAAATATGCCGAGCATCGCACGCCGCGCAGTACCAGGCGGGAATCTGGTGACCCCACCAGATTTGCCGCGAGATGCACCAGTCCTTGATGTTTTCCATCCAGGCGAAATAGGAATTGCTCCAGCCTTCGGGGATGATGCGGATACTGCCGTCGCGCACGGCCGCCATGGCCGGCGCCGCCAGTGGCTTGATGTCGACGAACCATTGCGGTGTCAGGTAAGGCTCGATGACCGTCTGGCAGCGATAGCAGTGACCGATCGCATGGCGATACGCCTCGACTTTTGCGAGCAAACCCTGCTCTTGCAATTCAGCCGCGACCAGCTGGCGCGCCTCGAAGCGGTCCTTACCGCGGTAGCGCTCGAGCCACGCGCCGTTTTCGCCGCGCGCCAAGAATCCGCCGGCATCGACGCGCGCGTCCGCAGTCGAAGATAGCGATCTTGTCGAGACTGATGGCGCTCGCCGATCTCGTAATCGTTGAAATCGTGGCCCGGCGTGATCTTGAGCGCGCCGGTGCCGAACTCCCTATCGACATAGGCATCGGTGATCAGCGGCACGATCCGGCCGGTGATCGGCAGACGAATTTTTCTGCCGTGTAAAGTCTGATAGCGGCCATCGTCAGGATGCACCGCCACCGCAGTATCGCCGAGCATGGTTTCGGGTCGCGTAGTGGCGACGATCAACGCCTGGGCCGGATCGTCCGCCAGCGGATAGCGGATGTGCCAGAGCTGGCCGTCGCGTTCCTCGTGCACCACTTCGATGTCGGCGAGGGCGGTCTTGCAGCGCGGGCACCAGTTGATGAGCCGCTCGGCGCGGTATAACAGCTTGTCTTCCCACAAGCGGACAAAAGCCTCGCGCACCGCGCGCGACAGTCCTTCATCCATGGTGAAACGCTCGTGCTGCCAGTCGCACGACACGCCGAGCGCTTTCAGTTGATGAAGGATCGCGTTGCCCGCCTCCGCCTTCCATTGCCAAACCCGTTCGATGAATTTCTCCCGTCCTAATTGGCCGCGGCTTAAGCCGCGCTCGGCAAGCTGGCGCTCGACGACGTTTTGCGTGGCGATGCCGGCGTGGTCGGTGCCCGGCACCCAGAGGACCTTGAAACCATCCATCCGTTTGTAGCGCGCGAGGATATCCTGGAGCGTGTTGTTCAGGGCGTGGCCCATGTGCAGCGAGCCGGTGACGTTAGGCGGTGGGATGACGATCGAATAAGGCGGCGCCGCGCCGGCCGCAGGCGCGAAGGCGCCGATTTTCAACCAGTGCTTGTACCATTTGCCCTCGATGTCTCTATGGGAATAAGCTTTTGCGAGTTCCATGGGTTGTTGCTTCCAGCCCTTGAACGCTGAGTTGCGGCGCGACTGCGCAACAACTAAAATTTACAACTTAAAATGTGAGAAATAGACTCTCTGGTGTAAAGAAGATTAGAGGGGATTCTCATTCGCTCAAAACGACGCCGGCGATACCCTCAAATTTATTCCGTTATCTTGACAACCTTCGTACCCCAGGCTAAAAATCTCAAGGACCACACCGGCGCGAAAGTGGCGGAACTGGTAGACGCGCAGGATTCAGGATCCTGTGGGGTAACTCCCGTAGGGGTTCGACTCCCCTCTTTCGCACCAATAAAATTATTTAACATACAAGCCTGTCTTTCTCGAACATTCAACCCCTTGCCAGAGCTGATGACCGAGGCGGCTGCGACTTGAGCGTTACCGGCCAAGCGGTGGATCGCTGGGAATGCGGTAAACTGATCCAGAGCCGGTGATGGCGCCAATATACATCGAGAAGCGGCGTGGGGGTGCGCGAAACGGGGGCCGCGTGAAGCATAAACCAGCCAAATTAGCTGTGCTTCTGTTTTTAGCGTTTAACGTGTGCGCTTGCGGCGGCGATTCCGGTGAATCCGCAGGTAGCGCCAAGAATGCGGATTGGCAACGCGGCCGCTCAGTGTATCTGACAAATTGCGTTGCCTGTCATAACAGCGATCCATCAAAGGACGGCCCCCTTGGCCCTGCCCTGAAAGGCTCAGCGCCGGAGCTGGTCAAATTCCGCGTACTGCGCACGGAATATCCTCCCGGCTACACGCCGAAACGCAACACCAAAGTCATGCCGACTTTCCCGTTCCTGGAATCGGAAATTAAATACCTCGCAGAATATCTGCGCTGATTTTCTTGTCGCTGCTGCGTTCCGAACGTTCGGGTCGTTCAAGCCGTTCGACCCCCTCCGTCATCCTCGCCTGCGGCGCGCGACGGAGGAAGAGAGCTGGGAGCCGCTCCTGACGCTTTCAGACAAGCGTCGTACTTGCCGCGATAGATTCCGCGGAGCTTTCCAAGCTCCGCATCCGGCGCGAGACAGCGGCCGGGGGAAAGCGCTGCGGCGCCGCCAACGGTAAATTTTTCAAGCTGCGCAAGACCGCGCTCGAACAACCGGCGCGCGTCCTCGTAGCGGCCGGTTTCGTAATAGGTCGCGGCCAACGGCAGGTTGGTAAAGTAGCACTCGGGACCGAGCGGCAGCGCCAGTTTTTGGACAAACTCGGCTTCCTTCAGACGACCTTCTTGCTGGAGCTCATAACCAAAACACGCCAACAGACAAGCCACTTCCATCATCGCCTCATTGAGATCGATTTTTCTGGCGATGCTCGGAAACCGTTTGTTAACGTCGCCGCGGTCTTCGGCGAGAGTCACAAATCTTATTACTTCTTCCTTGCTGCCCAGACGGGCGATTAGTTCACGCAGAAAACGGTGCGGCAGCTCCTTCCAGCCGCTGCGGCTGGCAGCCATGCGAAACAAAGCTTCCGTTTCGGAAAGTCCGGTTCGATTAAAGCTCTGGTAATGTCTGAGCATGGCTGAGACCCTGGCCCTGGGTGTAGCCATGCGCCGCGACGCCAATCGATAGATGGTTATCCCGGCAAACAAGATTATGAACCAGAATACGACGGTCTCCATCAGCTCCTTTGCGATTATGGCCAAGCATAAAAAGGCGCCGCCTCATGCCTCGGGCTGTTTTTACTTTCCGCCTATCACGGACATGAACGAGCGGTCAATCATATCCGCCAGTGTAACTTTTTTCTTGATCCTGCCGCTCTCGAACTCCTGTTCGATGACCAGCGGAATGACCTTCTCGGCGATTTGCCCACCGAGCGGAAAAGAATCGCGGTATTCATCGTATCCCGCCGGCGCGTAAGCCGGATCCATCTTAACGTACTTCTGCAAAATACGAATCGAGTCCGCGCGATTTTCGCGCACATACCTGACGCCGCGTTGGTAAGCGCGCAGAAATTTCGTCACTTGCTCGCGTTCCTTGCTGAGCCATGATTCTCTCGCGGCAAAGGTTTCATAGGGCCACTCGGGAAACACTTCTTTCAAATCCAGGAGTTTGTTGTAGCCCTGAGCCTTGGCGATCTCCGTCACCGGAAACCAGACGATCGAGCCATCGACGCTCTTGGCGGTCAATGCGGCAAAGCGCGCCGGCGTGCTGCCGATTTGTAAAATCGTCACTTGCTTCTCATCGACGCCGAAATGGCGCAAAGTCGCGCGCGTCAAAAAGTCGGTCAGCGAGCCGAAGCGGCTGATGGCGAAGCGCTTGCCCGGTGCCTGCTTCATCGACTTGAAATCAGGCTGGGAAAAAAGTTGAAAGGGCATGATGTTGGAGACGCCCCAAAAATTTTTGACATCGAAGCCGGCCGCGCGCCCGCCCAAAGTCTCGACGAAAGCGCTGCCCATAATTTGAATGTCGCCGCCCATGAGCGCCTGAAGGTTGGTTGAACCGGCATTGAATAGCACCAGCAGGACATCGAGCCCCTCGTCCTTAAAAAACCCCCTGGCCTCGGTGGCGTAAACCGGCAAGAAAGCCACGTTCACCGAAGAAAGACCGACGATCAATCGCGCGGCGCTCTCGGCTGGAGCAATCGCGCATAAGAAAAGCGCCACTACCAGCGAAACTAACATTCGTTTCATTAAAGTCCTCCTTCGATCTTGGATATCTGGATCACCTTGTCGCCGCATAAGCGCATTGAAGCGAGAATCCCCCATGAAAGTTCAAAGTTCAAGGTTCAATGTTCAATAGTTCCGCCTCCCCGTCGATATCCGGAACGACGTTGAACCTTGAACTTTGAACCTTGAACGCCAATGTATAGAGTGGCATCGATATCGGCGGCACCTTCAGCCGATTCGTCGTCACGCCAAGTGCAGGCGTCCAGTCGAACCGCGGTAACCTATCGGGCTGTGCCTCGATTGCGCCGGGCGCTGTGAGCTGTTCGGCTAGCGCCGGCCGGCCTCTTTGAGCGCGCGCCAGACGCGCTCGGGCGTCAGCGGCAGCTCGCGGATACGCACGCCGGTTGCGCGCGCGATGGCATTGCCGATGGCGGGCGCGACAGAAACGATGCCCGACTCGCCCATTCCTTTGGCGCCGTATGGGCCCGGCCCGTCGTGGTTCTCTATGACCACCGAGTCGAAATGCGCCGGCAAATCGGTAAACCGCGGCACCCGATAGTCGATTAGATTGGCGTTCACAGGCTGGCCATTATCGTAAAGTAATGATTCGAACAGGGTGTGACCCAAACCCTGCATGGCGGCGCCCTCGTCCTGGCCTTCTGCTTGGAGCGGATTGATGGCTTTGCCGACGTCAGCGACCGTCACGTAGCGTTCGACGGTGATCGCGCCCGTCTCTTTGTCAAGCGAAAGATCAGCTCCACCCATACCGGTTTCCCAAAATAGCGGAAAGCTATTGCCTAAAACGCCACCTGGGCGCACGTACCCCCGGCCCACCAGCTCGCCGCCCGGCATAGCAAAATAGCGGCTAACGATTTGGCCGTAGTCAAACCTCTTTCCTTCCAGCCACAGCGCGCCGTCGCGCCATGTAAAGGCGCTCACGCTCGCCTTGAAAACCTCGGCGCCAGCTTCGATCAATTGCCGGCGCAAATCCTCGGCAGCGGCCTTGACGGCGCTGCCCATCACCGTGGTGGAACGGCTTGCGCCGGTGGAGCGGTCAAACGGCGTCATCGACGTGTCCGTGCCGCGCATCGTAATGCTGTCGATCGGCAACGCCAATTCGTGCGCGACGATCTGGCTGAGCACCGTGCGCGCGCCCTGGCCGACCTCGGTCGTGCCCGCGAGCAGAATCACACTGCCATCCGCGAGCAAGCGCACCAAGGCCACCGATACCGGCATCGCTTCGGAGTCCGAGACGCCGACGGCGACGCCGCCGCGGTCCGGCTGAAGCGCTGCGGCTGCCGCTAAGGTGCCCTGGCGCAAATCGGCGTCGAGCGGCGTGGCGCCGGGCTTCAGCACCTCGCCGCGCCCGAGCAGATGGCGCAGGCGATACTCGATGGGATCGATGCCGCAAACCGCGGCGATGCTGTCGATATGCGATTCCAGCGCCCAGATCGTTTGCGGCCCGCCGATGGAGCGCATCGAGCCGGCCGGCACCGTGTTGGTATAGAGCGCCAGCACATCGACCTTGCAGTGTGCCAACTTGTAGGGGCCGAGCATGCGGCTGATCACGCGTTTGGCGACCCGCGGGCCATTATCGGCGTAGGCGCCGGTGTCCATCCATACTTGCGCCGCGCGCGCGATCGCTGTGCCGTCGCGTTTGATACCCGTCTGCAGGCGCACGCGCGCCGAGTGGCGCCGCGTCGTCAGCATAGATTCGCCGACCGTTTGTGCGATCCGCACCGGACGCCCGCCGGTCTTGCGCGCCATCGCCACTACCAGAGGCTCTATTTTAAAGTAGGACTTGCTGCCGTAGGCGCCGCCGAGGAACGGCACGACCACTTCGACCTGCGCATGCGAGTAGCCGAACATATGCGCCAGCTCGGAGCGCACCAGAAACGGATGAGCCGACGAGCTCCAGAGTTTAACGCCAGCGGCCGTTACCTGCGCCACGGCGGTGTGCGGCTCCATGGCATATTGATAGATCATCGGAAACTCGAAGGTCTGATCGATGATCTCATCGGCTTCGGCGAAAGTCTGGTCGGGGTTACCTTTGATAAAACCTTCCCGATGGCAAATATTACCGCCGAACGCCTCGCCCACGCCGGCGACGTCGTGAAATTCGCCGCTCCCGGACTGAGTCTCATGTAGCAGCGGAGCGCCCTCTGCGAGAGCAGCATCGATATCAGCGACGCGCGGCAATTCTCGATAGCGGACATCGATTAGCGCCAAGGCCGCTTCGGCGACGGACGCCTCTTCGGCGGCCACCACCGCCACCGGCTCGCCGACGAAACGCACGCGCTCGATGGCGACGACCGCGCGATCGCGCAGGCAATTGCCGTAATAAGGATCTAGGTCATGGAGATCGTCGCGCGTGAGAATCGCAACGACACCGGGCACGGCGAGCGCTTTGCTCGCGTCGATAGCTTCAATGACGGCGTGCGGCACGGGGCTGCGCAGCACTTTGGCTTCGAGCAAACTGGCAAAGCCAAGATCGCCTGTAAACTTTGCCTGGCCGGTGACTTTTTCGACGCCGTCGATGCGCGGAGTGGACCTGCCTACGAGCATGGTGAATTTACCGCGCTGGATGACGCATCCGATTTCTTGGCGTCACAGCGCGGTAGCCGCAGGAAACGAAGCAAAATCCGGGATTCCTGGATTGTTTCATTCTATCGACACTACGAAACTGAACCAACAGACTGCTCAAAAGACCCCCAGAGGCGAGGCGCGCGCAGAGCGATGAGCGGAGGCGTACTCTTGTACGTTGACGCGAAATCGCTCAAGCGCACCCTTCGACGATGCTCAGGGCAATCGGCATATGGGTCTTTTTCAGCCGTCTGCCAGCTATATCACCGACTGTTCGGGCAAGATCGTCTTCAACACCCTGAGATAATTGCCGCCCAGGATCAAGCCGATGTCTGCTTCGTTATAGCCGTGCTTTTGCAGGCCCTCGATCATGTTCGGCAGATCTTCGATTTCTTCAAAACCTTTGATCAGCGGATCCTTGTGCAGTGGATGGTGGCGGTCTTTTAAAGTCCGCGGGCCGTCGTATTTCACAAAGTCCATGCCCAGCGCCACGTGCTCAATGCCGACGAGATCGATCATGTAATCCATATGCTTCAGCAGATCTTCGACCGCCACTTCGCCCTTGCCGACCCGTTCCGGCAGCGCCAGAATTCCCACCAGTCCACCCTGGACGGCGATCGCCTTGATCTGATCGTCGCCGAGATTACGCGGGTTGTCGAGCATACCGCAAGCATTGGCATGGCTGACCAGCAGCGGCGCGCTCGCCGCGTCCAAGGCCTGGAAGAAACCCTCGCGGTTCATATGCGACAGATCGACGATCATGCCGAGCCGGTTCGCCTCCTTTATGACTTCGACGCCGAAATTCGTCAGCCCGCCACCGGTGCGGTTTTCCCATACGCCGTCGCCGAGCTCGTTGCGAAAATTCCACACCGGTTGCAGCGAGCGCAGGCCAAGCCGATAAAAGTTGCGGAGATTGTGGATGCTGCCACGGAGCGGCATACAACCTTCGAAGTGCAGTAAAAATTTGACAGTCCCGGGCTCGACCTTCTCCGGCAAATCGCCGCGCGTCTTGATCATTTGAATCATGCCCTCTGAGCGCGGCGCTTCCTCGAGGAATTGATCGATTTGCTCGAGCGCGGTCTCTAAATAGCGGCCGGTATTCTGCGAGTGCGAATAGGAATCGCCGCAAATAGCGTAGACACAAACGTTGACGCCGTCGCGGATCAAGCGCGGCGCGATGGCATCGCGGAGCGGCGCTTTCTCGCCGACTGACACGCGATGGATCTGCTCATAAACATCTCGGTGTCCCTCGACCAAAACATAGCTTTGCAAAATCTCTTTTGCGTCCATCGATGACGTTGCCTTTCTTGCAGAAGCTTGCGGCATCCGTTACTCATAGGGGCAAACCACTCGCGAAGCAAGCCGTCCATTGTCACCTGCAAACCCGTCAAATCGCTGGATAAGAAGTTTACCGGTTCGTTGCTCTGGCGATGCTCTGCTTGATGGCGGGCGGTCAAGCCGAGCGCCGATGCGCTGGCGCGCGCCGCCGACAATTATTTCCGGGTCAATCTCGGCACCGAACCGCCGAGCCTCGACTGGTCTCTCGCCACCGATCATGTCTTCGTTCGACGTGATCGCCAACCTCATGGTCGGCCTCACCGAGTTCGATGAAGAACTCAAACCTGCTCCGGTCATCGCCAGAGACCTGGAAGCTTCACGACGGCGGTAGAAGATAATGTTCCATCTGCGCGATGATGTTCAATGGAGCGACGGCAACCCGTCGCGCCGAGGATTTCGAGTACTCCTGGAAGCGGCTTCTCGACCCCAGCACGGCAGCCGAGTACGCCTATATTCTCTTCGACCTGGTCAATGCTCAGGAGTACCATGAGGGTAAGATCCCTCGCGGCAGAGGTCGGCGTGCGCGCCATCGAGGACTACAAGCTAGAAGTTCGACTGCGCCACCCGGCCTCCTATTTTCTTGCCTGATTACCTTCGAAGTGACCTTCCCACAGCGCCAGGACGTGATTCGAAATTCGCGACGCGCTCGACTGAGCCGGCAACATGGTCACCAATGGGCCTTACCTGCTGACGTCGTGGAAGCACGAAAACGAGATCGAGCTTCAGCGCCAATCCGCGCTTCTTCCGCGGCAACCGGCCATCGACAAAGTTCGCATGTTCATGGTCAATGAAAAAACAACGGCGCTGGCGATGTATGTACAAGGCCAGCTTCGATTTTGTTGATAACCACAGCAGTCCGATCTTCGAGAGAGCGACTGGCAGAGCAGCGCGGCCTTAAGCGCGTGGCGCAGCTCAGAGGCTACTGATCACGGTTTCCGAGTCGATCGCCCGCCGTTTCATGATCCGCGCGTGCGCCAGGCCTTCGCAATGGCGATGGATCGCAAGGTTTTCCGATATCTTGCATGGCGGCGAATTCCGCGGCTTCTTGGATCCCGCCCGGCATGCTCGCCCACAACTCCAAGATCGGCCTGCCGTTCAATCCGGTGGAAGCGCGCCGCCTTTTGCGCGAAGCCGGCTATCCCGACGGCAAGGGATTCCAGCAGGTGGTACTGGCTTACAATACCGAGGAGGACCACAAGCTGATCGCCGAAGCGGTTCGAGGCATGTGGCAACGCAACCTCGGCGTGGTCGTGAAA